>JBGCEJ010000032.1:0-181744 GCA_045106235.1 Myxococcota bacterium
ATAACTAGTTAGTAACCTGCGTACGGTATCACGGGTTCTTGTGTTGGTGTGGCGGCGAAAAATACAGCTGCCTTGGATGGTGTGAGTGGAGGGGCGGCTCAGGTCGCGCTCGGGTGGATGGGCGTGATTGGATCGGCCCACAGTCTGCCGTGTTATTACATATCACTGCAGGTTGGTGTGTTGCCGTGAGTTCACGCTTTGGATTTGTCTGAGGTTGGGCGTTGAGGCCCGAGCACTTTGGGGACTTCTGGTGGTGGGGGCTGGCTAGGTGCCAGGCTGCGGGATTTCGGTTTCGCCTCGGAGCTTGATGTGCCTTGGGAGAGGTTCCGTTCCAGGGATCGTGCTGCGTGTGTCTCGGCGACTCGCTGTGGCGATCGTGGATTACACTCCCCGTGGGGTTTGCTGGGGATGTGATCCTGGGGTGTATGGATTTTCTGCTTGGGCGTGGCTTGAACTGGTCGGCTCGGTGCGCAGGATTGCGCGATCTCGCGCAGGGATGATCGCGGACGCGGAGGGCAGATGGTTGCCACCGGGTCATTCGGCTCTGCGGGAACGGCGTCGCCCAGCAAATTAGGCACTGCGCCTCGATCCTATTTCGACTTTTTGACTCTTCAGGAGCACATCTGATGGAAACCCATGCTTTTCAGGCTGAGACGCAAAAGCTGCTCGACTTGATGATCCACTCCCTTTACTCGAACAAGGAGGTTTTCCTCCGCGAGTTGATCTCGAATGCGTCGGACGCATTGGATCGGCGGCGCTTCGAGTCGCTTTCGAACCAGGAGCTGGCGGCGGAGGGTGAGCTTGAGATTCAGCTGGTGGCGGATGGGCCGGGTCGGAAGCTGACGATTTCGGATAACGGGATCGGGATGAACCGCGAGGAGATCGTGGAGCATCTGGGGACGATTGCGCGCTCTGGGACGCTGGAGTTCCTGAAGAACAATGAAGGGGCCAGCGAGGGCGGCGACGTTTCGCCGGACTTGATTGGGCAGTTCGGGGTCGGGTTCTACGCGAGCTTTATGGTGGCGAGCGAAGTCGAGGTGACCAGTCGGCGAGCCGGCGAGGACAAGGCGACGCGCTGGATTTCGCAGGGCGCGGGGGAGTACAGCCTCGAAGATGGCGCTCGGGATGCGGCGGGGACGACGATTGTTCTCACGCTGAAGGACGTGGACGGCGAGGCGGGGATTTCCGATTTCGCGGATGAGTACATCCTGCGGAATATCGTGAAGAAGTACTCGGATTTCGTTGGGTATCCGATCAAGCTGACGGTGATCGCGGATGCGCCGCCGGTCGCCGAGGATGCGGACGAGGCCGAGAAGGCGGCGGCCGAGAGTGGGCCGGTTACGCGCGAGGTGGAAGAGGCGCTGAACTCGATGAAGGCGATTTGGACGCGGCCGGAGAGCGAGGTCGAGGCCGACGAGTTCAACGAGTTCTACAAGCATATCACCCACGACTTTCAGGATCCTATGCTGCGGGTGAGTACGTCGATCGAGGGGACGTTCGAGGCGCGGGCTCTGCTCTATATCCCGTCCAAGGCGCCTTTTGATCTCTATCATCGCGAACGGCTGCATAACGGGGTTCAGCTTTATGTTAGGCGTGTGTTCATTATGGATGAATGCCGCGAGCTGCTGCCGGAGTGGCTGCGTTTTGTGCGCGGGGTGGTGGATGCGGAAGATCTTTCGCTGAATGTTTCGCGGGAGATGCTGCAGCAGGATCGGCAGATCAAGACGATTCGGAAGCACTTGGTCAAGAAGGTTGCGGATCAGCTGAAGAAGCTCGCGAAGGACGATCGGGAACAGTACGAAACGTTCTGGGTCGAGTTTGGGCCGGTGATCAAGGAAGGGCTGCTTGATTTCGAAGAGAAGCGGGACCGCGTTTTTGATCTGGTGCTCGCGCCCTCGACGGAGGACGAGAATAAGCTGACCTCCCTCGCTGAGTATGTGGAGCGGATGCCGGAGGATCAGGAGTCCGTGTACTACATCGCGGGGCCGAAGCTCGATGTGTTGCGTCGCTCGCCGCATCTTGAGGCGTTCAAGGAGAAGGGCATCGAGGTGCTCTTTCTGACGGATCCGGTGGATGAGGTTTGGGTGGGGCAGGGCCCGAACGAGTACAAGGGCAAGAGCTTCAAGAGTATCGGTCATGGTGAGGTTGAACTCGGGACGGACGAGGACAAGGAGAAGGCCAAGGAAGATCTCGAGAAGAAGGAAGAGAACCTGGGCGATCTGCTGGCGGCGATGAATACCGCGGTTGAGGACCAGGTGAAGGAAGTGCGGCTTTCGAGTCGGCTGAAGACTTCGGCTTCCTGTCTTGTTCTTGAGGACGGGGATTTGTCGCCGCAGCTTGAGGCGATGCTTCGGCAGGCGGGGCAGGAGATTCCCGATCGAAAGCCGATTCTGGAGTTGAACCCGAACCACGACGTGGTGGAGCGGCTGGGGAAGCGCTTCGAGAAGAATCCGACGGATCCGAAGATTGCGGATTCGGCGAAGCTGTTGCTCGGACAGGCTGTGCTGGCCGAGGGCGGGCAGCTGGAGGATCCGGCGGGTTTCGCTGAGTTGGTGAATAAGCTGATGTCAGACGTGCTTTAGCGCGAGCGCTCGCGCGGCGGCGGGTGCGTGGGAGGCGCGTGGGAGGCGGCGAGCGTGGCCTAACGCAGACCCATGCCGACATAATCTGTAGGTCGGGCCTCGGGCGGGTGAATCACTTTATCTGCTCGGGGCCCGATTTCGTTGGCGATGCGGCGGAGGGCGGCTTCGTCGAAGGCGTAGAAGTCGAGGGCGTTGCTTCCGAGCATGCGGCGGGTTTCGTCTTCGGGGATGCCGTGGAAGGCGTGCTGTAGACAGGTTTCGGTGTAGGGCCAGGTGCCTTCGGGATGAGGGTAGTCTGAGCCCCATAAGAAATTGTCGACGCCGATCTGGTCGCGCATTTCGACTTCGCCGCGGGAGGCGAAGGTGGCGGTGATGGCGCATTGGTCGCGCCAATAGTCGCCGGGGCGCTTTTTCATCTTTTCGCGGATGAGTTTCGAGTTCCACATGTCGTACATCTCGTCGAGTCGGGTGAGTTCTTGGGGGACCCAATGCGCGAGGGCTTCGGCGAAGACGAGGCGCAGCTTCGGATGGCGATCGAAGACGCCGCCCCAGATGAAATGCCAGAGCGGGCGTCGATCGAGGAAGGTGGATTCGGTGAAATGCAGGAAAGACGCGAGGGGTTCGACTGAGCCATAAACGTCGTGGCCATCGGCGGCCCGGGCATCGCCGCCGTGGACGGAGACGGGCAGGTCGAGGTCTTCCGCAGCGGACCAGAGTGGCGCGTAGTGAGGATCGTGGTAGCCCGGGAGGCCGAGGTCGAGGGGCGGGACGAGGACGCCGCCGCGGAGGCCGGATTCTCGTGCGCGGGTCATTTCTTCGACGAGGGCTTCGATGTTATGCGCTGGCGGAAGTAGGATGACGCCAGCGCGGCGCTCTGGCGTCTCGGCGCAGAAATCGGCGAGCCAGCGGTTATAGGCGCGGGCGCCGGCGAGGCGGGTTTCGAAGGGGAAGGGTTTGCGGGCGCTGAAGAGGGCGCCGGTCTGGTCTTGGCCATCGCTAAAGGGTGGGTGGTTTTCGCAGAAGCCGTCGGAGTAGATGATCTCCGCGGCGATGCCTTCTTCGTCGAGGCAGGCATTGCGGACTTTTGAGTCGAAGAGTCCGGCGGTGAGTTGTAAGGCGCGTTCTGAAAACGACCGGGCCATTTCTTCGCTCGCGCCCGTCGCCTGCATGAAGAGGCCGAGGGAATCGGCGAGGGCTTCGAGGTTGCCTTGGGCAGCGGATTCGAGTGCGGCCGCGGATGGGCGCGCGCGCCAATAACGATCGAACTCTTCGCGGTATTCGGGGTCGAAGTAGGGCGCGAAGCCGGGGAGGGGTGGCCCGGCGTGACAGTCGCCGGAAATCAACAGGTAGCGTTCGGCGTCGCGCTTTTCGGTCATTGGGTTGCCTCGACTTCATGATCGGCGAGAATGGGCCGACGTTCTTTCCTGTGTAGAAGTTCCGCGCGCCCGTGCGATGTGTCAAATGCCGGATGTCAGCCTGTAGAGAGGCTGTGTCGGCGTTCTGTTGAAAGGAGATCCGTGGCGGATGAATCGGAGTCGAACGAATGGGGCCAGCCCATTGGTGCGCGGGTTAAGGATTGGCGCGGGGCGAAGCGGCCTTCGCGGGAAGTGATGCGGGGCGAACGCTGTCGGTTGGAGCCGCTCGAGGCGTCGGCGCATGCGGCGGCTTTGCATGCGGCGTACGCGCAGGAGGAGACGCGACGCAATTGGACCTACCTCGCTTACGGTCCATTCGAGACGGTCGAGTCTTATGCGGAGTGGGTTCGGGCCGGCGAAGGGGGCGATGACCCAGTGTTTTTTGCGGTCGTGGACGGCGCGACGAATGCGGCGGTCGGCGTGGCGGCTTTCTTGCGGGTGTTTCCCGAGCAGGGTTCGATCGAGGTCGGGCATCTCAGCTTTTCGCCCTTGATGCAGAGGAAGCCGATCGCGACGGAGGCCCTCTACCTCATGATGCGGCGGGTTTTTGAGGATTGGGGATATCGTCGCTACGAATGGAAATGTCACAACTTGAACGCGCCGTCGCGGGCGGCGGCGGAGCGCTTGGGCTTTCGCTTCGAGGGCATTTTTCGAAACGATCAGGTGAGTAAGGGCCGGAACCGCGACACGGCATGGTTCTCCATCACCGACGCTGAGTGGCCAGGTGTTAAGTCTGCGCTGGAGGAGTGGCTTGCCCCCGGAAATTTCGACGCGACGGGCGCACAGCGGGCGCGGCTCGCGGAGTTGATGCCCGAGACGGCGGGCAAGCCGACGCTTTGAGGCCGCTCTGGACGTCGAGGGCGTGGAGCGTCGGGGCGTCTGAGGGACCTCTGCGGGACCTTCGGGACCAGCACGGCCGTGCGGCCTCTGCCACGATTTACGATGCAGCTCGCCACGCGTCGCGGCGCGTGACGAGCGCGCTGAGTGCCTGCTGGAAGCCGTCGAGGTCCTGGTAGCGCGCGCCCTGGATGAATTCGGTGACGCCGAGGGCTTCGAGGGCGCTGAGGCGGTCGAGATCCTCGTTTTCGTCGCGATGTCCGAGAGCGCCGAAGACCGCGACTTCAGGAGCTTCTCGGCCTGCGTCGCTGAAGCGCGTGCGGAGTTCAGCGATCGGGGCTTCGAGTTTGCCGGGGTCATCGGTCATGGGCAGCCAGCCGTCGCCGAAGCGCGCGGCGCGAGCGAGTGCGTGGGGCGCTGCGCCGCCGACCCAGATTCGGGGTTTTGCGGGTCGGGGCCGGAAGACGAAAGGCTGGCCATTCCGCTCGACGACATCGTCTTCGGCGTCGAAGGCCGCATTGAAAAAATCGAGGGCTTCGTCGGTCAGTCGGCCGCGCGCGTGGCGGTCGACGCCGAGGGCGCGGAATTCGGCGTCCATCCAGCCGACGCCGACGCCGATTTCGAGGCGTTCGCCCGAGAGCTCCTGGATGGTGGCGAGGCCTTTGGCGGTGGGGAGCGGCGGGCGGTAGGGGAGGATCAGGACGGCGGTGCCGAGATGGATGTTTTCGGTCGCGGCGGCGAGCCAAGCGAGGGAAGCGATGGAGTCGAGGTAGCGGCCGTCGGAGCCTTCTGTGTCATCGGGTGGGATCGCGATGTGATCTGGGACCCAAATTGTGTCGAGGCCGGCGGCTTCGGCGCTTTCTGCTGCTTTTCGCAGAACGTTTCTGTTGGCGGCGGCACCCATCAGGCGCAGCGAAAATCCAAAGCGCATCTTGCCTCCTCGATGGACGTTTTTCGGGCCGATGCGTTAACGTAGGCCGAATCTGAGCATCGTGGAATAGAGGAGTAAGAGTGACGACGTCGGGTTCGTCCGAAACACGCACAGACGCCTCAGGCGCTGGGGCCGAGGATGCTGCTTTCATCGAAGTGCGTGATGTCGATTTGACCTTCGGCGTGCGCAAAGTCTATGACGGGCTCGGATGCCGCTTGCGCAAGGGCGGGATTCACCTTCTGCTCGGAGGCAGCGGGACCGGGAAAAGCACGCTCCTCCGCATGATTGGCGGTCTGCAGCAGCCCGACTCCGGTGAAATCCGCGTGGCTGGGCATTCGATTGCATCGCTCACTGAGCGCGAGCTCGGCGGGATCCGCAAAGAGATCGGCATGCTCTTCCAGAACGGCGCCCTGCTCGATTCGATGACGGTGATGGAGAACGTCGGCCTGCCGCTTCGGGAGCATACGAAGAAGTCGACCGCGGAGATCTCTGCGCGGGTGCTTGAGGTGCTTTCCGCGGTCGGGCTGGAGGGCGTCGAGGGGCTCCTTCCACGCGAGCTTTCGGGAGGCATGCTTCGCCGCGTGGCTTTCGCTCGGGCGATCGTGATGGAACCGGAGATTCTGCTCTGCGACGAGCCTTTCTCGGGACTGGATCCTCTGAACGTGACGCGGATTGAAGATTTGTTGGTGGATCTGAATAAGAAGCTTGGCCTAACAATCGTCGTGACCTCGCATCATATGGCGTCGTCGCTTCGCATGGCGGATCAGATGATCCTGCTTCGCGATGGCGGCTGCGTGACGGGAACGCCGGAGGAGCTCGCGAGTAGTTCCGATACGGGTGTGACCGAGTTTCTGGGAGAAGACGGGCAGGCGTTTCTGGCGCGGCTCGGGCAGATTCGCGAAGGGGGCAAGGCATGACCGGTCTGATTCGAGCGGTCGGTGCGAAAACGACGGACCTCGTGGAAGGGCTTGGCCGGATCGCGAATTTTGGCGGCAAGGTCGTGCTTTCGATGGTGCGTCCGCCGACGCGGTTTGGTTTTTTTCTGCGCGCGCTCTACGACGCGGGCGTGCTTTCCGTTGCGCTGATTTGTTTGTCGGGCTTTACGGTCGGCATGGTGCTCGGGCTTCAGCTCTACACGACGCTTTCGCGCTTTGGCGCGGCGGAGGGCCTGGGCGCGGTTGTTGGGCTTTCTCTTGTGCGTGAGCTTGGGCCTGTGCTTACGGGACTGCTCGTGACGGGGCGGGCGGGGTCGGCGATTACGGCCGAGATCGGCGCGATGAAGTCGACGGAGCAGCTCGATGGGCTTCGCATGATGGCGATCGATCCGGAGCATTTCGTGGCGATGCCACGGGCGCTGGCGCTGACTCTGGCGATGCCCTTGTTGAACGGACTTTTTATCACGCTCGCGATCGCGGGGGCGTATACGGTCGGCGTGACGATTCAGGGGCTCGACGGCGGGGTGTATATCGCGGGCCTTGAAAACGCCGTTCGGTTCACAGATGACGTGGGGCAGAGTCTGCTCAAGAGTCTGGTGTTCGGGATGCTGCTCGGGCTGGTTGCAACCTACAAGGGACATTCCTGCGCGCCGGATGCGGCGGGCGTGGCGCGGGCGACGACTTCGACGGTGGTGACGGCTTCGGTCTGCATCCTCGTCAGCGATTATATGATTACGGCGCTTTGGGGCGTATGAGGCCATAAGGGCTTCGGAAGGAAATCAGTATGCAAGGGAACGCGACGCGTGATTTGATCGTGGGACTTTTTGTTCTGCTCGGAATAGGCTCTCTCGCCTATTTGTCGCTCCAGGTCGGTGGCCTCGATTTCAGCGCAAAGGAAAGCGTGAGTCTGAGCGCGACCTTCGACGATATCGGGGGACTTTCGGTTCGCGCGCCCATCAAGGTCGCGGGCGTTAAGGTCGGAACGGTTTCTGGGATCGTGCTCGACGAGGATTTGCGCGCGGTGGTCTCGCTTGAGGTCGACAAGGACGTGGCGCTCTCGATTGATTCCTCCGCTGCGATCCGGACGTCGGGTCTGCTCGGAGATCAGTTTATTGCGGTTGAGCTCGGCGCCGAGGATGAATCGCTTCAGGATGGCGAGGAATTCTCGTTCACCGAAAGTGCGCTTTCGATCGATAAGCTGATCGGGCAGTTCGTGCATAATGCGGGCGTTTCGGACTAACGAATTGAAGTTGAGAGGCGCAGGGATGAACGCGCACAGGGGATCGGATTTGGAAAGCGTGCGCGGGAATAGATCTTGGACGGCGGGCCTAGCGCTCACCGCGACGGCGTTGGTTGGGCTTTCGGGATGTGCGACGGTGGAGCGGCCTGATCCGCTCGAGCCGATGAATCGGAAGATCTTCGCGTTCAACGAGACCCTCGATCAATATGCCCTCGAGCCCGTCGCGAAGGCTTGGGATTTCATTCTCCCCCACGCGGTTCAGACCGGAATCGATAATTTCTTCAATAATCTGAATCAGCCGATCGTCTTCGCGAATAGCGTCCTGCAGGGGAAGCCCGAAGGGGCCCTCGAGGATTTGGCGCGCCTGATCGCGAACAGCACCTTCGGGTTGGGCGGGGTGATCGATGTCGCCTCGATGGCCGGAATTCCCGATAACGACGAGGATTTCGGGCAGACCCTCGGGGTATGGGGTGTCCCCGCTGGGCCCTATTTGATGGTGCCGCTTTTGGGCCCGTACACATTAAGGTCAGGTGTGGGGGATATCGTCGATTCCACGGCGTCCGCGTATGCGTATTACAATCTTTTCTGGTTTGACGTGGTCGGACTGAACGGATTCGAGACGACAGGTGCCTCAATCGGCATGCGCGGGCTGGACCTGCTCAACCTGCGTGCGATTTACCTTGAGGAACTCGAGGAAAGCAAAAAGGACGCTTTCGACTATTACGTCTTCGTGCGGAACGCCTACCTGCAGAGCCGCAGGGCGCAGGTGCTCGACCAGACGGATTCGCCCGTGGTCGATGACGAAGATCTCTACTTCTACGATGACGAAGAAGAAGAGTATGACGATGATGATGAAGAGGAGGACTACAATGATCTCTAAGAATCTTTTCTCGGCACCCGCGCGGGCCCGGTCTTTCCTCTCCGCCACGGCGTTTTCTGGCGCCACAGCGATGTCCCTGTTCGTGGCGATCGCTCTGGTGGCGGCGGCTTCGCCGGCCTGGTCTGAGGATGATCCGACGATTACGGCAGAGCCTCGCGCGCTGATCGATGCGACGGCGGATAAGATCGTCGCCGTGCTGGCCCGACAGGGAGAGCCGGCGGAGACGCGCATCGCCGAGATCGAGGGTATCGCCTACGAGATCTTCGACTTCACGACGATGTCGAAGCTGGTGCTTGCGAAGAACTGGCGGAAGCTCGATAAGGAAAAGCGCGGCGAGTTCGTTCGCCAGTTTAAGAAGCATCTTTCCCGCACGTACGGCACGCGCCTCGACCGCTACGAGCAGGAAGAAGTCGAAGTCTACGCAGCGCAGCTTGAGCCCCGAAACGATGTGTCGATCAAGACGCGGATCATTGGCGGCCAGTTCGACCAGGCGGAGATTTCCTATCGCCTGCGCAATCGAAATGATCAGTGGCGCATCATCGATGTCGTGATCGAGGGGATCTCGCTCGTCTCGAACTACCGCTCACAATTTTCGGAAGTGCTGAACGGCGGCACGATCGATGACCTGCTCGCGAAACTTCGCGACAAGAACTTCACGGTCGACGAAAAGAAGGGCTGAGCCTTTCTCTGATTTCCGGGCTGAGCGGCAGCGGCTTAGCAGATGAGCGGCTGAGCTGCTTACAAAGAGGATCAGCCTCCGTCGCCGGGTTCTTCGGCGGCTGGGGGCGTCGCGTCTTCGAGATTGTTCCGGAAGTCGTGGGGTAGGACGACTTTCTGGGTTCCGCCCTTTTTTCCGCGCTTGGCGCGCATCGCGACGGGCGGGAAATAGAGGTCGCGGTCGCCCTGGGTGAGGACTTCATCGAGTTCGGCGAGGGTATCGATCCGAATGAGCTTTTCTCGGAGCTTCGTGCTGCCGGGGAAGCCCTTCGTGTACCACGTGGCGTGCTTGCGGAAGCCGCGGATCCCGTGGAATTCCCCGGCCCATTCTGAAAGCAGCCGCGCATGCTCGCGCATCGTGTCCATGACCTCGCCAAAGCGCGGCGGGTTGTCGGGCTCCTTGCCCGCGAAGACCGCAGCGAGATCTCGGAACAGCCAGGGCCGCCCGAGGCATCCGCGTCCCACGACCACGCCGTCGCATCCCGTTTGCCGCATCATGCGCAAAGCGTCCCAAGCTTCCCAGATATCGCCGTTCCCGAAGACGGGAATCGAAGTCACGGCCTGCTTGAGCTCACCGATCGCGTTCCAGTCGGCCTCGCCGTCGTAGAGTTGGGCAGCGGTCCGAGCGTGGAGGGCGACGGCACTGCAGCCTTCGGCTTCGGCGATTCGGCCGGTCTCAATGAAGGTCATCCAGTTATCTTCGATCCCCATACGGAACTTGATCGTGACGGGGATATCGCCGGCGGCCTTGACCGCGGCGCGCACAATATTCTCGAGCAGGCGCGGCTTCGCAGGGATGGCAGCGCCGCCGCCGCGGCGGGTCACCTTGCGAACGGGGCAGCCGAAATTCATATCGAGATGGTCAATGCGGTCTTCGCCGACCAGCTGTTTGACCGACTCGCCGACGTAATGCGGATCCACGCCGTAGAGCTGAAGGCTGCGCGGGCTTTCGTCGGGATCGAATTCCGCGAGCCGCATCGTCTTTTCGTTCCGCTCGACCAGCGCCCGCGCTGTAATCATTTCCGAAACGAAGAGCCCCGCGCCGAATCCGCGGCAGAGCCGCCTGAAAGGCGCATTCGTAATCCCGGCCATCGGAGCGAGCACGACCGGCGGATCGCCGAGGATCGGGCCGATCTTGACCGGCGGGAATTCTCCGGGCGCCGCAGGCTTTACGCCTTCGTTTTGGGGGCTGATATAGAGCGGATCCATGGGCCGGTTAAATACCTCATTTTGAGTCGGCGCGCGGCCTTGCGCCCCGCCGTTCACGCCGAGTTGCCCCTCGGGCACGCGGGCGCTCTCCGCTTCAGGCGAGCTTGTTCGCCGACGGAGCGATCTCGCCTTGCGCCGGCGGATCGGACGAGTTGCACTTCCCGAAGGAGGCCGCAGATGTCGATTCGAAATTGCCGGTTGGAACCAGGCCAGCGAGAAATGCCCGAAAAGGCCCGCGCGATTTTAGCCGCGGTGGTCTTTCTGCTTGTCGCTGGGACGGCGATGGTGGGCGTTCCGGTTCCGGCAGCGGCTCAGGTTTCGCTGCTCCCCGACGAGGTCGAGCGGATCGACGTGATCGCGATTGAGATCGACGACCGGGACGTCTTCGCTTTCGACGCGCTCTCGGGGCGCCGATCGCGGCTTCGGCTCGAAATCGGCGAGAAGGTCTATTTCAGCGAGAGTCGCGGTCGCGTGGGACTCCTGCTGACCGATCGCCGCGCATTGGGGATCGCGCCGGGCATCGATTTTCAGGAAACCCGCTACCGGATCCAAGAAGGGATTCCTGAGGTCGGCCTGATTGAGGATCGGATCGCGTTAGTCGTGACGGGTCGGCGAGCTCTGGGCTTCGTGGGCGCGTCCGGCTGGATTGAGGAGCGCTTCTCTCCTCAGGAATCAGCGGAGGCGCTTCGGGTCGGAGCGGCGGCAGGGATCGTTGCGACGAATCGCCGGGCGCTCGGCCTTGCGCCCGACGGCGTGAGCTTTGTGAGCACCAATTTTCGGATCAAAGAGAAGCTCGAGTCGGTCTCTGCGCAAGATACTTTGGTCTCGGTGCGGACGAACCGTCGGATTCTTGTCTTCTCCGCGCCGCGTTCGTTCTGGACCGCTCAGGATCGAACTCTGAACTAACACGTTTCGCCGGTCTGGCTCTGGCTGGGGCGGAGGCCGGGGCCGCGCTGATTGTGGATCAGGTGCGCGCGCCGCTGAGGCGTTCGAATTCAAGCTCTTCAATGATTTTAGTGGCGCCGGCGCTTTCCGCGTCGAGGCGAATGCCCGTCGCATCGGCAACGCGATTGATGCCGTCGAAGCTGGCGACGATGGAGGCGGCTTGTGCCGTCGCGGACTCGCCGAGCGAGTCGATGCAGATTTTACGGGCTGCATCGACGTCGAAACCGGAATCGAGAATCGCAACCGCATAACGCCGCAAATGCGCACCGAAGGGGACGCCGCCATCCTCGCTCTCCGCTTGACCGATCGCGATTCGGATATCGACGTCTTCGCCCGCTTCTTGGCTGCTCGCACGGAGCAGGCCCGCATGGGAAACCGTTCAATAGAAGCAATCGTTCCAGGCGGATGTCGTGGAAGCCAAGAGTTCGACCTGCATGCGGTTGAGTCCGCCGTCGCGCACGGGGCCATGGGTGGTGTAGTTGGGCAGGAAGGCCGAGAAGAAATCGCGCAGCGCTTCGGGAACCGAGGTGAGCGCGCGAGCGACGTTGAATACGAATCCTGTGGTGGCTTCGAGGTTTTCGTACATTTTCGCCGTGAAGCCTTCGGCCTTTCCGGGATCGACCATTGGGACCCAGCCTCGTTCGAGTGTGGTTCCTCCGACGCTCTGGCGGAGCGGCTCACCGGATTCAGCTGCAGGGAGCGCACGAAGGGGCTGGCCGAGTGCCCTGGAAAGGGAGTCCGAGATGCGGACGAGGCCGACGATCGAGGTGGCTTCGACGAGTTCCTCTGAGGCGACGCCCGCGGCGGCGAGTTCGTCGAACCATTGTTGGCTCAGGCGGCCGGGGTCGGTCGCGATGCGGTGGACCGCGTCGATGAGCGGCATGCCGAGCGTTTCGACGGCCGCGGGATCCGTGAGGGCGTGGCGGCCCTCGACGGCGTAGGGTGAGATCGCGGCTTTGCGTGCGTTGCAAAAATCACACGCCTTGGCTTCGCGGGCGATCTCGGCGAGCGCGATCCGGGAGGAGCCGGAGAACCACCCGCCAGCCCGACCGAGCGCAGACCACGCCTGGGTCATCGCGTCTTCGGTATGGGCCAGGGGCGCGAGTGCTTCGGACACGGCAGATTCCTCTCGGTCGATGGGCAGCTGAACCCGCAGCATGCCGCGTG
Source organism: Myxococcota bacterium (assembly GCA_045106235.1). Lineage (GTDB taxonomy): Bacteria > Myxococcota_A > UBA9160 > UBA9160 > UBA4427 > UBA4427. Next base: position 12,859 of record JBGCEJ010000032.1, read on the forward strand.
TGCCGGCTCGCGTCACGCGGCTTCCGAAGGCTTGAGTGTTGCGAAGTGTGGGTTTAAAGTCCCATTCGACCCAGGCCGCCGGAGCCAACCATCTCGTGTTGCCGCGGATTCACTGCTTGACGATCGCGGCGAATGGCCCACTCTACGCGCCACCCCCCAAAAGCATGTGATTCGAGACGGACTTTCCTGATATGGCAGCGAAGGCAAGCGCGAAGACGTCCGCCCAAAAGAAGGCGGCGGGTAAGAAGGCGGCTGCGGCCGGCGGCGGAAAGAAGAAGGTCGCCTACGACGAGAAGGCGATCCAATCCCTCGACGCTCTCGAACATATCCGGCTCCGCACGGGCATGTATATCGGCCGCCTCGGCGATGGCTCGACGCCGGTCGACGGCATCTACGTCATGCTGAAAGAAGTCGTCGATAACTCGATCGATGAATTCATCATGGGCGAAGGCAAGAAGATCGAAATCGCGCGCGACGGCGCGACGGTTGAGGTCCGCGACTACGGACGCGGTATTCCCCTCGGCAAAGTTGTCGACTGCGTGAGCCAAATCAATACCGGCGGCAAATACAACGACGATGTCTTCCAGTTTTCAGTCGGCCTGAATGGCGTCGGTACGAAGGCGGTGAACGCGCTCTCTTCGGATTTCGAAGTGCGTTCGGTACGCGACGGAAAATTCAAGCAGGCGAATTTCGTTCGCGGCAAGCTGATCAAGGAGAAAGGCGGCAAGAGCTCCGAAGAGAACGGAACCTATATCCGCTTCACGCCCGATGAAGACATTTTTGGGAAGTACACCTTCCAGGAAGACTTCATTGAGCATCGGCTCCGCTACTACGCCTATCTCAACAGCGGCCTCAAGCTTCAGTACAACAAAGAGACCTATCAGAGTCGGAATGGCCTGAAGGACCTCCTCAAAGATGAGTTTGGTGACGCTGAGCCGCTCTACGAGATCGCGCATTCGGAAGGCGACCGTTTCGAGTTCGCCTTCACCCATGGCAACGCCTACGGCGAGTCCTATTTCTCCTTCGTGAACGGGCAGTACACGAACGATGGCGGCTCGCATCAGAGTGCATTCCGCGAAGGACTTCTGAAGGGCGTGAATGAATACGCCAAGAAGTCCTATGCGGGCGAAGACGTGCGCGACGGGATCGTGGCCGCGATCGCTGTGAAGCTTCAGGACCCAGTCTTTGAGAGCCAGACGAAGAATAAGCTCGGTTCGGCAGATGTGCGGAGTTGGCTTGTGCCGGCGGTGAAAGAGAAGGTCGTTCGCTGGCTGCATGAGAATTCGAACGACGCGAAGATCATGCTTGAGAAGATCGCGCTGAACGAGAAGATTCGAAAAGAACTCTCGTCGATCAAGAAAGAAGCGCGGGACCGGGCAAAGAAAGTCGCCATTCGGATTCCGAAGCTCACGGATTGCAAGTTTCACTATGACGATCCGAAGGCGAAGAAGCGTGAGGATACGACGCTGTTCTTGACCGAGGGCGATTCGGCAGCCGGCGTGATGGTCCCGACGCGGGATGTGTTTACCCAGGCGATCTACTCGCTGAAGGGGAAGCCGCTTAATTGCTACGGGCTGAAGCGCGACGCGATCTATAAGAACGAAGAGCTCTATAACATCATGCGCGCGCTCGGCATCGAAGAGAGCATGGAAGGGCTGCGGTACAACAAGGTTGTGATCGCAACGGATGCGGACGTGGACGGGATGCATATCCGCAATTTGCTGCTGACCTTTTTCCTGCGCTATTTCGAAGAGCTCGTGTTGAAGGGACATGTCTATATCTTGGAGACACCGCTCTTCCGCGTGCGCAACAAGAAAGAGACGCGGTACTGCTACACGGAGGCGGAGCGCGACGACGCATTGCAGGCCGTGAAGGGTCCTGAAGTTACGCGCTTTAAGGGCCTCGGTGAGATCAGCCCGAAGGAATTCGGCCAGTTCATTGGCGAGGGTATGCGCCTTGTTCGCGTGAGTGTCGGCTCGATGGGCGAAGTCACGAAGAGCCTCGATTTCTTCATGGGCAAGAACACCCCCGCGCGCAAAGAGTTCATCGTCGACAACCTCGTCACGGATGTGCTGTAGAAAAGCTGAGCCCCCCGCGAAGCATTCGCCGCTCCTTTGAGGCGCGGCATCGAACCGGAGAAAAACGATGAGCCAACTCGAATCCTTGATGAAGGACCACTTCGTCGAGTATGCGAGCTACTTCATTCTGGATCGCGCGATTCCGGATTTGCGCGACGGCTTGAAGCCTGTGCAGCGCCGCATTCTGCATACCCTCTTCAAGATGAACGATGGGCGCTTCCATAAGGTCGCCAATGTTATGGGCGATACGATGAAGCTGCATCCCCATGGTGATGCTTCGATCGGCGATGCCCTCGTGGTCCTCGCGAACAAGGACTATTTCATCGAGCGGCAGGGGAATTTCGGGAATCTCCTGACGGGCCATTCCGCGGCGGCGCCGCGCTATATCGAGTGTCGGCTTACGCAGCTTGCCCTCGATACGATGTTCCATCCGGCGCTGACCGAGATGGTGCCTTCTTACGATGGTCGGAACGAAGAGCCGGTCCTGCTTCCTTCGAAGCTGCCCGTTGTGCTCATGACCGGCGCCGAGGGGATCGCCGTCGGTATGGCGACGAAGATCCTGCCGCATAACCTGCCCGAGATCTGGCAGGCGCAGATCGACGTTCTGCAGAAGAAGAAGTTCAAGCTCTATCCGGATTTCCCGCAAGGCGGGCTGATGGATGTGTCGAACTACGAAGACGGCGCGGGCAAGGTTGAGGTTCGCGCCAAGATCGAATCCCAGGATCGCAAGACCGTGGTGGTTCGCGAGCTTCCCTTCGGCACGACGACGGAGGGGCTGATCGCTTCGATCGAGTCCGCGGTCGGCAAGGGCCGCGTCAAAATCTCGTCGATCGACGATTTTACGACGGATAAGGTCGAGATTGATCTGTCGATTGCGCGGGGCTCCGACGCGAAGGAAGTGATTCCGCAGCTCTACGCATACACAGATTGTTCTGTCTCGGTCTCATCGAACCTGGTCGTGATTAAGGATCGCAAGCCGATCCAGATGACGGTCACGGAGATCACCCACGAACTCACGGCGGGCCTAAAAGAGCAGCTGAAGCGCGAGCTCGAATACGACCGCGAGCAGCTGATCGATCGCAAGCATTGGCTCACCCTCGAGCAGATCTTCGTCGAGAAGCGTGTCTACAAGAATATCGAGAACAAGAAGACCTCCGAGGCCGTTCGCAAAGCCGTCTGGGACGGGATGCAGAAGTTCAAGCGCCTCTTTGTGCGTCCTATGGTCGACGAAGATGTGACGCGCCTGCTTGAGGTTCGGATCCGGCGGATCTCGGCGTACGATATTGAGAAGAACCGCAAAGAGATCGAGGACATCGATAAGAAGATCAAGGCCATCGAGCGCCAGCTCAAGAATATGGTCAAGACGACGATCGCCTATCTCGAGGGGATGATCGCGAAGTACGGTGCTCAGTATCCGCGGCGCACGAAGATCCAGAAGATCGAGGCCGTCGACAAGAAGGCGGTTGCGCGCCAGAACCTGCGTCTCTCGTACGATAAGAAGTCGAGCTTCTTCGGGACCGAAGTGCGCGGCGATCTGTTCAAGATGACGGTGTCGGAATTCGACAATATTCTGGCGATCGCGAAGGACGGAACTTACCGGGTGATGAGTTCGCCGCAGAAAGTCTTCTTCACGGGTCCGCTCATCTATGCGGAGCTCTTTGATCCTGAGTTGGGCGTTGAGTTTACGGTGATCTACCGCGATAAGAAGAAGATGGCCTTCGCGAAGAAGATCAAGATCGAGAAGTTCATTCGGAATCGCGAGTACCGGCTGATCAAGGATAAGGGCGGGCGCGTCGACTACCTACTCCCGGCAGGAGAGACGGGGAAGGTCGATATGGACTTCGTTCCGGCGAAGCGCCAGCGCCTCAAGAAGGCGGACTTCGACCTCAAGACCCTGGAGATGACGGCCGCTACCGCGCGCGGTGCTCGCATGGCGCCGAAGCCGATCGGCAAGATCAAGTTCGTGATCGACGAGAAGGCTTCAGCGAAGGCGAAAGCGGCGATCGAGGCAGGCGCGAAAGCGGCGGCTTCGGAGACCGCGTCGGCCAAGAGCCCGAAGGCGAGCGCGAAGACGGCTTCTGCGAAAGCGACCGCGAAAAAATCAGCTAAGAAGAAAGCTTCCGCCAAGAAGCGTGGCAAGAAGTCGGGCGGGCAGGGCGACCTTTTTTAGTCGCCCGCCTGTTCCGAGCCGCCTCGGCCGCCTCCGCCTCCGCTTTAGTCGCCTCAGTCGTTGCGACGTAGCCGGTACCAAATCAGAAGCGCGACGAGGACGCTCGTCGCGCCGATGACCGCGGGTTGGTCGAGCAACAGCATCGGGACAGCGACTCCGCCGAGCGCCCAGATCAATAGCTGAGCCAAGACGCAGCAAACGAAAAAGCCCGCCGCAGATCCGAGGCCGACCGAGTAGGCGGCTGCTTTCGAACGCTTCGCGATTCTCCCGTCTTCCCCTTGTGCAGATCCTCCAGCCAGTTTCGTGAAGACCGGATCGCTCGGGTCGACGCCTCGAATCTCAAGGCTGAGTTCGCCGGCAAATTCGCCAGGGATGCGCTTGAGCCTCATCTGCGAGCAGCAGTCGGCCTCGAGCTTGATGAGTTGATCCAAGAGGCCGCGGATCTTGGGCGCGTCGGCGAAGTCGACTCGCAGCCCGTCCGCCCGACCTTGTGTTCGAAGGGCATGGGGCAAGATGCGCGTGCGAATCCAACTGAGGCGCTCGTCCATTTCATTCTTAGGGAGAATGCAGGCGGCGGTGGGACGCATGCGGGCTTCCGCTAAATCGTTTTCAGGGTGCAAAGAGGACTCCTTCGAAGAGAGGGTGAGGACGTCACCAGCGTGTCCAGATGGCACCCCGGTCTAGTTCCTCGCTCAGTCCTCGAAGTATCCCACTTGAAGTGCACACGAGCGGGAAGGCTTGTTGCGCAAGGCGCTGCGTCGGAACGGCAGGCGTGTGTACGATGAATCTGTGATCGATGCGCTCGCGCTGATTCACGTGGCCAAGGCGGCGGGGTTTACCGTCGCTGAGATTCGGAAGCTGCTGTCGGGCTTCGATCGTCAGACGCCGCCGGGGACGCGTTGGCGAGCGCTGACTTCAAAGAAGATGCGAGAGCTGGATCAGCGGATCGCGGAGGCGGAGTCGATGAAAGCCGTGTTGCGATCCGTGACGCGATGCCAATGTCCGAGCGTTGAAGACTGCGGGCGCGCGATTCGCCGAAACGCGAAAGGGGCCTAGGCCGTCGGCGTCTCCGAAGTTAGGCGAGGGTGCTTTTCCGTCTAGCCGAGGCAGATCGCAAGAAGGCCAGCCCGGCCAACAACATGACGATCATCCCCGGTTCTGGAACCGGCGTTGGGTCGCAGGCATCGCCGAGCGCGTCACCATCTTCGTTCAGCTGATCATCGTTCGGGACGCCTGGGCAATTATCGTTATTGTCGAGATGGAGATCGCGGTCTTGGTTCAGCGCCATCCGGGTGCCCGATCCAGGGGGCACGCAGGTGAAGGTGATGTCCGTCTCTGCCGCGAGGGCGCGGATTGCCGTGAGGCTTGTTGTAGTGCCGTCGGAAGCGCCAAAAGCGCCCGCCCCCGCGGCGCCGAGATAGAGCCAACCGATGCTCTCGCCGGCGACCGTTCCTTTCGCGATGAGGTCGCATTCCGTCACGCTGCCGCCCAAGACGGCGGAGACGAAGGAGGTGTTGGCGCGAATGAAGAGAAGGTTGATGCGGGGGTCGGCGACGGCGGCGTTCGTGCTGGTGAGGGTGACTTGCTGACCGACGATTGGCGCCAGGTCGTTTTCGAAGGCGAGCATGAAGTCTTCCATCTGGCGCTTCTGGTTGTCGTTCAGGAATCCCGTATTCGGATCGTTCTGTCCTGAAAAGACGACGGCGTTGAAGAAGCGGAAGAGGGTATCTGTGCTGCCGTCGTGGAGGAATCCGAAGCCGCGGATCTGGTCGCCTTGAAAGGAATTGTCGCCGGGGGATTCGAAATCCGTTTGGGGTGTGCCGAACATGCCGATTTTCTGAACCATGTTCCGGAGGTGCGCGACCTTCATGGTCTGGGTCTCGGCTTCGAAGCTGCCGCGGGTGTCGGTGCCGAAGCGGCCGCCGAAGGCGTTGACTTCGTGGCAGCCGTTGCAGGTCTCGCCGAAAGACGAACCGGGGTTCGTGATTGAGACGCCGTCGGAGAGGCGTGGTCCAAAGTAGAAATCATGGCCCGCCTGTTCGTCCGCATTGAGCGTGTTGTCGAGCGCGCGAACGGGATTGGGGGGGAGCGTGAGCCGGAGCGCGAAATCCGTGAAAACCTGCATCTCGGGTTCGCTGGGATCCGTGGTGTTCCCAAGGAGGCCGGAGAACGCGACTGCGAAGTTATTAAAGGAAAGCTCGGTGTCGAAAGCGCTCGTGCCGAAGACGCCATTCGACCGATCGCCGCGCCAATGCATGGGACCGCTGTTGATCATGCCCTTGAGGGTCTGCGTGGTCATCGGTCCCTTCATGGGATGAAAGGCGTTAATTCCGGCGCCTCCGTTCTGAACCGGCGGCGGCTGGATGAAGGGGATCAAGTCGATGAGATTGATTTGCATCGGGCTTGAGGTGACTTCATCGTCGGGATTGCCGAGGTCCCAAGCGAGATGATCCATATCGCCGAAAATATGGCAGCTCGCGCAGGAGGCTTCGCCGTTACTGGAGGTCGAAAATGCATCGTAAAGGAAAGGCCGGCCCGCAACGATCTCGCTCGGTTCCGCGTTCGGCAAAGGAAGATGGAAGAGCTCCGCGCCGCTTCCTGTATCGAGGACCGAAAAGGCGTTATCGAATCGAGTGTACACGTAGAGCCGGCTGCCATCGTTTGAAAGCGTTAGGCCACCCGGGCCGCCGCCGGTCACGCTGAGATGACTTGCCGCGTTCGGGGTGAATGAATCGTCTTCGAGGGCCGTTGTGTTGAAGACGCCGATCTTGCTCGAACCAAAGGCCGCGATGTAGAGGGTGTTGCCGTCGGGGCTGATCGCCATGTCCGTGGGAATGGCGAGGGAATGATCCTTCACGCCGGCGGGGGCGGGCGTGACGGCGTAGTTGATATGTTTGTTGAGGTGGCGCGGGGTGACGGGAGAGGCGCCCGAGCTCGGGGTGTCTATGACCGTGATTCGACTCTGTGCCAGGTTGCCTTGGACTGTGCTGCCGCCGTGATTGCCCGGGCCTTCGAACCGGGTGAGATTGCCGGATTCGGTATTGCTGACGTAGAGCTTTCCCGTGACGGGGTTGGTGATCATGTTGAAGAGCGTTGTGCCGACACTCGAATGCGTTGCCGTCTCGTTCAGCGTGTTGACATCGATGGCGAAGACGTCGCGGTCCGGCAGAGTGAAGCGCACGCCATTGGTCCAGTTGCGCCCATCTTCGTCCTGAAACTGGCTGGCTGCGCCATTCCATTTCACGATCAAGCCGACCTCGGGCGCAGCGACCCCTTCATGGTCATCGTCAGGTCCCGGATTCCCTCCCGGGACGAAGCCTCCCGCGAGGCCGCCTGGCACGGTTACGCCATCGCCGGGACAGGGGCCGGCGGAGGTGAATCCGTCGCAGACGATGCCTTCACTGACGACGGTGGTTTGGTTGCCGGAGTTGAAGGCGGCGACGAAAACATGGCTGCCATCGGGACTGGTTGCGAGGGCGCGGGGCGTGTCGGCGAAGAAGCTCAGGATTTCGAGGGGCGTGCCGCCGAGGGTTGCGCCGAGATTCGCGGGATCAAAGACCCAGACATCGGCGCGGCCGACGCCCGGGGTAGTGAGCTGGGGATCGCCTGCGCCGGGGACCGCGGCGATTGAAGGATCTTCGCGGTGTTGGCCGCGATGGGCGGTGGAGATGAAAACACGGGGGCCGACGGCGCCGGGGGGATCTGCGACAACGATGTCCCGGGGTTCATCGCCGACGAGGAGGGTGCGGGTGACTCGGCCGGCGGCGACGCTGACGATGCTCACGCTATCGGAGAGATGATTCACGACCCAGACGGTGTCGCTATCGAGGGGGAGGACGGCGACGGGTTCGAGGCCGACGGGAATCGAGCCGAGGGGCTCTGGGCCGCTTGTCGGAGTGAGGTCCCAGACTTCCAGGTGGGCTTCCGAAGCGTTGGCGATGAAGAGTCGGGTGCCGTCAGGAGAGAGTGCGATCGGGCGCACGGGCCCGCTTTCGAAGGCAATGAAATCGGTTTGCGCCGCGGCGGGGGTCGGTGCGCTCGTGATCGACCAGCAGAGGCTGAAGATCGCGAGGGCGATGGGCACCGTGAGCAGGCGTGGGCGGCGGGCGAGCATGCGGGATTTCCTTCGAGCGAAATGCTCAAGAGTGGAGTGGTCGCGCTGCAGCCCCAGGGGAATACGGGGGCCAGGCGACTGCATCCAATAGCCCGTCAGCTTCTCATGCAGAACTCGGTCTGAAAAGCGTTTTCTCGGTTGCTGCGGCGCAGAGGGCCGGATTCAGCCAACGGGCACGGGAGCCCCGGGCAACCTGCATCCAAAAGCCATCAGTATTGCCGCCAGCGTCGCTGAATATGCCTTTGCCGCACGTCGACCTGGCCGCGCCGTTCTGCGGGAGAGATGCGTGGAGTGTCGGCGGGGAGGAAATCCCGAACGCGGTCAATCTTCGCGACGGTGGTTTCAATCGTCGGCAAATCCGAGGCGCCTGGCTCGCCGCGGTAGATGAAGCGCATGGACATCGCGACTTTTGGGAGTCCCGTCGTATCGAGCCAGCCCGGCGTCCCCGGATCCTTTGCGGCGATGATGTAGTAGCGGGCGCCGTCTGCGGCCACGGAGTTCTGGGTTCCGGTTTGGCTGCTCACGTAATTGCGCTGGTCGAGGGATTCGCCCCAGAGATTCGCGAGTTGGAAGCCGACATAATAGGGCTCGAGGGGCGCAAGGACCTTCACGATCAGCGCTTCGTCTTCGGGGAGTTCGAAGACCCCTGCGGAATAAAGCTGCCGCGCGCCCGCTGTGCCGCCGGCGATGAAGGGGGGCGCTGCGGGGTTGAGATCATTGCGCGGGGAGGCGAGACGGCCATCGCCGTTGCGGTCCCCGGCGACCTCGAGTCCGAACTCATGAAGGAGATTCCAGAACTGAATCTGGTTCGAGACGAGGCGGCCGATTTCGCTGAGGTGATGCCCCATTTCGGCGGAGGTGCGCGGCGGTCGCGGCGCACCGAGCTGGTCGAGGCGAACGATCTCGAGTTCAAGCGCTTCTTCGTTGGCCCAGTCTGAAAAGATTTCGCGGACATTCAGCAGCGCCGCGTCTCGGATCTGGCGCGTGGTGGTTCCGTCTCGTGCGACGCAGGGCATTTCCTTACGGGAGACGAGAAAATGGCCGTCATAATCCGCCGGCCGCTCGGCCCCGATCAGAATCTCGAAACGCCCTTCGGCATCGAGGTCGAGTTCAAACTGTTCGATGGAATCGAGGGTTTGGTTTCGACAGGCCGCCATCTCTTCAAGCTTTCCGGTCTGCCCAACGAGCGCCGTCGTGGTTTGGAAGATCGCAACGCGAGGCGCATGGGGGCCGCGCCGACCGCGCTCTCCCGAACGCCACTGCGTCGTGTCCCGCGCGCGCCCGCGCACCTGGTAGAGGCCTTCCGCATCGATCGAAGCGGAGAGGTAGAGCGTGTCGGGATTATCGATGGTCCATTTCGAGAGCATCCGGACGGAGCGCTGAAAATAGGGGAAGCGCGGGTCGCGTTCGGTCTGGGCTTCGATGATGCGGGCAAGATGGCCAAGGAGATAGCGGTAGCCCTCGGCGAGGTTGCGATCGGTCGGCTCGGGTGGGAAGAAGGCGGGGTTCTCTAGCGCTTGGCGGCCGCCTGCGAGCCCGCCCAGGAAATCATTCCAGCCGGCCGTGAGTTCGGACGTCGCAACCTCGGAAGAGACTGCGGAAACGGACCGAGCCGCCTCGGATCGGTCGTTCGGGCCCGAGGCGCAGGCGGACAGGACCAATGCGATCATTGCCGCGATCGCGACGGCGCCCCCGCGCAGGCGTTCGAAGTGTCTTTGCGGCGGGCGTGGATCCGTGGGTGCGTTGTTCGAATTTGGTTGGTGCGTAGGCGCGGAATGCATGCAGGTTCTCCGATTGGGGCGCTCCGGGGCGGCTGGCCGCCGAGTGCGCAGTTGTTATCGTGACCTCGGATCGCGAAGGCGTCAATCAAGGCGCCGCGCGGCGGGCCGCCCGCGACGGTTGCCCCGAGGATGAGTTCATGGACGCCTACGAAGCGATGTATACGACGAGAGCCATGCGCCGCGTGAAGCCGGATACGATCCCGGACGACGTGCAGAAGAAAATCCTGGACGCCGCGATCCGCGCGCCTTCGGGGGGGAATACCCAAGGTTGGCGCTTTCTTCTCGTCGATGATCCGAAGGTGAAGGCGGAGCTCGGTCCGATCTATCGGAGCTGCATGGAGGTGCTGTGGGGGTCGATCTACAAGGATCGAATTGACGCGGCGGAGGCGGACCCCGAGGATGAAGAGAGCAAGAGCTTCATGAAGATGTATCGCTCTGCGAGCCATCTGGGCGAGAATTTTGAGTCTTACCCGCTGATCCTCTTCGCCTTTTGCCAGTTCGATAATAGTGGCGGTTCGATTTTTCCGGCGATCTGGAACGCGATGCTCGCGGCGCGCTGCGAAGGTGTGGGGAGTGCGCTGACGAGCGTGTTCTTCTTCAAGATCGAAGAAATGAAAAAGGTGCTCGGTGTGCCCGAAGACGGCGACTGGCATTTCAGCGCCTGCGTCACCTTCGGCTACCCGACGGGACGCTGGGGCATCGCGCCGCGTCGCCCAGCGCATGAAGTGACTTTCCGAAATTCGTGGGACGGCGACCTTGGGTTCGAGATTCCGGAGCCGCTCTGGTCGAAGGAGTCGTAAGCAGGTGTCTCAATTCGATGCGGTGATGTGGGATTTCGGAGGCGTCTTCTCGTCTTCGCCTTTTTCAGCGATTGCGGCTCTGGGTAAGGAGAAGGGCGTCGACGGCGATGACTTTTTTCACGCGATCTTCGGGCCCTACGATGGGGATACGGATCATCCTTGGCATCGTCTCGAGCGGGGGGAAGTCGACTTCATGACGGCCCGGCAGGGCATTATGGAACTTGCGCAGGCGAAGGGCTTTGAGGCGGATCCCATCGAGCTCTTTACGAAGATGGGAGAGGGCGGGGGGATGCGGACCGAAGTCGTTGATCTTGCCTGCCGCGTGAAAAGCGCCGGGCACAAGACGGCAATCGTGACGAATAATGCGAAAGAGTTTCGGGAGCGCTGGGTGGAGTCCGTTCCGATCGACGAGATTTGCCACGAAATCATCGATTCAAGCGAGGTCGGTTGCCGAAAGCCCGATCCCAGGATTTTCGAAATCGCGCTTGAGCGGTTGGGTGGCGTCGCGCCGGCGCGGACGCTCTTCGTCGATGACTTTGAGGGCAATGTCAAGGCCGCGGAAGCCCTCGGCATAACGTGCGTGTGGATGAAAGACGACTATCATCCGGCTGTGGCGGAGATCGAGGCGCTGGTTCTGTAGGAGAGTTCAGCATCGCTCCCGTCCTTGAGGCTCAGTCGTTGGCAGTCGCCGGCGGTGAACGGGAGTGAGTGTGATGCGGGCTCGGCGGAATTCTAGTTGCTGGAAGATGATTGCGCTGACTGGGCTGGTCGCGCTTGCGGGCTGTGCCAAGCCGATGCACGAGACGCCCGCCGTGATGGTGAAGAGCGCTCAATTCGAAATTTTCTCGACGATGAGCCCCGAGGAAACGAAGGCGCTCGCTCTCGAGCTTGAGCGCTTTCACGCGCTGATTTACGCGACGACGAATGCGCCTGCGGTTTCTGCAGTCGTGCCGACTCGGATCTACGCCTTTGCTCGAAAGTCCGAGTATAAGAAATACGGTCCTCCGGACACCGCGGGTGTTTTTGTGGAGTCGATGCGGGATAACACGATTCTCTTAGCGGACTACTCGAGCACGATCCCGGCCTCTGAGGTGATCTTGCATGAATACGTCCATTTCGTTCTTCGGAATGCGGCGACAAGGCGATATCCAATTTGGTACGACGAAGGATTCGCCGAGTTCCTGAGTACGGCGAGGAGTTATGGCGAGGATCAAATTGCGCTTGGGGCTTTCCCTCGCTCGAACCTCGCTGCTTTCGAAAACGTGAAATGGGTTCCGCTTCGCCGAGTCATCGCAGCGAAGTCCTATGACGATCTGAAGGGCCGGGATGCTTTTATGCTTTACCCCGAGTCCTGGGCGCTGGTGCACTACCTCTTCCTTGACCGGGAATCGACGGGAACGCCTGTGAGCGAAGAGATCGCCGAGTATCTCTCGCAGACCGACCAAGGGGTTGTGCCACATGTCGCGTTCGAATCCGCATTTGGAGAAACGACGGACTCGGCGAGCCGGAATATTCAGAGGATTCTTGAGCGGCGAAAGCTGCGTGTGATCGCCGTTCCCGTCGAATCCCTCGACTTCGATGAGACGGAGCCGAGCGTGCGAAGCCTGTCTCAGGCAGAGACTGCATTTCACCTTGCCGGCTTAACGTTCCGAAAGGGTGATCTCGAAAAGGCAGAACAAGCCTACCGGTTTGCGATTGCGGGAGATCCGAACAACGCGCGGGCGCATGTTGGGTTGGGGGATTCTCTGAAATACCAGGAGCGCTTCGAAGAAGGACAGGTCGCTTTTGATCGAGCCATCGAACTCGATTCGGAGAATGCGCTGAATCAGTTGGACTACGCCGAGTTTCTGGATGAGCGTGCGCGGCAAACTCCCCTAGGCGATGAGCGGACTGCGTTTTTCGAAGCCGCGCGCAAAGCGTTCAAGCGTAGCCATGAACTCGATCCATCAACTCCGGAGACGCTGGCTATGCACGGAATGAGCTATGTCGCCGAGGGGGAGAAGGCGGCGATGGGTTACCCGATGGTGGCAGAGGCGCTGAAGATGATGCCTGCGAACGTGGAGCTGATGGGACGGATGGCCGAAGCGTCCCTCGCGGTCGGTCGGGAGACCGAAGCGCGGGAACTCTTGGTACGGCTCTTCTCGGTTCGCGGCAAAGGGGGGCCTGCCAAGAACGCAGAAAAGCGAATCGAGGCGATCAAAAAGAATTGGGCCGAGGAGCGCGCGATCGCTCGAGGGGAAAACCCTGAAGAATGAGCCGGCGCTATGTTGGCCGGCGTTTTAGCCCTGCTCGATCAACACCCCGTCCTTCTTGAGTTCGCCCACTTCATGGACCGCACCTAACTCTTCGTCGAGGTAGCCGGGACCTTCTGCGGTCGGGATGAACCAGCCCGTCGGGCACATGGTGAGGATTTCGACGAAGGAAAAGCCTTGGCCCTTCATCTGCGAGTCGAAGGCTCGGTCGATGAAGCGGCGAGCGCGGTGGACGCCCTTGGCATCATGGACCGAGGCGCGGGCGGCGTAGGCCGTTCCTTCGAGGCGGCTCAGCAGGTCGCCGATCAGGATCGGATAACCGTGTTGTCCCGCGTCGCGGCCTTCGATGGAGTTCTTGGTGCGCTGCCCGAGGACGGTGGTGGCGGTCATATGGCCGTCGGTTTCGCCGAAGACGCCGTTGTTGAGCAGGATGCACGTGACGTTCTCGCCGCGCGCCGCCGTGTGAATCACTTCCTGGAGGCCTTCGTTCACCATGTCGCCGTCGCCCTGGAGCGTGAAGTAGAGATTGTCGGGCTGCATGCGCTTTGCGCCGGTGGCGACCGAGGGGGCGCGTCCGTGGAGGGCCTGGATCAGGTCGATGTCCATCAGACTCGTGAGCGCGGTGTAACAGCCGATGCCGATCACGCCGACGGCTTTTTGGGCAAGGCCCATGCCTTCGATCGAGTCGAGGATCTGGCGCAGCGCAACAGGCTCCCCGCATCCGGGACAAAGATCATGCTCGCCCATGAGGGTGAGGGCAGGCTGAAAATCGCCCTTCTTGTGGCAGCCGCGGGTCGGCGCGGTATCCGTGGGGATCACGCGCAGGGGATCTAGATTCTTTTCCGTCGTATCGTGACTGCTCATCCGACGACTCCTCTCGGAACGGGTTTACCTTGATGGGCATCGCGCGCGCGCGCGGCGATGAGGTCGCTATCGAGGAGGGCCCCGATACCAAAACCGGCGGGATCCGTGGAGATTCCGCCGATGGGAACGACTGGGACCGAGCCTAACAGCGAGAGCTGCACGTCATCGATCATTTGACCGGCGTTCTGTTCCAAGACCGCCACACGTTGGCAGCCCTTGGCGGCTCCCTGGAGGGCTTCGCTCGGGAAGGGCCAGAGGCTGATGGGTCGGAAGAGGCCGACCTTGATGCCCTCGGCGCGGAGATCTCGAATCGCAGCCCGCGCGAAGCGGGCGAGTGTTCCGAAGGCGACGATCAAGAGCTCGGCGTCCTCGGCGTCCTCGACTTCGAAGCGTTTTTCGGCCTCGGCGATTCGGTCTTCCTTGTCGGCGAGTGCTTGCCAGTAGCTGTTGGGCTCGATGCCCTTTGAGCCCTTCTTCATGCCGATGGGGTTCAGGTTGCGTGACTCGCCGGTTCCGCCCAGGCTGCCATCGACGGCCCAGTCTTTCTCCGGGAGAGCGCCTTCGCTCTCGGTAAAGTCGATCGTCTTGATCTCGACGGCTTCCGCCGTGTGGCCGATCAGGTAGTCGCCGTAGATCACGACGGGATGGCGCCATTTGTCCGCCAGGTGAAAGGCGAGCTGCGTGATCTCCACCGCTTCACCCACACTCTGCGGCGCGAGGACGATATGGCGGTAATCGCCATGACCGCCGCCGCGGGTGGCCTGGTAGTAGTCGCTCTGTCCCCGAGCCATGTTGAAAATCACGATCGGGATTTCCGCTCGGGTGATTTCAGACATCGACTCCTGCATCAGAGAGAGGCCCTGTCCCGTCGATCCGGTCGCGGCGCGGGCACCGGTCGCCGCGGCGCCCCAGGCCTGCCCGATCGCTTCAAGCTCGCTTTCGGAGTTGATGCAATGTCCGCCATGCTCGGGAAGCAGCTTTGCGAATCCCTCGAGGACCTCCGTGAACGGCGTCATAGGGTAGCCCGAGAAGAAGCGGCATCCTGCGGCGATTGCGGATTCGGCGATCGCTTCCGAGCCTTCCATGAGGCGTCGCTTGGATTTTATAACCGGGGTTTTGGAGCTGTCGGTTGCTGCGCTCATTGCGGCGCCTCCTGTTGGGTCGCGCGCCCTTCGTCGTCGAATTGGTAGACCTCGAAGCAGAAGTCGGGGCAGACCATCAAGCAGGCGCTGCATCCGGTGCAGCCCTCGGTGAGAACCGGCAGCAAATAGCCCGAGTCGTTTCGGTTCTTCGACATGTGGAGCACGTTCGGCGGGCAGGCCGGAATGCAGAGTTCGCAGCCCTTACAGCGTTCGGTGTCGATGACGACGGTGCCTCGTGGCGCAGAGCGGCTCATGCAGCCTCCTTCTTCCAGGCGGGCGAAGCGAGCGCGGGAAGCGCTGCGAAGCCGGCCGAAATCGCACGTTGGTTGGTTTCAAGGAACTGAATGCGGTAGCTCGGGAGCGCCTCGGCCAAGGCCTTGTCGAGCGCTTCCGCCGAAACGATTCCGGTGGTCTGGGCAAACGCGCCGAGCATCACGAGCGCGGCGGCCTTCGGAGCGTCCGCTTCTCGGGCGATCGTTGTCGCGGGGATCGAGACGAGCTCCGAAGGTGTTTCGGGGAGTGGTTCGTCGAGATGATCACCATCGACTAACACGAGGCCTCCGGCGCGCAGTTTCGGGCGGATGGGCTCAAAATATCGGGGGTGTACGATCAAGGCGGACCAAGCATGGGAGACCATCGGGGGAGAGGTGATTTGGCCATCGGCGATCACAATCGTCGCGTCGGTATTGCCGCCGCGCATCGTGCCGCCGTAGGTCCCGAGCGACATCACTTCGCGTCCATCGTAGGTCGCGGCCAGCGCGAGGATCTTCGCGGCGAGCTGGACGCCCTGGCCACCGATCCCGGTCCACATGACTTCTCTTTCAATTTTCGCGGTCGGCGCATCGGGCATGGACCGTCTCCTTTCGTTTTCTTACGAACTGGCAGGGCGGCGGAGCCCGGCCATCACAAAGGCTTCGAGCCGGTCGACTTCATCGGCTTCGGGAATGCGTTCTTCAACAAGCCGAGCCTGGACCCAGCCCATGATCAGGTGATAAAGGGACTCGGCTTCGACTTTGGGCGCCACCGCGGGCATCTCGCCGGTGGCGCGAGCGGCTTCGAGGGCGTCGCGCAAAAGCGCGGTCAGCTGGTCTTCCGAAGCAGCGACCTCTTCCGGAAAGCGTTCAGCGAGCCGGCCGCGGGCGAGGGCGAAGGGGCGTGTGGCGGAGGCCCCGGAGGGATCCTGGGCCTGGGCGGCCATGCCGCGGACCCACGCTCGAACCGCTTCGGCGGGGGCACGTTCTGCCATGCGGTGAGAGAGGTAGGCCGCGAGCTTGCGGATGCCGTCATCCAGAACCGCGACGAGAAGCTCGTGCTTGCCTCGAAAATGTCGGTAAAACGCCTGGTTGGAGAGCCCTGCCTCAGCGAGGATCGCGGAGACCTTCGGGTCGAGCACGCCTGTCCGCTCGATGACCGTGAAGGCGCCTTGGATCAGGCGCTCGATCTCGTCCTCTGCCGCGGCGCGGCGCGCCTCGAGGCTTCGGGCGACGGTTCGCCGAGCCACCGAAGTGGTCTGAGGAATCTTGTTCTCCATACCGAGAATGGTATTCTGCGAAATGACTCAAGGCAAGGGGCAGGGCGAAAGATGAGAATCGGCGGTGAACTTCTGGTCGGGGATATTCTGCGCCGCGCGGCGGAGACCGTCCCTGGGCGCCCCGCCGCGACGGTCGGAACGCAGACGCTCACCTACGCGGAGCTCGAGCGCGATGCGAATCGACTGGCCCACGCCTTGCGAACCCAGCTCGGGATCGGTCATGGCGACCGCGTGGCCGGGTGGTCCGATACGTCGATCGAGGTGCTGCCCCTTTTTGTGGCGCTGGCCAAGCTCGGTGCCGTCTTTGCGCCGCTGAATGCGCGACTCGGGGCAGCGGAAGCCGGAGAGGTCGCCGCGCTTGCCCGCGCGACGATCCTGGTCGCGGATACGGATCATGCGGAGGGTGCCGCGGAAGTTGCGGAGCGCGGCGGGATCGATCGCTGGGCTCTGCTTCCGGTGGGAGAAGCGGGTCGAGCGAGCGCGGCTCGCGATGCGAAAGAGGAGGGTCGGCTGATTCTCGACTCGACGGGACTACCGG
This sequence comes from Myxococcota bacterium, assembly GCA_045106235.1. Taxonomy (GTDB): domain Bacteria; phylum Myxococcota_A; class UBA9160; order UBA9160; family UBA4427; genus UBA4427. Next base: position 30,129 of record JBGCEJ010000032.1, read on the forward strand.
ACCCGCCGGCGAGCATCGAGGAGCCGGCGCTGCGTGAGACGGATCCGCACGTGATTTTCTTTACGAGTGGAAGCACGGGGCGACCCAAGGGTGTCGTCTTGTCTCATCGCGCGAATTGGTTGCGCGGCTTTCAGGGCGTGTTCCTCGACGAGCCTGAGCGAACGGTTTGCTCCTTCCCGCTTTTTCATATGGCGGCGTTTACGCTCGCGATGGCGGCTTGGCAGACCCGCGGCGAAATTGTCTATACGGCGGCGACGGCTGATGCTTTGTTGGAGGCGATTGAGCGACGTCGGGCGACCCGGGTGAATGCGCTGCCCCTGATTTGGAAGCGCATCGTCGACTCGGATCCTTCGCGGTTTGATATCTCGAGCTTGCGACAGATTGATACGGGCACTTCTGCGACGCCGATCGAACTCATCCGCGAGATCAAGGCCAGCTTCCCTGAGGCCTGCGTGCGGATTTTTTATGGATCCACTGAAGTGGGGTCGGCGATGTCGCTGATGGACCTCGATATCTTGAGGAAGCCGGGTGCGGTCGGGATCGCTTCGAATAACGTCGATGTGCGTCTCGCGGAGGACGGCGAAATCGAGGTGCGCAGCCCGTACCTGATGGACGGCTATTTTGATGATCCAGAGGGAACGGCCGCCGTGTTGAAGGACGGCTGGTTCGCGATGGGGGATATGGGAGCGCAGGACGACGAGGGCTATTTCTCAATCGTCGGTCGCAAGAAGGAAATTCTGCGGACGGGAGGCGAGAGTGTCTCGCCGAGCGAGGTAGAGGGCGTGCTGCGTGATTTTCCGGGCGTGGAAGATATCGCGATCGTCGGGCTTCCTGATCCGGGCTGGGGCGAGGTGTTATGCGCAGCCGTCGTTCCTTCTGCGGGAGCGACCGTCGGTCTCGACTCGCTGCAGGCGCATTGTGAGGGGCGTCTTGCGGGGTTTAAGAAGCCGCGCCGACTTGCGGTTCTGGACGCGCTGCCGCGGACCGCGGCGACGAATCAGGTGCAGAGGACGCTGCTTGTGGAGAAGATCTTGGCGGAAGGGTTGGCCTCAGAATGAAGGGTGCGCGAGACGGAAGTCGGATTGCTGTCCATATGCCTCTTGAGCTGATGGGGCCGGTTCGCGAGGCGTTTCCGGATGTCGAGATCGTTCAGCTTCCGCCCGAAGGGGAATTGCCTGGGGAAGAGCTGCCGAAAGTTCTGCTGACCTTGCCTTGGGGGACGCCGAACGTGGCGGACGCGATCGCGCGGGGAGTCCACTGGGTGCATGCCTACGGTACGGGCGTGAATGGCTTTCCTTTTGAGATGTTAGGCGATGCGACGCTGACCTGTTCTCGGGGCGCGAGTGCGACGGCGATTTCGGAATGGGTGATGGCGGTTCTGCTTGCGGCAGAGAAGCAGCTTCCCCAGACCTGGCTCTCGGCGGCGCCCGAGCGGTGGAATACGGCCGATCTCGGAACGCTTTCGGGCCGAAGGCTCGCGCTGGTGGGCTTCGGTGGGATTGCGCAGGCGATTGCGGAGCGGGCTCTGCCTTTCGGGATGAAGGTGGCGGCGCTGCGCCGCACCGCGGCGGAGAGCCCGATTCCGGCCGTCGAGATCCGGACGGATCTCGCGGAGCTGCTTGCGGACGCGGACCATGTTGTGGTCGCGGCGCCGGAGACCCCTGCCACACGACATCTGATGAACGACGCGGCGTTCGCGGCGATGAAGCCGGAGGCGCATCTCGTGAATATCGCGCGGGGCGGACTCGTCGATCAGGAAGCGCTTCTTCGAGCGCTCGATGGTTCGGGCGGGCCGGCGCTCGCGACGCTCGACGTTGTGGATCCTGAGCCGCTGCCCGAAGGCCATTGGCTCTATGGTCATGAGAAGGTCCGGCTCTCCGCGCATATCTCTTGGAGCTCGCCGGTTTCGCACGCGGGGCTGCTCGACCGCTTCGTTGAGAACCTGGGGCGATACCGACGCGGCGAGGAACTCGCCTACCAAGTGGATCCGTCGGAGGGCTACTGATCGCGGCGGGCTGCGACGGACCGCGACGAGCCGCTGCTAAGCCGCCTCGCCTCGCGGCGTCTTAGGTGTTCTTGAGCTCGATCAGGATTTCGCGGTAGGTCTTCTCGCCGACATTGTAGGCCCATTCGAGGGCGCCCTTCGGAAGGCTCACGGTATTACCCGCTTCGGGAACCTTGCCCACGAAAGACTCGCCGATGTCTTCTGGCACGACGCCCGCGACATAGTCGCCCTCTGAAATGGCGAGATAGTAGTCGTGGTTATGGCGATGGAGGTCGCTGGCCTCGCCGGGCTCGAGGATCATCTGCCAGATCTTGATCTTGTCGTCTTCGAAGAGGAGCTGGGTCCCCACGTCGCCTTCGGGTTCGCCTTTGTGTTCGTCGCGGAAGCGGTCGAGGCGCTCCTTCATTTCAGGCGTGAGGTCGATGATTTCGGGCGGCGTTGCGATCATGTTCATTCCTCTTGGGCGCGCGGTCGGAAAAACTGGGCGCGTTATGGAATCTTAGCCTAGAGCAGGATCCTGTCCTGGCCTTCGGTCTACCGTATGCTGGGCGGCGAAGTGTGGCATCGGTCCAGGGCGGAGATGGCGATGAATGAGCTGAAGCGGAAGATCTTTGGACGTGGTTTGGTCGCGGGATTTTTGATTCTCTCGACGGCTTGTGCGCCGGGCGCTGGGAATCCGGCGGCTGAGGATGCGCCTCGTCGGAGCAGTTCTGGAGAGAGGCGCCGGCTGGCGGAGACCGTGGAGGAGATGGCCGCCTTCGAAGCGCTTTGTGCGAAGCAAGCAGAGGAAACAGATCAGCCCACTCTGCTCGCGATGCGGATCTCAGATCATCTGGCTAAGGACTCAACGATTCCGCTGGGGGAGTGGGGACTCGCAAGCGTTAGCGTCGATGACGATGGGATTATCGGGGAGATGGTGGTCAAGCAGTCGAGTTCCCCGGCGTTCGCGTCGGCGCTCCAGGCGTCGTTCTTGGCGACGGGACCTCATCCTGCTTTCGAAGGGCTGGATCGCATTTGTTTCGGCGGGCATCCGCTGGTCGTGCGAATCGAAGGACCTCGCGAAGTGCCATGTCGAAGCCAGGAAGACGTCTACACCTATATCGATGAGGTTGGGCTCGCAGTCTACGCGCGTCTCTACCGGCCCGACTTAATGAACCAGCCGGGTAGCGGATACGTTCGCTTCACTCTAGAGCTCGACCCGGAAGGGGGTTTCGAAGCGGTACGGATTCTGTCTTCGCCCGACGAGGTCGTGACGCAAAAGCTTCGGAAAGCTGTCGAAGGCGCCGCACCGTACTCCTCGCCTCCTCGGTACGAGAGCTGTTTTGAGGAAAAGCCCTTCAAGCTGAGGCTCGAGGTCGTCGACTCCGAAAGCTCGTGATCGATATTAGGCGACCTTGACCACGAGCTTGAGAAGTCCGGCTGGGGTGGTCGAGGTGGTCGAGGTGGTCGAGGTGTTAGTGGCTAGACCGCCGCTTCGCCCTGTTCCCCCGTCCGGATTCGGATTGCTTGTTCGACGTCGGAGATAAAGATCTTGCCGTCGCCGATCTTGCCCGTTTGGGCGCCTTCCTGAACGGCGCCGACCGCGGCTTCCACCTGGTCGTCCCGCACCACGATTTCCAGAGAGAGCTTCGGCAGCAGGTCGACCTGGTATTCCGCACCACGGTAAACCTCGGTATGCCCCTTCTGGCGCCCGAAGCCCTTGGCCTCGGACACGGTCATGCCTTCGACGCCCACGCGCCCGAGGGCTTCGCGGACATCATCGAGCTTGAAAGGCTTGATGATCGCTTGGATTTTCTTCATGGGAGGGACTCCTTCCCGGGCCGCGAAGGCCGGCGGCTTTAGAGGTTGTATCCGCGTTCATCATGTTCAGAGAGGTCGAGACCCATGCGCTCGGAGTCTTCGTCGACGCGGAGGCCGACGATCATGTCCGTGAGCTTCAGAAGTCCGAAGCTGGCAACGCCCGCCCAAGCAGCGGTAATGAGCGCGGCCGTGAGCTGAACGCCGACCTGAGATCCGATCGCGAGGCCGACCTGGTTGCCGCCCATTGAGGCTGCGCCGAAGACGCCGGCGAGGATCGTGCCGACGAAGCCGCCGACCCCATGTACGCCGAACACGTCGAGGCTGTCGTCGTAGCCGAACTTGCTCTTGATCGTCGTCGAGGCGAGATAGCAAATGATGCCCGAGGAGAAGCCGATGGCGAGACCGCCGATTGGGCCGATCACACCGGCTGCGGGGGTGACGGCAGCGAGGCCGGCGATGGCGCCGGTGGCGATGCCGAGGACGCTGGGCTTGGAATGCTTGAACCACTCGATCGCCATCCAGGTCAGGGCGGCGGTCGAAGCGGAAATATGAGTCACGGTGATCGCCATCGCGGCATCGCCGTTCGCGCCGAGCGCCGAACCGCCATTGAAACCGAACCAACCGACCCAGAGCATGCCCGTTCCCGTGACGCACATCGTGAGGTTATGCGGGGGCATCGCCGTCTTCGGGTAGCCCTGGCGCGGGCCGATCATGATGCAGGCCACGAGGGCGCCGATGCCCGCTGTAATATGGACCACGATGCCGCCGGCGAAATCGAACACGCCCATGTCGGCGAAATAGCCGCCATCGCCGCCCCAGGTCATGTGGCAGATGGGGGCGTAGACCACGATCAGCCAGAGGGCCGAGAAAATCAGGACCGCCGAGAAGCGCATGCGTTCCGCGAAGGCGCCGATCATGAGCGCCGGGGTGATCACGGCGAAGGTGCATTGGAAGACGAAGAAGAGGACTTCCGGAATCGTGCCCGAGAGCGTTCCGCCGTCGACCCCCGAAAGGAAGGCCTTGTCGAGTCCACCGATGAAGGCGCGGAGGCCCGTCTCGCCCGCGACCATTCCTGTGGTGTCGAAGGCGAGGGAGTAGCCGACGCCGAGCCAGAGAATTGTCATGAACGCGGTGAGCGCGAGACAATGCATCAGGACCGAGAGCACGTTCTTCGTGCGAACGAGGCCAGCGTAGAAAAGGGCGAGGCCGGGGATCGTCATGAAGAGGACGAGTGCGGTCGAGGTCAGGATCCAGGCCGTATCGCCCGTGTCCAGGGTATCCGCGGCGAAGGCGGCGCTGGGAAGGCCGAGGGAAAGACCGAGAAAGAGGCCGATCAGCAAGGCCAGCGGGATCAGGGCGGACAGGCTGGAGAGGTCGAAGCGCGGGCGCGCCAGGGGTGACATGGGGGCGGATTCCTCGGTTTCGCTCGATTGAGCGGGGGGCGTCATCCCGTTGGTCGCCAATCGGCGCCGACTCAGGGGGAAAACCCTTAGTTGGGACTGTGCTGTTTTAAACCGAGGTGGGCTCTAAATCAAACGATTCGAGGGAAAAAATGGAGCACGCCAGGAATCTGTGCAGACTTATGCACAGATTGAGGGGAGCGGCCTTCAGCCGGGCTCTGGCCGGTCTAGGGCGTCTTGCAGTTGAGTCGGTCGACCGCATGAACGGGCGGGTTCTGGCCCGCCATGAGCTCCGTAATGGCCCCGTAGACGAGCTGCTGTTGCTTGACCCGGTTCAGGCCCTCGAAGGCGACGTCGGTGACAGTGATTTCGAAATGCCCGGGGCCCTTAGGCTCAACCAGGATCTCGGCATTGGGAAGCTTTTCAGCGATGGCTGCATGGACGCGGCCCGCGATTTCTTCCGCGGGCGGGCCGGCGTTGATGATTTGAAGTGCCATGGGTTTGCGGTCTCCTCGGCTGCGCGATCAGCTCGTCTGCGGATTGTTCAATGCTGGTTATTCGGTTGCACTTGTTAGGCGCCGTGACGCCGTGACGCCGGGCCGTATCCGGACTAGTAGCGTGGCACGTCCGGGTCGACTTCCTGGCTCCATGCGTCGATGCCGCCGACCACATTGAAGACCTGGGAGAAGCCGAGGCTGACGAACTGCTCCGCGGCCTGCTGCGAGCGGCCTCCGTGATGGCAATGCAGGATCAGCTTGGTGTTGCGGGGCAGGGCCTGGATGCGCGCGGCTTCCTCTTCGTTGAGGAGCATGGCGCCCGGGATGGCCGCCATGGCGCGCTCTTCCGGGGTTCGGACATCCAGGAGTTCGAAGCTCTCCCCCGTGTCGATCGCGTCTTTCAGCTGGCGAACGGACATTTGCTGGACGCTGGGCGCGTTCGGGTTATCGACTTTAAAGGCCTGGCCGTTCGGCGTATCCGTGACATCGATCTTGATGCCGTCGGCACGAGAGGCGGAGATCGGGTCGAGCAGAAGCGTTACACCCTCGGCGACGGCTTCCACATCCGCCGGTGTGCGCGGCGAAATAGAGAGGTTCGACTGGAAGGTCGCATCGACGGTGAGATGCAGTTCGCGGCCCGGGCCCCCGTGTTCGGCGGTGGCCTGCGCGAGTGCCCCAGCGGCCGCTGCGCTGACTTCAATTTTCGGCTGCACAACTTCGACGGGTTCGAGGCCGAGCGCATCGTAAATTTCGCCTGAACCGAGCATCTCTTGAATGATGTCGCAGCCGCCAACGAATTCGCCCTTCACGTAGAGCTGAGGGATCGTGGGCCAGGACGAGAATTCCTTGATGCCTTCGCGAATCTGGGGCTCGGAGAGGACGTCGACCGTCTGGTACTCGGGCAGCATCGAATCGAGAATCCCGACCACCGTGGCGGAGAAGCCGCATTGGGGGGACGTCCGGTTGCCCTTCATGAAAAGAACGACTTCGTCGCCCTGGATCAGATTGTTGATTTCTTGCCGTACGGCTTCTTCGAGGGCCATCGGATTTCCTTCTCTCTCTGGGTTGGCGGTGCAGGTCGTCCGGTCTAGGCCGGTGAAACGACAGGTCCGCAAAAACGCGCCGTGCGCGTTCGCGGGAACGTAGTCACGGCAGGCTTGATGGGAAGGGGCTCGGTTGAAGAGTGCTCCGCCGGCCCGGGTAGACCGGGCTCTGGCCGAGCGCTGGAGGCCAAAACCCCTTACGCGGCGGGAATCTAGCAGATGGAAAGGGGGCGCGTGGCCCGTCTCCCGCGGGCCTGGCGAAGAGGGCCCGGGGCTCGCGAATGCCGGTCGCTAGTCCGCGACGCTCTGGCTCTCTTTGAGGCGATCGTCGGTGAGGGTGAGGATCGGCTCAACGTCGTCCGCCGTCAGGTCCAAGAAGGACCAAGCGGGCATTTCCGCCAGGTTCAAATCGTCGATCGGCCGGGACCGGCCCACTCCGAGCTTCGAGAGGCACATGCTGGTCACGCTGGTGAGCGCGCAGAGCCGAGCCACGCCTTCATCGAGCTCCGCCAGTTTTCCGGGCGAATGATGATGTTCGATGGTCAGAACGAGCTGCTCCGGAAGGCCCCATTGGCGGACCACTTCGGCGCCGAGCTTGGCGTGATCGAAGCCAAAAACCTCGTCCTCGACCTCAGTGAAGGATCGGGCTTCGTTGTAGACCGTGGCCATGACGCGTTCGTATTCGCTGCGATGGCTATTCGCGAGGGCCGTTTTCCCGACGTGATGCATCAGCCCCGCGGTGAAGGCGATTTCGGAATCGACGTCGATTCCGCGGTAGCCCGCGAGCATGGAAGCCACAGGCCCCGCCAGCGACGAATGCTGCCAAAGCAGCTTCTCCATCAGGCCGAAGCGCTTGTACGTGTCCTTCATCGAAACGGCGAGCACGAGATTGCGTACGGTCATCGTTCCGAGCAGTGAAATTGCGTGGGACAGACTCTGGATCTCGCTGGGGAAACCGTAAAGTGCCGAGTTGGAGATCTTGAGGATTCGGGCAGCGATCGCGGGGTCCTGCTCGATCAGACCGCGAATCTCGTCGATGGAGCTTTCCGGATTATCCACCGCCAGCATCACCTGGTTGGCGACGGCGGGCATAGTGGGGAGATCCCCTTCGGAAGCCTGGAGATAGGTGCTGAGGCTCTTGCTCATGACGTGATTCAGCTCCGTGCGCGATGGACGCGCGACTTGGTGGCAGCGTGGAGCCTGGGCTCCGGCTGTCTTTTCGACCAGAGTGGATCTTTTCATGAGGACTGGATGTAGGTTCGGCGAAGATGAGCTGCGGCGAGAGGTCCCCGCGGGTCCGCTATTCGGTGCAGACCCGCTTACTGGCGGCGATTCGGTCGCATTCGAGGGTCTCAGTGACCCCGCCCGTGACCTGGGAGCAGGCCCCACTATGCGCCTGCATCTCCGCCTGCATCACGTCCGCCGCTTGGGCGATGGAGCAGGCGTGTCGGCCTTTATAGTCGACGCAGATCTCGCATTGAGCGGAGGTCGCGTCGAAAGCGGCCCAAACTACGGCCGCGACGAAGGCGATGCCGATCGCGAAGCTGATTGCGGTGCGGGCCATGCGGAGCGGGCGGTTCCTTGAAGTTCGACGAGATCAGCGAGGATGCGAAGGGCTTCTTCGCGCTGGGGCGTGGGCTCGTCTTCTTTTTCTTCCTCTGCCGCTGAAGAATAGTCCTTCGATCCTTCGGCGTCTCCCGCTTTCTCATCCGCAGCAGCATCCGAACCTTCGCCGGCTTCCTCCGTGGAATCGGCTTCGTCTTTCTCGTCCGCTTCTTTGCGCTCTTTGATCAGCTCGTCGAGATGAATGACATCGTCCTGCTCGGCCAGCTTCGCGAGCTGCTCGTTGATCTTGGTGAAGTCCTCGTCCTGTTCAACACGGACAGCAGAGCGGCGTCGCAGCTCGTTCATCACGTCGGTGCCGAGGGGCTTCCAGTCGCGCTTCGGTTCGCTGGAAAAGAGTCCCGTCGAGCCAAGAAAGGGTTTGATCATCTGGCTCTTGAGCGAGTACTGCTGATAGCGCTCGCCCAGATCGTCGGTAGCGAAGAGCGAGGGCAGGACCACGTCGGCGCTTACGCCTTCGTGCTGCGTGGAGTTGCCGCCGGGGCGGAAGAAGAGGGCGGTCGTCACCTTGATCGCGCCGAGTCCCTTTTGCTGATGCACGAAGGACTGAACGGTTCCCTTCCCGAATGTATGGTCGTCTCCGACGATGACCGCGCGACCATAATCTTTCATCGCGCCGGCCACGATCTCGGAAGCGGAGGCTGTTATGCGAGAGGTGAGGATGACAAGCGGACCGTCGTACACGATCGCTTCGTCGTCATCAGCAAGAACCTGAACTTCAGAGAAAACGTTCTTGACCGCAACGACGCCCCCTTCACGAATGAAGAGGCCCGCGATTTCGACTGAGCTATCGAGCTTGCCACCGCCATTGCGGGAAAGGTCGAGCAGTACGCCGTCCGCCTTGGCTTCTCGAACCTGGCGCAGCAGGTCGCGCATATCGCGTCCGCTCTGTCGCTTGCTGGGGTCAGGGTCGCCGTAGAAGGTCGGAAGGTCGATGACCGCGAGCTTCTTCTTGGCCGCCCCGACTTTGACTTCGTGAAACTCGAGGGTTGCGGCAGCGTCTTCGATCGTGACCTTGTCGCGGATGATGGCGACTTCGAGGCGCTCCGTGGTATCCGATTTGCGCAGAACCGTCAGTTTGACCGTTGTACCGCGCTTTCCGCGGATCATGGAGACGACGTCGCGGAGGGACATATCGATGATATCGACGGGGCTTTCACCCTCCTGCGCGACGGCAATGATTTTGTCGCCGGGCTCAAGGGCGTCGGTCTTGTCCGTCGCGCCGCCGGGAATGATGCGTTCGACGACGGAGTATCCGTCCTTCGAAGAAAGGGCGACGCCGATTCCGTCGAGGGAAAGGCTCATCTGGATTTCGAAATCTTCGACGGCTTCGGGCGGGTAATAGGTCGAGTGCGGATCGAGTGCGCCCGCGAAAGCATTCAGGAAGTTCGCGTAGGTGTCGCGCGACTCGAGTTCTTTGGCGCGTTTGGTCAGCAGCTCGTAGCGATGCACGAGTTTCTCTTTGGCCTTGTCGATTTCCATGTCGCTGCTGAGGTAGTTCGACATTTGGAAATGGACGAGGCGCTCGAGGAGCCGCATGCGGCCCTCGTCGTCGACGGGGTGCCCGCGCTTTTCAGGGTCGAGGATGAGTCGAACGTCCGTATCGAGGGCGTAGTCCTCTTGCATAACGAAAGCACGCACTTCCTTTTCCATGCGCGTGTAGCGGGATTCAAGGTCGGTCTTAAGGTCGTCGAGGATTCCGCATTCACCGTTCTGGACGGCGAAGAAAACGCCAACGAGATCGCGACGCAGCTTCTTGACTTCGCTGCTGAGGAAGAGGGTCTTGCTCGGATCGATCCGCTCGATGTAGGCGTCGATGGCGCGCTCGCGAAGTTCCGGATTGAGCGCGCGGAAACTGATGTGGCGCTTGAGCAGACTTTGGATCAAGTCCCAGCTGCGGCGGCAGTTCAGCTCCGTCGACGTGAAAGCTTCGGCCCCGGAGGGTGTGAAGACCGTGGCGATCGGCGTCGCGATCAGCGCGGCAAGGAGAATGCTGGCCAACATGCTGCGGCCCGAGCCCCTGCGTGATCGGAATCGCGCGCGAGCGGTCGGGGAAAAAGATGAGGATACGGAGCGTTCTCCGGTCCCAGGGCAGACGTGGCTTTGAAGCATCATTACTCCCATGATAGAGACGGGCGTCCTCGGCGTCAGGTTCAGCGACGACTCCGGCTCCTCTTTTTCAATCGGCATGCCTGGCTCTGGCCCTGAGGCTTCTCGGGCCAGAGAACACCGGGGGAATCAATCCGCCCAAACACCCAATGCGCCCTTGGATTAAATCGACGCGCCACATTCCCCTCCACATCCGCCCGATTGGGCCGCGCGTCGGCTACGATCCGCGCCCAAAACAAGGGTGATTGGGCTCCATTCACCCCTGATTTGACCTCCAGCGACCCCTTCTGGTTCGAAAAATTGGTTTTCAACCCTGATTGGGTCTAGGGCGCTGGATTGCAAGCGGAACACAAGCGCGATTCTGGGCCGAAACAGACGCAATTCGGCCGCGGGCGCGTTGTATCACTGATTTAGATCTTTCGAGAGGGAGAAGATTCGATGGGCGACTTTCACTACCAGCAAATGTTTGAGCACGGTCCGGATGAGACCGAATACCGAAATCTCGGCTCCGAGCACGTTTCGACGATCGAAGTCGATGGGCGTGAGATTCTGAAAATTGCGCCCGAGGCTTTGACGCAGCTTGCTTCCGAGGCAATCCGCGACGTCTCGCATCTCTTCCGGCCGGGCCATCTCGCGCAGCTCGCGAAAATTCTCGAAGACCCGGAAGCGTCGGATAATGACCGCTTCGTTGCGCTCGAGCTGATGAAGAACGCGAATATCTCCGCGGGCATGATCCTGCCTTCCTGTCAGGATACGGGGACGGCGATCGTTGTCGGGAAGAAGGGCCAGGATGTTTGGGTGAGTGGCAACGACGAGGAAGCCCTCTCCCGCGGTATCCACAAGACCTATACCGAGACCAATCTTCGCTACAGCCAGCTCGCGCCGATGTCCATGTATGAAGAGAAGAACACGGGCTCGAACCTCCCGGCGCAGCTCGACCTTTACGCGTCCCAGGGCGATGAATACAAATTCTTGTTCGTCACCAAGGGCGGCGGCTCCGCGAACAAGACCTTCTTGTTTCAGGAAACGAAGGCGCTGCTCAACCCCGAGAGCATTAAGAAGTTCTTCATGGAGAAGATCAAGCTGCTCGGGACCGCGGCTTGCCCGCCTTACCATCTCGCGGTCGTGATCGGCGGGACTTCAGCGGAGACGACGCTGAAGACGGTGAAGCTCGCGAGTTGCCGCTATCTCGATGATCTTCCGACGTCGGGCAACGAACATGCGCGCGCTTTCCGCGACGTGGAGCTGGAAGAGCAGATCTTGCAGATCACCCGCGAAGTCGGCATCGGCGCTCAGTTCGGCGGAAAGTATTTCTGCCACGATGTGCGCGTGATTCGTATGCCGCGGCATGGCGCTTCATGTCCGGTTGGGATCGGCGTTTCGTGTTCCGCGGATCGCCAGGTGAAGGGCAAGATCACGAAAGAGGGTGTCTTCCTCGAGCAGCTCGAAACGGATCCGGCGCGCTTTATGCCCGAGCTGGTGGCGCATGAACTGACGCGCGAGCCCGTGAAGGTGAACCTCGATCAGCCGATGGACGATCTGCGCGCGGAGCTTTCGCAGTATCCCGTGACGACGCAGCTCTCTTTGACGGGCACGATCATCGTCGCGCGGGATATCGCGCACGCGAAGCTCAAAGAGCGCCTCGACGCGGGAGAGGGGCTACCGCAGTACTTCAAGGACCATATCGTTTACTACGCCGGTCCCGCGAAGACGCCCGAAGGGTATGTGTCGGGTTCCTTTGGCCCGACGACGGCAGGCCGCATGGATGCCTACGTCGAGCTCTTCCAGAAGCATGGCGGCTCCATGATCATGCTCGCCAAGGGGAACCGATCAAAGGCGGTCACTGATGCGTGTGCCACCTACGGTGGTTTCTATCTTGGCTCGATTGGTGGTCCCGCGGCGATTCTTGCGAAGAACTGCATCACCAACGTGGACATTGAAGAGTACGAAGAGCTCGGAATGGAAGCCGTCTGGCGCATCGACGTTAAGGACTTCCCGGCTTTCATCATCGTCGATGATAAGGGCAACGATTTCTTCGCGAAGTTCTAGATCGAGCTGAACTCAGCGAAGACGCGGCGGCCCCAGGCGGGTCGCCGCGTTTTTGTTTTTTGAGGCCCCCGAGTTCTTCCCCGCTTTTCGCTGCGTCGTCCGATCGGCAAGTGGTCGGCAGGTGTTAGGCATCGCGTGAACCACTCGCCTGCGTTTGCGCAGGGACTTTTGTATTCCACGTCACTTCTCGTTCTTTCGGCGTTACTCACTTTTGGACTCTAGAGATGAGGCGAGGCGCGGATGAAGCGAGGAATGACTTGGATTCGGTACGGGGTGTGTACGTGTCTCGGGCTGGCCGTGATTGGCCTGGCCGCGGTGTCTTCTCTGGGTGATGACGCGAATGCTCCGTCCCGCGCTGGGCATCCGAACCCGCCCGATATCGCCGGCTAGGCTCCGCCCGCCAGCGAATCGCCGGATGCGAGTCGCTCGATCGCTCTAGGCTCATCTTCCCCTGGATGAGTCGGCCGCCCTGCCGCCCACCTCGTGCGGTGGGGCGGCTCTCTCTTGCACTCGGGGGCTTTTGTGGTTCTTTCCCGCGATGCAGCGAATCTCTGTGACCGATTTCGAGGATCCTCGCCTCGATGACTACCGAAACCTGAAGGATGCCGAACTCCTCGCGAAGCGCGCGCGCTTTATCGCGGAGGGGACGGGGGTCTTGCGTGTCTTGCTTGGGCGCTCCGCCTATCAACCAGATTCGATTCTCTTGAGCGAACGGCGCTTCCGAACTTTGGAGGAGGAACTCGGTGCATTTGATCCGGCCTGCCCGGTTTATGTTGTGCCGCAGGCGGTGATGGATGAGGTGGTGGGCTTTCCGATCCATCGGGGATGTTTGGCAGCGGTTCCCCGAGGCGAAGCACGTGACCCGCTCTCTCTTGCTCGGGAGCTTCTCGAGGCGAAGCCGAACCCGCGCCTGGTCATTCTTGAAGGCATGGCGAATCTTGACAATGTGGGCGGGATTTTTCGCAATGCGATGGGCCTCGGCGGCGATGCCGTTCTACTCTGCCCGCGCTGCTGTGATCCGCTCTACCGCAAAGCGATTCGCACTTCGATGGGCGGCACACTCTGCGTTCCGTTCGGGAAGGCGGAGAATCTGGTCGAGTTGCTGAGAGCGCTGCGGGCTCTTGGATATGCGGTTTGGGCATTCGATCCGACGGAACCCGCGACGAATCTCGGCATGCCGGGATCGGAAGAGCAGGGGCCTTTGGCGCTGCTCTTTGGGACGGAAGGACCGGGACTTACGCCTGCGGCTCTGGCGGAAGCGGATCTGCGGGTTCGGATTCCGATGGAAGCGGGCGTTGATTCACTCAATGTCGCTGCGGCGGCCGGAATCGGGCTTTTCTCAACGCGGCGTCTCTGAAAGAGCGCGCGGTAATACGCAAGCGAGCGTGCACACGAATCACTGAGCACGGCAACACAGGAACACGGAAAGATGGACAAGACGAAAAAGCCGATATTGATTCTGAAGACCGGGGAGCCGCCGTCGCCTGTGAAGGCTGCGCACGGCGATTTCGATGTATGGATCGCGCGCGAGATGGGCGTCCCTGCGGAAGCACTTGCAGTGGCCGCGGTTTATCAGGGCGACGCGCTGCCGGATCCGGAGCGTCTTGGTGGCGTGATTGTTACGGGCTCGCCCGGGATGGTGACAGCGCGCGAGGATTGGAGCGAGGCTTCCGCGGCCTGGTTGGCGAGCTGCGTTGAGAACGACAGCGTGCCTGTGCTTGGGCTTTGCTTCGGGCATCAGCTGATGGCCCATGGCTTAGGCGGCGAGGTCGGGACGAATCCGCGGGGCCGCGAGTTGGGCACTGTCGAGGTGCGTTTCGCCGCGCCTGCGTCCGCGCCCGTGCCCGCGCCCACGTCGGGGGCCGCGTCCGAGCCTGTGCCGGCGTTGGGGCCGCTCTTCGAGGCGGGCGCCTTTCCCGGTCAGATGTCTCATGTGGAATCCGTGCTGACCCTGCCCAAGGGCGCGACGGTTCTCGCGGAAACAGACAAGGAGCCCCACGCCGCGCTGCAATTTGGTCCGCGCCAATGGGGCGTGCAGTTTCATCCCGAATTCAATCGGGAGATCATTCGCGGGTATATCGCAGCGCGGCGCGAGATTCTCGTTGAAGAAGGGGCGGACCCGGAAGCGATGTCCGCAGGCGCGACCGAGAGTTCCGCGCTCAGTCGGATTCTCGAACGCTTCGCGGAGTTCGTGGCGGTCGCCCGGGCTTAAGCGTCTTCGCGATCGGCGACCTTGTGCCGCCGCACCTGCTCTCGGTAGACCCAGCGCAGTAACTGCGAGCGGGTCGTCTCATCGATGCCGAAGAATTCCACCGCGACGGTGGGCTTGTTCGGCCGGAAATCCGGTGGGCGCGGCAGGCGTGCCACGCGTGCGGCGAGCACGAAGCAGAGCGATCCGGGGAGTTCGAAATGACAGATCATCTCGTCCCCGGGCTCCCAATCGCCGTCGGCTTGGAAGCGGATGCCCCCGGCCGAAACGTCAAGCAGGTCGTAGATCGCGCCATTGGTTTCGCCGCCGCCGACGGGCGGGAAGCCAGATTCACTTCTTTCTACGCGGACTTGTAGCCCCTGCGCTGAAATGCGAACGAATTCTCGTTGCTGAACGCGATGCCATGCGGGCTGAATCTTCAGCGCGAAGGTCGCCTCGGAGGAGGCCATCACCTTGGCACTGGTCGCGTACCGCGCATCGTCGGGGACCGGGGATTCGACCATGAGGGTTTCGCCCCGCTGGATCGGCGCGCAAGATCCCAAGAACCAATGGAGTCCGTCTTCCACACGATCGACGGCGACCACCATGGGGTAGCCGCCGGCGGGCCCATCTGGATGCAGGACTACGAGGGCCCCTGCTTCGACGATCATGCGCCGCGTCTGTTTTTCGGATTCTGCGGCAGCGTCCATGCGGCCCCCATTCAAAGCGCATCGATATCACCACGCTCAGTGTGGGTCTTTTCGGCCCCTCCCTGGACTTGCTTTAGATATCCCTCGGGGATTAAAGGCCGATCAACTGGGTGCCGACTCGACATTGTGAGTAACTACTCTTAGAGTTTGGACATTCAGGGTGAAACCGCTCAGAACGAGCGTCTCGGGCCAAAATGGTCCTTCAGAGCTACCGAATCGGGCAGGAGCGCGTCGAAAGTGGAATACCGCGTTGCAGAGTTGGCTGAAGCCGCGGGGGTCGGGGTCGACACCATCCGCTTCTACCAAGCGCGAGGCCTGATCGAGATGCCCGAGCGCCGGGGCCGATTCGCGATTTATGGGGCGGCCCATCTCGAGCGGATTCGGCGCATCCGGGCGCTGCTCGATGCGGGATTTAGTCTCGCGCAGATTCGGCAGCTTCAGACGAACGAGCCTGGCTCGGGCTTGGGTCGGGAGTCGGAAGGCAAAGCTTCAGCCGCCGAGCCAAACTCCGAAGCCGGGCTCCGCGAGGTCCCCGAGTCGAGAAGTCTCCTGGGCGCGCTTGCTGCGGAGACGGTCGGGGGCGGAACGCTTTCCCGGGCGGAGCTGGCTTCGGAAACGGGCGTGCCCGAAGCCCTGATCAGCGCGGCGATTCAGTCGGGTCTGATTTCTCCCGTCGAGGTGCAGGGCGAGGAGCGTTTTCCGCGCTCGGATCTCGAGATGGTCGCGGCGGGGCTTGAGATTCTGGGCATGGGCATGCCCCTTGATCGCCTTCTGGAGTTGGCCGCTCAGCACGCGGCCAATGTCGATGCGCTGGCGGAGCAGGCGATCGATATTTTCGATGATCATGTCCGCAAGCCCCGGGGCGAGGACGAGGAAAGCGTGCGCCGTGTTTTCGAGCAGCTGCTTCCTCAGGCAACGCAGATCGTTGCTCTTCATTTTCAGAGAACCGTCGTGTCTCGGGCGCTTGCCCGTCTGCGCACGAGCGGAGAAACGAGTGCGCTTGAAGAGGCGCTCGAAATAACACAAGCAGCCCGATTGGAGGTTCAGTGGCGTTAGGTGATTTGCCGACCGGAGAAGAAAAGCGCGTCCGCGTGCGCGAGATGTTTGATCGCATCGCCCCGAAATACGATGCGCTCAATCGCGTGATGTCGCTCGGTATGGATCAGCGCTGGCGTCGCCGATCGCTCGATAAGATTGGCGTGGGCGAGGGCGACCTCGTCGTCGATCTCGCCTGCGGCACCGGTGATTTTTGTGAGCTCGTCGAAGACCGGGGCGCGAAGGTGATTGGCGTCGATTTTGCCATGCAGATGATGCGGTCGGGGCATCATCGCGGTTTGGATTTTCGGGCCGTGCAGGGAGACGGCGAATGGCTGCCCTTCAAGAGTAATTCTGCGGATGTGCTGACGTGCGGGTTTGCGCTGCGCAATTTTGTGTCGCTTGAAGGTGTGCTTCAGGAGATCGCTCGCGTGGTGAAGCCGGGCGGCCGAATTGCGCTGATCGACGTGGGGCGACCCGCCTGGGCGCCTTTGCGAATGGCGCACTCGCTGTATTTCGATCGTCTCGTTCCGCTGATCGGCGGCCTGATTTCGGACAAGAAGGCCTATAGCTATCTGCCGAAGTCGACGGCCTATCTCCCGCCGCCGGCGGAGCTGCGCGACATGCTTTCGCGGGCGGGGTTTCTTGAGCTCGAACGCGAAGTGCTCCTGCTGGGGTCAGCGCAGATTCTGACGGGCGTGCGGGGGCCGCTCACGCCGGTGGGGGGAGGCGTCGCGTGAGTGACGCCGATCGCGCGCATATCGCAGAGGTGGTTGCGCAGGCCGCTTCGAGCGGCCGGACGCATTGGCTGGCTCAGGTGGTGCATCTGGAGTCGGCCAAGGGCGCAAGTGGCGCGCGGGATGCGGGACTGCGATGTCTCGCGGCAGCGGGAACGCAGGACCGGTTCTACTGGGAGGACGTGGCAAGCGGCGACTATTATGCGGCTTGGGGTGTCGCGGACGAAGTCGAGGCTGCAGGGCGCGCACGTTTTGCGGATGTGAGCCGCTGGTCGAAGAGCGCTTCGGAGCGGCTGTGTTGGATCGGGGAAGTGCGGCCGAGCGATGCTCCCGTTTTCCTCGGCGGCTTTGGCTTCGAGGAGGAGGGGGCTCGTTCGCCGGACTGGAAGGGTTTTCCGGCGGCGCGGTTCGTTCTTCCGGAGATCCTGCTTGAGTGCGTCGGCGGTCTGCAGCGCGCGGTTTTTGTTGTTCGTGTGGAGCCCGGTGTCACGGCGGAGGGAGTCGAGGCGCTGCTCCACCTGCGAGCCGAGACACTTCAGACGGCGCGTATTGCTGAGCCGGAGACTCCGCTCCGCGGGCGCCCGCCGGCGATGCCCGACCCGATGGAAGCGATCGGGTTCGAGGCGGGCGAAGGGGCGGGGCCCGAGTACCGGGTGCGCTCGGATCGCAGTCAGGCCGTCTTCGAGGGGCAGGTCGCGCAGGCGCTTGCCGCGATCGATGCCGAAGATTTCGAAAAGGTCGTTCTCGCGCGATCTTTGCGTGTGGATCATGACGGCGAGGTGGATGTCCCGGCGTTTCTCGGGCGTTTGCGCGGGCTCTATCCGACCTGCACTCTGCTCGCGGTTGGCCGGGGCGAGGACACGTTCCTTGCGGCGACGCCGGAGGCGCTCGTGAAAGTCGAAGGCAGAGCGGTCTCCACGGCGGCGCTGGCGGGTTCCGCGCCGCGGGGGCGCGAGCCTGAGGAAGACGAGCGACTGGCGGCATCGCTCACGGGCTCGGCGAAAGAGCGCGCGGAGCATGCCCATGTTGTGGATGCGATTCGCGAAGTACTGGCGCCGCTCTGCTCTGAGCTCGACGCGCCGACTTCGCCCAGTCTGCGGCAGCTCTTCGGGATTCAGCATCTCGAGACGAATATTCTGGGCCGACTCCGTGACGTCGAGGATGAATCCGCGTCGCAAGCGCCGGATCTCCTCGGCATCGCCGCGGCCTTGCATCCCACGCCGGCGGTCGGTGGCGCGCCTTCGCTTCCGGCACGCGAGTGGCTGAGGCGCTTCGAAGGACTCGACCGGGGTTGGTACGCCGCGCCCGTCGGTTGGCTTGATGCGGAGGGGGGCGGGAATTTGCGCGTCGCGCTCCGCTCGGGGCTGGTCCGAAACGGGCTCGTTGAGGGCGATGCGGCCCCGGCGAGTCGCACGCTTCTCTTCGCGGGAGCAGGCATCGTGGCGGGTTCCGAGCCCCAGGCCGAGCTCGTCGAAACCCGGATTAAACTGCGCGCACTCCTCGCCCCCCTCACGGAAATTTAGTCATGCGGATGCAAGCGATATGAGTGCATTTCAAGCGGATGCAGCGGCGGTCTACGCCTTCACGGGTGCGTTCTTTTCAGCGCTCGCGGAAGCGAACGTCGAACATATTGTGATTTCTCCGGGGTCGCGTTCGACGCCGCTTGCGATTTCTGCCGAACGGACAGATCCGCTGCGGACCTGGATTGAACTCGATGAACGGGCGGCGGCCTTCTTTGCCCTTGGCATCGCGAAGGCGACGGGTCGGCCCGCTGCCCTTGTTTGCACTTCGGGAACCGCGGCGGCGAATTATCTTCCCGCTGTGATCGAAGCGCATTATTCGCGGGTGCCGCTGATTATTCTTTCCGCCGATCGTCCGCCAGAACTTCGGGATTGGGGCGCGGGGCAAACGATCGAGCAGCCCGGTTTGTACGGCCGCTATCCGCGCTGGACCGCAGAGGTGCCGATTCCGACGGAAGGCGAGGACGCTCTGCGATTCGCGGTTCAGCTTGCGGCCCGATCGGTAGCGAACGCGACGGGTGCTCCGGGACGAGCCGCTGGCGCCGTTCATCTGAATTGGCCCCTGCGTGAGCCGCTTGCACCACCCGCTTTGGATCCGTCCCTGCCGGCCGCCTCTGACGCCTCAGCCGCCTCGTCCCCCTGCGCGGCGGAGTCGGGGTTTCCGGGCGGTCCAGCATTCACGCAGGCGAACTCGATCGCCGATCCGGGGGACGTGGCAGATCTTGTCGATCGTGTGCGCCGGGTTGAGCGCGGCGTGTTATGCGCGGGACCCATGGCTGCTTCGCCTGAATGGGGGGCCGCGCTGGCTCGGTTCGCCGAGCTCTCGGGATGGCCCCTACTTGCGGACCCCGCTTCATCTCTCCGTGCACTTGTGAACGGGACGGAGGCGGCCGGCTCTGCGCCCATTTTAGATCTGGGCGACGTACTCACGCGGACGCCGGGCTTTGCGAAACGAATGCAGCCTGATTTCGTGTTGCGGATAGGGGAGACGCCGGTCTCGAAGGCGCAGCGTCTCTGGATCGAAGGGGCTGCGCCTGCGGAGATCTGGTGGCTCGATGACGGTCTGCATTGGGGCGAGCCTTCGCATCGCGCAACGCGCGTTCTGCAGGGCGGCGGCCTCTCCTTGCTCGAGGCGGCGAGTGATGTGTTGGCGGGGGGCGCCGGGCAGGGCGAGAAGGCCGAGACGTCGGAGGAGGCCGATAAGGCCGAGTCGCCACAAAGGTTCCGGGAACGCGCTTGGTGTCAGGCCTTTGAACAGGCGAACGCCGAGGCGCGCGTCGCCGTGGATGCCTGCGCAGGACGCGAGGGGGCTTGGTCGGGTGTGCCGATTGCGGCAGCGCTGACCCGGGCCATGCCTGAAGGCGGGGTCCTGTTTTCGTCGAATAGCATGTCGATTCGCTTGCTTGAGGTGGCCTACGCGAACTCGGTTTCGCCCTTTCGGATTCTTTGCAGCCGGGGCGCGAGTGGAATTGACGGTATCAATTCGACGGCCTTGGGCGTGGCGGCTGGCTTGCGCAAACCGACCGCGCTGCTCACGGGCGATCTCGCATTCCTGCATGATTTGAGTGGGTTGCTGCTCGCGCGGCGCGAGTCCTTGCCTCTGACTCTTGTGGTGCTGGACGATAATGGTGGCGGGATTTTCTCGTTCCTGCCTGTGGCGGCCCAGGGTGAAGCGGTCGCTTTTGAAAAGCTCTTTCATACGCCCCATGATCTGGATCTCGCGAAAGTCGCGGCACTCTTCGAGGTGGACTATCACCGAGCGAACTCCGTTGCAGAACTCGAAGCTGCCCTCGCAATCAGCCTGCCTGCGCCGGGGGTTTCGATTGTGCACGCGCGGGTCGATGCCGCAGCGAACGCAGCGGGTTTTCGTGAGATCATTGCGGCGGGGGTTGGAGCCGTGGAAGCGATTCTGCCGAAGCTCCCCGAAAGCGGCGCCTCGGAGTGAGCCCCGCGACACGAGCGCATTTCGAAGTGGGCGGCGTGAGGCTATCCGCGGTCATCGAAGGCGAGGGGCCGCCACTGCTCGTTCTGCATGGCTTTACCGGCGACGCCGAGAGTATGTCTTCGGTTGCGGCGTCGTTCGCGGACCGATTTCAGGTGATTCGGCTCGAGCTGGTGGGCCACGGCGAGAGCGACTCGCCGACGGACGCCGCGGCCTACACGATGCCCGCCTGTGTTCAGCAGATCCGAGGTGTCGTCGAGGCACTCGCGCTTTCGCGGGCGCCGTCTCTGTTGGGCTATTCCATGGGCGGTCGCGCTGCGCTCTCCTCTGCAGTCGAGGCGCCGGATCTTTTTCGGCGGCTTGTGTTAGTGGGGGCAACGGCGGGCATCGCGGATCCGAAGCTTCGGGCAGAGCGGGTCGTTGCGGATGAGGCGCTCGCCGACCGAATCGAGAACGAAGGGCTCGCGCGCTTCGTTGATCGCTGGATGGCGCTGCCTCTTTTCGCGAGTCAGGCTCGGCTTGGGGAGGCGGCCCTCGAAGCGGCGCGGGCGCAGCGGATGCGCTGTGATCCAGCCGGGCTGGCGCAGAGTCTACGGGGGATGGGCGCGGGCGCGCAGCCGCCCCTTTTTGACGCGCTTGAACGCTTCGAACGCCCGGCCTTGCTGGTGGTCGGCGCCGAAGATGAGAAATTTCAGGGCATAGCGCGGCAGCTGGTCTCGGGACTCCCCGATGCGCGCGTCGCGAGCTTGCCCGAGGCGGGCCATGCGGCTCATTTAGAAGCGCCGGAGGCCTTCGCGAGGGTTGTTGGCGAATTTTTGGCGGAGGGAAATGAGCATGACTGAGATTGCGCCGGGGAGTCGTGAGGCTTGGGTGATGGCCATACGGCTGCGGACTTTGCCGGTTTCGATTGGGCCGGTCCTTGTCGGCTCCGCAGTGGCTTACGCGTATGGTGCCTTCTCGCTTGCGCCGGCCTTGGCGGCGGCATTGGGTTCGCTGCTTCTTCAGATCGGCTCAAACTTCGCAAACGATGTATTCGATTTCGAAAAGGGCGCGGATACGGAAGACCGGATTGGGCCGCCGCGCGCCAGTCAGCTCGGGCTGCTGACGCCTTCGGAGCTGAAGCGCGGCATGGTCGTGGTCTTCGGGCTCGCGTTTCTCGTTGGGCTCTATCTGACCTGGGTCGCGGGCCCTGTGATCATGCTCATTGGGCTCGTTTCCATTGTGGCGGCGGTCGCGTATACGGGAGGTCCTTATCCTCTTGGCTACCACGGCTTGGGTGATATCGCGGTCTTTCTCTTCTTTGGTTTGGTGGCGGTGGCGGGGACCGCGTTCGTGCAGATGGGCGAGGTGCCCAGGCTCGCTTGGGTGGCAGCGATTCCTGTCGGTGCGCTCGCGACCGCAATCCTGGTCGTGAACAACCTGCGCGATGTGGATACGGATCTCGTGGCCGGCAAACGCACGCTGGCCGTTCGCCTTGGGCGAGGGGGCGCTCGCGCGGAGTGGGCGATCTTAGTGGGCGGGGCGTATCTCGTCCCGCTCGTCGCTTGGCTTGCGCTCGGGCAGTCGATTTGGATTCTCTTGCCCTGGGCGAGTGCGCCCCGGGCGCTTTCGCTTTGGAGCGTGATTCGGGAGAACGAAACCGGGGCGGCGCTGAATGAGGCGCTCGCAGGAACGGCCCAGCTCGGGTTCCTTTTCTCGCTCCTTTTTGCCGCAGGGCTCTGCGCATGAGCGTCGTGCGGGCCGCCTTTCGGCCTTTTGCACTTCCGCTCCTCAACCCGATCGCAACGGCGCATGGCGTCTTGCGCGATCGCGCCGGATTCCTCGTTTCCCTGGAAGATGATGCGGGGCGGGTTGCGAACGGCGAGGCGACCCCTTTTTTCGAATTCGGGACCGAGGATCTCGCTGCGTGTGAAGCGGCGCTTCGGCGTGGCTTAGCGGATCTAGTTAAAGGAGACGGTTCTCTGGAAGCGGAAGGGCTGATTGGGAAGGATGCGCCCTGTGCGCGGTCGGCGTTAGGCGCGGCACGACTGGATCTTGCTGCGCAGAGCAGCGGGCATTCGATGGCGAAGGCTTTGCATCTGCGATCGGGGCGAGAGAGAGAGGTTCTGCCTCGTGTGGAGGTGCAGGCGCTCGTTCAGGGCTCCACGCCCAAGGCGGTTTCTGAGTCGGCGCGGGCAGCGTATTCCGCTGGGTTCCGCACATTCAAGCTGAAGCTCGCGGTCGATCCGGAGCGAAAGGCGATTGAGCTGGACCTTGAACGCGTGGCCGCGTTGCGATCGGCGGTGGGGGTGAGCGGGCGGATTCGACTGGATGCGAACGAGGCCTGGACGCGAAATGAGGCGGAGCAGGCCTTCGTGCATTTGGCGGAGTTCTCGGTGGACTTTGTGGAACAGCCGGTGGCGCGAGACGCGATTGCGGACCTGGCTGCGATTTCCGAGGCGGGGGCGATCGCTGTCGCTGCGGATGAATCTTTGTTAGGCAGCGGGCTCGCTCGTGTGCTGGCGGCGCGTGCGGCTTCGGTCTTGGTCGTGAAGCCGGCGGCGCTTGGCGGCGTGGATGCCTCGCTGGCTCTTGTGCGCCGGGCGCGGGAAGAGGGGCTCCGAATCGTTTGGTCGAATCTCTTTGAGGGCCGGGTGGGTCGCGCGCTTGCGATCGCGCTGGCTTCGGCGACGGGAGAGGCGGGGGAAGTGCACGGGCTCGGTACGGCGGGGCTCTTGACGGAGGACCTCGCGGAGCGAGAAGCGGCGGCGGCGGCGACGACGCGGGAGCGGGCGAAACCGGGCGACGCCTTCGCGGGGGGCGCGATTGATGTGCGTGAGACGCTGGCGGCGTCGCGTGCCGTGGCGCCCGCTTGGTCGAACGTGGGTGGCGTTTTCGCGGACGGCGAACTCTGGGAGGTCAGTGCGTGAGCGCTTCAGCGGCGGACACGACCGGCTGGTTGGAACGCTTGCGAGCCAATGGAACGCGGGAGAATTCCGAGCGTGATTGGGCGATTGAGGCGGGGGGCGTACGACTCTCCCATGGAGACCTCGCGCGCGGCTGCGAACAGGTCGCTTGCCAGCTCGAGTCGCTGGGCCTTACGCGAGGGGATGTGGTTGCGATTCTCGCGCCTCCATCGCTGGCGGGCGTGTGCGTATTGCATGCGTTCCTGGCCAGCGGCGTCGTGATGCTGCCGCTGAATGCGAGGCTTTCTCAGGTGGAGTTGCAAGAGGCGCTCGTTTCGACCAGCGTGCGGGCGCTCTTGGTGTCGGATGACGGGGGCGCGAATCACGGAGATGCTTCCGGCGCTTCTGCGCGTGAGGCGGCGGCGGCGGCGGACTGTGGGCTCTTCGTGATGTCTTCTATTTTTGACCGGGGGGCGGGGCCTCAACTGATTGCGGAACGTGGCTGCGTCGACCGGCCGGCGTCGGTGGCGCAGAGGCAGCGCCTTGCGGAGCAGGGGGCGGCGCTCATCTTGCGGACTTCGGGCACGACGGGGCGGCCGAAAGGGGCCGTGCTTTCGCTTGCGAATTTGCTGGCGAGCGCATCGGCTTCGAGCGCGCTGCTTGAAACGACCGAGCGCGATCGCTGGCTGCTCTGCATGCCGCTCTTTCATATCGGCGGGCTTTCGATCTTGGTGCGCAGCGTACTCGACGCTTCGAGCGTTGTGCTGCATTCGGGGTTCGATGCTGAGCGGGTGACGGAATCGCTTGATCGGGACGGAATCACCTGCGTGAGTTTCGTGGCAACGATGTTGCAGCGCTTGCTTGCCATTCGGGGAGAGCGGCGCGCGCCGACTTCTCTCCGCGTGCTCCTTTTGGGCGGGGGGCCTGCGACGAAGGGGCTTTTGTCCCGGGCGGTCGACCTTGGCTATCCCGTCTCGCCGACATACGGCCTAACAGAAGCGGCATCGCAGGTTGCGACACGCCCGCCGTGGCGACCGTCTCCGGATCCTGACGATCATGCAGCGGGACTTGAACCTCTGCCGGGGGTGGGGATTCGAATCGTGCCGGAAACTTCGAAGTCCTTGGCCCGCGGCGAAGGAGTTGAGGGCGAGATTGAAGTGCGCGGGCCGAACGTGATGCTGGGCTATCTGGATGCGCCGGATACAACGGATACAACGGATGCAACGGATGGAGCGGGAGAGGTCCTCCGGAACGGCTGGCTCCGAACCGGAGATTTTGGCCGAATCGATTCCGCGGGCCGATTGCGGGTGCTGGATCGACGCTCGGATTTGATTCTCTCGGGTGGGGAAAATATCTACCCAGCGGAAATCGAGTCGGTCCTCGAAGAACACGAAAACGTCGAGGAGGCCGCTGTTGTCGGTCGGGTGGATGCCGATTTTGGAGCTCGGCCGATCGCTTTTATCGTACTGCGCGAGGGGGCTTCGCTCGCCGGCGATGAGAACGCGGCGGAGCGAGAACTCAGGGCGCATTGCGAGGCGAGGCTCGCGAGATTCAAGGTGCCCGTGGCTTTCGATTTTCAGCGCGCCTTACCCCGGACGGCTTCCGGGAAGTTGATGCGACGGTCTCTTGTGAAATCCGAGTAAGCGTCGGGGGCGCCGCGGGGGACGGGGGCTGAATCAGCCCGGAGTTTCTTTCTCGAGCGCTTCGTGAATCACCTGCCGGACGCGGGCCATCATCTCCTCGGCGGAGCAGGCGCGGACGTCCTCGACGGGAATCGGATCTAGGATTTCAATCGAGATGGCGTGGCGGCCTTGGAGCTTGAAGCCGCGCTTGGGAAGTGCTTCCGCCGTCCCGCGGAGCACAATGGGCTGGATCGGCAGTGCATTGCGTTCCGCAATTTGGAACGCCCCGGGTTTGAAGGAGCGCAGGCGGCCGTTCCCGGATCGGGTGCCTTCGGGAAACATCATGATTGAGCTCCCCGCCTGAAGCACGCGGTCGCAGTGACGCATCATGGCGCGAATGCTCTGGGCATCGCCGCGGCGGAGCGGAATATAGTCGCAGAGATGCATATTCCAGCCGATCACAGGCACTCGGAAATTCTCCGCCTTCGAGACCCATTTGAAATGCGTTCGGAGCCGGAAGAGCACGAGGATGTCCAGCAGCGAAAGATGGTTCGCGACGAGGACGGCTGGACCTTGGGTGTAGAGCCGCTCGCGGCCCAGGACCCGAACGGGCCAAGCCGGATTGAGCCAGGTGTATAGGGAGGCCCAAAAGGAAGTGAACCGATGCATCGCCGCTCGTCGCCGATCAAAGGCGAAGGTCACGAGCCAGAGGAGGCAGGCGACCGGGAAAAGGGCCAAGGACGAGAGCACAACGAAGCCCCAAAACAGCAGCGAACCCGCCATGCGCATCATGGTCTCGCGCCCGACCCGGCTCTGGGCGCCGCGTCGCGGCAGGCGTCAATGAATGCCGAGAAGAGTCGTGCGCTGGAATCCTCAGACATTTTTTCGGGATGCCACTGAACCGCGATGCACCACGGGCCGCCTTCGCCGCCCGCCGCTCCCGCGGCTTCGGTCGCGCCGAAAGACTCGACGGCTTCGATCACGCCGTCGGGCGCATGCCCGACCGCGCGTTGCCCCGGTCCAAGCTGCCGCACGCCCTGATGATGCAGGGAGTTCACTTCTAGGGTGCTGCTGCCGAGGACTCGGGCGAGCTGGCTGTCGGGAGCGAGCTCCACGGCGTGGCGTTCCTGCGCGGGAAGGCGATGTTCAAGGGTTCCTGGCCGCTGGGAGGGCAGGTGGGCATCGAGCTGTCCGCCGCCGGCCCGAACCATGAGCTGCATCCCGTAACAGATGCCGAGGACTGGAATTTCGCGGGCCCGGGCCGCTGCAAAAAGGGCCTCGTCGAAGGCGAGTTGTTCCTCGGGGACGAGGTCGAGCTCGATCTCCGGGGCAAGTGGGGCCTCTGAGGGGAAATCGTCGCCGCCGGGAAGCAGAAGTCCGTCGAGGGTGGTCATGACTTCGGCAGGGTCGGTCTGGATCGGAAGATGGAGCGGCAGGCCGCCTGCGCGGTCGACGGCGTCGGCGTAGCTGCGATCGATATAGTGATACTCGCGGTCCGCCCGCCAGCGCTCGCGGTTGTCGAGGGTGAGTGGGATCCCGATTCGGGGCTTTCGCATGGCACGAGCATAGCCATCTGCGGCATGCTGGCCGGATGGCACAAGTGGTGATCGCAGGCTGTGGATATGTGGGAAATGCGCTCGCGCAGATTCTGCTTTCTCTGGACCATGAGGTTTTCGGGATTCGGCGGGACGCGTCGAAGCTGACGCCCGGGGTGAAGGGGATTTCGGGGGATCTTTCCCAGCCTAAATCCCTTGGGCCGGCGCCCAAGCGGGTCGAATATGCGGTGTTCGCCGTGGGGGCGGATGAGGGAACGGAGCAGGCCTACCGAAAGGCGTACGTGGACGGCCTCGCGGGTTTCCTTGAGTGGCTCGCCGACGAGGGCCAGCGCCCGCGCCGCATCATCATGACCTCGAGCACTTCCGTCTACGGCCAGCGCCGGGGCGAGCATATTGACGAGAATTCTCCGACACACCCGACCCAGTTTCGCGGCGAGACGCTGCTGGCGTCCGAACGACTTCTTGCGGCCAGCGGGATCCAGTCCGTTGTGGTGCGCCTCGGGGGTATTTACGGACCGCGTCGGACCAGCATGATCGACCGTGCGCGTGAAGGGAAGCTCAAGCTTCGTGCGGAAGAGCATTTTACGAATCGGATTCATCGCGACGATGCCGCGGGTTTGATTCATCACCTGCTTTTTCACGATGCGCCAGAATCGCTCTATCTCGGCGTCGATAACGAGTCCGCGGAGGAGGCGGAGGTCTATCGCTGGCTCGCGAAACAGGTGGGTTCGCCCGAGCCGGAAGCCGAGGCACCCGGGGAGACTTCGAATCGGCGACGCAGCGCGGGGAGCAAGCGATGCAGCAATCTTCGCGCCCGAGAGAGCGGCTACGATTTCTACTACCCCACGTTTCGGGAAGGCTACGGCGAGCTGATTCAGGCGAGCCGCAAGGGCTGATGCCGAGCGGCGAGGCGCGCGGCGGAACGGGCGAGGGGCCGGCCGGTGAGTCCTCGGGTCACGCTGCGGTGGGGCCGCCGCTCGCGCCAGGAACGCAGGCGATGCCGGGTGCCGTCTATTCGCCCTTCGCGGATCAGATCGCGAGCTGGAATGCGGAAAAGGACGGTCCGCTCTTTCCTCTTCATGTGGGCGATACCTGGCGTGATCCCTTTGTTGGCGCGCGCTCGGAGGACATCGCTTCGGCCGATGTGCCGAGGCTGCATGCGTACGGCGACACGCGCGGGATTCCGGCTTTGGTGGAGGCCGTTGGAGATAAGCTGCTCCGGCAAAACGGGCTCGATCACGGGAGGGAAGAAATCCTCGTGACGGCGGGCGCGACGGGTGGGCTCTCGACGGTCGCGGGGGCGACGCTTTCGCCCGGGGACGAGATTCTAATTCTGGCGCCGTTCTGGCCACTCATTCGGGGGATCGCTCAGAGCTTTCGCGCGACGCCGGTGGAGGTGCCTTTCTTTGATCGCGTGGCGACGCTGGAAGAGGCGGTGGCCGCGGTGGCGGCGAAGATCACTTCGAAGAGCCGCGTGCTGTACATCTCCACGCCGTCGAACCCAACGGGACGCATCATTCCGGGGGCATGGCTTGAAGCGCTTGCGGCCTTGGCCCGAAAGCATGACCTGTGGATCTTCTCGGACGAGGTCTATGAGGAATACGTCTACGCGGGCAACGACGCGGGCAACGACGCGGAAAACGGCGCGGATACGCACGCGGGGCGTGGACCCGCGGAGGGGGGCACCGCGAAGCAGGTGGAGAGTCGCGCGGCGGCGCGGGGCGAGCACGTCTCGATTGCGCGCTTCGCCCCGGAGCGGACGGTTTCGGTCTATTCCGTGTCGAAGAGCTACGCGATGGCGGGGCAAAGGGTCGGCTACCTTGCGGGCCCGGAACGGCTGATCGCCGAGGCGCGGAAAATCGGGACCCATCTCTACTACCACGCTCCAATCGTGGGCCAGCACACCGCGCTTTCGGCCCTGCGTGACGGTGCGGACTGGGTCGCAGCGGCGCGGGCGCAGGACCGCTCGGTGGGGGCGTCCGTCGCGAAGCTGCTTGGGCAGCGCATCCCCGAAGGCGGGACCTTTATGTTTCTCGATGTGCGCGACAAGTTGGATGAACGCGGGATTCCGGGATTGCTCGAGGACTGCTTTCGCCGCGGGGTGTTAGTTGCGCCGGGGATTTCTTGTGGTCGCGACTACGGCGAGTGGATTCGGCTCAGTTATACCGCAGCGCCGGGGGAGGCTGTGCTTGAAGCGGCTTCCCGACTTTCGCAGATTCTTGGGGAACGTTAGGCGCATTCGCGCAGGCTTGGCTGCGGCTTCGGGCTGCGGCCTTCATGGCGGCGATGGAAGAAAAGGGGTGGAGATGCTTTCGCGTGGTTTGAGTTTGGTTTTGATGTCGAGCCTTGGGCTGTCCTTTCTGACGGGTTGCCTGACGTCGCCGAAAAAACTGCCGGTGTGTGATGGCTGGGGTGACGGGGTCGCGATCTGCGACATGATGAATCCTGAAGATCTGGCGGTCTTGCCGCGTCAGGACTGGGTCATCGTGAGCGAGATGGCCTTCGTGGACCACGACGCCGAAGCTTCGGAACCTCCGCAAAGGGCGGGACGGCTGACGGCGCTCCGTGTTTCAGATCGTGAGACCTTTCGACTTTTCCCGACGGAATGGTCCGCTTCAGCGATTCCGACGCGGGGCTGGGGTGAGCCCGACTGCGACACGCCGCCCGCGGCGGAATACTTCTCGCCCCACGGCATCGATCTCGGCCGCGGACCTTATGGCGGACTGGCTCTGGCCGTGGTGAATCACGGCGACCGAGAGGCGGTCGAGTTTTTCGAGGTGGTTAACGGGATCGAGCCGACGCTTGAATGGCGCGGCTGCGTGAAGATGCCCGCGGGCGTCATGACCAACGATGTGGCGCTCCTCGACGCGGGGGGCTTCTTCGTGACGAATTTCATGCCAGCCTTCGATGGCCTCGGCTGGAACGCCCTGCGGAACCTGATGAAGATCAATTTTGGGCGCCCGACGGGCAGCGTTCTGCGCTGGCGGCCCGGTCGCGGCATCTTCACCGTCCCCGGCAGCGAAGGCAGCGCGCCGAATGGCATTGAGGCGAATGCCGACGGGAGCGAGATTTTCGTCGCGGAATGGGGCGGCGGCGCGGTCTACCGCATGCGCTTTGCTCCGGACGGGACAGCGACTCGGGACGAGGTCGCCGTCGAGCATAATCCAGACAATTTGACCTGGACCGCCGAGGGCGACCTGCTGGTTGCGGGGCAGCACGGGGGCCCCATCGCGGGGCTCAGATGCGGATCGATCCGAACAGGAGGCTGCGATATCGGCTACTCGGTCTACCGGATCGATCCCGAGGCCTTCGAAGCGACGAAAATTCGCGAGGGGCGAGGCGCCGCGAGCGTGGCGCTGGAAGTCGGGGATGATCTTTTTATCGGTGTCTTCGCCGGAGACCAGATCGAACGCGTACGCACGGGCGAGTAACGCTTTCGATCGACTATAATCGAGCGGTCTTTCGTGAAGAGCAGGTTGTTAAAACCGGTCGCCCTTCTTTCATCGATCTGTTTTGATCGCCTTGCCTGAGGAACGCTATGTCCATCGATATCGTCCGTAACGCCCCGAAAACCCCTGCTCGCGACGCGAGTCTTCGTTCGATGGAGCTCTCGATGGAGGGAGATGGCGCGGGCTGGCTCGATCTTTTCGCTGAGGATGCCGTCGTCCAGGATCCCTATGGCCCTTCGCCGATGAATCCAGACGGGGAGGGACATCGAGGGAAGGATGCAATCGAGAAGTTCTGCTCGATCTATATTCGTCCCGACTCGATTGGTTTCGAAATTCGGCAAACCCTGACCTCAGGGCCGGCCTGCGTGAATGTGGGCACGATCTTTACGAAGCGCCCTGACGGAACTCTGTCTTGGAGCGAAGTCATCAACGTCTACGAAGTGAACGAAGCGGGCAAGATTACGATGCTTCGGTCTTATTGGGACTTCGATGCAGGCATGAAGACGGCGTTCTAGGCGACCTTTGCTCTACGTCGAACGCAGCAACCGCACCGAGCGACTTCTCGATGGACTCGCCCAGCGTCTCCGTCGTCCGGGTCGTGATCCATTGGCAACGGCCTTCGTCGTCGTCCAGGGTCCGGGCATGGAACGCTGGGTTGCGCAGTCAATCGCGCGGGATCACGGTGTTTGCGCCAATACGAAATTCCCCTTTCCTCAACAATTCTTGCAGCGCGTATTTTCCGCGCTGCCAGAAGCGGAAGCCGCGAACCCGGCTTGGGAAGTTGGACGGCTCACCTGGTGGATCGCCCGGATTCTCGATGAACGTCGAGATGAGGCGGCCTTCGCGCCGTTAGCTCGGCATCTGGATACCCGGGACGGGGATTGGCGGCTGGTCCAGCTTGCGCGTCAGCTGGCCAATTTGATGGATCGCTACATCACCTTCCGGCCGGAATGGGCTTTCGCCTGGGACGAGCTGGTCGGCGCCGAGTTCTCCCCGTCTGGGCCTTCGCGGGGTCAGCTTTCCTTGTTAGGTGAGGCGGCTGGGCGCGAGAGTTGGCAGGCTCTGCTGTACGCGGCGCTGCGCGAGAAGCTTGGCTACGGCCACGCTGCCGATCGCACCCGCGCGTTTTTGGAAGGTGTGTCGGGGCAAGGTGCATCGGCGGGGACGCGCGAGGAATGGGCCGAAAGTCTCGCGCGCCTTTTTCCGGGCGCGCTCGAGATCTTTGCGGTTTCGACGCTGCCCCCGCTTTATCTTTCCGCGATTGCGGGACTCGGGGAGCTGCGCGATGTGCATCTCTCTGTGATGAGTCCTTCGCGGACGTACTGGGCGGATCTCTGGGCAGAGGTTCGAGATGCATCGGCGCTCGAGGACGCGGCGCCCGCGGCAGATGAGACCGATGCGCCGATCCAAGGTGGGCTTTTCGATCAGGTGACGGCTTCGCCGGTGGCGGGGCTTCTGGCCGGTCTTGGTCGCTTGGGAAGTGATTTTCAGCGCGGACTCGAAGAGCATCCTCAGCTCCAGGAGGGCGACGCGGATCTATTTGCAGATCCACTGGAAGAGGGGCCGGCGAGTCTTTTGACGCGGCTGCAGGCTCAGCTACTCGATCTCGAAGAGGATCCGACGGCGCCGGCTGCGGGGGAAGCGATCTCTCCTGACGACGATTCGATTCGCGTGCATCTCTGCCATGGCCCTCGGCGTGAGCTCGAAGTTGTCGAAGGGCTTTTGCGGGACGCGTTCGATCAGGATCCGACGCTTCGACCCGAAGACGTGATCGTGATGGCGCCCGTGATTGATGCGATTGCGCCGGATATTGAAGCGGTCTTCGGTGCGGCGGAGGATCCGAGTATGGCGCTGCCGTACCGGATCGCGGATCGCGGGACCTTTCGTCGATCGCCTGTGGCGGAGGCGTTTCGTGTTTTGCTGGAGCTGATCGCCGGGCGTGGCACGCGGAGCGAAGTTTTGGATTGGCTCGCGCTGCCTCCCGTTCGAGAGCGCTTCGAACTCGATGAGCAAAGCGTCGAGCAGGTCGCGGTTTGGGCTGCGGAGGCCGGGATCCGGTTTGGGTTTGACGAGACGCATCGCGATCAGATGGGGCTTGCTGCGGAGCGTGGGCATACTTGGCGAGGCGGGATTGATCGTCTTGTGTTGGCGCATGCGGTCGGGGCGAGCGACGCCGTTTTCGAGGGGCTTCGGCCTGAGCCCCTCAGTGTCTTGGCATCGCCGTCTGTGTTAGGTGCGTTGGGCGATATGGAAATGCTGCTTCGCGGGGCGCGGGATGCGATCTCGAAGCCGCGAAATGTGGCGGCTTGGTGTGATTGGCTTCGCTCGCTCCTGGAGCGCAGCCTACTTCAAAACGATGAAAATGCGCATGAGCACGCGACGATTCGAGAGATCCTGATCGAGCTGTCGAAGTCGTCCGGAGAAGCCGGTTTCTCGAAAGCGGTCCCCTTCGAGGCGGTTCGCGAGCGCGTCTCTGATGCGCTTCAGGCGGCGCCGACGCCCCAGGCCTTTCTCGCGGGCGGGATCACGTTCTGCGAACTCGTTCCCCTTCGCGCGATTCCTTTTCGCGTCATCGCGATTCTCGGCATGAGCGATACGTCCTTTCCTCGAGGCACGCCCGCGGCGGGTTTCGATCTCATGGCGCGTAAACCGCGGGCGGGCGACCGGTCGACCCGGAACGATGATCGCTATCTCTTCTTGGAAGCGATCTTATCCGCACGGGATAAGTTGATCTTGACGGCGCCTGCGCGAGATCTTCGGGACGGGAGTGACCTGCCGCCTTCGGTGGTGGTGACGGAGCTGCTCGATGCGCTTGATGTCGCGTATTCAGGCGAGGCGTCGAGTGGCGACCTTCGCGCACAGCTGGTGGTGCCTCATCCTCTCCAGGCGCATAGCCCGCGTTATTTCGAGGCGGATGGGGATGCTCGGCTCCGGGGCCGGCGGGCTGCGGCTTTCGACGGAGCGAGTGCGCGGCGGGCTGCGCTTGTGGCCGACGGGGGCGAGGTGCGGCGCTTTCTTTCGGAAAGCGGTGTGGGACGTTCGGGCGAAGCAGAGGCCGAGAGCGGTCTGCCGACGCTGACCCTCGACGAGATGATCGCGCGGGTGCTCAAATCGACGCGGACTTTTGCCCGGGACCGGCTCAGTCTGCGTTTGCCGAACCCTGCGGATTCCGTGGATGATCTCGACCCGATCGAGGTGGATGGTCTTCGTCGGTACAGCCTCGGGACGGCACTGCTTTCGGACCTTTGTGAGGGCGCAGGGGGCGGCGAGGCCATGCGCCGGCTTCGCGCCCATCCTGCTTTGCCGGTGGGGGTGCGCGGCGAAATTTTCGCGCGAAATCTGCGCGGCGAAGCCCAGGAAATCGCGCGGCGTGTTCGGCTGAGTCAGTCCGGCGAACGGATTCCCGACCTGCCCTTCGAGCTGGCGTTGGAAGGAGTTCCGGGGATCGGAGCGGCGCGACTGACGGGTGTGCTCGATTCGCTTTGGCCGGAGGGACGGGTTCAGTACGCGTTTTCCAAGATCGGGAAATGGCGCGACTTGGATCTTTGGATTCGGCATCTCGCGCTATGCGCCTGCGTAAAAGAGGGAGCAGATCTAGCGCCGCGAAGTATCGGCTTCGGCCTCCCCGAAACGAAAAAGGCGAATGATCCGGGCCGAATCGCGCTGGGGCATGTTGATGAACCTGCGGCCTTGCTCGGTCAGCTCTTCGATTGGGCTTGGAGTGTGGATGAGTCCCCGCTGCCTTTCTTTCCGCGTGCGTCGAAGGCCTTCGCGACAAAGGCGCTGGACGGCAAGGAGGAGCAGGCCTGGCGTAGCGCTCAAGAAGAATTTCACGGCAACGTCGACCAGCAGAGTCGCCGCGGCGAGGTGGATGGCGACCTCGAGATGGAGCGTGTTTGGGAGGGCTTCTCGCCGGTGGATCATGAAATGAGTGGACCCTCTCGTTTTACTTTTGACGCCCTCGCGATGGCGATTTTTCGGCCCATGCGGGACGCACAGAAGGCGGCGGATTCGTGAGGGAGCTTGATCCGTGGTCACTTGCGCTCGAAGGCACGACGCTAATTGAGGCGAGTGCGGGAACGGGCAAGACCTATACGCTCACGACGCTGTATGTGCGGCTGCTCGTCGAGCATGGGCTTACGCCCGACCAAATTTTGGTCGTGACGTATACGCAAGCAGCGACGGCGGAGTTGCGAACCCGTGTTCGGGAGCGGATTCAGGAAGCGCTCTTGGTTGCGGAACTGGAAGCGGAGGGGGTTGACGCGTCCCAGACGGAGCTTCGGACGTTAGGCCTGAAGGCGAAAGGGATGGCGGCGCGCGTCGGGGGCTTCAACCCGCTGCGCCGGGCGCTTCAGGATTTCGACGAGGCGGCAATTTTTACGATCCATGGCTTTTGTCAGCGCGCACTCGCGCAGCATGCCTTTGAGAGTGGCGTCGCCTTCGATGCGGAGCTGGTTGAGAATGCCGAGGTGATCGAACGGACGCTGGCGCATGATCTTTGGGCTCGGCTGCTTGCGGGCGAAGACGATGCTTTTAAGGAGTGGCTGGAGCGGGGGCTGGGGCGCCGATGGAAATTTGAGCCCGGGGAGCTTGAACGGAAGTTGATCCGAGGACTTGGTGCGGACGAAGAAATGCCGGTGCTGCCCGAAGTACTGGAGGCGCCTGAGGATCCTGCTCGGCTTGGAAAGGCCGTCGAAGACGCTTGGTCGAAATGGCGGGCGGCGTGGGAAGAGGGCGGGGAACGGGCGGGCACACTCTTGCTCGAGGACGGAGGCCTCAGTCGCAACAAATACCGGGTTGCGACGATCTCTGGGAATTGGCTGCCAACGCTCGCGCAGCTCGCTGCGACCTTCGACGAGGCGGAAGGGCTCTCGGAGATGCTCGCGACGCCACTCCCTGATTTCTGGGCGAAGCTCACGCCAGCCGGCCTTCTGGACGGGGTGAAGAAGGGCAAAAATCCACCCGAGGATCCTTTCTTCGACGTCTGCGAAGTGTTGGGCGAAGCGCATCGTGCTTTGGCTGAGAGCTATGACGTGCGTGCGCTCGCCCTGCGCCGGCGGTTCGTTGATGCAGTCCGGGAAGAGGCCGCGATCCGGCGTGAAGAGAAGCATCTGCTCTTCTTTGACGATTTGTTGAGTGCGCTCCGAAGCGCACTTCGGGCGGGTTCGGGAGATCGGCTCGCCGATCTACTACGAGCTCAATATCCCTTTGCTTTGATCGATGAATTTCAGGATACGGACCCGGTTCAGTACGAGATTTTCGAAACCGTTTGGCATCAGCGGCCCGAGGCGGCTGGGCCCGGCTCCCTGGTGTTGATCGGAGATCCGAAGCAGGCGATCTACTCCTTTCGCGGTGCGGATATTTTTACGTACCTGAGAGCGGGGAAGGATGCCGGCGAAGCGGTGTTCAACCTTGGGAAGAATTGGCGCTCGACGCCGGGACTGATTGCCGCGGTGAACGCGCTTTTCGAGGGGCCGGCGGATGTGTTCGGCATCGGCGAGATTGGCTTCCACCCCGTCGCTCCGCGCCCGAATGCGGAACGCGGTTGGTCGGCGCCGGGGCGATCCGAATCGGGAATGCGGGTGCTCTACGCGGGAATCGAGGCGGCGGCCGAGGTGACGGGGGAAGAGCTCGGGAAGACGCTGCCCACTCGATTTGGCCGGCGGCAGCTGATGCAGGCGATGGCCCGAGATGTGGCGGATTTACTGGATTCGGGAGCGACGGTGGGGGAGCGCCCGGTTCGTCCCTCGGACGTCGCAATTCTCTGTCGTCGGAAAGTGGAATTGCAGGCGGCGCGCCGCAGCCTCGAAAGCCTCGGCATTCCCTGTGTGGACCGAGGGACCGCGGATGTTTTTGATACCCGCGAGTCCTGGGAAATTCTCAGCGTATTGCAGGCATTCCTTCGGCCCGGAGATCCTCGGATGGTGCGGGCGGCGCTTTCCACCGCGGCCCACGGTTTAGACGCCGAAGCTTTGGCGCGGCTCGAAGACGATTCTCCTGCGCTGGTCGCGATTGCGGAGCGCTTTGCAGAGTACGGGCGGATCTGGACGCAGTCCGGATTCAGCCGTGCCTTCGAATCTTGGCGCAATGGGGAAGGCGTCTCGTCTCGCTTGCTAGGCCTTAGGGACGGCGAACGCCGCCTCACTAATTGGCTCCACCTCGGCGAACTTTTGCAAAGCGTGGCGACCGACCGGATCTTCTCGCGGGCCGGTCTCGTGGCTTGGTTGGAGAGGGCAATCGCGGATGAGGATGCCCGCGCGGAAGCGGGCTCCGAGGCTTCGCTGCTCCGTTTGGAAACGGATGATGAAGCGGTCTCTTTAGTCACGCTTCATCGCAGTAAGGGTCTTGAATATGAATTCGTCTATCTGCCGAGCTTATGGGAGGACTTTGGATCGAAGGATGTTTCCGTCCAAGCCGCGGGCGATTCCACGAAAGAACATCCGCCGATTCGTTTTCACGATCACGCGACCGGGCGGCGAACCCTTGATCTCGGACTCCAAGGGCCGGACGCGGATTCGGGATATATCCGTCACGTAGAGCAATTTCACGAGGAGGTCTTCTCTGAGCAGCTGAGGCTGCTCTATGTCGGGCTGACTCGGGCGAAGCGACAATGCGTGATTGCCTGGGGGCGTTTTGGCAAGGGCTTCATGAAAGCGCCGCTTTCTTGGCTCCTGCATGGACGCGCCTATCAAGCGCTCTGCGCGAGTGAGGGGAAGGCGCAAACTCGCTCGGGCTTCATGAAGTGGATGAAGGATGAAGTCGACGACGAAGGGATGCGTTCTGCCTGGACCGAGTTGATGGAGGCGACCGGCCATGAGGCGCTTGCGGTTGAGGAAGCGAATTTCGAGCCTCGGGAACGCTGGCAACCCCCTTTCGAGGCCCGTGCCGAACTCTCTTTCGAGCCGCCGAAGCGCGTGCCGACGGGCGCCGTCAGGACGACCAGCTTCTCCGGGCTGGTGCGGGATGAGCATCGAAGCTTTGCGGCTTCGGGACCGGCTCTCATTGGACGCGATCTGGATGCGGAGGTGACATCCGAGGAACTGCCGGCGAATCCCGAAGCCCCTGATCTCGCGGGAGAGATGCATTCCTTTCCGAGGGGCGCAGAGGCGGGGACGCTTCTCCATGAGGTCCTGGAGCGCGTCGTTTTTTCGGATCTGAACGCCTCGGATGTGCGAGCGGTCGCCGCAGAGCAGATTGAGCGCGCGGGGTTTGACGCCGAGTGCGAAGATCAAATTCTGCATGTCGTTGAATCCGTCGCGACGACCCCGTTGCGTTCCGATCCCTCTCTGCTGTCCCTCGAGCAGATTGCGCCGGACCAGTTTTTGCCCGAGATGGAGTTCACTTTGTCCGGGCTGAGTGGCACCGGCACGCGTAGGGGCACGGGCGCTGGAGATCGCGGACAGGGCCTATCCCCCAGCTCGCTCGCGGCTCTGCTTTTTGACGCGCCCGAGGGTTCGCCGCTGCGTGCCTATGCGCCGCGGGTCGCTTCGATGAGTTGGAAGACATTGAACGGCTATTTGCGCGGCTTTATCGATGCGATTTTCTTCGACGGCGAGCGCTATTACTTGGTCGACTACAAGTCGAATGATCTCGGCGTGCATCAAGCGGACTATATGCCGCCGGAACTCTTACAGCCGATGATGGAGCATGACTATATCCTTCAGTATCTGCTCTATG
Organism: Myxococcota bacterium; assembly: GCA_045106235.1. Taxonomy (GTDB): domain Bacteria; phylum Myxococcota_A; class UBA9160; order UBA9160; family UBA4427; genus UBA4427. Next base: position 67,976 of record JBGCEJ010000032.1, read on the forward strand.
CGGTCGCGCTCGATCGCTATCTGGGCACTTGTCTGCCGGATTACCAATACGACACGCATTTTGGCGGCGCGTACTATCTCTTTCTTCGCGGATTTTCACCGAGCCACGCCGAAGGCTGCGGGGTTTTCTTCGATCGGCCGTCCGGAGATCTCATTCAGCGAATTTCGATTCTCCTGTCAGCACCCGAGGAGAGCGCCGCATGAATGAAGTGAAACTCGATTGGCAGCTCGATCCAGGTGAAGACATTCTGCATGCGGCAAGGTCCGCAGGCGTGTTAAGTGCGCTTGATCATCAATTCGCGGATCGCCTTGCTGAGCTTTATGGTGAGACGGATCCGGGCGTGCGCTGGGCCCTGGCTTTGGCTTGTCGCCAAGAAGCGGCGGGGCATGTCTGCGCCGATCTCGTTCGGCTTTCTGAGGATGGACTTGTGACGGAGCAATCGGGAGAGGTGGCGACCTATTCGTTGCTTCTCCCAGGGCAGTCCTTTTCGGAATGGACCGAGGCGCTGGCGGCGAGTCCTTTGGTTTCGCGGGTCTCGATGCTTGATCCGGAAAACGACGACCGCGAGGGCGCCGTACTGCCGGAGGGCGAGTCCCCGCGTCCCCTCATCTTGGACGATGCGCAGCGGCTCTATCTCTGCCGTGCAGAGCGTGCCGAGAACCGGCTGGCGAATTTGATCCGAGACCGGGTTCTCGCGCCGGATCTCTCGGTCGATTGGACGGAGGCGGAGGCCGGGATTGCTCGCTTGATGGCAAGCATTTCGACCCCGGCCGATTCGGAGCCGGAGGCCTCGCTCGAAGTGGATGAAGTGCCGCTGGCTGAGGCAGTGGTCGATGAGGCGCCGAGGGCTGCGCTCAGACTCGGCCTTTCGCGACCGTTTTCGGTGGTAACGGGAGGGCCCGGAACCGGGAAGACAACGTTGGTCGCGCGTTTGATCGCCTTGCTCTTGGAATCGGCGGAGCGCGCGGGAGAGGAGATGCCAAGGGTGCGTCTCTTGGCGCCGACAGGGAAAGCCGCCGCGGCGATGACGAACTCCTTTGCGCGGCAGAGGGCTTCGCTGCCCGTTTCGGAGGCCGTCCAGGCGGCGCTGCCGACGATCGCGGAAACGATTCATCGGGTGCTTTTTCGGCAGACGCGCCGCGACGCTTTTGGGCGTTCGGAGTCTTTCGATCTCGACGCCGATATTGTCGTGATCGACGAAGCGTCGATGGTGGACCTTGCTTTGATGACGCGATTGATGGAAGCCTGCGAAGGCGTGACCCGCGTAATTTTATTAGGTGATCCCGGGCAGCTCGCATCGGTGGATTCGGGCGCTGTGTTGGCGGACCTCTGTGACGAGGCCGAGGGTGAGGAAGCGCGGGAGACGCGTGATTCGCGGCAGGCTCAGAAGGCAGAGGGGGATACGTCTTCAGGGGCGTCTGCGGCGGGGCTTGCGAACTCGGTCGTGACTTTGCGCACGAGTCATCGCTACCAGGCCGGCGGCGGGATTGGTCGACTGGCACAGGCGATCCGGGCCGGGGATGCCGAAGCGACGCTCGCTCTTCTTGAAGACTCGGATCTGCCAGAGGTGGAGCGCTGCCCCGCGGATTCAATCGAAGGCGTGCTTGGGCGGCTGGTTTCGGAGAGCGAACATATTCAAAGCTTGATTCAGTCTGCAGAGGCGGACCGGGCGAAGCTTGATCAGCTGGGGCTCTACCGCGTTCTCTGTGCGCATCGCCGGGGGCCGCTTGGTGTGGAATCGCTTTGTGCAACGCTTGACGAAGCAACGGCGCAGGCCCGGGGGACTTCGGTTCGCTCGGGGTGGTGGCTGGGGCGAATGCTCTTGGTGACGCGAAATGCTCCGGAGCAAGACCTTTGGAATGGCGACGTCGGGTTGATCGAGGAAACGGAGGGCGAGTTACGGGCGCTCTTTCCGGATGGTGCGGGGGGCGTGCGGACGCTTTCGGCAGGCCGGCTCCCCGACCACGAGAGTGCGATTGCGATGAGCGTGCATAAGAGTCAGGGCTCGGAGTTTGATACCGTTGATTTGGTGTTGGGCGATGTCGCTTCGCGGCTGATGACGCGGGAGCTGCTCTATACCGGCGTCACGCGCGCGAGAGAGAAGTTGCGTATTCATGCGAGTCCGACGGTGATTCGGGAAGCGGTGGCGCGCCGGGTCTCTCGGGATTCTGCTTTGCGCGAAAAACTACGGGCGGATTGATTCTTGGCGGCACGGAAGCGAAAAAGGTCGCCGGGTCTCCGGGACGCTGCGCGGAAGCGGGGCAAGTCGAAAGGCGAAACGCCCGGAGCCCATGTCGACGCGGCCGATGCCCCGGATTCGGCGGTTCCGGGACGCGTGATCGCGCATCACGGGGTTGCTGTCCTTGTGCGTTTCGAAGACGGTGAAGAGAGGCAGGTTTGGCTTCAGCCGGAGCAGCGCGCCGTGGTCGGCGACCGTGTTCTGGTTGCGGGCGAGCGTCTCTATGTCGAAGCCCCCTACGGCGTCCTGCGGCGGCGGGACGCGCGTGGGCGAGAACGCACGATTGCGGTGAATCTCGATGTCTTAGGCATCGTCGTCGCGCCCGAGCCGCGGGAGCCTCCCGGCTATATCGATCGCGGCTTCGTGATCGCACGATCTGCAGGGATCGAGCCCATGGTGATCGTGAATAAAATCGATCTCGAAGGGGGCGCCGATTTGGCGCGCCGCCTAGTGGAGATCTACGGCGAATCGGCCAAGGTGTTAGGCGTTTCCGCTGAGCAAGCACGGGGGCTCGAAGAGATTCGCGAGGCGCTCGCGGGGGGGCGACTCGGAGCGTTGGTGGGTCCTTCCGGCGTCGGGAAGAGCTCGTTGCTGAATGCGCTCGTTCCGGATCTCGAACTCGTCGTCGGGGAATTGAATCGCGGGAGTGGGAAGGGGCGCCATACGACGACCACCGCGACGCTCCACGGGCTCGACGGCGGTGGGACCTTGGTGGATACCGCGGGGTTCAAGGATTTTATTGCGGTGGACGTGGAAGCGACGGAGGTGGCGCAGTATTTCCCGGGCTTCGAGGACGTCCTGGACGGGGGCTGCCGCTTCCGAGACTGCTTGCATCAGACGGAGCCCGATTGCTGTGTGCTTTCGGCGCTGGCGGAGGGAGCCGTCGACGAGCGCCGTCACCGCGCGTATGTCGCGCTCCAAACGGAACTGGCGGAGGGGACTGTGCCGATGCGGCATCGGACTGCGCGGGGGCGACGCGGGGCCTCGGACGATGATCCCTTCGGTGAAGAGCCCGGCTGAAGGGCGGGGTAAGGGCGGCCTAAGGGCGGTTAAAAGGCGGTTAAAGGGACGGGCGCCTTTTGGGCCCCGGGGTGTTAGTCCGTTCCCGGGCTGTCGTCGAAAACGCCGGGATGATCTTCGGGTGTCTCGAAGCTGATTGCGCCGACCTTGCCCGCCCGCAGGTCGCGCAGGAAAATGTCCGCCGCGCGGTCGAGATCGATATGTCCGCCGGAGCGGAGCGCGCCGCGGCGTCTGCCCACGGCTTCGAGGAGTGCGATCGCGCGGGAAGCGTCTTTGGGATCGGGGGAGGTTTGCTCGAGAATCTCGGCGACGGGGTCGTCGGGTTCGAAGCGTGCTTCGAAGTCGGCGGCGTAGCGTGTGGCGACGAAGCACGCGGCCCAGCCCGCGATGTCGATGGGTTCGAAGGCGTTCGAGCCGATGGCACCGCTGGAGGCAAGGCGTCGCGCGCCATCTTGATCGTCGAGTTTGGGCCAAAGCACGCCGGGCGAATCGAAGATCGAGAAATCGCCTTCGAGTTCGACGCGCTGGGCACGGCGCGTGACTGCGGGGCGATCGCCGACTTTCGCGATTCGGCGGCCTGTGAGCGAGTTGATCATCGTCGATTTGCCGACATTGGGGATCCCGACGACCAGGGTGCGCAGGGTTCGACCCGGCCCCCCGCGATGGGGGGCGAGTTCGCGGCAGCGTTCCGGGACGCTGCGGACGCTCTTGCCATCGCTCATCACAAGCGCGAGGGGGCGGGGGCCTTGCCATGCGTCGAGCCAGGCCGAAGTCGTTTGGGGGTCCGCGAGATCTGATTTCGTGAAGAGCGTGAGGATCGGTTTGTCGGCTGCAAGCTCGCCGAGCATCGGGTTTCGACTCGAGAGGGGAAGTCGGCCGTCAACGAGTTCGATCACGACATCGACTTTTCGGATGGCGTCGGCGATCTCGCGCCGCGCCCGATTCATATGGCCGGGAAACCAGTTGATCGCCATGATTCGGATGCCTTCTCTTGCCGGGTGCGAATTTCGCGCCTCAGGGTTCCCGACGATAGCGGTCCTTCGCGTAAGGAGGTTACTCTCCGGCATGGGTGTGAGGAGGAACGAGAAAATGGGCTTCGAAACAATCCGCAGCATGCTTGCGCGAGAATCCGCCGGGGGCGAGGGCGTCGTGCAGGGTTGGCTGCGCACGGTGCGCCACGGCAAGGGCGTTTCCTTCCTCGACGTGTCGGATGGGTCCTGCATGGACGGGATGCAGGTCGTCGCGAGTCCGGATACCGAGGGCTACGAAGAAGTCGTGCGGGGCCTTTCGACGGGTTGTGCGGTTTCTGCGCAGGGGACCGTTGTCGAGTCCCCGGGCAAGGGGCAGCGCTTCGAGTTCCACGCCAGTCGCGTTGAGCTCGTCGGGGATGCCGGAGAGGAGTACCCGCTCCAGAAAAAGCGCCATAGCTTCGAGTTCTTGCGCACGATTGCGCATCTGCGTCCGCGGACGAATACGATTGGGGCGGTGCTTCGTGTTCGAAACGCGGCTTCGATGGCGATTCACGAATTCTTTCAACGCGAAGATTTCTTTTATCTCCATACGCCGATCGTGACCGCGTCGGATGCCGAAGGCGCCGGGGAGATGTTCCGGGTGACGACTCTGCCCCTGGGAGATCCGCCGCGAGACGATTCGGGGGCCGTGGACGATGCGGCTGATTTTTTTGGACGGAAGACTTTTCTGACCGTTTCGGGACAGCTCGAGGCCGAGATTGGCGCGCTTGCCTTATCGCGGGTCTACACCTTTGGTCCGACTTTTCGAGCGGAGAATTCGAATACGGCGCGGCATCTGGCGGAGTTCTGGATGGTGGAGCCCGAGGCGGCCTTCTGTGATCTGGATGGGTTGGCGGATTTGGCCGAGCGCTTCCTGAAGTCGGTGTTCAAGGATGTGCTGGATCGCTGTGAAGACGATATGGCTTTTTTTGCCAAGCGCATCGAGTCCCAGGTGATCGACCGAATGCAGACCGTGATCGACCGGCCCTTCGAACGCATTCCGTATCGCGAGGCCGTTCGGATTTTGGAGAACTCGGGGCAGAACTTCGAGTTCCCGGTGGGCTTTGGTCTCGACCTGCAGAGCGAACATGAGCGCTGGTTGACGGAGCAGCATGTGGGCTGCCCCGTGGTCGTGACGGATTGGCCGGCTTCGATCAAGGCATTCTATATGTATCGCAACGATGACGAAGAAACGGTCGCGGCGATGGATGTGTTAGTTGGCGGCGTAGGCGAGATCATCGGCGGCTCTCAGCGGGAGCACAGGCTGGATGTACTCGAACGGACGATTCGCGGACAAGGGCTCGAGCCTGAAGACTATTGGTGGTATCTCGATCTGCGCCGCTACGGCAGTGTTCCCCATGCGGGTTTCGGCCTTGGCTTTGAGCGGATCGTGCAGTTTATGACGGGCATGGCGAATATCCGCGATGTGATTCCGTTCCCGCGTACTCCGGGCCAGGCCGACTTCTAAGGGCCGTAGGTCTCTTTAGCCCATCGATCGAGTGCCGCGTTCATGCGGTCGAGATTTTGCATTGCGAAGCGCTCCTCTTCGTCGAGGCGCCGAACCGTTTGGCTGAGGTCGAGCATTCGCGTGAGGCGCTGGCGTCGCCCGCGCGCGGAAAGGGGCAGGCCTCGGCGAGAACCGGAGCGCACGACGAGGTCGTTCTGGATAAATTGATCTTCCAGGTCGCGTAGTTCTTTTTGCTGGCGTGCACGTCGCGCGCGCACGCGGTTCACGCGCCGGACGACCGCGTCGTAGTGATCCTCGGCACCCGGGCTTAAGGGGGCGAAGGGTCGGACGAGTGTGCGGAGATTTGATTCGGAGAGGTCCATAGGGCCTGCTTTCAACTTTCGGATTCGGGATTCGGATTTATTCGTTGACGTGAGGGGCATCGAGAAACTCTTGGGAGTTGGATGCCGCTCTTCTGAGTGGGTTCCTTCCATTCAAAATTCGGGTCTTTTTGATTAGGTCACGGGATTTCGAGTGGACGCGAGTCGCTTTTGCCTAACGGTCATTCAGATAGGGTGACCTTAGGCGGCGCATACGAAGTCGAGGCCCTCCCGGTAGCCCTTGTCGGCGAGCGCTGTTCGGATTTCGGCGCGCGGTTTTGCTCCCGATACGGAAACAATGAGAGGCTCTCGGGGGTGGGAGGGGAGAGCATCGGGGTGAATCACAGGCGCCCCATGAATTCGTTGTCCTATTCGGCGTGGATGAACCTCGACGATCGTCGATACGGTATGCCCGTGCCCCGCCAGGGCCTTGCGGAGGGCGCGCCCCGTTCGTCCATGTCCCCATAGTGCGTAGGTTGAATGATTCGCGAGAAAGTCCTGGCTGAGGAAGAAGGCGCGACAGCGACCGAATTCCGCGAGCGCATAACGTTCGTCCGTGCGAGAAAGGCGCCGAGGTTGATCTCGCCATCCGAGGAGGCGCCGCGGGACCATGCCGATACATGGGCCTTTCCGAAGGAGCCTGAGCATGAGGTCGTAGTCTTCAGGCCAACCCTCGTCGTGGTAGCCCGAATCGTGGAATGCCCGTTTGCGAATCATCAGCGTCGGATGCGCCACGGGGCATTCGATGAATCGGTTTAGCCAGAGCGTTTCTGGGTCCGTCAAAGAATGGAGCCATTCCTCGTAGCGGCGGCGTCCGTCTCGCATCGAGGCCCGCGGAAAGATACGGACGAAGCAGCCTGCTGCATCCAGCTCTGGGTGGGCCGTAAGGAGTGCGAACTGCTCTGCGAGCCGGTCGCGATGCATCCAGTCGTCGGCGTCCATCCGCGCAACGTATTCGCCCCGGGCATGCGCAATTCCCGCATTCAGAGTGGGAATCAGACCGAGGTGGGCGCCCGGGAAGATCTTGAAGCGGGGATCGTGATCCGCAGCCGCGCGCGCAATTTCGAGAGACCGGTCCGCGGAGCCATCATCCATCACGAGGCACTCCCAATCTTCCATTCGCTGCCGGGAGATACTGCGGAGCGTCGTGGGGAGGGTTGTCTCGGCGTTATAGACCGGGAGAAGGATCGAGATCTGCGGACTCATGGGCGCGCGCTCGGGCTTGATATGCAGGAGGTGTGGCTAAAAACCCGTACCCCCGAAATGTTTTCGCGGCTCGGACTTTTTTTTCGAATAGAGATGCCGATGAAAGCAGAAGTGTTTTGCGTGGCAGCGCGTCCAAGGGGAGCGTACGTCCGCAAATCGCTTGTCCGAGTGGACTGTGAGGGTCGAGAAGTGCTCATTTGGGGTAGCTCTGATCGAAGACAGTCGCGTGACCGGCAACTCAGCCGGAGCGCAAGAGCGCTGGCCCTCGTCTGCGGGATGCTAGCGATTCTCACCGTGACCCTGCCCATCGATGCGGCGCGTGCCCAATCGGAAGACCAGGTCAAAGCCGCCTTTCTCTTCAATTTTGTCCGCTATGTCGAATGGCCCGAAGATGTCTTCGAGGGCAAGAGCTCGAAGGTCAAAATCTGCATGCTCGGCGCGGAGAGTTTTGGGGGCGTCGTATCCCAAATCGTTTCCGGAAAGAGCGTGGGCGACCGAAAGGTCAAGGTCGAGTCGATCGATAGCCTCGACTCAGCGAATGCCTGCCATCTCCTTTATCTGGGCGAAGGTGCACCAGTGGGGCTTCTCGGCGGGATGCCTGAGCTCTCGGAAGCGCCCGTGTTTACGGTTTCCGATTCTGAAGGCTTCGCAGAGCGCGGCGGGATGGCGAACTTTTTCCGGGCGGACAATAAGGTCCGCTTCGAGATGAATCCCGGCGCCGCAAAAAAGGCTCGACTCAAGATCAGCTCTCGACTGCTTCGCTTGGCGAAGGTCGTGAAATGATGCGCGCTCTGATCGACCGAGGTGCTCCATGAGCATTATGGACGTGGGCCGCGAATCGATTCAGCGGCGCCTGCAGAGCGGATTCTTCGCGACCACTGGCCTGGCCTTGCTCCTCACGGCAGGGGCCATCTTCTTTACAGCAGCGATTCAGTTTCAATACGAAGCGGAGTCGGAGCTGCTGCTTCTCGCTGGTGTGATCGGGGCGAACGTCGAAGCTTCGTTGCTCTTTGATGACGATCAGACAGCGGCTGAAACGCTGCGCGCGTTAAAAGCGGCGAATTCAATCGAAGGCGCCGTTGTTTACGATGCCGATGGAGAGATCTTTGCGCGGTACGTCCGCGCGGATATCTTGGATTTCCGGGCGCCTGCGGACTTGCCGTTCGAGCCGAGCTGGTCGCGAGAGAACATCGATCTCGCTTCCAAGATCATCATCGGCAATGAACAGATCGGCGCGATCTTTATCCGCTCTGATACCCGTGCGGTGACGGGTTTCCTTTATAACTCCGTCGGCATCGTGATTGCCGTGCTCGTCGTTTCCTTCGTGATGTGTTGGGTTGGATCGGTTTGGCTGCGAAGGCAGATCGTCGAGCCTCTGACTCAGCTGGTCGACGGTTCGGCCTCGATGGCGGCGGGCGATCTCTCGACACACGTTGAGGTGCATACCGAGGATGAGATCGGTGTTCTCGCTCATGCTTTCAACGCGATGGTGAAGAGCTTGCGCGAGTTGGTCGCGCGGGTCGATGAAAATACGCGTTATGTCGCTGATGCGTCCGCGCACCTGGCTTCGGCGAGCTCTTCTGTTCGGGAAGAAGCGGGCCGCCAGGAACAGGCCGTCGAGGACACAGCGGATTCCATCGAGCACATCATGGCCTCGATGCATACGGTCAACGCGAGCGTCGAGGAGCTTTCTGGAACGGCGATCGAAACGTCGACGGCTGCGATTGAGATGGACTCCTCGATCGTGGAGACCGGCGGGCATATCGATCAGCTCTCGGAGATCATCGACACGACGGCATCCAGCGTGGTTGAGATGACGAGTGCGATCCGAGAAATTGCCCGCAGCGCCGATACGCTGAATCAATCGACGGAATCGACCTCCTCCGCGCTCGATCTGCTGTCGGGTTCTGTTCGACAAGTCGAAACGAATGCGCGCGAGAGTCATGAACTCTCGAACGAGACATCGCAGCGCGCCGAAGAGGGGATGGCGGCCGTCCATCAGACGGTCGACGGCATCAACGAGATTCAGAACTCCTTCAAGGGCATCGAATCCATCATTTCGAATCTCTCCGACAAGAGTGAGTCGATTGGTGCGGTTGTAAAAGTGATTGAGTCGGTGGTCGAACAGACGAATCTTCTGGCCCTGAATGCCGCCATTATTTCGTCTCAGGCCGGGGAGCACGGTCGGGCTTTCTCGGTTGTGGCGGAAGAAGTGCGCAGCCTTGCCGAGCGCACCGCTGCAAGTACTCGCGAGATTGCCGAATTGATCGAGGCCGTTCAGGGGGGCGTTGGTAGCGCGGTGGAAGCCGTTGAAGAAGGCGCGACCCGAGTCGATCGCGGTGTTGAGCTCTCGAATGAAGCGGGGCGGATTCTTCGCGAAATCGGCGACAGCTCGCAGCAGTCGACGAAATGGGCGAAGGAAATCGTTGAAGCCACGCGCAGTCAGGCCGCGGATATTGGTCGTGTGAGCGTTGCGATGGAGCAAGTGAAGGATATTTCGACGCAGCTTAATCGCGGTACCCACGAGCAGGACAGTGCGAGCGCGGAGATCACGCGCGGCGTCGAACAGATGCGTCATCTTGGGCTCGAAGTAAAGAACTCCGCTCAGGAGCAGCGCAACGAATCCAGCTTGATTACGCAATCTGTCGAAATTGTGGCCTCCAAGATCAAACAAATTTCCGTCGAGACGAAAGCGCAAAGCAAGCGCGCCGATCAGATCGCCGAAGCCTTGAAGGTCTTCCGTGAAGTGACTTTCGAGAGTACGCGCCGTGCCGAGCAGACGACCGAAACTGTTTCGGACCTGGCCGCCCATGCGAAGGGGCTTCAGGAAGAGATCGGACGCTTCCGGCTCTAGGGGCTGTCCGCTGCGGCGTCTACGAAGATCGGGCTCGACCAGGCGACACCGCCGTCCTCCTGAATAATGCGCACGTAGTGGAACTCTCCGGGAAGTAGGGGAGGGATCGTCCGCATGAGGTCGAGAGAGATCCGGCTTTCGCCTTCGAGGGAGGCGATCCGTCCGCTGCGGATGAGGTCGATGCGCTGAATCGGCTCTGTCCCTTCGTAGCGAATGCGAAGCGTGAGCTCGGCGCCTTGGGTTCGACTTTGGGACGGGGCCGCTTGAAGAGCTCCGCCCATCGGGACGTCGTCGAGGTGGACTTCCAGGAAGGGGCGAATGCCATTTGTTGCGAAGGTGTGGCGACGGCGCAGGCTTTCCAGGAGCGCCGGCCGGCTGAGTTCTCGCGTCATCAGTCCGGCGAGTCCCGACTGTCCGCTTGCAATCTCGGCGAGACCCGGATGGCCGTCATGAGAGTCGCCGCTGCCGATGAAGCCGAGTCGATCGCCGCGGAGCAGCGTGTCCCGTACGAAATAGCCGGGCTCTCCACCGCGAACAGGCGCGGGCGCGTCGGGTGCTTCGCTCATGCCGTGGACCGAGGCGATTTCGGTGACGGGCTCAAGGACAGGGTCGGGTCGGTAAAACCAGTTGGTTGCAATGGGCTCGCCCGCGGAATGATGCGCGAAGGTGAGGACGCGTTGGCCGCGGAGGGCGGCCCAGAGTTCGTCGGGGCGGTCGGTTTCGGGATCGAGCGCCGAATAGAAAGGGAGGGCATCGTCGAAGGACAGTACGTGGCGATGGCCATGCACCCAGTTGGTCCATTCATAGCCGGGGAGGGTAATGAAGCGTCCGGGGGCATTGAAGCGCGCGGTCGTTTCACGGAGGTGGTCGACAAGCTCGGGTGATTCGTCGAGCGGGCGGATGCCCCAGTGGTCATGGTCTGTGAGCGCAATCGCGTCGAGGCGGGCGACATCGCGCGCATAGCGGAAATAGTCGTCTGGCGTTCCCGTACCGTCTGAAAACTGGGAATGCCCATGGAGATCTCCCCAAACCAGGCGCGTCTGCGCGTCGCGAACGACGACCGGATTGAGTTCCGCTTTGAGCCCGTCGAGGGGGCCGAGGCCTTGGATGCGGAGGCGGAGCGTTCCCTCTTGCTTGGGAGCGATGACCGAAAGGGTGTGTCGCCCTTCTGAGGCGCAGTCTTCTTGGAGCGTTAGGCGACTCGGGATTTCGAGAGGAAGACTTCCGGGGAGTCGTGTGAGTTCAAACGCGATGCCTTCACAGCCCGGGGCGGTTCCCGAGAGAGGCTCGCTCTGGGCTGGCCATTCAGCGCGGTTGCCTACGCGGTCCACGACGGCGACGCTGATTTCGAAAGCGGTGCCGGGTGCGATATCCGCGGGTGCGAAGGCGACGAGCCGGGCGGCGGCCCGGGCGCGGATATCGATCCGCGCCGGCTCTTTCAGCCAGCCGCGCGTGCCGTCTCCGGACGCGTCGACGCCGACGAAGAATGGAGCGCCTTTTTCGGCATAGGCGTCGACCCGGGCGCCTGCGGGCCCTGCCCCGTAAACGAGGTCGATCCGCTCAGAGGCGCGCAGCCCGCGGCCGCGCACTTCGAAGCTGACGCCTCGCGCGGTGGGGATGAGCTCGACGCCTGGCGCACGGGGGACGGCGGTGACATAGCCCGGCGCGTCAGGGCGTTCGGTTTGTGCTTCGGACCAGGACCAGAAGGGGTCCGCCTGCAAGAAGATCAAGCCGCCTTCGTCGATGCCGCTTTCGGCCACTTCAAAAACAAGATGGATGCGCTGGCGGGTCCCGGCTTCCAGTTCGGGGGCCGCTCCGGGCCGAGCATCTTCTCTTTGCCAGTGCTGACTGGATTGCGGACCGCTCGGCGAGCCGATTGGGCTTATTTGTTCGACCCAAACGCGGCCGGCACCGTCCCGGGGATCCCGCGCCCGGGCGCGTTCCGCGACCGCGGCCCAGTGGAGTTCGAGCTGGGCGTTGGGCGAGATGATGGGATGTTCGAGAAGCCAGCCTTCGGGCATCGCATCTTCCAGGGCCTCGTTTCGCGCAACCGAGTGGGCTCCAGGCTGGGGATCGGGCGCATCGGCGCGCTGCTCGAGGCTGGGATCGATGTCAGAACTGATATCAGGAGAGCAAGCCAGCGCGACTGCGCTCAGGATGAGAAGAGCGAGAAGGCCGCGGAGGGAGGTGGTCCCTGCGGGGTGAGGTGTTTCTCTCATTGTCTGATGGCTTTCACGGATTCTCGCTAAGGCAAGTCCGCCAATCGTCCGTTGAGACGCAGAATGACTCGTGGTGGGAATGCTGCGAAGGGCCGCTTTTTCGAAACGAGGAGCAAGGCCGTTGAAGGGAGTGGGACGAGATGGATTGGCTTAAGAAAACGCCGATCGTAAGTCTATTGTTGGTGGCTGCCATTGCCGCCGTCCCCTTTCTATTGGGCAACGAACCCGATGCCATGGATGCGGCGTTTTTGTCCGCACAATCCGAGGCCCGCGAATATATCGCGGCGAACCCGCGGCTGGAAATCGACCGGCGAGGTGAGTTGGCCCTCGGAGCCGATTGGCTCGACGCCCTTCAGGAAACCCAATCGCTATCGGGCAGCGACGGCGAGATCGAATTACCCGCGCGGATGCTGGCCCGCGCCCAGGCTCGTCTCGACGGCTTGATTGACGCCACGAACGCGGAACGCATGCAGGCGGAGCCCGCTTGGCGTTTGGGCGTTCTCGACCGCCGATCGCCACCCGCGAATCTTTTCGCCCATGCCTTCATTCACGAAACGATCGCGGGTGCGTTTCTCGCAATCGGTTTTCTCTGCCTCGCCGGAATTGCGCTCGAGCGCGTTTGGGGCTCCGCCGTCTTCGGGGTCTTTGCGCTGGTCGCGATTCCCGCTGCGGCGCAGTTCTATCTGGCGCTTGATGCGTCGAGCGGAGTTCCCTGGAGTGGTGCCTCCGGTTTAGTGGCTGCCGTGTTAGGCGCGTATTGTATTCGTGGCCTTGGCGGCGGCTTCAGCATCCCGGGTTGGCTGCTGGTCCCATTTTGGCTGGGCCTCGATGTCTTCGTTGCGCGCGGGCTCTCCGTCGATCAACTTGGGGCGATGCCCTGGGCCACGGTCATGGGTGCATTCGGTTTAGGGGCCTTTGTCGCTTCGGGGCTGCGGCTCGCGAATCTGGAAGGCCGGCTTGCTGACGAGTCTGAGCGCACCAAGGCGGGAAATAATCCGATTCTGACCCGGGCAGCGCGGCTCAGCGCAGACGGCGATCCCTATCCTGCGTTCGATCTTCTCCAAGCAGCATGGCGCGATAATCCCACCGACGAACAGGTGGCTGAGGCGTTTTACTCGACCGCAGTCGAAGTCGATCAGCCCGAAGCGGCGGCCCAAGCGATTCTCCCGATCTTGCGCAGAAGTCTGCGGCAGGGGCATGTGGACGCGGCCGTCGATCATTGGTTCCCCCTCGCGACGCGTTCGTGTGAAGTCGCGATCGAAGCGACGGCGGCCGTTCGGCTCGGCGAGGCTCTGCTGGACGGCGGGCATCCGAAGGAAGCGCTCTTTTCTCTGCAATTGGCGCTCGATAACGGTGCTTCTGCTGCCCATGCAACGCGCATCGTGAATATCGCTCGTGATCTCGATGAGGACCTCGCACGCCGTGCGGCCCATGTCGCACTTGCGGATCCCAGCCTCGATCCCGCAAGCCGGAAGGGGCTCGAGGCGATCACCTTTGTTGATGGAGAGGTTGATGGAGAGGACGGCGCGAGTGCTATGCCAGGCGGCGAAGCAGCCCAGGCCGCAGCACAACCGAATCGTGCGCCCTCGGCGAAGGTCGCTGCAACGCCTGAGCCCGAACCGGAGCCGGTGAACCGCTCTCAGCTCGACCGTCGGGTCAGCGCTGAGCATCATGTGGTCGAAACGACGGCGTTCCCGTTGGGGGAAGATCTCGATTTGGATGCGCCCGCGGGCGATATCCCTGTTCCTGAAACGTCCGGCGATGTGCTTTCGCATTGGAACGATCCCAGTGCCATCGATTCCGCGGATCTGGAAGGCGAGGCGGATGATGGCCTCGCGGATGAAGCGCTTTTCGAAGACGGTGGACTTGATCTCGCGTCTGAAGCGGAAGGTGAAGATTTTTCGGATCTCGGTCTGCCGGATGAGATGACCGACAGCGACCAGACGCCCATGGTCGATTCCACGGAAGAAATGACGAGTCCGATGCTGCGCGATGTGGACGCCGTTTCGGATTTGGCGGCGGATCCTTTGGAAGCTGATCATCGGGAGGACCAGACGGTCCTGTTCGAGGCACCCCGGACGGATAATGCGGCTCTCTCGAGCCTGTTGACCGGTCCTGAACCGTCGCCCGCGCCGATCGAAGAGGCTCCCGAAGAAGCGACGACCGTGATCTCGCTTCGTGAGCTGAAGGTGATTGATGCGATTCCCGTGGAGATGAGCGCGGAGGCGGTCGAAATCGATGCGGACGGGCGTGGCAAGTCGAAGCTTCCCTTGGACCGAATCCAAGGCGTCGCGGTGGCTGCGGTTCGGGGCATCGTCTCTCGCCCGGTTCTGATTGTGGATTGCGTGCTCAACTGGAGCGACGATATTGGCTCGCCGATGAAGGCGATTCGCTTTCGGTCGGATCGCTTCGATCCGCTCCTTTTCGCCCCTGGCGAGAAGGATGCGCTGTCAGCGCTGATGGCCTGGGTCGGAGAGATCCAATCGGTCTCGCGCGCGAGTGCCTTGCCTACCCGGAAAGCCCTTCAGGGCGAATTCGTTCGTTTCGATTCGCTCGAAGACTATGAGCGCGAAGTCCTGATGGCGCGTCGCGTCGAATAGAGCCGAGGGCCCCGCAGCTCGCACGTTCTCAGATTCCTCTCTCTTCTGGGCGAACTGGGTGGGTGTTAGTCGAAGATCGCAGGATCGAGGTCGACGCCGATCGGGCAATGGTCCGAGCCGAAGGTCATGGGCTCGATGAATGCGTTCTTCACGAAGGGCATCGCCGCAGGGCAGGCGAGGACGTAGTCGATCCGCCAGCCGATGTTCTTGGCGCGCACGCCGAAACGCTGACTCCACCATGAATAGGCGTCGGGGCCGGTTTCGAAGGCGCGAAACGTATCGATCCAACCCGCGTCGATCCATCGGTCGAGTTCTTCGCATTCCTCGGGCAGGAAGCCTGAGGTCTTGCGGTTGTCCTTCGGGCGGGCGAGGTCGATTTCCTTATGCGCCGTATTGTAGTCGCCCATGACGATGACTCGGTCACCGGCCGCTCGGCAGGCCTCGACCTTCTGTTGCAGCGCGCGGTACCAGTCCAGCTTGTAGGGCACGCGGTCGTTGCTGCGGTTCTTACCTGAACCGTTTGGGAAATAGCCGTTGGCGACGACGAGGCGACCGAAGCGCGCGATCTGAATGCGCCCTTCGGCGTCGAAGCGGTCCTCTCCCAGGGTGGTGTCGATGCTTTCGGGCTGACGTTTCGAGAGGAGCCCCACTCCGGAATAGCCCTTCTTTTCTGCGGCGACGAAATGCTGTGCGTAGGTGTCGATCTCTGCGATCTCCGGCGGGATCGCCTCGAGTGCTGCGCGGACTTCTTGGAGGCCGATGATTTCGGCATCGCATTTCGCGACCCAGTCGGCGAGTCCTTTCTTCGTCGCGGAGCGGATGCCGTTGACGTTCCATGAGTAGACGCGCGCGGTGTTGGGCGGCTGAGGGGCGGGCGGGCCTGAGGGCGGCGGCGGTGCGGGGGCGGGACGGGCGGCGGCCTTTTTCTTGGCGCTCTTCTTTTTTGGAGCCGCCTTCTTCTTGCTTGCGGCCGCCTTTTTCGCCGCCGCTTTTTGGGCGGGGGCTTTCTTTTTTGCTTTTGAGGTGGTCTTTGAGGTGGTCTTTGAGGTGGATGTCGCGGTCGTCTTGCGTGCGGTCAAGAATCAGCCTTCGTCTTTCAGGTAGGTGTAGTCAGCCAGTCCCTCATCGTAGCGGCGCCGGAGGAGAGCGGAGTCTTCGAGGCTGATGCGGCCGTCCCGAAGCGCATTCTCGATGGTTCGGCGGACGCGTTCCGAGAGGGCGCGGCGATCATATTGGACGTAGGAGAGCACTTCAGAAACCGCATCGCCTTCGACCAGATGCTCGACGGCATAGCCTCGCTCGCCATCGAGGCGGACATGGACCGCGTCGGTATCGCCGAAGAGGTTGTGTAAATCCCCGAGAATTTCTTGATAGGCCCCGACGAGAAACACGGCGAGGAAATAGGGAGCGCCGTTCCAAGGATGGAGCCGAAGCGTGGGCTGTTCTTCCTCTTCGCCGATAAAGCGGTCGAGGCGGCCATCGGAATCGCAGGTGAGGTCCACCACGACGCCGCGCCGCGTGGGCTCTTCGTCGAGGCGATGGATCGGCATCACGGGGAAGACTTGCTTCACGGCCCACGCGTCGGGTGCGGATTGGAAGATGGAGAGGTTGCCGAAGTAGGTATCTGTGAGCAGGCGCTGTAAGTCTTCGAAATCTTGGGTGGCCTCGCCCATCTGTTCGAGGAAATGGCCGATTCGCACGCAGCCCGCGTGAAAAAGTCGCTCGGACTTGGCGCGTCCGTGGAGATCGAGATAGCCGAGGGAAAAGAGGGACTCGGCTTCATCTCGGCGATGGGTGAGGTCGTGGTAGCTCTCGCTCAGGTTATCCGGCGCGATCGTTTCGAGGGTCTCGGCGAGGCCGTGTAACACGGCATGATCCGATTCGGCGCAGCGTTCAATTTCCGCCGGCTGCGGGTCGCGGTTCACACCAATCACGTCAAAGATCAGGGCCGAATGATGCGCGACCATGGCGCGACCGGATTCGGTCACGATATCCGGCGCGGGGATCTCTGCCTCGGCGCAGGCTTCGTTCGCGGCGAAGACGACATCATTCGCATATTCCTGGTCGGAATAATTCATCGAGGAGGCTTCGTCGGTCCCTGCGCCGAGATAGTCCACGCCGAGGCCGCCGCCGACATCGAGAAGATGCAGAGCCGTCGCCCCCATCTGATGCAGGCTGACATAGATGCGCATGGCTTCGCGGAGCGCGTCCTTATGCGCGCGGATTCGGGTGATCTGAGAGCCGATATGGAAATGCAGGAGCTCGACACAGTCGAGCATGCCTTCGGAACGGAGCCGGTCCACGGCACGCACGAGTTCGTCCGCGGAGAGCCCGAACTTGGAGTGATTGCCTGAGGATTCGACCCAGCGGCCCGCGCCCACAGAAGAGAGCCGCGCGCGAAGTCCGATATGCGGCCGAATTCCCAGCGCGGCGGCGCTCTTGATGATGAGTTCAATCTCGTTGTAGCGATCGACGACGATGATCGGCGTGCGGCCAAGGCGCTGGGCGAGGAGCGCGGTCTCGATATAGGCGCGGTCCTTGTAGCCGTTGCAAATGAGGAGCGCGTTGGGTGTGTCGAGGAGGGCTAAGGCGATGAGGAGCTCCGGCTTGCTGCCGGCTTCGAGGCCGACGCCGTAGGGCGCGCCGTATTCGATGATCTCTTCGACGACATGGGCTTGTTGGTTCACCTTGATGGGGTAGACCCCGCGCCAGCGTCCGCCGTAGCTCTGCTCCTCGATGGCCGTGGCGAAGCAGTCCGCGAGGCCCTTGATCCGCGTCGCCAAGATGTCGGAGAAGCGGATCAGCATGGGATGCCGAAGCCCGCGACGCCCGAGTTCGCCCACGAGCTTGGGGAGATCGATTGCGGCGCCGTCGGCGAGGCGCGGATGGACCTGGAGGTGGCCTTCTTCGGAAACGGAGAAGAAGCCGCTGCCCCAGGCGTTCACCTGGTAGAGATCGGCGCTCTGGCTGGGGGTCCATTCGCTCATGCTGCAGTACTCGCCGGCTTAGCCGGAAATGGGTTCTTCGCGTTCTTCTTTGAGCGCGAGGTCCTTGACCTTGACCACGCCTCGCGCGCGCTCGTCCTCGCCGATCAGGTAGACGCGTTCCGCACCCGCCTTATCTGCGTCGCCTAACACACGCTTCAGTTTCATCGAGCCAATCGAAAGCTCGACCCGTCGACCCTCGGCGCGCAGCCGGCGGGCGACCGCGATCGCATCGGCCTTTTCATCTTCGCCGAAGGCGTAGACGATATCCTGCACATCCCGCGCGAGTTCAGGCCAAAGGCTCTCGTCTTCGAGCAGTTCGCCAATCACGGCGTCCCCGAATCCGAAACCCACAGCGGGAACGGGCTTGCCACCGAGCGTCTCCGCCAAGCGGTCGTAGCGACCCCCTCCGGCAATCGCGCGCAGTGTTCCGCCGGCGTCGAAGGCTTCGAAGACGACGCCCGTATAGTAGGCGAGCCCGCGCACGACGGAGGCGTCGAAAGGCACATCCTCCGCGATGCCGTAGGCCTCGAGCAAAGCGTAGAGCTTGCGGAGATCGGCCAGCGCGGCGGAATCAGGCGTGGTGAAACGAGCGGCATCGTCAAGCGATCTCGCGCCGAGCATCTCGATCACCCGAGCGGCTTCCTCGGCATTCAGGCCGACCGGGCCGTCCTGGTCGCAGAGCTGTTCCGTCACCACGTCGGGGCCGACCTTGTCGATCTTGTCGATGATCACGCAGAGGGGCTCGAAGGCTTCGGGTCGACTGGCGAGCACGCCGGCACGCAGCGATTCCTCGAGCAGCGCCCGGCTATTCAGTCGAATCTTGACCTTGCCGCGCTCGAGTCCAAGGGCATCGAACACGGAGAACATGGCGGACAAGAGCTCGGCTTCGGCTTCCACGCCGGGCTCGCCCCAGATATCCATATTCCACTGGTAATGTTCGCGGCGGCGGCCGCGGGTCATGCGTTCGTAGCGCCAGTTCTGGGTGACGGTGAACCAGCGGATCGGGAAGCGCATGCCGCCCTGGCGGGCGATGACCATGCGGGCGATCGAAGGCGTCATTTCCGGACGCAAGGCGAGATGGCGATCGTGGAGCTCGAAGTGATAGAGCTGGTCGACGATTTCCTCGCCGGCCTTACGGGTGAAGAGCTCGGCGTGTTCGACCATGGGGGCGTCGACCTCTTCGAAACCGAAGCGAGCTGCGGCTTGTCGAAACTGACCAAAGAGCCAATTCCGCCGACGCATCTCGTCGGGGTAAAAGTCACGCGTTCCCCTTGGGGCCTGGAGTCCACCCTTCATTCTCTTGCTTCTTCCTTTATCGATCGGGCGGAACAGGGAATACCACGCTCAGGCCAGGATGCGCAGTGTCCGAGTGGGATTGCTACACACATTGCCGATTCCCCGCCGATTCTGGCGTGATTCAAAGAGGATTTTGTCATGAGCCCGGTTGCCCAATCCCGTCGTTCCGAACTTCGCGCCTTCCGGCGCATCTCGCTCGTGAGCGCCGCTTGCTTGCTCCTGGGGGCGGGTGGCGTCGGCTGTGGCGATTCCGGGGAGGGGAAGTCCTCCGCTCCTGCGGCGAAGGAGGCCGCGGCTCCGGCTGCGCCCAAGGCGCCCGCGACCCCGGTGCCGACCTCGGGCAAGCCGCCCCTCGCCGATGATCTTGAAATGGGACTGGTGCTGGGTCTCTCCGCTTTCGCGGAGCGACAGCCCGGGGATGACTCCGCGCCGGTTCCTTTGCCCGCCGAGCTTGAGTTCATCACGCGCAAGGGTGGCGAATGGGTGATGACCCGGATGACCGACGCGGATAGCAACGTCTTTCATAAGGCGATGGCCTACGAGACGCCCAGCGGCGAGACGGCGCTGCTCACCGGCGGCGGCACGGGCGCGCTGCTCAAGCTTTGGCAGAAAGAAGGCGGCAAGCTCGTTTCGAAGACGCTCTGGGAAAAGGATTTCGGCGGTCGCTTCTCGCGCATGCGCGATATCGAAGTCGGGGACATCGACGGGAATGGCACGAACGTGATCGCCGTGGCCACCCATGACCAGGGCATCGTCGCGGTCGTTCGACCCAAGGGCGGCGACTACGTCGTGGAAGAACTCGACATCGAGAAGGACACCTTCGTTCACGAGGTGGAGCTCGGTGATGTCGACGGCGACGGCGTGATGGAGATTTACGCAACGCCCTCGGAGCCGAATAGGCTGGATGGATCGCATCAAGAGGGTCGCGTTGTGCGCTACGTGCCCGGCAAGGGCGAGGGGCGCGTGGTGGTCGCGGATCTCGGTGACCGACACGCGAAAGAAATCCTGGTCCATGATCTCGACGGAAACGGGAAGGACGAGCTCTACGTGATCGTCGAGGGGCAGAAGAATCCAGAGGGCGCCGGCCTGCTTCACCGCACGGAGATCTGGCGCTACGAGGCGGATACGCCGGCGGATCAGGGCGTTGTCATCGCTGAGCTCGACGATCGGCTGGGGCGCTTTCTCACGCCGGCGGATCTGGACGGCGACGGGAAGAAGGAAATCGTTGCGGCGCTTTTCCAGAAGGGCGTGTGGTGGCTGCGACCGGGCGAGGATCCGACGAAGCCCTGGCGCAAGAAGGCGATTGATCGCCGCTCAAGCAGCTTCGAGCATGCCGCGATTGCGACGGATCTCGATGGCGACGGGCTCCAGGAACTCTACGTCGCGAGCGACAACGACAAGGCGCTGCGGCGCTACGTCTGGAATGGTCGGCGTCTCGCGAAGGAAGAGATCTACAAGCGGAGTGATAACCGCAGCATTCTGACCTGGAACATCATGCCGATCCCGGTCGCCCTCGTCCCGACGGCGGAGTAGGGCACCACGGCGGGGTGAAGCGCTGCGGCTAGGTAGAGCGCCGCGGCTAGGTAGAGCGCCGCGGCCGAGGTAGAGCGCTGCGGCCGAGGTAGAGCGCCGCGGTTAGGCCCCGCCCGCGACGCGGAGCATGGCCTTCGTGGCGACCTCGATGCAGGTCGTCATATTATTGTTGATGTCGAGTTCGCTCGGGCCGGGCCAGGGTGTGCGATCCGAGACGACGCAGATGGCGCCCGCGCGAACGCCGAAAAGGCCGGCGAGGGTGAGCAGGATGCCCGCCTCCATCTCGCAGTTGAGGACCCGGGCCTGCTGCATGTCGTGGATGCGCGCTTCGAGATGGCTCGGCCAATAACCGCCGACGGACATGCTCTCCATGCTGTCGTTGGGGCCGGCCACCGCGTTGCGCGCGTAAAAGGCGTCGAGTGACCAGGTGATCCCGGTCTTCGCGCGTGCGCCGGCCGCAGCCGCTTCCTCGGCGAGCGCGGCGACGATCCCGTAGTCGGCGACCGCGGGAAATTCGGGAATCACGTAGGTCTTGCTCGTGCCGTCATCCCGGACGCAGCCCGTCGAGATGGCCAGATCTCCGAGTTCGAGCGTGGGGTCGAGGCCGCCAGAATTCCCGATGCGGATCATTGTGGTGGCGCCGAGCTTGATCAGCTCCTCGACGAGCACCGCGGTGCCCGGTGCACCGATGCCGTGCGAGGCCGCGGAAAGAGGGACGCCGTCCTTTTCGCCTGTAACGATCGTGTACTCGCGGACGGCGCAGACTTCCCGCTTCGAGTCCCAGCTGGCGCTGATCCTTTCGACGCGTGCGGGATCGCCGCAGAGGAAAACGTTCGGGGCGATCTCGCCGGGGCGGCAGCCGGTGATGGGTTGGGCGTCGTTGGATTCACTCATCGGCGGAAAATACGAGAAGGCCGATGCCCCTGCCAGTTGGCCCTCTGGTGAGGGGGGCGCCGCGCGGACGGAAAACGCGGCATACTTGGGGCGTCGGATGCCTGGGGGGGGATCTGCGCCGGGACTCGCCCGCGCTGAGGAGAAGCATGGCTCGTCGATCAATCGGAGGACCGCTCGCGATCGGGATTATCTCGATGGTGCTCGTGGTGCTGCTGGCCGTGGGTTGGCAGGTGCTGGTCTGGCGCGATGGGCCGGAGATCAGGGAGGGGCTCTCCACCTTCGATTTCGTGCTGTTCATTCTCGGGACGCTCTTTTTTGTGATGGTGCTCGCGGGCCTGGTCTGGCTCTGCGTGAAGCTCGTGATGGAAATGCGGCTGAATCAGTCGCAGCGCGCCTTCCTTGACGCGGTCACCCACGAGCTGAATACGCCGCTTGCGTCCTTCCGGCTTCAGCTGGAAACCCTCGGCCGACACGAGCTGGAGGCGCCACAGCGGCGCGAGTTCATTGACCGGATGGGCGCGGATCTCGATCGGCTCGAAGACACGGTCGGCCAGGTGCTTGCGGCTGCGCGGGCCGAGGAGGCGCCGCGGGCGAAGGGAATGAAGGTCGCGGTCGAGCTTCAGGATCTGCTCTCGCAACACGTCGAAGACCTTCGCGATCGACATCGACTCACGAGCGAGGCCGTTCGGGTCGAAAATCTGCGACCGGTTCGGGTTCGCGGAGACGAGGCCGAACTGGGGCTTGTGTTTCGGAATCTGCTGGAAAACGCGGTGAAATATTCTGAGGATCCGGTTCAGATCCGGGTGGGCGTGCGCGAGGAGGGGGATGGCCGAGTGCGCGTTGAAATTTCGGACCAAGGCATCGGAATCCCGAAGCAGGATCTCAATCGGATCTTTCAGCGCTTCTACCGCGCGCGCCGGGATGTGCGCCGCCAGGCCTCGGGGCTCGGCCTTGGCCTATTCGTGGTGCGGACGCTGTTGCGTAAGCATGGGGGCCGCATCGTTGCGCTGTCCGAAGGGGCCGGGCGCGGAAGCCGCTTTGTGGTCACGTTGAGGCCCGCATGAGCGCGAACGAGGAAAAACCGAAAGCCGAAGTGTCTCGTTCGCGGGGCGCGAAGCAGCGCGTGCTCGTCGTCGAAGACGAGGCGCATATTGCCGATGGCGTGCGCTTCAATCTCGAGCAAGAAGGCTACGAAGTCGTCGTCGTGGGCGACGGGCGAAGCGCAGTTGAATGGCTGACTGAATCCGACGAGGCGGCCTTCGATCTTGTGATCCTCGATTTAATGCTGCCCGAGATGAGCGGCTTTGAAGTAGCGCGGCGTACGCGTGCTGCGGGAAATTTCGTGGCGATCCTGATTCTGACGGCCAAGGACGATGGCGCCGATATCGTGCGGGGGCTGGAAGAGGGCGCGGACGATTATTTGACCAAGCCTTTTCGGCTCGAAGAGCTGCTGGCGCGGGTGCGTGTTCTGCTCCGCCGCCGCCGCTGGGACGGCGTCGAATCGGGCAGTGAGCCCCAGCCGAACGTGACCGTGGGCGACGCGATCATTCATTTCGATCGCTTTTCCATCGAGACGGCCGAGGATACGGTGACGCTCACGACGCGTGAGGTGGGATTGCTGCGGGCTTTGGTGGACCGAGAAGGCGAGACCGTGACCCGGGGTGAACTCCTGGAGCAGGTCTGGGGTTTGCGCCCCGACACGAAGACGCGTGTGATCGATAGTTTCATCGTCCGCTTGCGTCGCTATTTGGAGCGTGATCCGAGCCGGCCCAAGCATATTTTATCGGTTCGGGGTCATGGATATCGCTTCGAACGCTGAGGGTTTTTTTGACTTGTGGAGTTGCCCTTGACCGTGCGACCCTCTGAAGATCATGACGACCTCTTTGCATATGCATGTGCATCCCGTTCTTGGCGAGCCGACCTTAATGTTGGCCTTCGAAGGATGGAACGATGCGAGCGAATCGGCCTCCGCTGCGGTGGAGTTCGTGAATCGTGCTGTGCGGGGTGTGCCGCTTGCCGAGATTGATCCCGACGACTACTACGACTTCACCGTGCGTCGTCCTCACGTTCAATATCGGAACGGCGGGTCGAGCGCGATTAGTTGGCCGTCGAACGATTTTCATTACGGCGTGACGGAAGAGGGGCTCGAGCTGATCACCGGGATCGGCGTCGAACCGCATATGCGCTGGCGAAGCTATTGCGAAGCGGTGGTCGAACTCGCCGTGAACATGGGCGTGCGACGCTGCCTGTTGCTCGGCGCGTACCTGGCGGATGTTGTGTATTCCCAGCCGGTCGTGGTGACGGGATTCGCGAGCGATCCCGATCTACTCGATCGCTTTCAGGTTGAGCCATCGAGCTACGAAGGGCCGACCGGGATCGTCGGCGTCCTCTTTGACGCGCTTCAGGAAGAAGGCGTCGAGACCCTCGCGCTTTGGGCAGGCCTCCCGCATTACATCAACGCGACGCCGAACCCGCGTGGCACCCTGGCTCTATTGCGGAAGATCTCTCCCTACCTGGAAGTGCCCTTTGACCTGAGTAAGGTGAAAGAGGACGCGCTTCGGTTTGAGGAGGAGATTTCCAAGGTCGTTGCCGCGGACGATGAGTTGACGGATTACGTCAAGGAACTGAAGCGCCGAGAATTCGCCCAGTAGCGGGCTCGTCGCGGGTAGCGCGGCAGGAGCGGCGCAGAGCAGAGCTGCACGCAGGCCAGAGAAGCGCCGCAGAGCAGAGATGCGGCGCTAGGCGAGCTCGATGGACTGATCGATGAGCATGACCGGGATGCTGTCGTCGATGATGTAGAGGATTTGGCCGTCTTCACGGACCAAGCCCTCTTCTATCTTGGCCTCGACGACGTCTCCGCCGCGATTGCGAAGGCGCCGCGCTTCGATCTCGACGTTGAGTTTGGTCAGCGCTTCGGAATCGGCGAGGCGCATGCCCTGCTGCGTTTCGGGACAGACGAGGATTTCCAGAAGTTCTTGGTCGATCGGCATGGCTTGACTCTCGGGGCCCCGTCCGCGAATGGAGCGGGGCGATTGGGTTTTTCTCAGGGTGAGTATGTTCGGTTGGGCCTTGTTGAAGGTTACCGAAGCATCGATGAAGGATAGTCGAGGATGCGTCGGGCGACGATCAGCTGATTGATCTGCTGGGTGCCTTCGTAGATGTCATTGATTTTGGCATCGCGCATCCATTTCTCCACGAGAATCTTCTTCGAGTAGCCGACGGGGCCCAGGATCTGGACGGCCTTCTGCGTGATCTTCGTGACGGCGAGGCCCGCCTTGGCCTTGGCCATCGAGGCCTCGAGGTTGTTGGCCTTGCCCTTGTTCATCATCCAGCAGGCGCGCCAGGTAAGGAGTCGGGCGGCTTGGAGGTCCGCTTCCATTTCGATCACATCGCGTTCGATCGCGGTGAGTTCGCGCGGGGAGGCGTCGTAGCGAATCTCGACGCCCTGCCTTGCGAGCTCCTCTTTGAGAAAGTCGAGGGCCGCACGACCGACGCCCGTCGCCATCGCGGCGACGATGGGGCGGCTGGCATCGAACGTGGCCATCGCGCCCTTGAATCCCTTGTCGCCGGATTTCGTCGGTCCCTTCTTCTTGACCTCGGCGCTCCCCAGCAGGTTTTCGCGCGGGACGCGACAATTCTCAAAACGCAGGGTGGCGGTATCCGAAGCGCGAATGCCGAGCTTCTTTTCGCAGCCAATGAGTTCCATACCTGGCGTGTTGGCCATGACGACGAAGGACTTAATGCCGCCTCGCCCAGCTTCCTTGTCGATGGTTGCCCAGACGACAACGAATCCGCCGTCGACCGTCGAGGCGCCTTCGCCCGCGGTACAGAAGATCTTCGTTCCGTTCAGGACCCATTCGCCTGTTTCCTCATCGAGATCAGCGGTGGTCTCGATCGCGGCGGCATCGGAGCCAGCCTGAGGTTCCGTAATCGCCATGGCGCCCCAGATCGGATGTCCACCCTCTTCACGGAAGGCGCTCATGAACTGAGTGCGTTGTTCCTTCGTTCCTGCGGCGCTGACTGCGGAGCCGCCTAACGCCGGTGTTGGCATGCGGAGGTAGAGGCCGGCATCGCCCCAGCAGAGCTCTTCCGCCTGCAAGCAGATGGTGATGAAGCCGTCGCCTTCAGCTCGGTTCTTGGGGCCCTTGCGGCCTTCCTTCCACCAGAAGTCGACCCACTCGGTGGGGAGGTGATGTTCGGCGAGGTCGTACTTGCGTGAAATCGGACGCATCTGGTCATGGGCGACCTGGTGATAGTGGTCCTGTGCAATTTTGCTGCCTTCGGAGAGTTCGAAGTCGATGGGCATAACAAGTTACTCCTGGTCGTTCGCTCAGCGTCTTGCGCGGTCGAGGCGCTTCGCTGAGATGAGGTAAGCGAGTGTTAGTCGGTTTAGATGAGGGCGAGCGCTTCGAAGCTCGGCAAGCCCGTGACGTTTCTGAGGTGAAGCTCGGGGAGGTAGTCGCGGATATAGCCGTGGCCGCCGAAGACCTGAACCGCACCGTCGGCGACTTGCAGGGCGATTCGGGCCGTCTGGTCGCTGGCGAGGCGGACGAGGCGATGGGCATCTTCGCCTCGGTCGAGCGCGGCGGCCGCTTCCCAGATCAAGAGTCGAGCGCCGTCGATCTCGATCGCCATATCGGCGAGCTTGAACGCGATGGCCTGACGGGTCGCGATCGGCTGTCCGAAGGTTTCGCGCTCTTTGGCGTAGTCCCGGGAGACTTCGAAGGCGGCCCGGGAGGTTCCGACGCCCGCCGCGGCGAGGGCGAGGCGTCCCCGGTCGATGATCTTTCGAATCTCGGCATCGGTTGCGTCGAGGCGGTCCGCCGCGGGAACGCGGACGCCGGCGAGGGTCAGTTCGACTGTGGGGAGGCCACAGATCCCCATCTTCAGCTCCGGCTCAGTGCTCAGCCCAGCCGCCTCGCGGGGGACTGCGAAAGCAGCCAGTTGGCCATTTTCTGCAGCGATCACAATGACTTGGTCGCCACCGTCGAGCCAGGGCACCTGACATTTCACGCCGTCGAGGACGAATTCGGCTCCATCCGCCTTCGCGGTTGTGTGGGGGTGATACACATCGAAATCGAAACGGGGCTCGACGAGAGCCAGGCTGCCGGGCTTGAAGGAGCCCTCCGTGAGGCTCGGAAGTGCTTGTTTTTGAAGGGAATCTGATCCGTGATCGGCGATTGGGAGGCCCGTCAGCCCGGGCGAGAGGATCGCCAGAGCAAGGGCGAGGTCGCCCCATGCAAGTTCTTCGGCAATCAGGACGCCTGTGACCGCCGATCGCTCACCGCCGCCGCCGAAGGCCTCGGGCAAGCTATTGGCCACGAGTCCCAGCTCATGAGCGGCGGCCAGGATTTCAGCCGGCGGGGCGCCCGCTTCATCGGCGACGCGGGTCAGCGGCCGAATTTCCTGCTCGGCAAATTGTCGGACGGTCTCGATAATGAGGGCCTGTTCTTCACTCGGCTCGAAGTCGATCATGAGAATTCTCCAAAATCACGTGTGTGCTTCCGAACGCATGGCTCATTGCGGGGGCAAGTTGCGTGGAATGCGTTTTCGGGCGAGCCGGGCTATGCCGCGGCGCTACGGACATTCGAGCCTATCAGCTTGGACGGGCCCGTGCTGGGGGCAAACGCGCGTGGTTTCTCCGACAGGGGTTCTGCCGGGTGCGGTGGCGCAGACTTGCTGCAACCATTCGCTGCGCGCTTCGTCACCGCCCTCTGAGGATACTCCCCCGTCGAGTGGTTGACGGCGAAATGGGACAGATGTAACCACCGCACACTCTAGAAAAACTCGGGCTCGACTCCTTCATAGAGGCGGGCCCGCTAAAAAAAGTTCAATCGGTTTAGCTTCCCTTTACTCACTGTGACTGCCTGTCTCAGCGAGGCAAGAAAGCCGAGCCGGATCTCACCTGAGAGCTTGACCTATCGCGTCGCAACGTGAAGAGCGCGTTGCGCGGGACAGCAAACTGGATCGACGGTGACGACTGGAGCGGGTGGCCCGAGCGCCCATCTAATCACTTAAGTAGAAGTGGAAGTAGAAGCCCAGCCGGTCGCCCGACCATCATCAGTTGCCGAAAATCAAGGAAGAAGAGCGAACGTATGCTCGATAAGACAAACATCGCGAAGAAAGCCGACTCGAACGCCGTCGCGGGCAGCACCGCGCGACCGTTCTGGATTGGCTCGCTGATCGCAGCGGCTGCTGCGGTTTTCGTATTCTGGTCCGGTTGGCCGGTCATGACCTCAGACGGCGCAGCGAATGCGGCCGGCGGGGACGTGCTGATTGCGAACAGTGTGTGTGAAGCGCATGAGCTGCGCGCCGCACAGGCCGACAATCCCGATCTGCTGATCGAGATCCCGGCCGAGTTCGACAAGCAATGGCCCTCCGCGAGCGCCTGCCAGTCGGCGATCGACGCATGGGATCCCGAAGCGCCGGGCCCGATGCAGCCGATTCCCTTCAGCCACAAGCATCACGCGGGTGAGTTCAAGATCGAGTGTCAGTACTGCCACTCGGAAACGGACAAGTCCCAAGCCGCGGGCGTTCCGTCCGTGGAGCTCTGCATGGGCTGCCATTCGCAGTTCCCCGCCGAGTACGACCAGATCGAAGGCATTCGCATTCTCAAGGAACATTGGGAACGCAAGGAGCCGATCGAGTGGGTCCAGATTCATCGCCTGCCCGAGCACGTTCAGTTCCGACATAACCGCCACATCCAGGCGGGCGTCGAATGTCAGACGTGCCATGGCCCGGTGGAAGAAATCGACAAGCTGCACCTCGTGCCCGATACGCATATCGGATACCTCGTGCCGGTTGCGAAACTTGAAATGGGTTGGTGCATCAACTGCCATCGGCAGAACAATCAGCAGGCGTCTCAGGACTGCCTGAAGTGCCATTATTGATTTTCGAGGATTTCGACTCGAGGGCTGAAAGCCCTCGCGGCGAAACCTCGATGCACTGGTAATCCGAGTAGGATGCGGGTCCGACGGGACCACCGGGGCGTTTGTAAAAGAAAGACTGGCTCGAAGTGACGTTGTCTTTAGAAGGCCACGGCACCCGGGTTGGAACGGGACGGGGATCAGCCCCCGGCCTTTTGCTTAGAATTAGGAAATTGCATGTCCGAGCTTGACCGTCGTGACTTCCTGAAAATTGTTGGCCTCTCCGCAGGTGCCGCAGCCACAGCCGGCTGTGATGACCATGCGAGCAAGCTGATCCCCTACGTGGTTCAGCCCGAAGAGATCACCCCCGGCATCGCCGTCGAATACGCGTCGACCTGCCAGGAGTGCTCCGTCGGTTGTGGCCTTCACGTGAAGACGCGCGAGGGACGTCCGATCAAACTCGAGGGCAACCCCGAGCATCCGATCAACCGCGGTTCGCTCTGCGCCCGTGGCCAGGCGAGCATCGGCCGCACCTACCATCCCGATCGCCTCGAAGGTCCGGCCAGCCGCTCAGGCGACGGCTCCCTTCAGTCGATCAGCTGGGATGATGCGAAGAACAAGCTGGCCGCGACTCTCGGCAGCTCCGCCCGAAAGACCTGGATCCTCGGCGGCAATGTGGGCCCCTCTCTCGACGGTCTGCTCGATCAGTTCGCGAGCGCCACGGGAATCGCCGGTCGGCTCAGCTACGAGCCCTTCGGCCAGCAGGCGCTGATCGAAGCGAGCAAGCAGGTCTTCGGTGTTGCTGCGGCTCCGATCTTCGACGTCTCCGGCGCTGACCTGATCATCGATTTCGGCAACGACTTCATGGATACAGGCATCTCGCCGCCGGAGCACGCGCGGCAGCTTGCTGAAAACCGCGACGTTCATTCGCATAAGAGTGGCGGCGCGCGCATCGTTGCTGTCAGCGCTCGACAGAACCTGACGGCCTCGAACGCTGACCTTTGGGTGCCTGCGGCGCCCGGCAGTGAAGGCCTCCTCGCCCTGGCGCTTGCCAAGGCCGTTGCGGATAAGCGCGGCGCAGGTGGTGTGGGTGCGGCCCTCGCCGGTGCGAACACGAGCGCAGCAATTTCGGCTGCCGGCATCGATCAGGCGACCTTCAACAAGATCGTAAAGAAGCTCGCGAGCGCGAAGCATGCCGTGGCGCTTCCGCCGGGCGTGGCCGCTTCGACTTCGGCGGGTGCCGGTGCTGCCGCCGCTGTGCTGCTTTTGAACGTGGTTGTCGGCGCCGTCGGAAGCGCGCTGACCTACCCGACCGAAGACGCCAAGGCGACTTCTTCTCTGAAGGATGTGCTCGCACTCGTTCAGCAGATGAAGGCCGGCAACGTCAAGTGTCTGATGATTCACAACTTGAACCCCGTCTTCTCCTTGCCGGAGTCGATCGGCTTCAAGGAAGCGCTTGCGAAGGTGGACCTCGTGGTCTCTTTCTCTTCGATGGAAGACGAGACGACGGAAGCGGCGAACTTGCTGCTCCCCGATCACGCTTCGATGGAGAGCTGGGGCGATGCGAGCCCGCGACCGGGCGTTCGCTCGATCCTGCAGCCGACGGTTCGACCGCTTTTCGATACCCAGGCGATGGCCGATACGCTGCTCGGTGCGGCACGCACGATGGGCGGAGCCGACGCGCTTCCGTCGGGTAGCTGGAAGAGCATCCTCGAGAGCAACTGGTCTGACGTCAACTGGCGCCAAGCGCTCGCACGCGGCGGTGTTTTCGGCAACACGCCGAAGCGCGACGTTTCGGTCGCAGCCAGCGCCGCGAACCTTCGACCCTCGGCGCCGCGCCTTCAGGGCTCGGGCGACTTCACGGTCGTGGCTTTCCCGCATTCCTACTTCTACGACGGTCGCGGCGCTTCGCTGCCCTGGAACCAGGAAGTGCCGGACCCGGTAACGAAGATTTCGTGGACGACCTGGGCTGAGATCTCGATGGCCAAGGCCGACGAGATGGGCTTGGTCTACGGCGATGTCGTGAAGATCGATACGGGCGCGGGCTCGATCGATGTTTCGGTGTATCCCCGCGGCGGTGTTCGCGACGACGTGATCGCGATTCCGATCGGTCAGGGACATACGGTTGGGTATTACGCCTCGATGGCCGGTGACGAACAGCCTCAGCCCGGCGTGGCGCGTGGCGCGAACGTCGCGGCGATCCTGCCGGCGGCACTCGACGAAGCGGGTGGTCAGGCCTTTCTCTCGACGCGCGCGTCGGTGACGAAGACCGGTAGCTTCCGCCGCATGGCGCTTTCGCAGTGGACCGACAATCAGCGCAAGCGCGGTCTCGCTCCGGAAGTGTCGCTCTACGATCTGGCCAAGGGGGGCGGCGCAGCGCATTTCTTCGCTTCCTCGGCTCAGGCCGCAGAAGACGCACACGGCGAAGACCACGGTGGCGAGCACGCGGAAGAGGGTGGCCACGAAGAAGGCGGCCATCACTTCGAGGGTCCGCCCTTTGAATTCGACGCGGCGAACGATGCCAACCCGGATCAGCCCTATCGCTGGGGCATGACGATCGATAACGATAAGTGCACGGGCTGTTCAGCGTGTGTCACGGCTTGCTACATCGAGAACAACGTCTCGATCGTGGGTGAGACCCAGGCCATTCGCCATCGCGAAATGAGCTGGATCCGCATCGAACGCTATGTCGGCGACGGCGACGATAATGTCCGCGATGGTGAAGATCGACGGCCCACGCCGGATGGTGAAGAACTCGGCAAGAACGAGGTTCGGCATCTGCCGATGCTCTGCCAGCATTGTGGTGCGGCACCGTGTGAATCGGTCTGCCCGGTCATCGCGACCTACCACACGCCGGAAGGCATCAACGGCATGGTCTACAACCGCTGCGTCGGTACCCGGTACTGCGGCAATAACTGCACGTACAAGGTCCGGCGCTTCAACTACTTCGACTACAGCCGAAATAATTGGCCGGGCCTCCTGGGCCTGATGCTCAACCCGGACGTCACCGTCCGCGGCCAGGGCGTCATGGAGAAGTGCAGTTTCTGTGTTCAGCGAATCGAGGCCGCGCGACAGCCGGCCAAGGACGCTGGTGAAGTGATTGCGGATGGCGCCGTCGTCACGGCCTGCCAGCAGGCCTGCCCGTCCGGCGCGATCACGTTTGGCAATGTGAAGGACACCTCGAGCGAGGCTGTTCAGAAGCAAAAACAAGGCGAGGATCGAGCCTACCGCTCACTTCAGATCCTCAACACCCGACCCGCTGTGACCTACCTTGCGCAGGTACGACGGGAAGAGAACGAGGGAGCCCATTAAATGGCACCGCCTCCCGCGTCTGCAGTGGCTGATGCAATGAATCCTCCGACGAGCCGAACAAGCCCGCCGAGAGACTCGCAAACTAATATCGACATCATGGCGGTCACGAAGGGCTTTCATTGGCCCTGGCTGATCGGCCTGCTTCTCGCCGTTTCCGGCGTGATTATGGCTGCCAGTGCCCTGGTCTATCAGACCTACGTGGGCCTCGGCGTCGCTGGCTACCAAGCTCCCGTCTTCTGGGGTGTGTACATCATCACCTTCGTTTTCTGGATTGGTATTGGCCATGCGGGGACCTTGATCTCGGCCATCCTCTTCCTCTTCCGGGCGAAGTGGCGAAACGCGATTAACCGCGGTGCTGAGGCCATGACGGTCTTCGCCGTGTTGACCGCTGCGCTCTTCCCTCTGATTCATATTGGTCGGCTCTGGAAGTTCTACTTCCTTCTGCCCTACCCGAATCAGCGGTATCTCTGGGTGAACTTCAAGAGCCCGCTCCTCTGGGATGTGTTCGCAGTCAACACGTACCTGACGATCTCGCTCCTCTTCTTCATCGTCGGCCTCGTTCCGGACATCGCCATCGCGCGTGACCGAGCAGTTGGATGGAAGAAGGCGGTTTACACGGTCGCCTCCGGCGGTTGGCAGGGCACGGGCAAGCAGTGGAAGGCGCATAACCGCGCAGTCCTTCATCTCTCAGGCATCGCGACGCCGCTGGTCCTTTCGGTCCACTCGATCGTTTCCTGGGACTTTGCAATGTCCATCGTTCCCGGCTGGCATGCGACGATCTTCGCTCCCTACTTCGTGGCGGGTGCGATCTTCGGCGGCTTCGCCATGGTGATCGTGGTGATGGTGCCGGTCCGACGCATCTTCAAGCTCGAGGCCTACATCACGGATTACCATTTCGAGAACATGTCGAGGTTCATCCTCTTCACGTCTCTGATCTGTGGTTACGCCTACGGCGCGGAATACTTCATCGCTTGGTACTCGGGTGTTGAATTCGAACAGACGTCTTTCTGGTTGCGCGCCTTCGGACCGTACTGGTTCTCGACCTGGTGCATGATCGTCTTCAACTGCGTGTTCCCGCAGCTGCTCTGGTTCAAGAAGCTTCGAACGAACATTCCGTTCCTCTTCGTACTCTGCTTCTTCATCAACCTGGGTATGTGGTTCGAGCGATACGTGATCATCATTACGTCGCTCTCCCGCGAGTACATCCCGGCGGCTTGGGGTCTCTACATCCCGAGCACAGTGGAGCTGATGGTTCTCACGGGCAGCTTCTGCTGGTTCAGCATGTTCTTCCTGCTCTTCCTGAAGATGTTCCCGATCATCGCGATCGCGGAAGTCAAAGAACTTCAGATCCATGCCAAGGAACCGGGACACGGAGGGGCGCACTGATGTCCATCTGGAAGACCCTGCCTATCCTCATCGGAGGTAATGACTAATGTCGACGCTCGTAAGCGTGTACGACCTGCCGTCTGATGTCTCGAACGTGGTGCGCAAGCTTAAGGCGCGCGGCTTCGAAGATCTGACGACTTACTCGCCGGCACCCTTTCCGGAAATCGAAGAAGCGGAGGATCCGTCCCCGTCGAACGTGCGTATCTTTACGCTCCTCGGCGGTCTGGTCGGCGTCTGCACCGGCTTCGGGATCCAGCTTTGGATGTCGATGGACTGGCCCATCAAGATTGCCGGCAAGAACTTCGCCGCGGTCCCGCCCATGTGGATCATCGGCTTCGAGCTGACGATTCTCTTCGGTGGTGTACTCACGATCATCGGCCTGGTGACCCTCGGCGGCCTCTATCCCC
Organism: Myxococcota bacterium; assembly: GCA_045106235.1. Lineage (GTDB taxonomy): Bacteria > Myxococcota_A > UBA9160 > UBA9160 > UBA4427 > UBA4427. The sequence continues at coordinate 101,632 of JBGCEJ010000032.1, forward strand.
GCAAGCTCGACGATCATTACAGTCCGCGCTTCTCCGCCGAAGAATTCGGCGTTGTCGTGAACTGCGAAGATCGCGATATCGCGGAAGTCGAAGCCCTCATGCGTGGCCACAACGCGAAGGAGGTCAGCCTACATGCGGATCACTAGTCGCTCTCCGCTGGCTGAAGGCTCTCCTCTGGCTGAAGGCTCTGTGCCTACGGCTGAAGGCTCTCTCATGGCTGAAGGCTCTATGCGGATCACTGATCTAACCGGCGCGCCAAAGCATTTTCTGGCAATCCTCCTCCTTATTGTTCTCTTTGGCGGCACAGGCTGCTGGGAACAGGTCTCTCCGGAGTGGTTCCCGCAGATGAAATGGCAGCCCGCCGTTGGCGCCTTTGAATACAATGAGTTTCAGGACCGCATCGAGCTCTTCGCTCCGCCCGCAGGAACGGTTCCCGTAGGTTGGGGCAATGTTGCGAGCCCCGGTGAAATTCCGGTCGCTGAGCAAGAGGCGCTTGTGAACCCGAACGCCGCGACGATCGAGTCGCTCAAGCGTGGCCAGGATTACTTCAACATCAACTGCGCGGCGTGCCATGGCCCGACGGGCGGTGGTGATGGACCGATCGCTGCGCCGAATGGCCCGATCGCGGGTGTGCTTCCGATTGGTCCCGGATCGCCGATGGGCTTCAGCCTGGCGCCCGGCCTCACGGACGGACATATCTACACAACGATCTCATTGGGTCGGGGTCGAATGCCGAGTTACCGACGCATTCCGCCCTCCGCACGATGGGATGTTGTTAACTACATCAGAGACCTCAACGGTCAGGGAGGTCGATAGTGAGCTCAGTAACTTCGGCCGCCGAGCGCGCGAATCCGGGAGCCCTCCCGAAGCCGCTCTTTAATCTATGCCTTCTGTTTGGCGTGATCGGCGTCGTCTCCTTCGTAGGCGGCCTCGCCTCCGATCCGCAGACGACCTGGCTCGCCTACCACTCGAACTTCATCTTCTTCACGATGATGGCCTGCGGTGGTCTGATCTTGACCGCGATCTACTCGATCGTGGGCGCGCATTGGCCCGGTCCGTATCGCCGCTTTGCGGAGTCGCTCGCGGCTTTCTTGCCCCTCGCGGCTGTATTCGGCTTCATCGGCGTCGCCGGTGGTGAATACATCTTCGATTGGCAGGCGAACGGCGCGATGCACGGCAAGGAAGCGTGGCTCAATAAGACGCGCTTCTACGGCACGGATCTGACTCTTCTCGTTGTGATCTCGGTCCTCGCGATCATGTTCCTCAAGGCTTCGGCTCGCCCGACCCTTCGCAACCTCGCTGAGAACGGCGACGGCTTCGCGAAGAAGATGGCGGAAAGCTGGACGGCTGGATGGAAGGGTGACGAGGAAGAACGCGAAGCCTCGCGCAAGAAGACAGCGTTCCTCGCTCCGATCATCGGTCTGGTCTACGGCATCGGCTTTGCCTTCTTTGCCTTTGATCAGGTCATGTCGATGGAACAGGCCTGGTTCTCGAATCTCTTCGGCAACTTCGTTTGCTGGGGTGGCGTACTTTCTGCGGTTGCAGCCTGCGCCCTTTCGGGCGTCTTCAGCCGCAACATGGACGGCTTCGAGGGTGAGATCAACGAGAGCCGAATGCATGACATCGGTAAGATGATGTTCGCGTTCTCGATCTTCTGGTTCTACCTCTTCTGGAGCCAGTATCTGGTGATCTACTACGGCAATCTCCCGGAAGAAACCTACTTCCTGCGCGATCGCCTGGGCGACCAGTTCATGATCGACAAGGGCTACTCCGCCGCGGCATTCGCCAAGAGCTGGCAGACCTGGGACTTCGAATGGGCACGCCTGCAGACCGGCTACGGCTGGGTCTCCATGGTGGTCTGGGCCTGTAACTGGATTATCCCGTTCTTCGTCCTCCTCGGGCAGCGCCCGAAGAAGACGCCGTGGATCGCGGGTCCTGTGGCCGGCACGCTCCTCTTCGGCCTTTGGCTTGAGCGCAACATGCTCATCTGGCCTTCGGTTGTGAAGGGCGACATGCTCTCCTGGTTCGGCCCGATTCAGATCGGGATCGCACTCGGCTTCGGCGGCATCTTCCTCGCCGTCGTGCTCTTCTACTCTCGGGTCTTCCCGACGGTGGCAGTGTCTTCCGAGCAGGACTAGACGGACTCAACCCCGACCTAGTCAAGACCAGAACGAATAGACGGAGCCTTCCCAGACGGGGTTGGCTCCGTTTTTCGTTGGGGCGCGCGCTAGAATCGGAGGATGGAAGAGGGCGAAGAGCCAGCCACGATCGATGCTCCGGCGGCAGCTCCAATCGGTGGGGCCGATGACGCTGTCGGTGTCGCGGCTGGGGACGTGGCCGATGAGGTCGGCAATGAGGCCGCCGGTGATGCCGCGAATGGGCCCGGCACGCATCGCCGTATCCGCCTGGTCCAAGGCGGGGCGATCCTGCTCGAACCCGACGGCTTTCGCCTGATCGAATCGCGCGGCATGAAGCGCTCACCGCTTCATCCCTACGAGTCGATCACCCATGTCTATTCGGCGGACCGAGCACTCCTGATCGGAACGCCGAAGGGCCTGCTCGCCGTGCGCGAAAGCGATTTTCCGGAGCCCGATGAAGGTCCCGAAGAAGCGCGGCGCCTCCTGCTTGAGCGCCTCGCGGGACGTCCCGACGGAGCCGACAGCCTCTCTCGTATGGAGCGCGTCGAAGCCCTGGGAGACCGGAACCATCGACCCTATGCGATATGGGGAGCCGTCCTGCTCTGCCTTTTGGGGACCGCTTTCCAAATCCGGGATCCCCTGCTTGAGAAAATCGGCGCCTTCATGCCCGACCTCTTCCTACGCGGTGAACTCTGGCGGGGCATGACCGCGCATTTTCTCCACGGCCTTCCCGCACCCGGCCTCTTCGGGTTCTTCCCCTCGCTGCCCGGTCTTCCCGTGCATCTGGCCGTCAACGTCGGCGGCATGCTCGTCCTGGGACATTTGGTCGAGCGCCCGTTGGGAAGCTGGCGGACGGTGCTCGTGTTGATGGGCAGCGGTCTCGGGACGCTCATCGGGATCATGATGAAGGGCCATGTGGAAGTGATCGGCGCTTCGGGTCTCGTGTCCGGACTCGCCGGCGCGATGCTCGCTCTCGAGCTGCATTTCCCCGCCGCGCTGCCATGTTATTGGCGACTACCTCGCAGACTCTTTATTGGTGTGATTCTGCTCCAGTTCGTCATCATCGACCCCTTCTTTTGGCGTTTCCTAGCGGGCGGCGCTCATCTGGGGGGATTCGCAGGGGGCTATGTCGCCGCGTGGTGGCTGGGCAGTCCCAGCGTGGAGGGCCTTTCCGCCACGCCCCGAATGCGGATCGGCACCTATGTCAGCCTGGTCCTCGTCGCCTTCGGCCTCACGAGCATCATCCCGCTCGCTCGCCGCGAGATGCCAGCCCTGGAGCGACACGCCGCGCGTCTCTTGAATACGCCCTCCGCCTACCACCTTTACGAGCATGATAATGCCGCCGCCTGGTTCATTTCGATCGGGGAGGAACCCACGCCCTACGGCCTCGAACTCGCGGTGGCGCTTGCGGACCGCGCTGTCGAAATGACCGGCCAGCTTCAGGCGGGGATTCTTGACACGCTGGCCGAAGCGCTTTTTCAGAGTGGGGATCGCTTGGGTGCGCTGATCACGATCGATCAAGCGATCCGGCTGCGCCCGGACATCCCCTATTTCATAGAACAGCGGCGCCGGTTCTCGGGAGAGCGTGATCCTGACGATCGCCCCGCGGATCCGGGGACAGGGGAGCAGGGCGCGCCGTCCTTTGAATCCCCCGACGATGTGATCCCGATTGATCCCTCCGCCCCGCGCATTACGGTCTAGATCTCGCGCTTGGCTTGTTTCGCTGCGCTCTCTATCGTGTCCGCTTAGGCTTGTAGAGCCCCCGCCCAACCGCAAGAGAGGCGCCCGCCCATGCACTCGATCTCATCCCGAACCCGACTCCGCCATCTAGTCTCGACCGCTCTGATTCTCGTCTTAGGAAACGCATTCGCGGCCACGGCGGATATTCCCGCCCCTGACGCGCATGTCGATGCCGGGCTGGCCAAGTACTCGGAGGAGAACGGCGAAGCGACGCTGATCCAGCTCTCACCGCATGCCTACGCCGCGGTCGGATACGATATTGGCAATATCGGGTTCGTCGTGACCGACGACGGAATTCTTGTTTTCGACACGGGAGGCGAGGTCGAGCGCGCGCAGACCGCGCTCGCGGCGATCCGCGAAGTCAGCGACGCACCCATCGTGGGCGTTGTCTATTCCCATGGCCACGGCGACCATACCGGCGGTGTCGACGCGTTTATTCCGAAGGATCAGCGCGGGGCAATTCCGATCTACGCAGGCAAGAACTTCCGCCGCTACCTGCGCGAGAGCGCGGTGCCTCGCGGCCTAATGCGCGCCTACTACCAGATGGGTTATCTGCTTCCGAAAGACGAAACAGGCAGCGTCGGTTCCGGCATAGGTCCCCCGGTTGGCGGCGGCTACACCAGCTACCAGATGCCGACGGTCGAGATCGAGGATGAGCTTGCTCTCACGATCGGGGGCGTGCGCGTCGAGCTCTTTCACTCCCCGAGTGATCTCGATGACGGCGTCTCTGCTTGGCTGCCGGAAGAGAAGGTGATGATGGTGGGGGATGCGGCTTATCCGATGCTTCCGGCCATCGCGACGCCGCGCTTTGAGTTTGGTCGGCAGTCCTGGGAGGCGCTCGAGACCCTCGATCGCTACCGCAGCTATCCCATCGAGCATCTGCTTCCCGGGCATTTGCGAACGATTTCCGGCGAAAAGAAGGTCGCGTCGTTCCTCACGAATTTCAGGGACCTCGTTCAATACATGCAGGATCAGTCGATCCGCGCCGTGAACCGACGCCTCGACCATGATGAAGCTGCGAAGGAAATGGAGGCGAACCTGCCGAAGCATCTCGCTGAAGATCCAGATCTCGGGGAGCATTATCACGAGTTCTCCTGGATCGCGCGGGGCATGTACACGAAGGCGGGGGGCTGGTGGAACGGCGATGTCGTCGAGCTCGTCCGCATCACGCCGAAGGAGCGGGCGCGCAAGATCGTCGATTTGATTGGGAGTCGGCGCAAAGTGCGGAAGGCGGCGGAGGAGGCCTTTGAGGCGGGGGATCGAGGTTGGGCCGCGGAACTCGTCCGCATGCTCGTGCTCACGAAGCCTAATGATAAGCGCGCGCGTAAGATGCTCGCGCGGATCCTGCGCACAATCGCCTACGACTCGAATACGTCGAATCAGCGCCACTATCTGCTGACGGAAGCGCTCGTGATGGAAGGCGCCATCGATCTTGAAGCGCTTCCGATCAATCTTGCCAACACGCGCTTCCTCGAGGCGAACCCGGACTCGGTGTTATTCCGAGCGCAGGGCACGCGCCTTGATCCGGTTTCGAGTGCCCGCGTCGAACTCACGGCGGGAGTGACGATTCGGGATACGAAGGAGCAGCATACGCTGATCATTCGCCGGGGCGTGATCGAATGGAAAGCGGGAAAGCCCAAGAAGGCCGATCTCCGAATTGCGTTTGATCGTGCGACCTGGCTGCAGGTGGCGGGGGGACATCAGCGCTGGCTGGATGCGGAAGAGGCGGGGGAGCTGGTTGTGAAGCCGGACCGCGCTGCCCTCGCGAATTTCGTGAAGCATTTTGACGGACAGGCGGGGGAATAATTCGCGGTGGATCCTTTTCTCTCCTTGATCGGATTGGCGAAGCTCGTGTTCGGCGTCTTTGTTGGCGTTGTGGGTATCTCGGTTGCGGCGCGACTGACGGCGCGGCTGAGTGGCTTTGATCGGCTCGACGACGGGCTCCGGGCGGGGAACGTCGCTGTCGGGATCTCGGTTGCGGGATCGATCGTCGCGATGGGCATCCTGGTTCAGCATGCGGTGAGTGGAACCTTCGGGGCACTCGACCTGCTTCTCCATGCGTCGGATCAGGGCGGGGGCGCGGCCTGGATTTTTCTTTACGCCGCGGTCCACGTCGTTGTCGCGCTCGGCGCCGGTGCAGCGATCGTTGTGATCGGCATCCGCGTCTTTGTTCGCCTCACGCCGGAGGTGGATGAAATCTCGGAGATCCATGACGGCAACGTGGCGAGTGCGCTGGTACTGGCTTCGGTCTTGATCGTGATGGCCCTTCTCGCGCAGCAGGGCATGGAAACGCTGCTCGACGGTCTGCTTCCGCTACCAACTTTGGGGCGCGACCTCATGCTTGTGCCGAACTGAGTCCGAGCCTTTCTCGTGCCGCGCTCCTTCTTTCTTTTCATCGCCCTGATTCTGCTCGTCCTCTTCTTGGACCGACTCAGTACGATGGACCGCGAGGTGATCGATCTCGGGATCGCGAGGTACCCGTCGCTTTTGGTGTCGGAGGCGGCTTCGTCGCCGGGGTCGCCAGCTGAGTCCGCGACCGCTCATTACTGGGAAGGCGATCGTCGTTCACGCGCTTACCGCGTCGCCTACGCGCATGGCGAAGAGGCGGCGTCGACGCTGCTCGCGGATCATGAGCGGCTCGGCGCGCGATTCAATTTTAGCTGGGTCGACGAGATGCGGTTCACGTGGCAGCTCCCCGAGTCCTGCGCCGGGCGAGAATGGACCTGTATCTATAGCGAGGTCTTTGACCGGAACGCCGTGGACCTGATGCCCCTGATCGACCGGATAGAGACCGGACTCCTCGCGGAAGAGTTCTCGACAACGGAAGCGGCGGAATGGCTCCTCGATTTCGTGCAACAGATCCCGTACCGCATGCCGACGGAAGAAGCGTTTGGGATCCTGCCGCCGGCGCTCGTCGTGTCGCAGGACTGGGGCGATTGCGATTCGAAATCGCTGCTCCTGATCGCTTTACTCGAGCGGGTCGGGATTGATGCGGTCCTGCTCGTCTCGGAGGCCCATGCCCATGCGCTTGTTGGGATCGATGTCCCCTCGCGGGGCAAGGCGCATAAGGAAAACGCACGTCGCTACGCCTGGGCGGAAACCACGACCGAGGACGCGCCGCTCGGCTGGCTGCATCCGAGCATGAAGCTGCCCTACGACTGGGAGGTCGTGCCGGTCCGCTAGCTCGGCGCGGCGGGCGGCGGGCGGCGATGGCGAGGCGCACTCAAGCTCAGCGTGAGTCGCGAGCAAGGGACGAACCAGGCGCGACTAGCGCACGGTCAGCGTCATCAAACGCCCGGGTACGCCCGGTCGAAGGCCGTCTTCGCGGTCTTTGAAATAGCGCTCGATGAGATCTTGCTCGCTGATATGTTCGACGATCTCAAAGCCGACCTCTTGCACGAGGGCCTCGAAGGCCTCGGGCTTCCAGCGGCTCTTCATCGGCTCGCCCTGGGCGCTCACGTTCCCGGCGACCGTCATGAGGTACTCCGCCTGATCGGACGTGAGTTGGACATCGCTCCCGTAGTTGAGAACGAGCTGGCTGCCCGGCGCCATACATCCCAGTAATTCGCGGAGTGTGGCGGCGGTCCCTTCTTCGCTCACGTAAGGGATCGTGTTCATCCAGGAGAAGAGGCTGGGCTTTGACGCATCGAAGGGGGAGTCGCTCAGCCGCTCGCCCAGACGCTGGGTTTCGAAATCGACGTCGACGAAATGGGGCAGGGAGGCGGGCGTCGGTTCTGCCGCCGCGATCCGCTCCTTCTTGAGGGTCTGCACGTCCGGGTAGTCCACTTCGAAGACCCGCAGCCGGTCGACCAGGTCCGCGCGCCGCAGGGCGAAGGTGTCAAAGCCGGCGCCAAGGATCACGTACTGCGCCACGCCACGTTCGGCGGCTGCCTCTGCGGCATCTTCGGCGTAGCGGAGGGACCCGATGCCGATCGCGAGGATGGGCTGAGGATCAAAGCCGGCGCGTTCCGCGGCGCGGCGATTATGATCCGGCTGCCGGACTTCCTGGCGCGACTTTTCTCCGAGAAGCTCGATTGCCCAGGTATCGTTCAAAACAGGCGGCTTTGCATGCAGCGTATGACCCGCCCGGCCGAGGACTGCGCCCTCCGCTGTGCCCAGAATTTCTCCGTCGCCGACTTTGCTCATGACCCTATTCTAGACCGAAGGGGCCCGTCCTCGCGCCGAAGATTTCTGGAAAAATGCCGACGCGACGGGGCGAAAAACGCCCCCATCTTGGTCTAGGCTTTCGGGCTCAAACCGATTTATCTATTTCCTCCGAGGGGCAAGACCATGTCGAGCAGTGCAGAAGAAATCCTGGCCAAGAACGAAGAGCACAAAGCCACTGTGAAGAAGATGTGGAAGGCGCTTGCGGATTTCGACTTTGAGACGCTGAAGAGCTGCCTACATCCCGACGTGTTCTACGAAGATGTGCCCACCGAAGATACCGGCGCCCATGGTCCCGAGAACGTCGTGAAGCGGCTCAGCGTTGCCTGGGATCACATTACCCAGCAGGACCAAACGACCCATCACATCGCCGCGGACGGCGATGTCGTCTGCCTCGACCACACCGAAAAATGGTATTTCAAGACGGGCGAGACCGTCGAGCATACCTTCTGCACGATGCATGAAATGCGCGACGGCAAGATCCTGAAATGGAGCGACTACTGGGATGTTGCCAACTTCGTTGGGCAGTTCCCGCCGTCGTTTCTTGAGGTGATGGCGAAGAATGCGGGTGCGAATTTCGAGAACTAGCACTAACCCCGGATTTCGCGCCGGGATGCGTCATGTTCTAGAACTTGAATTTTGCGCTTAGGCCGTAGGTTCGTGGTAGGCCGACGAGGCTGCCGACGAGTCCTGCGGTCGCCGAGGCGTCAAACGAGACTTCTTTATAGACTTCGTTCGTGAGGTTCCGGATCCAGAACGCAGCCTGGAGCATATCGTTCGACGTGGAGTAGGTGAGCCGGGCATTCTGCAGGAAGAGGCCTCTCTGGCCGATCGTATTCGCCGGTAGGAAAAGCTCGCCGAGGTTGCTGGGCGCGCCCTGGCCATTGGACGGGTCAAAGAAGATCTCGTCCGTGTAGGTGTAGTCCCAGCGCGGCGTGAGCCTTCCCATCGTGCCCAACTCGAAATCGTATTTGATGCTGCCCGTGACCTTGAAGCGAGGGGTATTCGGGAGCCGGTTCCCTGTGAAGTCGATCGGGACTTCCGAGATAATCACCGGTGGATCGTTTTCGGGCCCGAGGACGATGCGGCGGATGCCCGAATCGGAGAAGTCGAGGAATTTGCTTTCGAGCCAGCCGAGAGAGAGCTTGAACTCAAGGCGCTCGATGGGCTCGAAGTCGAGGTCGAGCTCGGCACCGTAGAGTTGGGCTTCGTTGGCGTTTTGGACGATGCGCTGCGGCGGGCTGCTGAAGTCATTCGTAAAGAGAAAGACCTGGTAGTTGTCGTAGCGATACCAGAAGAACGCACCGGTCGACTCAAGCATGCCCTCAAACCAGCTCGCATTGAAACCGACTTCGTAGGCATCGATCGTTTCGGGCAGAGCTTCGGTGAAAGTGCTTCGGGTCGCACCGTCCGAAATGTTGAACTGGTGCCCCTTCCAACCGCGGCTGTATTTCCAATAGACCGCGGCGTCTTCGCTGATCGTGTACTTCAAAGCGACGGAGCCCGTCGGCTCAGTGAAGGTTCTTGCGGTTTCGCATTTCGGGACCGAGCCGTTTGCGAGGGGGGTGCAGCGATCTCGTGCGCTGAAGATCTCTCTGATGTCGAAGGATTTCTTCTCCCAGTTGACGCGGACACCGGCGATCAATTCGAAATCATCGGCGAATTCCCATTCGATATCCGCGAAGGCGCCTACGCCATAGGCATCCTGTCGAAAGATCTGGGAAAGGGATTGGATGTCACCGCCGCCGCTTGTGAACTGGTCATAGTCGAGTCGTTCGGCGATGAAAAAAGCGCCCGCTTTCCAGGTGAGCGGGGTGATGTCAAGCTCGCCTTCGAACTGGATGTCCTGAGTGACCTGCCAGGCTTTGTCATCGATAAAGAACTCGAAGAGCGTTGCGGAGGTGAAGTCAAAGTCGCGGATTTGAGAGCGGCGGTACTGCTCCCAGCCGGTGATGGATCGGACGAGGAAATTGTCGAATTCGATTTCGCCGCGAAGCGATGTGCCGAAAATTTCGATGCGCTCGTGACCGGGGAGATTGATGTCTCCATCAAAGGGCTTCTTGTCGAGTGGGCGACGTGATAGCCGTCGGCCCAGAGTGGCGTCAGCGGACGCGATGGCGGCGTCTCTTGCTTCCAGACAGCCAGGCGTGCGGCGACATCGGATCGAGTCGATTGGCAGTCCCTGGTCGCGCAAGGGCTGGAGTCGGGACTCCACGAGTCGGTCTCTCTCCACCCGGACATCCGGGTTGATGAAGCTGACGCCGACTGCGTCTCCCAATACGTTTCCGTTCGTGCCGAGGGGCTGGCCGACAGTGCCGAGCTGATCCGCTCGGAATCCGTGCAGATTCAGAGTCCAGTCCTGGGTTTCTGTCGGGGTGAATCGGAGCTGGGCGCGCGCAGCGAAGTTGAAGACGTTGTTGAGGTCGCGGTCGAGGCCAGCCGGGATCGAGCTGATTTCGAAAGTGTTAGGCGGCGCATTGGGGTTCGGGATCGTGAAGGTTTCGTTGGCTGAGGCGGTCAAGGGCTCGCCACATTGCTGTTGGTTCACGATGGTGGGGTCGACGACGCGGCGCAGGTTGATTGGGTCGGAAGGATCGCTGGCGTTGAAGCCAGGGAGGTCCCCGCATCGGTTCGTGAACGTCCCATCTCTCTTCTGGTACCTGAAGGACAGCCGGGCAGCGAGCACGTCAGGGATGACGGGGACGTCGACGGCACCTTCCGTGTAGATAAAATTATAGTTGCCGTAGTCGAACTGGAGGTAGCCCTCGAAGTCGCCGGTCGGTCTCTTCGAGTATGACTTGATGGCGCCAGCGGAAGCATTGCGACCTGCGCCTGAGCCCTGCGGGCCCTTGAGGACCTGGACATCTGCCGTGTCGTAGACCGGCTGGGCCTGAAAGGCGGGCAGGTTGAGCGGAATATCGTCGACATAGATTGCGACGGCGCCCGCGGCGTTCGCCGTAAAGTCGTTGAGTCCGACGCCGCGAATGAAAAAGATCGGTGTCGTGGCACCGGTAGTTTTAATCTCGAGGTTAGGCGTGAACTGCGCGAGACTGGGGATGTCGGTGATGCCCTTTTCGAGGAGGTCTTCTGTGTTGAAGCTGGTGACCGCGACCGACGCATCCTTCGTCAGTCCATAGGCCTGTGAACCGTAAACGACGAGCTCATCTACCCCTGCCCATGGATCGGCATCGGCATCGGCATCGTTCGACTGCGACGCGGCGATTCCCGGAACGAGCGCGACCAGGGAAACGGCTGCGAGCGCGATCAGAATGGAAAGCGGGCTTGATCTGCGAAGGGGGGCAAAGTGCATGGCTCACTGAATCATCACTGATCAAGCGCCCCCGTCAAGCCGTTTTCGGGCCCCGAATATTCCCGGAAATCGCGACTGGACGGCCTCTCGTTTTGGGCCATAGTCTTGTGAGCATGCGCGCAAGGCCCCCCTCGTTTTCAACCGTGCCTCTCTTTTGTGTCGCGACTCTTCAGAGAGTCGCGACGACGCTTTCCCTCTTGCTTTTGATGGTGGGGGCGAGCGTTCTCGTCGTCACGGACGCGAGCGCAGCGCCAGGTGGCTCTGGCGGAGATGGTGTGGGAGACCGATGGCTGCCGGGTTTCTCATTGGAAGGAGGGATTCGCGCCCTTTCCACGGAGTCCAGCGTCGACTCTGCTCAGCGCGGCCGCTTCAAAAACGATGCACGGCCCGTCTTCGCGTATATTGGTGGTGCGATCCACCTTGCGACGCCGGTGCTCTATCAGCCGCTTGCTCAGCGCGAAGGAAGGGAATCCTTCGCGCCTGAAATTAGGCTGTTTGGACGTTTTGGTGCGGCGACGTCTTTCGACGGTCGCTTCCGAACGGTGACGGAAGGCTCGCCCGGCGGACTGATCATTCCTCTGCTGGACAATGACGGCGATGGTATGGCTGATGCGGAGCCGCCGGTCGCTGCGATCATTGGGCAGGGCAGCTCTACGGGCTCGACTTCTGAGCCGCTGATTCTTTCGGCCTCGTTTGGCGCCGACCTCGCGTTCGATGTGCGGGGTCGAAGACTCCATATCAAGCCTTCGTTGGAGTGGATTCGCCAGGAAGACGAAGTTGTCGGGGTTCTGGGGTTCGCTGAGGCGATTGACGGTGACCCCATTCAGTGTCCCTGTCGGACTGCTTTCGTGCGTGTGTCAGACCGGGAGGCTTTTAATGGGATCGGACCAGGCCTCGAGGTTGAGCTCGAGGCCAGCCGCCTGCAGGACTTCTTGATGACGTTCTACGTGGGGGCGAAAGCGTTCTACTCTCTTGAGACTGAAATCGTCTTGAACGGCTCTGCGCCCTTTAGTGATGCCTCAGGGATTGCCGAGATTCGCTCGACCTATGAGCGTGACCGCTGGGACTACCAGGTCAGCACCGGCTTCCGGCTGCATTGGCTGCCGGAGTAACCGACACGCCGAGTTGCTCGGTCAGGGCGAATTGCGGTGGGGCTGCTCGTTAGCGACGCGACGACGGGGCCGACCGGCGCGAATCGAGGGCGGGCGTTCAACGGCTTTGATCTGGCCTGCCTCGATTGCAGTTAACCACGTCTTCCGCGGATTCGATGGGACTGACGCGGTTGCAGTGCAGACCTGTTGGCGCCGAAGTTGCGCTGCCGAACCGCGGGCAACGCGGGCATCGACGCGGCGCGCTTGTTCGCAGAGGCCGAGGACGGCGTAGGTTCGCGCGAGGCGTTCATGGGCGAGGTCTCGCAGTCTCGTCGAGAGGCCAGGGATAGCGCCTTCAGCGGCATTCTTGAGCTGGGGGAAGTCGCGAGGGGCGAGCCCGTTCTCGATGGACCATTCGGGGGCCTGTTCGAGCGCTGCGAAGACCTTTAAACCCTGTTTTCGGTCGAAGGGGACATGGTGATCCCGATAGTAGGTCTCGATTCGGTCGAGGTTCTTGGCGTTGCGAGGAAGGTCTCGCATGTAGACGGCGCTGCGGAGGCTTTTGAATACGAGCATCCAGCCGGGTGAAGCGGCCAAATCAGCAGCCGTATAACGCCACGGTCTTCCGGGCCGAGGCTGTTGAGGTAGGCCGACGCCGATGTAGAAATCGACGTTCCATCGATCCAAAACCTCGGTGACGGCCTCCGACGAAGCGGTCTGTCCCAGGCGCTGAATAAGGCCGTAGTCGTTCATCGCGTCGGGTGAGAGATTTAAGCTGCCATCGACGAAGACCGCGTGCTGCGGGCTGAGCCAATAGTTGAGGAATCCGCCCATGAAATAGGGTTGGAATAGGGCGCCCTCTGTCTCTGCATCGCGAAGGAACCAGGCTGTGTGCGCGTAGTAGCGGTCTGCATCGTAGTCTTGTGCGTAGCGTTCCGGGGACGTCGTGAAGGGCGTCGCTTTCCGTTCGGAGTAGGCGATGAAGAGGGGGACGAGTGTGACGACCGCTGCCACGACGGCGAAGTCGAGTGTCCGAGGTTTGAGAGAGGATTCGCTTGCGGGGGGATGGGTGCGGCTGCGCCAATGGGATGCGCCGAGTAAGAGGGGGAAGAAGGCGAGCCATAGGAAACGGACCGCGAGCAAGGGCGCGATGCAGCCGATGGCGGCGAGGGGGACCAAGACGGCGACATCGATGCCGTCACTCGGATCCGGGGAGTCCTGAAGGCGCTTGATCGCGACAGAGATCCCGACGACCGTCCCGAGCATGACGAACCACTGGACAAGCCAGGTGAGGGGGGCCGGCGGAAGTGAGTTCGTCGGCCATTGGAAAGGATCGAAAGCCCGCCATTCATCCACCACCATCGCCTGGCCGACGGATTCGACGCCGGCCTGGGTATAGGTCTGAAGCGCAGCGTATCCGTCTGGATTCAGCCCAGTCGCCGCGAGCCCGAGGATGGCTGTGAGTAGATAACGCTGGAATCGAATGGACTCGAGCGAGCGGCTTGCTGAGGGGCCGAGCCTTGCCCCTAAAAAGCAAGAGGCGGAGACGGCGAGCAGGAGGACTGGGCCTAGCAAGTAGCCAGGGTGCAAATTGCTCCAGACTGCGCAGAGAGCGATGGCAAGCGCGGATCGCGCGGCACTCGGAGGGCGCATCCGGCCGAACATGAGCGCGGTCAACAAAATGGTCGCCCCGATTGTGGCGAGTTCAGGTCTCAGCTGTACGAGGCGATAGGCGGCCACGGCTATGAACATCGCGAAACCCAGAGCGGCAAAGATGGGCGATTCTGCGCGACGTCGGAGTTGATGCCAGACGCCGGCAAGAATGGATGCGACAAGCGCGACGTGGAGAAGCCTGAGGGCGCGCAGGCCGGCGTGTGTGTCGACGAAGGCGAGCAGTCGGTCGAAGAGCCAGGCGTTTGGATCAGGCGCTCTCACGGCCGTGAAGAGATGAGGGTCTTTTGCGAGCCAGGGCCCCTGCTCGGCGTAGGCGTACCCGAGACTGAGGTGCCACCAAAGGTCGTCCGTTGCGAGCGGGCCGCCTACCGAATAGAGCAGGATCGCCGCCAGAACGAGAGCAGCGCCGCGAGCGATCCATTCTAGAGCGACTAACACGCAGAGCGCCTCTGTTGACGAAAGCGAAACCGCCGGGGCGAAAAAATCCGCCGGGGCGAAACAAGACGGCCGGGGCGAAACGAAACCGCCGGGGCCTGAAACGAAACCGGCGGGCCTCTTTTGCAAGAGACCCGCCGGATTGTCGTGAATCAGCGACGGTCCGCCAACTCAGATCTGAACTTTGAACCTACGCGCGATTGCGACGTCGGACAGCCAGACCTGCGAGAGCGATCGCGCCAGCACCGAGGCCCATCAGAGCCGCCGGTTCCGGAACTGCCATGTTCAAGCGAGTGATGCGGAAAAACACGTTGCCGGAGAAGCCTGCGTAAGCGACCGCGCCGCCGATGAGCTGGATATTGCCCTCGCCGCCGTTGGTGCGCTGGTCATAGCCGGCCTGAGACGAGGTGAACGGGCCACCCATCGTCGTCGTCGGCGTTGCGTCCGAGAAGAACATCGTGCCGGTCGTCATCTTGAAGCCCGTTGCGATGCCGTCTGCGGGGTCGAAGGTGCCGGGACCGATGAGGTTACCGGGGTTCGCGACGCTGCCGTTGGCACCGAGGAGAGCGCCGGTGTAGATGGTGGCTCCCGGGTTGTCGTCGATGATCTGCTCGCCGTTCGTGAGACCCGCCGACCAAGGCTGGTTGCGGACGTTCGGGCTAAAGCCGAGGGTCTTGGTCGGCGTTGCCGTACCGGGATTGAAGACGAACCAGGCACCACCCGTGATCGAGCGGAGCAGGCGGAAGGCACCACCGAAGGTATTCGGTCCGGGGATCGCGCCCACGAAGCCCTGGCCGGTTGCGACCGTTGCGTTCATGAACGTGCCGCAGCCTGTGATCTGCGGGCACCAGGAAAGCGTTCCGACACCCGCACCCGGGGCGAACGTCACCTGAGCGTGGGTGGTCGTGAACACTTCCGTGTTCTGCGCGACGCTCGGGAAGCTCATGAACGTTCGCATGTTCGAGCCTTCGAGCCGGTACTGATCCGCCGGGATCTGGATGGTCAGGCCGGGGCCCTGCATCGAGGTCGGCGAGGCGACGGCGGTTCCCAGCGTGACGATCTGAGGGATCGTGACCTGATCCGGGTTGGGGATGGTCAGTTCGCGTGTCGCACCCGCGGAGGGGTTGCCCATGAAGAGCTCGCCCGTAACGGAATGCGTTGTCTGTGCTTGCGCGACGCCTGTCGTCATGACGGCGAACGCTGTGCCCAATAAGAGGGCCTTCTTCATTGAAATCATCGGAATCTTCTCCTGTGCTCTTCCAGATCTAGAACTCAAAATTCTCAGCATCGAGCGGTTGGTGGCAGGCTGGGCCGAGCGGCGGGTTGGAGACGCCGATTGGTCAGCACGGACCTTCCAGTCACTATATGATGGATTAAACCCCCCGATCAAGCTAAATAAACGCGCGACCGACGATTGTCAGACAAAAACTCGAAGCACGATTTCGTGTCTTACGAGCCGGGTTGAATACGGGGTAAATACCTGAAATGGAAATGAAAAAGCTAATTCTTGCGGCGCTCCTAGTCACACTCTTGAGTGTTACGGCCTGCTCCCCCGGCAGCTCTCAGATTCCCTCAGGGGAGCCATTGGCTGAAATCCTGGTTGAGCCAGACCCGCACGCGCGGACGCAGGCGCTGCTGAACTATTTCAAAGGGGCGACGGGGGCCGACCTGCCCGAGATCGAGGCGGCCTATTCCGAAGCTCGGCCCTTCCTGGACCCGGTCAGTGTGAGCTTATTGGCGCAGTGGTGGGTTCAATTCGACCCGGTCGCAGCCTATAACGACGGGCTCAATGCGGTTTGGATGGAGCGCCGGCTATGGGCGAGTGCAGTCTTTCGTGAGTGGGCGCGGATTGCGCCGGAAGCGGCCCTTGAAATGGCGATGGCGATTCCCAAAGAATCCGGCCAGGAATGGCGTCGCACGGTTTCGCTTGCCCTGATTCGCGGCTGGTTTGATGGGGGCGCCGAGCCCGCCCCCCTTCTCGACTTGATCTTCCGTCTGCCCCTGGGCCGACCCCAAAAAGAGTCGCTGGATATCTTGCTCGTCCGATTGATGGAGCGCGAGGATACGGCTCAGGCCATGGCCTTCGTTGAGGGGCTACCGGAAGGGCCGCTCAGGCCGCTGAAGTTGGATGCCTTCAAGCGAATGGCGACGGTGCTCACCCAGGAGGATCCGGCGCTCGGTGTAGCGTGGGTCGAAAAACACGGGTCGGGGCCTTTCGGCAAGAACCTCGCGATTCGGGTCGGACGCGTTTGGGGACGGGTCGGGGGCGCGCCTGCGCTCGACTGGGCCATGCAGCTCCCCGCCGATACGCCCGATCGGGATCGCGTCCTCGTCGAAGCCTTTCGGGGTTGGTCCTCGAATGATGCGGCGGGGAGTCTTGAATGGGTGAAGCAACAGGAAGCCACGCCTGCGATTGCGGGGGTGCTGAAGCTCAGCGTGCAGCGCGAGGCCCGCGAGGACGCGAAGGCCGCGATCGACCGAGCGAGCGCTGTCGAAGATCAGGCGCTTCGCAATTCCCTGCTCGCTGAGGCGGGTCGCATCTGGATCAATCTCGATCGTGAAGCCGCGGAGGCTTGGATCGCGACGGCCGAGCTGCCGGCGACGACTCTGAGCTTTATTCGGAAGCCGCTCCCGGGACAACCGGCGATTCCGACCGTGCCTTGATTGCCGCTTTCTTGAGCTGAGCGCGAACGCGCTCTGCTTCCGCTGTCTCGCCGCGCTTTGTATGGACATCGGCCAGCATCTCAAGCGCGGGGCGTCCGCCGCGGAACCGAACCGCGCGAGACGCGAGTTCGAGCGTACGGTCGTTGTGGACGCCGTCCGCGAGGTGCTGGCGTGTGAGCCGGAGTGCGGCTTCCGCGTGATGCGGCATCTCTCGGAGAAGCGCTTCTAGGATCTCGGTCGCTTCGTCTGCTCGGCCCGCGCTCTGAAGTAGCTCGGCCGCCTCGAGATAGGCGTCAGCAAGACGGATATCCTTTACCCGGGCGACCTTGAAGGCGGCGATGGCCGCCTCGGGATCGCCTTGACTGGCCGCAACGCGCCCCAATCCAAGATCGGCCTCGGCATTGGTTTCGTCGAGCTCAAGGGCCCGCGCGAAAGCGGTTTTGGCCGCTTCGGCCTCGCCCTGGGCTGCAGCGAGTTCCCCCGCAGCCAGGTGGAAATCAGAGACGTTCTCATCTGCGGCGAGCGTGGCTTTGGCAATTTCGACCGCAGGTTCGAAGCGCTTGGTTGCAACCAGATGGCGGAGTAGGGATCGCAGCGCGTCCGCATTCCGCGGGTCTGCAAGGTCGAGCGTTTTGACTTCGCGGATCGCTTCCACAGCCGCGGCGGGAGAGGCGACCTCGGCGATGAAGTCGGCCCGCGCTGCGACGGCGCGGCCGCGAAGTGGTGTGCGGAGGAGCGACTGCATCAGCGATTTGAGTTTTCGATCCGGTCCGTAGCGGCTTGCCAAGCGAACCCGCAGATCGACGGCTTCAAGATCATCGGGTTTTTGCTCTGCATATGGGAAGACTGCGGCCCAGGCGGCATTCCCATCCCCCATGGCTTCAAAGATCAAACCCAATCGCAGTCCCGCCTCGGTAAAGCCGGCGTTGGACCGGACGGCCTGCCGATACTCCTCAATCGCTCTCGGGAAATCGCCGAGCTGTTCAGCCGAGCGGGCTGCGTAGTAGCGCGCGCCGGGATTGTTCGGCCAAAGGGGGAGGATCTCGTCGAGGGTTTTCAGTGCTTTCGCGGGTTCGCCCTCATCGTAGTCGAGGCGCGATTCGATCAGGCCTCGGTAGACCGTATTCTCGATCTCCGCGGCGACTTCCCGGGCGCGATCACGCTGCCCCGATCGCGCCAGAACGTCCGCGAATGTCAGCAGTTGGAACTGGCTGGGCTTGCCTTTGATCAGCGTCAGACTCTCTTCGAAGGAGTCGGCGGCGGCTTTTAAATCTCCCGCCGCGACGTAATGATCGGCAAGCGCGAGCAGCGCGTCGCCTTTTGCCCTCGGATTCGGAAGCGCCGTACCTTCCCGCAAAAGGGTCTCAGAGGCCTCGAAATCACCTTTTAGGATATATCGCCGCGAAAGGACCATCCGAATCGAGCTCGAATTCGGCCGAGCGGTCAGCGCGCCGAGCAGTATTTCGTTGGCGCGTTCGCGCTCGCCTCGCGCATCGAAATATCCCGCGTATTCCTCAATCACCGTCGCATGATTAGGGAACGATTCGGCGCAATCGGCGAAGAGCGCTTCGGATTCTTCCGCCTCCCCGCGTTCGTTTGCGAAGAGTGCGCGGGAGACGCAGATCGTGCCGCGCATGCGGTCTCCCACGCCGGCCGTCTCGGCGACTTCGCTGAGCTCTTTCATGGCGTCCGCTGCATCTTCGACTCGTCCGAGAGAGATCAGTGCGGCAGCCCGAGAGGAATGAGCCATGACATGGTTCGGGTCGAGGTCGATGATGTGCTCGAAGTCGGCGAGCGCGGCTTCGGGGTCTGATTTTCTTCCCAGCACGGCCTGAGCACGAATAAGCAGCGCGTCGATATCGTCTGGGGCGGATTCGAGGAGTTCGTTGGCGATCTGATGGGCGTTGTCCCATTCCTGACCTGCGAGCGCGGCTGCACCGAGTTCCTGCCCCGCGGCGAAGCGCCACTCGGGAGACTGGGCCGCCTTCCGCAGCGCCCAGATGGCCATGTCCGGTGCGCCCGTTTGCCGAAGCGCTGTGCCGTAAAGAAAGTTGACCTCGGGGTTGTCCGGGTCGGCATCGACCAGTTCGCGGAGGGGCTCCAGGCTGGCGACGTATTTTCCGGCTTGTACGAGGGCGCGGGCGTCGTCGAGGGAGGTCCCGGGTTCTTCGCAGGCAGCCAGTACGAGGATCGCCACGAGGCCGGCGGCGATCGGGAAGGGGCGAAAACGCTTCCGGCTGGGGAGCCCAGCGGGTTCGGAGGCGAAGGAAAACAAGAGAAGATCAATGAAGTGCATTACGCCGCGAGGCTAGCAAGGCGCTAACTTGGCGGCATATGGCTGCGCAAGAACCGAAAGCGTCTCGTCCCTGGCTCTGGCCCCTGTTGATCGGCGTCCTCGCCCTCGCGATCTACGCCTCGACCCTCGTGGAAATCACGACGGGTGACGGTCGCCCTCGCGGCGATGCGGCGAGTTTGAACGCGCTGCAGTACCGCGATGACGTGAACGTTCTATTTATACTCATCGATACGCTTCGTGCGGACCGGTTAGGGAGCTATGGCTACGAGCGCGAGACGAGCCCGACCCTCGACTATATGGCCTCGACCGGGGTGCGTTTCGATCGGCATCTCGCGCAGTCGTCTTGGACGAAATGCTCGATGGCCTCGCTTTGGACGGGGCTGAACCCCGCGCGAACGGGGGTGCTTCGCTTCGATCATGCGCTGCCCGGGGATGCGCGGATGCCTGCGGAGATCTTTCAGGAGGCGGGCTTCCGCACCGCAGGGATCTGGCGCAATGGCTGGGTGGCTCCGAATTTCGGTTTTGATCAGGGATTTGAGGTCTATGGGCGGCCTGCGCGAAAGCCCATGCCGAAGGGGTATCGCCGCGACAATCCCCACGTGACCCTAGAAGGCACGGATCATGATGCCGTCGACAACGCGATCGAGTTTTTGCGCGTGCATGGCCAGGAGCGCTGGTTCCTCTACATGCATCTGATGGATGTTCATCAGTATCTCTACGACGAGAAGTCCGCGCTTTTCGGCTCCACCTACTCCGACGTGTACGATAATTCGATTCGGCATACCGATGATGTCGTGGGTCGTTTGCTGACCCATTTGGCGGAAGAGGGGCAACTCGAAAAAACCCTGGTGGTGATTACCTCGGACCATGGCGAGGCCTTTTCGGAGCGCGGCCATGAAGGACACGCGAAGAACGTCTACCGCGAAACGACCGAGATCCCATTCATTCTCGGCTTTCCGTTTCAGGTCGAAGGCGGCTTGGCGATGGATTTCCGCACCAGCAACGTGGATGTTTGGCCAACGGTCCTCGAGCTGCTGGGGCTGCCCGGGCTGGAAGACACGGATGGGCGTTCCCTCGTTCCCGAACTCCTCGCCGCGGCGCAGGGCAAGCCCGTCGATGCCCAGGGGCCTGTGGCCTTTTCGCATCTCGACCGGACCTGGGGGCAGCAGAGAAATCCGCCCCGGCCCACCGTTGCCGCTCTCGAAGACGGCTATCGCCTTGTCTATTTCAAAGAAGCCGATGGCCGAACCTCGAGTCAGCTCTTTGACGCCAACGCGGACCGGCTCGAGCGCCGAGACGTGATCGCGGATCATCCGGATGTCGCGGAGGCATTGACCGCGGAGATCGAGGACTATCTGGAGGGCGCGTCGCCGTCGGGATGGGGGGAGGGCGCCACTTCGGTCGAGATCGACGAGATGGAACTCAACCAGCTGCGTGCGCTGGGCTACGAGTTGCCGTAATCAGGGCTTAGGGCTGGTCGTGGGCTTGAATTCGGCTCGGCTGTGCCCATCTCACGTCATCGCGGAACGCGGGACGCCTTCACGGTGTCCTGGACTCACCCGATCGGGGCTCGCGCTGAGACCGCTACGGGACGCCGCCCTTTCGGGGCAGCCGCCACACAAGGAGAAAGAAGTATGAGCGAGGGCATTGAAGCGCAGATCGAAGAGCATATGCGCGTCTGCAATGCGCTGATCGAGGAAGTCGGCCGCGTCGTGGTGGGCCAGGAATCCATGATCTCAAAGCTGATCGTCGGCGTTCTGTCGGGCGGTCATGTGTTGCTCGAAGGTTTGCCGGGTTTGGCGAAGACGCTCACGGTACGCAGTCTCGCCACCGCGGTCGATACGGGCTTCTCCCGCATCCAGTTTACGCCCGACATGCTTCCGGCGGACGTGATCGGGACGGAGATCTTCAATCCGAAAGAAGGTTCCTATAGCGTGAAGCAGGGGCCGCTTTTTTCGAACCTCGTGCTCGCGGACGAAATCAATCGCGCGCCGGCGAAGGTGCAGGCGGCGCTGCTTGAGGCGATGCAGGAGCGCCAGGTCACGATCGGGGACCAGACCTATCATTTCGACGAGCCGTTCCTTGTGCTTGCGACCCAGAACCCGATCGAGCAGGAAGGAACGTATCCGCTCCCGGAAGCCCAGATCGATCGCTTCATGCTGAAGGTCGTCGTCGGCTATCCCACGAAGGAAGAAGAGCGCAAGATCGTCGACCGCATGGCGTCCGGCGCGCCGGAGCCCACGATTAACAAGGTCGCGACGCCCGAACAGCTCATCGCCGCCCGCAAGACCGTCGACCAGATCTTCATCGACGAGAAAGTGAAGGGCTACGTCGTCGACCTCGTCCACGCGACCCGCGATCCCGCCGCCGCAGGGATCAACGATCTCGAAGGCATGATCGAAACTGGCGCTTCCCCGCGCGCTTCGCTCTTCCTGACCCGCGCCGCGAAAGCGAATGCCTTCCTGCAAGGTCGCTCCTACGCGACGCCTCATGACGTCAAAAACATGGCGCTCGATGTCCTGCGTCACCGCGTTGCGATCACCTACGAGGCGGAAGCTCAGGATAAAACGGCGGAAGACGTGATCGAACGCATTCTGGCGGGTGTGCTCGTTCCGTAGTCATGCTGCCGAGCGAGATCCTAAGGCGCGTTCGCGAGATCCAGGTTCGGACCGGTCGTCAGGTGGCCGATGTTCTTGCGGGGGAGTACGTCTCCGTCTTTAAGGGCCGGGGCATGGAGTTCGACGAAGTCCGCCCCTACGTCCCCGGCGACGATGTGCGGACGATCGACTGGAACGTGACGGCGCGCATGGGCGAGCCCTATATCAAGCGTTATGTCGAAGAGCGTCAGCTGACCATGATGCTGATGGCGGATGTCTCCGCTTCCCAGGACTTCGGTTCGGGAAGCCGGAGTAAGCGTGAGGCCGCGGCCGAGCTATGCGCGCTGCTCGCCTTCTCCGCCACGCGAAACGACGACAAAGTCGGCCTCGCGCTCTTCCACGGAGACATTGAGCAGTACATCCCGCCGCGGAAGGGCCAGAAACATGCGCTCCGCGTTGTGCGCGAAGTTCTGGCCCATGAAGAGTCGATCAAGTCCGAGGGTACGGCGGCGGAGGGTGTGACGGGAGCGGGTGCGGTCGGAGGGATCGGCGGCAAGGACGGCGAAGCCTCCATTCCTTTTTGGAAAAGACTGACACAGCGAATATCAAGTACGCGTCGTCCCCGAAGCGCCCGGCAGGCAACCGATATCCGCCACGCCCTCGAATTCCTCATGCGCGTGACCAAGCGGCGCACGATCTGTTTTGTCGTGAGTGATTTCCTCGACGATGATTTCGATCAGACTATGGTGGCTGCGAATCGGAAGCACGATGTGATTGCGGTGCTTGTGACGGATCCGAACGAGTTGTCCGTGCCGGACGTTGGGCTCGTGGCGCTGCGCGATGCGGAGACCGGCGCTTCGCGGGTCGTGGACACGGGCTCGACCGCCTTTCGTGAGGAGGCGAAGCGCCGTGCCGACGAGCGCGTGCAATCTTTGCGGATTCGCTTCGCGCGCCTTGGGATTGACTTCATTCATGTGGACGCGGCGGGAGACGTGATCGACCCGCTCGTGCGATTCTTCCGCATGCGCGGGCAGCGCGGAGGTCGGCGATGAAGCGCTGTGCGGGCGTTTGGCGGACGGGGCTCGGCTTCAGCCGCGGCTTGACTGAGCTTTTGGGCTGCCTGGCCGCGCTGGCTGTGCTGACTGCACTGAATGTTTCGGCTGCGTATGCGGCGGACGACGCGGGCGACGCGGCTCCCCCGCCGGCAGGGTCCGGCGGCGCCGATGTGATCGAGCGCTCAGCGACGCGCGGACCGGTTTCGGTGGAACTCACGCTTCGACCGGCGGAGCCCGAGATTGGCGATGTACTTGAACTCTCGCTCGAAGTGCGGGCCGAGGCGGGTGTTGAAGTGCTGATGCCGGAGTTCGGGGAGGCGTTGGGCCGCTTCGAGATTGTCGACTTCGCCCCGTCGGAAGAACTTGACGCCTCGGGCGCGCCGATTGCGCGACAGCGCTACCGATTGCAGCCCGCGCGCTCGGGACTGCAAACGATTCCTTCTTTGCGGGTCGAGTTCGTGGACCGGCGTCCCGGGCAGCCCGCGACGCCCGAGGGCGAAGACGCCTTCGAGATCCTGACCGAGCGCATCACCCTCGAGGTGAAGCCGATTCTCGCGGCCGACGCGCCCCTCGAATTGCGCCCGCCGCATCCTGATCTCGGTCGCCGCAGCACAGGCTGGGGGCCGTGGTGGGCATGGCTGCTCGGAATCTTGGCCGTGGCGGCGCTGGCGGCGCCTTTTGTTTGGCGGGCATGGGCGACGATGCGCGTTCAAGCACGACAGCGAAGCGCCTATGAAGTGGCGCGGACGGAACTCGATGCGCTGCTTTCGGCGGGACTGCCGGGCGCGGACCGAATGGACGGCTTCTACGTCGAGCTCACGCAGATCGTGCGGAGCTATCTCGAGGACCGCTTCGCTTTGCGCTCGCCAGAGCTGACGACGCAGGAATTTCTGATGGTGATGGGTCGATCGCCCGACCTCGCGCGTTCACATCAACAGCTCCTGCGAGACTTCCTCGAACAAGCGGACCTGGTGAAATTCGCCGGGCATCGTCCCAGCGAAGAAGTCGTCGCCGAGTCCGTGGCCGCTGCGGAGCGCTTTCTTGAGGATACGCGGGAGCTTTCGCGCGTCGGCGACAGTGTGCTCGCGGCGGGGCAGGAGGACGCGCGTGCTTAGTTCTCTCGCCTCTTTTGGCTCCCTGGGTTCGGTCGGTTTCGAATTCAGTCATCCGTGGTTCTTGCTCGCGGCGCTGCTCGCGCCTTTCGTTTTCTTGCGCGCGCGGCGATTGCCCGCGAGCGTGACCTACTCGAGCCTTTCTCTTGTTGAGTCGGAGAGGCGCTCTCTGCGTGAGCGCCTGGTCTGGCTCCCCCCGGCGCTTTTCGCGCTGGCGACCTGTGCGCTGGCCTTCGCGCTGGCCGGTCCGCGAACGGGGGACTCGATCAGCGAAGTGAAGCGAGAGGGCATCGCGATCGCGATGGTGGTGGATCGGTCCGGCTCGATGGAGGCTCGGGATTTCGTGCGTGGCGATACGAGCACGAGCCGGCTGGATGTTGTGAAGCGGATCTTCCGCGAATTCGTGAGCGGCGGCGGGGCACTCGGCGCCGGACGCCCGGATGACCTGATCGGGCTTGTGACCTTCGCGCGTTATGCCGACGGGCTCTGCCCTCTGACCCTCGATCATGGAAACCTGGTGGCAATTCTCGACGATATCGAGACGCCCGTCGATCAGAACGAAGACGGGACAGCGGTCGGCGAAGGGCTCGGGCTCGCGGTTGAGCGGCTTAGGCGAGAAGAGACGGCTTCGAAGATCGTCATCTTGCTCACGGACGGTGTGAATAACTCCGGTGATATCGAGCCCTTGCAGGCCGCGGATCTTGCTGCCGAGTTTGGGATTAAGGTCTACACGATTGGCGCGGGGTATACGGGGCTTGCGCCTTACCCCGTTCGCCGTGCGGATGGGCGGATGACGCTTCAGCGGGTTCCGGTTGAGATCGACGAAGCCACGCTACAGCAGATCGCCGAGCGGAGCGGGGGGCGCTACTTCCATGCGACGGACGAAGAAGGCCTCCGTGAAGTGATCGAGGAAATCGCGCGGCTCGAACGCAGTGAAGTGAGCGAGGTTCGCTACCTCGAGTACGAATATCATTTCGCCCCCGCGGTCGCGGCGGGCTTGAGTCTCATGTTCATCGGCGTTCTGCTCTCGAGCACCTGGCTTCGGAGGCTGCCGGCATGAGCGATTTTCCGCTGCATTTTGCGGCGCCCGCTTGGGGCTGGGGGATCTGGGTTTGGCTCCTTGTGGTGATGGCGCTCGTCTTTCTTGAGCGTCGCGGTTCAGATGCGGTGGATCGTCTCGTGGGGGCTTCGCTGAAGGACCGCTTGATCGACCGTCCACCGCGCTGGCGCCGGGGCGCTCGGATCGCGCTGCTCGCGGTTTCGGGTCTTTCTATGCTCGTGGCCCTGATGCAGCCGCAATGGGGCGTTCGTTTCGTGGCGACGCCGCGGGTGGGCGCGGAGATCATGATCGCGATCGACGTTTCAAAGTCGATGCTCGCGGATGACGCGAAGCCGACGCGCCTTGATCGCGCGAAGGCGGAAGTCAGCGATCTGCTTTCCTATCTCAAGGATGATTACGTCGGGCTGATCGCCTTCGCGGGCCGCGCGAGCGTGCTTTCGCCGATGACGCCGGATAAGAGTTTTCTGCGGCTGGCGCTCGATAGTGCGGGGCCGCATAGCGTCTCGCGCGGAGGCACGCGGCTGGCAGAGCCGATTCTGCGCGCGGTGGCGGGGATGGGGGAGCCGGGACCGGCGCAGCGGGCGCTGATCCTGATTACGGACGGCGAAGATCACGATTCCTTTGCGCTGGATGCAGCGAAGGCGGCTGCGGAGGCGGGGATCAAGATCATCGCGATCGGGTTCGGCGACGAGCGCGGCAGCGAGATCTATGTGCGCGACCGGAAGAGCGGCGCCCGGACGCTCGTGCGCGACGGCGACGGGAATGCGGTCGTGAGTCGGCTGGACGGGGACCTGCTTCGGGAGCTTGCGCTCGCGACCGACGGGGCTTTTGTGCCGGCGGGCACAGGGGTGCTCGACCTGGCGTCGATTTACGATGCGCATATCTCGCGACTCACACGGGGGCAGCTCGATGAGCGCGGCCGCACGATTCGCGACGAGATTTACCAGGTCTTCGTTTTGATCGCGCTGCTCTGTCTCGTCGCGGCGGTTGCGATCGCCTCGGGTCGGGGTGAGGCGGCTGGGACCGGAAGCGCTTCGAGGGGTTCGCGGTCCCGCTACGAAGAGATGTTCAAGCAGGGCATCGTTCTCGCGTTTCTTGCCGGCAGCTTTCTGCTCTCGGCGGTGCCGCTTTCGGCGAAGGCTCAGGGCGCAGCGTCTTCAGCGGATCCATCAGAGGCAGCGCCGGTCGCCGCGCTTTCGTCGCCGCCTTCATCTGGACCATCGTCGCCGCCGCCGCCGCCATCGTCGCAGGCGACCCAGGGGAGCGGCAACGCGTCGAGTATGTCGCCGGCGGCCGGAGAAGATCCACGAGTTCAGTTCAACCGCGCCAACGAACGTCTGGGCGCGGGGGAAGCGGAGGCTGCAGCGCCCCTGTTTCGTTCGGCGCGCCGGGACGCGGTCGACGATCTCGAGCTGCGTTATGCGGCGACGTATAATTTGGGAATCGCTGCGAGCATTCGAGCCGAGGCGCTGCGGGCGGAGAATCCGGCGGGAGCGCTCGACGCGCTCTATGAAGCGGCGGATTGGTTTCGCGAAGCGGCGGGGATGCGGCCCAAGGATCGCGACCCGCGACACAACCTCGACGTGACCTTGCGCAAAGCGCTGATCCTGGCGGATGAAATTGCGAGCCGGGATGAGCAGGATCTCTCGAAGACCCTCGATGCTTTGATCGAGGATCAGCGGGGGCGCGTGGGGGACGCCGCAGGTTTGCTTGAGGAGATCGTGCGTTCGGGAGAACTTGATGCGGCGGAAACGCTTCGGCCGCTCTTTCGGGAGGCCGCGACGGCCCAGCGCATCATCGTGAGTGATGCGCATACGCTCGCGGACCGAATTGAACGGGAGCGAGAGTCTCTTCTACGCGTTGGGGATGCCGAACGAACGCCCGAGGACAGTCTCCGTATAGAACAACTCGAAGGCGTTCTGATCTACGTGGATAGTGCGATCGAGCGCATGGGGCAGACGCGGCGCCAGTTGCGCCAGCGCCGGGCCGAGCGGGCGTATCGGCGCGGTGCGCGGGCGCTTTCCGAGCTGAAGCGAGCGAGGGACCAGCTACGTTCGCCCGTCGAGCAGATCGGGGTCTTGTTAGGCGAAGTGGCACAGGTTGCGCAGGCGACGGCGGCGCTTCGCGCGGAGGGGCTTGGGGGCGTCGGAGGCGATCCGTCGGCGGCGAAGCTGCCCGCGTACTTGACGCCGGCATGGAATGAAGCCGAGAGCGCGGCGGTCCAGACGCGGGTCGACGAACTTGCGGGACGACTTTCTTCCGCGGCGGCGAATGCGGCTGCGGCGAACGCCGCGGGCCCGCCTGCAGCGGGTGCCCCTGGGCAGCCGGGCGCGCCGGATCCAGCGGAGCAGGAAGCCCTGCGTGCGGCGCTTGAGGCCTCGGCGCCCCTGGTGACCTCCGCCGCCGGAGCGCTTGCTGAGGCGACGGGTTCGATCGGCGAGGCCGAGTTCGAGGCAGCGCTTCGCCAGGAATCTTCCGCGGGAGAGGCTCTGGCCGCGGCCCAGGAGCAGTTCTTCGATCTGCGCCAGCTTCTCGATAAAACCTATGAAGAGGAGGCTCAGATCGCGGGCTTGGCGATCGCGGAAGCGCCGGAGGCGGCTGAGGCGCGCGCCGGTTTCGCGGGGCTCTTCGCGGCCCTTCAGGCGAAGAACCTGACGCGTGCGCAGCGGCTCCCGGAGCTGCTTTCGCGCGAGGAGGCAAAGCGGATCGCAGCGCTCGAGGCGCAGGCGGCGGAGGCGGTCGGCGCGCCGGGCGCAGCGGCCGGTGATCCCGACGCGCCCGATCCGGTTGCCTTCGAGCGACAGCGTTTCGAGGTCGCGGGGCAGCTGCTTGCTTTGGCGGAAGGCGCGATGCTTGAAACGGGAACCGCATTAGGTGAGGGCGATGCGCCGGACTGGGCCGTCGTGGGCGAGGCGGCTGCGAGGTCGGCGGATCATCTCGACGGCATTCGGACGCTCTTCTTTACGCTGGCCGAGCACGTGCGGAAGCTGGCGCTCGACCAGGTGGACCTGCGCGACCGTGCTCAAGATGCCCTCGCGCTCGCGAATGCCTCGCCGAGCGAAGAGACGGCCGCACGCGCGGCGGCGCTCGGGCCGGAGCAGAGAGCACTTGAAACCCGGGGCGGGGGAATCGCGGACGCGCTCTTGGCTCAAGCGGAATCGATGCCGGCAGAAGAGGGCGCATCGCCGCTCGCGCCGGCTCCCGCGCCTACTCCCACTCCCACGCCGCCCCCGACCCCTGTTCCCGCATCCCCGCCCAGCGCGGATGATTCTGGGCAACCCTCAGAACGGGATCGGATTCGGCTTGCGGCGGAACATGTGGCGCTGGCCCAGTTGGCGATGGGGGGCGCTGCAGAGGGTCTTGAGGCGGAGGAGAAGGCGCTGCCCAAGATCCAGGAGGAGCAAGACCTCGCCGTTGAGGAGCTGCAGAAGGCTTTGGCCCTGCTCTCGCCGCCCCCGCCGCCACCTGATCAGCAAGATCAGGAAGAACAAGAGCAGCAAGACCAGGACGAGCAAGGTGAGGGCGAGGAATCCGAACAGGATTCAGCGCCGGAGCAGGAACAGGGACAGCAAGGCGAGGCCGGCGAGGACGCGGAGGAGGAAATGGGGGATCCTTCGCAGCTCTTGCAGGGCGTACGCGACCGTGAGGCTGAGCGGCGGCGCGACCAGGAAGAGAACGAAATGCGGCGGCGCTCGGCGCCGGTGGAGAAGGATTGGTAGTGAGCTTGGCGCGAACCATCAGGAGCAGGCGAGGCGACCGGTTTTCGCGCGCGCGCGGACTCGCCGGGCTCTTGGGCCGCGTCGGTCTGTTGGGTTTGCTGCTTTTTGCTCAGGCCGCGTCTGCGCAGGAGGCACGGGTTCAAGTGGCGCGGGGGCCGTATTACCTCGGGCAGCCTTTCGCACTCCAGGTGGCGGTGACGGATTTCGAGGAAGAGCCCGCGCCGACGATCGAAGCGCCCGAGGTGGATGGAGGGCGACTCCGGTACGCCGGCGTTTCGCCGAGCACCTCGACTTCGATTTCCATCGTCAATGGGCGGATGACGCGGAAGCGCGAGGTGAAGTTCGTCTATCAATACGAATTGACTCCGCTGCGGCGGGGTGTGATTCAAATTCCTGAGTTCGAGGTCGAACAAGGCCCCGTCAAGCGGGCGACGCGGGGGATTCAAATTGAGGTGGCGGCGGTTCCTCGGAACGAAGGCATCGGGATCAAGCTCGAACTGCCGGAGGGGCCGATTTTCGTAGGGCAGAAGGTGCCGATTGCGATCGAGTTTCAGCTCGACGTCGACACGCGTCGGGATCTGATCAACTACTCGATCAACGTTCCGCTCTTCAACCTGCCGAATTTGCGCTTTCTGGATTCTACGCCGCCGGGGGCGGATACGAATCTCGAAATCGAGACGGAGGCGGGGACAATGCGCCTGTCCGCGATCTCGACGGAGAAGCGCGTGGGGGGGCGCGAAGTTTTCGTGGTTCGGGCGGAGCGAACGATGATCGCTTTGTCGGGAGATTCGGTGGCGGCGGAAGGGGCTTCGGTCTTTGTTGAGCAGGGAACGCGTTTTCGCCGAGACCTTTTCAATCAGCGCCAAGCGACGGCGTCCCAAAAGTTCATGGCCAAAGACCCTGATGTCGAAATCGAAGTCGCCGAAGTGCCGCGCCAAGGTCGCCCGCCGAGTTTCGCGGGCGCGATTGGCGAGGGCTTTACGCTGGATGTGGTGGCGGATCGGAGTGTGGTGCAGATCGGTGAACCGATTCAGCTCACCTTCAACCTTCGCGGCAATGGCGACCTTTCGAGCGCGCGGCTTCCACCTTTAGATGCCGAAGGACTCTTTGATCCGAATCGGTTCCGATTGCCGGAGGAGCCGCCGGCGGGCATCGTGACGGACGGGCAAAAGAGCTTCGAAGTGACGCTGCGCGTGCTCGACGCGTCTGTTCGAGAGATTCCGGAGTTGGCCTATTCCTGGTTCGATGCCGATTCGCGCCGTTTTGAAACGACGCTCTCTCGGCCGATTGCGCTTTCGGTGGGCGCCGCGGAAATCATCGGGGCGGACGCCGTCACGCGCCGCGCCGGGGAGGATGAGCGAGCGGGCGATCCGTCGGCGGGAGGGGCTTCGGCAGGGGGCTCTGGCGCGGCAGGCTCGGAAGGAGCGGGCGGCGCGGAGAAGCAGTCGTCCCTGGTTCAGAGCGGAGCGAATCTGGCGGTCGAGCGAGACATCCGTGTGTTGACGACTTCCAACGCTTCGTCGGGCGAGGCCGCCGCGAAGGTTCTTGTGCCCGCGCTCTACGCTTTTGGCGTCGCTTGTTTGCTCTTTGCGTTCTGGGAGCGTCGCCGACAGTCAGCGGACCCTGCGGTCGCCGCTCGGAAGCAGGCCTTTGGGACGGCGCGTAAGGCGATCCGTTCAGCCGGGCAGCTTTCGGCGACGGAAGGGGCTGGGGCCATGGGCCGCGCCTTGAGAGAGCTGGTGGCGGCCTTTCCGGGCGAAGACGGGCCTGCGGTCGACGCGCTGCTCCAGGAATGTGATGCGCTGCGCTTTGCGCCGGAGGGCACGGGGGAGGCCAAGCTGCCGCGGGCTTTGGTGGAGCGTGCTGAGGCGCTGATCGCGGAGCGCGAGCTGGCGGGCGGCGCCATGCAGGATGCGACAACCGGGGAAGGGACGCCGAGATGAGCAAGCAGAATCAGTGGCTGGCGTCGATGATTGCGTTCGGGGTGATCCTACTGGGCATCGGTTTTTCGTCGGGGCCGGCGCAGGCCGAAGCGGGGGACGCGCTTGATGCGCGGCTCGAAGGGGCGCTTGGGGAATACGCCGCGGCGCTGCGAGAGACCGATCGGGACGCGCGCTTGGCGGGTTTTTCGCGTGCGGAGCAGGGCTTTGCGGCTGTGGTCCGGGAAGGCGTCGAGACGCCGGCGCTGTTCACGAACTGGGGCAACGCTGCTTTTCAGGCGGCGCATCCGGGTGTCGCCGTATTGGCTTACCGGAGGGCGCTCGCTCTTGATTCCAATGCCGCCGTGCCCCGTCAGAATCTCGCGCATTTCCGAAGCCTGCTGCCGGGCTGGGTGCCGACGCCGAGCGAGGCTGAGGGGGCCGAGTCGCTTCTTTTCTACCGGGTGATTCCTGCGCCGCTTCGCGCGTCCTTCGCTTCTGGCTTTTTTGCCCTCGGCGCGATGGGGTTTGCGCTTGCGATTCGGCGCAAAGAGAGCGCATGGCGAGGGCTCGGCTATTTAGCGTGGATCGTTTGGGGTCTGCTTCTGGCTTCGGTGTTCTTCGACCGAGATGAAGAGGGCCGGGATTTTGCGGTCGTGATGATGGCGGAGACGCCGGCGCGATCGGCGGATTCAGCGCTCGCGCCGCTCTCTTTGCCCGATCCATTGCCTGCGGGTGTCGAGGTGGAGCGCCTCGAACGCCGCGCGGAATGGTCGAGAGTCCGACTCGCGAATGGCCGAGATGTTTGGGTTCGAAATTCCGCCCTCACCTCGGTCGATCCGGCGTTAGAGTCGTAGCGGTCGTCGCTGTTTTGGTTTCAGCGGAGAATTCGTCGACCTTCGTCCGAGGAGAAAAGTAGAAGTGGCCGAGATTCGAGTCGCGCTCGCGGGCGTGGGCAATTGTGCGAGCGCACTCGTTCAGGGCGTGACGTATTACCGTGATGCCCAGGCGGAAAGCCATGACGGGTTGATGCATGACTCGATCGGCGGCTGGGGACCGACGGATCTGCGATTTTGCGCCGCTTTTGACGTGGATGCTCGCAAGGTTGGGAAGTCGCTCGAAGAGGCGATCTTTGCGCCGCCCAATTGCGCGAAAGTCTTTCAATCGGAGATTCCCGAGACGGGCATCCTTGTCGAGATGGGGCGCGAGCTGGACGGCGTCGCCGCGCATATGGTGGATCATCCCGAAGCGGACGCATTCCGCGTAGCGGATGAGCAGCCGGTCGACGTGGCGGCGCGGCTTACGGAAACGGGCGCTGAGGTTCTGGTTTGTTATTTGCCCGTGGGCAGCGAAGAGGCGGTCCGGTTCTACGCTGAGGCGTGCCTTGCGGCGGGGGTCGCGATGGTGAACTGCGTTCCGGTCTTTTTGGCCTCCGACGATACCCCGGAGACGGGCTGGGCGGATCGCTTTCGAGCGGCAGGTCTTCCCATCGTGGGCGACGATATTAAGAGTCAGGTGGGGGCCACGATTGTTCATCGCACCTTAGGCCGCCTCTTTGCGGACCGAGGCGTCGAGCTTGATCGCACCTACCAGCTCAATACCGGCGGGAATACGGATTTCCTGAATATGCTTGAACGCAGCCGCCTCGTTTCGAAGAAGCGTTCGAAGACCGAGTCGGTTCAGAGCCAACTTGACGAGCGTCTCCCCGCAAGAGATATCCATATCGGTCCCTCCGACTATGTCTCGTGGCAAGATGACAATAAGGTGGCGTTCATCCGCATGGAGGGCCGCGGCTTCGGAGGCGTGCCGCTGGAAATGGAAATTCGGCTCTCGGTCGAGGACTCGCCGAATAGCGCTGGGGTTGTGATTGACGCTGTGCGCTGCGCGAAAGTCGGGCTCGAGCGTGGGCTTGCGGGGCCCCTCGAGGTGCCGAGCGCTTATTTCATGAAGAGCCCGCCCCGGCAGATGCGCGATGACGAGGCGCGCGCGCGGATGGCGGCGTTCGCCGCGGGCGGGGGCGAGGAGTAGGGGAGGGGGGCGGCCGGCGGAGCTACTCCGTCCGGGTGCCCTCGAACTCGATCCAGCCGCCTTCGCGCCGTTTGCCCGGGTCGTGATGCGTCCAGTGCAGGACGCCACCCTTTTCATTCCATTCGAACTGTCCGCGAACACGGACCGCATCGCCGCGGCTGAGCGGCACAGATTTCGCGAGATCGATGTTATGCGCGACGAGAAGCGTATGGCCGCTCGAAAGCTCGATCAGGAAGCGCTGATGCCGGGAGCCCTTATTATCGTCGGGGAGCGTTTTCTTCACCTGGGCATCCACCGTGACCATGAAGCCCGACTCTTTGCGCGCCACGGCCTGGGCGATTCGTCCCGCCCCTCCGTCGCCTGCGGTCGGAGCGCCGGGGAAGGTCGTGCCGCCGGGGGCGGGCGCGGGCGCGGACTGGGTTGAGCCGCCGGCGCTATTCGAGAGTGCCGAAGTCAGCGCAGAAAGGTCGACGCCGAGTTGGTTGCCGATGAAGCCGATGACCAGGGCGGCGACGGCGATGAAGATGCGATTTTTGGAGAGGCCTTGTTTCGACATCCTCCGAGCATGCCACAGAATCGGCGCTTCGTTCCCTCGTCCGAAGTGGATGCTAGATTTCCGTCATCGCTCGTCGGGGGCGAAAAATTTCATGAAGGGAACGCCGTGAAGATTCTTGCGCTCGTTGGAAGCCTGCGAAAAGCCTCGTTCAGCCGGAAGATCGTCCATGCCGCAGAGAAGGCCGCGCCCGAGGGCATGCTTTTTGAGATCAATGACGGTCGGAATCTGCCGCTCTACGATCAGGATCTGGATACCGAGGACAAGCCCGCCGGCGTGATTGAGCTCGTGGGTCAGATGACGGCGGCGGATGCGCTGCTCTTTGTGACCCCGGAGTTCAACTACAGCATCCCGGGGACGCTCAAGAACCTCGTGGACTGGGCCTCGCGGCCGGCTTTCAGGTCGCCGCTCAAGGACAAGCCGTCTCTTGTGATCGCTCATTCGCCGGCGCCGACAGGCGGGGGGCGCGCGTACAAGGAGCTCGTTTCGGTCTTGAGCGGGACGCTGACCCCGACCTATGTTGGGCCGAGCTTCACGATTTCATCTGTTCATCAGCAATTCGATGAGTCCGGCGCTCTCACGGACGAAATTACCGAGGGGCGCCTTGTGAAAACCCTCGACGGCTTCGGAGCTTGGGCGGCCAAGCAGAACGCCTAACGCTTCGCGCGGTCGAGGGCTGCCTCAAACTCTTTGAAACGAGATAGGATCACTTCGTTATGGACAAAATGCGTGAAGATATAGGGGTGGTTCGCGGCTAGATCTTCGAGCACGTTTCGAGTGGCGTGTTCCGGATCAATCATTTCACCGCCCGCCTCGGCGGCGACGACTTCAATCGTTTCGGGCGTAAAGACCTCAGCGCCTTGATGGTTCGGCTTCGCGGCCTTGCTGCTGAGGAGGTGGGTCGTGGACATCGGCCCTGGCAGAAGAGCTGTGACGCCGATGCCTTCCGCAGCGAGTTCCAGGCGGAGCGTTTCGGCAAAGCCAAGCACGGCGTATTTGCTCGAAACATAAGCCGACATATGGGAGCCGGGATAGAGGGCAGAGGTCGAGGCCGTGATCAGGATTCGGCGATCCCCATCGGCACGACGCAGCTGAGGGAGGAACGCGCGGGTTGTGGCGACGGTGCCGAAGACGTTGACGCCGTAGACCCATTCCCAGTCTGCGCGAGAGAGGTCCTCCGCTTTTCCGAATTGTTGGACGCCGACGTTAGAACAGAGAACTTGGCAGGGGCCGAGTTCACGCTCGACCTGCATGGTCATGGCTTCGATCGAATCTTCGGAGCCGATATCGACCCCGATGGCCAGCGCCTCGCCGCCTTGTTCTTCGATCGCTGCAACCACAGACTCCGCGTTCTCGAGCGCGATATCCGCCACCGCGACCCGCATGCCCGCTCCCGCGAGTCGATGTGCCAGAGCTGCACCGAGTCCCGCGCCTGCCCCGGTGACGACGCCGACGGCCCCCTGAAGATTCCTCAGTTCCATGATGGATCACTCCCGTTTCGCGTTAGGTCTGCCCGCGCCTATTCTCCCGTGAAGACGGGCTTGCGCTTTTGCAGGAAGGCCATCATGCCTTCTCGCTGATCCTTTGATTTTGCGCAGCGATGGACCGCCTCGCGCTCCACGCGCAAAGCTTCCTCGAGCGGCGCATCACCCGCGCCGACCACCGCGCGCAGCACCCCCGCGACCGCAATCGGCGGCATCCGCTCGAGTTCCTGCGCGAGGGCATGTGCTGCGTTCTTGAGCTCGGCCAGGGGATGAACCTCCTGGACCAAGCCGATTCGGTAGGCCTCCGGCCCGTCAATCATCTTCGCCCGCAAGATCATGTTCAGCGCTTGATCGCGCCCCACGCAGCGCGTGAGCCGGGCCGTCCCACCCCAAGCCGGAACCGCGCCGAGATCCATCTCGGGCAGTCCGATCTTGGCCCCTTCCTCGGCGGCCAGCCGGAAATGACAGGCCAGAGGCAATTCGAGGCCGCCGCCAAGGCAGTATCCGAAGAGCGTCACGATCACGGGCTTTTCAAGATTCTCGATCATCGACTCGACGCGGAGTCTCTGGTCGAATAGCGCGTCTTGGTTTTCCGGCTTCACGGAGGCGAGCTGTTTCAGGTCCATCCCGACCGAGAAGTTTGTCTCACCCTCTGCGGTGAGAACGATGACCCGAATGCTCGCGTCCTCGGCCGCCGCCGCGATCAGGTCTTCGAGCTGATCCATGAAGGCAAGAGTCATGCGGTTAATCGGGGCATCGGCATTCGTGAGCGTCAGAATGCCGCCGTCACGCTCGACCCGGATGGGCTTGTCCGCGGAGGTCTCAAGGATTTCGGGAACGGTGCTCATGCGGATTTTGCCTCTCTCGACGTTTCTTTCTACGCTCGCCTTAGGCCTCGGGCATTTCGTCGGCCATCTCGCGGAGCTTGTTCTTTGCGACCTTGTCGAGGGTGGCGACGGGGAAGGAGTCCTTGAAGTAGACGGCCCGTGGGACTTTGAAGTCGGCGAGCTTGGTCTTGCAGTTGGCGATGATGGCCGCGGCATGTTCGTCCTCGGAGGCCGGCGCGTCGGGGCCGCGGATCACAAAGGCGACAGGGACCTGGTCGAGCATTTCATGACTCTTGCCTACGACGGCGATGTCCGCGATCCCGCCCACTTCGCGGCAACAATCTTCGACCTCGCGAGCAGAGACGTTCTCGCCGCCGACCTTGAGCGCATCCTTGTCGCGGTCCTTGTAGAAGAAGTTGCCTTCCTCGCCGAGAACCACCCGATCGCCGGTTTTGAACCAGCCGTCTTCGGTAAAGGCCTTGTCCATCGCTTCTTTGTTGTCGTAGTACTCGAGGAAGAGTTGGATGCCGCGTCGGCCGCGCACCCAGAGCTCGCCGATCTCTCCCTTCTCGCACGGCTTTTCCGTATCGGGATCGACGATCGCGAATTCGTAGCCTGGCGTCGGCTTACCCATCGAGCCGTCGGGGTAGGTCTGCATATAGTCGTTGCGCGTGGCATGGATGACGGTCTCGGTCATACCCCAGGCGGCGAGGATGCGGAGCTTCAGCCAGCTCTCAAGCGCCGGCATAACGAGGCCGAAGATGCCGACCTTGAGTTTGTGATCCGGGACGGGCTGGGCGCCGATGGCCTTGAAGACAAAGGGGATCAGCGAGATGTGGGTCACATCATGCTTCATGACGACTTCCCAGAAGCGGCTCGCAGAGAATTTCGGCTGGAGCACGATCGTGCCGCCGGCGCCTAACGTTGTCCATGTCGACCAGCTTTGAGCATTGACGTGAAAGAAGGGGAGGTAGATCAGATACGTATCATCCGTGGCCATGTCGATATTGATCGGGCCCATGCGACTCGCCCAGAGCGCGTTGGCGTGGGTATGCACGACGGCTTTGGGGCGAGACGTTGTTCCTGAGGTGAACATGATGCCGGCTGGAGCCATGGGGTCGGCTTCGCGCGGCGTGAAAGAGCCCGCATCTCCGCGGAGGGAATCGAAGCTCTCCTGGCCGTGGTTCAGCTCATCGGCGGAGGCGGCTTCGCCGGAATTGTCTTCAGTCACGACGATCCAGCCGAGCCCCTTGGCATGCTCAGCGACGAGGCTCGCGTATTGGGGCTGCGTAATGGCGCCTACCGCGCCCGTATGGTCTGCGAAATACTGAATTTCCGCGCCGGCGCTGCGGGTATTCGTCGTGACGCCGACGGCACCGACCTTTGCGCAGGCGTACCAGCCGAGCACCATCTCCGGCGAGTTGTCCGCATGGATCAGGACCTTGTCGCCCTTCTTCACGCCCTTCGCCACTAGGCCCGCGGCCAGGCTGGCCGTCTCCTGATCAAACTCGGCGTAGCTCCAGCGCTTCTCGGCGCCGCTCTTAGGCTCCCAGATCAAGAACGGATGGTCGGGTTTATTCTTGGCCCAATGCGCGAGGAGCCAGGGGATGTCCTGCCCGGCGAATTGAAAGGAAGCAACGGTATTGGCATCGAGCATGGGGAGGGGAGTCCTTGAGTGGGGAGTTGGGCCTGAGCGCGATGAGATAGCGCTTCAGCGGTCCTTCCGCAGCATCGCGAGGTCGTCGAGGCGTTCCTGCGGGACCGAGACAAAGAGGCCCTCCGCCTCGGCGGTCAGGACTCCGTTCGCGTAGAGCTGGCCCTCGGTAAAGATCTTTTTGCCCTCGACCCGGATCAGCTGGGCCTCGAATCGGAGCTCGGTCCGAAGTGGCGTGGGCTTGCGGTAATGAACGATCAGGCGACCGGTCATGCCGGGGTTGCCACCCAGAGACTGCACATAGCCGAGGACTTCGTCGAAGGCGGCAGCGACATATCCGCCGTGTACAGAGGCGGGTGGGCCTTCGTAGGCCGATCCGAACGTGACGGTGGCCTCTGCCGTCATCTTGCCTGAGCGCCCGATTGTAATCGGCGGGGCGAGTGGATTGGCGAGGCCAATCAGAGGACTCTGGTCGAAGAAGGCGGCGACGTTGCCCGCGTTGGCCGCTTCTGGAACGCCCATGACACGCTGTAGCCTGGGATGGGACGCCAGGCGATCCGCGTATTTTTCCAGTGCGTCGGCAGCGCTGGAGAGCTCTTCTTCCGGCGCGTCACTCAAGACCAGGTCGGAGATCACCCGACGCATGGCGTCGGCGAGACGACGCTTCTGTGCCCAAGTTTCAGGGTTCGGAACCTGGCTCGGATCGTAATGCGGTTTCACGGGGGTGCCAGACGGCGGATTCGAGGAGCCGGATTCGCTCAAGGGGATTCTCCAGTCAGATGGATTCAGGTGAGTCTCCCCCTAGAATAGGGGAACGGAGAACAGGGAGAAAACGAACGCATGAAGCTCTACGTATTCCCTCCGGCGCCGAATGCCGCGAAGGTCCTTCTTTACTTGGCCGAGAAGGCTGCTGCCGGCTACGAGGTTCAGCTGGAGCGGGTCCCCGTCAATTTGCTTGAGGGTGGGCAAAAGGATCCTGAATATCTCGCGCTGAATCCTTTTGGTACGGTGCCGACTTTGGTGACGGATCAGGGCACGGTCTTGCATGAGTCCCTGGCGATCATCGACTACTTGGAAGAGCTGTTCCCTGAACCATCGCTTTGGGGGAAGGATCCAGAATCTCGCGCGGTGGCCCGTCAGATCGAGCGCATTTGCGATCAGGGTGGCCTCACGAACATCGCGCGTATCGTGCACACGACGAAATCGCCGCTCGGCCTCCCCGCACGCCCCGAGCTCGCGACGTATTTTAGAGAGCGCATGCCGCCATCGTTCGAATTTCTAGAATCCTTGTTAGTCGATGGCCGGCCTTACTTGGCGGGGGTGGATGTGACCGTGGGCGACTGTACGCTCGCGTCGGGTCTGCAGTTTGCGCGTTTTGCAAAGCTGGATGTACTTGAGGCATATCCGGCGCTTCGTGAATGGGACGCGCGGTATCGGACGCGCGAAAGCGCCTCCTCTGTCCTGGTGATGTAGTGATGCGGCATGGGTCGCCTGGTTTTCTCGAAAGGAGAGGCAGAATGAGACGTGAGTTTTCGAAGAGGCGAGTCCGTGCTGGCAGGGCCGTTTGCTCGATTCTGCTGAGCTTCGGTTTTCTGGGATGCATGCAGCTTTCGGCGACAGGGCCGTCTCGCGCAGGTTCTCTTGAATCGGCATCGACGGGCGCACTCGATACCGCCCTCCAGGACTTCGTTTCGGCGATCGCGGAGACTGCGGCGGGGGTGCAGGCCGATCCCGCCTATGCCGACCCGCAACAACGCGCCGCGGGGGCTCTCTACTGGGCGCAGATGGTGTTAAGCCGGATCGAAGCGGATCTGATCCAAGAACCAGATTTCCCACTCTTCCGCGTCGTTGATTTTCGCGTGCGCGAAGGCGCGGATAACCCGGACCAGCGGTATCTCTTTACGCCGATTCGAGGAGAAGGGACTTACCGAATCTGGGGCAAGGCGGGCGCGGAAAGAAGAATCGAAGTGCAGGTCTATGCAGGGCTGCCCTGGACGCCTTCGGGTGGACGGATCGTGAGCGCGCTCGCCGCGGAAGATCTGAAGGTCGATGCGGACGGGAATTTCGAAATTTTCGTTGGCGGCGAGGAGCGAGTTCGAAACTTCCTGCCGAGTGCCCCGAACGCGGACATGGTGATGGTGCGGCAAATCCATGGGGACTGGATGGGAGAGACCGGCGAAGTCCATATCGACCGGGTTGGCTTCGAAGGGCGTCTTAAGCCGTCGCTCACGGACGAGGCTATGGCGCGTCGCCTCGAAACCGCGGCGCTTCGGCTTCGCGAGGTTGTGCCGCTCTGGCCCTATTTCGGACGTGCGCGTTATTCGCAGGAGGTGCCGAATACGTTGACGCCGCTTCAGGACACGAGTGCGGGCGGTGGCGTTGTGGGGCGTTGGATGGCGCTGGGCGATTTCGATCTCGCGGAGGACGAGGCGCTTGTCTTGACGACCTGGCCCGCGCCTGGAAACTATCAGGGGGTCCAGCTCACGGACCTTTGGACCTCATCGCTCGAATACGGCAACCGACAGACAAGCCTTACGGGAGAACAAGCGCGCCTCGATTCGGACGGCGCCTATCGCTTTGTTATCTCCCATGAAGATCCGGGTGTGGCGAACTGGCTCGATACGACGGGCCTCCGGCGTGGCTATATCCTGCTTCGCTATGACGGCACGGGGAACGCGAAGATTCCCGAAGCACATTCGCCGCGGCTCGAAAAGGTTCGCTTCGACGCGCTCGGTGAGGCGCTGCCTGCCGATACGCCCGTTTTTTCGCCGGAAGAGCGCCGCCGCGAAATCGAGAAGCGAAGGCGGCATGTTCAGAAGCGCTTTGGCGTGTAGCTTATTGAGTCCACGGAGTTGGAGGGGAAATGCTGGCGGTCAAGTTTGAAGACAAGAAGGTGAGGCTGGCGGAGGCTCCTGCGCCGAGCGGAGAAGGTGTGCTCGTCCGTGTGCGCGCCTGCGGGATCTGTGGCTCGGATCTCACGATTCTCGACAGCGGGTTTCCGGTCTCGGGAATTCCTGGACATGAAATCTCGGGTGAACTCGAGGACGGCACGCCCGTGGCGATTGAGCCCTTCGATCCTTGTGGGGCGTGTCGGTACTGCCTGGATGGCGACCATCAGGTCTGTGTGCGCGGTGTTCCGATGATCTACGGAATCGGCCAAGACGGAGGCATGGCGGAGGAGATCCGCGTGGCGAAGTCGAGTCTTGTGGCGCTGCCGCGAAACGTGGATACGAAAACGGGGTTCTTGGTGGAGCCGCTCGGGGTCGCGGTCCATGGGGTGCGGCGGGCCGCGATTGATGGCTCGATGCGGGTGTTAGTCGTTGGTGGCGGATCGATTGGGCTCGCGGCGGTGGCGGCGGCGACGACCGCGAAAGCCGAAGTGGGACTGGTTGCGCGCCATGCGGCGCAGGTCGCGGCGGGCCGTCAGCTCGGGGCGGAGATCGTGGAATCGGGCGCGGGAGGCGACTACGACGTTGTGCTCGACTGTGCGGGGACCGAGAGCGCGACGAAGGCGGCTTGTGAGGCGCTGCGGCCCAAGGGGCGTCTGCTCATGCTTGCGTCTTCATGGGGGAATTTTACGCTGCCGGGCTTTGCCGTCGCGCAAAAGGAACTCGATATCACGATCTCGTCGATGTACGGGCGAAGCGGGACGATGCGGGATGTGGATGCGGCGGCGGGGATTCTCGGGGACCGCGAGGAAGTGGCGGATGCGATGATTAGCCACCGCTTTCCGCTTTCGGAGGCGCCGGCGGCCTTCGAAGCCGCTCGGGACCGAAAGGGCGGGGCGATCAAGATCGCGCTCGAGCCTTAGGCCGCGGAGGGGCGCGCGGGGCGCACGGGGGCGGGCTCAAACAGGTGGGCTCAAACGAAAAGAGCCGCCCCGCTCGGCATGTCGAAGCATGGGAGTGAGGCGGCTCATTCAGATCCGGCAACTGTGGTCCGCGTACGCAGACAGCAGGGGCGCGGCCTGGGACCGAGCGGTTTAGTGCTCGATCTTCGGCGGAAGCTCGCCCGCCTGCTTGATCCATCCCTCGAGCGTGTTCTCGCTCGGGACCTTGCGCGTGAGCTTCTTCTCTTCGTTCACTTCTGCGAGCTTCTCAGCGAGGTTCGCTGCGTTGCGCATCTTGAGTTCCTTGACCGTGTCGACGCCCGAGCAGACGAGGAGCTCGGCGTATTCGCCGGCGACGCCGTTGATGCGGAACAGATCCGCCATGTTGACGAAGGTCAGCACGCGGGATTCCGAAATGCCCGTGGCGTCTGCGATTCCCTTGCGGCCCGACTTGGTGCAGCCCTTGTCAAGGAGCGTGTCCGTGTCCGGGACGCCTGCACTGGTGAACTTCTCACCGAGAACCGGTCCGATGCCTTCGATTTCTTCGATCTTCTTGTTGGCCATGATTGAGTCTCCTTACTCGTTAATCGTTCGGTTTCTATTTGCCGAAAAGCTTGCCGGCGATATTGCCGATCGCACCGAGGGCTCCGGAAGCCCCTTCGCCACCGCCACCCAGCATAGACAGCAGGTCTTCTGCGCCGCCCGCTTGGTTGCCGAGCAGGGACATCACGGCCGGGATGAGGCTCGCGAGCCCGCTCGAAGCCTGGTCTTCGCTGAGGCCTGCACTCGAGGCGATGTCTCCGATATTCAGCTGCTGCAGCAGGTCGCCGGCGCCGCCGCCACCGAGAAGGCTGCCGAGATCGAGGCCGCCGCCCTGGAGCGCGTCTCCGATTCCGCTGAGTGCCGGGGGGAGCAGGTTCTCTGCCTGGCCCTGGTCGAGGCCGCCGGCGCCCGTGAGAGAGGAGAGCAGCTCTCCGCCATGTTCTTTCAAAAGTGCTTCCAACATATTTCTACTCCTTAAAAGCAAAGAACCCATCCGCGCCCCGCCGACGGATCGACGATTGCGCGAATGGGTTCCTGTTTGCACTCACAACAAAGCCAAGTTGGCTTCCTTGTTTCGGTTTCGCTTTAGCCGAATGGCTTTAGCGAACACCGAGCGACTTGAGCGTAGCCATCGTGATGCCACCGGTCGGAAGACCCTTGGCGCGCTGGTACGCTTCAACTGCGCGAAGCGTGCCACCACCGAGGACGCCATCAACGGAGCCCGGGTTGTGGCCAGCGGTCTTAAGCGCTCGCTGGAGGTCGCGCACGACGTTCGGCGTCGTGTTCGTCTCGCAGAGGATCTGCTTCCAGGCGAGAGAGCCGTCGGAAACCTGAACGCGCTTCGTCACCGTCGAGTATTCGGCGGGGATGTCGATCGTGCGGGTCGTCGCCGGAACGCGAACCTTCTTGACCTTGACCGTGCGGTATTCAGCAGCGACCGGAACCTGCTTCGTCGTGGCCGGCGTGGCAACAACGCGGCGGGTGACCGTCTCGTAGCGTGCCGGTACTTCAGCCTTGCAAAGCTGTCGACCCGTGAAGGCACCTTCGGCACCCGAGTTCTCGAGGGCCCAGAGTCGGCGAGCATCGCTCACCTTGTCGCGCTTCGTGACCGTCTTGTACTTCGCCGGGATATCCGTGCGTCGTTCCTGGGGCGAAGCCGACTGGCGTCGAACCTTGACCGTCTTGTACTCAGCCGGGATGTCGATCGTGCGTGACGTGGCCGGCGTGACGAGGACGCGCTTCGTGACCGTGCGGTACTCGGCGGGGACCTCGACGAGACACATGATCTCGCCCGTCGTGTTATTCACGCGCTCGATGGCGCCCTTGCCCTTTTTCCACTCGGTGGTGGCCGGTCGGACGAGGATGCGCTCGCTCTGGGTCTCGTAGACCGCGGGAACTTCAACGATGCGCGTGGACGCTTCGCTGGTGAGGACGCGTTCTTCGACCATCTCGTAGGACGCGGGGATCACCGAGACGCTCGAGCTGGCTTCAGCAACGAGGACCTGCTCCGTGCGGGTCTCGAAGCGCGCCGGGATGACACGCTCGGAGTAGCAGGTGCCGGGAGCGGCGTTGGTGAGGTCAAGACCGAGGCGGCTGGCCGCTTCGAGGATCGAAGCATCCGCTTCGCCCGTTGCCTTGCGACCCTTGCCGACCGTCCAGTAGGAGCGGCCGTTTTCAACGAGCACGCG
The DNA here is from genome assembly GCA_045106235.1 of Myxococcota bacterium. Taxonomy (GTDB): domain Bacteria; phylum Myxococcota_A; class UBA9160; order UBA9160; family UBA4427; genus UBA4427. The sequence continues at coordinate 145,212 of JBGCEJ010000032.1, forward strand.
CTCGGTGACCGTTTCGTACGTCGCGGGAACCGTGACGAGCTGCGCGGACGCTTCCTTCACGAGGACATCCTGCGTGATGGTTTCGTACTGAGCCGGGATCGTCTCGAGGCGCGTCGACGCTTCGCTCTTGAGGAGCTGTTCCGAGCGGGTCTCGTAGGTCGGCGGGATGAGAACGCGGGCGTAACATTCACCCGGGTTCGCTGCCGGCGGAAGAAGCTCGCCACCGGGCATCTGGTTGTACTGACCGGGGGCTGCGGAAACCGCGGCCACCTGTGCCGTCGAGACGGAAGCTGCCGAAGCAAGCGTGATCGTCTCGGCGCGCTGGGTTCCGCGCTCAAGCGCTGCGATGCGCTCCTGGCTTTCGAGCAGGGCGCGCCGGTATGCAGCGTCGCCTTCCGTCGCAACGGCATTCGCCGATGCGGATCCGGCGGTCAGCGCGGCAATCGCCACGCTCACACCGAATGTAAGAATATTGGGGTTAGCCATCTTCACACTTCTCCTTGAAGAGTCTTGGTTGGGAGATCCATTACAAATTTTAAGCGGGCGTGCGCGTCGCACGGCGCCGACTATAACCACCCAGGGAGCCGGGGGTTCGGGGACATTAATTCAGTGAGGACGCATTCCGATACACCTTTCATTGCTTTGGTGAGAAATACCTACTTGAATGAAAGTCATACGCGTATGCGAAAAATCGGACCGCACTGTCCTTCGGGCAGATCCTAGCTCAAAGCAGCGAAATCGAAGCTCAGGGCTCTCTCAGGCAGCGTTTTGAAACCGGGCTGCGGGAGCAAGGCTGGGTGGGAGAGCCCGCAACTTGCTTTCTTCTGAGAAACCTAGAGTTGAAAATGGGCGACGTCTAGGCGTACTCATGGCTCGAGAAGTTGAGTGAAATTCGACTGACCTGCAGTATCTCAGCAGATGCCCTTCCGGGGCCGTGCGACTTACCCGCAAGCATGATGTGCTTTGACTACGACTCGATTTCCGCGAGCGCTTCGGCGCTGCCGTCGGCCCCGATTCGGGCGGGAATCCACACTAGGTAGAGCCGCTCGACATCCAGGTCGGTCTTCTTCGCGTTGATGCGCAATTCCTCAACATCGAGCTCGAAATCCGCTGCCGCGTCCTCGGTTGCGTCTAGATCGGCCTGGAACTGCTCCTCGAGCTCGCCCAGCTGCTCCTGATAGTCCGCGACGCGTTCCTCGGCGCGGCCGATATCGGCCTTCTCTCGGGCCGATCGACTGACGCCCTTAATCGCACTCGCGGCGCGGCCCACATTGCCGACGCTGCCGAGCTTACGACCGAAGAGCGCACCCATCACCGTCGCTCCAAAGGAGACCGCGGTCTGGGCCTTGCGATCCTTGTACTGCTCTTCTTCTTTTTCGACCTTCTGCTCCGCGCGTTCGATGCGGTCCTGGAGGCGCGCGAGCTTCGGCGCGTATTTCTTGCGGAGCTTCTCGAGCTTGAGATCACGTTCTTCATGGACCAGATCGCTCAGCCGCCCGCGAAAGGCGCCTTCTTCCTCACCGATCTCGGAAATCAGCTTCGGCTTCTTCGACTTCCAGAGCATCAGGGGATGGTCGCGGTAGACGAGGGTCTTGAGCTGCTTCGCCCATTTCGTGTAGCTGGTCTTGCGTTCAGCGGCCGAAGGCAGCGCCCCGAAACCGCCGCGCTCGTCCGCCCGCTTTTCGAGCTCAGGCAGCGCGCCGATCAAGCGCGCGCCGTCCCAGGGCGAGCCTTCAAGGTCAGCGTTCAGCGGTGCCCAGACATGATGCTTCGTCCATTCGTCGACGCCGGCGCGGGCGTTGCCGTAATGCGTGGAGACCGAAGCGAGGAGCGCCGGTCGGTAGACGAGACGCTCAGAGCCCGAGACGGTGCCCGTTGCGGGAAGGAAGCGCTCTTTCGCTTCGGCGGGGATCACGGGCCGATTCTTCGCGGGCGTGGCCTTGGCTGTGGATGCGGCCGTGGATTTGTCAGCGGCTTCCGCAGGCGTCTCGGCGAGAGCCGCCTTGATCGTGGCCTTATCCGGAGCAGCGGCCTTATGCGCCGCTGCGAGACGCGTCGCGGTATCCGGGCCGCCGACGCTTTTCGGCGCCTTGGCGAGCTTTTTGATCTGCGCGCGCGAGAGCGGGCCGGCCAGATAGGACATCACCCATCGCGAACGCACGAGCGCGGGTTTGTCCTCATGGACGTTGTTCATGAGAAAGACCCGGGAGTCGAGCCCGGAGAGCGTCTTCTCAAGAGCCGCCCGATCGAGCATCGCCCCGGCGCCGCTCGTCGAACTCTCGAGGCCGTCCATGACCCGCGCCTTGTCACGCTCGGTCTGCAGTCGGCCAAGGAACCAGGTCCCGCAATTCGAGAGGCCCTTGTAGTCGAGGTCCACTGGGTTCTGCGTCGAAAGAACGCAACCGACGCCGTACGCGCGGGCCTGCTTCAGCAGCGTCAGCATCGGCGTCTTGCTCGGCGGGTTCGCCGTCGGCGGGAAATAGCCGAAGATCTCGTCCATGTAGAGAATCGCGCGGAGGGACTGGCTACCGGATTGCGTGCGCATCCAAGACACGAGCTGCCCGAGGAGCAGCGTCACAACGAACATACGCTCGGAGTCCGAAAGATGCGCGATCGAAACGACGGAGAGCCGCGGTCGCCCGTCCGGCGCCCTCAGCATATGTCCGATATCGAGGGGCTCGCCCTCAAGCCAGGCCGCAAAACCCGGGGAAGCGAGCAGATTGTTTAGGCGCATAGCGAGGCCGAAACGATCGTCGGCGGGAAAGAAGGTTTCCAGCTCCATGATGCCGATGCGTTCGACGGGCGGCTTCTGGATCTGGTGGATCAGGCTCGCCATGTCGAGGTTGCGGCCCTCGCGCCAAGCGCGTTCAACCAGGGTGGACAGAAGAATATGCTCGCGGCTTTGGATCGGATCGACGTTGAGGCCGATCAGTCCCAGGAGCCCGGAAACCGAGGAGAGGATGCGTTCGCGGAGCGCTTCGTCGTCTTCGAGGAGGGCCGCCGGCGGGGCGTCGAGTGAGCGGAGAATCGAGAGAGGGGTGCCGGCATTGCTGCCGGGGGTGTAGAGAACGCGCTCCGCCGAAGCCTCGAGTCGCTTGATGCGGTCCGGGGACTGGCCCCATGACGCCAGCCCGTCTTTCCAGAGCTTGGCCTGGCTGGCTGCGAAATCGTCCGGGGTTTCGCCAGCGCGAGCGGCGGCGCCCTCGTCGACCCAGGGCCGGAAATCTTTGGCGGCGAGCTTCGGAAAGGTCAGCAGCATATTGCCGAGATCGCCCTTGGGATCGATCGCGATGACCGGGACGCCGTCGATCAGGGCTTCTTCGAGGAGTCCTATGCCGAGGCCCGTTTTTCCGCTGCCCGTCATACCCACGATCATGGCGTGGGTCGTCAGGTCCTTGGAGTCGTAGAGGAAAGGCTCGGGGCGGTCCTCGCCGGTTTCCGCATCCACGGGTCGGCCAAGGTAAAAGGCACCGAGTTTTTCGTAGTCTTCCACGCGCATTGTCAAACTCCTGAGCTCGGCGGCGCTTCGGCCGCGTTCGATCTTCAACGGAGGATTAGCACGGAACTTCGCTTCGCTCTCGGGGCGCTGCGGGGCGGGGGTGGCTGCGCGACTCGCTTTGGCGGCAAGCCGCGGGCGCCGCGCGGCGAGGCCGAAGATGGGGACGAGGCTGCCCGTCAGAAATGATTCGCGCCCCGCCCAGCCGAGGGCCAGGCGGGGCGCGAATCCGACGCCGCTACTTCGAGCGGAACTGGCTGAGCCAATGATGCATGTGTTCGCCCGCTGCTTCGCGGCCACCGAGTCCAAAGGACAGGGCGAAGGCGACGGCGATCGCGCCGAGGGTCAGGCCGAAGGCGAGATTCACAATATCGTCGGCAAGTCCCATGGCGCGCAGTCCCATCGCGAGGACGAGGCCGAGGATGGCGAAGCGGGCGATCCCCGCCGTCGGGGCATCGTCGCCCGAGACTCGCTGCATCGCGCCGTGCACCAGGTTCGCGATCCAGACGCCCGCGGCGATGATCACGCCGCCAAGCAGCACCTGGCCGCCGAAGGCGATCAGGGTCGCCACGATTTCCGAGACCTGACCGAAGCCCAGGCGATTCGCCGCTTCGACGACCGCGAAGAGCATCAAGAAGAAGACGACGCCCTTACCCGCGATCTGCGAGGGCGTGGTTTCGCCCTCGGAGATGTTCGCGACGCCGAGCTTGGCCGGCAGCGCATCGAAGCCCATGCCGCCGAGGAGATTCGTCGTGAGCGTCGCGATGAAGCTCGAGATGAACCAGGCCACGGCAAGGATGATGGCTGCTGCGAAGACGTTCGGAAGGGCTGCCATAAAGGTGCCGAGCATTGCCGTCGCGGGCTCCGAGATCACGTCGATCTTAAGCGCGTTGAGGGCGGCGATCAGCGCCGGCACGAGGATGAAGATATAGGCCACAAGTCCCACGAGCCCGGAGAGGTTCGTCGTTCCGGAAAGGCCGGCTTGCTGGCCGAAGCGGTCGGCGCCGGTCGCGGCGAGCAGGTTCGTGATCAGGTCCCGCACGAGGCGTGCGACGAAGAAACCGACAAAGCCAATCACGCCTGCCGCGAAGATGTTGGGCAGCATGCCGAGCATCTGATCGAGCATGGTCTGGACGGGCTCAAGCAGGCCCTGCATTTCGAGGGCATCGAGAATCGCGGGCATGAAGAGCAGGAAGACGAGGCCGTAAAGGATGTTGCCCAGGCTCTCGCTCATGGGGCGCATTTCGGCTTCGCCGGCGAGCTTCTCGTCGATGGAGGTCGCGCCGAGGGCTTTGGTTGCGCCCGTTCGGGCGATCACCGCGAGGACCCAGGCGACCAGAAGCAGGACGCCGGCGGCGATGATCTTCGGCATGAACCCGAGGACCTGGTCGACGAGGGCCTGCAGCGACGTTGAGGCGCCATCGAGTTCGAGGGCGTTGAAGAAGGCCACGAGGGCTACGAGGAAGACAACCCAGTAGGCGCCCTTTGCGACGCCGCCGGCCACGTCCATGGAGTTGCCGGTGGATTCTGCGAGGCGCTCGTTCAGCTTGAGGCGGCCCAGCACGCCGCGGACGACGGCGCGAACCACCACAGCGACAAACCAGCCAACCAAGAGGATTCCGAGGGCGCCGACCAACATCGGCAAGGTTTGGCCGAGCGATCCGCTCAGGTCATTTACGAGTGCGTTCCAATCCATTGTTCGTCTCCTGACGCCGAGGGCGAGCGCAGGATGGGGCGCGAACGGGCGATGCCACTACATCAGACCCGACGAATATTCCCGCCTGCTCGGCGATCATCTGGAGCCTTCAATGAGGGGAAACTTCGAATCGTGACCATTTTTTCAAAAAAATGTGTCCCCTGGGATTTGCCTACACTATTTCGTGATGCCCCAGCGCTTCAGTCCGAAGGCACGGATCGCGTTGCCCCGCATGAGTGCGTAGGTTTCGGCTTCGCTCAGCCCAGCCTTTGCGCAAATCTCTGTCGCCACCTGCTTCGTGTTAGGGAAGGTCGAATCTGCGTGGGGGTAATCCGTCTCAAAGGTGATGCGCTCCATCCCGACGCGGTCGCGATTCGCCAGTCCCGTCTCGTCATCGAAGATGCAGCCAAGGACGCGATTGCCGAGATAACTCGTGGGCCGCTCCTTGAGTGATGTTCCGAACGAATTGTCGACGCGTTCTTCCCAGAGCTTGTCCATGCGCTCAAGGACATAGGGCATCCAGCCCACCTGCCCCTCGGAATAGGCGATCGTCAAATTCGGGAATCGTTCCAGGGTGCCCGAGAAGACGAAGTCGATCAGCGAACCCATCGCGTTCTGAAAAGTCAGAGTCGAACTCACAATAAAGGGCGCGTCCGGAGTTGTGATCGGCATTTTGGAGGAGGAGCCAATATGCATGCAAACGACGGTCTCAGTTTCTTCGCAGGCACGGAAAAAGGGATCCCAGTATCCTGAATGAACCGAAGGCAGGCCGAGGGGATGCGGATTCTCCGAAAAGGCGACGGCATGGCTGCCTTTCGCGGCGCAGCGATGAATCTCCTTGACCGCGAGGTCGACATCCCAGAGCGGAATGATCGTAAGCGGGATCAGCCGCCCATGACCTTCGCCTGCGCACCATTCGTCGATCATCCAGTCGTTATACGCTCTGACGCATAACAAGCTGAGGTCTTTGTCTTCGCGCTCCATGAATGTCTGACCGCAGAACCGGGGCAGCGTATTCGGAAAGCAGATCGAGACCTCGACATGGTTCGCATCCATGTCTTCAAGGCGTTCTTTCTGCTTCCAGCAGCCCGGTCGAATTTCGTCGAAGGTCGTTGTGCCGAAGGCGAGGTCTCCGAGTCCGACCGCGGCTGAGAGTCGCGAAAAAGGCGAAACGAGGCCGTCGTAATACCAAATGTCTGCCCACTCACCGGCTGGATCAGGCGTCCAGGCGAGCCCGGTCGGTCCGCCGAAGGCGCCGCGCTCGCGAACGATGCGCGGGCCGCGTTCCTGAAGGTTCGCCGGAAGGCGGTTCGACCAGAGGTCCGGGGGCTCAACAACATGGTCATCCACGGAAATGATCTTGGGGAGCGACATCGGTTCGGAACCTCGTGTTAGGGATGGGCTGCGTGAGTCTGTTCGATGAGCCACGCTTGAATTTTTCGGACATCGTCCGCGCTCAGCAAATCGTCGAAGCGCGGCATGCCGCCCGGGATGCGGGCCCCGCGCAGGACGATTTCGTCGAAGACAGCATGCTGGGCCGCCGGCAAATAACGGAGATCCGGGACGCCGGAGCCGCCGCCAATCGCGCCCGGGCCGTGGCAAGCGGAACATTTCGCTTGGTAATGGAGCATGCCTTCTCGACGCTCGGCGGCGGTGGCTTCGACTTCATAGTCGAGCTTCGGCACAGGCCCAAGCGGCGCGCGCCCCGGTGGAACCTTCGCCGTCCCCCCGAGTTTCCAGGCGAGCACCCGCGCGCCCCCTCGCACCCGAGCCTTCAGCGCAGCGTCCCCGCCGCTCATCCCGAACGAAGCGCCCCAGCCCGCCGCAACCGCAATGTATTGCTCACCCGCAACGGCGTAACTGATTGGCCCCGCCATCACGCCCGTCCCGACCGGCGATTCCCAGAGCTTTTCTCCGGTCGAAGCGCGGTAGGCGACGAAGCGGCCGTCTGCAGATCCCTCGAAGAGGAGATCCTCGCCGGCGGAGAGCGTGCCGCCATTGAACGCCGTGATATGCGGAACCCGCCAGGCCTCTTTTTGGGCGACGGGGTCCCAAGCGAGCAAGAAGGCCTCCCATTTTTCCGTCGACGCATCGCTGCCGAAACTTTCGTAGGCAGCCATATCGAGGCCGGTATTCCAGTCGCCGGGCACGTAGTCCCAGTCCGGATTCATCTTGTACACCGAGCCCATATTGCGGACCGGGAGATAGACGAGGCCGGTTTTCGGATGGAAGCTCATGGGCTGCCAGCTATGCGCGCCGTAGGGGCTTGGGCGAACGAATTTGGCTTCGAATCTGTAGTCCGTGTCGCCTTCGACGGGTCGGCCCTTCTCGTCCACATGGGTCGCCCAGGTCACATCCGTGATGGCTTCGGCGGAAATGAATTCTCCACTTATGCGATCGAGGACGAAGAAGAAGCCGTTCTTGGGGGCCTGCATAATGACCTGGCGAATTCGCCCCTCAATTTCGAGGTCGGCAAGGATCATCGGCTGGGTCGCGGTGTAGTCCCAAGCGTCTGCGGGCGTCGTTTGATAATGCCAGACGAGTTCGCCGGTCGCGGGGCGCAGGGCCAGGATGGAGGAGAGGTAGAGGTTGTCTCCGCCTTCCGGGCTTCGCAGCCAGCGCACATGCGGCGTCCCATTTCCGGTGCCGACGTAGAGCAGGTCCAGGGCTGGGTCATACACGATGGCATCCCAGACCGTGCCGCCACCGCCGGCCTTCCACCACTCGCCGGTCCAGGTCTTTGCGGCTTCGGCGAGAGCTTCCGATTCAAAACCCTCGGCAGGGTTTCCGGGAACCGTGTAGGTCCGCCACGCGAGTTTTCCGGTTTCGGCTGAGTAGGCCGAGACATAACCACGGGCACCGAGATCCGCGCCGGCGTTTCCGATGATGACATTGCCCGCGACGACGCGGGGTGCCCCGGTAATCGAGTAGGGCCACTCGGGTTCCGCGGTCTGTACAGACCATCGTTTGGCGCCGGTTTTTCGGTCCACCGCGACGAGGCGCCCATCGAGGGTGCCGATGAAAATTGAGTCTCCGTACAGCGCGGGCCCGCGGTTCACGACGCCGCAGCAGATATTGCGCGCGAAGTCGCGAGGGACTTTCGGATCAAAGGTCCAGCGCGGTTCACCGGTCGCAGCGTCAACGGCGTGGAGCACGCTCCAGGGGCCGGTGACGTAGAGGGTTCCGTCGGCGACGAGCGGCGTCGCCTCGACGCCGCGCTCGGATTCGAGATCGAAGGACCAGGCGAGTCCGAGGTTCGCCACGTTATCGACGCTGATTTGGTTCAGCGGGCTGTAGCGCTGCTCGGAAAAGGTTCGGCCGTGGGTGAGCCAGTCTTCGGGGGCAGGTTCAATCAGACGGGCCGCGTCGAGGGGCGGATGAGCGCCCGCGGAGGCCTTTTCGTTGGGGTCGCTCTCCCGCGTGCAGCCGGCAGTGAACAGCAAGGCGATTGCCGCGAGGGCGAGTACCGCGGCGAGGTGGGGTGCTGCGGCGAGGTGGGGTGCTGCGGCGAAACGTGTAGGGGCGGACGTGGGGCGCATCATCGGGCCGACTCCTTATCGAGTCACCCGATGATGGGGAATCGAGACAGAGGGGGCGACCCCCTCTGCGCTCGATCTCGAACTAGCCCCGGTTTGCGCGCAGAGCCGCGATGCGGACGTCGAGCGGCGGATGGGTGGAGAAGAGTGCGCGGACGCCCCCGCCGCCGATGCCGAAGGCGGCCATGTTCTCGGGGAGCGGAGCGGCCCCGCCCTTGAGGCGTTCGAGCGCGGCGATCATGTTCTCGGAGCCGGCGTACTGCGCTCCGCCTTCGTCGGCGCGGAACTCGCGTCGTCTAGAGAACCAGGCGACGATCATCGTGGCGAGGAAGCCGAGCAGGACTTGCGCCGCGATGGACGAGAGCATGTAGCCAATGCCGTGACCACGCTCGTTGCGGAGCAGGACGCGGTCGACGAAATGACCCACGATGCGCGAGAGGAAGACGACGAAGGTATTCACGACGCCCTGAATCAGGGTGAGCGTGATCATGTCGCCGTTCGCAACATGCGCGATTTCGTGTCCGAGGACGGCGTCGACTTCGTTCCTTTCCATATTGGAAAGCAGGCCGCTGCTCACGGCGACCAGAGCGGAGTCGCGTCGTGCGCCGGTGGCGAAGGCGTTGGGGCCTTCGGAGGGGAAGATCGCGACCTCGGGCATCCCGATCCCGGCGGCATCGGCGTGGGCGCGGACGCGTGTGATCAGCCACATCTCCGTGGGGTCCGTCGTGTTCGGATCGATGACCTGGGCGCCCGTCGAGCGCTTGGCCATGAATTTGGACATCAGCAGCGAGATGATCGAACCCGTGAAGCCGATGATCGCCGAGTAGGCCAGCAAGGATCGGAGATCCAGATCGACTCCGTTCGCGGCGAGGGTATTGCCGACGCCGAAGATCGAAAAAAGAACCGAGATCACCGCCATCACGGCGATATTGGTGAGAAGGAAAATGACGATGCGCATCATGGGAGTGGGTTTCCTGTCTGAGCTGCGTTTCGCGGCGAGAGCCGATCGCTTGAGAAGGCGCAGGATAGAGACCGATTGGCCCGGGGACCAGGGAGTGTAGGGGCGGGCACGGTCGTCGCCCGGATGAAATTTCCTACGGGGGAGAGCATCGGCACATTCGGCTCTCGGTCAAGTCTGAAGAGCATGGGAGAGCTGAGAGCCTGCCGACGGTGGGTCGGTTCCCTTGCGCGAAAAGAGAATTTCCTGAGCGAGGTTCGCTTGGCCGCTCTTTGGCGCTGTACTTGGCGCGTTACTTGGGGCCGTCTTCGGAAAGATCAGAGACGCATCGGGACCTTGCCGTAACCGCGCACATTATTGTTATGCGCCCACTCGAGGTTGTCCTCGTCGATGGCGTAGTCGGGGAATCGTGAAAGAATTTCCTCGAAGGCCACGCTGCATTCCTGCCGCGCGAGGGATTTGCCGAGGCAGAAATGATGGCCTTGGCCAAAATGGACCGTTCGGTCGAGCTTGCGATGGATATCGAAGCGGTTCGGGTCTTCGAATTGGCGTTCGTCTCGATGCGCCGCGCCCGTAAGGAGGAGCACGCGCACGTCTGCAGGAATCGTGACGCCGTGTCGCGTCCAGCTCTTCGTTGTCCAGCGCCCCTGAACCTGGGATGGAGGGTCGAAGCGCAGCAGCTCTTCCACGGCGCCGGGCATGAGGCTCGGGTCCGCAGCGAGGGCGGCACGCTGCTCTGGATTTCGCGCGAGGGTGACCGCGCTATTGCAAATCAGGCGTGCGGTTGTTTCGTGTCCGGCGCTGCCCAGGAGAAGGCAGAAGCCGAGGAGTTCTTCTTGGGAAAGGCGCGTCATCTCACCGCTGTCGACGTCGCGGAGTTCGGCTGCGATCAGCGCGCTCATGAGGTCGTCCTGAGGGCGGGCCTTTCGTTCTTTGATGAAGCCTGTGAAGTACTGGAAAATCTGGATCGAGGCTTTGCGCGCGATCTCGGGGATTTCGAGGGTGCCGGACTCTCTATGCATGAAAGTATTCGTTAGGCGCCTCACTTCGTCTCGGTCTTCCGGAGGGACGCCTAGCATTGTGCTGATGACGTCCATGGGCATGGAGGAGGCGAGTTGCTCGAAGAGGTCGATCTGGTCACCCGGCTCTAGGCCTGCGAGACGCGTGCGCGTGAGGTCGCGGACGACGGGCTCGAGCTCCGCGACGCGGCGGGGCGTGAACGCTTTACTGACTAGCTGGCGAATGCGGGTGTGCTTCGGCGGATCCGTTGAGATCATCATCGGAAGCGGATTTTCGGTTTTTTCGAGCGTCTGACCCCAAGCGGAGCTGAAGGTTTCGAAATCGGCGTGGGCGTCCCAAACGTCTTCAAAGCGGGAGAGCGCCCAAAAGCCGAATTTTTCGTTGTGGTAGACCGGCGCGTTCTCGCGAAGCCAGGCGTAGGTCTCGTAGGGCGCGATTTGTGTTTGCCAGTCAGTCGGATCGTATTCCATGGAGGTCCCTGTCTTGTTCCTGTTTTGTCCGTGGGTGACTTGGGATTGAGCTGGATTAGCGAATGCGTTTGAGGGCGGATTGGGCAGCCCAGTAGCCGCATTGCCCATGAACGCCGCCGCCCGGCGGAGTCGCCGCTGAGCAAATAAAGAGGCGATCGTTTGGCGTGGAGTAGGGGTCGAGGCGCGTGACCGGAGAGTTGAAGAGCTGGAACGCATCGGCGACGCCCCCCGTGATCGCGCCGCCTTTGTAGTTCGGGTTATGCCGTTCGAGGTCCATGGTGTTCATCGTATGGCGCTCAAGAATCAGGTCACGGAAGCCGGGTGCGAATCGTTCGATCTGCGCTTCGATGACGTCGGTTCGGTCGAGGGTCGAGCCATGGGGGACATGGCAGTAGGCGTAGCCCGTATGCTTGCCCTCGGGAGCACGGGAATCGTCGAACTGGCTCTGCTGGCAAAGGATCAGGTAGGGCTTGTCGTGATGTTCGCCGCGGTACATCGCGCGCTCTGAGGCCGCAATTTCCTCTAGGGTTCCGCCGATATGGACGGTTGAGGCTTCGAGGCATCGCGGGTCGCTCCACGGAATCGGGCCGTCCAGCGCCCAGTCGAGCTTGAACACGCCGGGGCCGTAGCGATAGCGGCCAAGTCGGCGGCGGTAGCTGTCGGGTAAGACGTCAGCCGCGATGCGCGAGAGCTGTTCGGGTGAAGTGTCAAAGAGGATCGCTTTCGCGCTGGGCAGTTCGCCGATGTGGGAGATCCGCCGGCCCGTTTCGATGCGACCGCCGAGGCTCTTGAAATACGAGCCCAAGGCGCGAGGGATTGCGCTTGATCCTCCCTTTGCGACGGGCCAGTTCTCAGCGTGGCCTGTGACCATGAAGAGGACGCCTAACGCCGCTGTGAGGGGCTGCGTGAGTGGCAGGACTGCATGTCCAGCGCAGCCCGCGAGGAGGGCCCGGGCACGTTCGTCCCGAAAGAGGATGCGCGCCAAGCGGTTCGCAGAGAACGCAGCACGCAGCCCGAAGTTCGCCATTTGGATAGGGTTCTGAGGGATCCGGAGGGGCGCCATCACGTCGGCGAGGAGAGATTGTGCCGATTCGACGAAGGGGCCGACGAGGCGTCGGTAGTTTGCGCCGTCTGCGCCGAGCTCGGCCATGGTTTGCTCAACGGATTTGTAGAGCATGACCGCTGATCCGTCGTCGAGGGGATGTGCAACAGAGGCGGGGGGGCAGATCCATTCGAGGCCATGTTCTTCAAGCGGGAGCTGCGTGTAAAAAGGGGACAGAATCCCCATCGGATGGACGGCGGAGCAAATGTCATGATTGAAGCCGGGCAGGGTGAGCTCGGCGCTGCGCGTTCCGCCGCCGATTTCGTCTTCGGCCTCAACGACGAGCACGTCGGCGCCAGCGCGAGCGAGCTCGATGGCCGCAGCGAGCCCGTTCGGGCCTGAGCCGATGACGATGGCGTCTGGAGTTTCCTGAGACATGGCGGTGGAGAATCCCTTTGGGGTTGGGCAGCGCGCTGTTCGAGTATGGAGGATTGATGTCAGTCGTGCTTCGGCCCGCTCGGGATTTCCGCGGATTTCTCGGGTTTGGAATCGCCGGTTCTTGCCCCGGCTTGCGCTTTAGCCTCTAAGCTCTGACGACCGACGCGGCGCGATGATCCAGATGCGAGCGACGGATTGGGAAAGGCATCGAGGTTTGAGCAGAATTCCGAAAGAAACCCTGGACCGTGCAGTCACGGGAGTGGGCCTGGTACCCGGTACCTTGCGCGATCAGATTGGCGAGGAGATCACGTTGCTGGTCTTCTTGCGGCATTTCGGATGCATGTTCTGCCGCGAAACCGTCGGCGACTTGCGAGATGCCGTGCGAGACCGCTCGGACTTCCCGTCGGTGCTCTTCTTCTTTCAAGGGAGTTCAACGGAAGGGCGCGCTTTTCTGCGGCGGGACTGGCCTGACGCGCGCGCTGTGTCCGATCCGGATCTTGAGTTCTACGAACTCTTCGATATCCGCCAAGCGAGCTTTCTCGAGGCACTCGGCCCCTCGGTGCTTGCGGCGCGCGGCCGGGCACGAAAGAAGGGCCATGAAAACGGCCCGCGCTCTGGCGATATCTGGCGAATGCCTGGCGTCTTTGCGGTCGGCGGCGACGAGATTCTGTGGTCGCATGATCCGGCCCACGCGGCGGATCATCCCGTGTTCAGCGAAATTCCCGAACTGATCGCGAACGCATCTCGTTCGTAAATCGGGGCCGAGAACCGGGAGACGGGCGGGACCCAGGGCCGGTGCTGTCTACGCTCAGGCCTATTCGGGGCGAGCGGACGTCGGCGCTTCGATCGGGCAGTACTTGGGCGTTCGTCCCGTGAGGCGCAGGCGGTTCTTTGCGAACCAGAGATACGCGCGGTCGAGGACCCAGCGAATGCCAGGCCAGTCCGCCGGCGCAACCATCCAACCGAGCCCGACGGCTGCGTAGGCGCGGGTGAGTACTTCGACCCCGACAACAATGCGTCCATCCGGCAGAGCGGCATGCAGCTTGGCCTCGCATTCCGCATCCGTTAGGCCGTAGATCGCGGGATCGAAATCGGGCGACGAAATGTCTTCGAGTTCGATCTGGCCCCGCCCGCGGTCAAGGCGCATAAGGAGCGCCCCTTCCTTCGCGCAAAGAGGACATTCGGCGTCGAAAAGCACTCGGAGCTGGACCGGGTGATCGATGGCGACATGATGCTGCTTTGTCGTTTCGTTCGTCTCAGGACTAGTCATGCATGGCCTGCTGACCCAGACATCCGATCTCGGCGGCGAGGGTCTGAGCGATTTGGTTCTGGCGCAGCCGTTCGAGAGCTTTGCGCTCGATTTGACGCACGCGTTCTCGGCTGACGCCCAAGCGGGCGCCAATCTGGGCGAGGGTCATCGCAGGTTCACCCTCAAGTCCGTATCGCGACTCGATGACGACGCGTTCGCGGTCGTCGAGCATAGGAATGACAAGCCGGAGTCGTTCCTGGAGCGCCGAGCGGTCCAGCTCGGCCGTGCAGTCGTAGTCGTCATCCGCGACTAAAGTGTCTTCAACCGTGAGGTCTTCGGAGCCGAGGACCGCGTTCTGGGTCGAGACTTCCGGCGCGAAGCTCCGGCGGAGCGCATCGGTCTCATCCAATCCGAGTCCGAGCTTCTCGGAAACCATGCTCGTCGTGGGTTCGATTGCGCTGGAGGCGCGCAGGGCGCCTTCCGCTTGGCGGAGCTTTCTTTGCTGGTCGATGACCGGGCTCGGCACTCGGACCGTTCGAGAATCATTCGCGACGGCGCGAACGAGAGCCTGCTCGATCCACCAGATGGCGTAGGTTGAGAACTTGTAGCCGCGTGTGTAGTCGAACTTTTCAACCGCGCGGATGAGTCCCACGTTGCCTTCCTGGATCAGGTCGAGGAACGGCACCCCGCGATTGCGGAACCCCTTGGCACATCGAACCACGAGGCGCAGGTTATGCGAGATGAAGCGATTCTTGCTGTCCGTGAGTCGGGCGCGATGTTCGTTCGCCGCATCGAGGGCCTCGAGAATGCTCTCATCTTCGACCCCGAACTGATCGTGGGTGCGGCTGAGGGTTTCGTGGATGTCCAGCAGGATCGGGAGGGCGATCTCCGCTGCGCTGACGCGACCCGCCAGCGTATCCAGCGCATTCTTCATTGCGCGCTTCGATGTTCGAGAGCGATTTGCCATGCGTTCGACGGCGAGCCAGGTCTCTTCCACCGCGCCGAGTGCTTTGTCCATGGTCTTGTTCAGGTCACGTTTGCCTTCATCCCGGTGGTAGCGAGAGAGGGCGCCCGTGACGCGGCCCTTCGCTTGCCGTTCGCGCCAGAGCGCGACCAGGTGTTCCGCCGTCGCCGGGATCTTGGCGAGTGCGTCTCGGAGGCCATCCTCCGCCGTCCCCATAGATTGGAAGAGCTCGACCTGCTCTTCCGTCGGGAGGACGGGCGTATCGAAAATATCGTCGAGATAGTCCTGAAGAATTTCCCGGTCGGCTGCGGCGATCTTGGTGGCTCCGGCGGCGGTCTTGGTTGCGAGCTGAGGTTCGACGGTCATGGCGACTCCGTTTCCGCGTTCTTGCGGCATCAAGGGATGTCCTGAGTGTCCCCGGTCTTGTCGGTTTGTCAAGATAAAATCTGTACACATATTATAAACAAAGCATGAACAGGTATCCCGAGGGGCACTCCGGATAGCTCTGATCCGATTTTAGAAAGGATGTGCATCAATCTGGCTTCCTTCTGTTGAGATAAAACTTAGACTTTCGTCTCTAGGCATGTGGATGAATTCAAGTGCGCGACGCGCGCGTTCACGCAATCCTCAATGAAGCCATGGTTCGGGGCCTGAATCTGAACCCGAGCCCCGCTCGATACGATGGCAGGAACGAATGTCCGTGAATCAATCTGAATCCATCCCTGGGACTGAAGAGACGACTTTTCCGGTGCGCGTCGCCGCTCGGATGACCGGGTTAACGCCGGAGCTTCTGCGCGCCTGGGAGCGCCGCTACGGCGCAGTCGAGCCGCTTCGGACGGAAGGCGGTACGCGTCGGTATACGGCGGATCATCTGCAGCGCTTGCAGCTGCTCCGCCAAGCCGTCGATGCGGGACATCGGATCAGCGATGTCGCGCGCATGGATGCGGAGACGCTGCTCTCCATCGTGACTCGGGAAGACGGGCGCGGTGCAGCGTGGGTTGAGGAGGTGATCGTCTCTCTCGGCCAGCTCGATTCGGAACGCGCTCGCTCGCTTTTCGAAGACCGCGCGGCGACCGTGGGGATGGAGGCCTTTGCGCGCGAAGAGGCGCTGCCTTTGCTCTACGAGATTGGCGAGCGCTGGAGAGCGGGCGAATTCTCCGTGGCAGGGGAGCATCTCGCGACA
Source organism: Myxococcota bacterium (assembly GCA_045106235.1). Taxonomy (GTDB): domain Bacteria; phylum Myxococcota_A; class UBA9160; order UBA9160; family UBA4427; genus UBA4427. Next base: position 161,264 of record JBGCEJ010000032.1, read on the forward strand.
AGTCTGATTCGCTCGATGTTGACCGGCCAGCTCTTCTCGAAAAAAGCGGATGCCTCTGGTCCTGCCATCGTTTTCGCAACGCCCTCAGGTGAGGATCACGATATGGGGCTTCTCATCGCTGCGCTGACGGCCGCGGAGGCGGGCGCGAGCGTCACGTTCTTAGGCGCCAATATGCCCGCGGATGATCTCGTTCGGTGCGCGATTTCGAGCCATGCGGATGTGCTCGCGTTGGGACTCGTCACTTTGCCTCCTGAGGTTGCGATGCCGATTCTGGAGACCATCCGGGCATCACTTCCCCGACATATCGAAATTTGGTTGGGCGGGGCGGGGGCTCAGAGATGCGGCCCGATTGACGGAGTGGATCAGCTTTCCAACCTCGATCAGGTTGTGGCCAGCGTCGCTCTGCTCAATGTGGGTTAGCGGATTGGGCGTCCGGTTCGCGTTGGAAGAAAGCCGCTCCGTATTGAGGTGGCCTTTGAAGGAGAAGCGAGTTTGAAGGTAGGAATCATCGGCGCGGGTGTCGCGGGATTGCAGGTCGCACGACGCCTCCGTTCGGCCGGCGCGGATGTTCAGCTTTTCGATAAAGCGCGGGGGCCGTCGGGGCGTGTTGCGACGCGTCGCTCAGACTTCGGCCAGTTCGATCACGGCGCTCAGTATTTCACCGCTCGGGATCCGCGGTTTGAAAAGCAAGTCGAGGACTGGCTCGCGCGCGAAGTCGTTGCACCTTGGGAAGGTCGCATCGTCGAGCTGGAAGCTGGTGAAATGCGTCCTGAAGCATCGCCTTCGAAGCGCTTTGTTGGATCCCCGAAGATGAGTGTCTTGGGTCGTGATTTGTTAGGCGACATGGCGATCGATCTCAGCGCGCGGGTGATCGGGGTCGAAAAGCAGGGCGCGTCTCTGGCGCTGCAGATTGCGGACGGCGAAACTCAGAGTGATTTTGACGTGGTGGTTTCGGCCGTGCCGGCGCCCCAAGCGGAACCCTTGCTCGCGCTTTCACCTCGCTTCGCCGCGGAAGTTGCGAAGGTTTCGATGCTGCCCTGTCATGCTGCGATGCTGACGTTGGCGCCTGGCTCCTCTGCAGATGCCGGAGGCTTCGATGCCGGGTTTGACGCCGCCTTTGTGCGTGGATCGGGGCTTTCCTGGGCCGCTCGCAATGCCTCGAAGCCCGGTCGCGGGCCCGAAGAGACCTGGGTCCTGCATTCGCAACCGAGTTGGAGCGAGGCCCATCTCGACCTGCCCATGAATGCGGTGGCGGAAGCCCTGCGAGATGAATTCGAAACGGCACTGGGTCGCCCGCTGCCCGAGCCGGCTGCGCTCAACGCCCATCGCTGGCTCTACGCGCGTCCCGCGAAGGGGCTCGACGGAACACCGCTTTGGGATCCGAGCCTTGGGATTGGGCTTTGCGGCGATTGGACGCAAGGCGACCGGCTGGAGGACGCTTTCGTGAGTGCAGAGCGGCTCGCAGACGCGATGCTGGCCGAGCCGAAGCGGTAGGAGAGGCGGCGTCATGCGCGGGATTCACTGGTTTCGAAATGACTTACGTCTTCTCGACAATACATGTATCAGCGCCCTGGCGGAGGTGGTAGAGGAGTGGCTCCCCGTTTTCGTTCTGGACCCGGAGCTGCTGGGGCAGGGCGGCGCGAAAACGCCGCGAGCGCATTTCTTGCTCGACTGCGTCGCGCGTCTCGAGGCGGACCTTGATCAGCGCGGAATTCCGCTTCAAGTCTTGAAAGGGAAGCCGGAGAAAGTGATTCCGGCACTCGTTCGCGAAACCAAAGCCGAGCGGCTCTCGTTTTCTCAGGCTTCAACGCCGCTCGCGCTGCGCCGCGATCATCGGGTTGCGGACGCCGTCGAAAAAACGGGTGCGTCCACTCTGGTGCTGCGCGATCACACGATCTTTGGCCCCGAAGAAATTCGGACCAAGACGGGCGGGGCCTATTCCGTCTACACGCCCTACCGAAATACTTGGTGGAATGCGTGGAAGCAGGCGCCGCGGCTGGCGGCGACCCGCGTGCGCCTGCCGAAGAAGGTGATCCCGGGCTTCGAGAAGAAGAACCGACTTGGGGATCTTGAAATCAAGCGGGGGAAGATGGATCGGGACCTGCCCCAGGGCGGCGAAGCTGCGGCTAAGCGTCGCCTTCGGGCCTTTCTGGACGGGCCGGTTGGAAACTATGCGGTCGATCGGGATCGCCCGGACGTCGATGGGACGTCTCGCCTATCACCCTACCTCCGGTTCGGGGCCATCTCCGTTCGCAAATGTATTGGTGATGCACTCGCTGCGACGGAGGAGAATCCGGGTTTTGAGCTCGGTGCTTCGAAATGGATGGACGAGCTGGTTTGGCGAGAGTTCTACACGGGCGTGCTCGAGAATTCTCCGCGTGTACTCACTCAGAATTTCCGACCCGAGTACGATGCGCTCGAATGGAACGAGGATCCGGCCATTTTCGAGGCCTGGTGCGAAGGGCGGACGGGCTTTCCGTTCATCGATGCGGGGATGCGGCAGCTTCGAGAGACCGGATGGATGCATAACCGCGTCCGAATGGTCGTTGCGAGTTTTTTGACGAAAGATCTGCTGGTGGATTGGCGGAAGGGAGAACGCTTCTTCTTTGACGCGCTCGTCGACGGCGATCCGGCCTCGAACAATGGAGGTTGGCAATGGGCCGCGTCCACGGGGACAGATGCACAGCCCTATTTCCGAATCTTCAACCCGACCACCCAGGGCGAAAAATGGGATCCGGAAGGGCGATACGTCCGAAAATGGGTCCCGGAGCTACGCGCGATCGAGGGCAAGGCCGTTCATACGCCCGGTCAGAAACGAGTGGAGCGACCGGCCGACTATCCCGCTCCGATCGTCGACCACGCTGCGGCAAGAGAGGCAGCGCTCGCCGCATTCAAAAAAGCTAGACAGCTTTCGGACCGCCATCCATAACCTCGCGAACCTTGTCCGTTCGGTAGGAGAAGATGCGGTCCAGCTTGGTTCGGACCAGCGGGTGGGCGATTTTGCCAAAGGGTTCGAAGGGCAGCACGTACCGCACTTGGTCGCGGATTCGACTCTTGTCCGCCCCGAGACTCTCGAAGCAGTGTTCGTGATGCCAGACTTTGAAGGGGCCCGCGATCTGTTGGTCGATGAAGCGGACGCCTGGCTCCCAAACGGAGATCTCCGTGAGCCACGAGAAAGGCACGCCATAGAGGCTGAGGCTGTACTCAATCAGGGCACCCTGCTTCATTTCGATCGGAAGCGGCGTTTTGATGCTGAAGCGGAGTTCGGGCGGCGTGATGGCTTCGAGATTGCTCGCGTCGGAGAAAAAGTCGAAGGTATCGTCGAGGGAGCGGCCGAGTGTCACGTCCGTGCGAATCGTATAGACCATGGTAGTTCCTTGCGTTCTAGGCGTCGCGGGACTCTAGAGCCGCGGCGGACGACGACAAGGGCACGGCTCAGGAACGCAACGGGCAAGACCCAGGCATGAAACGGGCATGAGCCTGTGACGATCGGGCGGTCTATTTCCAGCCGATGGTCCGGTAGCCGCGTTCGGCAAGGCAGGTGTCGACGTAGCTCACGTAGACCGGGTGCGGCTCCGACGCGCCGAAGAGCCAGGTGAAGAAGCCGCCGATTGCGCCGGTCGCTGCGCCCACGATTGCGCCGAATCCAGTGCGTCCTGAGATCACGCCGGCGACCGCACCGGAGGCACCGCCGACGACCGCACCGCCCGCCGTTCGCTTCCCGGCCTCAAGGGCTTGGTTGGTGTCGAGGTCCGCTGCTTCTGCGAGAGCGATGCATGCTTTCACATCTTGCTCTCCGGCCTCGGCGCCCACTTCGTTGTAGTGCTCGTTGGGGTAGAGAACGGGGCGCTGGGCGCAGCCCACGGTGAGCAGGATCACAAGCGCGGTGAGCGTGGGTAGAGTCTTTCGCATGGCAGGTCCCTTTTTTCGGGCGAAACTATCAGATAGAAGTCGCAAGAGACCCAGAACGTCACGGTTTATGGGCGAATATTCCGGAGACGATAGAGCGATCGGACGATGTGACGATCTCTAAGCATGACGCGTTCTGAATACGAAATGCTTAAGGAGATCAGAATGAATTGGCTCATGGTGCGATCTGGACTGACTGCAGCGCTTTCTCTGGCGCTTTCTTTTTCTGTTTTGCTCTTCTCGGGGACGGCCTTGGCGGACCGCTCTGTGGATGAGGGAGTCGGGGAGATGACAGAGGCGGTCGAAGAGGCCGCAAAAGAGACGGCGGACCGATCGAACGCCCAGTGGAAAGAAGGCGCTGAGCGAGGCCGCGAGCGAGCCGAATCGGTGAAAAAGGGGCAGGGTAACGCCTACGGCCGCGATCGTGAGAAGATGAAGGGTAAGGCGAAGGACGCGAAGAAGAACGCCAAAAGCAAAGGGAAGTCGATGACGGATCGGGCTCAGAACGAGCGAGACGATCTTGAAAAGGAAGGGCGCAAGGCGAAAGATCGCGCTCGCGGAAAGGCTGAGGACGCAGGGGAGAACGCCCAGCAGGAGATGGAAGACGCCGCAGACGCAGCGGGCGATATCTCCGATGCAGCCCAGGCCGAAAGAGCTGACCTGACGACGGATAGGCCCTCACCGAAGGGAGAGGCCCGCGGTTTTTGGGCGAGACTCTTTGGCTTCGGGGAGGAGTCGGAGTAGGCTTTCGGGCTAAACGCTTCTACAAACATTCATCGCGCGGATCATGATGCTTCGCGTGCAATTCGTTAGGGAAAAAAGATGCAACTCAATCAATGGACAACTGCTTCCTCTCTTTCCAGCTCGACGACGAGCCGATCGCGGCGCGGCTTGGCTGCCGTGCTGGTTCTCTGTTGTGGTCTCGCCACGCTGCCGGGCTGTGTGACGGATCCCTACACGGGGGAGCGCCGCATTAGCAAGACCGTGATTGGTGGCGTGATTGGGGCCGGCGCGGGCGCAGGACTCGGCGCCGCGGTGGCAGCGCTTGCGGGTAAGGACGCGGCGAAGGCTGCTCTGATCGGCGGCGGTACGGGCCTTTTGACGGGCGCCGCGGTCGGTGGCTACATGGACTATCAGGACGCGAAGCTCCGGGAATTTCTTGCCGGCACGGGCGTTCAGGTGATCCGCGAGGGAGATGAGATCACGCTCTCGATGCCCAGCAATATTACCTTTGCGACGGATAGCGATCAGCTCTCGGATTCCTTCCTTGAGATCATGCATTCGGTGACTCTCGTCCTCAACGAGTACGACAAGACAATCATCGAGGTCATGGGGCATACGGATTCGACGGGCGCCGACGCGTATAATCTTGAACTCTCCCAGCGCCGCGCGCGCTCCGTGGGCAACCATCTCGCGTCGAAGGGCGTGAACTCGATGCGCATCCTCACGGAAGGCTTCGGCGAGGCCTACCCCGTCGCGGACAACGCGACGGAAGTCGGCCGCGGGCAGAACCGCCGCGTTGAACTGCGCCTCAGCCCGCTGACGGCTCCCGCCGCCTAATACGGGGCTTCATTCGAGGCGTCGCGGTCGTAGCCGGCCGGTTCGCCTCGACCAAAGCGGATGAGCGAGGGGACCTTGGTCCGGATCGCTCGAGGACGATAAATCCCGGGGCTCTCAAGCAATCGTTTGAGAGTACCCGGGATTTCTTTTTCGGTGAGCGCAAAGAGGTTGCAGACGTAGGTGACGACGATCTGAGACGCGGCGGCGAATTGGGGATGGGCCTTGCCTGCATAACAGAAGAGATTGGGGTCCTGCGCGAGGGGGCTCCCTTCGCGTCGCTCGGGGACAATTGTCAGAGCGTTGGGCGCGGACCAAGGGCCATTGAGCCGCTCCGCGCGTCGGATCCAGATCACCCCTTTTTGTGCGTCGGGCGCGGCGGGCGTGGGATCGCTGTACACGGCGAGCCAGCGGCCTTCGGCGGCGGAGAAATGAACGCTCATCTCGGTGGCGTCGTCGGCCATCACGATTCTAGGATCTCGAAAGCCTTCCTCGGCTTTCCAGGAGCCGTCCTTCTGCAAGGTCTCGAGCATCGGCCGAAGATCCGTGGGCCAAGTCCGAAGGGCTTCGACCGGAAGACGGCTGAGGATGCGCGGCGTTCGTCCTTCGGGGTCGTTCTGATACCCGAACGCGTAGAGGAAAGGGCCATCAAACGCCCAAGCGCTCCCCGGGATCGCGCGGAGATCCTCAGAAAGCGGCTTGATCTCGATCTGCCAGTGGTCCGGCGATTGGGCGGGGTTTGCTATGCGCGCGAGGTCGGTTCCGACCAGCCGAAAGGGTAGGTTGAAAGGGCCTCCGGGTTCCGAGGGCATCACGCGCAAAAGGCCTACGTAGAGCGCCCCGTCCAAGAAGAAGGGCGCGAGCGGCCAGTAATAGGGCGTCTTGCCTGACTCGGCGTGGGCGAGGCGAACCCAAGCGGCGTTTGGATCGGGTTCGAAGTAGGCCCGAGACGGACCCGACTCGTCGCCTCGCCGAGGCCCGCGCGCCCGTCCTTCCTCGCCCTTCCGCCAGTGGTAGTCGATCTGCCAATTCCCGTTGGGATCGCAGTGGGATCGGGCAACGGCGTTATGAACGAAGGGGTAGGTGCGGCCTTGCTCTGTCTTCGGCGTCCCGCCTTGGGCGACGAAGGAGTCGCCGAAGAACCAGAGGCTTACGTCGCGAGCGGCGCTACTCGTCGTGCGTTTGCCGTCTGCGGTTCGGAGGGAGATGGAATAGGCGGCATCGCCGCCGAACCAGCCGTCCTCATCCGGGAAAGCGGGGAGGCAGGGCGCGCCGGCGGTCGCGGGCGGAGAAATCGGGCCGGGGCTTCGTACGCATCCCGATCCGACCAAAAGTAGGAGGAGCAGCAAGGGCGCGATGCCCAGTCCACCGGCGAAAGGGCGAGCCAGGTCGCGTGTTGAGGCGCTCATCCGAGTCCCGCACGCAGCAAGACGCCCAAGCCGGAAAGGGCGGCGAAGCCGATCACGCAGGGTTTTAGCCAGCCCGCGTCGAGCCAATTGTGGAGCCATCGGCTCGCGAAGAGGCCGACTCCGATCGCGGGAAAAAGCGCGATGCCGACAGTCCAATGCCAGGTCGTGACCTGGCCAGCCCAGCCGAGAGCGAAAAGGGACATCGCGGTCCCGATCAGGAAGGTGGCGCCGAGGGTGGATCGCACAACAGGGCCCGGTGCATTCTGGTAGAGGAGTGCGACCGGGGGGCCGCCGATCGAAGATGCGGTGCCCATCAGGCCTGCAAGAAAGCCCGCCGCCGCGGCGCTCCCGGGACGGACCTGAACCTTTGGAGAAATGACGCTCAGGAACGAGGCCAATACGACGAACCCCCCGATCAGCAGGGCCAGGGTTTCGGGCGCAAGCCGGCTCACGATCCAGGCGCCGAGGATAACGCCGGGAATCCGGCCCAGCGTCGCCCAAAGGACCCCGTTCCGATCGATTCCCGACCGCTCGCGCAGCGCCGATCCCGCGGTCATCGGCAGCGCCATGATGATCATCGCCGCCGGAAGCGCTGCGGGTTGGATCAGCGCGACGACGGGGACGACGATCAGGTTCAGTCCGAAGCCGATCGAGCCCTGCACGAGGGCGCCGAGCGCGACCGTCGAAAAAACCAGGGCGAATTCAGCGGGGGTGAAGCGAAGTGCCTCGAATAGGCTTTCCAAGAAGCGGCCTCTGCCTGCATGCCCTGCGAAGACGATCTGAAACGGCCTTCGGATCCGCATGGATGACGATTGCTTTCAATAAAATCCAGCATAGCGGAATGCAGCTTCGCCCCGATCAAATCGGTTCAGAGGGTCATCCTGTTCTAGACTCCCGCCTGATTTTAACGAATAGGGGATTTCGTCCGTGGAACTCTTCAGCGCCGAAAATTTGGCGAGCCTGGGTGTCCTGATCTTTTTGCAGGCCGTGCTCGGTTTCGACAACCTTCTTTATATCTCGATCGAGTCTCAGAGGGCTCCCGCAGAGTCCCAGGCCTCGGTTCGGAAATACGGGATTCTGATCGCGGTCGCTCTGCGCGTGGTGTTGCTCTTCGTGATGATCACTTTGCTTGAGAAATTCCAGGCGCCTTTCTTCGGGCTCCACTGGACAGGCGTCGTGGAAGGGGACTTTACGTTTTCAACAATCGTCTTCCTGCTCGGCGGGGTGTTCTTGATGTACACGGCGATCAAGGAAATCTCGCATCTTCTTGCGATCGAGCACCTTGAGGAGCAGGCGGACCGGAGTTCGAAGTCCGCTGTTCAGGTCATTTCGATGATCGTCTTGATGAACCTGATTTTCTCCTTTGATTCGATTCTCTCGGCGCTCGCGATCACGAAGGTGTTCGCGGTCCTGGCAACGGCGATCGTCACCTCGGGCATCATGATGCTCGTGCTGGCGGATACCGTCGCCGCCTTCATCGAACGCAATCGAAAATACGAAGTCCTCGGTCTCTTCATCTTGTTGATCGTCGGTGTTGTCTTGCTCGGCGAAGGCGGGCACGAGGCGCATCTCACGCTCTTCGGATACAAGGTCGAGGCGATGGCTAAGTCGACCTTTTACTTTTCGATCGCTGTGCTTGTGCTTGTCGACGTGATTCAGTCCAAGTACCAGAACAAGCTGGCGGCCAGACGAGCCGCCAGTGTCGACGGTGTCGCATGAGCGCGCTCGGGCCGGGCAAGGGAAGCGGTGTCGCTTCTGGTTCGCGGATGCGTTCGCGGCGAAGGGCCAGTGCGCTTTTTGCATTGATAGGCATGCTTGTCGTCCCCGGCGGCGTGGCCTTCGCATCGGGCGGCAAGCCGACGGCTTCCCCGGAGTCGATTTCGGCGGAGGCCTCGGCGAGCGGAAGCGCCGGCGAGGTCAGCAGGGTGAGTAAGCCGACGGGGCAATTCGGGCGTCAACTGATTGTCCTCGACCAGCCTATGCCCGTGCCGGACTACATTTTTGAGGAGCAGGTGGCGGATGGGTCGACCCGCGATCTCGCGATCCTTGATTTCCGTGGTCGCGTCGTGGTTCTGAATTTTTGGGCGACCTGGTGTGGTGTTTGCGCCAAGGAACTCCCGAAGCTCGATGCGCTCGCCGGGAAACTCGCCGAGAGTGGAATCGATATTGTGGCGCTTTCGCTCGATGAGGAAATGAAGGTGGCGGCAGGAACGCTGAAGAAGCGGGGGCATGGCACTCTGCGGATCTTCCGGGACTCGCAGTCTGTGCTCTCCGCTTTGCTGGGCGTCCGCGGGGTGCCGACGACGTTCGTGGTGCGGCCGAACGGGGATGCGGTGGCGATGGTGCAGGGGCCTGCAGACTGGTCCTCGCCCGAGGCGCTCGCCTGGCTGCGCTCCTTGGCTCAGGCGGAAGCGCAGAACGTTCCGCCGGCATCTATTCCGGATCTTCGTGAGGGGCGCGTAGCCGCTCGCGACTAGCGGCCGACGCGTCGGTCTCGGCTGACGTAGAGGGCGACGAGGCGAGCGAGGAAAATCGTCAGGTAGAGCTGGCCGACCAAGGCTTGCACGACGGCGCACATCTGCGCGAGGTCGCTGCCCGGGGCGATGTCTCCGTACCCGAGTGTGGTCATCGTGACGAAGCTGAAATAGAGCATCGCTGTTGCGTGCAGATTCGGGTTGCCGGGATCGAAGCGCAGAATTTCCTCGCCGGAGAGGAATGCGCCGGGTGTTAGGTCGATCATGAGGATATAGAGTACGGCGAAGCAGAGTCCCATCAATAGGTAGACGCAGATGCCGCCGACGATGGTGTCTTCGGAAACGTTCTCTGCTTGCACGAGGCTGTTGAACATTAGGAGCGTCGTGAAGCTGAGTAGGCCGAGGCCGATGATCTGGGAGGCGCTTCGAATCGAATCGGAATTGGCGAATTCCGCATAGCTGATGCCTGCGATCGAGAGACCTGCGGCCAGAGTCGCGATCACGTAAATCGTTCTCTGATGACTGTTGACGATCACCGCAGCGCAGAGGACGAGGGTGAGGAGAAGAGGGAATCCGGTCTGACTTCCGGTGGCCATCTGGACGAGCGGGAGCGCGACCAAGAGGATGATCAGCGAAGCGAGGAGCGCGCTATGCCGCCCGAGTGCGCCTTCATCTTCGTCTCGCCGAGCCAGGATTGAAAGAAAAGCGGCCGCGCTCTTCCAGCTCATTGGGGACTCCTTCGTCTAGCTGCTCTTGCGATACTCGGCCACGATCGGCTCAAGCTCCGTCGGGGATGCACCGTGGAGGATGACGCCATCGCATCCGAGATCGAGCTGATTCCTGATCGCCGAGACGCATTGTTCCGGGCTGCCCGTCGCGGAGTAGGTCAGCCATTCTTCGGGGATGAGTTCGGCAATCTGCTCCAATTGATCCGTCGTCGCGTGAACGTCGATGCCACCGCGAAAAGTGGAAACGATTTCATTTGCGCGGAAGCGTTCGAGGACGCTGCGGTCCCATCCGTTCGTGTCGACGAGGAGATCGCCGTAGCCCTGGAGATAGGTGGCGAGGCGGCCCACCGATTTCATGAGCCGCTTATCCTCCGGAATATGGTCACCGATCGTCGCGAAGCAGGACCAGACCTTCACGTCGTCGGGGTTGCGGCCGGCCTTTTCCGCGGCCTCTTTGACCGTTCGCACGCAGCGCGCCGTCGTTTCGTCGGAGAAATAGGTGTGGAGTACGACTTCGTCAAAGCAGCGTCCCCCGAGCGCGAGTGAGTTCGGTCCGAAGGCGACCAGCATGAAGGGAACTTCGTCGGCGACGTCGGGGCCGAGCTGGAGATAGGGGAAAGACCCGACTGGACCGTCATGCCCGATAACGGCTTCGCCTTTGAGGAGCCGCCGGGTCAGGCCGACGAAGTCTTCCATCTGTGCCGTGGTGATGGTTCCGATGCCGTAGGCCTTCTGCATCGCGACGATGCCGCGCCCGAGTCCCAGGACGAAGCGTCCGCCTGTGAGGCCGTGCATGGTGAGGGCGTAGCCGCCTGTGACGATGGGATGCCGGGTATTGTGATTGGTCGCTGCGGTGGCGATGCGGATTTTTTCCGTCACGGCGCCCGCGGCTCCGCTGAGGGTGCAGATTTCTTTCTGGTTGTAGCGCTCCGAGAGGAAAGCGGTGCCGAGGCCCATCGCTTCGCCTTGTTGCACTTCTGCGATCAGGTCGCGGGGGGATTCAGGCTGGCCCGCCAGGGCGTAAAAACCAAGTTCAGGATTCGATTCGGACATGGGGTGGCTCTCCTATTGAGGCGCAGAGTCTAAGGCCGATCGAGGGGCTGCGCAGCGTGCCGGACGGGGGAGCCATGCCGGCCGGGTGCGTCCCCATGCGCGGCTCGGCAGAAAATGGCGCGTTTAGTCCAATTCTCCCGTTCTCGCCAGTGACGGTCGGCTGCAGGCCAGCATTCACCCCTCTAATCCCTGAGGAGCGAAATGGGCGAGAAAAGAGTCCCTGATCTAGAGGAAATTCTGCAGCAGGAAGCTGAGGCCCCGATTCCGGAGCCCCGGGCGGATCTGCAGAGCCTCGCGATCCGCCGGGTTCGCGCTTGGATATTGATGAATGATCTGGTGCGCTGGGCCACGCTCGAGGGAGTCTGGACTTCGCTGAATCGACATGCAGGAGATGCGCGGGGCGGCCAAGAGCGGCAAGATTCGTGATTCACGCGGACAAAGAAGGAATTCCGGTGACGACCGAAGGGCCCCAAGATGAGGACCGAGAACTCGTCGAGCGCTGCCAATCCGAGCTGCCTTACGGCACGGCCGCCTACAACGAGCTTGTCCGAAAATATTCCGGTCGCGTATACGGGCGGTCCTATGGGATTCTGCGTTCAACCGCGGACGCCGAAGAGGCGGTTCAGGATGTTTTTCTGGCCGTCTTCCGAACGATCGAGCGTTACCGGTTCGAGCGCCCTTTTATTCACTGGCTGAATACCGTCACCTTGAATGCCTGTCGCATGATCCTGCGGCGTCGCGCAAGTGAAGCACGGCGCCGACAGGCCGCGCAGGAAAAAGCGCCCCCGGTCGAGCATCCCCAGCCCCCGGATACGGCGCTCCGCGCCCTGGTCCTCGAACTGCTCGATACGCTGGACCCCGGAACGCGCATGCCGCTGATGATGCGCTTCATCGAGGGATATTCCTATCCAGAAATTGCCCGCGAGCTCGAGCTCTCGGAATCCGCGGTCAAGATGCGGGTTTCCCGAGGATCGAAAAAACTGCGGGAACTCTATGAAACACGAACGGGCGAGTCGCTCGATAAGAACAAAAAAGGAGGCAGCTAGTCATGTTCGATGAAGATCAGCACGACGAAGAGCTCGCCCGCGAACTGCTTGGCATTTTGAGCGATGATTTCCCGGAGCCCCCGGATGAACTCCCTGACCGAACGATTCGCAAGGTGGAGGCGGAGCTGACCAGCCGTGATCTGCTCGACCTCACGACCCTCGTTTTCTTGACGAGCTTTTGCGCTCCGATTCTCGACCTTTTTGCCGCCTTCTTTGGTTACGACTCAAGGGGTCACGACCCAAGGGGTCACGACTCAACGCGGCCCGACTCAAATAACCTCCGACAGACTCGCTCCGATCGGCGAGACGAATCAGGACACGGACGATGAATGAACAATTCTCTTTGATCAAACAGATGCTCATCGACATGATGACGAACGTGACGAGCGGGACGATTGAGTACTTGCCCAAGATCGTCGGCGCCTTCGTTGTTCTTCTATTGGGATGGATCATCGCCAAGGTCTTGCGTGCGATTCTGGTTCGCTCGATGCGCGTCTCCCTGGATGCCCTGATGGAGCGGACGGGGTTGATGGAAACTCTGGAGAATGCCTCGATTTCGGCGCAGCCGTCGAAGGTCGTGGGTTCGCTGGTTTACTGGCTTGTGATGATTTCGTTTGTGATGGGGGCCGCGAATATCCTCGGCCTCACCGCGGTGACGAGCGCAATTTCACGCATCTTCAGTTATGTCCCGAGCGTGATTTCTGCCGCGCTGATCCTGGCGGCGGGGGTCTTTCTTGCCCGGTTCATCGGGAACGTGGTGACCTCGGCGGCGACAGCGGCAAATCTCTCCTACGCCAAGGGCCTCGGCGCGGTCGGACAGACGAGCATCGTCGTAATGGTCGTCGTTGTGACGCTCGAGCAGCTCGGCGTGGATACGCAGATCCTGATCACGGTGATCACCGTGACGGTGGCGGCGATTACCGCGGGGATGGGCCTTGCCTTCGCCCTCGGATCGAGAGATATCGTTTCGGCGATTCTGGCGGGGCATTATCTGCGGCAGACGCTGCCCGAGGGAGAGACCGTCGAGCTCGATGGGCGACGGGGCATCGTTGAGCAGATCGGTCCGATTGCGACGACGTTCCGCGACGGAACGAACAAATGGACCGTGCCGAATCGTCGGCTGATGGAAGAGACCTTCAGCCAGTAGGCGTTTGCGGCTTGGGCAGGTAGGGCGCGAGGATCGGCCAAGCGATGACGACCCAGAGGACAAAGGGGAGGGCATCGGAAATCAGCGAGGGCACGAAGGGGAGATGTGATCCGGGCTGCATTCGCTCGGTCAGGTTTAGGCCGAGATGCCCCACAAAGAGTGCGAATAAGCCGAGGCATAGGCCCGCCGCGCGGCGCTTCGCCGGGAGCCCCGGCGTGACAAGAACGAGTCCTACGAACGGGATGAAGTTGATATAGCGCTGGCGGAAGGCGCCGACGCGGGCGTCGCCGAAGCCGATCCAGTCGTAGATTGTCGGGGCAACCGCGCGAAGGAACTGGCCGTAAGCCTGCCGGCCCCATTCGGTCCAGAACCAGGTCAGCGCGACGGTAATCACCGCGAACCCGACCAATATTCCGAGGGCGAGAAGTGCGCGCCTCATTCTCAGGTTGCCGCCGAGGGAGCCGAGGCCGCCGCGTTTGCCGTTGGCTCGGATCGCGGGACGAAGAGCCGAATCCATCCGTACAGGACGCTCACGATCATGGCGATCAGCGTGGCCTGCCAGAAATAGACGTGGAAGAAGTCGAAGGCTTCGTTCCAATGTCGGCCGACGAGCAAGAGCGTCACGATCCGCAGGATGTTGAAGGCAAAGATTGCGAAGCAGCCAAGGGGAACGCCCCAAAGACGGGCCGACCAGGCCGCGGGGAAGGCCAGCACGCAGGCGGAGTAGATCAGCATTTCGAGAAGTCCGACGCATTCGATGATGATGGATACGGAGAAGCCGGAATAGGTAACGAGGTTGCCCCGCGTCTTCATTTGGTCGGAAAATACCCCCATTAACGCGTAAACCGTCTTGGCCGTGAATTCTTCGAGTGAGGCGAGGAGAGGGCGAAGCTCGGCGTAGAAGGCGTTGAAGAGCGATCCGACGACGACGAGGTACACCAAAACCAGCAGCGGGTAGCGAATCTGTGGGTTTTCCCAGATCGCAGGTCGCCGCTGATTGGCGTTCGGGGCCGAGTTGGGGGCCGGTTTGGGGGTGGGGCCGGCCTTCGAGTCCGGTTGTGAATGAGGCGTCGGCATTTTGGGCGTCGCTGTCTAATTCGAGGTCGCTCTAGCCTACCGCAGACCTGGGAAGCCTCCGAGATCGCGGGTCCTCTCTTGTCGCCGAGTTTCGCGAGACGAAACGAAGGCAAGATGCATTGTTCAAGGGGCGGCAAGAAGTGTGCAGTTTCGACTAAGGTCTACGGGTACCGCAGTCCGGGCGTGTCGATGGCCGCGCGGCCTGCGAATACCTGCAATGACCTGCAACGGAGAAAATAGTCCCATGACGTATCGGTTCCGATCCCCTTCTCTTCGCTTCGCGACCACGGTCGCTTTGGCTGCCGGCGTCTGCGCCGGGGGTCTCGGATATGCCGGGGCTGCCGCGGCCGACGAGTACAGCGTGCAGATCGGTGCCTTCGAACGGCCCGATCCCAATTTTGCAGCGGCTGCGGAGGAAATTGGCAAGCTGTATCAATCGCGGAACGTGAACGGCGTGACGCGGATCCAGATCGGCCGTTACGGCAGCCTTGAGGAAGCGAACGTTGCGCTGCGCGCGTTGAACGGGGCGGGCTACACGGACGCCTATGTCGTGAATAAATCTGCTCGACTCAGCGATTCAGTCGAAGCGGGCCAGTTGGGGCAGACGACGTCACGTTCATCGCGAACCGCGGCGATCACCTCGACGCGGTCGCGCCGAGACGAGAGTGCCTTGATGGCGAATGTCCCTGACGAATTGCGCGGACGGACGGTTCTGCTGGACGGCCGCCTCCACGTCATGGAAGGCAACCGCTTCATTCCGCTACGCGCCTACTTGAATGGCTCGCGCTAGAGCGAGCCGCAGGACTAAGGACGGTACTGAGTCCTGAGGACATAGAACGGATATAGAACGCGAAACGGCCGCTGCCCAGAGAAGGGGAGCGGCCGTTTTAGTGTGCTCTGTTGAATCCGGCGCGATTCAGGGGAATCACGCTTGAACTCGCCTCCTTCGATCAGCCCCAGCGAGCCAAGGCGCGCTGGGGCTGAAGCGAAGGTGGAAGCAAACGCTGACTAGCGGCGTCGTGCTGCGAGGCCCGCGAGGCCGAGGCCCATGAGCAGTGCCGTTCCGGGCTCCGGTACGACCGTGACAGCGACGCTGGCGTTGTTGAACGCGATGTCCACGCCGCCCGCGCCGACCGCGGTTTCACCGTATTCGGCGTTGGTGCCGAAGTTCAGCGTGAAGAGCTGCGACGTAACGCCGGGAGCAAGAGCGCCCGCAACGAACGTGAGCCGGAAATGGGCATCGCCGTCACCCGTGAAGCCGCCATCAACACCGAGATCGTCGGCGCCGCTGCCGCTGACCGCATTGAGGCCAGCACCGGCAAAGAAGGAAGCGCGGAGTTCCTGGGCATTGAAGTTGTCGAAGACCCACTGCTCGACCGGAGCCGTGCGGACGTTGGCGAGACCGTCGACGTTGCCAAGACCGGCGACGCGAATGGTGTTGAACAGGCCGCCTGCGACCGTGCCACCCTGAAGGGCGAGACCCGAGTCAGCGGCGCCGTTTCGGTCATCGTCGTAGCCCGTGGCGACGAGGCCAAGACCGTTGATGGATTCGCCGGTGGCGTTTTCAACGGCGAGATCAATTGTGACCGTATCACCAGCCTGGAGGGTCGGTCCGCCATTGGAGTAGCTCACGTTCGAAACGGAGATACCGAGAGCGCTCGCCGAAATCGGGAGGCTCAGGAGGAGGGACGTGAGCGCAAGGCTGCGAACTAATCGAATCATTTTGCTTCTACCTCTACATCAGTGCTTCAGCTTTTAGAGCCGAGCCATTCGCCCATGCGCAAGACGCACGTGGGCGACGGTGACCATGCCCTTCGGCGCCACACCATGTGACGCGGCCGAGCGTGGCCGACTTTGCTGATCTGGATTTTTGAGGTGAAAGCAGTTCGTCCGGACCCGATTTGGCGATTGTCTCCGGTTCTTTCATCCTCGAGCCCCTGTAAGTGGCTTGAGGAAGACAAAAGAGTCGGTCTGAATCTTAAAATCGTAGAGAATTTACCCCAAGGCGCTTCCCAACACCTTGGATTCTCTGATGTCTATGTTCGTTACCCATGGATTTGAGTCCACGGATGGACGAGGTGGCTCTAGAGAGCCCTGCTAGCCGATATCCTCCCAAGCGGCCGAATCGTTTCGGCGCGCCTGACCTTCCCAGATCAAGGATGATCCTACACGGAATGACTGAAGGTGTGGAAAAAAAGTGAGCGATAAATCGAATAAATGGGGTTTTTCTGCTGCATGTGCAACTTTGTTACCCTTTGGGGAAATCAGCGCTCGCGACGCGCTGGGATCAGCGCGACACTGATCCGAATGGAGTTCCTGCCCCGATTCAGTCGCTGCATAGGCCTTTTCTCGGCATGAATGGCCGCCTCCGCTTCGGCCTGGTCCTGGCCTGCTTCGCGCTCTCTGGCTTTGCGGGTCTCCTCTACGAGACCGTCTGGACGCGAGAGTTTTCTTTCGTTTTCGGGACTTCGGGTCTCGCTGTCTCGACCGTTCTGGCCGCCTATATGGGCGGCCTCGCGCTCGGCGCCGCGATTGCGGGGCGATTTGTGGATCGGGTCAGCCGGCCCGTCCTCGTCTACGGCTTGCTTGAGCTCGGGATCGCTTGTTCGGCGCTGGCGGTTCCCTGGGCGATCGAAGCGACGCGTTCCCTGCATATCGAATTGCTCCGGGGTGTGACCGATCCGGGTTCGCCCTTGGCGCTCGGGCTCTATCTTGCCACGTCCTTCCTTATCCTCGGCGTGCCGACGACGTTCATGGGGGCGACGCTGCCTTTACTCGCGCGCCACGCGGTGCAGGCGGATACAGAGGTCGGATCCCATATCGGCGCGCTCTATTCGGTGAATACCCTCGGGGCGATTTTCGGGACGCTGACGACGGCCTTCTTTCTTATGCCGGCTTTTGGCCTGCGCGGAACCGTGTATCTCGGCGCCTTGCTGAACGCAGTGGTTTTCCTGGGAGCAGCGCTTTTGGCGCGGGTCGGGGACAGCGCTCAGCTCGCGTCCAAGGCCTCAGGCACGTCCACGTCCACGCCCAGCCCGGCCAGTTCGCAGGGCCGAGCTGAGGTCGAGACGCTCGGCGCGGGCCCGAAGCGAGCCATCGTTGCGTTTGCGGGATTCGCGGGTGTTGCTTCCTTTACCTACGAAGTGCTTTGGGTTCGGCTGATTGAGCATGTGATGGGCGGCAGTGTCTACGCCTTCGCGGCAATGCTCGGCAGCTTCCTCTTGGGCATCGCCTTGGGCGGGGCGATTGCTTCGCGTTTCGCGACGACTCTGTCGCGGTCCTTGCGGGGCCTTACTTTGAGCCAGCTCGGCGTCGCTTTCTTTTCCTTGCTCGCCTATCAGGGCGTGGGACGATTCCCGGCATGGATCGATGCTGAGGTCTTTCTCGGCGGTGCGGGAGCGACACTCCGCTTGGCTGGCCTCGCCACGCTCGTTCTGCTGCCGTCGACGGTCTGCATCGGCGCGATGTTTCCCTTCGTTGTCCGTGCCCTCACGGAAGACGTCAAATCCGCTGCGCCGTCGACGGCGCGCGCGTATACGGCGAATACTCTCGGCGCGATCGTGGGCTCGATCGCTGCGGGATTCTGGCTGCTGCCCGCACTGGGCTTTGCGGGAACGCTCCTCTTCGCCATTGGCTTGAATCTGGCGCTAGCCGCACTCGCGTGGTGGGTGAATCCCGCGCGCGACCGCGTCTTGTTTGTTGGTTTCGCTCTCGTGCTCGTTTTGGGTTTGCTCTTGCCGCCGCAGACGCCTTGGCTTCTCCTGCGGTCGTCGCCGATCCCCTCTGTGATTGCGCCGCGGGCCGATGACCAAGACGTGCTTTTTCATAGCGTGGGTCGATCGGCGAGCGTGATTGCGATCGATACAAGGCAAGGGATTCGGATTCGGACAAACGGCATTCCCGAGTCGATCATTACCAAGCCGGGCTCGCGCACAGGGCTTGCCCCCGCGGCGCGCTGGATGGGGGCGCTTCCGGCTCTCTCCCCGGCCGGCAACGAACGGATGCTGATGATTGGCCTGGGGGGCGGCGTCGCGCTCGAACTCGTGCCGAGCAACGTGCGGGAAATCGACGTCGTCGAACTCGAGCCCGAAGTGGTTGCTGTGAACGATTATGTGGCCCCTCTGCGGCAATACGATCCGAACGAGGACGAACGGATCACGACGCGCTTGGGCGATGCGCGCAGCATCCTCGAACTCGAGCGTGAGCCCTATGACACGATCGTGTCTCAGCCCTCCCACCCTTGGACAGCGGGCTCATCTCATCTCTATACGGCGGATTTTTTCGAGCGGGTGAAGTCGCGGCTCACGCCCGAGGGCGTGTTTGTTCAGTGGTTGGGTTTGGCTTACGTCGATGAGGAATTGTTGCGGTCCTTTGTCGCGACCCTTTGCGCGTCCTATCCAAATGTTCGTTTGTATCGACCGGCAGATTCGAGTGTTCTTTTCTTGGCCTCTCAGGGCTCCTTGGATTTCGAAGGGCAGGTCGAGGCGCTCGTGGCGGCGGATCCGGTTCAGATGAACCGCATCGGCATTCGCTCCGCAGCGGAACTCCGCGCAGCGCTTGCCCTGGATGAAGAAAGCGCGCGGGCCTTTTCCGAAGGGGCCGAGTTGATCACCGACGATCGCAATATTATGGCGACGCGCGCGCCGCAGGTTTTTCGCTCGCTGACCGGACATATCGACGAAGTGCTCGCGCCCTACGATCCGCTCGTGAAAGCGCGGAGCGACGTTGCGCGCGAGGCACTTTTGCTTCCGCTGGTGAGGCTGAGCCGGTTCGAGCAAGCGCGGCGCGTAGCGGAAAGCCTGGCCACACCTCGAGAACGACAGATCGCGCTTTCCCTGATCCAGATGAGCGTTTCGCCGCGGCGACCGGCGCTCCAGAGACTCCTTTCGGTACAGCCGGGTGAGCCGGCCTTTGCGTTGGCGAGTTGGACGGCGACCGATGCTCTGAAGGGTGAGATCGTGAGTGACTCGGAGCTCGGTCGCAAACTTGCGGCACGGTACGAGGGCGAGGCGGCCGTTGTGATTGAGGGTTGGCGCCACGCGGGTGCAGGACGGATGGCTGAGTTGGCGGCGCTGGATCAAGCTTTGGCGAAGGTCTCCTCGAGCGCGCCTTGGTTTGAGAGTGCGGCGGAGCTGCGGGTCGCTTGGCGCGTTGAGTCGGGCAAGGTCGAGCGCGCGCAAGAAGCGCTCGTGCTCTTGGATGCGAATCCGAGGTGGACCGCACCGCGCGTTGCCGTTCGTGCCTTCGCGGCGGCGCTCGCTGGCGAGACCGAGGCGGCGGAGGCCAGTCTCTGGGAATTGGTTTCCCTGCCCGAGTCCGGACGCACCGATTCCGTGCGAGGCCAGGCCCTCGCTGCACTTCGAAAACTTCCGGCGGGTTCGATTTCGACACAGACGCGGGGCGCCCTCGCCGAAGGTCTAGGCGCATCGATTGCCCGACCCGGTCAAAAACAAAGACAAGGCAGAGCGGCAGCGCCCGCTCAGTAGCGAGGAGATTCGCGTGAACATCTCGAAAACATTCCTAGCGGCGGGGAGCGCTCTGCTCCTGGGCTTCTTTGTCGGGCGATCCTTCGCACCACCGGCGCTCGTCTTTCCGGACCCAGATGAAGCGCGGGCAGCGGCCGAAATGGAGACGGAGGTCCTGCGGGCTTTGGACGAACCCCGCGGCTTTCCCCGAGCGAGCACGCTGATCCGACTCTTTGAGGGGCTCACGCCTGCCAACGTTTCTGGCGCGGCGACTGCTTTCGAGCGTCGGGCGACGCATCATGACCCGACCGATCTCCAGCTCTTTCTGACTGCCTGGGCCCATATCGACGGGGGGAGCGCGATGCAGGCCGTGCGTTCCTGGGAGCCGCGCAGCCGAAGCGATCTCGGCATTCGCATCGTGATGCGCGAATGGGCTGCAAGCGGCGCCAAGATCGAGGCCGCCGGATTTTTTCAGACGCTGAATGACCCTGAAATCCGGCGCATCGCGGCGGGACCGTTGGTGCGTGGTTGGGTGCTCTCCGGAGATACGGCGGGCGCGCGTGCCATCGCGCTGCAGATGTGGTCGCTCACGCCGCGCATTGATATGGCGGAGGCG
>JBGCEJ010000033.1:0-114134 GCA_045106235.1 Myxococcota bacterium
AGTCAAAATGGCTCGCGCTCTCCTCGCAATAAGGCTGAATCAAAGCCGCATCGGGCTCCGGGCCGCAGGCCGCCATCATATAATTGAACATGTTCTCCGCAGAATCCGCGTACCCAAGCGCCTTCTGAAGCGCCGTGCCGCCGCCCAGGTAAAGGAAGCCGCCGGAATTGATCGAGGTGCCGCCCGCGCCCCCCGCTCGGTCCACAACGAGCACATCCCCACCCGCCGCCGACGCCTCAATCGCCGCGCAGGCCCCCGCGCAACCGAAGCCGACCACGAGCACGTCCGTTTCCGCATCCCAGGCCGGCACATCTCGCTCGTCCCGCTGCAATCGCTCTCTCTCACTCATCGGACGCTCCCCTTCCTTCTAGGGCGGTCTCGGAGCCCCCGAGCCGCGCATCTACCCAACACATCCCACCCGCGCGGGGCGCATTGCGTACCCTCTGCATATTGACATAGAAATGCCGTTGATCGGGACCCGCCGTCCCCCCTGCGCCTTGGCGAAAAGCCCCTCCGATGAAGTAGAGTCCGGGGTCTCGCGACCGAACCCGGTCGGCCAATCACACCTGAGAATGGGAGTTCCCGTACGTGTCTGATCAACCCCTCTCCATCGTGCCTTTCTTGAAGGTCCCCGAATCCGGCGACCCCTATCTTGAAGCCAACAAATGCTCGAGCTGCGGCGCCATCTCGCTCAAGGTGCGCATGGCCTGTGGCAAATGCGGCGCCCGCGGCACCGCCGAGCCCCATGTCCTCAAGAACAAGGGCACGCTCCACGCCTACTCGATCATCTACCGCGCCTTCCCGGGCATCGAAGTCCCGTTCATCTCCGCCATCGCGGATCTTGAGGGCGGCGGCACGATCAAGACGAACCTGATCAACATCGAAGCTGACCCGGCGAAGATCACGCTCGGGATGGACGTCGATGTCGTTTACAAGATTGCCCCGCGCAAGGATGCCGACGGCAACGAGTACATGATGTACTGCCTCTCACCCAGCGCGTAGCGCTGGGCGCCGCAGGCGCTCACCCAGCGCACGACCGCAGTTCGGAGTGGCGGTCAGAGCACGCTGGGACGGCGAATGCTGACGAACTAACAAGATGATGCGAGCCTGAGGGCTTGGGCGGGCCGGGAGACGGGCCGCGACAACAAGGAGATCAAGATGGGAAGCGAAGACGTTTACATCACCGGTATGGACATGATTAAGTTCGGGAAATATCTCGACCGCTCGCTCGGATCGCTGGGCGCGGAATCGGCGCTCGGCGCCCTCGACGATGCGGGCATCACGATCAACGATGTCCAGGCGCTCTACAGCGGGAACCTGATGATGGCCGCCGGCATGGTCGGCCAGCAGATCCAGCAGGAAATCGGACAGACGGGCATCCCTGTCGTCAACGTCTCGAACGCCTGCGCCACAGGCGCCACGGCGCTGCGCGAAGGCTGGACGGCAATCAAGGCCGGCATCTACGACACGGTCCTCGCGGTCGGCGTTGAGAAGCTCGCCGGTGCGGGCATGCTCGGCGGTGGCGGCGGCGCGCCCAAGGGCATCCATCCGGAAGGCCTCCTCGGCTCGGCCTCGATGCCCTGTGTCTTCGCGGAAGCGGGCATGGCCCACGCGAAGGAATACGGCACGACCTTTGAGCAGTTCGCTCAGATCGCGGTGAAGAATCATCACCATTCGACCATGAACCCGAAGGCGCGCTACCAGATGGAAACGCCCCTCGAAGAGGTCATGGGCGCCGAGATGATCTCCTACCCCAACACCAAGCTCATGTGCTCGGCCAACGTCGACGGCTCCGCCGCCGTCGTGCTGATGTCCGAAAAGAAGGTGAAGGAACTCGGCCTGATGGGTCAGGCCGTGAAGATTCGCGCCTCGGTCCTGACGACGGATCCGTGGACGGATCGCGACGAAGTCATGCCCGACGTCAGCACCTGCACGCGCAACGCCGCGGCCCAGGCCTACGAGATGGCGGGCGTTGGCCCGAACGATCTCGACCTCGTTGAGCTCCATGACTGCTTCGCCACCGCCGAAGTGCTTCACTACGAAAACCTCGGCCTCTGCGCCGACGGCGAAGCGGGCAAGCTCATCGACGAGCGAGCCACCTGGCATGGCGGCCGCATCCCGGTGAACCTCTCAGGCGGCCTGCTCTCGAAGGGCCACCCGATTGGGGCAACGGGCGTGGCGAACGTATATGAGATCGCGACGCATCTCCGCGGTAACGCGGGCAAGCGACAGGCGGAAGGCGCGCGCATCGGCCTCGCCCACGTGATCGGCCTCGGCACCTGCTGCGGCATCCACGTCCTCGAAGCGCCGAGCAACTAGAGACGCGACTCGAACGCGCTGCGTGCGAGATGATCTGAGCCGGCGGGGACGCGTTCCTCGCCGGCTCTTTCGTTTTCAGGGACGGGCCGCATAGGGGCGAGAAACCGCTGACATGCGCTGCCTCGCGTGCGAACGTCTCACGAGGAGGCAGGGCCGGGCGATGAGCGAAGCACGCGTTTTCAGTGAGGAAGAACTCCGTATCTTTGGGATGCGGTCCGTCGACGCGATGGCGGAAGCCCTTGACCGGCGAGACCTTGAGGGCGCGCGCGCTTTCGTCCGCCGCCTGCGACGCGAAGTGCTTTCCATGATTCGCAATTACGCCGGCTGGGAAGTCACGCTGACCGCTTGGATCGAGCGAAACGAAGGCGAACCCGCCGCCGCCCGCGCCGTGCAAGAGATGGAGAACCCGGACATCGCCCCCGAGCGCTGTGGTCCGGGAGACGATCCCGTACCGGGCTGGAAAATCGAATGTGAAGAGATTCTGGGCGATCTTGATGCGGGGCGGACGGAGACCGCACTCACGCGAGCCCGCGCGCTTCATGAAACCGCGCTCGTTCGCCATGACCGCGGGATGTCTCGCGTCTCCGCCCTCCTCTCGTTCATAGGCCGCGCGGCCGGCGTCGAAGGCCTCGACTCAGCCCTCCGCGAGGCCATGGCGGCGGACATGATTGGGACGGCTTCCTTCCGTGAACGCGCTGAAGCGCTGATGCATTTCACGCGGGTCCACCTCCAGACCTTTGACCTCGTTGAAGACGACGAAAAGCTCACCTTCATCTGCCCGATTTGCCCAAGCGGCGGCCGCATGATCGCCGACGGCCATTACGAAGCGCCCCGCTCGGACTACGTCGTGCCGGGGCCGCACCCCCTGACCTACGGCCGAGACGAAATCCCCGTCTACTGTTGCCATGAGCCGGTCATGGAAACGACGTCTTTCGAGGGAACAGGCGTGCCTATGTTCATCGTTGACCCCGCGCCCGAGCTCGGCAAAGGCCCCTGCAAGACCTACCTCTACAAAAACCCCGCAGCCATCCCCGAACATTTCTTCACGCGGCTCGGCCTCGAGAAACCCAGGTCTTAGCCCCGATAGAGCGGACCTGATCAACCAGCCCTCACAAACGGGCCCAACGGAACGGAAAGCCATGACCCAGCCCTCCGAGATCGTCATCCCCGAAAAGCACCAAGCACTCCTGGCAGCGCATAACTACGGACTGCTCAGTACGCTGCGGAAAAAGGATGGCCTCATTTCGACCAACCCTGTGAGCTACGTTTGGGACGCGGAGCAAGCCTGCGTGCTGATTTCGACGATCAAGAGCCGAATCAAATACAAGAACCTGCTCGCGAATCCCCTCGTTTCGTTTTGCGTGGTCGATGCCCAGGACCATACGAAATACGTCGAACTCCGAGGCGAGGCCTCTCTCGAGGAGGATGCCGACCGCAGCTTTCTGAGGCGTCAGTTTCGCGAGACCTCGGGCGGCGAAGAAGCCCCGGACGATCTCGATCCGCCGGGCGAAGCGCGCGTCATCATCCGCATCCACCCGCATCAATCATCAAGCCCCCTGCTCTACGGCGGGCG
This sequence comes from Myxococcota bacterium, assembly GCA_045106235.1. Classification (GTDB taxonomy): domain Bacteria; phylum Myxococcota_A; class UBA9160; order UBA9160; family UBA4427; genus UBA4427. Next base: position 3,893 of record JBGCEJ010000033.1, read on the forward strand.
CTTTAGTCGTGAATAACACGCTGCTTACAAAGGACTTGCCATGAGTGACGCCGACGACCGCTTCGCCATCATCGCTGTACTGGACCGCTATTCCGAATGCCTTGATACCCGACAATGGGACGGACTCTCGGACGTGTTCACGGACGACGTCGAGATGGACTTCGAAGCGTGGGACCAGAAAGGACTCGACCCGGTCCGCGCAACCATTCGTTCTTACCTCGACGGCTGCGGCCCGAGCCAACACCTGCTCGGGAACTACCGCATCACCCTCGACGGCGACCGAGCCAGCAGCAAATGCTATTGCCGCGTGATGCATTTCGGCAAAGGCGTGCATGAGGGCAAGACTTACGAGACCTGGATCGAGTACGCGGACGAACTGATCCGAACGGCCGCGGGCTGGCGGAGCTGCAAGCGTGTCGCCCGGGCATCGATGCATCAGGGCGACCCCTCGCTCCTCGGCCCCGGCGAATAGGTAGACTAGATCCATGACCGCATCGCCCGTCGACTACGACCCCTTTGCCCCAATCATCTTCGATGATCCCCATTCGGTTTACCGAGAGCTCCGTGAGAAAAGCCCCATCCACTACGTCGAGGCGTACGATTGCTGGGCCTATTCGCGCTTCGAGGATGTCTGGGAGGCTTGCCAGTCCCCCGAGCTCTACACCGCAGAGCAAGGCACCACGGCGGGCCATCTCCTGCAAAAGGTCGTCGAAGTCTTCCCCGCCCTCGACATGATGGATCCTCCCAAACACACGAACCACCGCGCCCTCGTGAGCGGCACCTTCCTCCCCGGCCAGGTTCGGAAATTCGAAAACCGCTTCCGGCGCATCGTCCGCGACCGCCTCGACCTCGCCGAAGAGACCGGCCGCATCGACGTCGTCTCCGAGCTGGGCAGCCACCTCTCGACGCTCTCCGTCTGCGCGGTTCTCGGCCTGCCCACCGAAGACGGCGACATGCTCCGCGAGATGGTCGACTCCATCTTCTACCGAGAGCCGGGCTCCCTCGGCATCACCCAGGCAGGCCTCGACGGCTTCGCCCAACTCGACGCCTATTTCATGGATATGATCCGCGCACGGCGGGCGGGACGGGGGGCCGACGGGGGCGAGCGCGGCGATGTGCTTGGACGCTACATGGCGGCGCGACTCGACGATGCCCCGATGAGCGATGAGAAGATCTCGTCGCTCATGAAAGAGCTCGTGGTCGCGGGAACGGAAACACTCCCCAAGATGCTCGCGGCGACGCTCCACCGCCTCTGGGAGCATCCCGATGATCGCCAAGCGATTGCGGAGAATCCAAAGTGGATTCTCGATGCCTTCATGGAAACGGTCCGCTTTGACATGCCGACGCAGTTCATGATGCGGGTGCTGCGAGAAGACCTTGAGCTCCATGGCCAATCGCTCCGTGCAGGCTCGCCCATCATGCTGCTCTACAGCTCGGCGAGCCGAGACGAGCTCGAGTTCCCCGATGCGGACGTCTGGAATTTTCGCCGCAAGGCCGCGCGGACCGTCGGCTTCGGGCATGGCACCCATGCCTGCCTCGGCCGGCATGTGGCCCGCCTCGAGGCCCGGGTCGCCATTGAGGAGATCCTCGCGCGGATGCCGGAATACGAAGTCGACCTCGCAGCGAGCCAGCGGCTCTATACGGAATACGTCCAGGGCTTCGCGTCCCTACCCATCGAATTCAGCCCGCTTTAATGCCACAATTCGGGAGCGAGAAATCTCTCCCCCTTTTACAAGAGCGCCCATACGATCATGTCCAATCTGATGACCCTCGAAGAAGCCGATGCCCGCCTCCAGTCCCCGGGGAGCCCCTTTGAAGTCGCAGAAGAAGTCGTTCTCGGCGAGACCATGGAGGTCTACAAGAACCGTGCAAAAAGCCTCCGCGAGCTGCTCGCACAATCCGAGGCCCACGGCGACAAGGACTACATCGTCTTCTCTGATGGACGGCGCTGGACCTACGCTGAGCACCTCGCGGATGTAAAATCCGTCGCGGCCGCGCTGCGGGAAAAATACGATGTCCAGCCCGGCGACCATATTGCGATCCTCGCGGCGAATACCCCGGAATGGATCCTGACCTACTGGGCAACGGTCTCGCTCGGCGCCGTCGTGATCTCGATGAACGGCTGGTGGGCCGGAGACGAGATTCAGTACGGCCTCGATCTCTCGAAGCCCAAACTCCTTCTTGTGGATAATCGCCGCGGTGAGCGCCTCGCGGATCTCAACGTCGAAGCCCAGGTCATTTCCTTCGAAGATGATTTCGATGCGCTGATCCAGTTCGACCGCTCCGCCGATCTGCCGACGAATCCCATCGATGAGGACGATCCCTGCCTGCTGCTCTTCACCTCGGGGACGACGGGTCGACCGAAGGGCGCCCTTGTGAGTCATCGCACGCTCGTCGCCTTCACCACCTCCACGTTTTATATCGGCGCGCGCCGCGGCATGACTGAGCCTCCGGTCGGTGGCCCCCCCGGCGCAACCCTCGCGCCCTTCCCTCTCTTTCATCTCTCGGGATCCATGGGCAGTACGACGTCCATGCTGGCCGCAGGTATGAAGACCGTGTGGCCTATGGGCCGCTTCGATCCCGAGCAAATCATCAAGCTCTCGATCGAAGAAGAAGTCACGGTCTGGACCGGTGCGACGACACATATCTTCCGCCTCCTTGACCATCCCGATATCGGGAAGCTCGACACCGCCCGCTTCGGCAATGTCGGCGTCGGCGGCTCGGCCTCCACGCCGGAACTCCTGCGCTCGATTGCCGAACGCTTCCCGCATCTCGCGGGGGGCACCGGGTCTGGGTACGGCTCAAGCGAAACCGGCGGCCTCGTGAGCTACGCCAACTCGGCCATGCTGAAAGCATCCGCGAACTGTGTCGGCGCTCCGCTTCCGACGGTCCGGATTCGGATCTACGACGATCAAGGCAAAGAGCTGCCCGAAGGCGAGAACGGTCGCATCTGCGTACGCAGTCCCCTCGTCATGCTCGAGTATCTGAACAATCCCAAAGCGAACAAGGAGAATTTCCTCCCCGGCCGCTGGGTCGATACCGGCGACTTCGGCCACCTCCGAGACGGCAAGCTCTATCTTGAATCTCGGCTCCGGGACATGATCATTCGCGGAGGCGAGAACATCTATCCCGCCGAGATCGAAAACCGCATCGAGCTCCATCCCGACGTCTTCGAAGTCGCCGTCTACGGCGTCCCCGACCGCGAACTGGGTCAGCGCGTCAAAGCCGTCCTCGTCCCCAACGCGGGCAGCCAGCCGACCGAAGACGGCGTTCGCGAGTTCGCGGCCGAAGCCCTTGCCTATTTCAAGGTCCCCGAAATCATCGAAATTCGCAGCGAGCCCCTACCCCGAAACGCAACCGGGAAAGTCATGAAGCATGTCCTTTCCGGCGAAGGCGAAAACACGTTTGTCGAAGAGTGATGGGCCGGGCTCGCGCGACGCCCCCCGCGTCGTAAAGAACGCCGGCGACACCGCCAATGCAAGCAACGCCGACAACGCCGACAACGCCGCGGAAGCGGACCACCCAGAAAACGCCGCCGCGCGTGCCCTCGACAATCCCGTTGAGCGCAGAGGCGCGAGCAAGACGGACCTCAGCGATCGACGCCGCGCCATCCAGCGACGCGTCATGCTCACTGTCCCCCGACTTCGCCAACTCGGCATGCGGGGCCGCGAGCTCAGCCGAAAGCTGCGGGGCGAGCCGCATCGGATCGAGTTTTACCATCAGGTCGATGATCCCTATAGCCATTTGGCTCTGGAAGCGATCGGCGATTTACTCGATCGCTACGAGGTGGAATGCCGCTTCTTTCTCGTTTCCCAAACGGACCTGAAGCATGCGCCGGAGCCTACTTTGCTCGGGCAATACGCTTTGCGCGACTGCGCCCTGGTTGCAGAGGACTACGGGCTGACGTTCCCGAAATCGGGAGAGGCTGCGGCCGGGACCGCGAAAGCGAGCGACGCGACATCAAGCCTCCCTGCACGCGAAACCGTCGAGCGGGTGGAGGCGCTTCTCGCCCGACTCGTCGGCGATCCCTGCTTTCGAGACGTAGCGCTCGAAGCCGGCCGGGCGCTTTGGTCTGCCGACAAAGCCGAGCTCGAGAAAATCGAAGCGCGCACCCCCACTGCGACCGCGGGCGAACGCCAGAGCACAATTGCGGACGGCAATGCTCGAAGAACGCGGAAGCAGCATTACTCGGGCGGGATGTTCTGGTACGCCGGTGAATGGTTCTGGGGCGTCGACCGCCTTCATCACTTGGAGCGTCGCCTGGGAAAGCTCGGCGCAGCGCGCACCCAGGACACGCAGCTCCGCTTTGACCGCCCGCCGATCGATCCCGGAAAAAACGCGAACGCCGGCCGGCTTCGCCTCGAGGTCTTCCCCTCGCTTCGGTCACCCTATACCGCGATGATCTTCGACCGCACGCTCGAGATGGCCGCTTCCGTCGATGTCCCGGTCACGCTCCGCCCCGTCCTGCCCATGGTGATGCGCGGGGTCCCCGCCCCCTTTGCCAAGGGCATCTACATCATGTCCGACGCGAAACGGGAAGCAGACCAGCTGGGCGTCCCCTTCGGCGACATGTTCGACCCCATCGGACGCCCCGTCGAACGCGGCCTCTCCCTTTGGCCCTTCGCCCGCGACGAAGGACGCGGCGCAGAATTCATCTCCGCTTTTCTCCGCGCCGCCTTCGCCGAGGGCCGCAATACGGGCTCCGACGAAGGCATCCGAAGCGTCGTCGAAGACGCGGGGCTTTCCTTCGCCGCCGCAAAGGCCCATCTCGACAGCAATGACTGGCGCGCAGAGATTGAGGAGAACCGAAAGGTCATGTACGACGAGCTCGGGCTCTGGGGCGTACCGAGCTACCGCCTGGTCAGCGAGAACAATCCAGACGAAGCGGACTTCTCCGTTTGGGGCCAGGACCGGCTGTGGCGCGTGGCGGCCGAAATCCGCCGCCGCCTCGCCTAGCCGAAAGAGCCTTCCTCACCGCGCCAATCGGCCCACGTTAGGCCGAATCCCATTCCCGCCGAATCAGCGGCAGCGTCTCTTCGCCTAACGCAGCGATCTGATCCCGAACCGCCTCGGGAGGAATCCCCTGCGCGTGAATCCGCAGATTAAAGGCATCGCATCCCCCGTCTCGCGCCACCGCAAGAAGCTGCTCTGCGACCTCGGCGCCATTCTCGCCGTGGACAAGCTCTTGGCCCTTGCCCCAATGCGCCTGCGCCTCTCCCGACGCATACCCTCGGTAGAAATTCATTTGCGCCTCGACCTGCTCACCGGGAGGAGCCCCGATCCAAACGCGTCGAATCGCGGTACAGGCCTCGACGCCCCCCGCTTCATGATAGGCGTCGGTCACAACCCGCATCCGCTCCGTCGTCTGCAACGAATCATAGAGCGCGCCCATGCCGAACTCGGCAGCGCGCCGCGCGCCGACCGGCCCCTGAGCCGCGCAGGTCAACCGAATCGGCGACTCCGCGCAGGCCGCGATCGCGGGATCATCCGCCAGCGGCGCCTCGGCCTCGCCTCGCAGCGCCCGCCCAATCAGGGGCATCGCTTGCCGGAACGCAGGCCCCGCCTGCTTGAAATCAAGCTCCGCCATCTCGAAATCCTGCGCGAGGCCACCCGCCGCAAAGCCCGCACTCACCCGCCCTGGAAAGCGCGCGGCCAGCCACGCGATCTCTTCCGCCACGTGCGTCCAATGCTTCAGAGGAAGGAGGAGCGGACAGGCTCCCGCCCAGACCCGTTCGGTGGCCTCCAGCAACCAGCCCGCGAGCTGAAGCGGGTTCGGGATATACCCCGGGAAACCGCCATGATGCTCACTCGTCATCAGCCCGTCGAAGCCCGCTTGCTCGCCGAGGACTGCCTGATGGCGCATCTCCGCCACGCATTCTTGCGGGGCGATGGCGTGAGGATAGATGCGCAAAGAAATCTGCCGCTTTGCCAGGGGATCCGGAATCGATGTCCTCAACGCTGCTACTCCCCTCAAAGCCTAAACCTGACCGTGGCCCAGTTAGACCAGGCCAATCGGTCCCATCCAGAAATTCGTCGCGACGATCGAAAATAGGATATTTCGCGCCCTCGAGGGGTCTTTTTCGGCCTGCCCTCAGCCGATCGGTGGATACGCAGGGGGGAGCGTTGCCCGTATGCTCAACCAAGTGGATGAAGGAATTTCACCTTGGCGGGATCTCGACCCAGCGGGCGCGGCGAAAGCAGCGGATGCGGCAGAAGCAGAAGCCGTATGCGCCCCCCGCTCAGCTGATGAGTCCGAAGACGCCCCCGAGATGACACCATGACGCCGCTCTGCCCCGCCTGCGCGATCGATCCGAATGGGTCTGTCGCGCAGGCGGGGTGAGAGCAAGCGACCTTCAGCGAGTCCGTTCCCGAATCAGAATCTCCTGCGCCACAGTCGCGAGATGAACGCCTTCGCGACCGAAGAGCTGTCCGACGGAGAGCCCTCGCGCGCCGACGACGCCGTGACTCGTGAAGTCGTGAAGGACCCATTCGTCGTGGCGGCCCGGGCGATGAAACCAGATCGCGTGGTCGAGACTCGCGCCGACGAAAACTTCGTCATAGGCCCCGACCATGTCCGGAATCCCAGCGCGCTTGGGATGGGACTGGCTCGCCGCCTCGGTCGGAATATCGTCCGAGGCGTAGGCGAGCGCGCAGTCCTGGAGCCGCACGTCGGCTGCGAAATCTCCCTTCACGCGCAACCAAACCTGCGAGCGCGCGCCCGCACATTCAACGTTCCGCCGACCGAGAATCTCCCCCCAATCATCTGCGGGCAGATCCTCTGGCAGAGTCAGCCCGGCCGGCATCTTCTCCTCTTGAACGTCCGCCTGGTTTTCGCGGCGCTGGAACGAAGCCGAAAGGTTGAGGATCGGACCGATCGATTGCCGCGCCACGACGCGCCGCGTGCAAAAAGAGCGACCGTTCCGAATCCGGTCCACTTCGAATCGGATCGGCTCATCAAAATCGCCACCGCGAATAAAATAGGCGTGCAGCGAATGAACGAAATAGTCCTCGTCCACCGTCTCGTACGCAGCGCGCAGGGACTGCGCCACAACCTGGCCGCCATAGACACGGCCCCACGGATAGCTTGGTCCAACGCCGACGAAAACGTCCGGGCCGTGGGATTCAAGGTTCATCAGAGTTTCAAAATCGGTGACTTCATAAGACATGGCGGCGCAGCATAGCCCGCCTGAGACCCGACTCCGCAGCCCCCACAAGACCCTCCGTCAGCCCAGAAACAGCGCCCCAACAGCACCGGCTTTCGAGCTATTATTGCCCGCGAGAAGTCAGCCAAGGCCAAAGGAATCCACATGATCTGGGACACCGTCATCGTCGGCGCAGGCTCCGCCGGCAGTATCCTCGCCGCTCGACTGAGCGAAGACCCGCAACATCGCGTCCTCCTTCTGGAGGCCGGCCCTGACTTCGACCCCCAAGCTATGCCCGAGCAAGTTGAGTTCCTGGGGCGCGGCTACGACTGGCCCATCGAGTGGGGCGAAGAAGTCCGCTCGAGCGACGGCCGCAGCCTGCCCTACCTCCGGGGCCGCGGCGTCGGCGGCTCCTCCAGTATCAACGGCGGCGTCGCCATGCGCGCTGAACCTGCAGATTTTGAGACCTGGCCCAAGGGCTGGACATGGGAAGAGATGCTGCCCTGGTTCTGCGCCCTGGAGTCCGATCGAGAATTCGGAGAGGCAGAATGGCATGGGGCGTCGGGCCCGATCCCCGTGATTCGCTGGCCGGAGTCCGAATGGGATCCGACCCAGAGCGCTTTTGTGGAGGCTTGCATCGCCGAAGGCATTGAAGCCTGCCCCGATCAAAACGCGCCTAACACAACGGGCGTCGGCCCGATTCCGATGAACCGAGATGATAAGCGCCGCCTTTCTGCTGCGCTCACGCATCTCGCGCCGGCAAGAGAGCGCCCGAATCTGAAAATCAGAGGGGAGTCTCTGATTCGACGCGTGTTATTCGAGGGGAAGCGGGCCATCGGCGTCGAGACTGAGGCCGGCGAGCGGATCGAAGCGAGCCGGGTTATTTCGGCGGGCGGCGTTCTGCAAAGTCCTCTTCTCTTGCAGCGCTCAGGCATCGGCGCCGCGGACCTCCTCAGCGCGCAAGGGATCCCCGTCGTGCGGGACTGCGCTGCGGTCGGCCTTCACTGGACGGACCACATGGTGATCCAGCTTTCGACGCCGGTCGAAAAGAAGTGGATCGCCCAGGGCGCACGGGGCATCCAAAACCTCGCGCGAATCACCGCGTCGGGCAGCCCCTGGTCGAATGATCTGCAGCTCACGCCCTGGACCGAGCGGACTGGCAAAGACGCCTACCAGCTCAATATCAGCATCTCGCTTCAGCAGCCCTTCGGCGAAGCGGAAGCTCGGATCGCCGGCCCAGAGGCGGCGACTCGCGGAACATTCGAGTGGGGCTTCCCCGCCGATGAACGCAATACGGCGCGCCTTCGCGAGGGCTACCGAAAAGCCGCCCAGGTCCTGATCCGTGCGGGGCTCTCCGCCGACCCCACGCCGCTCGCGAAGGCCGCGGCGCAAACGGACGCCGAAATCGATCAATTCGTCGCAGCGCAGCACGGCGCGTTCTACCACGGCGTCGGCAGCTGCCGAATGGGCGACGATGCGGACTCTGTGATCGACCCGAACTTCCGCGTCCGCGACATAGACGGCCTTTACGTGATCGACGGCGCAAGCATCCCCCGCGTCTCCCGCAGCAATACCCATATCTTGATCGCAGCCGTCGCCGAACGCGCCGCCGCCCTCCTCCGAGGAGCACATACGCTTTGAGTCTACGCGCACCGCTCTGCTCCGCGGATCCGAAAGAAGCCCTCTCCCTCGCGGTGATTGAGTCCCCCCACGCGTTCTACGCGCGACTCCGCGAAACGCACCCGCTCTCTCGGATCGGCGAATCCGGGGTTCATCTCGTCGCGTCCTGGGACTTGATCGAAGAGGCCCTTTCGCGCGAAGAAGATTTTTCGGCTCATCTCACCGGCGTTCTGATTCGAGACGCCGAAGGCGAGCCCGCTCCCTTCCTCCTACCGATGACCGGCGCGACCCAGGTGATCGCCACTGCGGACGAACCCGAGCACAGCATTCACCGCGGCGTGGTTCAGCCCAGGCTCAGCCCCGCCCGCATCGCCGCTCTTGAGGGACAACTTCGCAACTGGACGCAGCAGGCGGTCAGCAACTGGAAAGCGAACGGTGCCGGGGACATCGCCCCCCTCTGCGAACGCATTCCGGCCCTGGCCCTCGCTCATGTGTTAGGTCTTCCCGAAAGCGACGTCGAACGTTTTCGCGTCTGGGCCATGATGGGCGGCGACATGCTCGCCGGCGACGCAAGCGCGGAACGCCTCGGCGTCCTCGCCCAAGAAACCGCGCAGATGGCGGCCTATCTCTCGACCCATCTTGAGAACGCGCAGCATGCGAAGCCCGAGCCGGAGAACGAAGACGGCACGCTGCTTCAGTCCCTTGCCCAGGCGGTCGCGCGTGGCGCACTGTCTGCGGAAGCCGCGCTTGGGATTTCGATCGTGCTCTTCGGAGCGGCCGGGGAATCGACGGCGGCGCTGCTCGGCTCTTGCGCGCGCTGGCTGGCGGAGAATCCGGAGCTCCAAGGCCGGCTCGAGGCGGAGCCCAAACTCATCCCGCGCTTCGTCGAGGAAATCGTCCGGCTGGAGCCGCCCTTTAAGTTCCACTACCGCTCGGTCACCCGCGACTGCACGTTAGCCGGATTTACCCTCCGCGAAGGAGACCGGCTCATGCTCCTCTGGGCTTCCGCGAACCGAGATCCTGCGGTTTTCGAAGAGCCCGACAAGCTGCTTCTCGACCGGCGTTTCCCCAAGCGGCATATGGGGTTCGGACGGGGCTCCCACTTCTGCGTCGGCGCCACACTCGCGCGGCTGGAAGCGCGGATCTTTGTGGAGACCCTGCTCGAAAGTGCCCGCGACGATCTGCGACGTGGCCCCGCCGAATCCGCCTACGCGAAGAGCATATTCGTCCGCAGACTCGAGCGCCTCAGCTTCGCTTCCACCTAAAGCGTTGAAAGGTCCTCGCGCCCAGCCCCTGGCGCCCAGCAGCAATCCCCCAGCGCTTCACGACGAGCGCAGAGGGCCGACTCAGGCGCCTCCGGTCAGCTTGCGAAATTCTTCCGCGATGAGCTCAGAAGCGCCGGTCTGATGATTCGCTCTCCAGCTGCGCCAGGGGAAGACGCTTTCCCAGCGATGCAGCTTTTCGAAGCTGAGGGTTGCGGTGACGATCTCTTCGATCTCCCCGGCTTCCGCGTAGACCTGACTGAAGCGCGGGAAGGCGGGGCCCGCGATCGTGCTATGGCCCATAAAATGATTCACCAGCGTATCGTCAAGCTGCCCCCCGCCATAGCTCCCGGTCGGATCGGGCCCGCCGACGTGGTTCGCACTCAGCGCATAACATAGATTCTCTTGAGCGCGGGTCGCGGTGGTGTTCACGATATAATCGCGCTTGCCGGGCCCCGAGAAAGTCGCGCAGCAGTTTACGATCAGACGCGCGCCCTTCAGCGCGAGGATGCGAGAGAGTTCGGGGTTAAACCAAAAGTCGTAACAGATCTGAACGCCGATCGGACCAAAGCGCGTCTCGAAGATGGGAAGCGATCTCCCGGGCTCAAAGGTCACGCCCTCGGACACCCACGGCAGCGAGCCCAGGTGGACCTTTCGATACGTGCCCAGAATCCCTTCAGGCCCAACCACCGCAGCTGCGTTGTAAAGCACGTCGGGGCGGTCGGCATCCCGCTCCGCCATCCCGAAGACAACGTAGATATCCAGCTCGCGTGCGAGCTCGGCGAGATGCTCAGTCGACGGCCCCGGCACAGTTTCCGCAAGCTCCGCATGGGTCGCGCAGGCGTCTGCCCCGGACTGGCAGACGGAACAATGCTCGATGCCGATTAAGGCCTCTTCGGGAAACGCGATCAGATCGACGCCTTGGGAAGCGGCTTCACGGATGGTCGCTTCCATCTTGACGAGCGTTGCCGCTTTGTCCCCCGGCACCGCCGCAAAATTCGCTGCCGCCACGTGAATCACGGGCTCGTACTGCTGGTAGCGTTCGGGAATCAGAGTGGCAGACATCAGAAGCTCCTCGCTCGAGCCTCACGCATAAGGCCGGCTCTATTCGCTTCCAAGTCTAGACCTCCGGCGGGACCTCGGCCTCCCCCTCTTTTTTCCAGTTCGCGAAGAGCAGCGTCATCAGCCCCAGGACCACTTCATCGAGAAAAGGCAGCCCGTCGGGGAGAAAGAGGTCTACGCCGAAGAAGAATCCCGCAATCAGCAGCAGATGGGGGAAGCGCAGGCGCGCGCCATAGCGCCCCAGAAGCGCGAGTGCGATGCGACGCATCCAAGTCATCGTGTGAATCCCCCTCTTGGGCTAGTTCCCAAAGAGCTTACCCAAGCCCTTCTCGATGAGCTTCTCCGCGTCATCCCGCACGATTTCTTTCGCATCCCGCGGATCCTCGTTCCCGTCGAGCGCACCTTCAGCGGCCTCTTCGACCGAGCCCCCCGCCGCAACGTCGCCAGCGAGCCCCGAGGCCGAAGCGCCCTCGCCCCCAGCCGCCGCCGCAGCAGCCGCCTTCTCGGCGTCCTTGCGCTTGTTCTTGTTGCGCCCCCCAAACAGCAGATTCGTCAGCTCACTCGCCGCTCGGTTTCCGAGTTCCCGCGTCGCGACACCTTGAGCCTGAGCCGTCAGCGCAGCCAAATTCGGTCGCAAATTCGGAGACGAAAAGTCCCCCTTCATCGTCAGCGGCAATTCAACGATCTTCCCGCCCGCCGCGAGGAGCGGCGCGAAGCGGTCCGCCTTCTTCAAGATCTTCTCGGAGAGTTCTTCAGAGAATCGAATCTGACCGTCGCCGTCGACGCTGCCATCCAGTCCCAAGAGGCCAGACCCCACAAGCATAAAATCACCCGCCTTGAGATCGATGGCATTCGCGCGGAGCGCACCATCGGCAATCTCGAGCATGACATTCGCATTCTGAAAAGGCGTACGATTCCCCTGAAGCGAGGCCGGCACGATCTCGCGCAGCGAATTCGCTGTCAGCGCGCCGATCCCCGGATCCGCAACAAGTCGCCCCACAAGATTGTCGAGGACGTTCACCTGCTCAAGCGCACCTTCGGCAAGATCCAACTTGACGGCACCCGCGAGGGTCCGCTGCAGCACATCCCAATCGAAACTCTCTCCCGCAAGATTCACCTCGCCCGAAAGCCGGCCCGTCATGAAGCCCACAGGCAGATCGAAAAGCAGTGTCGCGAGTTGCCCCGAATCAAGACCGTCTACCCGCGTATCCAAATCGAAAGGCAATGCATTCGGCTTCCCGAAATCAAGATCACCGGAGACAGAAACACGCCCGCCCACCATTCCCATGGTGAGGTCTTCCACCTTCAGCTTGTCGCCTCTGTAGTTGAGCTTCGCGTCGACGTCGGTCATGTCGTAACCGCTGAGGCGTGCTGCATCGGCATGCAAGACGATCGGCATCCCGCTCCGAGTGCTGTCGGCGGGGAGGTCGATGTTCAACGTCACATCGTCAAGCCGCTCCCGCGCATCGCCTTCTTCAAAGACGAGGCCAACGGTCCGCGGGAAAAACGAGGGACTCGAAAGCGCGATCGTCGCCGCCCCCGCAGAGAGATCCGGCACCTTGGCCACGCCTGCAAAAGCGCTCACGGCCTGGGTGTCGCCTCGACTGGGGCGGAGTCGACCTGAAAACTCGATCTCGGCGGGTCCGTCGAGGGTGAGATCGGTGCCGCTTGTATCGAGCGACTCGATCGTGAGCGCCAGACCATCCCGACTCTTTCGGTCTTCGTAAATCAGCGTGCCGTTCTCAATTTCGAGCGCCGCAATCGCCAAAGCGAGCGGAGGCGAATCACCTGGGGCATCGCCCCCCGAGTCACCTTGAGCGTTCTCGGTCCCGGCCGCTCCCGTATCGCCAAGGCTCTCAAAGTTGAACCCGGCACTCGTCTCGATGACGCGAATCGTCGGGCTTTCGAGCCGCACCGCCTTCACCTCGAATCGGCGCTGCAGGGCAGGCCAAATTTCGAGTTCAACGAAAGCCGAATCAAGCTCGAGGAAGGAGGCTTTCCCGAACTTCGGATCCTCTCCCACCTTGAGCCCTGCAACACGAACGGCCAGCCCACTCGAAAACGCAACTTCGGCATCCTCGAAGTCGATCTTCCTGCCCGCGGCATCGGAAGCCAAGCCCGCCAGTCGCTCTCTATTTTCGTCGAGCAGGCTATTGATATTCGTGACCGCGAGATACGCGCCGCCCACGAGAACGACGACGAGAACCAGAATACCGATCAGGAGTTTACGCATAGCTTCCTCAGCTTTCGGGATGTCATGAGCGACAGACGCTCGTGTTGAGAGCAACACGCGCCGACGGGCGGCTCAGCGCGGAATCGAGCGAACGCAGCAGGAAAAGCGGGCCAGCCTCCATTCATGCAGGCCCCCCGGAGAGTAGTCCCATAGAAGCGGTACGTCGGCCGTGGAATATCGGTTTCGCGTGAAGCGTGAAGATTGTAGGCACGCGGCGTCGGGCCCAAAGCGCGCACGTCTAGGTTACCCCTCCGCCCTCGCGAGTTCCCTGAACTTCAAAGGTTCTCAAAGAAAATCGCCACAAGGTGTGCTTCTGCACACGCTCGTGGCGATTCTCGGAAGGCAGGGCCGCGCTCGGCGCCCGGGCTACGGCGTTTTTCCGGGGCGAAAGAGCCGTCGGATCAAACTCGGAGCGCGTTAGCGCGTCTTCGCAATCACATTCTCAGAGAACCAGCGCAGAGCGCCGACCTTCTCGTCGAGGGTCTGATTGTCCTCGCCGCCTTCGTAGGGGTTCCGGAAAGCCACAATCGCTTCCTGAACGCCAATATCTTCTAGGCGCTTCACACCGTCCGGACTAAAGGCCTCAGCGCTCATCGACTGATATTCGAAAGGCTCCTTGTCCCGGCCGAAGTCCTTCCGGAACGCGTCGATCTGATCGATCGTCCCCTTCAGGTCTTCAAAGCTGCCTCCCGCATGGATGAACCCATCCGCCACGCGCGCGGCTCGGCGAAGCGCCGCCTTCGAATGTCCGCCGATCAGGATCGGAACCGGCTTCGTCGGAGCGGGCGTCACCTTCATTGAATCAATCTGGAAGATCTCTCCTTCGTAGGAGAAATAGTCGCCTGTCATCAGGCCCTTCACGATGTCGATCATTTCGTCCATGCGCTTGCCGCGGCGTTCCCACGGAATCTGGCAGGCTGCGAAATCGTCCGGCCAGGGACTGATCCCAACGCCAAAGGTAAAGCGGTTATTCGTCAGTACGCCGATCGATGTGAGCGATTTTGCCACGACGACGGGCTGCCTAATCGCGAGCTTCATGACCGAAGTCGAGAAGTGAAGCTTCGTTGTGACCGCGCCCATCGCGGGAATCAGTGAGAACGGCTCCAAAAAAGGAACGCCGTCAAGGAATTCGCGATCGCCGGTCCCGTTATAAGGATACTTGCTATCCGATTCTTCCGGATAGCAGATGCTGTCGGGGAGAGTAAACGTATCAAAGCCCGCCTCTTCCGCAGCAATCGCGAGGGGCAAATAGTATTCCGGGTTACACATCGTGGCGTGGTAGGCGAAGCGCATTTTCTAGGTTCCTTAGTCTCAAATTTTGGGGCGTTTCAGTTCGGTCGCAGGCGAGTGACGCTCTGCTTCTTACTCGTCGAGCGTTAGTTGATCTCTTCCTCGGAGAGCGAGAGTGATTCCGTGAGTAGCTGCGCGTGGGCGAGCACTCGGTCGATCAGAATCGCCATCATACCGCTGTATTCAAACCCGACAAAAGCACTCATCGAAAGTTGCATCATGGGATCCGCCAGATCCTCGGCATCCTGACATCGCCCGATCCCCTCCCGAATGGAGCGAAAAAAACGCTCTTGATCCGGATGTTTCTCTGTCGCGGCCATGGAGACCACATCATCGAGGAGAGGCATGATCTCTTGTTTTGCATGGTCGACGGGATCGAAGGACATAGGGCTCTTTCTCGGGGTAAATTTCAGGGCGACCCGCGCGTATTCGTTCGAGTAGCCAAAGCCCGAGAAGCCAAAGCCCCTGGAGCAATCAGTCGAAGTCTAAGATCCGAATCTCCCGGTGGGAAGCCCTGCAGGGAGGTGCTGGGGCATAGGAGCCCCCGGTCTCTCAACCGACGCGCGCAAGAATTTCGGATCGCTCGGGCCGAGTGGCGCACATCGCCTCATAGAGCCGCCACTGCCCCTCAGCACGGGCCGCATTATGGTCCCCGCGCGTCGCAAACTGCTCGGGATCCCACCCCCAATACGTCTCCTCAAACGCGTCTCCCACGAAGCGAGCCGCCAATTCAAGCGTAATCCGCTCCGGTGCCGTTTCCAGCGAAGCCCGCTCCGCCTCCGAAAGACGTTCTCCGTAGCCCGCAACGAACCCCTTCACCGAAGCCTCAAAGGCCGGTAGATCGAAACCAGCCCCCTCGCCGTCCTCACCGGTCCGGTTGCACCAAGATCGCCACGCGTCTCCGAGCTCAACCCAGAGGGGCGCCCGCATCAACGTATCTAGATCGACCAGCGCGAAGGCCCGATCACGCGCCGGCGCCTCCCGGCCTTCGAAGAGAAGGTTCGAAAGTTTCAGATCGCCGTGGATCACCCGTTCGTTCAATTCGGCCGGCGCCCCCAAGACGTCGAAGGCCGCGAAAATCTGCTCCGCGAGGGGGATCATCGATGACGCCAGGCGATGCCCCGGATGTGCTTTCATCGCCGCACGGAGACTCGCGAGGTAGCGCGGGGTATCCCGATACGGGATGCCCATCGGCCGAAGCTCGCCCTTAAAATCGCGCATCGCTGCGTGGAAGCGGCCAACGAGTGCTCCCGCAGAATGCGCCTGCGCCGCCGACTCCAGCCGATCGAAACTCGCGCCCCCGAGATGTTTCATCATGCGCCAGCGCCCGAGCGTCCCCAACTCGGCGAAGAGCGCGCCCTCGACCGTCGGCACCAACTCTGTCGTCGGCACCCCATGCGCAGAAAGATGCCGGGTCACCGCAGCAATATTCTGATGAATCTCCGGAGAGAAGACATCGCTCACTCTCTGCAAGACGAAGTCCCCGGCCGCGGCGCGCACATGGAGACTCTGATGCAGTAACCCGCCCGACAGCGAACGAACCGCCAGCCCCTCCGAAGCGCTAGAAAGCACGGAGTAAGCCGCAAGGACCTCTGCGGGAACCGCCGCAGCGGCGGCCGCGGCATCGTACCAGCCCGTGGAATCGCTCTCACTCATTCGGACGCTCATTCGGACTAGGACGCCCTCATCTGAGCGGAGGCGGCAATCCCCGTCACCCGCGCGCGGAGCGTACTCGCCCGCTCATCAGGACCGTCATGGGACCACCCGGGCGGCCGAAAAATGTACCCAAGCTTGTCCGACATCGTGTCAGCCCGTCGAACATCCGCCCAAAGCTCCGAGTACCCATGCAGCAAAACGCGCGCCGGGTTCATCGTGCCGAGATTTTTCGTGAGGCCATACACCACGGGTTCTTCGTCGAGCTCCGCGCTGAAGGTACCAAAGAGCTTGTCCCATAAAATGAGCACGCCGGCATGGTTCCGATCCAGGTAGCGCGCATTCGATCCATGATGCACTCGGTGATGCGAAGGCGTGTTAAAAATCGCCTCAAACCACGACGGCAGGCGACGGACCGCTTCGGTATGCGCCCAAAACTGAAAGGTCAGGTTCAAACTGATCATCAGCAAGATCATCGCGGGATCAAAGCCGAGAGCCGCCAAGGGAAGCCACAGCACATACTTATAAACGCGCTCCCCCACGCCCTGCCGAAGCGCCGTCCCAAGATTCAGGTACTCTGAGGAATGATGGTTCACATGGCCCGCCCACAAAATCCGCACCTCATGATTCAGCCGGTGAAACACGTAGTAGGTCAGGTCATCGAGGAAGAAGAGCAGCACGAAGGCCCAAGCCTGTCGCCCCACGACGTCGCGCAGAGGGCTCCACTCATGAAGCCAAACCATGGCGCCCACAATCAGGAGTTTCGGAATCACTTCAATCACGATCGAAGCGAGAAGCATCAGAAACGAAACGCCCGCATCCCGCGCATTGTAGAGGCGCCGGTCTGTCAACCGAGACCAAGTCGCCTCAATCGCGACCGCGGCGAAAAAGATTGGAAGCACCACCTTCGTCACAGGGTCCTCTACGAGGATGCGCTGTGCCGCTTCGAGCGTATCGGGAAGAGTCACGCGTCTCCCGCATCGAGTTCGCCGAACTCTTTACCGTCAACGCGGGTAAAGGGAAGATCGTAGAGCTGAGCCGTCGCCTCACTCATGCCGTTGATCAGGGCCGTTCGCGGCACGGGGAGAAGCCCTGCTGCAGTCGCCCGGTTATGCGCTCCCGCAACCCAAACGGGCCCGCCGCCGAGATTGGCCAGCGCACCCTTCGCCACATCCTCCGCGTCCATCACGTTCGGATAGTCCGCGAAACCTTCGTTCGAATTCAGCATGCTGGGCGTCTTGGTTGCACCCGCCACGACGGCCATCGCATGGACTCCGCGCGGCGAGAGTTCGTGCCAGAGCGATTCCGCCAGAACGAGATCAAAGGATTTCGTGGCCGCATAGGTCGCGGTGTACGCGCTACCCGAGAGTCCCGCCATCGAGGTCAGCAGCAGGATGCCGCCTCGCCCGCGCTCGCGCATGGCCCCGCCTAAACGATGTGCCAGCAAGACCGGACCACGACAATTCAGGTTCACCAGACCCAGCGCTTGTTCAACCGGATGGTCGTGGAAAGGCTTCGCCCCGTGAATCGCGCCCGCATTGTAAACGAGCGTACCGACCTCGATGCCCTCGATGCCCTCCGCGACCCGCTGATCGAGGTCTTCCCCGGTCAGGTCGGCCACAATCGTTCGCGTCTCGACCTCGAACTCGCTCCGGAGCTTGCCCGCCACTTCTTCGAGGAGAGCCTCCCGTCGGGCCAAGAGGACGATATTGAGCCCCGCTGCGGCCAGCTGCCGTGCGAAGCTCTCTCCAATGCCGTCCGATGCCCCGGCAACGAGTGCCCAAGGGCCGTACTGGGACCGAAAGGCTGCGGCGTCGCGCTGTCCATGCATCGTGATTCTCTCCCTGAACGTTCGACCCAATTCTACCACTCTGCGGAGGGGGCGCGCAGCGGCGCTGAGGTAGAATCCGGCGGCACTCAATCAGGGAGCTCAATCGATCGTGTCCTGGCCCGTAAAAATCCTGCTCGCCGGCATCCTGTTGATTCTGCTGGTCACCGCGTACGCCCTGGTCTCCCAACACATCCTCAACCCCCAAGTCGTGGCGTCTCTGCGAACGGATCCGAATGGCGCGCGGGCCCGCAAGGTCATGCTGATCGGATTGCCGTCCGGCAAATCGATTCCGGTCAACTATCTCAGAGAGGAGGAAGGCCTGGTTTTCGCCGCGGCCGATTTCCCCTGGTGGAAAGAACTCCGGGGTCAAGGCGCTCCTGTCGAGGTCTTGATCCGAGGCGAGCAAAGGCGCGGACAAGGGCGTGCGATCGAAGACGAGCCGGAGCGACGCGCGGAGATTTTCGAGCGCCTTCGCCCGACCGCCCCGCTCATCTTCGGAACGCTGATCGAGATTAGGCTCGAATAGATCGCCTAACGCTTGCGTTCAGAACTCAGCGCGCAGCGCGCCGAAAAGGATCTAGGAGTCCGAGTCCGTGCTGTCCGAAGGATCTATCTTCAAGGCCGGGTAGAGATCCTCGTCAGGGTCGAAGGTCGCACCGCTTCGGAATCCGAGTCGACCGATCGCTGTCCCCGTCCCGGACTGCGCACTCCCGGGAGAGTCTCCTTGATCGCCTGGGCCCGCGGGAGCCACCGTTTCGACCGGCGGACTCCACGAATCAGGATCCGTCAGAGGCACCCGCCAAGCCGCGTCCTCATCCGTCGAGAGGGCATCGAGCTGTGAACGCTCGATCGGCTTCGAAAAGAGATACCCCTGCATCAGCGTACAGCCGCGCTGCATCAGATTCTGCATCTCTTCAATGGTCTCAACGCCCTCCGCCATCACTTCCATGCCGAAGCCCTTCGCCATATGCAAAATGGCCTCAAGGATCACCCGGTCCGGATCGGTTTGCGCGGCGCCGCGCACGAAGGATTGATCAATCTTCAACAAGTCGACGTTCAGCCGCTTCAGCAGCGTCATCGTCGAATAGCCCGTTCCGAAATCATCGATCGCGATCCGAACACCAAGATCCCGAAGCTCATCAACGACGCAGAGCGCCTTTTCTGTTGCCGCAAGAGACTCGGTCAGCTCCAACTCAAGACGCGAAGCGGGCAGACCCGTCTCTTCGAGAATCGCCTTCACGCGATCCGTAAAATTATCGGCATCGATCTGGCGACCCGAGATGTTCACCGCCACCCGCGCATTCGAGATCGGCTGCCATTCCGCCGCCGATTTGCAGGCCGTCCGGAGCACCCACTCCCCGAGCTGCACCATCACGCCCGCTTCTTCCGCCACCTCGATGAACTCGCCCGGCGACACCACACCGCGCGTCGGATGGTTCCAGCGAACAAGCGTCTCGACGCCCACAATCTCTTCCGAAACGGTCTGAATCTGCGGCTGAAACATCAGGTGCAGCTGACCGCTATGAATCGCTTCGCGCAGCCCGCTCACGAGGTTAAAGCGCTCCACGGCCTTATCGTTCATGTCACGATTAAAAAGACAAACGCGATTCTTGCCGGAAGTCTTCGCCTCATACATCGCAGTATCCGCGCTCTGAATCAGCGAATCTGAAGTTTCTCCGTGCTGCGGGAAAACGGCGATTCCGACGCTCGCGCTGATCCAACATTCATTGCCCTGAAGGTGATAGGGCCGCTCGATTTCTTCACGAATCGAATCCGCCACACGCAGGGGCGCTTCTTCGTCTTCCACATCCTGAATCGCTGCCAGGAACTCGTCGCCACCAATCCGCGCAATCAGATCGCATTTCCGGATGGACTTGCGAAGCCGCTTGGCCACATCCGTCAGCAACTCATCCCCGACCGCATGACCGAGGTTATCGTTGATCGCCTTGAAGCCGTCGAGATCGAAGAACATCACGGCGAGCTGGCTGCCGCGACGCTCGGCGGTGGCCATCGTGCTCTCCAGCTGCTCCATGAACCAATAGCGATTCGGTAGCTCGGTCAGCGTGTCGTGCGTCGCGAGGAAGCGCTGGCGCTGCTTCGCCTCGGTGAGATCTTGAAGAATCTTGTGGCGCTCGATCGCATGCACGATCGTCCGTGAAATCAGGTCGGGGGTGACTTCGCCCTTCGTCAGGTAGTCCTGGGCGCCCGCCCGAGCCGCCTTGAGCGCCGTCGCCTCATCGCGCTGATAGGTGAGCACGACGATGGGGACGCTGCGCGCCGCCGCACTCGCTCGCATCAGTGAATCGAGGCCATAGCCTTCGTGCACCGACAGATCGATCAGCATCGCGTCGAAATGCGTGTCCTGCAGCTTGAGCAGCCCGTCCTCGATCCGGAGAACACGGGTGATCTCATAGTGAACGCCTTCGGGGCGGCCGAGCACCTCTTCGAGACGATTCGCAGTCATATCGTCTTCGACGACCAGCATCAGCGAAATCGAATCGCTCGCGATGCTCTCGGGACCTGCTTCTATTTCTTCTTCGGGCATCCGGGATCCGATGGCGTTCGAGGACAGGAGGCGGGCTCGCCTCCACCTCTCCCCTCATCGGACGTCCCCTTTCCAAAGTGGAGCCTTCTCTCGAAAACACCCCCGAATTAGAAAACTGATTTTCCTTAAAGAATTTAAGTTCTTAGACGTACAACTGCCTCAGCGGAGGACATCCGCGTGGGCCAGCCCGGGCTCAGCTCGAATCTCCTCGCGAAAGTCGAGGCCCCAGCTGGGGACCCAGCCGGAATCGGCCGGTTTAAGCCGGCTGCCGCTGAACCAGCGAAATTCCGTTGTCGCGCATGATCTGACGCACTTCCTCCTCGGAGAAGTCCGGCAGATCGTTCACGAATTCCGTGGGCTCCGCGAGGCCTTCGCCATGGGGATAATCCGAGCCGAAGAGAATCCGGTCGGCGCCGATCAAGTCGCGAAGCTCCGAAATATCGTCCTCGTAGTAGGGCGAGATCCAGAAATGCTTTCGGAACGTCTCCCGCGGATCTTCCTTGAACGCGAACGGGAGCTGCCCGTACACCTTCTTGAATTTCGCGAAGAGGATCGGGACCCAGGAGCTCCCGGTCTCGATGGTTGCGATCCGCAGTCCCGGATGTCGATCGAAGAGCCCGTCGCAAACCAGCGTCGCGCAAAGATCAAGAATCGGATTCGCCGACATGCAGAGCCGCTTGGCCTGAAAGTCGAAGGCCTGAAACTCGTCGCTGCTGCCCCATTGTTCGCTGTACTTATTGTAGCCCGCGTCGCCTGAGTGATAGGCGACGGAGATACCCGCCTCTGCGACGCGCGCCCAGAAAGGGTCGTACATCGGATCTGCAGGGGAATTCGTCCCGCCCTTCACGAGAACCGGAGCCGCTCGCATGACGAGGGTCCGGACATCGTGTTCGATGCACCATTCCAGCTCCTCGAGCGCCCAGTCGAGATCCGTGAGAACCATATACGGCGCTGCGAAAATCTTCTCTTGATAGGCGAAGCCCCAATCCTCCTCCATCCAGCGATTGAAGGCACGGAAAGCGGCAAGCATGGCCGGCAGGTCGTCGCGCAGCGCCTCTTCCATACCGACACCGAGGGTGGGGAACATGAAGCAGCCACCCAGATTCTGGCTCTCCATCAGCGCCAGGCGCGCGTCGCGGTCGCGGTAGGCCGGATTGATGGGTTCGAGATCGCCGAAGATCTCGCGAATGTTTTTGCCTTCCGGGTTACGGCCGCGGAAATACTCGTCGAGGCAGCCCGGCTTCGCGACGGGATCGAAAGTCGGATTCGGGATGAAGCGATTGATCTGTCCGCCAACCAGCAGGTTCTTTCGCCCGCGCACTTCCGCCCAGTCCATGGCCCGCTTCTTCATGCGCGGATCGATATGGCGGATGAAGGCGTCCTCATGCTCGTAGTAGTGGTTGTCGGCGTCAAAGGCCTGAAAGCCCAGCTCTGGAAGCGCTGCTTTTTTGTTCATGGTCCCGTATCTCCTCGTGCGGCGGATTTTGCGACCGCAATATGGAGATTTAGCGCCCAATTTTCAATGCGTCCGCAAGACGAGCGAAACATTCCCGCAAAGGTCTGCCGGTGGCCTGCCCCTCCCCTACACCTGGGATGCACGCAAGAACGCAGGCCGACTCTGAAGGCGCTCGAGATAAGCCTGACAGCGCGGGGTTTCTGCGTTCACAAAGTTCAAATACACCGCGATTCCGAGCCCGAAGCCAAGCATGATATCCGCCGCCGTAAACGCGTCCCCGCAGATAAAGGGCTGGTCACCGAGCGCACGCTCCACCACCCGCACCAGCGCAGGCGCCATTTCGTTCCCCCGGTCAACGAGCGCCGGAATGCGCCGATCCGCCGGCATCGCCCCGCCATGCGACGCGATTTCGCCCATGATGATCGTGAGCGGGTTCTCCCCGAACCCCATCCACTGCGCCACCTGTGCCCCCGCTTCCGTCCCCCCCGGCGGCACCAGCGCCTCCGCGCCGTACTTCGAATCCAGATAGGTCAGAATCGCCGTCGTCTCCCAGAGCACGAAATCACCGTCCTCAATCGCAGGCACCTTGCCGAGAGGATGGACCTTCAGAAAATCCGGCGCCTTCATCGCATCGCTGAACATTTCGATCGGAACGATGTCATAAGGAAGCTCCAGCTCCTCCGCTAACCACACCACTCGCATAGACCGCGACTGTTTTGCGTGATGAATCTTCACCATAACTATTCCCTCTCAATCCGCGCATTCCGCAGCTGTACCGTCAACCTAAAACACATCACGGCTTACCCTGCGCCAAGCAAAAGCAGCCCGCCGCCTAACACAAAGAACCCCGCCATGAAGACCACAAAGCAGTACCCCATGATGGAGCGCGCATCGAGCCCCGCGATCGCCAAGAGCGGAAGCGTCCAAAAAGGCTGGATGAGATTCGTCCACTGATCCCCATACGCCACGCCCATCACAATCGGCGGCGCCGCCACGCCCAGCTGAGCCGCCGCCTCAGCGAAAATTGGCCCCTGAATCGCCCATTGCCCGCCCCCAGATGGGACGAAAAAATTGAGCAGGCCGCCGGAGATAAAGGCCCAGAATCCGAGGGTCGCCGGCGTGGCGATGGCCACGAAACCCTCGGAAAAGAGGCGCACGAGATCCGTCTCCATCATCAGCGCGACCACACCCGCATAGAAGGGATACTGCAGCAGCACGGGCCCCACGATCCGGCTCCCGTCCAGGACCAGATCAACGTAGTGCCGGGGCGAACGCGCCAGAACCAGTCCCAACCCCACGAACGTCCAGTTCACGACGTCGAGGGTCAGAGCGAAACCGCGCGTAACAAACCAGGAAAGGAGGTAAATCAACAAAAGGCCACCCAGCCCGGCGCTCAGAGGGCGCGCCGCATCGAGCCTCGCACCGGGCGTGCGTCCCTCTGTCGGATCTCCCTCGCTCAGTGCGTCGCCGGCCTTGGCCGTGCGCTTCCCCGCAGCCGCTGAAGCCGCCGAAGCCAGAGAAGCCTCCGCAGCTTGCTCCTCTGGGATTTCCACCAGCGCATCGTCGCGCGGCCCAAGCACACTGCAAAGGCCCGCAACCACCGCCAACGTGACGAACGCAAGCGCGACATTCCAGGCAGAGAAAGTGGTCGTCGTGATCGGCACGACCCCTAACGTCGCTTCAAGCGCATGCCCGGGTGTCGCCACCGCGAGGGGCGCCGTCCCCGAGTACCCCATATGCCAAATCAGAAAACCGGAATAGGCGGAGGCCACCAGCAGCGGATAGTGGAGCCGAAGCCCCCTCGCCTTGCCGCGGCGGGCGACCGAGACCGCAAGCAGTCCCCCAACCACCAGGCCCAGCGCGCCCGCGATCAGACTGGCGAGGCCGGCAATCCCCGCGACCAGGGCATACGCCGTGCGGGGGCCCTGCGGCCAGCCCGCAACCTGGTCAATTCCGCGCCGCGTCACATCCGTATGCGCCAATGCATGACCACCGATCAAAGTGACGCAGATCTGCGAAGTAAACGCGAGAAGTCCGGTAAGCCCCTCTCCCCAAATCATCAAGGCGTCGACCGGCGTCGTCTCTGTTGCGAAGAGGGTCAGGCTGAAGATCATTCCCGTGAGCACAATCGCGAAAACGAAAGGATCCGGATAGAACCGTTCCGCGAGAACCACGAAGGGGTGAGCGACGCGATCGAGGGAGAGACGCATGCTGAGATGCTAACCCGTTTTATGCATGCGGCTTCGGGCTGGAAACGCTGACAGGGATCACAGCGCGGCTAACGTACGGGGCGCACGGAGAATCGAAGAGACCGGCGACACTCGAAAAAGCGCCTCAGCAGGAGTCCGAAATCATGCGAGCCCGAACCCGCCGTTCCCTGATCGCCCTCCCCGTTATCTTCGGCATCGGGGCCGCCATCGCGTGGGCTGGAAGCCAAAATGGTCTATACGCTTTCGGCTGGCCGTTATTCGGCCTTTGCGGCGCAATCGCCTTTGGCGTCAACGGGCTCGTCTTCCTTCATGCGAACGCGGTCAAAACCGAGCGTTTCTACGATCTCACAGGCAGCCTCACCTACCTCTCGGTGGTGGGCTTCGCTCTCGCCTTCGGCAACGCCGATGCCCGCGCGCTCCTACTCGCCTGCCTGATTTCAATCTGGGCAGCGCGACTCGGCAGCTTCCTCTTCATCCGCATCACGAAAGACGGCTCCGATGGCCGCTTCGATGAGATCAAGGTGAACTTCGCGAATTTCCTGATGACGTGGATGCTCCAGGGGCTCTGGGTCTTCCTCACAGCGTCCTGTGCGCTCGCCGCCATGACTTCAGCGGGCTCCACCCCGCTCGGTCTCCCAGCCTATCTCGGTGCAGTGATCTGGCTCATCGGCTTCGGCATTGAAGTCGTCGCGGACTACCAAAAGAGCCGCTTCCGGGCGGACTCGAACAACGACGGCCGCTTCATCACCAGCGGCCTCTGGTCCTGGTCGCGACATCCGAATTATTTCGGCGAAATTGTGCTCTGGATTGGCGTGGCCATCGCGGCCATCCCCGCACTCGCAGGCTGGCAACTCGTGACCCTGATCTCGCCCATCTTCGTCACCGTCCTGCTCACGAAGATCAGCGGTATCCCTCTGCTCGAGGATCGTGCAAAGAAACGCTGGGGCGACGAGCCTGCCTTCCAGGACTACACCCGGCGGACATCGGTTCTGATTCCGCGTCCGCCGGCTGCTTCCTAGCTCGGACTCATCCCCAAGAGCCGGCACCCAAAAGCAGGCACCGACGAGCAGTTACTCACGCGCAGCTACTCACGCGCAGTCACTCACGTGCAAGTTACTCACGCGCAGTCACCCAAAGGCGAGCACCCACTAGAGCGACGGCGAAGCCGGCGCTCCTGTTCGGCTTCGTCGGCGTGAACCGGAACCTGTGCTCGGGCTTCGGCCGCCGGAGCCGCCGCCGCTCCCGCCCTGACTGCTTTTGCCACGGCTCGAAGAGGAGCGATTCTGCCCGCTTTCGGACGACGCGTTTCTGCCTCGCCCGCGACCGCCCTCTTTCGACTCAACGGACGCTGAGGCGCTGCGGCCTGCGCCGCGACCTCGTCCGCGACCACCGGCGCGGCGCGCGTCGCCACGTCCCTCGCCTTCGCTGGCAGCCTGGCCGCTATTTCGGCCGCCTGAGCGACCGCCTTCACCTTCGCTGGACCGCGTCCGTGAGCGAGAACGACCTTGGCCGCGCCCCGCTCCTCGACCCTGCCCACGGCCTTCGCCGCGACCGCCGTTTCGGCCACCACTGGGCCGCTTGGCGGGACTGGACGATGCCCCTGCCTTTTCGCCGGAATCGAGACCGGGGAAACGCAGACGCTGGATCGTGGAACCGAGTACGCGCTCCGTATCGCGGACCCAGGCTCGGTCTTCGCCCGTGATAAACGTAAAGGCCTTGCCCGTCGCTTCGGAGCGACCGGTTCGGCCAATCCGATGGGTATAGGTTTCGGGCGTGCTCGGCGGATCGTAGTTGATCACATAGTCGATTCCGGCCACATCGAGGCCGCGAGCCGCGATATCCGTCGCAACGAGAATATCGAACTTGCCCTTGCGAAAGCCTTCCATGGCACGGTCACGCTGGCCCTGGGACATATTGCCCTGGAGTGCGACCGCGCGCAGACCTTGTTTCGCCAACTGGAGAGCCATCCGCTTCGCGCGATGCTTGGTGCGCGTGAAAACGATGGCGCTTTGGCATTCATCGTTCGCAAGGACACGCTCCAGCAGGTCGCGCTTGCTCCCTTCGGCGATCGGACAGAGCGCATGCTCGACGCGTTCCGTCGGCGCCGTGTGCTCGAGTTCGACCACATGCGGCTTATCCAAAATCCCGTGGGCCAGCGAGCGAATCGCCTTCGGCATCGTCGCCGAGAAAAGCAGGTTCTGGCGATCCGAGGGCAGCGACTTCAGGATGCGCTTAATATCCGGAATGAAACCCATATCGAACATATGGTCCGCTTCGTCGAGGACGAGCGTTTCGACTTCTGCGAGATCCAACACGCCGCGGTTCAACAAGTCAAGCACGCGGCCCGGACAACCCACAACGATTTCCGGCCGACGGCGAAGCTGCTTGATCTGAACGTTGGCGGAAACACCACCGAAGATCGTCACGCTTTGAATATCCGTGAACTTCGCCAGGACGCGGATCTCCGCATCGATCTGAATGGCGAGCTCGCGGGTCGGCGCGAGGATCAAGGCGAGCGGTCCGTCGCCGGGCTCTTCGATGAGCCGCTGCAAGATTGGCAGAGCGAACGCGGCGGTCTTGCCGGTTCCGGTCTGAGCCAGACCCATCACGTCCTGGCCTTCGAGAGCGGCCGGGATCGTGTCCTTCTGGATCGGACGAGGAGAAGAAAAACCCGCGGCTTCGAGGCCACGAACAAGTTTGGAATCAAGACGGAACGGGGCAAAACTGCCCTCCGCCTGGGTAGGCGCTTTGGCGCTAGACAAAATAGAACTCCCCCGTATACACGCCAAAACGGCGCGCAACGGCTTCGTTTTCAAACCCAAACAACAGAGATGGGAGAGAAGGAGAATGTGCGGCGCGACCTCAATCGGGGGTGAGAGGTCCTGTTGTTCACCGCATGGATTCGTCGACTCGCGCTGACTGAGAAACGTGTTTCTCAGGCCTTCGGAATGAATCTGAGAGCTTGCTCAGATGAAAGCGAGGGCGTGCGAGGGACAGGGCGTATGCCCGGTTCAAGCAGGGTGTAGCTCGTTTCAGTCGAAAGAGCCAACTCTGGCCTTTCTCTCGGTTCGTCTGAAGCGCAACTTGAATGCAGTCTCCCGCGATTTTCAGGCTTCTCGTTAGCCAACTGGCCTAAGCTTTCGAAGGTTTAAACTTCCCTTCTCAGCGTTCCCCGGGCCCCCGGCCCTTCGATTTCATCAGGAGCCCTACTCTTATGCTGCCCCGCATCCTCTCCGGCCTCGTCGGCCTCTTTTTCTTTGCCCAGGCCGCGAATTTCCTCCTCTCACCGGAAGCGGGCGCCGCCGCTCTGGGAATGCCCTTGTTGGACGGAATCGCCCGCAGCACCCAGGTCGGCGATATCTCAGGCGTTTTTCTGACCATCGCCCTGCTCTGTGGCCTGGGCATTGCTCGACAATCCCCGCATGGTCCCCGCGCGGCGGGCATCTTGTTGGCCACGATCGCGGTGTCCCGCATCCTGGCGTGGCTCGTTTCTGGCGCTGCTTTCGCAGCCGTTCCGATCGGCGTCGAATTCGTCACCGCAGGCCTGCTCTTCTTTGCAGCCGCCCGCTTTGAGGCCGGCTCGAACGCACCGGATTAGCCCTCGGGGTAGTCAACATAGGTAGACGAGATAGGCAGCCCTTGTTGACTATCTCAACACATCTCTTACCTTCGCGAGATGCGACCCACCCCGCCAGAAGGCAAGAGCGCCCCAAGGAGTTCCGCCCCGCGAAAGGGCATCGAGAGCGACGCGTCACGGGTCCGGGTCCGGTACCAGGACAATCTCGCCCGGCATCTGATCGGCCTCGCCCGGGACCTCCAGAACCGCGTCATGACCCACCTCACGGTCGAGCGGGGGTACGGCGACCTGCGGCTGAGCCTGGGGCCCATGCTCTCTCTCATCCGACTCGCCCCCCGCTCCGCGAGTGCCCTGGCCTCCGCGCTCGCCATCACGCCTCAGGCCTGCAGCCAAATGGTGAAATACGCAGCGGGCGCCGGCTACGTCCAACAGACCACGAGCGAAGGAGATCGTCGGGCCAAAGTCATTCGACTCACGGACCGCGGCGAGCAGCTCGTCATAGACGCCAGCGAGATCATCCTCTCCGTCGACGCGGAGTACCGTAGCCAGGCGGGCCCCCGCGCCTATCAGCGCTTCACCACTTGCTTGGCGGAGCTCTTCGCTGCCCTTCCCATCCCCATTCGGTCCGATGCGGAAATCAAGATCTCTGCCCAGGGTACGGCGGCGGTCTTACCGATGATCTCGATGCAGATCCAACAAGACCTCATGACCGACACGATTTCGAAGGGCCATCCCGGACTGAAGATGTCCCATGGGCAAATCCTGCCTTTAATCGGTCCTGAGGGCGCGCGCGTGCATCAGATTGCCCGCATTCATCGCGTCAGCCGTCAGGCCGTGAGCACTACCGCTCGAGACCTCGAGTCCCTGGGATACCTCGCAGGCGAAACGGACCCCCGCGACGGACGCGGCATCGTCCTGCGACTGACCGAGCGCGGCGAAACGCTGATCAAAGACTCCGTCGGGGCCGTCGATGCGCTGGAAGACCAGTTTCTGGAGGTCCTGGGACAGAGGCGACTTGCTCAGCTTCAGACCATCGCTCGCAAGCTTTACCTCAGCCTCCACCTTGAATCTGAGATTTTTGAATCCGACGAGACGCGAGCGCGCGCGGGCTCAACGCAGAACTCGATCCTTCTGCCTTCGGATCTCCGCGAACGCCTTCGTCGGACCGCCGTTCGCGAGCCGAAAGCCGGAGCAAGCCGATCGCCCGATCTCGAACGCCTTGCCGCGGAACTCAGGAGCCATCTCGGACCCAAGAGTTCGGCACAACTGGCGTCCCTCCTTCTTCACGACGTCGCTTCAGATCGTAACAAGCAACCGTCGAAGCCAAAATCTATCCGCACCCATTCGGAACGCAAACGTTAGTCGCCTCACTCATCGCGCACCGCTGCCTCGAGACGGGCTCTACTCTTCAAAGGAGAATCATCCAAATGACCTACGACTGGCCTGCCGCGCTTGCGTTCATCGGCACTCTGATTGCGTCCACGCTCATCCTGCGGGCCTTGATTTGGCGCGTGACTGAGTTCACCCAGCTCCGGGAAGAAAATGGCGTGGCCGACAAAAAGAAGATGTCTCGCGAATACTTCCGCGACGCCGTGAAGCGCAACAACAAATCCGGCATGTGGACCAATATCGCCTTTTATATCTTGATCCTTCCCTTCACCGTCGGCTTCGGCGCACGCCCCCTCTGGCAGCATCTCGTCGAAATCGTCGCGGTCCTGCTGATCTTTGATTTCATGTACTACCTGACGCACCGCTTCCTCTTTCACGGAGACCTCCTGCGCAAGGTGCACGCACTTCATCACCAAGCACGCAAGCCGACCTATATCGACGCGCTCTACGTCCACCCCCTCGAGACCTTTATCGGACTCTCACTCTTCCTCCTTTCAATCCCGATCGTCTCGCTGATCGCGGGCCAACCCATGAACCCGTTTGCTGCAGCGATGGCCACGCTCGCCTTCACGCAGCTCAACACGGTCAACCACGCCTGGACGGACCTAACAACTCGAAATCCGAATAGCACCCTCGCCCCGATCTTCCGCGCCGCGGACTACATCACCGGCGTGCACGCAAGCCATCACATCGACATGACCCATGGCAACTATGCGACGCTGACGATGATGTACGACAAGCTTTTCGGGACCTTTGAGGAGCCGACCCGGCGCGCGACGCCTTAGACCCCCTCACGGGAACAGGGCCTCCGGGGAGCGGGATCTCACCGCCTTGCCCATCCCGCCCCATCCGGGCGCGCAAGCAAGCCCCGCCGGGGCGACCTGAGGTTCCTGAAAGATCCGCTAAGCTGCGGCGCCCAAGCAAAGCGGAACCCCATGATATCTCTCTCGAACCTCTCTAAATACTATGGCGATCGCGTCCTCTTCGAGAACGTCTCGCTCCAATTCAACCGCGGCGAGCGCTACGGAATCGTCGGCGCCAACGGATGTGGCAAGTCGACCCTTCTCAAGATCCTCACGGGCGAGGAAGGCGCGACCGACGGCGACATTGCAATTCCAAAGCGCGCCGTCCTCGGCGTTCTTGGGCAGGACCATTTCCAATACGAGGACACCCGCATCCTCGACGTCGTCATGATGGGCAACGCCCCGCTCTGGGCCGCAATGGCCGAGAAAGAGAAGATCCTCGCCAACGCCGAGAACGATTTCGACGGCGACCGCTACTCGGAGCTGGAAGACATCATCCTTCAAGCCGATGGCTACGGTCTGGAATCGCGCGCAGGGGAAATCCTCGAAGGACTCGGAATTACCACCGCCGTACATGAACAGAACCTGTCCACGCTGTCGGGCGGCTTCAAACTCCGCGTGCTGCTGGCGCAGGTTTTGGCTGCGGAACCCGACGCACTCCTGCTCGATGAGCCCACGAACCATCTCGACATCTTGTCGATTCGCTGGCTCGAACAGTTTCTCCAGACCTACCGCGGCGCAGCCATCCTGATCTCTCATGACCATCGTTTCCTCGACACCGTCGCGACGCATATCGTCGATGTCGACTATGACACGATCAAGTCCTACCCCGGCAACTATGCCCATTTCATCCGGGCCAAACGAGAAGAACGCGACCGACGCGAAGCCGAGATCACGAAACGCGAAGGCGAAATCGCGGACAAGAAAGCCTTCGTCGAACGCTTCCGCGCGAAGGCCTCCAAAGCGCGACAGGCCCAGAGCAAGCTGAAGCAAATCGAGAAAATCGATATTGAAGCGCTGCCCGAGAGTTCCAGACGCTATCCCAAATTCAAATTCGACCAACGGCGCCCGAGCGGCAAGCAGGTCATCGAACTCGAAGGGATCTCGAAGAGCTACGGCGATAAAGCCGTCCTCTCGGATGTCGACCTCGTGATTCAGCGCGGTGAACGCATCGCCATCATTGGCCCGAACGGCATCGGAAAATCCACGCTCCTCAAAGTCATGGTTGGCGATACGGAAGCCGATTCAGGGGACGTCGAATGGGGATACGAGACGCATCCCGGCTACGTCGCCCAGGACCACAAGGACCAAATCGGCGCGGGCCGCCAAAGCATTGAAGAATGGCTCGGCGCGTATTGCCCCGCCCAGGGAATTGGCTTCGTGAAGGGCCACCTCGCGACGGTGCTCTTTTCCGGGGACGAGACGAAGAAGAAGCTCGAAGCCCTTTCCGGAGGTGAAGCAGCGCGGCTGATGTTTGTTCGCCAGACGATCGAAAAACCGAACGTTCTGATCCTCGACGAACCCACAAATCACCTCGACCTCGAGGCCATCGAGGCGCTGGTCGCCGCGGTGAAGGCCTACGAAGGGACCCTCATTTTCGTCTCTCATGATCGCTGGTTCGTGAACGAACTCGCGACTCGAATCGTCGAAATTACGCCCGAAGGAGTGCGTGATTTCGGCGGCAGCTACGATGAATACATCGCGCGCGCGGGAGAAGACCACCTCAACGCAGAAGAGGTCCTGAAGAAGGCGCGCGAATCGAAGCGGGCCGCGCGAGACGAAGACAAGGACAAGAAAAAGGGACGCGGCAAGGGAACCCGGCGCGACTAAGACTAAGTCAGGTCGTTTCCGTTTCAGATCATGTAGGCGTCGCCCGAGGCCCGCACGGTCAGATCGCTAATCGAAACACCCCAAGGCTGGTTGATCGCAAAGACGATCTGGTCTGCAAGAATGTCGGGCGACATTGCGTAGAAGCTGATCTGCTCAGGATCCACGAGCGCAGCCGGCGGGTCTTCCCCGAAGACCTGTCCGAGCTTCGCGAAATACTCGTCCGCCTTGCTGCCCAGCACACCTTTGACCGCTTCCGGGTTCAGGACCCCCGCCCCAAGTCCCGTTCCCGGAACACCCGTCGGGCGAATCGTTGTCACCTTAATTCGTCCTTGTGACTCCTGGCGAAGCGATTCGGACAAGACGTTGACGGCGGCTTTCGTCGCGCCGTATACCGCTGCCCCCGCGACAGGATAGTTCCCGTACACCGAAGAGATGTTCACGATATGCCCGCGCTCTTGCGCCGTCATCTGGTCGTGCACACAGCTGATCCCGTGCAGCACACCCTTAAAATTGATGTCGATGCATCGGTCCCATGCCTCGCCTGCGATTTCATGGTCCGCGTAAAGCGCAAGCGGCATAACACCCGCATTATTGACCATGACGTCGATTGCACCGAACTGTTCTACGGCATGAGAAGCAAGCGCAGCCATCTCGGCCCGGCTCGTCACATCAGCTCGAAGCCCCGTGGCCTCCCCGCCCGCCTCAACGATCTCACTCACCGCTTTCGCAACCGCGGCCTCATCGACGTCGGAAACAACGACTCGACCGCCGAGATCGGCGATTTTCCCAGCGACCAGGCGGCCGAAACCACCTCCACTGCCTGTGATGACGACGACTTTTCCCTGCACATGATTCGACATGGTCTTCTCCTCTTCGGCCGCGGACTATACCCAAAGAGAACCCGGCTAAGCCGATGCTCGTCCTCGCAGAAGTCGCCTAGGCGAGCGGAAGTACGACCTCGAAGCAGGCCCCGGATCGTTCTTCAGCCGACGCGGCGGCGGATCCTGAGAGGGGATCAAGACATCGCAGATCGCCGCCCAGACTCCGGACGGTCTGGTACGCGATATAGAGGCCCAAGCCTGTCCCGGATCCCACATCGCGGAGCGTGAAAAAGGGATCAAAGAGCCTTGAGCGGATATCGGCCGGAATTCCTGGCCCCTCATCCCGGATGCGAATCGAAACCTGATCGCGCTTCTCTTCGGAACCGTCACTTCCCGCGCCGAGGCCCACGGCCTCGCCATCGCAAGCCGACAGTAAGCGCGTTTCGATATGAATATCGCCACCACCCCGAACGGCTTCGCGCGCATTCGACAAAAGGTGGTCAAAGACGTGCCGCAGGGGCTCCGCAGCCGCGGCCACATGGACATCCACAAAGGACTCCGCAATCACCCGCACACCGAGCGTTCCAGCTGCGCGAGGGCCGTCCGGCTCGAGCTCACTCTTCTCACCGAACGCGCGCTCGCATCCGCGTACACTCTCCTCGAGCAACGGCGCGAGCGCGATGGGCACCTCGGAAGGCGCCATCGGAAGAGCAAGCCCCCCCATATCCTGAACAATACGAATGGTCCGCTCGACGCCCTCGACCGACTCCGCAACGAGCGCATCTAAATCGTGGAAGGTCTCGCTGAGCTTCGCCGCGGCCTGCGAATCGAGGCCATCACGGGATGCATCCTCCAACGTCGCTCGATGCGCTCCGATGGCGGCGAGGTTGGCGCGGACGTAGGCCATCGGGTTATTGATCTCGTGGGCCACGCCCGCAACCAGCTCCCCGATCGAGTCCATCTTGCGACTTTGCTGAAGCTGCTTCTCGAGCGCTTCTCGCTCGGTGATATCGTCGGCCACGATCAGCGCCTGCCCCTGCCCACCCTCTTCCCCAAGAGGTGAGGCAGTGACGGACCAGACCTGTGCGGGCTGCGCGGTTGCCACGTTGACCCGATGTACGGCTCGAGTCACCCGGCCTTCGGCAATCGCCCGCCGCGCCGTTTCTAAAATCTCGGAATCCATAGGAACACCGCGCTCTTTGGCGGACTGAGACAAACCTAACAGCTTCAACATGCGGGGGTTCAGCGCGGAAGCCTTCCCTACATCATCCAAAACGCAGACCCCGACGGGCGCATGCTGTACGAGGTCGCGGTAGCGCTCCTCACTCTCGGCGAGCAGCGACTCGAGTTGCGTTTCCACGCGTCGCCGACGCTGCGCCATCAGGTAACTCAGCGTGATGGCAACCACGACGGGACCGAACTCGGCAGCCGCCGGCACCGAAATCACGCTCGCCGACGTCAGAACTGCCGCAATGCCAAGTGCGGCATACACGCTGAAACTGAGCACAAGCATGCGCCGCTCGCCGACTTCGAGCTGACTCTGGCGGCGCAGTCGCCTCACGCCCCAAACCAGAGCACCCGCGAAGTAGAGGCTGAGCAGATGGGTAGGCCAAAGTGCGTGGACGGAAAAATGTGCCCGTCCGAAAAAATCAGTTCGCGTTGTGACTTCCGAATCGACGAACCAGGGCGTCCCGAGGATCCCCACCGTCCA
The DNA here is from genome assembly GCA_045106235.1 of Myxococcota bacterium. Lineage (GTDB taxonomy): Bacteria > Myxococcota_A > UBA9160 > UBA9160 > UBA4427 > UBA4427. Next base: position 38,328 of record JBGCEJ010000033.1, read on the forward strand.
AGCCAAACTGATTGCCGCTAAGACAGTCAGCGCCGAACGGTCCAGGCTCCGACCCCCGAGATTTCGCCCGAATCCGATCAGCGCCCAAACCAGATAGGGCCCGACCGCAATCGCCACCTTGCCAGCGAGCAGAGCGTCATCCGGCCGCTCTGTGGTGAGCTGCACGCCCCGGGCAAGAAGAAAGACGCAGGCCAGCCCAGACCAAATCCCCACCCAAGCATGCGCGTCCCACGACGCGCGGGAGAGCCAGAGATGGAGAATCCCGATCATCACCGTGATGCCGATACACACCAGCAGCAACGAAGGCATCCCGCCCAACAATTCACCGAATCCACTCACAGGTAAACCATCGGCAAGACGGACCCAAACTTTGACCGACACGGGCCTGCGGGCTCAAAAGAAAAAGGCCAGGCGACTCTCAAGAGTCAGCCTGGCCTCATTTCTTTTACAACCGAGCGACTGCACGGCTAAGCGATTTCGCGACTCCGCGACTTCGCGACTGCGCGACTATCGTCGGCGAAGTCCCGCCAGCACGATGCCCGCTCCGAAGAGCATGGCCGCGCCGGGCTCCGGCACTGCCGTGACCGGCGAGGGTCGGTTCGGAATATCGATGTCGATGGATCCGAGTCGAATTCGGCTCCACGAGTAGAGCGAAATCGATTCCGTCTCTTCATTGTCGAAATGCGCCGTTCGCATTCCGGAATCGCGTCGGCTCCAGCCACGCGCCACGAGCTCTCGCTCGTCACCGGCCGAGACAAGAACGCCACGTCCACTCCGAAGTGCGACCTCAACCGAGTTCACAGCGAATGTCTGACCGTCGTTCACGCTGATCGACACGTTGTGTCCCCAGCGAGAGCTGCTCTGGTTGACCGAGATCGTGTGGTCGCCTGCGTTGATCAGCATGCTGCCACCGTTGAAGCTCGAGAGGTCGATCGAGAGCGCCTGAGCACTACCCGAGACCATCACTACGGCTGCGATGCCTGCGAGCAATGTCGTGATGCGGCGAAATCCGCCCATAGTTGTCTGATCCAGCTTGTTCATCTCATCAGTTTCCTTAAGTTGAAACCCGTTATGTCGCCCGCCTCGACGAGCGCCCTAGCTTATCGCCAGTTCGGCGTAAACGCGCGGCAAATGTGATATTTTTCACGCTTATCCCCCGAAGGGGGCCATTCTTTTCCCTCAGGCAACGTGCCGTAAGATCATCTGCAAAGCCCTCCCCCGAGGAATGAATACGGCTCGCAGTCGTAGATCAAACGCCCCGATTCGCCGTGCTGATAATCCAGCACAGGAATCGCGAATTCAGGGGGCATCCCCGTCGCCGGCGTTTCCTGAAGGGATTCGACCGGAACCGGATAACCCGCCCAATCAATTGGTGCCCGCCAACCGGGTGGGGGGACCAACTCATGTCGAGTTCCCGACACTGGATAGAGCATTCGCCACTCAAGGATCGCCTGTTCCATTTTCCGCACAATCTTCGGATGCGCCTCCGCCAGATTATTGTGCTCATTGGGGTCCTTAGAGATCTGGAATAAATGGGTCGTGACCTCCGCGGACAGGAGCCCCTGATCGATTTCCTGTACGAGCTTCCACTCGTCGTTGAACGCCGTGGTGTTTGTATGCCCGCGAATGGGCGTCTCTGAGGCGAAGAAGAGCAGCTCTTTCCGCGGCGCAACACGCCCCTCGGACAGCGCCGGCCAGAGATTTCGACCATCCAGATCAAATTTCGACTCGACAGGGACCTCCGCCGCCGCGGCAATCGTCGGCAACAAGTCCATCGCGGACATGATGCTCTGATTCAACGATCCCGCCTTGAGCGCCCCAGGCCATCTCATCACAGACACAACCCGGATGCCGCCCTCGAACGTATCGCCCTTGCCGCCGCGCAGCGGAACGTTATCCGCGCCGCCCGTTGCATAGGCGGCACCGCCATTATCACTGAAGAAAAGAACTAACGTCTCTTCTGCGATCCCCTCGTCATCGAGCGCCGCAAGGACCTTGCCAACCGCTTGATCCATCGCATCGACCACAGCGGCATACACGGGCCGCGCACTCTTCTGCATCGTCATCTTTCGGATCATGCGGGAATCGTCGGTCTGCTGACTCCGCGCAGGCTTTCGGTCGTCCCTCATCCCAGCGTACTTTTCGAGCAGATCCTCGGGCGCATCGAGTGGCGTATGCGGAGCGATAAAAGGCATGTAGAGAAAGAAGGGCTTCTCCTTGTCGCGCTCGCGAATGTACCGCGCGCCTTCATCCCCCAGCAGGAAGGTCTCATATCCCTGATCGTCAATCGGCTCGCCGTTGCGCTGGAAGTCGCGGCCTTTCTGGGAAGCGAAGGGCGGGAAATAGCCGACCTCGGTATGCAAATGACCGTAAAAATGCTCAAAGCCCCGCTGATTGGGATGATAGGTCTCCTGCGCATGACCGAGATGCCACTTTCCCACCATCGCGGTCTGGTACCCCGCAAGCCGGAATGCCTCCGGCATGAAAAGTTCATCCGGATGAATCCCATTGGTGTGCCACGGCATGATCACGCCATACGCGACGCCTAAGCGCATAGGGTCACGTCCCGTCATCAGCGCGGCCCGAGTCGGCGAGCAAATCGGCGTGGAGTAGAAGCGATCAAGCTGAACCCCTTCCGCCGCCAAACGGTCGAGTGAAGGCGTTTCGATGACTTCCTCACCGTGGTAACCGACATCGGCCCAGCCGAGATCGTCCGCAAGAAAGATAACGACGTTAGGTCGCGCCTCGGCCACGCCGGTCAGCGAGACGAAGAGCACAGCCAGCGCGAGGGGGCGGGCCAAGATCGAGGTGGAAGCAAGGAAGCGCATCGCCGAGGAGCGGGGCGCACGCCTGCGAAGGAGACCGGTCATGAGGCAATTCCTCTCGTTGGAGAGCCGGAAAATGAAACTTATCACACGATAAGTCTCGCCTTCGCAGTATGCCATGACTCACGACGGAGAACACCCCTACCGCCGCCGCGACGCGCCTAGCTAGGGCCGATAGCGAGACCAGCGGCGCTCGACTGCTTCTTCGATCGCCCCCTCGGTGACCTCGTCGACCTCGTAAAAGATCACATCGATCCCCGCCTCGTGACCATTCGGATCCTCGTCGCCCTCGTCGATCTCATGCATCCTTGTCACGTTGGCGAAGACGGAGATTGGTCGCTGGTCCAACTTGAACTCCACGCGAATCGGTTGCCCCGAAGTGTAGTTCTCACTGGTTTCGATGAAGGCGCCTCGGCGAGAAAGACTCGTTAGGACACCCGCACCGCGATGCCCCCCGGCTCGGATCCATGCGATTTCGTCGATGGGTACGCGGACACTCTGACGCTGAAACTTCCAATTCCGATTCGAGCGGGCCGCATTCACGAAGAAACGAAGCTCTCGGTCTTCGAAGGAATCCCAGAGAACCCAGTCCGCTCCTGCCTCGCGCATGCGATCACGCCGCTCTCGGTCGGCTTCTTCGCCGATCATCAAGAGGCGCGGGACATGTTCTACGGACATTTTGCGGATCCGCTCCATCAGTTCAGCCAAGCTCGGCAGATCAACTGCCGCCGGAGCAATCACCAAATCAAGATCCGGCTCCTCACGCTGAAGGAAGACCATCGCTTCTTCGAGTTCCGTCACGAGATGGACATCAGCATCGAGCCGCGTCATCCGGAAAGCGGTCTGGCCCAGAGTCGAGGGCTGCTGGTCGATCACCAAGACCCGGGGCGGAGCTTCGGCCAAACGCGTGTTAGGCGGAAGAGCACGCTCGGCATTCCCCTTCCCCGAGTTCATCGACTTCGGGTCCACTCGGCCACCGATCGGCCGCGTAGACCCACCAATGATTGGTTTGACGGGCGGCCGAGCCTGGCCACCCGTAGCTAGAAAGCGGGTCGCCTCTTCACTCGGAATGGCCGGAGAAAACAAGAAGCCTTGAATCTGGTTGCATCCCATGGTGCGCAGAAGATCCGCCTGCGCAGGAGAATCAACGCCTTCGGCGACCACTTCAAAACCGAGGGAATGAGACATCGAAACGACTGCGGAAGCAATCCCAGCCGCTGCATCACTGTCTTCGATATCGCGCAGGAAGCCGCGATCCATCTTCACCACGTCCAGCGGGAAACGGTTCAGGTAGGTCAGCGCCGAATAGCCCGTCCCAAAATCATCGAGTGCCACACGCACGCCGATCGAGCGGAGATCGCGAAGCGCGAGCGCCGTCGAATCGTCATTCGCAAGCAGAAGGCTCTCGGTGAGTTCAATTTCCAGAAGCGAGGGATGAATATTATGCCGCACGAGCGCATCACTCAGAATCCGCTCGACGTCGGAGTTTCGGAACTGAGCGCTTGAGACGTTCACCGAAACTGGCACCACCTGGAATCCCGCATCCTGCCAAACCCGAATCTGTCGGCATGCTTCGTCGAGGCACCAGGCCCCAATATCCGAAATCATGCCCCGATCCTCGGCAACCGGAATAAACTCCTTCGGCCCGACAAAGCCCAACTCCTGATTGTACCAGCGAAGCAAAGCCTCAAAGCCGCCCACCGTATCCGAATCCAGATCGACCTTCGGCTGATAGTGGAGCGCGAATTCACCACGTTCGATCGCCTTACGCAGCTCTTGCTCGATTTGATGAGTCCGGTCGGTTTCGGCGCCGAACGCCTCCTCGTAGAGCACGAAGCGCGCGCGCCCCATATCCTTCGCTACATAGAGCGCGGAGTCCGCATGCTTCACGAGGTCCTCGACCTCGTCGGCATGGTCCGGGAACAAAGCAACGCCGACGCTGCCCGAAGACGCAATCGAGCGATCCGCCACCATCATCGGCTCGCCGATCAGATCAAGCACCGACTGAGCCACCTCTTCCACTTCAGAAATCGACTCAATCACCGGGATCACGATCGCGAACTCATCACCCGAAAGTCGCGACACGCTGATCTCGCCGCCCTTCCGACAGCTCGAGGGTTGCGCGAGACCCTCCTGAAAACGCTTCGCCAAGGTCTTCAGCAAGGCATCCCCGGCGCCATGTCCGAGCGTATCGTTCACCTCTTTAAAGCGATCCAGATCGACATAAAACAGTGCGACCCGCTCATTGCTACCCCGCGCATTGGAGATCGCGGCTTCGAGCCGGTCCACAAAAAGACGCCGATTGCTCAGCCCGGTCAAACTGTCATAGTGGGCGAGGTGGACGAGATGCCGCTGGCCTTTCCGCTGCTCAGTCACATCGCGTACCGCGATGCCCCGCACCGAGCTGAAGCGGGTCACGACGGACGGCGAAATCGAAAGCTCGATGAGCCGGTCGGTTCCGAGCGTGAGAAGATGATGCTGCTCCTCATCACTTCCCAGGAGTTCTTGAATCGGCGCCGAAAGCGTGAGCGCCTTCCCTTCAGATCGGTTCGGCCAGAGTAAATCGCGCGCCGCCTCGTTGATCTCGAGCACCTGCATCTCGCCGTCAACCAGGATACTGCCCTGCCCCGACGCCGTATGCGCGGCCTTGGTTGCGTCTTGCGCCGCGCGTGTGCGAGCCAGCAGGATCCCGAGGCGCGCCGTGGCCGCGAGCGCCGTGGCCCCAAGTCCCAGGATTAAGGCCAAACTGATCCCCGGATTCCCGGATACAAGCAGCAGTAGGAATGAGGATTCAGAGGAGGCCATAAGGATCGAGACGGAGTTCCAAATTGAGAGTGCTTCGCTATCGACTCGGCGATACATCGCATTGAGGGCACACTCGTGCAGCCCGCGGATTTCTCAGAAGCGCACACCGATCTGCACATTTCTTGCCGCAGCGCTGCCGAGGTTTCGCCGATCTGACCCTGCTTTTCTCACCCCTTCGCCCAAACCCATTCCCCGGTATGCTGTCGGGCCACGGAGGACACCCCTGTTGAATCGAGAAATCCTGATCGCCCTCGGCGGCACGCTCCTTGCGCTCGTGCTGGGATACGCTGTCTTGGAATCCATCTCCAGCGACGCGCCTGCGGAGCCCGACTCGCCATTGAGTTCCGTCTCGGCCGCCCCGCCTCCCAACGCCCCGCCTCCCAACGCCCCCGCGCCTCTTCGGCTTGATGACGAGGCAGCGGCCGAACGGCGGGGTGCGGAACGCGTTCTGGGTGCGACCGACCTGCCCGGTTTGAGCGATCAGGCAACGCCGCTTGAGATTGCCGAATATTCGCACTCAGCGGCCCAGGAGGCGCACCGCCTAGCAACGCGGGCCCTCGAGGCCTCCGAAAGCTCGTTGAATGAGGTCGAACGCGAGATTGATGCGGTTGAGCGTTTTATCGAAGACCTCGAAGAACGCGGAGACGATCCAGCTGATTTCGCTGAGGAGGGGATGGCCAAACTCCGCCCTGCGATCGAGCGATTCGAGGCGCGCCTTGAGGTTGTCGAGCAAGATGAGCAGCGCGAAGCGGAAGCCCGAAGCCGACTTGATGCTGCTGAAGCCGAACTGACCCGGCTGCGGACGGAGGCGCTCTAGCGCTCAGCCGGACACCAAGGGTCAAAAAAAAGAGCGGCTTGCCATTTGGACAAGCCGCTCTTTTTTGATTCCGCCTCGATTCCGTAAAGCCTAAGGGGGCCGTCTCGCGGCCGCCTAGCAGGAACGGAATCGCAAGCGAGTTACGGACACGGCGCGAACGGACGCGTCGCGGTCGTACCGCGCGAGAAGCCACAGCCGAAGAGCGGATCCGCCACCACGGCAGGCTCAAGAATGGCATCCCCTTCCGGACGCTCTCCGTCTTCGACCCACGTCACGAGATCGTCGAAGGTTTCGATCAACTCTTCTGCTGAGAACTCACAATGCCCAATGGCTCGCGTCGCGCGACTCACGAGGTTATGCGAGCGCCCTTTCGCCGCGGCTTCGCGTGCATAGATCTGCTGCATTACAAAAGGCACGAAAAGATCACCTGTCGTATGCACCGAAAGCACAGGAATATCAACTCGCCCCGTAATGATGGGAACGCGACTCACGCGAAGCAGCTGGCGTGGGTTGACGCCGGGATCCCGAGCGACGCGCAGAATGGCATCGTTGAAATCCTGTTCTCGGCTGGAAGTCGCAGGATCGGAATCCAGCTGATAGGCACGCTTCTTGTTGTCAAAGATATTTCCGGAGACGACGCCGTCCAGAGAACCATCCGAACCACTGAAGCTGAAAAGCAGCTGCTGAAAGAAGGGGAAAGCCGCATCCGCAAGAGGACGCGGGCCTCCTGAAATCTGCGTCGTGTACGTGCGCAGGTCTTCACCCAGAGCGTTTGGAACGGCGCCCGAGCCCCCGCCAGCGAGCAAGGCGAGCGGGTTCGTATAGAGCGCGGAAATCGTGGGAAGGAAGACGCGATCGAAATAGTCTGCGGGCGGAGGGAACTCAGAAGGAGCCCCCGCCAGCGCTTCGGCGCCATACGAGAAATCCCCGAAATAGTCGAAGAGCGCTTCATCACCCATCACGCCACAGAAAGGCGCCGCGCCGTCATACTTCACTCCGCCTGAGAGCTTTCCGAGCAGACGAACGATCCGTCGACAGATACGCCCTCCACGCCCCTTTCGGCAGCTCACGTTCGGGAACTGCTCAATCGCGGCGCCAATCACATGGCCGCCCATCGAGAAGCCGGTGATATAGGTGCGCGACGGCTTGCCGATATTGCGCTGAAAATAGCGGACGAGGCTATTCGTACTCTCGACGCCTGATCGTACATCGTAGTAGTTCTTCGAATAGCTCGACGCGAGCCACGCATAACCCAGCGAAAGGTAATAATTACGCAGCGGCGGATTATCGACGGTCAGCTCCGCACCTTGGCCGCGAAAGCCGTGGGTGTAAACCACGAGCTCACCATTCCACTCTTCCGGAACTTCAATGCGGTAGCCCGCTCCCTTATCAACGCCCCAATACTGCTGGGCGGGAAGTCCCGGAACCGGATCAAAGGGAAGCTCCGCTTCGTCAACGAAGAATTCGCGGGAGTCCTGAGGCACCTCCGCTTCCTGAGAACCGAAGATGGCCAATGCGGGCGTCGCCAGGACAGACGAGAGTCCGATCGAAAAGATCAAAGCCGCGACACCGAGCCGCATAATCAAGCGCATAAATGAGTCACTCCTAGTTGGATGCCGGAAGAGTATGAACAGAATCCAAGGCTGCGGTCCAGACAAAAATCGCGACTCACAGTGATGGATCATCCCCATCAAAAGGATAGAATGCGGCGACGACTCAACCGATCGCTCAATGAATCCATGGAGTGCCCCTTGGCGAATTCCCCGACCGACACCCCCTCTCACTCTCCCCTCTTCTCTTCTCTCCTCTCTCCTGGGGATGCGCTTAGGTACACGCGAGCACGACTGCTCCCCGGAGCGCTGATCGCCGTCGCGCTGATCGCCCTCGGCTGCGGGCAAACCGCGAGAGAAGCGACGCCAGGGGAAGCCGTGCGAAAGAGTGTTGAAAATGCCACGGCCGAAATCCGGGCAGCGGCCGACGGGCGCCTCGTGACGTACAGCGAGCGGCGCGCACCTTGTGACCATTACACCCCAGACCGGATCCCACTCTTCGGCGACCTCCATGTCCACACACGCTTTTCCTTCGATGCCGCGGCCAACACCATCGGCGCAACCCCAACAGATGCCTACAACTACGGCCAAGGCGAGCCCATTTCGTTCTGGCCTATGGTCGACGGCAAGCCCGCCGGATCATTTCAGATCGATCGCCCCCTCGACTTCCTGGCCGTCACCGACCACGGCGAATTTCTCGGGGAGCGACGCCTCTGCCGAGAGCCTGATTCCCCTCGCTACGACACCGAATTTTGCAAGGCGACCCGAATCAGCGAACGCCAGAGCATGATGATGTTCGGAAGCGTCATCACGACCGAGAACCCCGAACGCGTCCCCGAGGTTTGCGGGGCTGATGGGCAGCGCTGTCGCGACTTCGCCCGCGAGCCGTGGCAGCAAATCGGTGACGCAGCCGAAGCCGCCTATGATCGCAGCGAAAGCTGCGCCTTCACGACCTTCAAGGCCTACGAATACACCGGAACCCCTGGCACCTCGAACTATCATCGGAACGTCATTTTCCGAAATGAGAACGTGCCGGACTTCCCTGTCTCCTACGTCGATGCTCCGTATGACAGCGCGCTTTGGGAACAACTCGATGAAAAATGCGAGCTCGGCGACGGCTGTTCCTACGTCACCATCCCGCATAACACCAACCTCGCAAACGGCCGAATGGGCCCCTACATGCGCCTCGACCCGACTCTTAAAAACCGGCGCGCTTATGCGGAGAAACGGCTCGAGCGAGAACCCATCCTCGAGATTTTCCAACATAAGGGTGCATCGGAATGCATCAACGGTCTTTCGAGCGTCCTGGGTGCGCCCGACGAACTCTGCAACGTCGAAGCCGTCCGCGTGATGGGCCAAGAGGAGACCTACTCCACGACGAACCTGGAAGGCTCCATCATCACACTAGACGAAGCCAAGGAAGTCACGGTCGAATGTGGCGACGAAGTGGGTTCCAATGGAATGCTCGGTGCGGGCTGCGTCCACGCCACAGATTTCCTCCGTTCCGCTTTGCTGGTCGGCCTTGAGGAGGAGCAGGAAACCGGGCTGAACCCGGTCAAGCTCGGCATCATCGCTTCAACAGACACCCACACCGCCGCCCCTGGATCCGTTGTCGAATCGGATTGGCGCGGCCATGTCACCCTCGAGTCCTCTCCCGAAGAACGCCTTCAGCCCGGACTCTTGACCAGCGGCATCGAAGGCAATCCCGGGGGACTTGCTGGCGTATGGGCCGTCGAGAACTCACGAGATGCCATCTTCGAATCCATGCTTAGGCGGGAAGTCTTCGGCACTTCGGGGCCGAGGATCGCGCCGCGCTTCTTCGCCGGCTGGTCCTTTGACGGGAATCTCTGCGAACGCGACGACAAGGTCGCAGTGGGATACGCGACAGGCGTGCCCATGGGCGGCGACCTGAGCGCACCACCCTCGCCGAATGCGAAACCCACCTTCCTCGGCGCAGCGCTTCGAGATCCCGCCGGCGCGCCCCTTCAGCAGATGCAGCTCATCAAGGGCTGGATCGATGCCGACGGCCGCAGGCATAACAAGGTGCTCACGATCGCGGGTGGCCCCAACAATGCCGGAGTTGATCTCCGAACGGGCGAACGGACAGGCCAGGGCCATGCCGGATTCTGCGAGGTTGTCCGAGACGACGATTTCGATCCGTCGCAACCCACCTACTACTACCTCCGCGTCGTCGAAAACCCCTCCGCTCGCTGGAGCTTCCATGACTGCATGCGGATCCCGCAAGACAAACGCCCCGCAGTCTGCACAGACGGTTCCTACCCCTCCACGGTCCAGGAGATGGCCTGGTCCTCGCCCATTTGGTATCAGCCTTAGGCCTCAGTCCTCGGCCTGGATCCTGGGCCTCAGTTTTAGGCCCCAGCGAAAAACGGAGCGAGCACGGCATGCTCAGTCACACACAACTCACGCAATGGGCGGATCAGGGGTTCGTTAATCTGGGCGCGATCTTCGCGACGGAAGAGCTCGGCGAGATTGGGGCGGAGTACGACCGCCTCGTGGTGCCGTCCGGGCAGCAGCTGGGCAACGAGAGACAAGGACGTTTCCCCTACCGGGCGATGCTGAATTTCAGAAGCGACGTCCTCGCGCGATATGTCCTCCACCCCGCCCTGCTTCGCATCTCGGAACAGCTCCTCGGAGAAGATGTTCGATTTTGGTGGGACCAGGGCATCAACAAGAAGCCGGGAGCGGGGAGCTTCATCCGCTGGCATCAGGACAACGGATACGAAGCGGGAAAGATCCCCGCCTACCTGACGTTCTGGCTCGCCCTGGACGATTCAACGCAGGAGAACGGTGGCCTCGAGATCATCCCCGGATCGCATCTTGAGGGGCAACGTCCGCACGAGATGAACGGCGTGCATGCAGAAATCGCAGCCGGCGAGCTTGACCCAAGGCGGGCCGAGCCACTCGACGCGGCCGCGGGTGATGTCTTGCTGTTTTCATCGCTGCTTGTTCATCAAACGGTGGGCAACCTCACCTCGAACCAGGAACGTCGGGCGTGGGTCATTCAGTATTGCCGCGGCGACCAACAGAATTCAGTGACCGGAGAGCGCTACGATAATCGCGCCTGGGCGGTCCGCGAGGGCGTGCATCAAACACAGCTCGCCTCCGAGCGCCGCTTCGACCTCAGCGGCGATCGGCCCTAGCGCGGTCATGCTCCCTCCACCGTGACCGGCAGCGATTGATGGCGATGCCAGCCTGGCAACGAGACTATCTGCAGCTGATCCGGGGGGACTGCGAGGCGGATGGATGGGAATCGATCAAACAGACCGCGAAGACCGATTTGCGTCTCCATCAAGGCAAGCGACCTGCCCAAACAGAAATGACGACCGAACCCGAAGCCCAAATGGTGGTTCGGTGAACGCTCGATCTCGAAGCGCTCCGGCGAGTCGAAGGCCCGCGGATCCATATTCGCGGCGCCGATCAGCGGCATCACAGCTTGTCCCCGCTTGATCGTCACCCCCTGCAGCTGCAATGTTTCGGAAGCGTAGTGAAGCTTGGTCCCGTGCACGGGGCCCCGGTAGCGAACGATTTCTTCGACCGCGGAGGGCCAAAGCGATGAATCTGCCGTGAGTCGCGCTCGCGAGTCAGGAGATTCCAGGAGCACGCGGGCACCGTTCACAATCAAGTGCAGCGTCGTCTCGAAACCGGCAACAATCAGAAGGAAGACCATCGCGACGAGCTCATCCTCGCTCAGACGCTCTCCCTCATCCTCCGCTTCGATCAAGCGCGACAGCAGATCGGCTGCTGGCTTCGCCCGCTTTCGTTCAATCAAGCCGCGTACAAAATTCGCTGCGCCCCTCAGATCCCACAGCAACGTCCGCAGAATCCGAAGGCCCGAGAACCCTTCGGTTAGAACGCGCACTTTCGCTTGAAAAACGAGCATCTCTTCGGGCGATACCCCCAACATCTCGCCAATCACGCGAGTGGGAATCGGTCGGGCATAGGCCTCTAAAAGATCGACCGGGCCCATAGAGAAAGTATGTTCAAGATCATCGAGCAGCTCAGCGGTCAAGCTCTCGACTCTCTCTGCCAGCGCCTCGACCGCATGCGGCGCAAAGGCCTTATTGACCAGCCGGCGCAGACGCTGATGCTCCGGATCATCTCGGATAATCATGCTATTCGCGAGCGCCGCCACCGCCCCGGGTAGCGGAAAGGGCAATGGGCCCGAGTCACGCCTCCCTAAGGCCCGGCCGCGATTCCGAAAAAACCGGTCATCCACGAGCAGAGCTCGGCAGTCTTCGTAGCGCGACAACACAAAAACACGCATGAAGCTGATCTTCGCTGGGCAAACCGGAGCTTCATCTTGAAGTAAGCGGTACCACTCGTATTTACGGCGAGCGAAATCCGGCCCGGTGAGGGAAATGGGCTTCCCCGGAATCAATGCCACCGGCTTGTCTTCTCGACCCATCGTCTCTCCTCCGACTCGCCCCGAAGAAATCAAACGCTTCCGGCTGCCCCCGACTGATTCCGGCGGACCTAAGGCAGGGTAGCCGGACCTGTGAGAACTTCGGCGGATCTAGACCGGATTAGGCGCCGCCTCCACTCGGTGGACTCGCCGAGGGCCCTGAATCGTTCGGTCCAGAATCACTCGCGTTGCCCGGGCCTTGCCCACGCCCACGACCGCGCCCCCGCCGACGTCCGCGTCGTCGCGGAGACCGCTTTTTCGCTTCGCCGTCGACCGCACCCGCTTCGACTTTGGGCTCTCGGTCTCGCCCTCGGTTCCGACCGCGACGCCGACTCCGGGATCGCTCGCGATTGCCCTCGCCGCCTTCACCGTCAGCGCGCGCCTGCAGAGGCGCTTCCGACCGCGCCTCCTCGCCCGATCCATTCCGCCGGCCTGTACGGCTCCGGCGGCGGCTTCCTTCCGAGTTGGCGCCGCTCTTTTCGCCTGAATTGCTCGCTGCATTGCCCTCCGCGTTGCCACCTGAGCGATTGCGCCGGCGACCCGATCCGCGATTCGCGCCGCCTCTTGTGCGGCGCGGATTTGCGGCCTTCTTATCCTCGCCCTCCTCGGCGTTTTCCGCGGCGCTCCCCGCTCGATTCCGCGTGTTTCGGGTTCGACTGCTCCGCCGACTGCCCGCCTTCTTCGCCGCGGTTCCGCGAACACGACGCCCGCGCTTCTTAGGCGCTTCTTGCCGCTTCTTGATCGGATCGAAAAATGATCCGGGCCGGGCTGAAACACGCCGGCAGACATCACAGGTGCCACATTCCTCTTCGATCGGAATCCCGAAATACTCGCCAATCAATTCACCGCGACATCGTTCAGCGATCGAGTATCGGTCGAGCGCCTCAAGACGTTCACCGTCCTGCTTTCGCAGCGTTCGGAGCTGCTCCGATAGACGGCGACTTTGATGCAAGAGTTCATCATGCTTCACGAGAGGGATGACTACCTTGCCCTTCCCCATTTCGATCAGACCCGCCGACTCAAACATCGCCACAACCGCCGCCGTCACCCGCTGCGCAACGCGCGCCGATGCGGCCAACTCGATCGTGTCGGGCTCACGCCCCTCCTCCACATATTCCGCCAGCGCACGCGCCACCTGGAATAGCTGCATCGGATTCACGCGACTCTGGGAGAGCAAGAACTCATGAATCTGTCGATCGGTACTGTCATGCAGGAGGATGCAGTTCGCGCGCTTGCCGTCGCGCCCCGCTCGCCCTGCCTCTTGAACATATTGCTCGACCGAAGCGGGCGTCTGGAAATGCACGACGTAGCGGAAATCGCGTTTATCGATCCCAAGACCGAATGCGCTGGTCGCCACCATCACGCTACGGCGGCCGCTCTTCATGAAGTCTTCTTGTTGTTCCTTGCGCTCGCTGCCATTCATTCCGCCGTGATAGCGATTGGCCGGAATTTTCATCTGCTTCAGCGCGCCGTAGACGGTATCCACGTCCCGCGTCGTCGAGCAGTAGACGATGCCCGGGCGTCGCAAGCGGATAACCAGACGCCCCAGCGCGCGGAGTCTCGCATCGCCGCCGCATTCGATGACTTCGAAGGCGAGGTTCTCGCGATGCGGCGAAGCCACAATATCGAGGGGATCGCGCAAGTCGAGAATCCGCTTCAGGTCCTCGCGAACGGGCTCCGTCGCCGTCGCAGTCAGCGCCATGACGGGCGGACGCCCGTAGCGCTCGACCAGCATACCGAGACGCAGGTATGCGGGGCGGAAATCATGGCCCCATTCCGAGGCACAATGCGCTTCATCGACCGCCATCATCGAAATGCCACTTTGCGCTAAGACGGGCAGAAGGTCATCCCCTGCAAGCGTCTCAGGCGTCGTCATCACGAGCAGCGAGCCGCCCCGCGCGATCCGCTCGAGCGCCTTCTTTCGCGCCGTACCGCGGATCGTCCCGTCCATCCGGACGACGGGAACCCCCCGCCTCAGCAGGCCGGAAACCTGGTCTTCGATCAACGCCAAGAGCGGAGAGATCACAACGACCGGATTCGGCAGCATCAGCGACGGCAGCTGAAAACAGGCCGACTTCCCAAAGCCGGTGGGAAGGACAATCAGCGCATCGCCCCCCTGCATAACATGCTCGATTGCACTTTCCTGCTCGGGATGCAGCGAATCGATTCCCAGCGCGGCAGCAGCCTCTTCGAGACTGCAGGGCGCACATGGGCCCTCGGGCTGTTCCGGAATCGGTACAGGGACGGCCACGGCCGCCTTCTCTTTTTCTTTAATCTTGTCCTTGTCCTGACCGCGGCCCCGAGCACTATCCCGTTTTCGATCCTCGCGGTTTGCATTCCGCCCGCGGCCCTCGCCTGAATCTCCGTCGTTCGAATTCCGGCCGCGACGGCGCCGCCGAGAACGGCCGCGCCGAGAAGACCCGCGCTCAGGTCCCTCATTCCCTCGGCCGGAGGAATCGCCTTCACCTCGCCGGCTTCTCGGACGATCACGCGATTCCCCGGACTCGGCGTCTCCTGAGCCTTCCTCAAAGCGGTCGAAGGAATCATCGGCATCGAGCGGCAGAGCCGAAGCGAGCAAGCGTGCTGCATGCTCGGCCGCCGTCTCTTGCTTCGCCCCGTCGGCTGGAGCCGCCTTACGCGCCGTGGTTTTGCGGGCGCTCATCTTGCGTCCCGCCGTCTTCTCAGCGCTTGTTTTTCCGACGGGCTCCACCGACTCGGGAGCTGCGGAAGAAACAGCGGCAACGGACGACGCTTTCGGCTCAAGCTCAGCCGACTCTTTCTTCGCCGCCGCCTTCTTCTTCGCAGCCGTTTTCTTTGCTGTCACTTTCGGAGCGGATGCTTTTTTCGCAGCCGCTTTCTTCGCGGCCGCCTTCTTCTTGGGGGCCGCTTTTTTAGCTGCGGCCTTCTTCTTCGCCGGCGCGGCGGACGCTTTCTTCGGCGCCGCTTTTTTTACGGCCGCCTTTTTCTTCGCCGCTGCGGCTGTCTTCGGCTTTACTGCCGCCGTCGCCGCTTTCTTGGCCGCTGCCTTTTTCTTTGCGGGGGCCTTCTTCGCAGAGGCCTTCTTTTTCGCCGCGGTTTTCTTCTTAGCGGCCGCTTTCTTCTTCGGAGCGGCCTTCTTTTTGGCTGCCGGGGTACCGGCGCGCTTCGCTTTTGCTGCCAATTCGAGGATCCTTAATCAGTCGAATGGGATCGCCCGCGCGTCGCGCTACTTCGCACGCACTCAGGCGACGGAAACGGCACGAAAGACCTCTCTCGCACCGCGCTCGCTTAAATGCCCCCTGATGCATCCAGGACAAAACATCGCAAGAAATAAGGTCGCGATGCACCGGGTTCGAGGGTCGGATCTGAATGGAGACCTGCTCGATGGGCGGGCACGGGAACTGGCCGGTGCCCTTAAGCTTTGGAAAGTCTACCCCAAACTCGCCGGCCGCCCCCACCCTGACATGGGCCCGATCGACATTTTTTTGCGATTTGGCCCGCGAGCGACGGAATCGCGCCGCTGTAACGCGTCTCAGACCACCTTGGCGGCATCCATAGCCAGGACGACGCCGGAGCTATGCGCCCACCTCGCTTGGGAATAGGATCCCCGCGCCCCGAAACGCCCGCAGAACCCGGTCGGTGACATCGCTCGAGAAGCTCTTTTCATGCCGCGCATCGTAGACGTAGGCCTTGGCAGTCAGCTCCACCACCGTGCCCAAATTCTCCGCCAGCTTCATCCCCACAAGCACGGTGACCGGCTTCCCAAGATAGAGATACCGGGATGCCCGGACTGCATCGATGACGATCTGTCGCGCTCGCACATGATCCGCCTCCGCCGAAACAAAGAAAGGCATGACGACCATACAGTCGAGCGCGCCCGAGTTGGCACTGGCCACCGGCTCGCTCAGGAATTTGCTGGAGGGAATCGTGACCAGATTGTCATCCAGCGTTACCAACCGGACAGAGCGAAGCCCGATATCCTGAACCTCCCCGTAAAACCCACCAAAACTAATCCGGTCGCCGACCTGAAAGGGGCGACTCACCAAGATCGAAATCCCCGCGACCGTCGCCTCCGCCACGTCCTTCAGCAGAAAGCCGCCCGCTACAGCGAGGGTTCCCGAGAGAGCAAAAATCGCCTGCGCCGAAAGATCGAAGAGCGCGAGCACCGCCAGC
The DNA here is from genome assembly GCA_045106235.1 of Myxococcota bacterium. Lineage (GTDB taxonomy): Bacteria > Myxococcota_A > UBA9160 > UBA9160 > UBA4427 > UBA4427. Next base: position 54,900 of record JBGCEJ010000033.1, read on the forward strand.
ACGCCGGCAATCCCGTACGCGACGAACCCCATGAGCGTGACGCCCTGCTTGATTACGAGCCGATAGCCCACCGCGCTCTCCGCAACGCGGTTCGCAAGGTTTTGCACGACACGAACCGCGATCGCTGTTCCGATCACGAGGATCAGCGCATAGGGAATCGCGTCCGGGTTGAAGAAAGCGAGCGCGCCTTCCGCAGCGGGTCCTGGATTTTCCGGCAGGCCCGGGATCGCGACTTCCGCGGCAGCCTCAAGCGGGGACAACGGCGCGGGCGCCGGGCCGGGCGGGGAGACCGGCCCAGGGAGAGTGGCCGACATCAGCTCATTCGAGCCCGCTTGCGGTGTTTCAGGGACGTAAGCGTCAGGCATGATCGCCTCCTCGCGCCTCCTCGCCTAAGCGAAGAGGAGATGCTTGTTTTTAAGGACCTTCAGGACCACTCGGTAATAGGCGGCAGAGAGCGTGACGCGCTCACCCAACGCATCCTTCCGGTCAAGAAAGCCCGATTCCATCAGGAACTGGGTCGCGAAGCGCGCGAATTCTTCGGAAACATTCAGGACGACCGCGAGTTCCTTCGCGCTCAAATTTTCGTGCTGGCAAACTGCGGCGAGCGCAAAGATCAGGTCATCCTGTAGCTCGGAGAGCACCTCGGTACTCGGGTCGCGAAACATGCCCACACGCAGCACCCCCTCTTTATAGGGCGCAAGGGAAGAGAGCCAAAGCTTGGTGGCGATCCGGGGGTTGCCGCCGCTCGACTCCCAAAGCAACCGAAAATAGCCATCGGCCTCTTCGATCAACTCGAAGCCTGCAGACCCTACCTTCTCATCCGAGAGCAAGACTTCGTCGAACTCCAATTCAAAGCCGGTCTCTTTATTGCGGACGCGAATCAGTTCCTGAATCTCCTCCGCTGACCATTGGGGAATCGGCAGAAGCTTCCGAAAATAGTGAACGCGTCCCCGGGTTTCATTCAGGAAGCGCCAGGTAAACGAGTTGAAGATCAGAATCCAAAACACTTTGCTCGAAGTTGAGTTGACCAAATCAACGAGCGCATCATAGGCCTGAAAACCGTCGACCTTTCTAAGGAAGACGTTATGCGCTTCGTCCACCAACACAACGCGGTCATCCCCTTCGCAGAGCGCGTCCGTCAGCGCACGTGCGCTTCGAATCGACTCAAACCCCAAAGAAGCGCCCATCGCCTCCACCAAAGCTTCAGCGGTCGTGGGCTTGCCCTGAATCGTCACGGTCTGAACCGCGGTTTCGCTGATCTTTCGACCGACCTGAGCCGCGATCGTCGTCTTCCCCGCCCCCTTTTCGCCGACCAGGACAAGCGAACCGTCTTTGCGCGTTTCCTGCCAACGCTTCAGTTGGTCGAAGACCTCGTCCAGAATTTCCTGCCGAGGCAGAATCAGAGCATCATTTTCTCCCAAAACTGGGTGAAGCGGAAAACTCTCCAGATACGCCTCAGGGACCTCCTTCGACTTCTTCTCAGGCGTTGGCTCGGAAGATTTCGAGCGACGTCTAAGCAATCGAGCCCGCAAGCTCTTCACCAGCGAAGTCCCCGAAGCGAGCCCGGAGGCTGCCCCGACAATCGGTGTCAGAGCCACCCGCAGCATCGCCGCCGGCGACAGCAAAAAGCCAAGTTTGCTCTCTTCCATCCACGAAGAGAGTCTCGATTCAATGCTCGGTTCGGCTTCGGGCTCCGCTGCGGGCAGTAGGCGCCCCCACGCCTCAGCTAAAGGCACACGCCATCGCACCGCCTCCCAGACCGCCCAAACTGCAACCCAGGCCACGACCACAATCGCGACGAGTGATGCCAGTCGACCGGCTCCGATCGCGATCCGCGCGACGCCGTCCAGAATCGCCGCAATCGCGATCACCAAACCGAGCGTGGCGTAGGTCTTGCTCAGACGGGCCAGCGTCCAGGGCCGTACTTCGATCAGCGCCGGTCGCCCGGGCGTAATCCGCCGCGTCGCTCCGAGCAAAAGCTCTCGTCCGAACCAATACGCAGCAAGCGGGAAAAGAACCGCATAGAGAAGCCGGCTCAGCGGGGCCTCTTGCCCTAACACATAACGTGCAGCTGCAATGGCCACAAAAAGAAAGAGCGGAGGTAAGATCGACTGAACCAGCCCCGAAGCGCGGACAAGCAGCCCCATTCGCCCCTTAAAGGCGGGGAGCTTGCGCAGAACACGTACGATCGAAACGGTGATCGAGCCTGCTTGTCGGCGCAGTAGCAACCAGGCTCCCGCAATTCCGAGCAATGACAAAATCCGGTAGAGATAAACGCGCCCCTCTTTCGCGTTCACCAGCGCCGAAAAACTCGGAACCGCCGCGCGCCGCACTTCGAGCCCTTCACGGAAGCGTGTCCAAGCGAGAGCCAATTCGCTGCGTACATCCGAAAGCACTTCGTTCGAGAGCCCGTAGGCTCGGGAACGCGCCTCTTCGGTGGCCTGCTCGCCCAGCACGCTCACCATTTCATTTTCGAACGCAAGCTCCCAGTCCCGAAGGCCCGCCCGCCCGGCTTCGAGGACCGCATCGATCCGCTGACGATGCCCGAGCCCTTCCTCAAGAACAGCACGGGCAGCACGCGTCGTCGCGACGCTCTCGGGCACGCGTATGCGCCCTTCCGCTTCCGCCGCCAAGGTCGCGAAGGCGCCGGCCACCGGCGCGGTCAGAACATCCGAAATGCCCTTGCGAAGCTGTCTCTGCATCTGGAGATGACTCTCGAAGAGCTGGTCGATCACGCGGCCGCCGCCGGAACGGACGGACTCGCGGTAAAGCTGCTCGGCGACGCCCCGTCCTTCGGCCTCCAGCCGGACAGCGAGGCCACTCAGCGCGTTGCCAAGTCGTTCGGTGCGCGCGGCTTCCGCCCGGTAGCTCCGAGCGGATTCGGAGAGTTCGGCGACCAGAGAACGCTGCTCGGAGACGAACCCGACCAGAAGCCCCGCACGCCCGCGGGCTTCAAGGCGATCGATCCGCTCCACCAGCGCGACCAAGGAAAGCGATAAATTCCCGACGACCTCGGCTTGGTTGCGCAGCGCGCCTCGGGGATCACTGAGACTGGGCAGGATTTGCCGCGAAGCCGAACTCATTCGCGTCAGCCGCTTCTCCCATTTCGTCAAAAACTGATAGCGCTTTTCCGCGATGTCCAAATCGAGCGTCAGATCGCGAAGTAAGTCCGCGGAGTTCTGTCGATCCTGGTCGCGGCCGTCAGCGCGCTGCTCGAAATCACGCCGTGCCGCAGTCCGCGCTGCGAGCTCGGCCGCGGCCGTCGCGGCTGCCTCGGCTTCCGCGGCAGCGAGCGCAGCAGCCGCCTCGACGTCGCCGGATTCAGCGGCTGCATCCGCCGAATCATCATTCGGAACGACGGGGACAGCGTCGGGCGCAGGCTCGTTTTTCACCGCCGCAGCTTCGGATTCGGCTTCCACAACAGCGGCCCGCTCGCGGAGCGCCTCTGCCTCCTCTCCGGCCAAGGCCTCAAGCCGCGCTTCCGCCTCCGCCATTCGGCTCGAAAGGGAAACACGCTGCGCCTCGAGTTCGGCGATCCGTCGCTCAACTCGAACTGGATCGGTGAGTGGCACAACAAAGAGCCGAGACGCAGGGACCCCTTCGCCCAGCTTTCCTGTGAGGAGAGCGTCCAGCTGATCTCGAAGCTCAGCGAGTCCCTGCGACGGAAGAGCCGTATCAATGCCCCTCTCCGCCGGCGGATCGCCTGGGGCGAGCGAAGAACCGACTGGCATAGGGCTCTCGGCCATCGCGACGCAAGAGAGGCCAAGCAGAATCCAGAACACGCACCCCGAGAGCCGAAGTGAACCCGAAAATCGCTGAAGCCCGGGCCGGAGTCGGGGCTGTTCATTTAGAGAAGAAGGACGCTTCACGCATCAGACTCTACAGCAAGTCGCCCAAGGCAATGCTGGGCGCAGGCGAGGCGCAAAACTGCGGGCAAAACACCCGTCTGCCGCTAGAATCTCTGACTCTACGCTTCAGGGGTGAGGTGGTTTTGCGTTTTCTATTCGGGTCGAAAACCCGCGCTCTCGGCGCCGGTTTCCTACTTCCTACATGTCTTTTCCTATGCGCGGTCGTGCTCTCCGGATGTGAGGGGGCGCCCTGCTTGGTCGGCTGCCAAGACGCGCAGCCCAATGTCCTCATCGTCACGCTCGACACGACCCGCCATGACCGGGTGGGTTGTTACGGCGATCCCGAAGCGCAAACCCCAACGCTCGATGCGCTCGCCGAACGAGGCCTACTGTTCGAACGCACCTACAGCAGCGTCGCTCTTACGCTTCCCGCACATACGACGATCATGAGCGGGGTCGAACCCTTCGTCCACGGCGTGCATAACAACGGACGCTTCATCGTCCCGGATCGGCTCGAGACCCTCGCGGAACGACTCGGCGCGCGCGGCTACCGAACGGGCGGATTCGTCTCCGCCTTCGTGCTCGATTCCAGCTACAACCTCGACCAGGGCTTTGACATCTACTCGGACGATGTGACCTCCGACTCAGACGCTCTGAGCATGACCGTCCCCCAGAGGCCCGGCGCCGAAGTCGTCGATGACCTGATTGAATGGCTCGACGAGGCGAATGAAGAGAAAACGCCGTTCTTCGCCTGGGCGCATCTGTACGACGCTCATTTCCCCCGAAACGTAGAACCGCCCTTCGATACGATCCGCGATCCCTACCGCGCCGAAATCGCCTACGCGGATGCCCAAACGGGACGGATTCTCGCAGCGCTTTCGGAACGCGGGCTCAGCGAAAACACGATGATCATCGTCACCGCGGATCACGGCGAAGCCTTCGGTGAACACGACGAGGCGACGCACGGCCTCCTCGCCTATGATGCGACGCTGCGCGTCCCGCTGATTGTCGCGGGCCCAGGCGTGCCGCAGGGGCAGCGGGAAGAGAGCCCCGCCTATCATCGCGACCTCGTCCCGACCCTGCTCGGTCTGCTCGAGATGCCGATCCCCGAAGAGCTCACAGGCTCAGACCTCCTCGCGCGTCGCCGGGCCGCAGACTCTGGCGACCTGGCCTACTCCGGCATAGACGCCCCCGAGGCCGCCTCCGCCTCCGCCTCCGCCTCCGCCTCCGCCCCCGCCTCCGCCCCCGAGCGGATCGGCTATTTCGAAGCCCATTCGCCGAAGATCGACCTCGGCTGGGAGAAGATCGAGGGTGTGCGCTCCGAGCAATGGAAATTCACGGCATGGCCGCCGCCCGAAGAGCTCTATGACGTCGTCAAAGACCCACGCGAGCTGAATAACCTTGCAGCGCAGCATCCCGAGATCATTGACGAAATGCGCTGGCAGCACGAAGAGCTTCTGAGCCGCGCAGGGGTCGATGCCTATGCCTCCTCAGAAATGGACCTCGACCCCGCACAGGCCGCTCAGCTCGCCGCACTCGGCTATATCGAGGCGGTCGCCGCCTTCGAAGAGGGGAAGGTGCCGGATCCACGGCGCTTCATCGGGGTGCATGGCTGGGTTGGTGAGGCACGTGATCTCGCCATGGCCGGCGAGTTCGATCAAGCGATTGCGGCGTTGGAGACGCTGCGGGAGAGCGCGTCGGTTCGCGCGCTGGTCCTGCGCACGCTTGCCCCGGTATACGCTCAAGCAGGGCGACATGAAGAAGCGATCGCGGCCTACCGCGACTACGTCGAAATGACCGAGGCAAAAGAGGCTCATCTGGGCATCGCGGAAAGCCAGATCGCGCTCGGTCGTCCTCAAGAAGCCCTCACGACCCTCGAGCAGGCCGATATCAGCGCCCGCGGCGGAGGCGCAATGCTGCGCGCCACGGCTCTTGGCAAGCTTGGCCGATTCGCAGAAGCCCGAGAGATGATCGACCGAGCTTTCACCCGGCGGAGCCCAGGCGAGAAGGAGCCGAATTCGCTTCGTGAAGACGAGAATCCCAACGAGCGAGCACGCCTTCAAGAACAGGAGCGCATCCACGCCCGAGTTCGCCTCGCGGTCGGCATCGCCGGAACGCCTGATCTCGAAAGCGAACTCCGAGGCCTGCTCGCTGCCCGACCCGATGATCCTTTCGTGCAGAGTTCTTTGGGCTTCGCACTCACAATGTTAGGCAGGCCCGACGCTGCAATCGAAGGCCTAAGCCTCCTCCGAACCGCCGCCCTGACTTCGCCCGAAGATCCGGAAATCCAGGCGAACCTCGGCTGGGGCGCCTACCGAGCAGGGGTCCGGGAAGAAGCCAAGCGACATCTTGAGCAAGCGCTTGAGCTCGACGGACGACGCAGCCTCGAGCGCGCCCGGCTGGCGAAGGTCTTGGCCAGCCTGGGGGAGACCGAGGCGGCGCGAACCGAAGCGACGCGCGCGCTCCGCCAGGATCCCGGCGCCGCGTGGTCTGCCGAAATCCGCTCCATTGCGATGGCTGACGCTCGAAAAGACTCTGACGCGGCTGAAGGCGGCCCGAACCCGGTCTCCGCACGATGACGGATTCGCCGCAATCGGGCGGAGTCGGACGACGCGGCTTCCTCTTCGGGATCTTCGGTTTTTTCGCCCTCATCGCGGGCGGAATCCGCTTCTCTCGCTTCGGCCAGCCCGGAGAGAATCAGGGCGAGGGCCCGACTGACCTTCCTAAACCAGAGAATCCCCCCGAGCCGGGATTCTTCGCCCTCGAAGACCGAAGCGCTCTTTTCGCGCTCGCCGATATCATCGTCCCCCGCGACGGTGCGGTTCCCGCAGCGAGCGAAGTCGACCTTCTCCCCTCTCTCGAAGCGTGGATCACTTCGGATGCCTCCCGCCAATTAACCTATGCGGCATTCTGGCCCGAGCTCGCTCGCGCGACCCGCGAAAACGCCACCCCTGATACGTCCGCCGCCGCCCGCACGGCCGATGACCTTCGACCGCTGCCTGAACTCGAGGCGGCCTGCGCCACCTGGTATGCGGAGTACCGCGCTCAAGGCGACCGGGCCAGCAGCGCCGCAAAACTCTTCGAGCAGCTGCGCCGCGACGTCATCCGCACCTACTACTCGACGGCCGCGGGCCATGCCGTGTTAGGCTACGACGGTCCCGCCATGCGAATGAACATGTCGAGCGGACCCACATGAGCGAAGTCTACGATGTCTGCATTATCGGGTCGGGTGCGGGCGGAGGCTTTGCCGCGGCGTCGCTCGCGAAAAGCGGTGCCAAGGTACTCCTCCTCGAAGCCGGACCGCGCTTCACGCCCAGCGACTACCCCGCTCACGATCCGCAATTCGAACTGAAGACAACGCCTTTCGTCGGCGCCACCAATGCAGCCGCGCAGCGCAGCTGGACCCCCGGCCCGCCGGAGTCACTCTCCCCAGACTTCCCCGAACTCCGAAGTGATTCACCCTCCGCCTACGCTGCGCCGAGCCCCACCCATCGGCATGCCTTTTCGTATTCGCATGTGCATGGACTGGGCGGCACAACGCTCCACTACCAGGGCGAAGCACACCGTTTCCCGCCCCACGCTTTCCGCATGCGCGAGAAACACGGCGTCGCCTCGGATTGGCCCATCGACTACGGGACCCTGGCGCCCTACTACGCGCAGGCCGAGCAAGCCCTCCGAGTCGCCGGGGATCCGGGAAACCCGTTCAAGGCTGCGCGAGACGCTTTCCCCTCGACCGCGCATCCCGCCGGAAAGATGGGCCGATTCGTCGCGCAAGGAGCCTCACGCCTCGGGTGGCAATCGTTGCCTAACACCTTGGCTATCCTCAAAGCGGCTGCGCCGAACCGCGAAGCCTGTCATTACTGCAATGGCTGCATCCGCGGCTGCGCGGTGGGCGCCAAGAGCAGCGTCGATGTCGCGGTGATTCCGGCGGCACTCGCGACGGGAAATCTCGTTCTCAAAACTCAGCAGCGCGTACTCCGCCTTGAGCATGGCTCGGACGGCCGCATCAAGAGCGTGATTGCCGTCGATCTTGCCGCGGCGGAGGCGTCCGATCGTGCGAGTAACGGATCCGTCACCGGCGCCCGAGAGATTCGGTACGAAGCGCGCAGCTTCATCTTGGCAACCGGCGCGATCGAAACACCGCGCTTGATGCTCGCCTCCGCTGGCGGTGCCCATCCCCGCGGCGTCGGAAACGGAAACGATCTCGTCGGCCGAGGCCTGATGGAGACGCTGTACGTCTACCGGTTCGGAACCGCCGAAGAAAGCCTCGAGAGCCATGTTGGCGTTCCCATCGAGAGCCGAATCTGGGATTTCAACGGCTCAGCCGCAGCGAAGGAAAGCGGCGTGCCGAACGGATTCGCGTTAGGCCAAATGGCGGGTTTCTTCGAAGGGCCCGTCGGCACCGCACTTGAGGGCGCCGAAGGCTTCGGGCGAGCGCATCGAGAGCAGCTTCGCGCCCGGTTCGGCTATGGCACGACGCTCATCGCGATCGCGGAGCAGCTTCCTCGCGCCGAAAATCGCGTCGTCCTCTCAGATGAGATGGGCCCCCAGGGCACCCCGCTCGCCCGCATCGATGCCACGCTGAATGACCAGGATCTGAAAACAGTCCGGGCGATGCATCGCCGCGTGGTTGAGCTCGAAGACGCAGCGGGCCTCACCTACAAAGGCCAAAGCACCGCCTACGATACGCCGAGCGCGACCCATGTCGGGGGCACCTGCCCCATGGGCCTCGCCTCGGATCATTCCGTCGTCGACGCCGAGGGTTTTGTTTGGGGCGCGCCTAACCTGGCCATCGCGGATGCCAGCGTACTCGTCACCCAAGGCGCGGGCGACTCTCCCTCGCTCACGATCCAGGCTTTGGCACTCCGCACGGCAGACGCGCTTCGGCGCCGCGCATCCGGGGCCGAGCTGTAGGGCCCAGAACCTCCCTCACCCATGAACCTCAATCACGGAATCACCATGAACTACGCTCTGCGACTCGGCTTGATCGCGCTTTCTCTTCTCCTCATCACGCCGCTCTTCGGCTGTCAGAAAGAGGAGCGGTCCTCCGTCGTCCTGATTACGCTCGACACTACGCGCGCCGACGCGCTGGGATTGATGGGCAATCAGGAAGCCCAGACCCCGGCGCTCGATGGGCTTGCCCAAAAAGCCACGGTTTTCGACCGAGCCTTTGCGAGCACGCCGCGCACCCTTCCCTCGCATACCACGATGATGAGTGGGCTTGAGCCCCACGAACATGGTGTGCGCGATAACGGTTTCCAGGTCCCCGAGGATTTCCCAACGGTCGCCGAGGCTTTTGCGGAAGCGGGCTTTGATACGGCCGCCTTTGTCGCAGCCTATGTTCTCGACTCCGATTTTGGACTCGCGCGGGGCTTCTCGACCTATGATGACGAAATCGAGTGGCGAAACCGCGCCCTCGACGCAACGGTTCCCCAAAGGCCCGGCGCCGAAGTCACGGACGCCGCTCTCGCATGGCTCAGGCAAGAGCCCGAGGGACCGTTCTTTCTCTGGGTTCATTATTACGACGCGCATCAGCCCTTCGACGAAACGACCGCCGCCCCGGGACTCGAAGACAAGTACAGCGCCGAAATCGCGTATATGGACCAGCAGGTCGGGCGACTTCTCGAAGGCATCCAGGCGACCCATTCTGCAGACAATGCGCCTTATATCGTCGTCGCAGCAGACCATGGCGAGTCACTCGGAGAGCATGGCGAGCCCACCCACGGCCAGCTTGCCTACGATGCCTCCCTGCATATCCCGATGATGCTCGCGGGGCCAGGTATTCCAAGCGGCGTGCATTCTCAGCGCTTTGTTCAAACCCGAGACATCGCCGCCACGCTTCTTCAGGCAGGGGGACTTCTCCCGTTCGAAAGCAGCGGCGCCGTCGCACTCCAAGACCAGCTGCCCACACCGAGCGAAGACGGCGCCGTCGCGGCGGGCCCCGAAGACGACGCGCGGCCCGCGCGGATCGGCGTTTTCGAGAGCCTCGGCCCCCAGTATGCCTATGGCTGGTCGCCGATCGCGGGGATCCGCGACGCGCGCTGGAAGCTCACGGTCGAGCCCTCGCCCGCCGAGCTTTACGACGTTCTCAGCGACCCGAACGAAACCCAGAACCTGATCGAGGCAGAGCCGGAAATCGCCCGCGCGCTTGCGGCGCAGCATGACGAGAAGGTCGGCCCTCTGCCAAGCGCGGCCGGCGCCCAGCTTGAAGAAGATGTGCTCGCCCGGCTCGCGGCCCTCGGATACACCGCAGCGCCGGTTGAGTTCAAATCGGGCATGGCCCCGGATCCTCGAAAATTCGTGGGCGCGCTCAGCCTGCTCGAACGCGCACGACGCGTCGCTGCAGAAGGTCGGCTCGCCGATTCCATTCGCGTGCTTGAAATGATCGCCACCCGCGAGCCCGTCCGCGCCGTCGCGCTCACGAACCTGAGCGCGGTTCTCATGGAAGCCGGTCGCTACGGGGAAGCAGTCGAAGCCTGCGCCGAACTTCTGCAGCTTGTCGACCTGCAAGAAGTGCGCGTGCGGATGGCTGAAGCGCTGATGAATGAAGGCCGGTTCGAAGAATCGCTCACTACCCTGGATGCGCTCGCCGAGCCGAATAAGGCCGCCGCACTCACCGTCCGCAGCGCCGCACTCGCCGGCCTCGGTGACGAGGAAGAAGCCATTCAGCTGCTGCGCGGCTTGAGCGCGGAAGGCCCCCTCGACGACCGCCTCTCCTCTCAGCTCAGTCGCCTCGTCGTCAACCACGACCCGAAAGCGCTCGGTCGCGAGATCGAGCGGCTCTCAGCCGAACTCGAGAGTCCTTTGCATGAGGAGGACACGATCCTCCGCAGGGCTGCGCTTGCCGACCTCTTTATGCAAAAGGGGCGCGACCAAGATGCCGTGAAGATTCTCGAAGCGGCAGAGAATCCCCATGAGTTTCATCTCGCGCAGCGCGCAGCCCTCGCAGCGAAATACGGCAACCCCGCCGGTGCGGCAGAGCTCTATGAAGAGGCACTCTCTCGCCGACCTTCCTCGATGCCGTGGCTGCGTGAGCTCGCCTATATCTACCGGGACCTGGAGCGACACGAAGAGGCCCAAGCCGCCTTTCAATTCTTGATCGACAATCAGGCACCCGAGGCGGCGCTCTTGGTTGAACGGGGTGCGGCGCGCTGGCGCATGCGAGATATCGAAGGCGCTGCAGCGGACTATCAGGCGGCGATCGCCCTCGATCCCGCGCTGCCCGAGGCGCATTTCAACCTGGGCTTGATCGAAGGGATGAAGGGGCGCCTCGACCAGGCTGAAGCGCGCTTTCATAAGGCGGTTTCGCTTCGTCCGAACTACGCAAAGGCCCACCTCCAGCTGGCCAACCTGTACCGCAGCCGCGACGACCCGCGCGCGGCCGAACATGCAGAAAAAGCGGCCAGCTCAAGCGGGCGCTTCCCGAGCGTCAGCGCGGGCGCGCCCAGCCCCTAGGCGAAAGCTCCCGACAAAGCTGGACGAAACTCAGAGCAATTCCCGAGAGGGCGCGGACTGGACGACAGCCGCGCCCTCTCTGCATTTCCACTCCTATTGAAATCATCGATTCGGGCTCGATTTCTCATGATTTCGAAGAAATCAGCCGATAAGGGATTTTCCTGCGCAAGGCAGGGTTCAACCAGGTCCATCTATATCTGAGGGGAATTGAATGACCATCCTGAGTTCTTTCCGCCGAGCGTCCCTGCTCGGCATGCTCGCCGGCGGCATGACGCTGGCCTTTGCTGCACCGTCTTTCGCCGGCGGTAGCATCGACAATCCCGACCTTCGCGACATCAACAGCAACCTGAGCGCAACGAGCGGGTCCTCACTCGACACCAACCGCGTCGTGTTTCGCGCGAACCAAGCCGCCGCTTACTACTACTACGGTTCGGCCGAAAACGAGGAGACGCCCGGAACCTACGCCAAGGGCTACGCCTTCAACTACGACAGCGAAGCCGGATACGGTGTTGAGCTCACTTGGTTCGCCTTCGAGCCGGATTCCGTGAAGCGCACGGATACGAGCAGCTCGCTGAAGCAGAAGGGCAATATCGCGCTCGGCGTCCGCCTCACGGGAGTAAGCACCGCGACCGAGACGGGTCTCGTCGAAGGCTGCTCCGCAAAGGCCAAGATTAAGATTACGGATTCGACCAAGGCCTCCGCTTCACTGAAATGCCCGAAGGATGTTTGGGAAGACCTCGGATTCGGCGCGACCGAAATCGAAGCGATCCAGGAAACCCTGGGCTCGACGAAGATCAAGTTCGGCTACAAGGGCGGAAGCCCGCTCTAGGTCCGCTGAAAAACGGGTTGGCGAATTCGTCGCCTAACTCCGCAGCACCTTTTTAGGCCCTCGAACGTGCACGTTCGGGGGCCTTTTTTTTGCGTTCCTTCTGCCGAATGCGCAGCCGACCGGCAGCGATGCCCATTCTTTTCCGGAATCTTTCTCAGGGATTCTACCGAGCCCCCCGATAGGTGATCTTCATTCCAAAAGCTGAATGCGCCTGGGCGCATCAAGGGGATTCTTTTGAAGATCATGAACACGAAGGGTCGAGTGGCCCAGACGATGGGCCTCGTTGGCGCCACGCTCTTTCTCTCGGCCTCGGCCGGAATCGCGGGCATCTCGGCCAACTCCGAACTGCTCGACATCAATTCGAGCTTCTCGGAAGAAACCGACGAATCGTCGCGTTTGAACTACAACAACGTGCAGATCCGAACTGGTCAGGAAGTTGCCTATTTCGGCTACAGCAGCGCGTACAATCAGTCCAGTCCGGGAACCTACGCGAAGGGTTATTTCGGCGCTTCAGACTCCGAAACGGGAGCGAGCCTGCGGGCCACATGGTTTGCCAACGAACCCGACTCGATCAAGCGCAGTGACAGTGGTGCCTCACTCTCGCAGAGCAGCTTCGTCGGCCTCTTTGTCAGCATGTACGACTCAAGTTCGACTGTCAGTCGCAGCGCATTCGTCGAGGACTGCTCCGCGAAAGCCAAGGTCAAGTTCAAAGAAGACCGAAAAGAAGAGGAAACCAACGTCAAAGCGGCCGTTTCCCTCAAATGCCCCCGGGACACCTGGGAACAGCTTGGCTTCAACGAGCAGCAAATCGAACAAATCGAGACGATGCTGAAGTCGCCCAAGGTGAAACTCAACTACAAGGGCGAGGCCGGTCCGGGCCCGGGCCGATTCCCCAGAGCGTTCGAGCGCTTTAGCGAACGCTAAGCGCACGTCGAGATGAAGTCGCGCCCCGACGGCCCTGAACCCGTCGGGGCGCGATTTCTCTTTGCGCCCCGTTGCAAAGCCTGCGATGCACTGACAATCTCTGTGTTCCCAGCCCCCCGCTGCGCCTGACCGGCACGCCACCGGATCATGCTTTGGAGCCTTCTGCACGATGCGCTCGTCGACGCCGCACTTCATGAAGCTCACACTCTCCGACAGCCCGTCCGTCTGCCGCGCCCTTAGTGGCACACTCCTCGTAGGCTGCCTCTTTGCTCTTTCAGGCTGTGACTCGGGTCAGAGCGATGCTTTGGATACCGCGTCCACCTCGACTTCTCCTTCTCCGAGGGTTTCTGCCCAGGCTCCTGTCGACCGGGCAAAAGATTCGGCGCCCACGCGCCCCTTTCTTTCCTCCGCCCTAACATCGGGCGAGGGCTCCTCAGCCATCGAAGGCCTAGGCGGCGATGGCGATGCCGACGCGAATGCCGTTACGCTCCAGCTCCGCTATACGCCCCGTGGCCAGATTCTCGGTCAGCTCGCCTCGCGCTATGCGTTCAAGGTGATCGGGCGCGCGGATGGGGAAACCCGGATCGATATCGACGTAGAAGACGTTTCCCTCGAAGCCGCGCTTGCGGCAGTCCTTGAGGGGCAGGCCTACGCGCTGCAGTACGCGGCAAGCTCGACGGAAGGACGCAAGGTCGAAGCGATCCTCATCGGCGGGATCGACCAGCATCTCGATACGCTCCGGAATCAGCGGATGGCCAAGCGTCGATCAGAGCGAAACAAGAAAAACGCGCAGGAGCGGAAACAGGAACGCTCCGCTCGCCATGATAAACTGGCGGCTCTCGCCCCGAGTGAACGAACGGAATATCTGGAGCGCGAGCGGGCCGAGCGCGAAGCGAACAGTCGAGCGGCGGCTGAGAGAGCACGCGAGCAGCTCTATTCGAGAGACCCCGAGGAGCGCGTTGCCGCTCTCGAGCGACTCGGAGCCGATTCGATCAACCTCGAAGAACTTGCCGAGATCGCCCAGCGCGACCCGGATCCGCGAGTCCGAGCGGCCGCCGTCTCAAACGCGAGCGATACCGAATCGCCTGCGGGCCGCGACATCGTCCATGCCGCCACGGAGGACGCGGATTCGAGCGTCGTCCTCGAGGCCATCGAGAGCATGATGTTCGATGACTCGAAGAGCAGTCTGCCGGTTCTCAACGACCTGCTCGGCCATAACGACCCCAAGGTCGCCGCAGCCGCCGCGGAGAGCATCGACTTCATTCAGGATTAGGCGCGACGGCGTCTCAGATGGCCTTGAGCCAGTGCGCGACCGCCTGCCCAATTTCGGCGGGGGAATCCTCCTGCACGAAATGCGCGCCGGCGACGGTGACCTCTTTCTGGTTTGGCCAGGTGCGACAGAACTCGCGCTGCGGCCCCGTCAAGATCGATCCCGGATCCGCGTTCACGAAGAGCTTCGGGATTTCATTCTTCGACATCCACTCGGCATAGGCCGAAACCAGTTCGACCATATGCGCGGGCTCGCCGTCGATGGGAATATGTCGCGGCCAGTTCAGCGTCGGCTGCCGATCGTCCGGCGTTGAAAAGGGAGCACGGTACTGCGCCTTTTCTGCCTCCGTGAGATCTCGCAAAATCGCCGAGGGAAGAACGGCCTCTACGAACATATTGCGCTGCAAAACGAGATCCTCGCCCTTCTCGGAGCGGAAGCCCTGAAAGATGCCCCGTGCACTTTCCGGCCAGTCGTCCCACGTGACCGGGCGAACGATGGCTTCCATATAGGCGATGCCCCGAACGGCGTCGGAATGATTCTTCGCCCAGTGAAAACCGAGGCCGCTGCCCCAATCGTGAATCACAAGAGTCACGTTCGCATCGAGGCCAAGAGCCGAAAGCAGCCCCTCTAGATATTCGTAGGCGACGAGGAAGGAGTACCGATCCGGCCCCTCGCTGGCGGGGAGCTTCTCGGAATCCCCCTGCCCGATCAGGTCGGGCACGATCACGCGCCCGCTGCCTTCGAGCTCCGGAATCACGTTTCGCCACAGGTACGAAGAAGTCGGATTGCCGTGCAGAAGAACGATCGGGTCGCCCTCGCCGACATCGACATAGGCCAGCTTCTTTCCCTTCACGTCCTGGAACTTTTTTTCGTAGGGAAATTCAGCAGAGATCATGTTCGTTCCTTTCGGTCGATTCAATCGGCCCGGCTCAGCTTCTAAGTTCGCGAATCGCGCGCAGGAGCTCACGTCGAGCGCGGCGCGTGGTTTTCGCCTTCGGCTCCTGTCGAGCGTTTCGCATCAGCGTCTTCAGGCGCTGACGATCCGCATCCGGATGATCCTCGATCAAAGTCTCGATCGCGGATTCCCCTTCGTCGAGGATCCGAGCAAGCCAGCGTTCATTGCCCTTCTCCTTTTGAACGCCGCGTCGAAGCTCAACCTGGAGTCCAGCAAGCCGGTCACGAATCCCATCGTGATCTTCCGCCCGCAGCAGCTGTCCGATCAGTCGGTTCTGCCGCCCGCGCCCCCGCGGCTTCAGCCCCTGACAAACCGCAATCTCTTCGCGTAGCAGCTCGGGAAGCTCCAGGCGGTCGAGCACTTCCGGTGCAAGACGCGTGAGTTCAATGCCCAGCGCATTCACCTCTCTGGCGGCGCGGGTCTGCTCCGTCCGTGAAGGTCGAGGCTCAGCGTTTCGAGAGGAGCCCGCTCCAGCTTCTTCGCCCTGCCCTTCGTCTTCGTTTCGATTGCGACGAGGCATTATTCAGCGTCCGGCTTATTGCGCGGCCGACGACGGCGACGCCGCCGCGCCGGCTGATCGGAGTTCGCTTCCGAGGCCCCGGACCCGGGGCCCCTGGCTCCGCGTTGACCACTCGTTTTCGACTGAGGCTTCTGACTCTTCGCAGGGCCGCTCGGCGGAGTCGCCTTCGACCGATTCGGTGAGCCCTCGCTCCGTGAAGCCTCACCGCCTGCCCCTTTTCCCGCGCCACGACGGCGACGATTGCGCCGACGCGGGTTCGGGGACGGAGACTGAGATGCGCCCGAAGCCCGCTCCGAACCGGCGCCTTCCTTCTTCGCCTCTGCATTCGAGGTTCCCGAGCGCCCCTCCATCATCGCCCGAGGCCCCCTCGGCGGCGTCTTCGGCGCGCCCGAAGCGCTGGCGGCACGATCGCTGCGCGGGCCATTCGGCGCGTTCCTTGACCGAGACCCATTCGACGAGTCCTGCGCCTTCGCCGCGGTCTTCCCTCGCCCGCCATTCCCGGCGTCGCGACTTCCGTCGCCGCCCCGACCCCGACGGTTGCGGCGGCGTGGAGCCCCTTTTTCGGAATCGGCGCGCGGTGCATTGCCAGGTTTCCGGCTGGAAGGACGTGGTTTCCGGTCCTTCGTAAAATCGACGACCTTTCTAAAAGTCGCAGGTTTACTCCCGAGCGCATCCCGCGCGGCTTCGAACTCCGCGTCGTCATCCTCATCCAACTTCGGCCCCGATCGCCGACGCTCCGCATCGCGTCCCGCATCTTCGATCAGGCCCATCAGCTCTGTCGTGTCCACCTTTCCGGCCGGAGCGACGTAGACGCCGCTGAGTTCGGTGTCCGGGCGGAGCTTATTCTTTTGATAGAGCTTCCAGATTTCCTGGCCGTAAGGTCGGATCGTCTCCTCTGGTGCGAATCGCGCCAAGAAGCGATGAAGATTCTCGACATCCCTAAGCAGAAGCTTCTCGCCGTTCGGGTTATGCGTGGGGTCGATCGCCTGCGGGAAATCGATCACGACCGGTCCGTCCGCGCTCATCAGCACATTAAAATCGGACAAGTCTCCATGCACGATGCCGGCGCATAACATCCGAACCACTTCGCGCATAAGTCGGTCGTAAATCAACTTCGCCTCTGCGGCAGAAAAGTTCAGATCACCGAGCCGCGGCGCAGCACCGCCTTGGGCATCCTTCACCAGCTCCATCACGAGCACGCCTTCGACGAAATTGATCGGCTCAGGCACGCGTACACCCGCATCACGAAGTCGGTAGATCATGTCGACTTCGGTGCTTCGCCAGGCGGCCTCGTCCTGCTTGCGGCCGTGCTGACTCCGCTTATTCATGGCGCGCTGGTCGCGAGAATTGCGCGTTTTGCGGCCTTCGGTGTACTCGACGCGATGCTTGAAAGTCCGCTGCGTGGCCTCTTTATAGACCTTCGCAACGCATTCTTCTCCGCCGGCGACCACAATGAAGACCTGCGCCTCTTTTCCGCTCATGAGCGGGCGCACGACCTCCTGGATAATCCCGTATTCAATTAGAGTCTCGAGACTCTCGGGCGCTTTCATACTCGCCTGGGGCTCCTCGATGACGACGCGACGCAGCTTTTAGCTATCAGGCATGCGCGGGCACTGATTGCCGCGAGACTAAATTAGCCCGCGTCGAAGCAGCGCGTCAGGAAGAAGTCGGTGCTATTCCGACTCCTCCGGCGCATGGGTCGGCGTCAGTTCTTCCATCCCGTAGTTAAATTTCCCTTTCTCCGCGAGCGCGAAGAATTCGGGGCCAAAGGGGTTCCCGCCTCGAAGAGGCATAGACCCTCGCTGAATCGTCCAATCTTTCGGTGCTAGGGCTTCAGCACGGTCAAAATGCGGCTCCGCCGCTTCGGCCCGCCCCGCGCTCAGCAAATGCCAAGCCACAGCGCGTTCGACCCGGGCTTGCTGAGACTCATCGCTCGGCGCGGGCTGGTTCGCTCGAATTTCATCCGGGGTCATGGCCCCTGCGCCCGTATGAACCCAGTCTCGGATCATCTGAAGATAGGGTCCCGACAGTTTCTTGTGAAACGCCGTGAAAGTATCCGTCGCGTACTGACTATCGTGGGGGCGACAGATCATGCCCGCTTCGTCGATCCAGAGAATCGTCGGTACGTTCACGAGATGAAAGAGCTCGGCGGTACGATGAGCCTCATCAATCAGACTCGGGTGCGTCGGCTTTGCCGTTTCAACATAAGACCTAACATCCTCACAGCGATCGAGCGCGACCGTGATCGGAACAAACCCATGGGGGCCGAGCTCTTCGTATAGCGCTTGCCAGACCGGCAAGTCCTCGCGGCATCCTCACCAAGATGCATAGGCAATAAAGAGCACCTTGTTGCCACGATAGGCGGAGAGACGATGGGTCTTGCCCGAAAGGTCAGGAAGTTCGAAATCCGGCGCTTCGAGGCTCGCCATTCGAGAAGCCTGCGAATCGGCGGCCATGCCCATCGCCGCGACCCCCTCTGCCGCGTCAACGACATAGGGCCGCCCCATCACAGAGGCGAATGCGCCTAGGTCGATCGCGCCTTCGTGCAGAAGCGCTTCACGATCACGAACCGGAACACAGACCTCCCCCTGACAAAGGCCCTGGGGCTTGAGTTCCCAACCGAGCTTCTCCTCGAACGCCGCCTGCGAAACTCTGAAATCCCCTGCGCTCGACAGGCTGATTTCGGCCTCGGAGAAACGGAGAGTCTGCCCGTCGTCGAGAATCGAATAATCCATGCGGGGATTCTAGGGCGCTTCGACCGCATTAGCACGAGCCCCAGGGCAGCTCGTAGCGAGCGCGCCGGCTACGCCCACGCCCTGTACATCACCCTGCACATCCCCCCTGCACATCAAGGAAGCCGCGCGTCGATATGCTCGTCCACCCATTTGGGGTCCCACCATTCGATCGGATCCACGTAGGTCTCCCCGACCAGCACAGCGAAATGCAAATGATCGCCCCCCGCGAGGCCCGTCGCTCCCGACCGACCAAGCTTCTGATCCTTCTCAACGCGGTCCCCGACCGCGACAGCCAAGCTCGAAAGGTGCCCGTAGAGCGTAGTGATCCCGAGGCCATGATCGATCAGCACAAGCGTGCCGTAGATGCCGTTGTCTCCGGCATAGATCACGGTTCCTCCGTTCGAGGCCGTGATCGGGGCATGCCCCGTCGAAGCCAAATCATATCCATAGTGTCGCGCGATCGACACGCGCGCACCGCCGCTCGTATAGTGCCGGAGCTCCGCGAACTGGCTCGTCACACTCGAGTTCCGCATCTGTGCGAAGCCGCCCTCCCACTGTTTCGGGGTCGGCGCGCCGATCGCATCCGCGATCACCGCTTCATTCTTCTCACGCAGCTCAGAATTAACGCGTTGAAAAGTCGCCAAGGGCGTCGCTTCGGTCATGCCACTCGCTTCGCCTAACCGAACGGCAACTCGGTCTAGAAACCGATCCGAGAGCCCGATCGAAGTCTCGGCGAAATTCTTTTCCTGAACGCGCACATCGAATCGTGCCGTGGCCTCGTTCCCAAACGCATCCATCGCCACCACCCGAACATCTGGGCCCGCCGGCGCATCGATCGGAATCGCAAAAACCGCAAGCGAGGCGCCACCCCCCGTCGCAATCCCGGGAAAGAAGGCATCCCCGACGCGAACGCCGGAACTCGCCGCGTCCTCACCGGCGCGGTAGACCACCGCCGCCGAGCCCCCGCGGCGCACATAGGTCAAACCACTCACCGCAGAAAGTGTCGGTGCCTTTCGGTCGATCGTCACCGGGATCCGGAGCTCAGAGGCATTGCCTTCGAAACCGTCAGACCAGGACCAGTCTCGCGCCGCAAGGACCAGCGTCGCCGATCCGTCCTGAAGGCCCAATTTCGTAGCGTCCAGCGTCACCGCCGCCTGCTCCGTCTCTGTCGGAAGAGGCGGCCCACTCAGCGTGGTCCCGCGCCAGCGATTCTCGTGCAGGACGATTCGCTTGGGCGGCACCTCTGCCCCGTCTTCCGAGACCGTCGCATCACCCAATTCGAGATAAGCTTCGACCTTTCGAAGCCCAGTCCCGGCATCCGACCAGCGCAGCGTATGGGAAGCGCCTGCCACGCCCAACTCGACGGAAGCCGGCCCTTCAAGCAGAGGCGCTTCGTCCTCCATGCGAGGCCATGCCCCAACCACCACCGCCGCAATCACTGCGACCAAAAACAAGACGAGAAACCAGCGCACCGAAGCCCCCCTCAGAACTATTTCTTGCGTGCATCCGGAGACTACATCGCCTGCCCCGACGATGCGCCCAAATCACGACCCGGGAATCGGATCCAAGCGCAAGAAATACCGGGGCGGAAAACCCGTCACGATGCGGAAGCCGAGTCCCGGATTATGCTCAGCATGAACCCGAGCATGCTCCGCTTCCGAAACCGGAACCGCCGTGTAGTTCCCGCTCTGGCGCGCCCCGTTCTCGCGATCGAAGGCCGCCCGCACTTCGGGGTGGGCCAAAGCCTGGGTGTACCAGGCCCTGGGCCAATGATTCGCGGCGACGTAGATTTGTCCGCCCGTCTCCAGTCGCGCAAGAACCCGGTCGTTCTGGACGCCCTCGTCATTCGTGGTCGTAATCACGAGCGTCGTACCCGCTTCGGGTTGGAAGAAGCCGATCATGGACTCAAATGCGACCACGATGCCGACATAGACCAACAAGGCGATTCCAAGTTTCTTCAGCATCTCTTCCTCCAGCGCTGTGTTTCTTAGGGCCAATCCCCCGGCCAAGCCAAAAGCTAACGCTTTTCCGGGATCCACGGGAACCTGCTCCCCAGACGCGGCATCCTTCTTTCTATGCTTCTCTTGATGCACCTCGATGCGTAGCCCGACTTCCCTCGCCCGTCTGGCCATCCTCGGCGCCCTCGGGCTGGGCGCTCTCTTGAGTCTTGCAGGTCTTGCAGGCTTCTCAGCCCCCGCCTGGGCAGAATCGCCCGAGTCCTTCTCGGAACGTCTGGCCGCGGCCGCCCTTGAGCGAACCCGCCACGCCGTCACCTACGATGGGCAGTACCGGGCACTCCGCTACCCGGGCGGCGACGTCCCCGCCTCAACCGGCGTCTGCACCGACGTCGTCATCCGAAGCTACCGAGCCCTGGGCATCGACCTCCAGAAAGAGGTCCACGAGGATATGCGAGCTCATTTTTCGGCGTATCCCGCAAACTGGGGACTCTCGCGCCCAGATTCCAACATCGATCATCGCCGCGTCCCCAACCTCCAGACCTTCTTCGCGCGAAAGGGACAAGCGCTGCTCCTTTCTCACGATCCTCTCGATCCGTCGGATTACCTTCCCGGGGATCTCGTCACCTGGCGCGTATCAGGGAGCCTCCCCCATATCGGCATCATCGCCGAGGCCCGCTCTACCGACGGAGAGAGGCCCTTAGTCGTGCATAACATCGGGAGCGGCCCGAAGCGGGAAGACATGCTCTTCGACTACCCTATTACGGGGCACTACCGCTATGCACCTGAAGCGCCTCAAGCGCCTGGAGCGCTTCCGCCGAAAACGACCGTTCAACGATCTCACTCTCGTCCCATCCGTACCGAACCGCCTTCGCGCTGACTTCGCTTCCCGGCGCCACAAAAATCGGCTCGGTATAGAGCGACCACGCATCCACGCTGGGCGCAGAGGGATGAGCAATTCGGTATCCGATCGATGCTCCGGCATCCGGGGCTTGGATCAAGACCCGCCCTCCCTTCGCGCGCATCTTCGGCGGCCGAGTCACCCGAGGCTCACCCTCCGCCTGAAAGGACGCCACCATCTCCTCCTCGGGCATCGCCGCAAGTGGCCCCATCCGCGCGAGCCAGCCGTCCAAGGCTTCGCTCATCCTTCGCAAACGTGGAGCCCACTCGGGCTGCCCCGCCAAGTTGACGAACTCGTCCGGATCACTCTCCCGATCGTAGAGCCGCTCCTCTCCGACGGGATCGAAGAGTGTCGAAGAATTCGCGCCGAGTGAGCCCGCTTCGTGAAGTGCGGAAATCTCCCGCATCATGGGCAGGTTCTCTCGGAAATCGTTCGCCGCCGCGATGGGCAACTCGGGGGCTTCGCTTCGGATATACACGAAGCGGTCATCGCGAACTGTCCTCTGCCGGTCAAAAAGATCGTCAACGCGGTCCTGTGTCGCAAAAATCCATTCCCGCGCGGAATTGGGCTGAAGAAAGTCCTGCCCCTGCACCCAGGGCGGTGTTTTCACATAAGCCAGGCCATCGATCGTCGCCGCAAGATCGACGAGGCTAATCAGCCGCTTCTCCTCCGCCCCTCGTTCAAGATGCTTGGGCCGAAGCGCCTCGGGCCAGCGAATAATCATCGGAACCCGCAGCCCCGCGTCATGCAGAGACCGCTTCGCCCGCGGCAGCCCCTCGCCATGATCGGTCGTCCAAATCACGATCGTTTCATCAGCCAGCCCTTCTCGGTCAAGCTGGTCGAGAATCGCTCCCACCTGAGCGTCCATCTGGAAGATATTATTGTAGAGCCGCGCCATATCGGACCGCACGGTCGGCGTGTCTGGGTAGTAGGCGGGGACCGAAACGGATTCGGCGCGAACTGGACCCACTCCGATTTCATAGTCCCCGAAAAAATGCATCCACTGCGTCGCGAAATGCATGATGCTATGCGGCATAGAACCGAGCGCCGGAAAATTCCCGCTCTCATGCGTCGACATAAAATTGATCAGGCCAAAGAAAGGTTGTCCCGCGCGACGCCCCGACCAGCGACGGCCGCTCGACTCCTCATCCCACATCGTGAAGGGCCCTGAACCCGCCCGAACGCCGCTCCACTGATAGTCCAACTTGCCATCGGTGAATGTGTAGTACCCCGCGGCCCGCAGCCGCTCCGGGAAGGCTTTTATTTGCGGCGGTGGGACAGACCGGTAGGCCCCGGCGGGACGACTCGATGTGCGCATATGCTGTGAACCCGTCGCAATCGCATGAACGCCAGTCAGTAAGGCCGCACGGCTCGGGCCACAGGTGCTCGCTCCCGCGAAGACATTCGTAAACCGAACGCCTTCCTCCGCCAGGCGATCCAGATTCGGCGTCACCGCGACCGGGTCACCGAAGGCACCCACCCGGCTCGACATGTCTTCCGCGAAGAGAAGGAGGATATTCGGTGATTTTGCGGGTGCTTTCGCCGCGGCGGACTGCGCCGACGAGGCCGGCTCGGCTGCCTGAACGCTGATCGACGAAATCAATCCCGCCGCCATAATCCACGCGAGTCGGGCTATTCGAAATGAGGTGCGCATAAAACGGAGCATACTCAACCGGAGCGTCTCAGAGATTCGTCACCGCCCGCTCATCCATGTACACTGCAGCTTCGCCCGTAGAGCAACCAAGGAGAAATACATGAACATCGGGGTCATGGCCGGCGTTACGCCCGGAGAATCGCTGGACAACTTGATTGAAAAAGCCAAGGATCTCGACCGCCGTGGCTTCGCCTCGCTCTGGCTGGCGAATATTTTCGGACTCGATGCCATCACGACCCTCAGTCTGATCGGGCGAGAAACCGAACGCATCGAACTCGGAACCGCCGTCGTCCCCAGCTACCCGAGACATCCCCATGCCCTCGCCCAGCAGAGCCTGACCGCGCAAGCCGCTGCGGGCGGCCGCTTCGTCCTCGGCCTAGGCCTCTCGCATCAACTCGTGATCGAGAACATGTTTGGCCTGTCCTATGAGAAGCCGGCGCGGCATATGCGCGAATACATGAGCGTGCTCGGCCCCCTGCTCCGCGGCGAACCCGCAAGCTTCAGTGGCGACCAGTATAAGGTCAACGCAGCCCTCGACTTCCCCGGTGTTCCCGAAGTGCCGGTTCTCATTGCAGCGCTCGGCGATCACATGCTGAAAATCGCCGGCCGCACCGCCGCGGGTACGATTCTCTGGATGACAGGTCCTGTGACGACCGAGACGCATATCGTGCCTAAGGTTTCCGCCGCCGCAAAGGAAGCCGGCCGGCCCGCGCCGCGCATCGTTTCGGGCATTCCGATCGTGCTCACGAATGACACCGATGCCGCGAAAGAGAAGATCGCGAAAGATCTCGTCATGTACGGACAGCTTCCTTCTTATCGCGCCATGCTCGACAAGGAAGGCGCCGCCGGGCCCGCAGACATTTCGATCGTGGGTGACGAAGCCGCGCTTGACGCGGGGATCGACCGACTCCGAGACGCAGGTGTCACGGAATTCAACGCAGCCACGATGAATCTCGGGAACGACGAAGATGCCCGCACCATCGACTACCTCGCATCCAAGCTCTAGGAGAGATCATGACCCTATCCATGCATTCAGCGAGCGTCCCGCTTTTCGAACGCGCGCTCACCAACATGCTCAGCTGGCTCGATAAGGCCGAAGAACATGCAGAGGCGAAGGGCTTCGACGTCAATAATTTCGTCGGCATGCGACTGGCCCCGGACATGCTCCCCTTTAATCGTCAGATCCACATCGCGACGGATGCCGCCAAAAATGCCGCCGCGCGGCTCGCAGGACAAGAGCCACCGAGCTGGCCGGATGACGAAGAGACCTTTGAAGCCCTTCGAGGCCGCATTCAAAAGGCGATTGATTTCGTGCAGTCGGTCCCAGCCGACCAAATCGACGGATCCGAAGACCGCGAAGTCATCCTTCCTATCGGACCAGAGCAGAGCATCACGTTTACGGGGGAACGCTTCCTCACGGGCTTCGCGACGCCGAACTTTTTCTTTCACGTCGTGATGGTCTACTCCCTGCTTCGCCAAGGCGGTGTCGCTCTCGGCAAGATGGACTACCTCGGCGCGCCGTGAGTCTGCCCTCCCCTCTTCGCCACGGCCTTAGTGACCGCTTTAGTCATGGCTCTAGTTGCGACTTTAGTCGCGACTTTGGTCGCGGCGTCGGTCGCGGCGTCGGTCGCGGCGTTGGTCGCGGCCTTGGTCACTGCCTTGCCGCGACGTGCTTGCTTTGGGTTCTCGGCGGATGCGCTACTCCGGGCCCCTCGAAGCTGTCCGAAGCAGCGCAGCCTGCGATCGCGGAAGCCCCCAACTCTGCCACTGCCCGAGCCCACTTCCCCGCCCCCGCCCCCGCTTCGAGCGGGTCGGGTTCCGGACAAGCGAGGGATGGCGAAGCCGCGAACGGGCCTGCCGGAAAAACGTCGAGCCTGCACGCTGCCGTCTCGGCCCGCCGCCCCGCAGACCGCTTCCGGCCCCCGACCGCAGCCCACGACGAAGAGCGGAGAAGCATGGCGTTCGTTCGGGCCGTCCTCGACCGTGAAGCCGCCCGAAAGCTCGATGCGGGTGAGCGCGAGCGGGTCGCCCGTGAGCTCGTATTTGCTGAGCATCAATACGATCTTCCCGTCACACTCGCACTCGCGATCATCAAGCAAGAAAGTCGTTTTGATCCCGCAGCGAGGGGACCTTCGGGCTCCATCGGGCTGATGCAATTGCAGCCGGCGACCGCGCGCGAAATCGCGGAACGCACGGGGCTTGTCTGGACCAGTCAAAGCGTTCTTCGAAATCCCGAGGTGAATGTGCGGCTCGGGATCGCCTACCTCGTCGAACTTCGAAACCGCTTCAAGAATACCGAGCATGCGGTTGGGGCGTACAATATTGGCCCTGCCAAGATGCGACGCCTGCTTGCGCGACGCCCCTTCCGCCGAGGGCCTTACCTCACAAAGGTCTACGGCCATGCGGAAGCGCTCGAAAATGAATACCTCGACTAGCATCCCCGAGGCCCTCAAGAAGGAAATGCCATGCAATTCAATAATCGCGTGACCCAAATGCTGGGCGTTGACGTTCCGATCGTGCAGGCCCCGATGGGCTGGATTGCCCGGTCCCCGCTTGCTTCCGCAGTCTGTCAAGCCGGTGCCCTTGGGATGATCGAGACTTCTTCGGGCGAGCTCGACGTACTCCGCGGCGAAATCCAGAAGATGTCCACCCTCACGGACCGCCCGTTCTGCGTCAATATCGCTCAGGCTTTCGTTCGAGATCCCAAGATCGCCGACTTCGTGATCGAACAAGGCGTCCGCGTCGTCACCACCTCCGCGGGAAGCCCCACAAAATACACAAGCCAGCTGAAGGCGGCGGGCCTAACCGTATTCCACGTTGTCCCCACACTCCGAGCCGCGCTCAAAGCCGTGGATGCCGGCGTCGACGGCCTCATTGTCGAGGGGGGCGAAGGCGGCGGATTCAAGAACCCACGAGATGTCTCAACGATGGTTCTCCTCCCGCTGATTCGTTCGAAAGTCGACGTTCCGATCATCGCGGCGGGCGGGATTTGCGACGGCATCAGCATGGCCGCCGCATTTGCGCTCGGTGCGGAAGGCGTTCAAATGGGTACCCGCATGGTTTCGGCGCTCGAGAGCCCGGTCCATGCCAACTGGAAGAATGCCATCGTTGACGCCGCAGAAACCGGAACCGTCATCCTAAAGCCAGAGGGCGCCCCGGCCCTTCGTGCCTTGCGGACGGAACGAACTAACCGGCTCGAAGCAGGCGAAGGCCATGCGATGGCCGACCTCGGCAACGGCCAGCATCAAGTCTATTTCGAGGGCGACCTCGAAGCGGGTGTTGCGCTCACCGGGCAGGTCGCGGGGCGCATCGAATCCGTTCGCCCTGTCGCTGAGATCATCGCGGACACCGTGCGCGAGTTCGCAGAAACCATCGACGGCCTCGCCAAACACTACAGCTGAGCTTTTCGGGCGAGCGCGCTCTGCCACGATTGCCACGAGCCCGCTCGATCTTGATTGGCTTTTCCGAGAGCGCGATACTCGCCGTGGGGGAAAGTCGTGAATCTCAGGAAAAAGCTCTCGATTGTCGCGTGGGTCTACGTGATCGAGGGCTTCCCAATGGGCCTCTACGCGGATATCTGGCCGGTGTATTTCCGGCGCCAGGGCATTTCCCTCACGGAGATCGGCATTCTTTCAGGGCTCTCGATTGCGTGGTCCGTCAAAGTGCTCTGGTCACCGCTGGTCGACCGATTCGGCGATCGGCGACAATGGATCGCCGGGGCGCTCGTCACAATGAGTGCCTGCCTCGCCACCCTCGCGCTCACCTCCGCCTCCGCCCCTGCCCTCGCCCTCGCCCCCGCCCTCGCCCCCGCCCCCGCCCCCGCACAGACGATCACGCCGCTCATCTGGCTCGCCGTCGCTATTTTTTGCGCGGCTTCCGCGACTCAGGATATTGCGATCGATGCGTATACGATCGGGCTGGTGGATCGCGGCGAAGAGGGCCCGACGAATTCGATCCGCGTGGGCGCTTACCGAATCGGCCTGATTGCAGCCGGGGGTGGGCTGATGTTTTTGCCGCGCTGGATCGGATGGTCCGGCACCTTTTCCGTCGCCGCGGGGATGATGGCCCTGATGTCACTCAGCCTCGCCGCGGTGCCCAAGGTCCCCGTACCCGAAGAGAGCCAGCGCGAGACCTGGCCAGCGCTTCGGCGATGGCTTTCCCAACCTGGGGCATGGCAAGTCGGCGCCTTCGTCCTTCTCTACAGGCTCGGCGATCGAGCGATGGGACCCATGGTGAAGCCCTTCTGGGTCGACCAGGGGTTTTCCGACGAGAGCATCGCGTCCGTTTCGACGACCCTCGGCGCACTCGCAACGATTGTCGGCGCGCTTGTGGGCGGCGGGTTCGTCGGACGATTCGGGATTGGGCGCGGATTGTGGGTGCTCGGGGCTTTCGCCCTCGCTTCGAATCTCGCCTACGCCGCAGCCGCCGCATCGCCTGAAATCGGAGCGATCCCCGTCTACGCCGCCTCCGTCGTCGAGTCTTTCTGCAGCGGCCTCGCCACCGCCGCCTTCCTTTCCTTCCTCATGCACGTCTGCGAGAAAGAACACGCGGCCGTTCAGTACGCGCTGCTCACCTCGATTTATGCCCTCGCGGGATCGGTCGTCGCCGCCTCTTCCGGTTGGTTCGCGCAAGAGCTTGGGTACGCAGGTTTCTTCGCTCTCACCGCCGCCTTCGCCCTCCCCGCTTTCTTCTTTCTCCCCGGCGCACGCCAGTGGATCAAAGAGTCGAGTGAAGGCAGCACCGCGGCTCAGACCGGGACGAGCGCAGAACCGTAAGCCAGCGTTAGTTCTCCTTTACGCCTTTCGGCGCCTTCTGGTTCATGAAGCCGAAAAGGTAACCCGCTACGCGCCGCATCTGAATCTCTTCCGCGCCTTCCGTGATCCGGTAGCGCCGATGATGACGATAGATATGCTCGAAAGGTTTATGGCGGGAATAGCCGAGCCCACCATGCACCTGCATAGCCCGGTCCGACGCTTCGCAACACAAACGATTCGACCAGTAATTGCACATCGAGACCTTGTCCGAGACCGAGAAAGGTCCCGTCTGGTCCATCTGCCAAGCCGTCTTGTGAATCAGCGCGCGGAGCATCTCACACTGCGTCTGCAGCTCGACCAAGGGGAACTGAATCCCCTGATTCGCCGAGAGGGGCTTTCCAAAAGGCTTTCGTTCCTGCGCGAACGCGACAGACTCATCCACGCAAAACTGCGCAGCACCGAGCGATGACGCGGCTTGCCGAATCCGATTCTCATTGAAAAAATGCTGTACGACCTGAAGTCCCTTTCCCTCTCCGCCGAAAATCGCACCGTCGGGAACACGCACGTCCTTGAGCGTGAACCGCCCATGATCCGTTGGCATATTGAAAGTCCAAAGCATCTCTTCGATTTGGAAACCCCGCGAGTCCGTCGGCGTGAGAAAAGCCGTAATGCCGTGTCCATCGCCGGGCTGCCCGCTCGTCCGCGCCATGACCATGGCATGAGAAGCCTTATGAATCCCGGTATTCCAGGACTTCTCGCCGTTCAGGACCCACTCGTCCCCGTCCCGAACCCCAGCAGTCTCCATATGCGTGGCGTCCGAACCATGCGCAGACTCTGTAATCCCAAACGTAAAGCCGCCCTTGCCGGACGCGAGGCGATCTTGCCACGCGGCCTTCTGCTCATCGGATCCGTAGTGAAGGAGCAGCAAGAGCCCAACACTATTGCCCACGATCGAATGTTCGTTCTGGAGATCGTTATGCAGCCCCAATCCCTTCTTCGCCAGATGCTCGCGAATGACTGCCATATCGAGGTTCGTCCCCTCGCGGCCGCCCCATTCCTTCGGTGACGCATACCGATAATGTCCCGCTTCATCCGCTCGCCGCTTTGCTTCCGCAAGCAGCGCTTCCCATTCCTCGTTTGGCAGCCCACCACGGTCCCAATCGGTTCGCGCATCTTCACGGCGATGATCAAAGAAACGAATATTGTCGTCCTCTTCTTCGAGGGGCCGAATTTCGCGTTCGATAAACGCGTCGAGCTCCGCGAGGTATTCAACAAGATGAGAAGGGAGATCAAAGTTCATCAGGACTCCGGAACGGGTTCATACATCTAAGTGGATCAAAAAAAGGAAGAAGAGCGCGCACCCTAGGCACCCCCGGCCAAAGCGACCTCAAGCCCCGAATAGCGGGGCTGATCGATCGCGAGCTGATTTGCAACGGTCAGGCGAAGATGCTCAGCAAGCCCCGGGTGGTCCAAGAGCATCTCTCCGCTCCGCAGCCCGGCGCAGAGTCGGTCGCGCAAGTCTCCAAGAGGCTCCTCGCTCCCCAAAAGAGCACGAAGGCGGGCCTGTTCTGCGTCGAGATGAGCGGGGCCTAACGTGAGTTCGCGTTGAACGATGTCCAGAGAATTTGAGGCAACGAGCGCAAGGAAAGCGTTGCGGCCCTCAAGGCCCGCGCGCGCATCCTCGCGCAAAAAATCGCGAACGCTCACCAGAAGTTCATCCACCCGCGGCATATCCAAGGAGCTGCGCGCCGAGGCTTCCTCTACCAAGCTCACCGGACCGGGAATGATCAGGTTCGCGCAGTCCACCTGGCATTCGGAACTTCGCCGCGCGATCCCCGGCCGTTCCACCGTTCGGTCGACTCCGTTGCGCCAGCCGAAGGCCATCAAAAGACTCATGGCGGACCACCAGAATGAACCAAAGACTTCCCAGAACCGGAGGTGGGAAACCGAAATGCGGCGCCCGGACACCTCCTCGTAGCCGTCCAAGAGATCCTCACGGTGACCGAACCCGCCCACAGGCAACTCCGACCGACCGAAGCGCCACGAGTTCGTGCAGATCCACCCGAGGTCTCGGACAGGATCACCCAAATGGGCCAGCTCCCAGTCGAGCACCGCCACAATGCCCTGTTCCGAAACCATCAGGTTGCCGTTTCGGAAATCGTTATGCACGAGAGCCGCGGGCGACGGCTCGGGAAGATGATCGAGGAGCCAGCGCGCCGTGTAGTCAATCATGGGCAGACTCGTTCCAAACGACTGATACTGCTCCCAGACCTCCCGAACAAATGACTCCGGCGAAACCGTCACCAACTTCCGGTCGAGTCCCGTTGCAACCGGATCAATCTGATGAATCCGCGCGAGCACCTCACCGCATTCAAAGGCGAGACGCGGGCGCACGCCTTCGAGCGCCGCGGACTTGAGGATGCGTGAACCAACGGTTTCCCCCTCAAGCCATTCCATCAAGAAAGCCGGACCGAGGCCGTCCCCCTCTTCCAGGACGTAGACAATCTCGGGCTCGGGCACTCCGGCGGCGCGAGCGACGCGAAAGAGCGAAGCTTCAACTTCCAGCCCCGGTCCCGGACCAGCGCCTTCGCCGGGAAGTCCCCCCGCCGCCCGTCGCATGGCCAAGACTCGTCCGCCGCCCTCCGTCTCGATTTCGATTCGATAGGTCTCCTGGCTCGCTCCCCCGGAAAGCCGCTTCCATCCCGCCAAGCGCTGAAACCCCGAGACACTCTTTTCGAGTACTGCCGAAAGCTTCGACTCGAATTCAGTCACGCAGCGAATGCTCCTCGGCGCATTCGACCGCCGCACCTGCTGAATCGAGTGTGGGCCGCATCTCGAGGATCTCGGCCTCACCTAAGAAGGCCATGCCCCCGGGTCGCAGGGCACTTGCGTGCAGCGAGCGCTCTTCAAAATCTACGACGAAAGTGGTGTGGTACTCCGGATCTTTCCAGACCACGAGTTCAAGCCCCGTCCGGAGCATGCGCGACGCATACGGCATCGTTTTTGTCGGCGGCGGCGTTTGCTTGGGCTCAAGCAAAACGAAAGTCAGCTCGCTGCATCCGTAGCGAGCCTGATAGATTCGGCCGGGGAGAAAGCGGTAAACCACCGTCTGCCCAACCACACTCGAGGGGAAACTGTTCGCTACCGCCAGCTGTGCATCGCCGCGCTCGAAGAATCCGGTCGAGCAGCCCGTGACACCAAGACTCATCAAGAGCACGCCAAGCAGGCGCGCCGTCTCTCGCACTCTCGTCATTCGCCCATCCACTCGAATCATGGGATCCGCCCCGCGACGTGATGTCGCTGCCCTATCCTACCGCAGCATATGAGTCGGTTAAGAACCGAGCGTCTTTGAAAAGGATGGGGTCTATGTTTGATTTGAGCGACCGTACAATTGTTGTCACCGGCGGAAACGGAGGGATCGGACTCGGACTCGCCCGCGGTGTTGCCCGAGCAGGGGCGCGGGTGGCGATTTGGGCGCGCAATGAAGAGAAAAGTCAAGCCGCCCAGCTTGAGCTCGAGTCACTTGGCGCCGAGGTGATAACCTTACAATGCGATATCGCCTCTGAGGATCAGATCGAGGCCGCCATCAGCGCAACGACGGAGCGCTTCGGCCGCATTCACGCAGGCTTTGCCAACGCCGGCTATGGCGCTCCGGGCGACCCCCTCAAGATCAGCCTTGAGGACTGGCGTGAGCTGATGAGCGTGAATCTGGACGGGACGTTTCTAACCCTTCGCTGCCTCGCCAACCACATGATTGAAAACGGCGGCGGCGGCAAACTCGTCGCCACCTCATCGATGGTCGAACACTTCGCCGCGCCACTTCAGGCTCATTACGCCGCCAGCAAATGCGCAGTCGGCTCTCTCGTCCGAACCCTAGCGGTGCGCCTCGCACGGCATGACATCCAGGTCAACTCGATTCGCCCCGGATGGGTGAAGACGGAACAAACTGAAGCAATCCCTCCAGAACTCGATCAAGCCATCTTGAAACGAACGCCCGCCCGACGCTGGGGCGAGATCTCGGACTTTGAGGGTATCGCGATCTATCTCGCCTCCGACCTCTCCGCCTACCATACGGGTGACGATATCTTGATCGATGGGGGATATACGTCTTTCTGACGCCCCCCAAAATGCCGAGGCGCTCGCCCGCACGGCGCCCCCTTAGCGGAGCAGCCGTGCGGACGGTTCCTAGCGCTTTCGGGTCGCCTTCTTCTTGGTTGACTTTTTCTTAGCCGACTTCTTCTTGGCGGCTTTGCGAGCGGTGCGCTTAGCCGATTTCTTAGCCGTCTTCTTTCGCGCCCGGATTCCGAATCGCTTAAGCATCTGTTCCGAGTCGCGACGCACCTGCTTCTCGAGATCGTTCCAACGCTTTTCGCCGTCATCACGCGCCTTTTCGATTTGATCCTCGAGTTCGGCGATTCCCTTTCGGATATCTTTGATCATCGACTTGAGGTTCTTTGGCAGCTCGCGTTCGAGCGTCTTCAAATTATCATCGATCGCCTTACGGGTTCGAGCGGCCAGCCCTGAGCTCGCCTTCTTGCTGGACTTCTTCTTCGCCGCCTTTTTCTTCGCCGAAGCCTTTCGCTTCGGAGCCTTCTTACGCGCGACCTTCTTTGCCGACTTTTTCGTGGCCTTCTTCGTGGACTTCTTTGCCGCGGTCTTCTTCCGGGTCGTCTTCTTGCGAGCTGCCATTATCTCATCTCCTTCATCTGCGTTCAGGGACCACGCCAGACCGTCCAGTCGAGTCACCGTCCTTCGAGGGTGCCCCGCTCGGGGCTATGCGCAAGCGTGAGAATAACCACACGCTGAATCTACGGACATACACACGAAGGGATAAGTCACCTTGAACGAAACGCTCGAACGGACATTCATTGAACTAGGCTGCAGCTAAGATGAGACGTCTCCGAAGATTCTTACTCCAATTCTCGATCCTCGTTGGATCTGCCGGCCTGATCGTCACGGGCATTATCATGCTCGCACTCCGCCCGCCGGCCCCCCTTCCCGCGCCCGCGGACAATTTCATCCTCGAACGCGTCACCCTGGTCGAGCCGGGCGGTAAAACCAGGGGCCCCGTCCGTCTTGAAGTCAAGAACGGCCTAATCCATTCAATTCGCGCCGCCGAGGCCGCTGCCGGCGCGCCCTTTAAAAATCGATTCGTGATCCCCGGCCTGACAGATATGCATGCCCATCTACCGGTCATCCAACTGCCTGGCGACGCCGAATACACGTCCTTATTGATGCTCCTCCACGGCGTCACCCGAGTCCGCCTGCTGGGCGGCGTCGAGATTCCGTTCCTTCACGAATACCGCGAGCGCATCGAAGCAGGAGATGCCCCAGGCCCGCGCTACTTCAACTGCGGCCCCTTTCTCGACGGCGAGGACCCGGTACTACCGGGAGCCCGCGTCATCACCAATGCCGAAGAAGCGCGGTCCGCGGTTGCGGAACTCGCAGCGCAGGGCGCTGATTGCATTAAGGCCTACGAGAAACTCAATGCGGAATCCGCGATCGGCCTACGCGAGGCGGCCCAGTCTCACGGAATCAAGATCGTCGGCCATACACCAAGAAGCGTCCCCTTCGAAATCGCACGCTTCGATGACCACCAACACCTGCGCGGACTCCATCCACCCTTCCTAGATGAATCGATGGACTACCCCTATTTTTTGCAGGCCTGACTTCGGCATAACAACGAGCGAATGAAAGAAGTGATTCAGATCAGTCAGGCGCATGACATCGCCCACACGCCCACCCTTTCTGCGGTCGATGCCACGCTCCAAGCGGAGTCTTGGACGGCTTGGCGGCAGAGCGAGGAGATGCGCCTCTGGCTGCCTCATGCCCGCGACGGCATTTGGAGCGCCGAAGTCGGCTTCAATCCCGTTCGCTTCATGAAAACAGCTGACTTCGACCTCATCCGAGCGGCCTCCCAAAAGCAAAGGGAGACCGTAAAGGCGCTCTTTGAAGCAGGTATCTCCATCCATACCGGCACAGACGCGAACGCACCCAACCTTGTTCCAGGGGCAAGTCTCCAAAGAGAGATTGTCCTTCTCGCAAAGGCCGGGCTCAGTGCGGAACAGGCACTCGAGGCATCGACGCGTGTTTCCGCGTCGTTCCTCGGAATCGAGCGCGCCGGAGAACTCACGGTCGGCGCGCCCGCGGATCTCGTGCTCTTCCGAAAGAACCCCTTAGAAGACCTCAGTGCCCTGACGACGCTGGAGGGGGTTGCCCAAGCCGGTCGGCTCTATTCGGAACGAGACCTCATGGACCGACTCGCACGCTACCAAGCCCATCATAAAGGCACGGCATTTCGTTACGGCCTCATGCCGGCCTTGCGAGGCATTCTGCGCATTTCGACCGGGCTCGCCAAATGGTTCGCTTCCGACTAGTCCTCGACTTCAGCGATTCGGCGGGTCTGCCACGTCATTCGCCCTGACCCGTAGCCTTCGACTTCCAAAGCCAGATTGATCCGGACTTCGGGCTCGACAAGCGCGCTCATAAAGTCCGCTTCAAGCGAAGGTTCGCAGTGGTTCACTGTCGCCAGTCGAACATGGGGCGCTCCGTCCAGGCATAGCAGAGCAGCCATAATGTTGACGACTTCACCGAAGGCGTCCAAGAGGTCGTCTTCGAGAACGCCCTCCTTCGCGGCTTCTTCAGATGCAGACGCGGGCATCATCGCCAAGGCCGCACCCACGTGAGCCGCAAGCGGGAGATCCATGCGCAGAATCGCAGCCAATCGGTCATCTCGCGTGACGTAGATTGCGGACTGAACGGAAGGACCGAATTCCCACGGTTCTTCGTGGCTATCCGCCTTGATCTCTTTGCCGATCAATAGACCGAGCTGCTCGCTCAGTTCATCGACTTCGGGAACGTGAATCTCGATCATCGTGCCTCAGAGGCAGAAAGGGAGTCCCTTTCGCTAGCCCAGAATCTTGGAAAAGGTGGATTCAAGTGTCTCCGCTGTGAACGGCTTCGTCAGAAACGCAACCGCTCCCACTTCATTGGCCTGGTCTTTCATCTCCGTCGTGCATTCCGAAGTCACGAAGGCGAAAGGGATATCAAGCTCTTTCTCTTTCATTGAAACGGCGAGCTCGTACCCGTTCATCTCGGGCATATTCCAATCGGTGAGCACGAGATCCGGGGCGTCCTCATCGATCTTCGCGAGGGCATCTACTCCGTTTTCGGCCTCTTCAATATCGTGTCCACCAAACCCCGCCTGCCGGAGAGTTCGAATCACGATTTTGCGCATGATGCCACTATCGTCGACTACTAGAATCTTCACTCTTCACATTCTCCTCGGTCATGACCCCGACGCGATCAGCGCGGCGGAAGCATTCCAACCGTGTGAGAATCGGTGCCATGGAGACGGATCTTTAGCCCTTTCCCCTGCCCGCTCGCTCTCGCCTCGATCCGCGCCCAGAATGAGTCGAGAAAACGCCTAAGAAAGCTTGGGAGCCGAAAAACCATCCAATTTGAATGCCCTCGGGCACTCCCGAAGCCGCACCCATCCGCCGAGCGGGCTAACCTGCGCATGCGCAAAACCAAGGAGAGATGATCCGCATGGCACTCGAAACGCGCCCGCTCGACAATGTCGGGGCCGAGGTCTTTGGCTTCAATATCAATGATGATCTCACGGACGCTCTCAGGGCTGAGTTAAAGGCGCTCTGGTACGAGCATGGCATGCTGCTTTTTCGCGGCCAGGAGATCGATCCGCATACCCAGATCGACTTCAGCCGCAGCTTCGGCCCGCTTGAGCTCCATCCTCTCGAAGTCAAGCGCTCCGGCGAGTATCCCGAGCTCTTCGAGTTGGAGAATGGGGGCGAGGGAGATCGGTTCCAGACCGCCTTTTACCACGGCCATGAAGTGGTCGGCCGACTCGATTGGCATATGGACCTGCACTACACAGCGCGCCCGAATCATGGCGCACTTCTGCGTGCGCTCACGATCTCGCCTCAAGACGGCGAAACCGGATTCGGGGACCTCGCAAAAGCTTACGACGCACTCTCTCCTTCGATGAAGGAACGCATCAAAGATCTCGAGGTGGCTTATAAGTTCGTCGCGCAGCGGCGACAGATGCGGTTCGTCGACCTCGACGGATACGAACCTGGCCCGCATAGCCCGAAGACGCCCGCCGATATCGGCTTTCCCGATTTTCCCGACTCCGCCTACCCCGCCGTAGTCGAGCATCCCGTCACAGGGCGCAAGGTCCTGGAGATCGTGGAACAATTTCTCGACCGCGTCGTTGATCCCGAAAGCTCAGGACTGACAGCGCAAGAAGCCGATGACCTCCTCCAGGAACTCGTGGAACATACGCGCAGCAGCGATTTTCACTATTTCCATGACTGGCAATCCGGCGATATGGTGCTGTGGGATAATTGGCGATTCATGCATTGCACCCGTGGAACACCTCCCGGCGCTAAGCGACTCATCCACCGCACCACGATCGAAGGCGACGTCACACTCGGCCGTGCCTTGCCCGCATAAGGAGTTCTCTCAACCATGCCCTTTCGCCCCACTGCAGACCGACTCATGCCCGATCTCGACCCCCGAGAAGAACTGATCCTCCTCGCTCGCAGCCTCTGGCGCGAGGGCTACAACGATCATCTCGCGGGACATATCACGATCAATCGAGGCGATGGCACGCTTTGGTGCAATCCCTGGCTTCTGACCTGGGACGAAATCCGGCCCGAAGACGTGATCGTGATCGACCTCGAAGGCAACGTCGTCGAAGGCGACTGGCCGGCGCCGCTGGGAATTCCGCTTCACCTCGAACTCCATCGGGCTCGACCCGAAGTCCAGGTCGCGATGCATAGTCATCCGCTCTACGGCGTCGTCTGGTCCGACCTCGGCGAAGTGCCCCCGACCCTCGACCAGAGCTCAGCCCTGGGCGGGGGCGGAGAACTCGTGCTCGTCGATGAATTCGAAGGGACGGTCAACGACGCGAACTCCGCAGCTTCCGCGGTCGCAAAGATGGGCAGCAGCGATCTCGCCCTCCTCGCCGGTCACGGCGTTTTCGTCCTCGGTTCAACGGTCCGCGCGGTCCATCAGAGGGCGGTTGCCCTCGAGCAGCGCTGCCAGCGCGCCTGGCATGTCCGCGTCGCTGAAAACGAACCAACTCGCTCTCCCTTGCCCGATTCGTTCCGCAATTTCATGGGTCAGACCGACGGCAACGGCTTTCACGGATTCTGGGAAGCCGCCGTTCGCAAGGAACTCAGAGAAGACCCGACCCTGCTTTCGGCCTAGCCGCGCGAGATCGCGCTTTCGCAGCCTCCGCCTGCGACTTTGCCTGCGCCCCCTGCCTGCGACTCCGCCTGCGACTCCGCCTGCGCCCTCTGCCTGCGCCGGCACGGGCATTGATCGCCCCCGCTCGTCGCTCCTGCCCCCGCTCGATGGGGGCGGTGGGTTCGCCGGCGCCTCCATCCGTGCCCCTCCCGGCACAGCTCCCCTCGGGCGCAGGCTTTCTTTACGCATTCCTATTCATGACTCTAAATATACGCATACCGATTGACGACACTTATTTCGTGTGTTTAAGTTCATGTCATGGTTCAACGACCGGGAACCCAAGCAGGGCTCACCTGCCACACCCGCCGGTCTGAATATGAGGCGACAAGATGTCTGGATTCGGGACCCTCGCGGTCATCGCTCCAATCTTCCCCTTCGCGCTCGGGGTAATCCTTCCGCTCACTCTAGGCACCCCCCCAGCTCG
The DNA here is from genome assembly GCA_045106235.1 of Myxococcota bacterium. GTDB lineage: Bacteria > Myxococcota_A > UBA9160 > UBA9160 > UBA4427 > UBA4427. Next base: position 92,394 of record JBGCEJ010000033.1, read on the forward strand.
TAGCGCGAAACTCGCGTACTTCGGAGCCATTGCCGCGCTCGGAGCCGTCAGCCTCGCAATCACGGGCAGCATGATTGCCGGCCAATGGGGAGATCTCCCTGCCCTCACTTCTCCCCTTCGCCTCGATTCACTCGGCGCCCTCATGACGGGCACCGTCGCAGTCATCGGATTCGTCGTTTCTCGCTTCGCCCGACGCTACCTCGCCTGCGATCCCGCCCAACAGCGTTTCTCGATCTGGTTCAGCTACACGCTCACCGCGATTCTAATCATCCCCATCGCACATCATCTCATCCTCCTGATGCTCGCATGGTTGATGGCCAGCCACGGCCTTCATCACCTGCTGACCCTCTATCCCGACCGGCCCGCTGCCCTTCTTGCGGCCCGGAAGAAATTTCTGATTAGTCGCCTCGGAGACGCTCTCCTCATCGCGGCCTTCGCCATCATCTACAGCCAATGGGGCTCCTTCGACCTCAGCGTCATTTTCGAACGCGCCGCCCTCAGTGCCGAAGCCGGACAGACGGGCGCCATCCTTGCGATCAGCTTGCTCGTCGTACTCGGGGCAACCACCAAATCCGCACAGCTTCCATTTCATACGTGGCTTCCCGAAACCATGGAAACCCCGACGCCCGTTTCGGCCTTGATGCACGCGGGCATCGTCAATGCGGGCGGCTTCCTCGTGATCCGCCTGAGCCCCCTGCTCGCTCACGCACCGAGTGCACTCAGCCTACTCGCCTACGTGGGCGGCTTCTCCGCGATGACTGGCGCGCTGATCATGCTGACCCAGAATGACGTAAAACGAAAGCTCGCCTACTCGACGATTTCACAGATGGGCTTCATGATGCTGCAATGCGGTCTCGGCGCGTTCTCCGCAGCCATGCTCCACCTCGTCGGCCATTCTTTCTACAAGGCCCATGCCTTCCTCTCTGCGGGTTCCTGGGTTGACACCAAAGCAACCGGTCAGCCCGAAGTACCTAACAAGGACGCAAGCCCGGCTTGGATGATCGCTTTCGCAGGCGTGGTCGGCCTCGCGCTCACGGGCTTCGCACTCTTCCTGGCCGATGTTGACATTCACCAGAAACCCGGGGGCGGAGTTCTCGCGAGCGTGCTCGCACTCGCCCTGGCCCAGGGGCTCGTCATTTGGTCTCTGGTCCTCGGCCGACGCCTCTGGGTGCCAAAGAACGTTGCAATCGCTCTGAGCGCCGGCCTCGCCGTCTCGCTCTTCTATTTGATCTCGGTGGGCTTCGTCGACCGGATTTTGGGCGATGCCATTTCGCGCCCCCTCCTTCCCGTCGCAGACCCCTCGGCGCTACCGGGCTTTACGCTGGTCGCCATGTTCGGTGTGGCGGTCCTGATCCAAACCTTCCGACCCGCCATCGCGTCAAGCGGAATCGGAACACGCTTCTACATCCTCCTCCGCAACGGATTCTACTTGGGGGAAATCCAGAACCGCTGGTTAAAGCGGCTCTGGCCCATCGATCGACCCGAGCAAAACCCAGCACGCTAGGCCCCGGTGAGGCCCCGACTGACCCAATCTCACTTCATATGATTCCCTAGTCCTCAGGAGAACAACATGTCCGCGATTTCCCCGAGCAACGAAGCCGAAATCTACGAAGTCCCCGCCGCGATCGTTCGGCTGGCCGACTCACCCACCGCGACCGAATCAACTGCGGGTCAGACTGCGGGGGGCGCCGCCAGCGGCAATCTCGACTCGGGCGCTGAGCGAAAATCGGCTCTTTCCGAAGCGACGGAGCATGCCTGCGGGCTCGTCCCGCCGCTCTGGACCTTGCGCAACTTTGTCGCTGTGAACCCCTATCTCGGAGCGACCCAGAAACCCTTCGGTGAGGCTGCCTCCGAATTCGACCGGGTCAAGCACGCGCAGTCTCTCCTTCCCCTCGCCGATTACCTCAAACTTTACGAAGAGGGGCGCATTCAAGAGCTCGACTTGAACGAAGCAATGAAAGCCGGGGCGGTTGCCCTTCGGCGCCCCGAACTCGAGACCTTCAAAGCCGATGCTCTGCGCGAGCGACTCTTCGAAGGGGGCCCCGCAGTCGACCGGGTCTTCACTTACTCCGAACTCATCGACCGCAAAGAAGGCAGCGAATGGAGCGCTGTGATCATCGATGAAATCGCAAAATGGTGTTCCGGACGATTCGATCGCGGCCAGACCAGCTGGCAACAACCCCATATGCAAGATCCCATCTACGTCGCCTGGAGGGCCCTCGCTGGAATCGACGGCAATCCGGAAGTGCGGGGCCTTCAAAATTTCCGCGAGATCGTACGGACTCTCCCCCGAGACGCCGCCAGCTGCATCGAGCAAATCACGCACGAAATCGGCGTGCCCACCGCAGACCTCGGCGACTATCTCGCGCGAAGCCTCGCGAGCATTTCGGGCTGGGCGGGCCATCTCCAGTACCGCATCCGCCAAGCCGGAATGGACGGACGAGAAACCGACGAATGCCTAAACGACTTGCTTGCGATTCGCCTCGCTTTTGACGTCGCCGTCTACCGCGATCAGTCAAAAAGCAGAAACGCCGAATCCTGGGCGCAAGCGCAGCAGGCCTCACTACGCCCCGTGGCCCTGGAGTCGACGCAAGACGCAATCGTCCTCAGCGAACTCGAGATCCGACACCTCTGGCAGCTCGCGCTTGAGGCGGGCTACCGGCGTGCGCTGATCCATCAAGTGATGGCTCCCGCGCAGAGCGCAGGCACTCAAAAGGCCGAACCACTGCTCCAGGCTGCATTCTGCATCGACGTGCGGTCCGAGATCCTGCGACGCCACCTCGAAAAGGGCAGCGAGCGCGTTCGCACCATCGGCTTTGCCGGGTTCTTTGGGCTCGCCCTCGAGTCGGTCCAGAACGACGGCTCACAAGGCGAGGCGCGATGTCCCGCCTTACTCTCGCCCGGCTTTTCAGTCCCACCGAAAAGTGATGGCGACCTGATCGTGGCTCGGAGGCGAAGACGCCTCGAGCAGTATCATTCCCTCGTCAAGCAGCTCCGACTCTCGAGTGTCGTCGCTTTCCCTTTCGTGGAAACCATCGGCCAGTTCTTTGGCCTCCGACTGATCAGCGAGTCTCTCGGCCTCACCCGGCCAGGTCCCGATAGCCGCCTCTTTCCCGACGCGAAGACCGGAGGCTTCTCCCCCGCGGTCGCAACGGAAGCGACCGTCGGCGGTGAACTCGGCTTGCCGCTGCCCGACCGCATCAACGCAGCCGTCAGTATCCTCACGAACATGGGGCTCACCCAGGATCTCGCGCCCTATGTCCTGCTCTGCGGTCACGGGAGCACCACCACGAACAATCCCTACGGCTCTGCACTCGATTGCGGTGCATGCGGGGGATACTCAGGCGATATCAATGCTCGGGCCGCCGCCAACCTCTTAAACGATCCTGCCGTTCGCGCCGCGCTCCCTGAGAATGGCCTTGAAGTGCCTGTGAGCACTCGCTTCCTGGCAGGCCTTCACGATACGACGACCGATGAAATCGTCCTCTACGACACCGAGGGCATGACCGCAGCCGAACTCAGCACGATCCGACAGGAGCTTGACCGAGCCTCCGCAGCGACCCGTCTCGAGCGGGCAGCACGTCTCGGTGACGCGGATGGCCTCGGTGCGGAGGACCTCGTCCGAAAGCGCAGCCAAGACTGGTCCGAGGTTCGGCCTGAGTGGGGCCTCGCAGGCAACGCGGCATTTATCGCAGCGCCGCGCGAGCGCACCCGAGGCATGGACCTGAAGGGACGCTCATTCCTCCACGACTACAATGCCGATCGCGACCCGGAGAACAGCGTCCTCGAATTGATCCTCACCGCGCCGCTGGTCGTCGCCTCCTGGATCAACCTTCAATACTACGGCTCGACGGTCGACAACGAAGCCTTCGGGAGCGGTTCTAAGACGATCCATAACGTCGTCGGTCGCCATGGGGTCATCACCGGAAACAGCGGAGATCTGAGGGGTGGGCTACCTTTCCAGTCTGTGCATGACGGCGAGCGGTTCGTGCATGAGCCCGTTCGACTGACCGCCCTGATTGAGGCGAGTCAGACGGCAATTTCGGGAATCGTCGAAAACAACGACGGTCTCCGAGAGCTCATCGAAAACGATTGGATTTGCTTAATCTCGATCGATCCCAAGGGAGGGGGATGTAGCCGCCTAACGCCGACTGGTTTCCAAAGGATCGAAGATGGCCACGGACAAAACCTCGGATAAGAAAAAGACTAAGACCACAGACAAGACGGCGGGTAAAAGCGAATCAGAGACGAACAACTGGACGTTCTTTACGAATTACGGACATGTCTTGTTCTTCCTGGCATCGAACCCTGACGCTAGGGCGCGTGATATCGCGGACGTCGTCCAAATCACGGAAAGAGCCGCTCAACGCATCGTTCATGAACTCGAAGCGGAGGGCTATCTCAAGATCGAGAAAAAGGGTCGGCGCAATAGCTATCTGGTCAACGCGAAGAAGAAGCTTCGCCATCCCCTCGAAAAGCATGTCGCGATCCAGGAACTGATCGAGGCGCTTGACCTCTAGCGAATCCGAAGAGAGTGCCTCTCCGGGCCCGGCGCAGAAACTGCGTCGGGCCCGTTTCATTTTGAACCGAGCGTCGTTCCTCTTTCAACGTGAAACGTTCATGACGCATCACGCACGTGATCCACCGCTCCCGTGCTGTTTCTCCACATTTTACATTCAGACTCCGACCAACCCGGCCGAGCTATTCCGACATCGTCTTTTCCTGACGTCTTCAACCGACGCGAGAGAAAAACATGCGGCTCCCGAAAGACCAACTCAACAGACAGCGCCCCTACCAGGGCTCCCTTAGCCTGTTCGCCACGCTCGCGATGCTCGTTATGCTGGCGGCCCCCGGCCTGGCTCAAGGCGAGACGGATAGCGTTGAGGAGCTCAAGTCTCTCGCCTTCGAGGATCTCTTTGACGTCGAGGTCACTTCCGTCTCAAAGCGGAGCCAGAAGCTCTCACGAACGGCAGCCGCGGTCACGGTTCTCAGCGGAGAGGATATTCGGCGCTCCGGACACACATCGATTCCAGAAGCTCTGCGGATGGTACCCGGCCTCGAAGTCGCGCAGATCGACGGGAACAAGTGGGCCATCACGGCTCGTGGCTTCAACAATCAGTTCGCTCAGAAACTGCTCGTCCTCATCGACGGCCGCAGCGTCTACACGCCCCTCTTCTCCGGCGTCTACTGGGACGTTCAAGACGTGCTCATGGAAGACATCGACCGAATCGAAGTGATTCGCGGGCCCGGCGGAACCGTCTGGGGCGCCAATGCCGTCAACGGCGTCATCAACATCATCACGAAATCCGCCAAAGAAACCCACGGCATCCTCGCGCAGGCCGGTGGCGGAACCGTGGAGCGGGGCTTCGGTGCTTTGCGATATGGCGGTTCGAAAGGCGACCTTCACTACCGTGTGTACGGCAAGGGGATGCATCGCGCCGAGCTCGACCAGCGATCCCAAAGCGGCGGAGGGAGCGACGATTGGTGGATCGGACGCGGCGGCTTCCGCATGGACTGGGATGCCAGTGAGCAGGACAACGTCACTTTTCAAGGCGATTTTTACGAGGGCGAAACGAATCAACGCTTCCGCTCGACTGCACCGATCACGACGGGGAATCTACGCGGCCTCAACCTACTCGGCCGATGGACCCGGAAACAAGGGGATGCTTCACAGCTCTCGGTCCAAATGTTCTACGACCATACGGAGCGACGCGAATCGGTCCTCGAAGAAGAGCGCAATACCTTTGATGCGGAACTCCAATACGATTTCGATATCACGGACGACCTGCATACCACGGCGGGCCTGAATTACCGCGTTCATGATGTCGAACTTCAAAGCACCTTCATTGTGAGCTTCACACCCGATCAACGAGAAGACCATCTCGTCGCCGGATTCGTCCAAGGTGAACTCGCTTTGCTGGACGACCGACTCTTTGTAACGGCCGGCTCCAAATTCGAGTACAACGAATTTTCGGGCTTCGAGTATCAACCCTCGCTGCGAGCCGCCTGGCAGCCGCTCGACCGGTTCACGGTCTGGGGCGCGATCTCAAGGGCTGTCCGGACGCCTTCGCAATCGGACCAAGACCTCCGCATCGTTACGCCCACAGGGCCCACGACGGTTGTCACTCAGAATGGGGATGATGAAACCCGGTCTGTCGACCTCCTTGCGGTTGAGATGGGGATTCGAGGCAACCCGATCGAACATCTCACCTTCGATCTCGCCGCCTTCTATTTCGAATATGAAGACCTCATCACCCGACAAGCACTCGCACCCATCGTTACGCCGCCCTTCACAGAGTTTCCCACCACCACGACGAATCAACTTGAAGGCATGCTCTACGGCGCCGAATTGGAAGTCGAGTGGCGACCGACTGAACGATTCTTCGTGTCAGCGGCCTACAGCGTCCTCGAAATAAAACTCAATCAGGACGGCCCCGTCACCGGAGACGATCCCCGGGATGTCGAACGCAGTAGCCCCGCTCATCAGATCAAACTCCGCTCCGGTGTCAACCTCCCCTACGACTTCGAAATCGACGCGACGATTCAGTTCGTCGACGGTGTCCCGGCTCAAGTCGACAGTGGAGGCGATCGGGTCGGATCCTATTGGAGAGGTGACCTTCGCCTCGGCTGGAGACCGTCGGAATCCGTCTCGATCGATCTCGTAGGCCAAAACCTCTTCGCACGACAGCACGCTGAATTCGGCGGGACGAGCGTCTCCCCGACACTCGTTCCGCGAAGTGTCTACGCGCGCGCGACCCTTCGGTACTGATTCCCTCGATGCCCCAACCTTCGCGACCCAAGCGCTCCAGCAGCGCCATTGCACTCAGACGGATTTCCGTCTGGGCGAGGGCCATCGTCTGCCCTGCGGTCATGTTGTTGAGCCTCGTCTTACCTGCCCAGCATGCAAACGCGGCGACGGCGAACGAGATCAAGGCGGTGATGCTGCTCGGCTTTGCCCAGCTCTCCGAGTGGCCCGAGTCCGATTCGGATAGCGGTCCTTTCAGAATCTGCCTTTTCGGCGAATCCGAAATGGGTCCGGCGCTTCGCGCGGCCGTCGACGGAGAGAGGGCTCTCGACCGACCGATTCGTGTCCGAGAGATCGACTCACTCGACCATGCAGGACGCTGCAGCATTCTATTCGTTGCTGAAGCAGGCCGAGCCGAATTCGCTGATGCCATGACGAACCTAACCGCGCCGCACACCCTCCTTGTGGGAGATTTCAGCGGTTTCGCGAAAAATGCAGGAGCGATCGAGTTCTTTTCAGATTCGGGTCGCGTCCGATTCGCGGTGAACGTCGAGCATGTAGAAGACCGGGGCATTCGCCTCAGCTCACGAATCCTCAGCCGCGCGCGCATCGTCGAGGCCGACTGATGATGAAAAAAGAGCGCATCCAGAATTCAGCGGTCGGACAGCGCCTCGAAAGCGCGATTTTCGCAACCAGTGGCGTCGCAGTCGGCTTGGCCTGCCTTGTTTTCGTCATTTTCCAGGTCGTGAGCTTTCGTGCAGATACATTGCGCTCCATCGAAACCCTGGCCGGCGCCCTCAGCATTAACGCCGCCGACTCGCTTCGGTTCAGTGATCCCGAAACAGGGGAGGCAACGCTTCAGTCCGCCAGCGCTGCCCCTGAAGCTCATTTGGTCGCGATCTACCGACCGAATGGCGAACTCTTTGCCTCCTATTCGGCGTCGGACAGCGAGCATGGCAAGGTCATCGTGCCTGTCAATCTGGGTGATTTCGAAACGAGCGGCAGTATCGGCGATGGGCATCTCGCGATGCGCTACCCGATCGACGTGGACGGAAAATCCTGGGGCACCATGACCGTGCTCTGGTCGACGGACCAGTTCTGGAGTCAGCTCTGGAAGACGCTCCTGATCGTCTCCCTCTTGATCCTACTCACGCATTTCGTTTCTCGTGAAGTGGCGAAGCGACTACGCGAGACCGTCGCCCGGCCACTCACGCTCTTGGCGGAAGAAGCGCAAGACATTGCGGTCAAAGACGTGGCCGAGGTCATGCAGGAAGAGCAAGCGGGTGAGTTCGAAACACTCACACGCGCGCTGCGGGCGATGACCGCCATGAAGGCCATCACGCGCACGGTCGAACTCAGCACAAAGGAAGTCGCAGCAGAGTCGCAAAAGTTGCATGAAGCGTCTTCGTCTATGAAAGCCGATTCGATCGAGCAAACCACCGCGACCGCAGAATGCCTGGATTCGATTCACGACATTTCCGATTCGGCATCGAACGTTCGCGACGGCGTCGACCGCGCCGCCAATCGATTCTCCGAGGCCCAACAATCCATCACCGATCTCAATGCTTCCATCATGGAAGTCTCTTCCCAGATGCAGCATGTCGTCGAGTCGATCGACAGCACCTCGTCGGGTTCGGCGCAGTCCGCGGCCAGCGTTCGCCAAATCGTCCTTGCGATGGAAGGCGTTCGCGACGCCACCACCACCGTCAGCGAACTTTCATCGCGACTCGTGCGGTCGGTAACCCAGGTCGAAACGGATGCCGCGGCAACCGAGGAGCTCGCCAAGAATTCAAGCGCTGCGGCGCGGTCGGGTTCGGCCTCAGTGAGCCAGACATCCGAAGCCATCGCTGTGATCACGGACGCCTTCGGATCGATGAGCAAGACCGTTGGGCATCTGGTCGAACGCTGCGAGGAGATTACCAGCGGCCTCACCGTGATTGAAGAAATCGCGGACGAAACGAAACTACTCTCTTTCAACGCCGCCATTCTCGCCGCTCAGGCCGGGGAGCAGGGACGTGGCTTTTCCGTCGTCGCTCAAGCGATCGGCGAACTCAGTGCCCGGACCGCCGCCTCCGCAGACGGAATCCAAGACTCTCTCAAGAGCCTACACGGCAGCGCGAACGCTGCGACCTCAACCGTCCAGAGCGGGGCGCAGAAAGTGGCGCGGGGGGTGGAATGCGCTCGCGACGCTGCACGCGATCTTACTCTGATTCTTGAAGCCACCGAAGCGGCCGAAGTGAGGGCCGCCGAAATCAGCAAATCCGCCAAAGAGCAATCTCACGATATCGAGCAGGTCGAGGGAGGTCTCTCGCGCGTGACACAGCTGGCTGACGAATCGACGAACGCCACGCGAGAGCAGGAGAAGGTCGGTCAAGAGATCGCCTTTGCCATGGAAGCCATGCGCGAATTCGGCCTGCAGGTTGAGAAAGCACTGGGAAGGCAAACCCAGGAGAGCGCCCTGATCGCTCAAGTCGCCGAATCCGTCGGTTCCGAGCTCGAGGCCATCCGAGATGCAACGGTCTTGCAGGCCGAGAAGAGCACTCGCATCGAGCGCGGCCTCGGCGTCGTCCACGAAGCCGCAGAAAGAACCGCCGAGCGAGCGGAGTACACCCACGCCAGCATCGAAACACTCGCGGTTCAGGTCGAGACCCTCCGCGACGGCGTTGAACAGCATCAGAGCTAGGCGCCGAGCCCGCGCTCAACGACCGCCTTCGCAGCCCTAGCAGTCTTAGCCCGACTGTCGCGCGTCAAGCTCGGCCCGCACCGCCGCATGATGCTCCCGCGTGATCGGGAAGCGGCGCAGGAAGATGGCGCCCACGCCCATCAGTGCCGCGGGGATCGCCCCGTAAATCGCCATTAAGGCGCCCTGCACCTCCGGCGTAATGACCGTGTCGGAAGGCTCGTAGCCGAAGCCAGCCGGGAGCGTCGTCCCCAGTACCACGCCGAGCGCGAGTGACAGCTTAATCACCATGCCCCAGACCGCGAAAAAGAGTCCCGAACGCTGCTCCCCGCTCTCGAGCGTATCGACATCGATCACATCGGCCGCCATCGAATTCGCCAGGAAGAGAATCGAGGCGAAACTCGAGCCTCGCAGCACAACAATGACAATCAGGGCCGTCGTGTCGCCCTCACGAAGAAAGACAAGCGGCAAACTCCAAAGCGCCAGCCAAAGCGCCGCGCAAAGCAAGGCGCGGGCTTTCCCGATCCGCGTCGAAATCTTGAGCCAGATCGGGACCGCCGCCAGCGTCCCGACATTTTCAAGCAAAATCATCAGCGGAAAGCGCTGCTCGTCCATCATCACGTCAGAAAGAACAAGTCGGTGGAGCGTCCCCTGGATCGCGACGCCGGAGACGAAGAACAGAACCGCCCCCACCATGCGAACAAAGGCCGGGTTGCGTGCGACGAGTCCGAGCCCGGCCCAGATCCCGCGCGTTTCGTGCCGAAAGCCTTCGGGCTCCTGCTCGGAAACGCTGACCAAACAAAAAACGATCAGGATAGGCAGAAGGAAAACAACGGCCCACGCGATCCAGCGCAGTTGCTCGGCGGCGCCTTCGATCCCCTGCATACTGAGCACGACTAATGCCGCCAGCAAGAAGACCTGCCCTGCCGTCGAGATCGCTTCACGCCAGCTCGTGATTCGAGAGCGCTCGTCGTAATCCGTCGAAAGCTCCGCGCCCCACGCCTTATGCGGCAAGTCGATCATGGTGAAGCCGAGATAAAGCAGAGCCGACCAAATCAGTAGATGGGATGCAGAGGCCGCCTCGCCGGGAACGAAAATCTGCCACAGCGAAAACAAAAAAAGTGGCACCCCCGCAAGCATCCAGGGCTTCCGGCGGCCGAGGGGGAGACGTAGCCGATCGCTTAGGGTTCCGATCAGCGGATCGGTCACGACGTCAAGCAAGCGCGAAAAAGCAATCGCGCCTCCCACCGCCGCGAGAGGAACGCCCAGATCGTCGGAATAGAAAGCAGGCACGAAAAGCGCCATAGGCAGCGCAGCCACCGACGTGACGAGCGACGGCGCGGCGTAGGCGATCAAGCGCCATGGCGCGAGGCGGCTCTCCGTCAAAAGCGGATCGCCCCTGCCTGTCCGCTACCGGACACGGTAACGCACGGGCAAATGCTTGAGCCCGACGACGAAGCTGGCCTTAATCCACTCCGGATCCGCAGCCAGCTCCCAATGCTCCACACGCCGGGCGAGTTCGTCCACCACGGCGCGCATGCTCTGCCGGGCGAAATGCGTCCCCATACAGAAATGCTCCCCATAACCAAATGCGAGATGCTTGTTAGGGTGACGATCAATACTGAAGGTATACGGATTCTCGAAAACCGATTCATCGCGGTTCGCCGAGGCGTAGAACATCACGATCGCATCGCCCTCGCGGAGCTTCTGCCCCGCTACCTCCGTATCCTGCGCGACGGTCCGCTTCATATAGTTCACAGGGGATGCCCAGCGAATCATCTCTTCAACCGCGTCGGGCACCCGAGCTTGATCCTGTTGAATTTTTGCAAACTCAGCGGGGTTCTCGATCAGCTGCCAGAAGCCGCCGGCCAGAGAATTCTTGGTCGTATCATGTCCTGCGCTGAAGAGAATCAGGTAGTAGCCGAGGGTTTCCATCGGCCCCATTGCCTCTCCGTCGATCTCCGCGTTTGCGATCACGCTCGCGAGGTCGCCGGTCGGGTTCTTACGCCGGTCTTCAATGATCGGAAGAAAGAGCTGCAGAAACTCCTGGCCGAGTTTCGCGAAATCGGCGTCGTCCTCAACGCCACCGCCGAGTTCGACATCATCCGGCGCGAAGAGGCGGTTCGACAGGTCTAGAATCTGCTCCTCGTCTTCTTCGCGTACGCCTAACGCCTTCGAAAGCACGCGCAGGGGATGGCTCACCGCTACACCCATCGCCAGGTCCGTTTCGCCCTCACCCCCATCCTTAGCGAGCTCGTCGACGAGACCCTTGGCGCTCGTCTTGATCACGTCCGCCATCGCCTTCATCGCACGCGGCGTGAGATACGGACTGGCGACCTTTCGGAGATCGCGATGCACCGGCGGATCCGTATTGATCACGACCTTCATCGCACCGATGCCTTCCTCTTCGTCGATCTGTCGATCGGTCGGGATCAGCGTAATTCCCGGCTCACTGAGGAAAAGCTCAGGCGTCTTCGAGATGTACTTGATGTCCTCTTGGCGCGTGATGGCCCAGAAGGACTCGAACCCATCGGTCTCACAACGATGGACAGGCGATTCTGCGCGCAGGCGATCCCAGATCGCGTAGGGCGGTCCATTGGCCCCGTAGTATTCTGGATTGACGAGCTCGTACCCTTTGGTGATCGACATCCTCTACTCCTCTGCCTCTTAGATCTCAGGCTTGCGCGAAGAGAGGATAACGCGTCCTGCCCGGCCGGAGATGAGCCGCCACCATATATTGCCCCGTCGATGAGGCATTCGAAGTTGAGATGGGGCACTCCGCCACGCCCGCCACACCAAGACACCTGGCGAACGGCCTCCGACTCAGCTCCGTCGCGTCGGCTCCGGCAAGACAGCGAGTGCTTCGGTCTCACACAGCAGCTCTGGCCGGCATACGGGCGCGTGAACGAAGACGTTGGGGAAACTCACGTAGCCCGCCTCTCGAAATTTCTGCTGCAAGAGCGGAGCGTCTTCCGGGCGCTTCACGTAGGTCATGGCCGACACGATATTTCCAAAGTCCGCGCCTTGCTTCGCCAAGAGACTCGACACGTTGAGGATCATCCGGTCCGCCTGCGATTCGAAATCGCCCACGTGAACCGTCGCGCCATGCTCATCGATACTCGCGGTCCCCGAGACATGAAGCCCAACCTTGTTTGCCTCGGGCACCCGCATGCCTCTCACAAAGTCAGCGCCATACGACCCTGCCTCATTCAGGGTAGGAGACGTCATCACGAAGCGCGGCACCGGCCCCACTGCCTGATCTTTTTGCAGCGCATAGATCCCGAGGCAAAGGTCGTGCGCGTCCGAAGCCGGAGCGCCAGCGATCCCGGTGCTCGCGGGGACAGGGTCGACGCCCCGAGCCTCGAAGAAGGCGCGGCGTGCGTGGTTGAACGCGTCGTAGTCTCGATCGATTTCGCGAAGATGAATCCAGGTGCGCACGACATCACGGAAGCCCATTCCCGCCCGCGAAAGAAGCGCCTCCGCCGCCTCGAACATGGCGAGCGTTTGCGCGTACGCGTCATCCCCGACCCCGCAGAGCCCCGAAGCGTAAAAACGCGTCTCATCACTTGTTGGGATTCGAACGGAAACCCCGGCGGCAACTGCGCACGCGGCGCAGGGACAGCCGGTATCGGGACGTACGCGTTCGCAGGAGAGTGCATCTCCGGTGTGAGGGATGATCGCCTGAAGGGCGACGGCGAGATTCGCGCTTTCGTTGATCGGCGGCTGCCCAATGCCGAGCTGAACCGCTGCAGCGGCTTCGGCACCGAGTGCATCGCTTCTGCCAGCAAGCACGGCCTCTAAATCCGACGCCGCATCCCTCAAGAAAAGGGTCTCGGACACGATCGAAGCGGCGCTTCCCCCTTCCGAGACAATGCGCTCTAGGAGGGAGGCGTAGATCCATTCGCTCTGGCGAGCCGCCGAGGACGCAGAAGCGTTCGGCGGCGGCTCGCAGAGCAAATAGAGTTCGGTGGCTGTGGGGCCGGAGATCCGGCGAAGCTGGACGGGATCGTCCTGCTTCCCGAGCGTTTCCGCTCTTAGCACCCGTCGGTCGGCAATTGCCCGTCCGCTTCAGACGAAGAGAAGGTTCCCGTATTCTGGCGGAAGCAGTTCCCCGTGCCGGGCTCGAAAGGCGGCGTCTGGAGGTAGAGGATATCTGCCGCCAGAGGCGCAAGCGGGCTCGGGAACGGGTTCAAGCCATTATTGTTGAGCTTGTTCCGATGAACCAGGTTGTTATTCGAAGACGGGTCGGCAATCGGCGGTCGATTTTCACAGTTACGGGCCGGGTCCCCAGCGCTCGTGGCCGTACACCATCCGAGCAGGCCAATCCCGTAGAATTCATTGTCGTCAATGAAGTTGTTGCCGATGATGTGGTCGGAGACGCCGAGCATCAACACGCCACCGCCCGGCGGAAGGCCTGCCTGGAAGCTCGCCGGGGGAGCCGGGTTCGGCAGGTTGTTATTGTAGATCTTGTTATTCGTGAGGACCCAATCTTCCATCACCGGCAGAGGCGGGTTACCCGCGGCATTCGGATGGAAGAGCCCCACGCCGATCGTATTGTCGTGGATATCGTTGTACTTGGCCCAGACGTTATTCGAGACCGTGATCTCGAAGCCGATCGGGCTGCCGTAGAGTTCGTTTCCGATCACGCGAACGTTCTCAGAACCGGCGACCCAGAGCGACGTATCCAAGGAGCCGTAGGACACGTTGTTCTGAACGAGGCCGTTCGCCGAAAGTGTCGGATAGAGCCCGTTGTTGAGATTGTTGACCGACTCGTTCCGAATCATCTTGAAGCCATCGACCCAGCGCGTCTGAATCCCGTTCACCGGGAATTCCTCGACGGAGAAGCCGCGGATATAGAAGCCATTCAGCGTGCTCGCGCATTCAGAATCGCGGTATTCACAGCCTTCGGGGGCCGCGTAGACACCCGTTTCCTGGTCGCCATTCGCGATCAGCCGGACCTTGCCGAGTTCGCCGTCGCTGATAATTCGCTTACCGATCAGACGGATATGGTCCTTCGTAATGCGCAGCCCGTAGCCGCTTGTCGGATCTTCCTGATAAGTCCCCGGAAAGACGATGATTGTGTCGCCCGGATCCGCAGCATCGATCGCCGCCTGAATGGATTCTCCCGGAAAGACCTTGCCGACCTTCGCCTGGGCGAGGGTCGCGCTCATCGCTCCCAGCAGGAGGGCAATCGCGAGCAGTGTGCAGATGCGGCGCAGATTCATTCGATACTCCGTTTCAAGGCGATCCGGGTGTAGTCAGGACCGCAGGGAAGTGGCAACTTCCCCAGATGTACTTTCTACACAGATGGTCAGAGCATGTCAATTTTGTTTTTTCCGGAAATCATCATCGGTTTCGGAGCGTTTTGGCCTTTTCTGCGATTCGGTCCGGCCTATCCCGGGCAGCCCTCTTCCTCTCCGTAGCCCTCCTGGTCCTCCTCGCCCTCTCGGCCTGTAACCGCGAATCTCCTCAGACCGCCCCTCAGACCGCCCCTCGGACCGAACCTCTGACCTTCCCCAGCCAGCCCGTGGGCGCGCTTTCGATCCAATACCCCCTCGACGAGACCCTCTTTCCTCCCGAGATCGTCGCCCCGACTTTCACCTGGCAGGACGAAACCGAGGGGGCCTCGGCATGGCAGGTGCTGGTTCGAGCCGCGGAGACCTCGGACGACATACTTCGTTTTTCGGCATCGAACGCCAATTGGCGCCCCTCGGAGGAAGAATGGGCCCGAATTAAGCAGCTCGGCCAGGGCCAGGACGCCGAAATCGCCGTCATCGGTCTCGCAGCGGGCCCCGGCCAGGGCGAGAAACCCGTCTCCTCCGCAACCGTTCGCATCCGCACCTCCGCGGATCCCGTCGGGGACTCCATCTTCTACCGCGAGGTCCCTCTACCCTTTCTAAAGGCGGTCCAAGACCCCGCGAAAATCCGCTGGCGCTTCGGGTCCGTCGACTCCCAAGAGGCCCCGCCCATCGTCCTCGAAAATCTCCCCGTCTGCGGCAATTGTCATTCTTTCTCCCAAGACGGAAGCACCCTCGGCCTCGATGTCGACTACGGCAACGACAAGGGCGGCTACGCCATTATCCCGGTCGAAGAACAAATGGTGATGAACGACGAGAAGATCATCACCTGGAGTGACTATAAAAAGGACGATGGAGAAGCGACCTTCGGACTCCTCTCGCAGGTCTCGCCAGACGGGCGCTATGTGATCAGCACGGTGAAAGACCGCGCGGTTTTCGTCGCAACGCCTGAGATCGCATTCTCCCAGCTCTTCTTCCCCATCAAGGGCAGCCTGGTCGTTTACGACACCCAATCCGGAACATACGCAGCGCTCCCCGGCGCGGATGATCCTGAATTCGTTCAAAGCAATCCGACCTGGAGTCCAGACGGTCAGACAATCGTCTTCGCGCGGGCGAAGGCTTACCGGAAGGATGCGCTCGAAGAAGCACAAACGATTCTGCTCAGCGAAAAGGACGTTCCCGAATTCGTTGAGGACAAAGAGCCGTTCAAGTTCGACCTCTACCGCGTCCCATTTAACGAGGGGCGCGGCGGAAAGGCGGAACCCATCGCCGGTGCCTCTCATAACAACAAGAGCAATTTCTTCGCGAAATTTTCCCCGGACGGCAAATGGATCATCTTCTGCAAGGCCGAGAACTACATGCTCCTGATGCCGGACAGCGAGCTCTTCATCATCCCGGCTGCGGGGGGTGAGGCCAGGCGACTTCGCGCGAATACCTCGCTGATGAATTCCTGGCATAGCTGGTCCTCGAACGGCAAATGGCTCGTCTTTTCTTCGAAAGCAAACACCCCGTACACACAGCTCTTCCTCACCCATATTGACGAAGAGGGAAACTCCACGCCTCCCGTCGTCCTTGAGCGGTTCACGGGCTCCGACCGCGCCGCCAATATCCCGGAGTTCGTCCCGCGCAGCGCCGACTCCATCGCCCAGATCAAGGAACGCTTCCTCGACGCCTATTCGTTTTTGCGCGCAGGTCTCGCCAACGAGAGAACCGGCGACTATCCCGGCGCGGTGCGAACCTACCGGCGCGGACTCGAAGCCTCCCCGAATAACGTCGAGCTCCTTAACTCGCTTGGGTTCGCCCTTTTCCAGCAGGGCGAAAGCGAGGAAGCCGTCGAAGCGCTTGAACAAGCACTCCATGCCGACCCGACGCATTGGAAGGCACATAACAATATGGCGCTCGCCTCCATCGATCTGGGCGAGCTGGAAATCGCGGAAGCCCACTACCGAGAGTCCCTGGCCATCGAGCCACAGCCTGCGATCTACAGCGACCTTGGCTTCGTGCTCGAACGGCAAGGCCTGATCGATGAGGCTGAGGAGTTCTACCGCGAGTCGCTCAAGCTGGCCCCCACCTCCGCCGCGGCCAATTTCAATCTCGCTGCATCCCTCTCCCGGCGAGGCGAGTTCGAAGCCGCGGAGAGCCATTTCCGAGCCGCCGTAGAGCAAGACCCGAGCGGCCCGGCCTATACGGGGCTCGGCTTCTCGCTCGTACAGCAGGGCCGCCTCGAAGACGCGCTACCCCATCTGAAATCGGCGATCGAGACAAGCCCGAAGAGCCCCAGCGCCTACGGAATTCTCGGAAATATTTTCATCGAACAGGGCAAATTCCCTGAAGCCGAGAAGCAATACCGCCAGCTCGTCAGCCTTCAACCCAGCGCCGCCGCGCACGAAAACCTCGCTCGCATCCTCGCCCAGCTCGGCCGCAGCCAGGAAGCCCAGCGCGAGATGGCAATTGCTCGGTCATTTGAAGCCCTGGACCAAGAAGACAAGGCGCCGCAGAAAAAAGCGACCCCCTAAGAATTGGCTGACAAGTCCGTTAGGCGGGACGCCGCGACCTAAAAAAGAAGACCGGAGGAATCGCGAGCAGCGATAGCAAGATCATCATCGCCGCCGAAACGCGAAGCCCGTACGCATCTCCCGCCAGGCCAAAGAGGACGGGACCGAAGACGCCGGCGATGCTTGAAAGGGAGTAGACGAGGCCGAAGCCGCGAGACTGGCGCCGACGAGTAAAGAGATCGCTCACCGCGCCATACGTGATCGAGGTCGACCCCTGTAGAAAGAGCCCCAAAACGGGCAAAACGAAAAACGCGATCTGCCCCGGCGCCACGAGCAGGGCCGCTATCCCCGCCGCCGTCGCGATCTGAATCAGCGAGAGCGATGCGCGAACCCCCAGTCGCTGAGCGAGATAGCCACAGCCTGCCTTGCCGAAAATTCCGCCGAGCAAGGTCAAGACGACCGCGAAGGAAATTCCCGCCGTCGTTATCCCCTTTTCCGCAAAAAGGAAGGGGAGAAAGACCAAGAAGCCGGACTGAACGCACGTATCCAGCGAGATCGATGCACAAACGGCAAAGAACCCTCCGCGATCCTGGATGCCCCAGCCTTGAGCCGCTTCGCTGGGATCAGCATCGCCCTCGCCCTGCGGATCCCGGGGATGCACGCCTCCGACCCCAAGCCGCTTCAGCCCAAAATAGACAAGGGCGGAGAGAAGCAACGCGATTCCGCCGAACGCCGCCACGATGCTATTCCACGCCAGGCCCGCGCCGATCAAAACGCCAAACATCGCTGTAAACAGCAGCTTTCCCGCGTCGCCTGCGGAATTATAGAGACCCAGCGCAGACAACCGTGTCCCGTCCCCATGCGTCTGGCTGAGCAAGGAAGACGAAAGCGCGTGCTGAAACGCACCGCCGACACCCGCGATCACGATACAGAGCAGCAGCGGCGCAAAAGACTCGGCCTGCGACAAGAGCAGATAGCCGGCCCCGGAACAGAGCAGGCCGAAGCCCAGTAGCCGGCGCTCTCCGAACCTTTCCGCAAGCAGCCCCGAAGGCAATTCCAGCAGACTCGACGCCGCAGAACGTGTGGCCTTGATCATCCCGACCTGGGCATAATTGAGGCCGAGCGCGCCGGCGAGCACCGGCGCCAGCACGTAGAGCATCGCGCTCACTCCGTCCTGGACGACATGGGTGATCGCGCAGATCGCAAGCGTGCGCTTTTCCGTCTCGCGCGACTCCATCGGCCTCCCCGCTCAGGGCGTCAGGTCGAACGCCACAATCGCTGCTTCGCGCAGCTTATACTTCTGAATCTTCCCCGTCACGGTCATCGGAAATTCCTCGACGGCCAAGACATAGCGGGGAACTTTATAGTGAGCGATGCGACCTCTGCAGAAATCCCGAACAGCCTCTAGGCCGATCTCGGCCGAGGCCTCCCGAACTTTCACGAAGGCACAAATTTCCTCGCCGAACCGGTCATCCGGAACGCCGACCACTTGAACGTCTTCGATGTCGGGATGTCCGTAGAGGAACTCTTCGACTTCACGCGGGGAAACGTTCTCCCCTCCACGGATGATGAGGTCTTTGATCCGCCCGGTAATCGCGACGAAGCCTTCGGGATCCATCACAGCGAGATCGCCGGTATGCATCCAACCCTCTGCATCGATTGCGTCGGTGGTTTTCTCGGGTTCGTTCCAGTAGCCCTCCATCACGGAGTAGCCACGCGTCTGAAACTCGCCGGCTGTGCCTCGCTCAACCGGCTCATTCGTCTCGGGATCAACGATCCGGATCTCGACATGAGGATGCACCCGGCCCACCGTACTCACCCTCTGTTCGAGGCGATCAGAGCGATGTGTCTGCGTGCTGACGGGCGAAGTCTCGGTCATGCCGTAGGCGATCGTGACTTCTGACATATGCATCTCCGCGATGACGCGTCTCATCACCTCCTCGGGGCAAGGCGAGCCCGCCATGATCCCGGTCCGCAGGCTGGATAAATCAAATTCCGGGAAGCGTTTTTCAGCCAGTTCCGCGATGAACATCGTCGGGACACCATAGAGCGCAGTGCATCGCTCCGACTCCACCGCCGTCAGGACAGAGAGCGGCTCGAAAGCATCATTCGGAATGACCATACAGGCGCCATGACTCGTTGAGCCCAGGTTCCCCATCACCATGCCGAAACAATGGTAGAAAGGAACAGGAATACACACGCGATCCTGTTCGGAAAAGCCACACCCCTCCCCAACGAAAAATCCGTTGTTCAGAATATTGCGATGCGTGAGGGTCGCGCCCTTCGGCAGACCGGTCGTGCCCGAGGTGTATTGGATGTTAATCGGATCGTCCGGCCGCAGAGAATCGCTGCGCACGCGGACCTCGCTCGACGAAACGACCTTGCCCGCCTCTAGAAGCGCGGCCCATTCTTCGGATTCAAAGAAAACCGCCCGCTCCACACCCGGACATCGCCCTTCGACCTCCCCCCACATCTGCTCGTAGTTACTCGTCTTGAATCGCGGCGCCGCAAGCAGCAGCCGGCACTCGGCTTGATTCAACACGAACTCGAGTTCGCTCGTTCGGTAGGCGGGATTGATACACACCATGATCGCCCCGACCCGGGCCGTCGCATACTGGAGCAGCGTCCACTCGACTCGGTTCGGCGACCAAAGCCCAACGCGGTCCCCCTGCTCTACCCCCGCCGCGAGCAGTCCCGCCGCAAGACGGTCCACCTGCGCATCGAGCTCGGCGTAGGTGAAACGCAGAGCCTGATGACACACCACCAAGGCCTCACGCTCGCCGAAGCGCTCCACCGTCCGCCGAAAGTTCTCGTCGATCGTCTCTTCGAGCAGCGGAGGCTCCGTCGCCCCTCGGTCATGCGCGAGCAAGGCCATCCCGTTCAGATCGCGAGCGGAACGATATCGTCCTGGGAGACCTTCCGATCGAGGATCCCCGCCATTCCGTCTGTCCCCGTATAGGTCTCTTCCCCGGTCAGCTTCCCTTCCTCGGCGTCGACCGGCCAAACCACGCTCATGCGCGATTCGTACAGATAGAAGGCATCAAGATCATCGACCTCCATCCCCATCGCGGCCAGGGTCCGCCCCGGATACGCCATGCGCATAACACCTTCCGTCATCACCGCATGATGGTCCGCGATCACACGATCACAATTCAGCTCGAGCTGATGCGCCCCAGTCTGAATGATCGTGAGGTCATAAAAAGCGCGCACCGCATCCTTGTCGCCGGACGGATTCATCTCTGGCGAATCCGGGACGTCATGCGCGATATAGGAAGGCTTCTCTGTCAGCGTGGCCACAACACCCTCGATATCCCCCTTGGCCTCTGCCTTCATATGATCAAGCACAAGCCCGAGATTTCGACGCGTGATCGGATCGGATTCCTCGTTCATGCGTTTTTCGACGAGTTGCCAGGTATTGTTCGGGTTGAGCTTCATGGTCGTTCCCTTTCATCTTGCGCTGTTCAGGTTGCCCCCGAACGATACCCGACGAAACACGCCGATGGGAACCGTCGCCGCCGTTTGCGACGGCCAAACCGGCCGAGGTAACGTCCGGGTCTCTACCTGGATGGCCCCCGCCTTGATCGCCGCGCCCTTCCATCCATATTCCGTCTTCCCACTCCCCCTTCCACTCCCCCTTCCCCTGGAGCCCCCCGACCCATGGCAATGCTCGCCCCCGGCCTCGGCCGCGACATTTTGATCGCGACGTTCTTCACGCTGATCGGAGGTGCGTTTGGGCTACTCCTCGGCCGCTCGGATGCGGGCGAACAAATCGTGCGCAAGACGACGCGCGCAGTGGGAAGCGCGATCGCGGAATCCACTTCGCTCTCGATGCGCGAGCGCGTGATCCTCGAAAACCCCGAGATCATGAGCTCACTTCAACACGGCGGCGGATTCGGAAATGAGATGGTTCCCGAAATCGCGATGAATATGTTTTCCCACGACGAAGGGCCCGTCGAAGCCGCCCGCGAGCGGGTGAAAGCCGAAGAACTCGCACCGCGCAGCTGGCTGATCAGAATGCCGATTGTGAACGCGGTCTTCTTCGAGACCGACGAAGGCATCGTCCTCGTCGATACAGGCATGGGCCCCGGTGGCCCCGCGATCCTCGACGCGATCCGCGGGGTCAGCGACGCCCCGATCCACACCATTATCTACACCCATGGCCATGTCGACCATGCCTACGGCACCTGGGCCCTGACCGAGAGCGGCCCCGGCGGAAAACTCCCGCGCGTCATCGCCCACGAAGCCCTCCCCAAGCGCTTTGACCGCTATATCCGAATGCGCGGCTCGATCTCGCAGTACATGAGCCAACCCTTCGAGCAGCTCCCGGCGACGCAGAGCGACCTTGTTTACCCGACAAAGACCTTCGCGGAGCGACTCGAACTCGAGATCGGCGGCGAGAAGTTCATCTTGCAGCATCGCGAGGGGGAGACCGACGACCAACTCTACGTCTGGGTCCCGGGACGCCGCGCCCTCGCCAGCGCAGATTACTATCAAGGCTTTCTGCCGAACGCCGGCAACGGAAAA
>JBGCEJ010000034.1:0-49811 GCA_045106235.1 Myxococcota bacterium
GTGATTTCGCCGTAGAGCGCGGCGGTGAGGCCGTAGATGACGCCGCTTTCGAGCTGGGCTTCGAGGGCGTCGGGATGGATGACCTCGCCCGTGTCGGCGGCGACAATGACGCGGTCGACTTCGACATCGCCGTTGGTGACGGTCACCTCGACGACTTCGGCGACGACGGATCCAAAGCTCTCGCAAAGCGCGATCCCCCGGCCGCGGCCGGGGCCTATGGGCTCGTTCCAGCCGGCGCGTTCCGCAGCGAGTTCGAGGACCTTGCGGTGTCGCGGCGAGTCTTTCAATAAGTCGAGGCGATAGGCGAGGGGGTCGGCGCCGGCTTTGATGGCGAGTTCATCGATGAAGGATTCGATGAAAAAGGCATGTTGGGAATGGTCGACGCTGCGCCAGGGGCCGAAGGGGACGGGGGCTTTGTCTTCGGCGTAGCGGACGCGTTGATTCGGGATCGCGTAGGGCGGGATTGTGGCTTCGACGGGTTCATGCTTGCCCACAAAATCATGCTGCCAGGCGAGCGGGCGGCCTTCGCCGTCGAGGGCGCCGCGGAGATTGCTTCGCTGCGCGGGGCGATAGGCGTCGTGGCGGAGATCGTCCTCCCGGGTCCAGATGAGCTTAACGGGATGAGGCACTTGCATGGCGATCTGGACGGCCTGGCTGGCGTAATCCATCGTGGAAGAGCCGCGTCGACCAAAGCCGCCGCCGAGGAGCATCGGATGAACGGTGATCTTCTCCATCGGAAGACCACAGGTATCCGAGATCGTTTTCGCCGCGCCGAGATTGTTCTGCGCGCCAGTCCAAACCTCGCATTCGCCGTCATGCATCCAAGCGGTCGCGTTCATCGGTTCCATCGTCGCATGAGCGAGGTAGGGCACGGAGTAACTGCCTTCGATGAGCTCTGCGGCTTCGCTCCAGGCGGCATCTGTATCTCCGACTTCGACGTCGATTTCGAGCTCGTCTCCAGCGAGTGCGGCGTCTTGCTCGGCGAGGAGCGAGGCCGTCGTGACCGGCCCACGGGTGCCGGGACCGAACTCAACCTTCAATGCGGCGAGTCCCTTCTTGGCGCGCCAATACTTGTCCGCGACGACGGCGACCGCGCCTTCGATCTCGAAGACCTGCTCGACGCCGGGGAGGGCGAGGGCGTCCGTCGCATCAAAACGCGTAACGGTCCCGCCAAAGGCAGGGACCGGCGCAATCGCGGCGTAGCGCATATTCGGAAGCTCAGCGTCGATCCCGTAGGCGGCGCGGCCGTTCACCTTATCCGGCAGGTCGACCCGAGGTACGTTCGTGCCGACGAGGTTCAGCTGGTCTGGGGTTTTGAGCGTGGGCTGCTTGGGGAGGTCGAGTTCGGCGGCGCGGGCGGCGAAGTCGGCGTAGGGGGCGCTGCGATCGCTGGCGGCGTGATAGATGACGCCTTCGCGTGTCTCGAGCGTTTCGGCCTCGACGCCCCATTCTTCGGCGGCGGCCTGGACGAGGACGCTCCGGGCGGCGGCTCCTGCGCGCCGCATCCCGAACTGGCCCGTGAAGCGGACGCTCGTGCTGCCCCCCGTGAGTTGCATGGCCATGAGTTCGGCGACCTTGAGGCTCGCGAGGTCGATGACGGGGGAGAGGGGCTCCGGGACGTTCCAGTCGCCGAAGATATAGCCGCGAAGAAGTCCGCGATTGACGAAGGGCATCTTGGCCGGCGCCTGGACGACTTCGACCTGGCTCCACGCAAGGTCCATTTCATCCGCGAGCATCATGGGCAGCGAGGTCAGGATGCCTTGGCCCATTTCTGCATGGGGCACGTAGACCGTGGCCTTGCCATCCGGCGCGAGCTTGACCCAGGTGTTCAGAAGGATCTCGTCTCCCGAGACCGCGAGATCGCGGACGTCAGAGAGGTCTTTTTTGTGGAAGAGGGCCGTGCCGAGGGCGAGGCCGCCGCCGGCGAGAAGTCCCGTCGCGATAAACTGGCGTCGTGTGATACCGGACATGCTAGGCCTCCTCGTTCTGCGCGGCGTCTCGTTTCGCGGCGCCGGTGCCGGTGCCGGTGTCGGTGCCGGTGTCGGCGTTGATGCCTGCGCCTGCATTGCGGCCGGCGCCGCTTGCCGCGGCGGTATGAATCGCGGCCCGAATGCGCGAGTAGGTGCCGCATCGGCAGACGTTCGTCATGGCCTTGTCGATGGCGCTGTCGTCGGGGGTCGGGTTTTGTTCGAGCAAAGCCGCGGCGGACATCAACATGCCCGACTGGCAGTAGCCGCATTGCGGTACTTGATGCTCAAGCCAGGCTTGCTGAAGTGGATGGCTCGCGTCGGGAGAGAGGCCCTCAATGGTTTTGATTTGTTTGCCCTCGGCCATCGAGACGGGGGCTAGGCAGGAGCGAATCGCGCGCCCATCGACATGGATGGTGCAGGCCCCGCAGTTTCCGATTCCGCAGCCGAATTTCGTGCCCTTGAGATCGAGTTCGTCTCGCAGGATCCAAAGCAGGGGCGTGTCGGACTCGACGTCCACCGTGCGGGGCTCGCCGTTGATTTCAAGTTGGATGGCCATTCGCTGCTCCTCAGATCCTTGTTCTGCTCATGAGCAGTCAAAGATACAGACATTGTCTGCTTGTCTAAGTGACCCCAGGTCCGTGGAAAGCTTGAGTCGGACAAGGAGGAGCGAGCGGTGGTCGGGTGTCGGGCGGCGGTGGGCAGGCGGGGCGAGAGCGGAAAACGTGATCGCGGGTCCCCGGAAGCGGGGTGCGCGACGGCTGGAGCAGGCCTGCAGTGAGTCCGTTGACCTGTTGCCGTCGCGCAGTCCGTTAGTTCTTCCGATTGCCTCGGTTTCCGCGATTGCTCCTGTTGCCGCCGCGGTTCTTACTCCCGCTGCGGCTGCGATTTCCGCTCGACATGCGCTTCGAAGACCGCTGAGACTTTCCAGCTGCCTTCATGCGTCGCTTGCCGCCGCCAGAAGAGGAGCGCATCTCGCGGCGTGAGGACTTCTTCTGAGCACGCGCGATGCGTCGCTCCGACTTGCGGTCGCTTCGCGCGACACTTCGCTCGGCCTTTCGTGCCGTCCGAGCGATGCGTTTCTCGGAACGTCGTTCAGAGCGTTGACTTGAACTCGTTCGCGACTTCTCCGCTTTTCGGTCCGCTCGCGCGAGGCGACGTTCCGCCTTGCGCTCGCGTTTGGAGGCTCGCGGGACGTCCGCTCGGGCCTGACGCAGCCCCGACTGGTCGCGAACGCCATCGTTCCTGCGCTCTCCGACCCGTTCTGCGGGGCGGCCACCTGGGCGAATCGCCGGGTTGCTGCCGCGCTCGCTGCGTCGGAGGTTGCGCTGCTCCTGCCGCTCCTGCTTGGACATGCTGTCACGGCTGGCGCGCCTTTGATCGCGGGCTTGCTGACGCAGATCGCGATTGTTCCGGCGGTCGCGTTGGTCCACGCGGTCGCGACGGTTGCTCCGTTCTCGGAGATCGGTTCGGTCGCGATTCGAGCGTTGCTGATCCCGGCGTGCGCGATCGGCGAGTGCACCGGTATGACTGCGCCGATCACGGCGCGTCTCGAAGCGGGCGTCGCGGCGTTCTAGGCGGGCGCGGTCTCGGAGCGCGCCGGTATGACCATTCCGCCGGCCATCACGTCGGTCGAGGCGTCGGTCAGCGCTGTTGAGATGACGTCGCGCAAGCTGACGATTCCCATGTCGGCGATTCTGAACCGAACGATGGGGGCGATGGTTGTCGTAGTAGCGGACAGCTCGGCGATGACCCCGGTTCTGCGCGTAGCGCGGGCGGTAGAAGTCGTGGTACCAGCCGAGGAAGAAGGGGGAGGGCAGGCCGAAGCTTGCGTAGCCCCGCCCGAAACCACGCCCAAATCCGTATCCGTATCCAAACCCGATATGCGAAGACAGGGAGACGGGGTACCAGAACGCCGAGTCGTACCAGGTGGGATAGCCGAACCAGTACGGGTAGGGGCGAACGCGCTGCTGGATGATGATCGTCGTGTTGGAGGTCGGTTGTCGGGCCGCTGCGGAAGCGAGCTCCTCTTCATAGTCGAGATCATATGCCTCAGCGAATTCGCGCGCGGCGAGCTCGAGATCTTCGGCGGATTCAGGGTTCGCGACTTCGTCCGCCCATTCCGACTCGGCGGCACGCTGACGTGCAGCGACCTGCTCCGACAGGCGTTCGAATTGAGCGTCCACCGCAGCGGGATTCTCCAGATAGGCGGCGCCCTGGACCGTGGTCCACTGGATATTCTCGGCCAGAAGCGTCATCAGCTCAGGCTGCGCCGTGACATCGTCAAACGCGGCCCGAACCGAAGCGGGTTCGCGGGACAGAATCGTCGACAGGCTCTGCTGCGACTCGAGGTCGAGGGAGTAGATCTTGACCCAAAGGTCATGGCGCTCGCGTCCCTCTTCGATGATCGCGAAATGGTCTGCCGAGGGATAGCGATCGGCGAGGTCGTCGAGCTCGTTGCTGTTCTTCTTACCGCCGCGAGCGAGATCCGCGGCGAGGCCGGGGTAGCGAACGAGATCCCAGATCTGGTTCTGCGTCTCCCGCGGATAAGCTTCAACGAGGGCAGCGAAACGATCCGCGGAATACTGCTGCAGGCGCTGCACTTCGAGGAGTGCTTCCGGATAGCCGGCGACGACGAGCCCGGCGCGACGCGCGGGGGCGGGGAAGGCAGCGAAGGCTTCAGCCGTGGCCTGCTCTTCAGCTTCCGCATCGATCGCAGCGTAGGGCGACTCGATCGCGTGGGCTGCCATGGGCAGCAGGGCGGAAGCCGCGAAAGAAACCGCGAACGAGAGCGCGATCGTGCAGGCAATCGCGATAGAAGTGAGTCGGTCCCGAAGCACGGGGCGAGTTAGGGGTTGGAATGTCATTTGAACTTGACCTCCTCCGGCCGAGCCTCGCTTTGGTCCCGCGCTCGCCCGTCGAGGGCGAGGATCACGGGCCGAGGTCCGGCGACGTCACTTGTCTATGACGAGTCTAGGCTGTGAATGGTTGCAAGAGAGCGGCAATCAGGGTGTGACTTGGGTTCATCTGGGGCTTAAGTTCTGAGGTGAGTTTAATTGGGGGCCCTACGGGGGCTTCCGCTGTGGCAGGGGCAACTTCAGTTGTGAGGCGGGAAAAAACGTTGCCAGTTCCGGAAAAACCGCGGGTTCATGCGGCGCCCTTCGATTCTCCGGAGTGGCGCGAGCGCCTGGACAAATGGGCGCATGCTTGGGACGTGGCCGGGCTTCCGGACGACGTTCGCATCGTTGTGAGCCGCCGGATGCGCGTGACCCTGGGCGTGTATGCCTACCGGGAGCGGGAGATTCGAATCGCTTCGTTTCTGCTCGATGCGCCGGCGGTTTTTCTGCAGGAAGTCGTTTGCCACGAATTCGCGCATGCCGCGATGCATGCGCGCGATTTGAACCGGGCCGCGGAAGAGCGGGCGCAGGAATCGAAGTCGGAGGCGCGTTCCGAACGGGGTCTTACGCGGCGTCGGCGTTCGCGGAGGAAACGGGCGTCGCCCCACGGCGCCGGTTGGCGACAGCTTATGCAACAGGCGGGCTGGATCCCGCGCGCTCGGATCCCGCGCGCGGAACTCGACCGACTCGTTCCTTTCCGAGAGTCAAATCGCGTCGTATGGCGGCATCGCTGTCCCCAATGTCATGGGGAGCGATTGGCGGGGCGTCCCGTGCGAGATTGGCGATGTGGGCGATGTCGGTTCTTCGGAATAGGGGGGCGACTCGAAATCGAACGCATCGAGCTCTGATTCAGGAGACGGGCAGAGTTCGTGTTAGTTCGGCCTAACGAGTCGAGTCGGGAGCGCCGAGCAGGCGTTCCGGGACGGTCGATTTCGCTTCCGAGAGCCGTGCGAGGACTTCGGCGCGCGGGCGTTTTTGGGCGCCGAGTGTGAGTTTGTACGTGAGCTGGGGGTGGCCGAGGTTCCAGTAGGTGTATCCGCGCCGCTCGAGCTCCCGGGCGAGTAGTACAATCTGCAAAGTCCCGAAATTTTTCCAACGTCGGTCGGGGCGGGTGCAGAATCCCGTGAGGCTGGTGTAGCTGCTGCCGATCGAATAGCCGAGCTCGCCGGCGATCAGCAGATTCTCTTTGCGAGACCAGAGTTCGACGCCGTGAATCGCGAAGTCGGGCGCGGCGCCGGACGGCAACTGTTTCAGGAGGTCTCGGTAGGGCTGAAGCAGCCACGTCTCGGGTTGGTGGTAAGCGACGATCCGTTCGGCAACCTGGTCTGGGGAGGCGGCGATGCGGAGTTCTATACCTTCTTCTTCGATTCGGGGGCTGCGGAGCAGGCGCTGTAGATTTTTTGAAAGGACCAGGTTCTCCCAATCGAGAATCGCGTATTCCGCTTGAATCTCGGGCAGGAGGATCGCCCCCAGCTCTGGATGCGGATAGGCCGTAGCGATGAAACCTGCGCGGGCGAGGGCGACGTAGAGATCCGCGTCCCAGTCCGGGGTCCAGTAGAGCGTTCGGTCGACGTCATTCTGGATCAGCGGCCAGAGGGTCTCATCCTCGAGCATCTCTCCGGTGATCTGGTAAATCGCTTCCGACACGTCCTCGCCGTCCAACCCTTCCCGGCCACCGTGAACTCCGTCGGCCTGAAGCGCACAGAGTAGGGCCTTCGGGAAAGTTCACACCTCGAATCGAATCTCGGCCGCGCCGAGAACGCGGATCTCGGCTCGGGGTCGGAATACGCAGAACGGGAAACCATCCGTTGGAGGGCTGAAAAAGATGATCGGATCACCTCGGGTCAATCCAGTGGGCATCGCCGAATGTCCAGCCAGCTTCGTGCAGTCGCCAAGGCAATACGCAACCCGTACGCGTCTGATGGCTTTGGCGCTTTTGACCACATTTGTTTCTGTTGTGCTCGGACTCGGCGCTGCGAGTTTGGCGAGGTATTGCCTGACAAGTTATGCCGGGATTCCCCTCACGCTCCCATAGGCAGCATCTGGGACAGCATGTCTCTTGCCGCCTGCGGCGGGCGCACGGGGGACAAAACGCTTGCAGGAACGGGGGCGAAAGCTCATTGTGGCCTATGCTATGTCGACTTCGGACGAAGTAGGACGGAGGCTTGGGCGCGTGTCGGACATGAGTTCGCAACAGGGGCAGGGGGACTGCCACCGGAGAGAGCGAGTAGGAGGGACGCCGCGGCGCTCTTCTGCGAGCTTTTCTGTGCGTGCTTTTTGCGTGATCGCCGCGAGTTTCTTGCTCTTCTGCTTAGGCGCTGCGCCGATTTCCGCCTTTCGGGTCGCGGGGATCCCCGGGGCGTGGGCGCGCTGGGATGCCTCGCCGCGTTATGTGCTCGGGACCGAACGGTCGCTGGATGGCGGACTCCGCTACTCGATTGAAACGGGCTCCTATGAAGGGCTGAGAGATCAGTTCCTTTGGGTTCCAGCGCCGCCGTCGGTCGTTGATTTTAAGGCAGCGGTCCACCGCGCCTTTGAGCATTGGACCGTGGTTGATCCCGAAACGGGGCTGCCGGCGGGCTTCTATTTTGTCGAAGATTTGGGAACCCCTGCCTTTGATGACCTGGCGGGTGTTTCGGGGGCTCCGGGCATCATCGGGCTCAACGCGGGTGCGGAAATCGACATTTTTGCGGCGACGCCCCATCCCGGATCGATCTTCGCGGCCAGCGTTGTGATCTTTGTGGACCCAGAGGGTTGGACGGTGGATCTGTCATCGGGGGTGGAGGATTATCCGGCTCTGCCGATCTCGGGTGCGGATATTCGCATCAATCCCGCCTTCGTCTGGTCGCTTTCGGGGTTCGAAGTCTTGTTGACCCATGAAATCGGCCACACCCTCGGGCTTTCTGATCTCGAAGGGCCGTCTGGAATCGGCGGGGGTTCGGGCTTCTTCGACGATAATTTCGATCCCTCTACGTCGCTGACGGCTTCCCAGACGTTGAAGAATTCCTTCGCGCTTGAGATCGATCCCAATGATCCGGACGCTTCGCCGCTCTACGAGATTTTCGGTGATATGAATCTGGATCCAGGGCTCGATTCGCCTGGGGTGAAGCTTTTGATGGAGACGGAGGGCATCTTCGATCTCCTGGGGCAGCCTCCCTTTTTGCAAAACGACGAGTTCGCGGCCCGACAATTCCTCTATCCTGTGGGCGTTCCTGAGCCGGCTTTCCCGACGATGATTGGCTTGGGGGCAGGAGCGCTTTGCGGTGTGGGTCTGCGAGGCCGACGGCGACGAGAATCAAGACGTGGAGACGGAGCCGGTCGCTGAACCGATCGCCGTCACGCTAAGGATGACCAGCGGGATAACCAACGGGATAACCAAGGGGTTGAACCATGACGGCTAAGAATCTGATTTCGGGATACACGCACACGAATATTCTCGTGACGGACCTCGAAGCGGCGCATGACTTCTACATCAACAAGCTGGGCTTTGAGGTCTTGCCGCGTCCCGATTTCGGCGGCTTCGAAGGCGCGTGGTACCGGGTGGGCGACTTGCAGCTCCACTTGAGCGTTGTCGCGGAAATGCCCGATCTGAAAGGGGGCTTCCCGCATATCGCATTTCATATCCCTGCGGAGCGATTCAGCGAAACGATCGACGCGCTCAAGAGCGCGGGCGTGCCCTTCCTGGGAGATCCGTCGACCCGCGAGGATTTCGGCGTGCCCGTGACTGCGGCCTTCTGCCGAGACCCGTCCGGGAATGTCGTTGAGTTGACGGATGTGCCGGCCTTGAGCGACTAGCTGCCGCCTCTCTGCGGCCGGGCTTGATGCATCCGGCTATGGTGTTCCTCGCGGAGGATATGCGTCGCGTGCGATGTTAGTCGCGCTTGGCTACGACGACTTCGTAGCGGCCTTGTGCGCCGATGAAGGCATTCCCGAGCCAGCCCGTAAAGCTCACAATGATTGCGCCCAAGAGAGCGGAGCCGAATCCCGCGACCTGTACACCCTCGAGCAGCCATGCCACGAGGCCGATCATGCCCGCGTTAATGACCCATAAGAAGAGCCCGAGGGAGAGCAGCGTAAAGGGCAGGGTCAGCAAGACGGCAACGGGCCGAACGACCGCATTCACAATACCGAGCCAGAGCGCCGCCCAGAGCAGTGTCGACGTGCTGCGGATGTCGATGCCGTCCACGAGTGTCGCTGCGGCCCATAAGCCCGCTGCCGTAATGGCCATGCGAATCAGGAATCCAGTCATCGGTCTCGCTCCTCTGTTGGGTGTTCGTTGTCTGTCGTGGGGCTTCGGGCTTCGGGCTTTTGGTCTACTTGGCCCGCGCAGAGAGATGCGCACGCCAATCCCCTGAGTCAACCCGTTCAGCCCCTTCCGGGGTGTGATTATAGAAATAAACCCAGACTTTTGGGGCAGGATGGACGTCGATTCGCTCGTTGTCGATCGGGGGCGCCAACCTGACTTTCCGTCGGAGATAGAGCGAGTCTTCTGGCGCCTCGGGGACAAAGCCTTCGAAGTGGTCGAGTTCCTCGATTACGCCGCAGTCGAGGATCGCATGAAGTTCGCCGCGGACGAAGTCGCCGCGATCGCCGCTCAGTAGGCCCGGGTAGGGGCCGAGGTCATAGAGTCTGCCCCGCACCTGTCCGGGGCCGATATAGCGAAGCGCGCTTTTGGAGGGGATCTCGTCAAGGGCGCCGAGGCCTCGCATGAGCGAACCGTAGAAGAAGATCCAGTCTCCGGTTTTAGGATCGTTTCCGATGTGTTCATGATGCGGCAAAGCGATTTAGTTTGCGCCGAGTGTCTTGCGGAGGTTGGTGATGGCCTCGAGGGGCGTGGCGACGACGCGTGCGTTGATCATCCACTGCGGGATGCCGCCCCCCGGTTCGAGATGCATAACAAAGGTGACGCGCGTGCGGTCCTTAGACTGCTTTTCGAGGAACCAATAGCCATTGGCTTTGCGCACGCGGACGCGGTCGTCTTGCATGGGGTAGTCATCTGGGGCTGCAGAAACAGAAATGCGTATGGTGCCCGCGTCGCGGTCGACTTCGGTGACGGAGCGAAAGACATTGTCTCGGTCGGAGGTCGGCCAGGGTGTGGCCATGACTGAATACTGGTACGAGATGTTTTCGTCGCGTTTGATGAGCTTCGACTCGGGGGTGTTTGGGAACCACTCCTTGAAGCGGTTCGAGTCCTTGAGCAAGTCGTAGATGGAGTGCATGGCGGTACCAACTTCCGCGATGCCTTTGAATTCCTGAATGCCCGACCCCGCGACGGGGCGGGTGAAAACCTGGATTCCATTTTCTTCCGCCGCGAGGGTCCAAGGCGCGGCTTCTCCCGTCTCGCCGGCGGCACGAGCGGGGGCTGGGTTCAGGCCGGCCGTCGTGATAAAAATGCAAAGAAGCAGCGTAAGGGCAGAAAAGAGAAGAGGGGTTGAGCGGGCTGGGTGGCTCATTTCGTTTCTCCTGAGGGCGGTGGACTCGATTTGGGCGCCGAATCCTAGCTCGCCTTGCTGAGGCCGTCGCAACTCGGTCTCGCGAGAAGTGGAGCGACCTTCTATCGTCAGCCGTCTTCTCAATATCCAAGCCGCGCCGGGCTGGCGCAGGGAGTTTGCATGTCTGGTTCCGAAGGTCGTCTCGCAGGGAAAATCGCCATCGTTACGGGGGCGGCCCGAGGAACGGGAGAGCAGACCGCGCGGCTCTTCGTCGAAGAAGGGGCGAAGGTCGTGATTGCGGACGTCTTGGAAGACGAGGGTAAGGCGACGGCGCAGGATATTGGGGACGCCGCGCTCTTCGTGCGCCTCGACGTGACCGACGAAGCGAGCTGGACGAATGTGATCGAACAGACGTCGGCTCATTTCGGCGCACCGAACGTGCTGGTGAATAACGCGGGTCTGCTGCATATGGAAGCAATGGTGGATACGGATGCCGCGGTCTACGAGAAGCTGTGGCGCGTGAATTTGCTGGGGCCGTTCCTGGGCAGCAAAGCGATCGCGAAGGTGATGCAGGAAGCGGGAGGGGGCTCGATCGTGAACGTCGCTTCGGTGGACGGACTCTCAGCGAAGAACGGTCTCTCTGCCTACGTGCCGACAAAATGGGGGCTGCGCGGTTTGACGCGAGTGTCCGCCCTCGAGCTCGGGCAGATGGGCATTCGCGTGAATGTGGTTTGTCCCGAAGCCGGCGGGCCGGGGATGCGGCGTGAGTTTACGCCCGAGTCCATCGATCCGATGGATACCCTCGCATTCACCCACGGCGTGATCCCCCACAATCAAAAGCGTCCGGGCATCGAAATCATCCGCGACATCGCGCGCATGATCCTCTTTCTCGCTTCCGACGAGAGCCTCTCCTGTACCGGGGCGGATTACCCCGTCGATGCCGGTTGGACCGCGGGACATCGCCTGAAGTTCAACCCCGGCTACAAGGCGGAATAGCTATTTGGCGGTGGGCTTGGCCTTGCGCCGAGCCCGCTTCTTTGGGGTGGTCTTGCGGGTGGTCGTCTTACGCGCCTTCATCGGCTTGGCCTCAGGCTTTCGTGCGGAGGCCCATTTAGCGAGGTACCCCGTGCCGTTCTCGATCGTCTCGAAGCCGGCTTCTTTGATCAGCGCTTCCATCGGATTCGCCGCGTAGTTTGCGTAGTAGGGTTCGTGAAATTCGCGGGGGAAGAACTCAAGCGCCCAGTCCAGGTCGGTGTCGTCTCCCTTCTGGAGTGAATCGACGAAGCTGAAAACGCCCCCCGGCTTCAATACGCGGAACGCCTCTTCGAGTACTTGCTCGCGAACGGGCAGGGGCAATTCGTGATAGAGGAAGACCGAGAACACCGCGTCAAAACGCTCGTCTGCAAACTCGAGATTGGCCGCGTCGCCTTGGACGCATTCGACTCGCGGAAAGTCGCGGAGCTGTTTTCGCGCGTGGCGCGTGTACGGATAGCTGAGGTCGAGGCAGGTGATTTTTGCCTTGGGGAAGGCGCGGGCGACGGACTGGGTTGCGGTCCCTGCGCCGGAGCCGACCTCGAGGATGCGCAGTCCTTGGCCGCCGTCCTTGATCTCGCCCTTCATGTCGCGGAAGGCCTGATTGAGGGGCGGGATGATCATCCGGCGCATCGCGTCGGCGCCGCCGCGGAAGAGAAGCTCGACCTGATGCTCGTAGAGCTCGGCCGAGGTTTCGCTGAGGTATCCATCCGTCTGATAGTGAAAGTTGCGCCGGTAGTAGGCGGGGAGCTCATCCAGGAAGGGCTTCGCTTCGCGGCTAAAATCTTTCGAGTTTCGCTTCCGCTTTCGTGCAGAGACCCTCTGCGCATCGGCCAGGATTCGAAGTAGCCGACTGCCATGTGAAAGCGGGTCCCGAGGCGTGAATACGGAAAGCGGAGCGAGTCCCTGCCCAATCAATTGTGCATCCCGCTCGAGCAGCTCTCGAAGTCGGGCGAGCGTCAGTTCAAGCGCGTCGGAGGAGGGCGGCTTCGTCTTGGACCCCGACTGGGGACGCTGCAGCCAAAAGAGCGGAATACTCTCGGCGACAAATAGACCGCTGCGGAGCGCGTGGATTCCCATGGCGACAGCCTCGGTGGGATTTTCTGTTGACCATTTTCGAGGGTCCAGACCACTCATCGCATTTTCGAGCAAGCGAAAGGGGTTGGGTTGGGAATGAGTGTTGTCGGTCGAGGGCATGCTTGCGGGCTCCGAGGAAGGGGCGTCTGAGACGGTATTCTAACCCTCGGAGAAGCGGCGGGAAGAGCTGAGCGTTGTCGGCGGGGACGCGAGTCAGGACCGAGTCGGAGCGGGCAGGCCGCTGGTTCGACTCTGCTTCGATGGATGGTGTAGCCTTTGACGGCGCGTCGTAATCACCGCGCACCGCAGGAGAAGGAGCTCCGATGTCAGAGTCAAAAGGCAGCGCCCACGAGGTCGACTCGTGGCGATTTACAGGAAGCACAATCGGGAAAGTTCTGGCAGGGGCCATCCCCGACGAGCCCAAGCACGCGCCGATTCCCTGGGCCCCCTTTGACATGCCGCTCTCGGAAGCGCGCGTCTCGCTGCTGACCACCGCTGGTTTGTCGATGAAGGGTGATCCGCCCTTCGACATGGAGTACGAGCGGCAGAACCCGACGCGGGGGGATTCGACGTTTCGTGCGCTGCGTGCGGATGCGACGGAGGCTTCGATCGAGGCGAACCATCTGCATATCGATACGGGCTATCTCGAGCGCGACATCAACGTGGCTCTTCCTCTTCCTCTCTTGCATGGACTGGCGGAAGAGGGCGTCGTGGGATCCGTTGCGCCGACGCATTACTCGATCATGGGATTTCAGGGGGCGGATTCGAGCCAGCTGGAAAATGAATCCGCGCCGGAGATCGCGCGAAGGATGAAAAGCGAGGGGGTCGACCTGGCTCTCCTCGCACCCGTTTGACCTGATTGTTGCCGGTCCGTGGGACTGGTTGCGAGGCAGATTGAAGCGGCGGGGATTCCGACCGTGACTTTGAATATGATTCCGGCCTATCACCGACTCGTCGGAATGCCGCGGGTCGCGGCGATTGAGCATCCCTTCGGTCGACCTTATGGCGATGTTGGGGACGCGGAGCGACAGCGGGCGGTGATCTTGGCCGCACTCGAATTCGCAACGAAGGCGGCGGCGCCCGGGGAGGTCGTTCACTTGCCCTTCCGCTGGCATCAGGAGCCGAGCGAAACGCATTGGCATCCCGCCGAACCCTCGCCGATCATCGGGCTGATGAAAGAGCGAGCGGCCAAGCGCGCTGCGAAAGAAGCTGAAAAAGAAGCGGGGAACTAGAGCTGTTAGTCGGCTGACGACGACCCGGGGGAGCGGACAGCCGGCAGGTTCAGGATCTTTTCCGTCTGCGCTGTGGTGGCGACGGGGCGGCCGACTTCGTTGCAGAGGTCGATGGCTTCCTGCAGAAGCTCTTCATTCGTGGGGCTGCGTTCCGGGGAGTAGAATTCTTCAACGCCAATATGGAGATGCCCGCCGCGTTCGAGCGCTATGCGGGCGATGGGCGTTTCCATGAGGTCGCCTCCCCAGACCGAGACGGACCAGGGCAGCTTTGATTCTCCGAGGAGGTCGAGGTAGGCGAGAAGCCCATGCTCCGTCGGCGGCAGTCCGAAACTGACGCCGGCCGTTTCGGACATGAGACCGTACTCGCCGCCGAAATAAAGCTTGGCCATCGCGCCGGCGGGGAGCTTGCCCACGCGCTCCCAAGCCAGCGTCGTGCGGAGCGACGTGGGTTCGTAAATCCCGAGCGCGGGCCCCATGCCAAGGCGCTCGCAGAACGCAAACGCAATCCGGACATCGTCGTAAGAGACGGCGTAGACCCCGCCGACGGGAAGACCGTCCGGACCCGGAGCACCGATATTGGTGGAGCCGGGGTCGAAGGCGCACATGCGGACTGGAACTTCCGCTGCGATGAGTTCGATGTGTTCGAGCTTTTCCGCCATCCCGGGATCGCCCGTCAGCGTCGGGTACCAGAGCGCATCGGGTTTCTCTTCGAGGATCGGGCGCCAGGCGGCGAGATAATCCTCCGCGGCCTTCCGGCCGGAGACGAAGATATCGCTGTTGTGTGCGTGGACGATGGTGGCGCCCAGGGCGTAGCAGCGGAGCGCTTCCGGAATGATCTCGTCCGCGCTCCGGGGCGCATTGGGGTTCTTCTCCTTGGAGGTCATGCCGTTGATCGCGGCCTCGAGGATGACGGGCGTTTCGTTTTTCGACATATCGGGATGGATCTCCAGGCTCGGCTCTCCTCGATCCTACCAGCACGGGAACCTGAAGGCGCTCCCGGCCTGTGATCCAGGTCTCGTTCGGGCCGTGATCCGCTTGCTCCCCGGGGGCGAGGCCTCAAGTGGATTCCCGACTTGGCCGATCTAAATCGGGCGACTGCGTGTTCACTTCCCACGTCGCTCGCGAAAGGTGCGCCATGTCGACCCGAGCCCATTCCGCTCTTCAAGCTTCCTCCTTCAACCGTTTCTGCGGTCGTTTCTTAGGGCATCGTGTCGTGGGGAGTCTCTTCCTCTCCGTCCTGCTCGGACTGACGGGCTGCGTCGGCGGCGCTTGGAAGACTGCACTCAAAGAAGACTCGCCGGCGGGCTACTACCGATTCATGCGCGACCACGCGGACTCGAAATACGCGGGCGAAGCGCGAGAACGGCTCGACTATCACAAGTTGAAGCGCAGCCCGACCCTTGCGGGCTTCGAAGCGTTTAAGAAGAAATATCCGGACAGCGATTTACTTTCCGCACTTCAGCCTTCCCTTGAAGTTCCGGCTTTCGATCAGGCCCTCGCTCAGGGAACCAGCGAGGCCTACCGCGGCTTCCTCGCGAAATTTCGACGGGGACTGTTCTCTGACCGGGCCGAAGGCAACGCCGTTTACGTGGAAGCCGAAGGCTTTCGCGGCAACGCTGCTTTGCTGTCGAGCTTCGCCCAGGACTACCCCGAGAGTGATTTCGCGAAGGAGGCGCAGCGCACCGCGGAAGCCGTCGCCGCTCGCGGTCGCCCACCGATCACGCGTGTCGGGCTTGTCTTGAACGTCGATGCATCGACCCCGGAACGCAAGCGCGTTCGGACTGCGCTGCTTGAGCGCATCCTTGAAATGACGGAGCGCATGGGTGTTGAAGTGGTTGAAGTGCCTTCGCCTGTTTCAGAGGAGGCTGCCCGCAGTCTTCCCAAGGCGCGGCTCGAAGTGGTCCACGCTGAGAAGGCAGTCGGCCATGAAGCAAAGGCGGGCGAGCTTGCTCGACCGGCCGTGCTAGGCGCGACGCGCTTGGTGCTGATGGACGAAGAGGG
The DNA here is from genome assembly GCA_045106235.1 of Myxococcota bacterium. GTDB lineage: Bacteria > Myxococcota_A > UBA9160 > UBA9160 > UBA4427 > UBA4427. The sequence continues at coordinate 15,639 of JBGCEJ010000034.1, forward strand.
CGGGGAAGTTATCGCCGATCGTCGTTTTGAAGTTCGCGTGGAAGACAAGCGGCATGTGACGGGATCTTCTGTGCTCTTTTCGCAGGCGGCCAGAAAGTACTGGAATGACTTCTTTGTTCCGGTGGCCTCCTGGCGAAACGACCAGTCGATTCGACCTGAAATTACGATGACCAAGCCCGTTGTGGATATTCAGGGCGTGGGCGACCGCGCCTTCGTGCTCTACGACAACGGATCTTTCGATGTGATCGGGCTGGCCGATCCGACGGAGCCGGTTGTGCTGGCTTCCTACGAGCGTGCGGAGCGCCTCCAGAAATGGTCGGGGATTCGCGTGATCGGAGACCGGATCGTCATCTTCGGCGAAGAAGGCCTTGAGTTCGTTCGCTTCACGGGCGCGGGGCCTGTCGCGGAGAAGACTTGGGAACGCGGCCAGATTGGACGCATTCTCTCGATCGCTGAGACCGGTAACCAGCTGGTGATTGTGGGCGCGAAGGGGATGCAGATTCTCGACATCGAGACGGGCGAGATTCGCCGCGCGATGCGCCGGGTGATTCAGAGCATCGGAAGTACGGGCGAGACGCTCGTCTTTGTAGATGGCGAGTCAATCTATGTGTCGAGCTTGGCGCTGCTGGCTCAGGACCGCGTGATCGCGCAGATGCGCCTCGGTCGGACCTTCGGCCCGAATCACGTTCGAGTGATGGATCAGGCGGCGATTGTGACGGGCCCCGGTGGTGTTGTTGTCATTGACGTGAAGAACCCGGCCAAACCGAAGGCCCTCGCGAAGCTGGCCTCACGCGAGATCGGCGAGATCGTCGACGCGACGCGGATTCGGGGACGCACGTTTCTGCTCGGTCAGCGCGGGCTGCAGGTCTTGAACCGGTCGCTTACGGGCGTCGAGGAAACGATTGACGTCGGCGACCGCGAGCATGTGACGGTGATGGGGCGGCATCTCGTGACGGCAGATGATGGTGGACTGCGCGTTGTGGATGCGACGCCCTGGGCGGCAGGCAATGCGCCTGCCTCGAAGGCGAATCGAGACATGACGCGTACTCCGCTCGAGAGCTCGGGCTTCTAGTCGCGCGCGGCGGCGGGAGTTATCCGTAGGGCCGGCGTTGAACACGCGGCTGGAGCGCGCTGAACCTAACGCCTAACGCCAGTCGAGGCCGATCGCGGGCGGGGTGACGTCGGCGCGCACGAGTGTGACTTCGGGGCCGTCGCGATGTATCGGCATGCGATGTCCCAAGTAGCCGCCGGTCTTCGCGTCGAACCAGAACGAGAAGGTCGGCATGAGGCGACTCGCTAAGAAGGCGATGGTCTTGCCGAAGTCGGGTCCGTAGCGGATCTCGAGGACTTCGCGGTCCCCGAGTGATTCGCGGGGGCCTCGTACGGCGATCATTTCGTAGAACGCCGGACCGTCTTTGCACATCGCGATCTGGAAGCGAAGCTCATCGGTCTCGCCGCGAACGAGCGGTTGGAAGAAGAGCTGCATAGGGACGTTCACGACGCGGTCCGTAGGCGGCAGGGCGAGCCGTTGTCCCTCGTTTGGCGCTGCGCCATCCGGAATGCAGGTGACATGTCCCGCCGCATGATCAACGATCAGCAGCTCGAGCTTCGTGCCGTCCGCGCGCGTCGACTGCGACCGCTGTTCCACGATGCGAAGGCCAGCGGTCCGCAGCCGGTTGAAAGCGTCTGCGACGAATGAAGCGTCTGCGACCGATGAAGCGTCTGCGACCAATGAAGCGTCTGCGACCAATGAAGCGTCTGCGACGGATGAAGCGTCTGCGACGGATGAAGCGTCTGCGACGGATGAAGCGTCTGCGACGGATGAAGCGTCTGCGACCGGTGGTCCGTCGCTTGCGCGCGGTGCGGTTCGGACGGAGGGAAGTCCGGCTGCGTGCTGAGACGCTGCTTTCGGATCGACGCTGGTCGGGCGGACTTGATCCGCGTCGACGGGGGACATCGAGGGGATCCTGGCCTTGACCGGCGACAGAATGGCTTCGGAGATGTTTTGCCCGCCGCCTTCTATGCCCATGCGGACGGTCATTTTGAAGTTGCCGCCGGAGACCGCTTCGAGTTCGAAGGAGGACTTCCCGACGGCAGCACCCGCTTCGTCGAAGGTGATCGCTGCGATGCCTTGCTGGTCAGCTGGGGGCTCCAGCAAAACGCCAGATTCGGCAAAGGCCGCCGGCGCGAGCGGGCTCGTGAGGGCCAAGAGGAGGGCGAGTCGGCAGGCGAGGGAAGGGAAAAGAGGGAGGCGCATCTCGGGAGCATACCCCAGCCGAGAGGCCGGCTCTTGGGACCATTCGCATCTTTGAGGCAAGAGATCTTTCCTGATGGATCGTCTGCTGTGCTCAGGCGGGGAGTACCCGAGGGCGCGTGGAGCAGGCGGAGGGGGCCCGCGCTACTCTCCGGTTATGGCCAAGGTCTGGACTCGCAAGGGCGCCGGAGCCGAGAGAGGGCGGACTTTGATTCAAAGTCCGATCTCGGATCGGCCGCAAATTCATCAGGTCGTCCTGCCTCTCGATTGGGCGCTCGATTCGATGCAGTGCTACGTCGTCGAGGATGATCCGCTGACCCTGGTTGACACAGGTGTGCGTACGCCGGCGAGTCGTGCGGCGCTTGAAGGGGCGCTGGATCAGCTGGGCTTTGGATTGAACGACATCGAACGCGTGGTGCTGACCCACGGGCATTGCGACCACTCGGGCTTGGTGCAAACGATTCGGGACGCGGGTGCGGATCTTGAATGTTGGGCCCACGAGCAAGATGTCCCGCTGATCGAGAATTACGGCGCGGTGATCGAAGAGCGAGCTCGCGAGATGAAGGCGCTGTTTCGGGAATACGGTGTGCCGGAGCCCTTGCTCGGTCGGGTGCACTCGGACCGTCTTGCTGCGATCAAGGTGGATTTGCGCGAGGGCGAGGCGACGCGGGTTGACCGCGTATTGCAGGCGGGGGACCGCGTCGAGTGGAAGGATTTCAGCCTTGAGGTGCATCACAGCCCAGGACATACGCCGGGGCATGTGATGTTTGAGGATGAGGAGGCCGGGCTCCTCTTCACGGGGGATACCGTGATGGGGCAGGTGATGCCTTACACCGAGAATTTCTATCTGAACGCGCTGCCCGATCCCGAAGATCCGCTTCGGCGGCGGCCTCGGTTTCGGGGGCTGTCGCAGCTGCGATCGAGTCTGCGCGGATTGCGCGGACGCCCCTTTAAAGTACTTCTGCCCGGCTACGGCGGGCTGATCCGGCGCGCGGACCGCGCGATTCGGGATACGCTCCTTTACTACGATGTTCGCTTACAGCGGATCGATCGCGGGCTCCGCCATCTCGCTGCGATGGGGCAGGATGTGACGGCTTTTGAACTTTGGAAGGCGCTCTTTCCTGAAGAGGAGCCCTTCGCACAGATGCGTTCGCATCTCTTGCTCGTGATCGGTGCGCTCGACTGTCTTGAGGAAGACGGTCTCCTCGTGACCGAACGCCGCCCGGACGGCGTCCTCGTTCATCATCACACCTAACCCGCTTTCGATTGGCTTTTTCGGACGTTAGTTTGGATACTTCGAAAGGAGATGAACGGCGAGGGCCTTTCGCTCTTCTTCGGGGAGATCGAAGACCGGCATAGGCGGCTGCGGCGTGAGGAAGAACTTCGTCAGCGACGGCACTGTGAATTTCGCAGCGAGGCCTTCGAGTTCTTTGACGACGATTCCCGGGCCGGCCTGAGCGTCCACGTGGCAGCTGCCGCAGGCGTTCTGCGCAAAGAGCGTTTCGCCCTGGGCGGCGAGGGCAGCCCGCGCCGCGGGGGCGAACGCGGCGAGTGGATTAGAGACCGCCATGGGGCGATCGGCGGGGCGCTTGAGGCTCGTCTGGCCTTGCGTATCTGCGCTTCTTTGAGCCATCGCGTTCGAGTCATGGACGACGCGGTAGATCGCGCCGGCGTAGTCGTCGCTGATATAGATCGCGCCGTCGGGACCTTCGGCGATATCGACCGGGCGGCCGATCACATCACCGTCTTTTTCGAATCCATCGAGGAAGGCGCGTTCCGTAATTTCTCCGCGCGCATCCCAGTGAAGGGAGACGACCCGGTAGCCATCGAGCTCAGAGCGGTTCCAGGAGCCGTGGAGGGCCACGAGGGCTGCGCCTTGAAGGGAAGGCGGCGTCGCGGCGTGGCGAAGGAAGGTGATCCCCAGCGGCGCGTTATGCGCCCGGAAATCATGGGCCGGCGTGCGAGCGTCTTGGATCTTGGCTTCGTTGCCAGGGCCGAAGTCCGGATCGGGGCGATTGTCGCCGTTGGCATAGGGCCAGCCGTAGAACTCGCCGCGCTCGACGTGGTTGAGTTCGCAGGGCGGGTAATCGTCGCCGAGCAGGTCGCGGCCATTATCGGTCGCGTAGAGGCGGCCCGTGCCGGGCTGCCAATCGAAGTCCACGGAATTGCGCAGTCCCGCGGCGAAGATCTCTTCGCCTGAACCGTCGAGGTTGTAGCGGAGGAGCGCGGCCCGGCGAGGGTCCTCCTCTTCGCACACATTGCAGCTGGAGCCGACGTTCACGTAGAGGAAGCCGTCGGGGCCGACCTGGGGCGAGCGCGACCAATGGTTGCCGCCGGACGGGATGCCTTCGACGATACGGACGGGGGCGCCGGCGGGGGCCAGGGTGTTGGGGCCGGATTCCGTGAAGGGGACGCGGACGATGGCTCCGCCTTCACCGATGTAGAGATGTCCGTCGTGGAAATCGAGGCCATGGGGCTGATCGAGGTCCGCGAGGAAGACGCGCTGGCCATCAGAGCGCCCGTCGCCGTTCCGATCCCGAAGGATCTGCAATACGCGCCCTTCGCGGGGTTGGCTGATCAGGAGGTCGCCACCGGGGCTAAATTGCAGGAAGCGGCCATCCTGGATGCCCTCGGCGAAAAGCTCGATTTGGAAGCCTTCAGGGAGCTGGAACCGGGCCTCAACGACCGTATCCTCGGGGGCATCAATCCCCGTGCCGAAGATCGAGTTCAGGATGGGGCCTTTGACCGCAAATCTCTCCGGGAGCAGCAGGCTGCAGGACGTGAAGCCGATCATGACCAGGATGACTGCGCCGATCGCCAATTTTCGCATCGTATTCCTCCGTTCAGGCGGCGCGAGAGTACCCTAGGCGGCGCTCTGCGCCCGGCTCGATTCGCGGCCGCCGTGTGGAGCTGGATTCGCCGCTGGGAAGCCGCTTTTTCCCCCTGGGACCTTGACGAAAGCGCTTGTCTGACGGATACATAGGCCCTCAAAACACCGGCTGAGCCGGAGGCAGGGCAAGATGCAGAAGATCAAAAAAGGCGACCTCGTGCAGGTCATTAGCGGAGCCGGATCCGCCAAGGCCGTTCAAGGCCGAGTGATCGCGGTGGATTCCGCGAAGGGACGTGTTCGCGTAGAAGGCGTTCGCCTCCAAAAACGACATCTCCGCCCGGGGCGCAGCGGCGCTCGTGAAGGCGGTATTGTGGAAACTGAAGGTTTTGTCGATGCGTCCAACGTGATGCTCGTGCATCCCGGAGACAGCAAGCCGAGCCGCGTTCGCATCGAAGAGCGAGACGGCAAGCGCGTCCGCGTTTTCGCGCGTGGCGGAGAAGATGTTCCGGAATCGGCAGGGGCCTAACTCCTGTTACTGAGCGAAGCTTGCTGCGGCTCTGACGGAGTACGGAGTAGGGAGTGAAGCTCAGTAGACAGCGTATCCAAGCCTTCTGGTGCCGACACGCATCGTAAGCAGTGCAGGTCGACCTGAAGGGTTTCGGTTGAGTCCTCCGGTGAGTAGAAGCGAATCGCCTCTGCTGCTGGGTGAAGAAGCCGAGAGAGAAAGAAGAGAATAATCATGGCGAAGAGCAAACGAGAGCAGATCAAGCTCGAATCGACGGCGGGGACCGGTCACTTCTACACGACGTCGAAGAACCGAACCAATACGCCCAATAAGCTCGAGTTCAAGAAGTATGATCCCGTCGTTCGCAAGCACGTGATCTACAAAGAAACGAAGCTCAAGTAAACACAACGAGTCAACGAGTAAGAATCAGCTGCGTCAGCGAGGGCTGCACGGCAGGATTCTGGCAAGTTAAGACGGAAGAGATTTAGGAAGGGGTTTGGAATGGCCTGGGTGATCACCCGAATGTGTCGAGACTGTGTGGATATGGCGTGCGTCGAAGTCTGTCCCGTCGATTGCATTGTTCAGCACAAAGACAAGACGGATGCGCCTGGCTACGAGAACCAGCTCTACATCGACCCGGAAGAATGCATCAACTGCGGCGTGTGCGAGCCCGAATGTCCCTGGGAAGCCATCTTTGAAGATGAGCAGGTCCCGGCGGTCTTCGAGGCGGACGTCGCTGAGAACGCAAAGATCGTCGAAGAGCGCGATGACTTCATCGTGCCCGAGCGCGACGATGCCGAGGTCCCGAGCACCGAGCAGATCTCCGAAAACAAGGAAAAGTGGGGCTACGCGTAAGCCCGGCTTTTGACCGTTTTCGACCGCACTGCGGTGGGTCAAGCAAAATAAGAGCGGCTCGCTTCTTCGGAAGCGGGCCGCTTTTTTTGTTCGGCGTGGTTTGGTGTGGTTCGGCGTGGTGTGGTTTCGGCTCTGGCGCTCGCGCCTATCCAGCCTGGTCGAAAGCTTCTTCCATGACCGGAATCACAGCGTCGAGGTCGGCATCGCTTGGCGGCTCGGGGAGCGCGGACGTCCAGATGCGAAGCTGCTCGAGTGCCTGGTAGATCAGCATCCATTTCCCACCGACGGGACGGGCGCCTCGGGCCTCGGCCTCGACGAGAAAACGTGTTCGCTCGGGCGAGTAGACCGCGTCGAGTACGGTCGCCCCTTCCGGGATCGCTTCGGAGGCGACAGGGGAGACCGCTTCATTGAGGCCCACGCTAGTGGTATTGATCAGCAGAGCCGGGCGGAGCGCAGCCAGCTGCTCAAGCGGTCCTGCCCCTTCCGCAGAGAGATCCCGAACCAGAGTTTCGGCGCGGGCCTGCGTTCGGTTCAAGACGAAGACTTCGCAGCCACGCTGTTTCAGTCCGTAGACGAGGGCACGGGCGGTCCCGCCGGCGCCAAGCACGACGGCGCGCTGTCCCTTTACTTCCGTTTCCCGCTCGAGCGCGCGGAGGGCACCGATCCAGTCGGTATTGGTCCCGATCAGCCTTTCGCCGACGCGCGTCACCGTATTGATCGCCCCGATGGTCTGGGCGACGGGCTCGATCTCATCCACTTGGGAGAGCATCTCTTCTTTGTGGGGGATCGAAACGGCGAGCTGTCGAATGGCTTCTTCGCGGAAGCGTGTCATCGCCGCTTTCAGTTCGGCCGGCGGAATATCATGGGCGGTATAGGTGGCTTCGATGCCGAGCGCGGCATAGGCCGCTCTGTGCATTGCTGGCGAGCGCGTATGGCCCGCTGGATGAAGCACGATGCCGCAGGCGTAGGCCGCCGTCGTGGTCTTCTGCTTGGCCGGATCTGCGTTGTGACTCATAGCCGACTGCGTTCGAGGGCCGCCTTCAGGTCCTGCCAGACCGCGCGCCGATTCTCCGCGGTGTACTGTCGCAGCACGTAGGCGGGGTGCAGCGTCGGCATCAGCGGGATGTCGCGGTAGGTCTGCCAGATGCCGCGTTCGCGTGTGATCGCGACCTCACGACCGAGCAGGAGCGTTGCGGCGGGCTTCCCCAGCGTGACAATGACCTTCGGCGCAACGGCCTCGATCTGGCCGTCGAGAAAGGGGCGGCACGCAGCCACTTCCGGCGGCAGCGGGTTGCGGTTCTGGGGCGGGCGGCATTTCACGATGTTGCAGATATAGACATCGTCGCGCTGGATCCCGATGCCTTTTTCGATCATCTGCGTCAGCAGCTCGCCGGCGCGGCCGACAAAGGGAAGACCCTGTCGGTCCTCTTGTTCGCCGGGGCCTTCGCCCACAAAGAGAATATCAGCGTCGGGATTGCCGGCCCCGAAGACGATCTTCTGCCGTCCCTCGCAAAGCCCGCATCGCTGGCAATCGCCGAGGTGGTTCTGCACTTCATCGAGTGTCGGGGTGCGTCCCGTCCAGGGAAGCCCTTCGCCTTCGGGAGCCGCCGCCGCCGCGGGCCGCGCCGCAGGCGGCTTCGCACGCGCTGCGGGTGCCGCCGGGCCCCTCGGAGCTGCCGAGGTGTTCGAGGCCGCCGGGGCGCTGGTAACCGCCGGGGCGCTGGTAACTGCCGGGGCGCTGGAGCCTGCGGGCGCGGCAGGGAGCGCGGCGTCGGGGAGGCGCTCGAAGCGCTGCACGTCCTCTTCGGCGAACTCCTGGAGGAGGGCGCGAGCAGAGGCGATCAGCGCTCGGGCCTCGGAGCGCGGGTCGTCATTCTGCGGAGCGTCGGAATCGTGTTCTGCGTCCATCCCCGTCTAACTCGCGTCCGCATCAAGAGCGCCTGCGGCGAGATGGTCAGCGCCCGCGGCGAGATGGTCAAAGGCCTCGCGGAGCAGGGCGTGATCCGGGATCGGATGCGCGACTCCCGGTTCGTGTCGGAATGCGGAGTCCGCTTCGCCTCGGGTGATCGCGCTTTCGATCGTGCCATGGCGCTGTGCATCGATGCGCTCTTCGACCTTGAACTGGAAGCCCGGGTCATTCGCGTCGTCGTGGCAGCTGCCGCAGATCTTGAGGATCACGCAGGAATCACACTTGTCGCCGAGGGAGATGATGGTGCCCACGCGCTTGGCGTTCTCTCCGATATGGTCGCCGCCGGCGCCGTGACAGGATTCGCATCCCACCCGGGCGAGATCGGGATGATCGCCAAAGGCCGCGCCTTTCGGGAAGCCGCCGGTCTTGCCGTACGCCGTCGTATGGCACGCGAGACATTCCGCTTCGCCGGCTTTGCCTTCTTTCGCGAGGGTTTCCACAGCATGGCCGTGGGGGCTCTCTTCCCAGACCTTGAACTCTGCTTCGTGGCAGGACTGGCAGGCATCCGATCCGACATAATCGGCTTGGCTGGGCAGCAGGTCTCGGGAGGGGCCGCCTTCCATGAGCTTCGCGCGCTCCGCATTCGACATCGATGCGATCTTCTTATGCGAGACGCGTTCGTGGAAGCTTGCGTATTCGAATCCGAGGCTATGGGTTGCGTTGTGGCACGTCCCGCACACGGCTTCGTAGTTGGGCGCGCCGTCCTGGGAAGCGTCGCCGGCGGGCACGAAGTCAGGAGAGAGATGCGGGCCACCGCGGCCGTGACAGGACTCGCAGCCGACATCTTCAAGATGGGCGGGTCGGGTGCGGAAATTGAAGCCGCCTTTTTCTTCGAAGCCCACGACATGACAGCCGACGCAATCCGTTCGGCGATCGGCGCCGTGGGTGACGAGGGTGTCATAGGCGCTGGCATGCGTTGTGTACTGCCAGGTCGCAAATTCGGTCTCGTGGCAGGTGCCGCAGATTTCGCTGCCGCTGTAGCCCTTGGGATCGAGGATCATCGGGACCGTGGCGCCCGCGGCCTGAGCCACCTTCATGCGCAGGATCGCGCCATCGCGCTTTTCGTTCCAGCCGCTGCTGCGATGTCGGATCCGGCCTTCCGGGTCGAGAACCGTGACGACAGGAACACCGCCCGTCACGCCCCAGCGATCCGTCGCCTTCTGTCCCGGGTCGAGGTAGGGATCAAAGAAGTCGAGGCCGAGCTCTTTCATGGCGCTGCGAATGGCGGAGGGAGCGTTGTTGATCGAGATCGCGACCAGGCGCGGTTTTTCGTCTTCCTTCATTCCGGCGATGGTCTTCTTGATCGACTCGAGCGCTTTGTGGCAATGCGGGCAGGTATGCAGGAAGAAGATCACGATCGCGGCGCGGCCCTTGAGGTCGGCCGTCTTGATCTGATCGCCCGTCGACATCGCGATCACGCCGAGTTCAGGGGCGGCGGGATAAGCGAGGAGGGCGCCGGCTTGGGTGGTCGCGTCGGCCGCGGGGAGGCGCATGCGCTCGCGCAGGTCCTTCGACACCGCGGCTTCGATATCGCCGTCGGTGGGGAAGCCGCCGAGGCCAAAAGTCATATAGCCCTCGGCGTCGATGCCCAGGGCGGCCATCGGTGATCGCAAGTTGAGGGTCTTCGTGATCGACCCGGAGGAGTCATCGATGATTGGGAAGGCGAGGTCGAGCTCTTGCTTGAATCGCGTGAGCTTTGCGGGATTGGATCCTATACCCACGCCGACGACTTTGAAGTTATTCGCGGCCGCTTCCTTGGCGATTCCGCTGACGGCTTGACTGACGGGCTTCGCCTGATCGACTTCGGGATTGAAGAAGAAGAACAGGATGCGCGAACCGAGCAGGTCGCGGACCGCGAGGCGCGTGCCGGCGAGGGTCGTCCCGCCGAAGCCCGGAATCGGTCGCTCCCGTGGATCGCGGGCGGCGTGTTGCGCGGGCGGCTTCCGCAGGCTGCGACCTGTATTCGAGGAGGCGAGTTCCGTGCCGCTGCCGCTCGTCGGCGGGTTGGCCTTACTTGCGGTCGGCGCGGCGCTGTTTGCGGTGTTTGCAGCAGGGCCGGGTTGATCGTCAGCACAGCCCACCAAGACCGAAAGCAAGCTGGCGGCCAGGCAAAGCACGACGACGCGCGAGATAGGGCAGGCGCGTGCGGGACGATGCGGTGAACTGAGTGGACGAGCGGCGTCGAGAGTTGAGCGCCGGTCGCGCCCGCGGTTCGAATTGAGCATCGCGCCATTTTAGCAGGCGCGGGCGTGCGAAGTCGCCCCTAGGAGCCCGCTTTCTGCTGCGCGCGGAGTTCTTCGAGCATGGCCTTGAAGCTCGCGTTATTGCCCTCGAAGGTGAGCGCCATCTGGATATTCTGGATGGCCCCCGCCAAGTTGCCCCGCTTCAGGTCGGCTTCGGCACGGCCGGAGAATTGGCGGCCCTGGGGCGTTGCCCCGGAGAGTTCCTTCTTGCGCTGCTCATCGTGGGCCTGGCGCGCTTCGGAGAGTTGGATCCGCAGGTTTGCGCCGTCGGAGATCTTGCTGTCGTAGGCTTTTCGCCGCCGGGTATCGCGAAGCACGCAATAGGCTTCGGTGACGCGCTTGGAGATCAAGCCGCATTGGTCGCGCAGCTCACCCTCGAGATGGCGATTCGCATCCGGATGAAAACTCCGGGAAACGGCATGAAATGCACGCTTGATCTCGACGGTGCTCGAAGCCGGCTCCACGTTCAGGAGCTGGTAATAGTTGAGCTCGTCCATGATCTTGGCGAGGGCCGTGATTTCGAGGGGATCAATCGCGGATGCCGACATCGGGTGAGGCTACTCCTTGCCGTCCAGGTTGATCGGTTCTTCGGGTTCCGAAAGGTCCGCGCCCGAGGTATCGAAGAAATCGTTGTGACCCGAGGAAGCGAGATCCTCGACCGGAACATCGAGTGAAATCTCCGTCGTCATTTCGGGTTCCGGGACGGCTTCGTCGGTGAGCTGAATCAGCTCCTCGTCGTCCATCGATTCCAGATCGGCCGCGTCGAGGTCGAGGTCCGCGAGCGAGTCCGTGTCGAGTGAGAGTGCGCTCTCGGCCGCGGGTTCGCTCACGATCGGTGCTTCTGCCGCGGCGGCAGGGGCAGGCGGTGCCGCAGCGACGGGGGCCGCGGGCGGCTCCACGACCGGTGACTCCGTGACGACCGGTTCGACACCGATCTGAAGATCCGAGTCGAGGTCCGTATCCAGATCGACGTCGAGATCCGCGTCGAGATCATCCCCCGCATCGAGGGAGAGATCAGCGTCATCTTCTCCGAAGAGCGAAGTCACCACCGGCGCCGCCACTGCCGCTACGGCAGCCACCGGGGACGGCATGGAGACCGGTTCCGCGGCTTCAACGACAGGCTCCGCGACGGGTTCGTGCGCCGCTTCTATGACAGGCTCCGGAGCGGGCTCTGGCGTCTCCGTCGCGACCGATTCGGCGGCAACGAGGTCCTGCGCGGCGGAGGCGATCGATTCCGGGGCATCTGCTGTGTTTACGCGACCCGCAACATCGTCTTCGATCAGCTTTTCGATTTCCTCGTCATCGAGGCCCGAAGAGAGCGTAATCTGCGTTGATGCGGCTTCGCCTGTGACTTGATCGCTTGCGGTCACGTTGACGATGCCATCCGCATCGATCTCGAAGGTGACATCGATGCTGACATCGGCGCGCTGCCCCGGCTCGAATCCGGAGAACTCGAATTGACCGAGCAGCGTGTTGTCCTGGGAGAGGCGGTTATCGCCTTGGTAGACGCGAATCTGCACCGATTCCTGGAAATCCTGGAACGTGGTGAAGGTGCGCGTCTGTTCGATCGGGACCGGCGTGTTTCGCTCGATCACGGGTTCAGCGAGTCCGCCGGCGACGCCGATGCGGAGGTCAAGCGGCGTCACGTCGAGGAGCATCGAGTCCGTGGCTTCGCCGACGAGGGAAGCCGCGTGGATCGCTGCGCCCATGGAGACGACCTCGTCGGGATCGACATCGGCGCGGGGCTCTTGCTGGAAATACGCCGTGACCGCTTCGCGAATAATCGAGAGGCGCGTTGGGCCGCCGACCAGGATGACACCGTCGAGATCGCGGACCGTGAGGTCGGATTGCTGAAGGGCCTCATCGCAGACCTTGAAGGTGCGCATGATGAGGTCCTGAACGAGCTGGCCGAATTCAGCGCGGGTGATCGTGCGCTCGAGGCCCATGCTCTCGCCCTGGGAATTCGTCAGCACATCGTCGATCTGGACAAGGACTTCTTCGTCGACGGAGAGCTGCTTCTTCGCGTTTTCTGCGGCGAGCTTCAGCTTTTCGAAGGCGTAGGGATCGTTGCGCGGGTTGACGCCGTACTTGCTTACGAAATCGTCCGCGAGCAGATCGAGGATGCGGTCGTCGAAATCGTCACCGCCAAGAAAGGTGTCACCGCAGGTCGCGAGGACCTCGAAGATGTCTTTCCCAATCTCAAGGACCGAGATATCGAAAGTACCGCCGCCGAGGTCGTAGACCGCGACGCGCTGGTTCAGGCCCATGCCGAAGCCGTAGGCGAGGGCGGCTGCGGTCGGTTCGTTCAGGATGCGCAGGACATCGAGGCCCGCGATGCGACCGGCGTCTTTAGTCGCCTGCCGTTGGTTGTCGTTGAAGTAGGCGGGGACCGTGATCACGGCCTTGGTGACAGTATCACCCGTGTGTCGCTCGGCGATCTGCTTCATCTCGCGGAGGACCATGGCGGAAATTTCGGGCAGCGAGAATTCTTCCTCGCGAATCTCGATGCGGACGCCGTGGTTCGGGGCTTCGACGATTTCGTAGGCGTAGATGGCCTGGGCCTTCTTCACTTCTTCCGAAAAGTAGAAACGGCCGATGAGGCGCTTGGCGGAGCTCACGGTTTGCGCGGGCGCGTGGATGACCTTGGCCTTGGCGGAGTTCCCGACCTCGACGCTGCCATCTTCGTGGAAATGCACGACGCTCGCGGAAGTGCGCTCGCCGTATGCATTGTCGAGCACATTGACCTTGCCGTCTCGCATCAGCGAAACGCAGGTATTACTCGTGCCCAGATCGATTCCAACGGCGATTTCCGCCATGTCGGATACTCCTCTTCAATTCGCATTCATGTCGCCGAACAGGTCGTTCCGCCTTCTCGGGTCATGCCCCTCGGTGCTCAGCGATCCCGTCCCGGGCCCCTTCGGGGACCAGGCGAACCGAGGATCACCTCGTGACTATCGGCTGGTCCGGATCCTGACTGAATGCCGAGAATCAGACTTGAAAGCGTTGAATGGGTCGGGAGCGCGGGCCTGTGCTATTTCCGCCGGGGTTAGAACGACGAAATCGCCCGACTCTCTCTGGGAGGGGCGAGACGCCAGGAGAATCGATGTCCGGTCATTCAAAATGGTCCACGATCAAGCGCAAAAAGGGCGCCCTCGACGCGAAACGGGGGAAGATCTTCACGAAAATCATCCGCGAGCTTCAAACGGCCGCTCGGATCGGCGGCGGTGACGTCGACGCGAACCCGCGTCTGCGCCTGATCGTCGATAAGGCGAAGCAGGCGAATATGCCCAAGGACAACATCACCCGGGCGATCCAGAAGGGCGCCGGTGGGGGTGAGGGCGAGGCTTTTGATGAGGCGATCTACGAAGGATACGGACCGGGCGGCACGGCGATCCTGATCGAGACCCTCTCCGATAATAAGAACCGGACGGTGGGCGATGTGCGACATGCGCTCACCAAAAATGGTGGGAATCTCGGTGCTTCGGGCTGCGTCGCGTATCTCTTTGAGAAGCGTGGCATGATCGGCTTTGAAGGCGACGGGCTCGACGGCGATGCGATCATGGAAGCGGCGCTTGAGGCAGGCGCCGAGGATGTCGTCGAGGGCGAGAATAGTTTCGAGGTCGTGACCGGGCCTTCCGAGTTCCACGCTGTGCAGGAAGCACTTTCGGGCGCGGGTTTTACGCCGACTTCGGCGGAGATCACGATGGAGCCGTCGACGACGGTAAAGCTCGAGGGCAAAGAAGCTGAGCAGATGCTTCGCTTGGCGGATACGCTTGAGGACCTGGACGATGTCCAAAACTTCTACGCGAATTTTGATATCGCGGAAGAGGAACTCGAGAAGTTCGCGTAGAGAGAACAAGGAAGAGGTGGTGAATGCGGGTCCTGGGGGTGGATCCCGGTTCGAATGCAACCGGTTATGGACTCATCGAGCGCAAGGGCGGACAGGTCTGCCATTTGCGCAGCGGCGTCCTTCGCCCGCCCAGCGGCGCGCCGCTCTCTGAACGGCTGCGCTTCCTCTACGAAGAGCTCCATGTCATCGCGCAGGAAAGCGAAGCCGAAGTCGCCGTCGTCGAACGCGTCTTCATCGCCTCGAACCCGCAGTCGGCCCTGGTTCTCGGACAGGCTCGAGGCGCCATCCTGGCGAGCCTCGGGGCTTCGGGACTTCATGTCTCTGAACTCGCCGCGCGTGAAGTGAAGAAAGCGATCACGGGAAGCGGCGCTGCGGACAAGGCGCAGATGCAGATGATGGTGACGCGTTTGCTGAAGCTGGAGAAGAAGCCGGCCAGCGACGCCGCGGACGCATTGGCCATGGCGCTCACCTACGCCCAGTCCGGGGTCCTCGCGGAGCTCCCCGTGCGCAGCGGCCGCCGCCGCTCGTCGCGGAACTCAAGGCGCGCGATGACGGAATTCGTGCTGGGGAAGATGAGATGAATCGGAGGCTGCAATGATCGCATGGCTTGAAGGCAATCTCCGAGAGAAGGCACCGACTCGGATCATCCTGGACGTGCAGGGCGTGGGCTACGAGTTGCTCGTGCCGCTTTCGACCTTTGAAACGCTGCCGGATCTCGGGAAAACCGTCTCGCTCTTGGTGCATACCGCGGTGAGCGAGACGGCGATTCAGCTCTACGGCTTTTCCAGTCCGCTTGAGAAGGAGCTCTTCCATTTGCTCCTGAAAGCGAACCGCGTCGGCCCGAAACTGGCGCAGTCGATCCTGTCGGGCATGGAACCTCACCGGCTCTTGGGACTGCTCCGGGACTCTGACGCGAAGGGCCTTCAGAAGGCACCCGGCGTTGGGCCGAAGCTCGCGGAGCGGATCGCGGTTGAGCTCCGGGATAACGCGGAGAAGCTGGCCGCGCGGATGTCGGATTCGGGTGTGGGGCTGGCAGATCGCGAGATGGGCGCCATCGCACCGGACGAGGAGCTGCTCTCGGCGCTCGTGAATCTCGGGTACCCGCGCGCTCAGGCCGAGCGCCTGGTCTCCGCAGCGATCGCGGATGCGCCACCCGACTCAAGTCTAGAAGACCTAATTCGCGTTGCACTTCGGCGGGTTGCGCCATGAATGGGATGCACGACATGAGCTGCGGACGACGGCGGGAAGGCGGGATTTCGCGACATGAGTGAAACGGATCGAGGCGAAATCGGCGCCGGCCTGATGTCGGAAGAGCGAAGCGCGGAAGAATCGCTTCGGCCACAGAATCTGGGCGAAATGGTGGGGCAGGCGCGTCTTCGCGAGAACCTCAGCGTCTTCGTGCAAGCCGCCCGAGAGCGCAGCGAACCCCTGGATCACGTGCTCTTCCATGGCCCACCCGGGCTCGGCAAAACCTCGCTTGCGCGGATTGTCGCGAACGAGCTCGGTGCGCAGTTCCGCGCGACGAGTGGTCCGGCGATCGAGCGGCCCGGCGATCTCGCCGCGCTGCTCTCCAATCTCGAAGCCAGCGATGTCTTGTTCATCGACGAAATTCATCGCCTCTCACCCTCGGTCGAAGAAATTCTGTATCCGGCGATGGAAGATTTTCAGCTCGATATCTTGATCGGAGAGGGGCCGACGGCGCGCTCTCTTCGGCTCGATCTGCCGCGATTTACCTTGGTCGGGGCGACGACGCGGGCGGGCTTGCTGACTTCGCCGCTGCGGGACCGGTTCGGCTGGTCGGCGCGGCTGGAGTACTACCCGGTCGAGGATCTCGAACAGATCGTTTTGCGGTCGGGCGGACTGCTCGGCGTAGACGTCGAGCCCAAGGCGGCGAATGAAATCGCGCGTCGCGCCAGGGGGACCCCGCGGATCGCGAACCGTCTGCTGCGCCGCGTGCGTGATTTCGCTTCCGTTCGGGACGGCGACGCGAACCGGATTCGGCTCGAGACTGCTCAGTTCGCCCTCGAACGTCTCGACGTGGATGATGCGGGCTTCGACGGCCTCGATCGTCAGTTCTTGTCGACGCTAGTGGAGAAGTTTGGGGGAGGGCCCGTTGGCCTCGATACCCTGGCGGCGGCCGTTGGCGAAGACAAGGGGACGCTTGAGGATGTTGTCGAACCCTACCTGATTCATTGCGGTTTTCTGGCTCGGACGCCGCGGGGTCGGGTCGCGACGGAGCATGCCTACGCCCATCTCGGCGTTCGCCCTTCTAATCCCTGAGGCGTGGACGGTTAATTGTGCCTATGCGGCTGAGCGCCTTTCTCTCAGCTGTCGTTGGTCAGATCCGCGCACATGGGCTCTGTGAATCAAGCGCGATTCAAGATTCGATCGAAAGCGACGGGATCTCCGGCAGGCACATTTGACGGTCCACCTACCGTGGGGAGAGACTTGCACCGGTGCCGGGCAGGCGGCCGAGGTTCTCGAGGACGATGAGCGGCGCTTCGGGGTCGACGTCGGTAAAGGCGATGATCTCATCGAGACCGTCGCCGTTCAGGTCCGCGATGCGGCTCTCGCCGTTTTCGAGGGGGACAGTTTGGCGGCCTAAACGGCTGCCAAAGGCCGGCTTTCCCGGGGCGTCGGCGCCCATTCGGAAGGCGATCTCGGTCTTGTTTCGGGTGACGTAGAAATCGAGGATGCCGTCGCCGTTCCAGTCGCCAAGGCTGGGGACGATGCCCGCGAAGCGTCCCTCGCCGAAGTCCAGGCCGAAAGAAAACTCGTCTTCGAAGAGTACGCGGAGACCCCCTTCGGCTTCGGCGTCGACTGCGAAAAAGCGCAGGGTGGTTTCGGCTTTTCGGGTCGTGAGGATGCGGAGGATTTGGACGATGCCGAACTCGAAACTGTTTTCTGCAATTTCGGGGATCCCGTCGCCGGTCAGGTCCACGAAGTTATAGGCAGCGAGGCCACCTTGGATATTCCGCTCAAAGTTCGGGGGGCCTTCCGATGTGACGCCCTGGGAGCCGCCCAGATGGATGCGTGTTTTTGATTCGCCGTCGAGCATGCCGCCGCCGATCGTATTCAGCATGAGGTCCGCACGGCCGTCTCCGTTCAGGTCCCGAGCGAAGTAGTTATTGCCCGTGGCTTCGCGTCGCCTCTCTTCGGCTTCGGTGAAGGGGGTGAAATCGAGTTTTCGGGATGGGGCGTTCGGGAGGCCATCCGGCCCGGCGTGATAAATCCAAATCCCCCAGCGCGAGAGGGCAAAGAGGTCGGGCCGACCGTCGCCGTTATCGTCGGCGCGGGACAGGGTGGGCCAGGTGATCTCGCCAATCATCCATTTCCAGACCTGGGCCGGAAGGAAAGGCATCCAGGTGCGGTAGCTGGCGTAGACCGGCATGGGGAGGCGCTTGGTCGCGCCGCTTTCGAGGTTGATTTTCCAGGCGCCGCCTAAGGACGGGACCAGAGCCGTCGCGCGTCCAAGGGAATCCCAGTCCGCAACGATCTCGACGCGCCCGATTTCCCAGGGACGTGGTGGCAAGGGAAGTCCGCCCGGGACAGGGAAAACGCGAGGCGAAGCCGGGCCAACGAGAGACTCGATACGGAGGCCTGCTGCGGAAACCGAGAGGAGCTGTGGGCCTTGTCGACCGGGGACCTGGGCGACATCGACGAGGACCGCTGCATCCGGGATCCGTCGCCGAATCATTTCCGGCGCGTCCGGCCGAAGCGCCGAGCCACAAGGCATGAGCGTGAGCCATTTTTCCTGCTCGGGCGGGCCCCCCTGCGTGCTCAGCACCAGCAAATCCTGAGCTCCGCCGTCGCATGCACTCGCCGACACAGGCCAGACCTGCACGATCAGCCCGGGAATCTCATGCGACCGAATTGCGAACGGCGCGTCCTCTTCCGCTCCCGCTGGAAGATTCGTCCCGAGCGCGAGGAGCCCAATGACCGCGAGGAGCAGGAGCTGAGGGCGGGGGCGCAGGCGGAGGCGCAGGCGGAGGCGCAGGCGGAGTTGCGCGCAGTCGGTGTGCATTTGGAGTGCAAAGGCGCGGGCTCGTGTCTTCAGAATGGACATCACCGGCGGGAGCATAAGCGAGTCTCTGGCAGATGCCCGGATCGTGCGAATCCCGACTCAAATCAGGGGCTTGGCCCGCCGATACGGACTGAGGGTGAAGGACTCGTCAGGCCATGAGGTCTGCATCGATGACCACCCGTTTAAGGTCCGGCTTTCTTGCAGGGCCGGAGTTGGGTGAGTCAACGTGCTGATCATTGCCAGAATTCTCTTGCTGCCCGTGTCGCTTCTATTGCTTGCGTTCGGATCCTTCGGACTGCTTGTGCATTACGGAGCTGAGTCTGATCTTGCGGACCAGGCCCGGACCGGATTGCAAAACCTGACCTATCTCGCGGCCGAGAAGGGCGTCGATCTTCCTCATGGTTTCGTGGCCGGGACGGAAGCGTGGACAGCGGATTCGATGCTTCGGTTCGCATTGATGCCCCTTGGCCTCGTTTTGATGGCCTTCTGCATGGGGCTTTTTCGTTCTGCGGAAAAGGCTGCACCTGAGGCCCAAGAACTCCATGCCGAAGGCGGAGAGTCAAAGCCGGATAAGCGCGTGGCCAAGAAATACGTGAAGCAGGCCAAGGCGCTTCGGAAGCAGGGGAAGGGCGTCGAGGCGGGTGAGCTGCTCTGGCATCACGAATTACTGGACGAGGCCGCGGAAGCCTTTATCGACGTCGGGGAGTTTGGCCGCGCGGCGGAAATTCGACACGATCAGAACCGCTTCATCGAGTCCGCTGAGCTTCATGAGCAGGCCGAGAATTACGAATCCGCAGGCTCCATTTTCGGGCAGGAAGAGGAATGGGGTCGGGCAGCGGATTGTTATTTGAAGGCCGGGCACCAGAGTGTTGCAGCGGAAATGTTCGAGAAGGCCGGGAAGTATCGAGAAGCCGCCGAGAGCTACCGGGCGACCGAGTTTATGCGCCACGCTGCGGCGATGTATGTGAAGTGCCGATCCTGGCTCGCGGCCGCTGAATGCCTTGAACAGCTCTTCTCGGAAGAGGGCGGCAAGGCGATGATGGACCCGAAGAAATCGACCGAGATGTCGAAGCTCGTCCGTCAAGCCGGCAAACTCTTCCTGAAGGCGGATGAGCCCGAACGCGCCTATCAGATTTTGAAGCGCGGCGAATGTCCGCTTGAGGCCGGGGAAGTTGCGGTCATGCTCGGCGATCACGAATCGGCGGCGATCCATTTCCGGCAGGCGAATGATGTCGAGCGCGCTGCTGAATGCTTGCGGGAGACCGGACAGGATCTCGATGCAGCGCGCATGATGGGGCAGCACTACCGAGATACCGGCGAGCATGAAAAGGCGGCTGAACTGCTCGTGGAAGCCGGCGATTTTATGGAAGCGGGGGATCTCTTCCGCAGCATGAATCAGCCGACCCGGGCCGCAGAGTGTTATGCCGAGCATAACGGGTTCGCTCAAGCGGCGGAGATGTACTCGCTCGCCGGTGATCGCGAGAGTGCCGGTGATGCCTTTGAGAAGGCGGGTCGATTTGAAGAGGGGGCGGAGTGTTTCGCGCTTGCGGGGAATGCGCCGCGCGAAGCGGCTTTGCTCGAAAAATCGGGCGAGTTTCTGCGAGCGGGCGAGACGTTCCGCCGTGAAGGCATGGACGAAGAGTCCATCGCGGTGCTCCAGAAAGTCCCCCAAGAAGATGAAGATTTCGGCCGCGCGGCAGCGATCCTCGGCGATATCTTCGCCTCTCGTGGGCAGCTCCCGATTGCGATCACGAAGCTCCAGCAGGCGATCGGCGATACGGAACTCACGCGCGACAGTGTCGACAGCTATTTCAAGTTGGCATCGATCTACCAGGAAGATGGGAAGAACCGCGAGGCGGTTGAGATTTTCGAGAAGGTCATGGCTTTCGACTACCATTTTGGAGATGTCGAAGAGCGACTCACCGCGGCTCGGGCGAAGCTTGCGGAGGAAGAGCCGCCGCCGACCGCGACTGCCGCACCCGCTGAGACGCCCGCTGCTGCAGCCGCTCCGGTGACCGCTCCTCCGAGTGCGGGTCCCGGGCGCTACCGCGTGGTTGGGGAACTCGGGCGCGGCGGAATGGGGATCGTTTACAAGGCGCAGGACACGGTGCTCGATCGCCTTGTCGCCTTTAAGGTTCTGCCCCAGGCGCTGATTGAGAACGAGCAGGCGGTGCAGAACTTCATGCGTGAGGCGCAGGCCGCAGCGAAGCTGAACCATCCGAATATCGTCACGGTCTACGATACGGGCGAGCAGGACGGGCGCTTCTATATTGCGATGGAATACGTTGAGGGCACGACGCTCAAGGAGATTTTACGAAGAAAGGGGGCGATCTCGCCGACCGGGATTCTGCATGTGTTGATGCAGATGAGCGAGGCGCTTGCTTATGCCCACGAAAAGAAGGTCGTGCATCGCGATATCAAGCCCGCGAATGCGATGTGGACACGCGAGAAGAAAGCGAAGCTGATGGATTTCGGTTTGGCAAAGGTGGTGGAAGAAGCGCGCAATCACACGACGGTGGTTGCGGGTACGCCTTATTACATGAGTCCTGAGCAAACGCTGGGCAAGAACATCGATCATCGAACCGATATCTATTCGCTCGGGGTCGCGATCTTCGAGATGGCGACCGGGACCGTCCCCTTCAAAGAGGGGAATATTCCGTATCACCATGTGCATACGGAGCCGCCGCGCATCCTGGATATTCGTCCCGACTTGCCGGGCGGGATCTCGGATATCGTCGAAAGGTGTCTTCAGAAGGATCCGGGGAACCGTTTCCAAAGTGCAGGCGAGATCCTGGCCGAAGTGCGGAAGTCCCTGCTCGGAACGCTCTAGGCTTCGGTCGACCTCCGACCTGCGAAGTAGGAGGAGCGAGCTGAACGCTGGTCTCCAGGGAGGTTCGCCCGCTTCCGGCCGTGTTCACCCGTGTTCGCTCCGCTCGCGCTATCCTCTGCGCCCGATGGTGCTGAGTGCGGTTCGTTCATCCGCGGCCGCAGCCTCGGCGCCGAGCCCCGAGCGGATTCAGGAGACAATGTGCAGCAGACGACTCTGGCCGAAACGGTCGTGTGTTGCGGCCTTGGTCTGCATTCCGGGAAGGATGTGGAGCTGACCCTGCGCCCGGCTGCGGCGGATTCAGGGATCCGTTTTGTTCGGGGCGGCGGGGAAGGGCAGTCCCTTGACGATGCCGGAATTCTGGCCTCCCCAGCGGCCGTTCGTTCGACGCAGCGCGCGACGACGCTTGGAGGCGGATCCGGCGACGAGGCTGAGATCGCAACGGTCGAGCATTTGCTCGCAACATTCTATGCGCTGGACATTCATAATGTTCGGATCGAAGTCGCAGGTCCGGAAGTTCCGGTGACGGACGGGAGCGCTGCGCCGCTTCTCGAATGGGTGCGCCGGGCGGGGCGCGTGTCGCTTGCAGAACGCCGCCGCGAAATCGAAATCCTAAGCCCGGTTGAGATCCTCGACGGTGATCGCTTGATACGGATCGGGCCCAATGCGGGAGGTGGCGGTCTCCGCATCGACTACGCCATCGATTTCCCGCATCCCTGCATTGGATTTCAGTCGATCGGTTTTGAAGAACTCAACGAAACGGTCTTTGAGCGTGAGATCGCCGGTGCGCGGACCTTTGGTTTCGCGAACGAAGTTGAATCGCTACGAGCGGCGGGCCTCGCTCAAGGCGGGAGTTTTGAGAATACGATTGTGCTCGACGAAACGTCGGTGCTGAACCCGGAACCGCTGCGCTGGCCAGACGAATTCGTTCGGCATAAGGTGCTCGATCTCGTCGGCGACCTGGCGCTCTTCGGGGCGACGCTGCATGGCCACGTGGAAGTGGTGAAGGGCGGGCATGCTTTACATCATGCCCTGGTTTGTGCGCTGCGAGACGATGCTTCGCTCTGGCGGGTGAAACCAGAGGGGACGAGCGCGCCGAACGCGTAAGGTTCGGCCTCGGCGCGCGCGGACGGGCGGACGGGCGCGCTTGCGCACGCGTCTAGCCGGCGTAGTCCTCGAGCTCGCGGGCCAGGTCGGCGCAGGCGCTCGGGTCCGTGAACTGGAGCCCGACGCCCGGCGTGCGGACTTCCCCGTTCGGTAGATTCCGCGCTTCGTGATACCAGGTCACACGCGCTTCCAGTTCGTGCAGGATTTCCCCTTCCGGGATGCGAAACCGCACCTTCACGATTTCGCCGCGCTGCATGGGAAGTTCCGTTTGTAGAAACATGCCTCCCGCGCCGAGCGTCGTCGCGTAATCACAGTGAATCCCGCCCTGCGCCTGATAGTCGACGAGGATGCGTACGGTGGTGCGGCGATATTTACGCGTGTTCTTGGGCGTTCGCTCAGACATCGTTTTTTCTCCGTTCGGCGGCCGACTAGCGGCTGCTTTCCAGTCGTTCGCAAAGGAGGGAGGTGATCCTTGCGAGGAGTCGTCGTGCAGTCTCGGAGGTCGCGACGAGCGTTCCGATTTCTGCGTTTTCGAAGTGAGTGGCTTCGGTGCCGTCCTGTTCGATCAGGATCAGGCCGCGAAGGACTGAGCGGAGGTCTCCGCCGTTGCGATCGATGACGAGGGCCGCCGCGAGGGTGCGGAGTTCGATGCCCCAGGCGTCGTGATCATGCTCGCGAATCTTCGTGAGTGTGGTTTCCTCGACAGTTCGGCGAACCTTGCGTCGGGTCCAGCGGCCTATGCCCTGGTCGAGCGCATCGCGGTAGCGAGAGACGCCGCCGTTTCCGCCGGGATCGAGGAAGAGCGCGCCGATCGAGCCGAAAAGCGCGCCGCGCTCGTCTGCATCGAGCTGGGAAAGACGCGGCGCCGTGAGGTCATCTTCCGCAGCGTAAATCTGCAGGATGGCGTCCTTGAATTCGCTTTCCGCGGCTTCGGGGATCCGGACCGGCACCTGAGCCAGGACCAAGCCGAGTTCTTCGCTCAGCTGATGCGCGATGCGCCGCAATCGTTCGGATTCCGTGTCAGCCATCGGCGGGCCGGGATTGATCGGGAAGCGCAGCACCGGGTCCGCAAGAGCTGCCTCTTCCGGCGAAGCCTGTCCAAGAGCGCGCAACAAGGCGAGGGCGCCTCCTGCGATTTCCGGCTGATTTCGGCCGTTCGCAATATGGACGACGGCGCGCAGTGATTGCGTTGTCGTCGGGGAGGCTTCGAGGATTTCACGATGAACCGCGAGGGCCTCCTGCCAGCGGTCCGGCGCGTGGATGAGCAGGCTCGCGAGCGCCGTTCGGGCAACACCGAGATCGGGCTGAAGCACGAGTGCGCGTTCGTATTCTGTGATCGCCCGTTCGAATTGCTCGAGGGGACCCGAAAGCAGGCGGCCGCGTTCGAGGTGAACGTGGGCGAGCGTCGGGCTGTCGTGGCCCGGGTGGCTTTCGATGAAGCGAGAGAGAATGCTATCGGCCTCGTTCCAATCACCACTCATGCGGGCGAGGCGTGATTCGCAGAGCGCGGCCTCGCGACAGCGCGGATCCCAGCGCCAAGCTTCCGCATAGCGAAGGATGGCTTCGGGCGTTTCCCCGGCGACTTCGGCGAGACGAGCGGCGCGGAGCGAAATCTGAGCCGAGAGTGGTCCGGGCTCAATTGCATCGAGGGCCTCGCGGCAAAGGCGGCGCATTTCGCGTTCGCTTTCCGTCCGAGAGGCGACTTCGAGGAGCATGACCCAGGCGGGGGCGAGGCTCGGGTCGGAGACCGTCGCGCGATCAAGGTTGCGCCGCGCACGGACTTCGTCTTCCAGCGCGAGCGCATGATCCGCAGCGCGCAGAGCGACGCTGGCTCGGGTCTGGTCATTTCGGGTTG
The DNA here is from genome assembly GCA_045106235.1 of Myxococcota bacterium. GTDB lineage: Bacteria > Myxococcota_A > UBA9160 > UBA9160 > UBA4427 > UBA4427. Next base: position 39,958 of record JBGCEJ010000034.1, read on the forward strand.
CTGCGGACCAGCGTTCGAGGGCATCGAGGGCGGCGTCGAGCTCCGACTCCCGTTCATGCACCCGGACAAGGCCTTCGTGTGAGGCTTCGAGGTAATTATCGAGGTCGAGGGATTCCGCATAGTGGGTGCGTGCGGCTTCCGTTTCGCCCTCAGCTTCGAGTCCCCGTGCGATCATGGAAAGCTGGGATGCGCGTTCGGGATTCTCGCCGGGAAGAGTCTGGCGTCGCTCGAGCAGCGGCCGGGCCTTGCTGAATTCGCCGTCTTCGAAATGGGCGGCGGCGAGTCCTTCGAGGGCCTCGGTCTGATCGTCTTCGAGTTCCAGGACCGCCGAGAAGAGGCGGCGGCTTGCGGCGCGATGTCCCAGGGCACGTGCGGCACGACCGCCGAGAAGCGCGACTTCGAGACGCTGGGCCTTTTCGAAAGTTTCGGCGCCGGCGTTCGCAGCGAGGCTCTGGGCGGTTTCGGCGTAATGCTCGGCGTCTTCGAGGCGGTCGAGCTCGCTGGTAACGCGGGTGAGCGCGAAATGGGCGGGCACGGAAGCCGGATCGAGGCTGGCAGCGCGTTCGAGGAGGTCACGAGCGCGATCCGTGTTGAAGGGCTCGATGCAGAGTGCGGCCTCAACGATATAGCCCGAGGCCTCTCGGGGTTCCGCGTGTGCGGCCGCCCGTTCGAATGCCTCGGTTGCGCGTTCGGGCGCACCGGCTTCTTTTTCGAGGCGCGCAACGCGAGACCAGGCACCGGAATGCTCCGGTGCAACGGCCGTTGCGCGTGTGGCCCGCGCGAGGGCGCCGCCGGCGTCACCGGCTTCGATCAATTGGTCCGCAAGCTGCAGATGGTCTTCAGCGGTGGCGGGAGAATCCTCCCGGTCGCACCAGCTGCCCAGGGTCTCGGCGAATTTTCTAGAATCGCCCGTCGCCTCGTAGAGTCGTGCCAGCTCGAGTTCTTCTTCCGCCGGGAGCCGCTCGATTTCTCGGGCCGCGCAGAAAGCAGCGATCGCTTCTTCGGGCGAATCGCAATGGTCGCGTTGGATCGCGGCCAGGGTGCGGTGGATCTCGACGCGTCGTTTGCGGTCGATGCGGTCATCGCCCAACAGGGCCAGCTCCTGTGAATAGAGCGGAACGGTCTCTGCCTCACGTGAGGTGGCTTCGAGGACGCGAATGGTCGCGGCGAGGGCTTCTCGGTCTCGGTCATCGAGGTCGAGGGCGAGTCGGTAGCCTCGCGTGGCGCCTTCGCCGTCGTTCAAGCGCAGCCAGCGAATATCCCCCAGCTTCCGGGCCAATGCGCCGCGCTCGCGACGATCAAGCTTCGCGTCTTCGAGGATGTATTCCGCTTCCAGCGCCTCGGCCAATCCGTCCCAGTCGCGCAGGCGTTCGGCGCAGCGCCGCTGTCCTCGAATCGCTTCGTGCGCGCATTCGGGGGCTTCCCCGGCAGCCGTATAGGCTGCAAGTGCGCCCTTCAAATCATGCAGTCGGTCTTCTCGGAGTCGTGCCAGCTCAAGCCAATCCGTTGCATCGCCGGATCCGCTTTCGAGATGTTCGCCCAGCTGTTCTGCCAGCTCGGTGTGTCTTCCGAGTCGGCGCAATGCGGCGCGCAGACGTTCGAAGACCTTGCTGTCTCCGCGTCGCTCTCGGCCCGCAAGGACACGCAGTTGTGCGAGTGCGCGCTCGTTATTGCCAAGGTCATCGTCGTAGACCCGAGCAAGTTCTTCCCGCAGGAAGCGCTCGTACTCATCCGGGGTGCTTTCGCGGATCCCCGGGTTGGATTCGATCAGCTCGAGTTCGCGCTCGGCGACTTCCGCCCAGGCGTCCCAGCGTCCGCCTGCGCGGAGTGCGGTGTCGAGAGAGCCGAGATGCTGCATTTCCAGCACGGGGTCCTTACGACTTTGTTCAACCGCGTATTCAAGATGAGGGACCGCAGCAAGCGGTTTCGTCAGATCGCCAAGATAGAGCGAAGCCAGTTCGTGGCGTACGGGCAGGCTTGCGGCAGCGTCCAGCTCTTCGATGCGGCGCTCAAGGATCTGGGCGCGGTCGAAGGGGCGACCGACGCTTGCGTAGAGGCGGTCGAGCTCTTCGAGGATGGGAGCTGTATTCGTACTGGTCTCGAGCGCCTGATGGTAGGCTCCGATCGCGCGGCTTGGTGCGGCGAGATCGTGTTCGAGAAGTCGTGCGCGCTGAAGATGAAGCGCGCTTTGCTCGGCGGGATCGGAGCGGAGTCCGAGTTCGAGATCATGGGCGCGCAGGGCGGCTTCGAAGCGGCCAGCACGGCGATGGACTTCGGCGAGTCGTGCGACAAGCTTGGGATCTTCGGGGCGCTCGTCGCGAAGGCGCGCGAGCCAGGGAAGGGATGCATCCGCTCCCAGCTGCGTGCGGGCGATTTCGCTGGCTTGCTCGTAAATTTCGATGCGGCGTTCGCCTTCTGCGAGTCCGGCCTCGGCGAAGAGGCAGTCGAGGACCGCAGGCCAGCGCCCCAGCTTTTCGAGTTCTGAACGAAGCGCCGCTCGCGCCGAATTTCGGTTTCGGTCAAGCGCGATGGCTTCGCGAAGGTCCGTGATCGCTTCTTCCGAACCATTGGTTTCTTTTTGTGCGAGCAGGGCGGCGCGTCGTTCAAGCAGCCCGGCGCGTTCTTCGGCCGGGAAAGACATCGAGAGTGCGCGGGTGAGCAGCTGGCGATTGCGCTCGGCGTCTCCGATCTCTTCACCGAGGTCGAGGGCCTGGTCGATGGCGGCGCGATGGGTGGGTTCCCGTTCAAGAACGGCTTCGAGATGGCCGAGCGCTTCCTGCGCGTCGCCGCGTCCCTCGCGATGAAGCTCAGCGAGGCGAAGATGCAGGGCGATCTTTTCGGCCTTCGGAGCGTGGTCGAGACGTTCGTCGAGCAGGTCGATGAGCGGTTCGGTTTCGTTGAGTTCTGCGTAGAGTTCGCAGAGCGCGTCTTCAAGCTCGCGGTCGCCTGGTGCGTTGGTCAGCGCTGCGCGGTATGCGGTCGCGGCGTCTTCGGGACGCCCCGCTTTTCGTTCGCTGACGGCGAGGCGGACGCGCCAGGACTGCTCTGCGCTCGGATCTTCAGCCAAGGTAAGGACGTCTCGGCAAAGCACACTGGCGGCATCGAAATCCGAAGCGCGCTCAAAGAGTTCGGCCAAGGGATGGGCGAGTACGGCGACTGCGCCCAACTCCGCACGGGTCGCTTCGAAGAGCGTTCGCGCGCGTTCGTCGTCTTGGAGTTCGGTCGTGAGATGGGTGGCAAGGCGAAGGCGCAGGGTATTTCGCTCTTCGGGCTCGCTACCGCTTAACGTCTCGAGACGATCCTCGAGGACGCGCGCAGTTTCGTCTGGACGATTCTGCGCTTGGTAGTAGTCCGCGAGGTATTCCGTTGCCTCGGCATGGGCGGGATCCAGCGCCTGCACTCGGATGAAGTGGGGCAGGGCTTCGTCCGCGTCGCGACCTGCAGGCCGACGCCCCTCGTCGAGGAATAGGCGAGCTGCGGTCGTTCGCAGAGCGAATTCGCGATCGGCTGTGGGTTCCGTATTGAGTTCGGCTTCGACGACGCGGAGCCAATCTGCAGGGCGATCGAGTTCAGCGGCGTAGATATGTTCCAGCTGCTGCCAAACCTGGGCCCCGTTGGGATTCGTTTCGGCGAGGGCTTCCAGCTGTTCTGCACAGCCGACAAAGTCATGGAGGCGATCGCGGCAGAGGACGACGATCCGCTCCCGAAGCGCAGCCTTTTCAGATTCCGGGACATCGTCCAGTCGATTCGTGAGAAGCGAGCGCAAGCGCGTCCATTCGCCGCTCGATTCCAGCAAGAACTCAAGTCGTTCTGCGGCTGGCGCCGACACTTCGGCGCTGGGGAAGTCACGGGTGATCGACTCATAGACGTCGCAGGCTTCGATCGCTTCGTTCAGCGATTCTTCGAGAAGGCCCGCTCGCTCAAAGTGGATACTTGCTTCTTCCTCTGCATCACGGGTGTTCTCCGCGCGTTCGGCGAGGAGGTCACAAAGGCCGCGTGCGTTGCCGCAGACGCGCAGCGCGCGTTCAAGCAGTTCGAGGACTTCCTGGTTCTGCGGTCGCGCCCCGTGGAGCGATTGGAAAATCGTCGCCGCTTCCTGGGCTTCACCGAGAGAGTCAAGGCGAAGCGCACCTCGGCGGAGGTCGAGGTCGAAGGCGTCATTGGTGTGATCGCTCAGGCTTTCACGTCGCTGATCGAGAAGCTCGGAGAGTTCCGCATATCGACCCGATAGGTCAAGTAATCCTTCGAGGCGGGTTGAGGACGCTGCGCTCGCGCCGGGGAGCCGGATCAGTTCCATCCGCGCAGCGATCGCTGCATCAAGATCGCCGATCGGATCTTCAAGCAGGCTCGAAAGTTCTTCGAGAATCTCAGGCTTTTCGTCGTCGGGCAGCGCGTCGGCGAGCGTACGGAGTGTGCGGGCCAGCTCGGCCTTCTGGTCGAGGCGGCGATACACTTCGCTGAGAGAGGTGAGGCTGTCGAGATGGCCGGGCTCGCCCGCGAGTGCGTTTTCGAGAGCACGCGCTGAGGCGAGATCGTTGCCCGCTTGGAGGTGGAGATCGGCGAGTCGTCGATAGGTCGGGGCCTGCTCGGTCTCGCTTTGCAGCGCGACGAGTCGTTCTCGGGTTTCGATTTCGTCTTCAGCCCGTTCCAGATCCGACTCGAACTGAGCGCGATACTCGAGGGCAGCCAGACTATTCTCAGTGTTCTCGTCCCAGCGAATCGCCCATGCGAGGGCTTCGTCTGCACGGTTGCCTTCGACCAGGATCGGGATCGCAGACGCCGCGAGTGCGGCCATCTGAGCGCCGTCTTCGCAGAGGTCGGCTTCCTTATCGCACACTTCGATCAAGAGGTTCGAGTCCTCTTGGGATTCGGCAATACTTCGGAGGCCCGAAAGAGCGGGGCGTGAACTGGGATCTTTCGCGAGGGCTTCCTCGAAGAGGTCGCGCGCGCGGCGCGGCTCTTCGAAATGCGTGAGCACGACCTGCCCGAGCTGCGCGGAAAGCTCGGCGGGCGCATCTTCGCCCTGGGCCTCGATCGTCATGTCGAGGGTATCGGCGAGCGCACTCCAGTTGTCTTGCTTGCGGTAGATGCGTTCGAGGGCGAGTCGGGAGGGCTCGTCGGCGGGATCGAGATCAAAGGCGCGACGCCAATGGACTTCCGCGGCTTCCTCATCACCCAAATCGAGTTCGTAGAGCGAGGCGAGCTCGCGGATTTGCCCAGCCTGTTGTTTCGGCGAGGCGCCCGCATCGAGGCTCGTAATCGTTTCGAGGACTTCAGCGAGTTCGCTCTTGCGCCCGTCGCCGCGGAAGAGTTCGGCCTGGAGGTTCAGAATGCGCAGATCGCTATCAGCGCTGACGCCTCCGGCTTCTTGCATGATCTCGAGTGCGGCTTCGCGGTTGCCGAGGCGTGCGTTGAGTTCGGCGGCCTCGACGCGCAGCGCCTGCGGCGTCTTCGTCCCGAGTTCGACCATCAGCTGATTCAGCACTTTCAGCAGCGCAGAATGATCGCCATCCGCCCGTTCAACATCGGCGCTCGCATAGAGCACGGGAATCGGATCCGAGGAGAGTTCTTCCGCCCGAAAGACCCATGCACGTGCACGGGCAGGGGAGTTCAGATGCTTCAGGTGAATCTGGCTTGCTTCAACCGCGATCGCGGAGCGATGACGTGCGCCCGAGGCGATGTCGAAGCGACTCTCGAGGAGTTCGGCGACATCGTCCCAGTCTTCATCCTGCGTCGCGAGCATGAGAGACCACTCGACTGCAGCGGTCAGGAAGGGATCGTCATCGAGTGCCGCGCCGAAACACTTGCGTGCGTGGGTCGTGTCTTCGAGGGGGCCGGCGAGGATCGTGCCGAGGGTGAACCAGATCGGTGCGCGCTCCGGGCCGCGGAGGCGCTCGGTGAGCTGTTCAAGAACCTGTGCGGCTTCGGCGAATCGTTCGGCTTCTTGATGGAGTTCGGCGAGCCCTTGGAGGGCGCCAGGAAAGCCGGGATCCGCTTCGAGTGCGCGTTCAAAGGCTTTGCGGGCTTCTTCGGGGTCGGAGAGATGCTGGAGCCAAGTTCGACCGAGTTCCGTTTCAAATGCCGCGCGCTCGTAGGGCGGCATAGCGGTGGCGCCTTCGATCTCGGCGATTTGAAGAACCATGTCCCATTGTTCGCGGCTTTCATGGATGCCACGGAGCTGGCGCAAGGCCGGCCGATTCTTGGGGTCGAGCCGCGCGAGGGTCCAGTAGACCTCGGATGCGGAGGTGAGGTCGAGCAATCGCTCTTCTAGAATCTGCCCGAGTCGAAAAAGCAGGGGCGCCTGCTGAGCCGGATCGGCCTCGATTGAGGGCGCAGCGATTCGGCTGCGGTATGTCTCTGCAAGGGCATTCCAATCGCCTTCGAGGAAGAAATGCTCTTCCAAAGCCTCAAAGGCCCGGCGATCGTCGGGATTGCTTGCGAATATCTGCTGCTGCGCGTCTAGACCTGTGGTCAAGGGTCTCTCTCCAGGGGCGAATCCGAGTTCCCCCGTCCAATCATCGACCTGCAACCCGTTCTGCTTGATGCCGGATTCACCTTGAAAATCAGATGCGTGGGAGAGAGAGGCGCAGGTGGAAGATTCCAATTGGACTGTTTGATTCAGCAGCTCAAAATCGGCGATTCTGAGGGCATATCCCCTCTGGTGGGTCGCGCGATGTCGGATCCTTGGACTTCGGCACAGCTCGAGGACGCTCTTTCGGCCGCCGGCGCGAGGGCGGTCGTGGCGAATCTCCCCGAGGCGGGTCCCGTTGGATTCGTTTTCGCGCGACGGATTGCCGATTTTCTCGAGGTCGATCTGGTGGGCGTTGATCCGGAACGCCGTCGGGAGGGGATTGCGGCGCATCTACTGGGAAGCCTCCTCGACGAGGAGCGTCAGCAGGGGATGCAGGAGGCGCGGCTTGAGCTGGCTGCTTCGAACGCGTCGGCGCTGGCGCTCTACGAGAAGCTGGGATTCGTGGTCGTGGGGCGACGGGCACGCTATTACCCCGACGGCGACGATGCGCTGCTGCTTTCGCTGCACGTAAGCTGATCGCCAGGCGTCCAAAAGAGAGGGTAATAGAGGCATAGTGGCTGCACTTCCGACATCCGTTGCATCGCCCCATGAAGCGATCCGAGGCCAGGCACGCGTGCTGGCGAACGAAGATGAGGGCAATGGTCGAATTCTGCGCCTCGCTGTGCCGAACTGGCCGGGCTCGATCCCCGGGCAGTTCTTGATGATTGGCGCCGGGGCGGAATCGGAAGTGGTCCGCCGAGATCCGCTGCTGCCGCGACCGATGGCGGTGTACCGGGAACGCTCGCCCGAGGGAGGGGAGGAGCGCACGATCGAGCTGCTTTACCGCGTGGTGGGGCGGGGGACGATGCTGCTCTCTGAGGCTGAGCCGGGGGAGATGATTTCGCTCGTGGGGCCGCTTGGGCAGGGCTTTCCCGTGGACGGGCCGGACCAGAGCGAGGGGCCGGCGATTCTGGTCGGCGGCGGGACGGGGATTGCATCGCTGTATGAATTGGCGCGGGCGCTCTCTGCGCTCGGCCGAGAGGTCGTTGTCATCTTGGGCGCGCGGAGTGCGCTGGATTTGACGGGCCGTGCGGATTTCGAAGCGCTTTCGGCGGAGCTTGTTTGCACGACGGAAGATGGTTCTGTGGGCATCCAGGGCAGGGTGACAGAGCCGCTGCTTGAGCGTCTTCGGGGAGCGACCGGCAAGCCGACGATTTTCGCTGTGGGCCCGACGCCGATGATGAAGGCGTGTGCCGAAATCGCCGCGGAAAACGGGGTTTCCTGCCTGGTTTCGCTGGAGAATCCGATGGCCTGTGGTTTTGGCGTCTGTTTGGGTTGTGCGGCGCCGCGCGCCGAAGGAGGCTTTTCACTCGTGTGTAAGGCGGGCCCGGTTTTCGAAGCCAGCGAGATCGACTGGGAGGGCTTGCCGTGAGTGGCGCGGTCGATGAAAGCGTAGAGCTGGCGGGGATCCCGCTGCGCAATGCGGTCCTGACCGCTTCGGGGACGTTTGGGTACGGGACCGAGTTTGCGCCGTTCCTTGATCTCGAAAAGATTGGCGGCTTTGTGGCGAAGAGCCTGACGCTTGAGCCGCGCTTCGGGAATCCGCCGCCGCGCATCGGTGAGACGCCGGCGGGCATGCTGAACGCGATCAGCATCGAAAACGTCGGCGTGAAAGCATTCCTTGAAGAGAAGCTGCCGGCTTTGCCTGCAGGCGCGGTCGTCATCGCGAGCGCCTTTGGGACCGAGCCCGCGGTCTATGCCGAACTTGCGGCGCGGGTTTCGGAGCATCCACGGATCTCCGGGATCGAGATCAACGCTTCGTGTCCCCACGTGAAAGCTGGGGGCATCGAATTCGGCCAGGATCCGGCGCTGCTCGGGGAACTCGTTCGGACAGTTCGCGCGGCGGCGAAGAAGCCGCTCTTGGTGAAGCTCTCTCCGAATGTCACGCGGATCGCAGATATGGCCAAGGTTTGCGAGGCGGAGGGGGCCGACGGGGTCACCTTGATCAATGCCGTGCAGGGCATGGAGATCGACGTTGAATCTCGCCGGCCGGTCCTCTCGAATATCCTCGGGGGATTGTCTGGGCCTGCGATTCGGCCGATCGCTCTTCGGATGGTCTACCAGGCGGCCCAGGCGGTGAAGATTCCGGTTTGCGGTGTGGGCGGGATCGCGAGTGCAGAGGATGCGGTGAAATTCCTGCTCTGTGGCGCAACTGCCGTTCAAGTCGGGACGGCCAATTATCTCGATCCCAGCGCGGCGGAGCGGATCGCCCGCGGCCTTGCCGAGTATGCGGAGCGGCACGGATTTGAGCGGGTCGCCGATCTGACCGGAGCTCTCGAAACGGGCTGAGGTGTGAGGGGGAAGGCGGGAACGCCCCGAGGGGATATGCGTCTGAATCTCTCCTTGGTTGCCATCGGGCCTTCGTTCCTATAATTTGCGCTGGCATTCACAGGGTTTCGGCCCTTTGCAATACAGCTTTTCGGGTCGGCCAGCGGGTCGTGGAACGGAGCAGAGAACGCTCTGAGACATGCACTGTCGGTCGAAACCGCCGGGAAAGTGGGCGTTTCGTCCGCTTTTTTTGTTTTTGGGACGATGAGTTAGAAAGAAAATTGCGTTTTCCCGGCAGGGACTTGGCGAGAAATCGCTGAGCGTGCCGATAGAGAACGCGAGCCAACACGAACACGTAAATAGAAAGCAGGGAGTCAGCACATCTATCGAGATATTCCGGAAGCGCTTCGCGCGATGATCGAGCCGGTCGTGGAAGAACACGGCTGCGCGCTCGTTGATGTCGAGATTGCAAGAAATCGCGGCACCGGACTTCTTCGCGTGACGGTCGACAGTGAATCCGGCGATGGCCGTGTTCCCGTCGAGCAATGCGCGGCGATTTCTCGAGAAGTGGAAACGCTCCTGGATGCCGCGGATACGATGCCGGGCGCCTACAAATTGGAAGTCTCATCGCCGGGTCTCGACCGGGTGTTGGGACGGGAGAGGGATTTCGAAGCCGTTGTGGGTTCCGAAATCAAACTCCGAGCAAAACGTCCCATAGAAGGACGCAAAAGATTTCGCGGTCGCCTCGTTTCTTTCGAGTCGGGCGTGCTGAAAATGGAAGTAGATGGGGAAGAGGCCTTGGTCCCCTTCGACGAAGTTGAAAAGGCCAACATGATCTATGAGTTCACGAGCGCGGACTTCGCAAAGGGGTCGACGCGACGGGACTCGAGCCAGTCAGGCGGAATGTGATGCTGGGAAATCTCAAACGCGAAATTGATCAGATTGCCAAGGATAAGGGCATCGATTCCGACGAGATTACGGGCGCGCTCGAAGAAGCGATGCGCCAGGCCGCGCG
>JBGCEJ010000035.1:0-188451 GCA_045106235.1 Myxococcota bacterium
GCGGGGTTGATCGCGAAGGTACTGATATCGTCGTCGCCGAAGTTCACGACGTAGGCGAAGCGCCCGCTCGGATCGACGACCACGGACGAGGGGGAGCTCCCGGTCGCCAAGGCCGCACCGACTTCACTGAGCGCTCCCGTCGTGGCGTTGATCGCGAAGGTGCTGATCGTAAAGGCATTCTCGTTCGCGACATACGCGAAGCGGCCAGCCGAATCGACGGTCACGGAGAACGGACCGTCGCCCGTCGCCACCGGGGCACCCACGGCGCTGAGCGCCCCCGTCGCCGAATCGATCGAAAACGTGCTGACGGTATCGCTTCCGAAGTTTGCGACGTAAGCGAAGCGGCCGCTCGGGTCGACGGTCACGGAGAAGGGCTCCGTCCCGACCGAGACGGGCGTGCCAACTTCGGTCAGCGCTCCGCTCGCAGCATTGATCGAGTACACGCTGACGGTGTTGCTTAACAAGTTCGCAACGTAGGCGAAGCGGCCCGCCGGATGAATCGTCGCTGACTGAGGACCGTTCCCCGCTGCCACAGACGACCCCATCGCGCTGAGAAGGCCGCTTGTTGGATCGATGGAGTATGTGCTGACACTGTCGCTCGAGAAATTCGCAACATAAGCGAAACGCCGCGGCGGACTCACCGCGACGGATCCAGGCTCGCTCCCCGCGGCCGTCGCCGAGCCGACCGCGCTCAGCGCGCCTGTGGCCGAATCGATCGCGAAAGTGCTGACGGTTCCGTCGTTTTCGTTCGCGACGTAAGCGAAGCGGCTGGTCGGATCCACCGTAATGGATTCCGGCCCGTCTCCCGCTGCCACGGCGACGCCGACTGCGCTCAGCGCGCCCGTTGCGGAATCGATGGCGAAGGTGCTGAGATCGTCGCTGCCCTCATTCGCGACGTAGGCGAAGCGTCCCGTCGGGTCGACCGTGACGGAAAACGGGGAGGTGCCTGCGGCGACCGCTGATCCGACTTCACTCAGCGCTCCGGTACTCGAATCGATCGCGAATGTGCTGACATCATCGTCAAGAGAATTGACCACGTAGGCAAAACGGCCAGAAGGATCAACTGTGACCGATTGCGGTGTGTCGCCCGTCGCGACCGCCACTCCGACTGCGCTGAGCGCTCCGGTTGCGGAATCGATTTCGAAGGTACCGAGATCATTGCTGCCGCCGTTCGTGACGTAGGCGAAGCGACCGGACGGATCGACACTCACGGAGCTGGGACCGGTCAAGGACGAGACGGCTGAGCCCACTTCCGTGAGAGCGCCGGTCGCGGCGTTCAAAGCGAACGTACTCACATCATCATCGTCTCGATTCGCGACGTAGACGAAGCGATCCGTCGGATCGACGGTGAGGGAGACCGCGCCGGCCCCCGCAGCGACGGCCGAGCCCACCTCGGTCAGCGCGCCGGACGCGAAATCGATAGCGAAGGTGCTGACCGTGCCGCTGGAATTCGCAACGTAGGCGAAGCGCCCGCTCGGGGCGACTGCCACAGACGCCGGGGCATTCCCCGTCGCAACCGCGGAACCCACTTCGCTGAGCGCGCCCGTCGCAGACTGAACGGCGAAGGTGCTGATGCTATTGCTAGCCGCGTTCGTGACGTACACGTGAAAGGCGACGTTTGCACAAGCCACCATCACGTTCGTTACATCCAAGTCACCGATCGTGCCAGATCCATTCGTGATCGTGCAGACCTGACCAGCGGGCTGCGTACGCACGCTCACGAGATAAGTGGAGCCACTCTCGATCGGCGTCGCAAAGGTAAAAGCGCCGTCCGCGCCAACGCTCAGATCGTCACCTGCGTTATTCTGAAGCGTGACGCTTCCTGCGAGTCCGCTCACCATGCCGCCCACCGACGAGACCGTCACGCAATTCACGACGACGTTCGTGAGATCGACGCCTGCAGTCGTTCCGGAACCGTTCGTCACGGTACAGGACTGCCCGCCCGGCTGGGTCAGAACCGTGACCGCGTAATCGGAACCCGTTTCAAGACTCGTGGGGAAAGTAAAGGCGCCATCCGCCGAAAGGTTGAGATCATCCCCCGCATTATTCTGAAGCGTGATGCTTCCCGAAAGTCCGTTCAACGTGCCACCGACCGTCGAGATGGTCACGCAATTCACGGCCACGTTCAGGATGTCCTCACGGTCGATGGTGCCGGATCCATCCGAGACTGTGCACGCCTGCGAGACCGGCGGAGTAAGCACCGTGACGGCGTAGACTTCCTCGTTCGCCATCTCTGTCTCGAAGAAAAATGGACCGTCGGCGGTCACTTCGAGATCGTCGCCCAAACTATTTTGCAGTGTGATGGCCCCGACGAGACCCGACATATTCCCGCCAACGGAGAATGACTTCGGGCCCCCTCCCCCGTCTTCGGCGCAGGCCAGTAGCCCCGAGAAGAGGAGCACGAGAAACGAAAGCCGCAGGCCAGTCCGCCCACCCAAAATGGAACGCTTTAGAAACATGGTGCGGGGACTCCGTCCGAGCGACGCCACTGGCCCTTCGGCAAAAGAGCGGCGATAAGGATGAGTCTTCGGCATCGGCGCTCAAGTTCGACACCTTGAGTTTCACCCTCCACGCAATCCGTCGGGGGATATGGGAATCCGTTCTTCGTACCCTATCCTTCGCCACAGCGAAGAAACGACTTCGCCCACGTTTCAAAAAACACCCCAGTCAACAGGAGACCCTATGACCCGCGATCCGCTCACGCCCAACGCTGAAGAGGTCGCGGCTCTCCGCGACCAGGTCGGAGACGGTCCTGTTGTCATCCTCAATCTGCTGAAATACGTGGAGCCGGGTGGGCGCGAAGCCTTCGCCGAATACGCCGCTCTGAGTGGCCCCCTGCTTGCGGCACAGGGCGGCAGCGTCTTCTACATGGCCGAAGCCGGGCCCACCGTCGCGGGGGACGATTGGGATACCGTCGCGATGATTCGATTCCCGAGCATCGAGGCCTTTATGGGGCTGGCGGGCAATCCCACCTATCTCGAAAAAGCGCCGGCCCTGCGCGAGGCGGCACTTGAGCGAACCCTTTGGATGGTGACCCAGCCGCCCGCCGAGTAAACTGCGCACATGATCAGAATCGCCCTCCTCGTCAGTCTCGTCTTCGCCCTCATCCTTGGCGCCTGGTTCAACTATGTCGGCCAGGGCGGCCTCGGGGAGCACGAATCGCCGGGTGTGGTCACGGCCGAAAAACGCCCCGAGTCCTCGACCACGGTTCGGGAGAGTCAGATCGCCGAGGCCGCGGACCAGCTTCTCGTCTCGCGCCCCAAGCAGATCCTCTTTGGCGACCTCCACGTCCATACGACTTTTTCGTTCGACGCTTTCATGCTCAGCCTCCCCCTTCAAGGAGGCGAAGGCGCGCATCCACCCGCAGATGCCTGTGATTTCGCGCGCTTCTGTTCCGCGCTCGACTTCTGGTCCATTAACGATCACGCCGAGAGCATTAGTCCGCGCCATTGGAGCGAAACCGTCGAGACGATCCGCGCCTGCAACGAAGTCGCGGGCGCGGGCGGCGAGCCCGATACCGTTGCCTTCCTCGGCTGGGAATGGACGCAAGTCGGCTGGACGCCCGATGCCCATTTTGGCCACAAGAACGTCATCCTCCGGGATCTCGAAGACGGCGCCATTCCGACGCGACCGATCGGTGCGACCGGGACCCGGGAGCAGATGGTCTCGGCGAGCCCCTTTGAGAGCTTGGCCGCAGGCGCCGCGCTGCATGGTCTGGGCGAGGCCCGGCTGCACGACCTCGCTCGCTTCTTTAAGGAACGAACGGAGCTCGACATCTGCCCCCTCGGCGTTCCCGTACGCGACCTGCCGACCGATTGCGTGGAGGTCGTCGACAGCCCCGACCTCCTTTTCGACAAGCTGAACGATTGGGATGTCGCATCGATTGTGATCCCCCACGGCACGACTTGGGGCTTCTACACGCCTCCGAGCGCCGACTGGGCGAAGCAGCTCGTAGGCCCTCTGCATGACGACAAGCGTCAAACACTCTTCGAGATCTACTCGGGACATGGCAATTCCGAGGACTACCGCGACTTTCGCGGCGTGACCTACGACGAAGCGGGGACCGCCTCGTGCCCTGATCCTCAACCGGACTATCTTCCCACCTGCTGGCAGGCGGGAGAGCTCATCCGAGAACGCTGCCTGTCAGGCGGTGAGACCGCCGAAGAATGCGAATCCCGCGCTGTCGTTGCCCGACAGGATGCTGCGAACGCGGGCGGCCAGGCCTTCCTTACCGTACCCGGGACTCGCGGCGCGGATTGGTTCGACGCGGGGCAATGCAAGGACTGCGCTGAACCCTCTTTTAACTATCGCCCGGCCGGCTCGGCCCAGTACGTCACCGCGCTTTCGAATTTCGACACCGAAGATGGTGAACCGCGCCGTTTTCGCTTCGGCTTCCTCGCCTCGAGCGATAACCATTTCGCTCGCCCCGGGACTGGCTTCAAGGAGACGAACCGCGTGGGCTTCACCGAATCCCGCAGCAACGTATCCGATGTATCCCCAGCCCTCCGGAGCACCCTCTTCGCCCCGGAAGAAGAACCCGTAGCGCGCTCTCGCCCCTTCGACCGCGAGCGTTCCGAACTCGCCGGCTTTGCGATCGTGGAAATGGAGCGCCAAGCCTCGTTCTTTCTGACGGGTGGCCTCACCGCGGCGCATAGCATCGACCGCTCCCGGGAGTCGATCTGGGACTCTTTCGAGCGACGCGAAATCTACGGCACAAGCGGCCCGCGTATGCTGCTTTGGTTCGACCTGATCAATCCCCCCGGCACCCGGGGCAAGCCCGTCCCGATGGGCGGAGAAGTCGCGTCAAAGGAGAATCCTATCTTCCAGGTCCGCGCGGTCGGCTCCTTCGAACAGGAGCCGGGTTGCCCCGACTACGCCGCCAACGCCCTCGGCCCAGACCGACTCGAATCCATCTGCCGCGGCGAATGCTTCAACCCCTCGCCGACGCGCCGATCCATCACACGTATTGATGTCGTTCGCATCCGGCCCCAGAACGTCCCCGGCGAGCCGATTGCGCCGTTGATCGAAGATCCCTGGCGGAGCTTTGATTGCGACGGCAGCCCCGAGGGTTGCTCCGTCACCTTCAGCGACCCGGAATACGCCGAGTTAGGACGAGATACGGTGTATTACGTCCGCGCGCATGAGGCGCCTGCGCCGGGAATCAATGCCGGAGGCGCGCGCTGCGAGCGCGATCCCGACGGCAACTGCCTTGAGGCCAATCTCTGCGCCGGAGGCCGGGATGAAAATTGCCTCTCCGAGCATGAGCCCCGGGCCTGGTCTTCGCCGATCTTCGTCGATTGGCCCCGAGATCCGTCGCGCGGCTGAAACCAATTGCGCGGGCCAACGTATTGAATGGATGAACCCCCTGGAGGCACTCATCCATGATGGATCGCACCCCATTCTTTACTGCCCTCATGCTGATCGTATTATTCCTGGTTTCGATGCAAGTCGAATCCAGCGCGGTCGGTCCCCGCAATGCCGAACAGCCCCGAGAGCTCGGGCGCATCGAATGGCTTCGCGACTACGAAACCGCCCAGGCGCGAAGCGCCGCGGAAAGCAAGCCGATCTTCCTTCTCTTTCAGGAAGTCCCTGGCTGCCAGACCTGCGTTTCTTTTGGCGCGGAGGTCCTCTCGAATCCGCTCCTGATCGAAGCCATCGAAGACGAATTCATCCCCCTCGCCATCCTCAATAATGAGGGCGGCGACGATCGGCGCGTTCTCCAGAAATTCGGAGAGCCCGCCTGGAATAACCCCGTCGTTCGTTTCATCGATGCGCAGGGGCAGGACCTGATCCCCCGCCGCGACCGAATCTGGCGGGCCGGCGAGATCGCCGAGCGCATGATCCAGTCGCTCGGCCAGTCGGATCGCCCCGTCCCGCCCTACCTCACAGCACTCCGCGACGAGCTGAGCCCGCAGAAGATCGAAAAAGCAACGCTGTCCATGGGCTGTTACTGGGCGGGCGAGGCCTGCCTCGGCGAACTCCCAGGCTTGCTCTCCAGCCGAACCGGCGATCTCGGCGGTCGTGAAGTCGTCGAACTGCGCTACGACGCCACGCGCCTTCGCTACGAAGACCTACTCGCGCATGCTCGCACGAGCGACTGCGCCGATGGAGTCTTCGCGCATAACGAGGCGCAGCTGAGCGCCGCCACGAAACTCTTCGGCCCCGCGGCGCGCCTCGCCAAAGGCAAGGCGACGGATGCCTCCCGACGGAACCAGAAATTCCATCTCAAGCGCGCCAAGACCATCGCGGAGCTCGAACTCACCCCCGCCCAGGCCACAAAGCTCAACCATTCGGCCTGGACAAAATCCGACCCCACCCCCCACCTCAGCCCCCGCCAGCGCAGCACCCTCAAGAAGGCCATGAACTAACAAAAGGGGCCGACCGCAAATGCGATCGGCCCCTCTCGTTCTGGGTCGCAGAAGAAGTCGGTGCGGCTCCCGGTCTCAGGCCCCAGCCCCCAGGCCTCAGGCCCCTCCAGCCGCATTCCAACCAGCTGCCCCGAGTGTCCCGAACTCCGCCCCTTCCTCTCGGCTAAAAGTCGATGACCGACCGAATCACTTCCCCGGCCTGCATGGCCCGGAACGCATCGTTCACTTCTTCGAGCTTGATCCGCCTCGAGATCATGCTTTCAAGGTCGAGCTTGCCGTTCTTCCAAAGGCTGAGCAGCTCCGGCATGAAGGTGCGCACGTTGGCGCTGCCGTACATGGAGCCGACCAGGGTCTTGTTCGCGTAGAAGAGTTCGAAGGCGCTGAACTGGACCATGTCTTCCATTCGGCCGACGCCGACGATGACGGCCTTACCGCCCGTTCGGGCCGCGTCGTAGGTGGCGCGGATCGTGTGGGGGTTGCCGATGCATTCGAGGGCGAAATCGAAGCCCTCGCCGCCCGTGATCTTCATCTTCGCGTCTTCGAGACCGTCCGGCGTCGTCACATGGGTTGCACCGAAATGCTTCGCCTGCTCGAGCTTGTTTTCCATCGTATCGACCGCCAGGATCACCGAAGCACCCGCGATGCGCGCGCCTTGGATTGCCGAGATGCCGACGCCGCCACAGCCGAAGATGATGACCGAGGAACCCGGCGTGATGCCCGCCGTGTTGATCGAAGCGCCGACGCCCGTCGTCACGCCGCATCCGATGAGCGCGGCGACGTCGAGGGGAACATCCTTGTCGATCTTGACGACGCCCGCCTCGCCGATGATGAGTTCTTCGGCGAAGGTGCCGAGACCCGTCATGCCGGAGACCGGATTGCCGTCGATGCGGAAATTCGCGGACATGGCCTGGGGCCCCGTCTCCTTACAGAGGAAGGACTGCTGCCGAAGGCAGGGATTGCATACACTGCAGGCCGGCGTGAAGGAGAGAATCACGTGGTCGCCCACTCCGACGGAGGAAACGGCGTCACCCACGGCCGTGACAACACCCGCACCCTCATGCCCAAGGATGCTCGGCGGCGGAGCCGGGATCGTCCCGTTCTGAACCGAGAGATCGGAATGGCAGACGCCACTCGCTGCGATTTTGACGCGAACATCTTTCACGCCCACATCGCCGAGTTCGACGTCGTCACGGATCTCAAGATCCTTATTCAGTTCAGTGAAAAGTGCGGCCTTCATGAGGGCTCCTTCTTTCTATATTTTGTGCTGCTGGCTTACAGCTTCGCGCGCATCCCGCGCAGCGAACAGGTCTGTTTTGAAGCGTTGGAGGATAGCGCGGGGCAGCCCCGCTGGCTCAGGCCATCACCTCGAGCTTTGCGCCCTCGAAGAATCGCCGAGGATTGTCGACGGTCAGGCAATCAATCTGCTCATCGCTGATCCCGGCCTCCCTGAGCTGGGGAACAACCTTCTTCGAGAAGAAGGTCGGATCGAAGGCATCCGATGCCGACGCCAGTACCTCGCGGGGAATCGGCTCGCCCTTCCAGCACCAGACGGAGTCATGCGAAACCACGACCCGGTCTCCGGCCCCGGCCTGAATCAACTTGATCAGCGACGCGATCCGCTTCGCGTCCGGAAAGACCATATCGATCCCGAAGCGATCGAAGCCGAGATAGGAGCCGCCGCGCGCAAGTCCGAGATGGTAGGCATGATCGTCGGTTCCGCAGGAATGCCCGATGATGATGCGATGCGCCGGCACGCCCAGATCCGTCAGGATCTTCTGCTGCAAATCGCCGCAGGTGCCCTGATCGGTATGGGTTGTAATCGGTGCACCGGTTTCATTCGACGCCTTCGCCGCGGCGTGCAGCACCATTTTTTCGTAGTCCGTGATCTCACCCGGGCCGCTGGCCACCTTGATGATGCCCGCCTTGATCTCGGTCCCTCCGATGCCCTGGGTCAGCTCATGAATGAAGAGCTCCGCCATCGCGTCTTCCTGCGAGCCGAAATTCGAACGCATATGCCAATACGGATATCCGCCTTCGGACTGTTTGTAGAGACCCGTCGCGCAGATGATATTGAAGCCGGTCTGCTGGGCGACCTTGGCCGCCAGCTCAACGTCGCGCCCCAAATCACTCGGACATGGATCCAGCAGGGACGAAAAGCCAAGGTCCTTGAGCTCGCCGATCTTGTCGACACAGACGGCAATTTCATCTTCCTGGGAAAGGCCTGGATGTGTCGACACGCTGTCGCCGCCGGGATAGCCGATCACCAAATGCTCATGCATCAGCGTACGGCCGAGCTCTCCGGCTGTGATTTCTCCCGCTACGGTGGCGATCTTCGTCATCTGCTCTCCTCGGTCCCGGGCCGGTGATCCCGGCTCCTGTCCACAAGAAAAGCATATCCCAATCACGCCCGTCCGGTACGTCGCGAATCAGCCCTCTTCAGGGACCTCTGCCCGGCCCATGCCCGGCGCGTAGCGGTAATCGCTCAGGAGATCATCGGCTTCAAAGACGAGCTCTAGCCGATGCACAGTCGCAGGGAGCATCCGAATCGCGGCGGGGCGCGGCTGCTTCGGAGGAAAGAAGAAGGTGCGATCGAACCAGCCCGCGGCGCCCTCGCTCCATTTCTTAGCCGACGCGATACTGGAGGAAGCGCGGCTCTTAAACTCTCCGTCCATCGAGATGTTGGGCCGCCGGGGATCGTTCTCGGGCCATTGAATTTCCTCGAGGCGGTAGCGCCAGATCTGGCCTCCCCGAGCACGATTTTCGATCTCGTCGGGGGAGCCGAAGCGCGCCATCACACTCTTCGCATCACTCTCCCCGGCCTTCAGATTCCCGACCC
Organism: Myxococcota bacterium; assembly: GCA_045106235.1. GTDB lineage: Bacteria > Myxococcota_A > UBA9160 > UBA9160 > UBA4427 > UBA4427. The sequence continues at coordinate 9,205 of JBGCEJ010000035.1, forward strand.
ATTGCGGGAAGGGATGTCGCGGCAAGAAAACCTCTGCTTGCCCCTCAATCTCAGCCGGCTTCGCGCATCCGAACAGCAGCGCCTGAGTGAGGAGCAGCAGCCCGAAGACGACCCTTGCACCATACGGCATCTGGCTTCCCATTCGACCTTCCCCTTGACCTTCGCCTCGACCCCGACCTAACACTCTTTTTCTCCGGTCGGCATCTTCTCGGGCAGAAAAACACAAACCCGCGTTCCTGCGCGGTCCTCGGACTCGATTCGAAGCTCCCCGCCATGCCGCTCGACAATACGCAGACACAGGGGAAGTCCCATGCCGCCCCCTACCCCGATAGGGCGGTCCCCAAAGAAGGGATCGAAGACTTCATCGACGGCAGATGATTCAATCCCGACACCGCGATCCTCGACAGAAAGTTCAATGCCGTCGGCTCGGTTGCGGAGCGAAACCAGCACCTCGGGCGCATCGCTAATCGAAACCGACGCTTCTACGGCGTTGCGCAGCAACTGAATCACGAGTTCCTCGACCTGAACGGGCTCACAGTGAATCGACCGCAATTCCGGCTCGGCATCGATCTCCACCTGAGCCCGCGCGCCCAGACTCGGCCGTGCACAAGCCACCGCACGCGCAACCAGCGCCCGTAGTTCCGTCGCTCGGGCTCCCGAAAGCGAATCCTGCCCAGCCCGGTCGGCGATGCGCGCCGCCCATTCCCGAATTTCACGGACGCGGCCGCGCTCGTCTGCGATCCAATCGGCCCCCGCCCCTTCGGCCTCAGAAGCGGCCCGCTCGCCTTGCTCCTCGAACCAACACTCGAGATCTCCCGCGGCCGCGTGAATCTCGTGGGCCGCCGCCAGCGTTTCCGCATCCGGCCCCCGGCGCGCGTTCGACTCCGACGGTGCAGCGGATTGCGCGGCGTTTCGCTGAGGCGTGTTCTGGCCGACCAGCTTCGCGTCGGCGCGCGCTAAGGCATCAAGCTTCGAGGCCAAGGCATCGTCGACCTGATCAAAAAGAGCGAGATGCCCACGGCGCGCACCCGCCACCGCTTCAAGCTGACGATGTAAATCATAAACGCGTCCCGCCGAAGCGCCCACCACGAGACTCAGCGTCGCGGAAAGCATCCCCGGAACCAAAGGAGTGCCTAACATAAAAATCGCAGAAGCGATCCCCGCACACAGACCCAGGCCGATCGCCCCGCCGAGCATGAGCCCTGTCTGTGGCGAACGCTCCCAGCGAACCGAATAACAACACGCAGAATCGCCCTTTCCCAGGCAAGAGGATTCATCCACATGACCGGGAAGTAGTCCAAAAAGTCCGGGAATCGCCTCCAGCTGACCGCGGCGAAGCGCACAGCGAGCAGAAGCCGTCCGAGCGGGCGCGTCGGCCAAAGCCCCCTCAAACGTAATTTCCGCGTAGCCTTCCGAAATCGAATCAATCGTCCAGGTCGCGTCTGCCTCTTCGCGAGGGAGCAGGGACTGGATCCGCCGATAGGCCTTCTCGGGCGTGGCGAGGCCAAGGCCGTAGAGCCGCAGCCCCGTCGCGTCGGGCTCAGTGAGTCGATGACCGACCGACCGTGCAAGGTTCGCATCGACGTCCGCTGCGTGAAACATCTGATCGATCGCGTTCGCGGGTAGCCAAGCGGAGGTCTGCGCCAACCCCGCTTCCCCCTGGTCGAGGGCGCGGGTCGCACGCTGGACGGCCGCGGTTCGACCTCGCACGGCGAGAAGCTCGAGCAAAGTCGTTGCGATCAATTTATTGCCGGGTCCTGCTGTCGCCCCGACGACGATGCCCTCTTGCGCCATGCACCCCTCATCCAATCCACGCCGCTGCGCTCACCGCAACGAAACGAACCCATAGGGTCTATCGGCAAACCAGAGGCAAAATGGAGTACGGGGGAATCCAACCTCGCTGGATTCCGCTCTCAGGGGAAAGTACTAGTCGAAATCCTCGGCGCCGGCGTTCGGCGTTAGCGTTCGAGCAACCGGATCCCGATCACTTCGTCGCCTTCGTGAATCAGGCCGACCACCTGATCCGCGATGCCGTATTTCTCGCGCATCGCCGCGTTCACGGGCGCGGCGTATCCCGGGATCACCTCGGCGCGATAGGGAATCCGCACATCATCCCGAATCAGCGTCACCAGCGGCTCGAGTTGAAGACGGATCAGCCATTCCGAATTCGCATCACCCGAACGAAGCACTGGACTGTCATCGATATCGACCACCCAAAGCGAGGTCGAAAACTTCTCGCCTCGGCTCCCCATCGTTTCGAGCACGACCACTTCTCCGCCCAACTCGCTCGCCCCAAAAAGGATGGCAACCGCAAGGAGGGGCAAGGCCATCACGAACCCGATTAAGCGTGACAATGAACGATCCTCCTTGAACGGCGAACGTACGGCGAACGAGCGGTGAACTAGCGATGATGCCGGCGCATCACCCGCTGCGTTTCACGGTTCTGCTCGCGGTCTCGAATGCTATGCCGCTTATCGTGTCGATGCTTGCCACGGGCAAGCGCGAGTTCAACTTTCGCATTCGCGCCGCGGAAATACACCGTCAGCGGGACCAGAGTCAGCCCCTTTTCAGTCACCTTGCTGTCCAGGCGATCGATTTCATGACGATGCAGAAGGAGCTTACGGCGGCGCTGTGGATCCACTGGATTCGCTCTCGTCGCAGGCTCGTAGGGCGAAATATGCAGCTTCTCGAGCCACGCCTCGCCGCGATGAACACTCGCGAAGGAATCACCAAGGTTCGCACGACCGTCCCTGAGGCTCTTGACCTCGGGGCCCATCAGCTGAAGCCCGGCTTCCCAGGTATCCACGATCTCGTAGTCGAAATGCGCACGCCGATTCGTCGCGACGACCAGCCGGCCGTCGCGATCGAGCTTATCGGTCTTCTTTTTCTTCTTACTCTTGGCCATCGCGCCGCGGAGAGTAGCCGAAGCCACCCGAGATCACTCGCGAATGCCGACCAACCGCGCCAAGTACCGCGAATGCGCGGGATCAGTCCTCGCGGATGCGATTCTCGTGGTCGACAAAGACCCGCTTCGAATCAAAAGCCGGCACGTCCGCTTCCGGGACCTGCGCCCAGCTCGCGATGATCACGCAGTCGCCGGGCTTCATCAGGTGTGCCGCCGCGCCGTTCACGCAGATCTGACCTTCGCCGCGCTCGCCCTCGATGATGTAGGTCGTGAGCCGGTTGCCATTGGTGCAGTTCCAGATATCCACCTGCTCGTAGGGGAGCATATCCGCCGCGTCGAGCAAGATGGGGTCGATGGTGACTGAGCCTTCGTATTCGATATTGGCTTCGGTCACGGTCGCGCGATGAATCTTGGACTTAAGAAGGGTGCGGTTCATTGTTGTCTCCGATCTAAAAATGCTTGGGCCCAGTCAATCGATGAATGGCGCCGTAAATTCGTTTCGTCTTATCGCCTGCGGCCTTCGGCGGGCTGGCCACCGAGCACGCGGTTATCAATCAAACGGACTGGGGCGCCCTGCCCGTCCGCGTCGCCCTCGAATTGGAGCGCAATCGCCAGCAGCGTCGGCCCCGAAAGGCCCGCGCCGGCGTCCTCAAGCGCGCCCGCTTCCTCAAGAGAAGCCGGATCCCGCAGCTCGGCATAGTCGACCGACGCCTGAACGGCTTCGCCTAACGTCTTATGCACCTGCTCAAGAATCACAGCCCCGTTGCGTTCACCCTGTTCCCAAAGTGCTTCCGCCCGGTCGAGACTCTCCACGATCTTCAGCGCCTGTCGACGAGCGACCGGGCCGAGATGCACATTGCGACTCGATAGCGCGAGACCATCGGGCTCGCGTACGGTTTCGCCGCCCACGATTTCGATTCCGAAGCCAAGGTCCTCGGTCATGCGTCGAATCAGAGCGAGCTGCTGAAAATCCTTCTGCCCGAAGACCGCGACATGCGGCCGCGCAGCCAGAAAGAGCTTCGTGACCACCGTCGTGACGCCCTGGAAATGCCCAGGGCGATTGCCGCCGCAGAGCGGCTCGGAGAGCCCGGCCACATTGACCCAGGTCGACGCACCTTCGGGATAAAGCTCCGAAGCCTCGGGCGTCCAGACGAGATCAACTCCCGCCGCGCGACAGGCCTCGAGGTCCGTCTCCATCACCCGCGGATAGCCCTCGAAATCCTTCGGATCATTAAACTGCGTTGGATTCACAAAGATCGACACGACGACGAGATCCGCATGCTTGCGCGCCTCGTCAATCAGCGAAAGATGCCCGACATGCAAAGCACCCATCGTCGGAACGAGCGCCACGCGCTGGCCTTCCGCGCGGCGCGCGTCGGACCAAGCCTGGAGCTCCGCTCTTGCTTCGATGATTTCCATCATTCAATTCCTCGAAAATGCAGAAAGATCTGCCAAAGAGTCCGAGCGGGCGCGTCCTCCGCGCCCACTCGCATCTGACCTAACGGTAAGAATGCTCTTCGTCGGGGAATTTCCGGTTCACGACTTCATCGACGTACGTCCGTGCCGCGGTCGAAGCCAGCGCGCCGAGATTCGCGTACTGCTTTACGAAGGAAGGCGTCCAGTCGTTCAGTCCCAGCATGTCGTGCATCACGAGGACCTGGGCGTCACAGTGAACGCCCGCGCCAATCCCAATCGTTGGGATTGAAAGGCGCGCCGTGATCTCGCGACCGAGATCTTCCGGGATGCCTTCAAGGACAACCGAGAAGGCGCCCGCCGCTTCCACGGCCAAAGCATCTTCGATCACCTGATGGCGACCCTCATCGCCGCGGCCTTGCACGCGGTAGCCGCCCATCTGATTGACGGATTGCGGAGTCAGCCCAACATGGCCCATGACCGGAATCTGGGCGCTCACGATGCGCTTGATCGAATCGGCGACATCGACGCCGCCCTCAAGCTTCACCGAGTGTGCGCCGCCTTCTTGGACCAGACGGATCGCGCTGCGAACCGCATCTTCCGGACCCACTTGATAGGTACCAAAAGGCATATCGCCCACGATCATCGCGCGTCTCACCCCGCGCGCGACCATGCGCGTGTGGTAGACGATATCGTCGAGGGTGACAGGAAGGGTCGTGTCATGGCCCTGAACGACGTTGCCCAGGGAATCGCCGACGAGGAGCACATCCACGCCCGCTTCATCAAAGATGCGCGCGAAGGTGAAATCGTAGGCTGTCAGCATCGTGAAGGGCTCGCCCTGCCGCTTTCGCTTGGCAAGGGAGCGGGTGGTCACACGATGTTCTCGGTTGGCTGAAGCAGTGGTGACGGTGGACATGGGGGTATGCCTCCTGGTCTCTGCGATCTCCAATCAGCGCGCTCTTCGTCCTTCGACTCAGTCGGAACCACTCCCGACCGAACTTGGGGGTCAAAACGTGCCGTTCGCCCTTTTCAACTCAGATACAAATATGCATTTCGGATGGTCATCCGGCGGTGGGGAGGCCAGAGCGTTCTGTTTCAACCAAGGCCAAGGCCTCTGCCGAATCCGCTTGCTCTGTCGGGCACTCTTCTTTTCCGGACCAGTCAGGGCACGTCGCCCGTCGAGTCCGCTCAGCAGAGTGCGTCGTGCCTACCGTTCACCTCCGTCTCAGTCCCGGAACTCCAGGATCTAAGCGATATCGGGTGATCTTCAGGAACGCTCTTTGAATCCGGGCTGGGATCGCCCGGGCGGTTTAGATGGAGCCCGCAACTTGCGGTGCCCCTCAACGACCATGATTTTAGGATCAACGTTCCAAACGGTCAACGCGTCGGGTCAACTTCCCACGACGCGCTCGATAAAATCCCTGACCCCAGGGGCAACGAAGTTCGCCTCCAGAAATTCACCGCGAAACCGCCCTAGAGCGCCTGCCAGCACAGAAACCTGATGTGGCAGCGGATCATCTGGAGCCAAAACAACCCAAACTCGGGCGCCTACGCGGCAGGCTGCACTCTCTGTCGGGGAAAAATCCGCCGCAGAAGCCGCAGCAGACAGCGTCCGAACCTCGAGTTCCGCGCGAGAAGCCAGCTCGAGTAGCCCCTCCAGCATATCCCGCGGGGTCATCCCGATCTCAGCCAGATCGCTTTCAGACACCCTCGCCTCCCTTGGATTCGGCGCTCGGGCGCTCGACTTGGCTGGCCCCTGCGTCTGCTTTTACATCGGCCTCGATATCCAACGCCCGCGCCAATTCGAGCCAGGCCTCGGGTTCGATTCGCTCCGGACGCAGCCCCGGGTCGAGCCCAACACCTCGGAGTGTCTCTTCCAGCGCGGCGCGGCGCTCGGGCTTCTCCAGTTCTGGCCATTTCCGCTCGGCGATCCGCGAGAGACCGTTCGTGACCTGCTTGCGCCGGGTCGAAAAGGCAGCCCGTGCCACGCGCTCCACCTTTTCGAGCTCACCCTTCGCCACGGGACTCGAGGCCCGCGGCCAGATGCGAACGAAGGAAGAATCGACCTTCGGCTTGGGGAAGAACCGACCGGGCGAGAGCTTGGCGATCGTGTCGACGTCGGTCGTGAGGCGATGCAGCACGCTGAGCGAGCCGTAGTCGCGCGTCCCCGTATCCGCCGCGAGCCGTGCCGCGACTTCCGTCTGGATCATCACGGACCAATCTTCCAGCACATCCCGCAAATCGAGCATCGTGCGTAAGAGTGGTGTCGCGACCGAATAAGGCAGATTCGCAATCAGTCGAACCGGCGGGCCATCGCCCCCGGCCCGAGCCTCGGTCAGCCATTCCCGCCAAGGCACATCACGCGCGTCCGCGTGAACCAATTCGACGTTCTCGGGCAGGAGTCGCTCCGCTTCAAGGACTCGGACCAGCCCTGAGTCGATTTCGACGCTGCGCACCCGGGCGGCCCGGGACGCAAGCGCACGGGTGAGCACCCCGAGCCCGGTCCCGACCTCGATTACGAAGTCGCCCTCGCTGGCCCCGGCGCGGCGCGCAAGATCATCCGCGGTCTCCGCGTCCACAAGAAAGTTCTGTCCCAGATCGCGCGAGAGTCGCAGGCCATGCTGATCCAGCAGACCTCGGAGTTCGCCCAGATTCATACGGCGGCGCTCATGAATTCACGTCACGCCAGGGCGTTTCGCCGATCGGAACCTTCGAGAACGCTTCAAGGGAGTAGGCATCCCGCACTCCGCGCTGAAGCAGTCGCGTCCCCGCCGCCGCGATCATGACGGCATTGTCGGTACAGAGATCCATCGGTGGAAAAACCGCCTGAAAGCCCTCCCGAGCGCCGGCTTCGCGCATCTCCCGACGAAGTCGCCCATTCGCCGCCACGCCACCGACCACCGCGATCCGGGAAGCCCCCTCGCTTCGCATTGCTCGGACGGCCTTACCCACCAGACTCTCCGCAACAGCTTGCTCGAAAGAAGCCGCGAGGTCCGCACGCGCCGCCCGGTCGAGCGCATCCAATCCACCTCGACCAGCAATCTCGACAGCGACCGCCGTCTTCAGACCCGAGTACGAAAATTCAAGCCCGGGGCGTCGGCTCATAGGCCGAGGCAAAGCCACCGCCTCGGGGTCGCCCTCTTCCGCGAGCTTCGAAATCGCAGGCCCACCCGGATATCCCAGGTCGAGCAGCTTCGCGACCTTATCGAAGGCCTCGCCCGCCGCATCATCCCGCGTCTCGCCTAACAGCTCGGGATGCCCCTCTGCGCCCACGCGATAGAGCGCCGTATGCCCACCTGAAACAACAAGCCCGACGTAGGGTGGCTCGAGCGGTTCCATTCCGGCATCCGCGCCGCCACCCGCTGCGACTTCAGCCGCAATCAGATGCCCCGCTAGGTGATGGACGCCCACGAACGGGATCTGATGCGAGTACGCGAGGGCCTTCGCAAACGACAAGCCGACCAGAAGCGAGCCCATCAGCCCTGGCCCCGCAGTGACCGCAATCCCGTCGATCTCGTCAAGAGAAACCCCGGACTCAGAGAGCGCAGCCTGGGCAACCTCAGAAACCACACGCACGTGATCTCGACTCGCGAGCTCTGGCACGACGCCCCCATACGGGGCGTGAACCGAAGCTTGCCCATGCACCGCGCTCGACAGAATCTCCGAGCCGCCCCGGAGGACCGACGCCGCCATCTCGTCGCACGAACTCTCGATGCCGAGGACGAGCGGGGAATCGGGCAAGTCGGTCGGATGCTTGCCCGGGATGTCACTCCCGAGCTGACTCCGGAGGTGACTCCGGAGGTGACTCCGGAGGTGAGTAGACGCGGCTGTCACAGACGCCCGCTTATGCGTTTCGTCGTTCGAGGGCTTCCTGTTCTGCCTTGCAGTCGATGCAGAGTTCCGCGACGGGCCGCGCTTCGATGCGCTTGATCGAGATCTGCTCGCCGCAGCTCTCGCACTCGCCGTAAACGCCGTCTTCGATCTTCTGCAAAGCCTGCTCAATCTTGCTGATCAGGCCGCGCTCGCGCTCGCGCAAACGCCCCTGGAAAGCCAGATTCATCTCTGACGAGGCTGCATCGATCTCATCCGGGAAATCGTCGGGATCCAGATGGATATCGCCCGAAAGTGTCTTTTGGGCGTTCCCCATCAGCTCATCGCGCTGTCCCTCGAGGACCTTCTTGAACCGCTCCATATCACGCTTCTTCAACGCTCTGCTCCATCCGCTCGGGTTTCTGATCCACCCAAGTCATCTCGTCCATGTTCGCAAAACAACCTCGTTCACCCCTCTGGTGAACTCCCCTGAACAGCAAAACTGTCCAGCGGCCGTCCCGCGATTCCATCTCTATCTACGCGCCGGGTCCCAGGCGATTTTACGCCCCAGGTCCAAGCCGTTTTAACTGTCGATCTGCTTCCGCGGCTCGCTTCGAGTCCGGGTAATCCTTCTGCACGCGCTTGAAAACCGTCCGCGCCGCTTCATGAAATTTCGGGCCCAGCTTCAAAAGCGATTCACCTTGCCGGTAGAGCGCGTCAGGCGCCTTCGGACTTTCGGGATAAACACTCACCACCGCGTTGAAGCGAACGACGGCGCGCTTGAACTCTGCGTTCTTATACGTGCAGTCCGCGAGCCAATAAGCCGCATCGTCGGCATAGCCCGAGGTCGGATAGGCTTGGAGATAGGCCGTGAATTCCTCGATACAGGCGTCGTAGTCGTTGGCGCGCCAGGATTCGAGCGCCGATTGGTAGCCCGCGATTTGCTGATCCGGAGAAGGCGATGAAATGCCTCGCCCGCTGAGCCCCCCGGCCACACCGGCGGTCGCGCCGGTTCCCGCGGTCGTCCCCGTCACACCGGAAACGCTTGAGCCGCCTGAGACGCTTGAGCCACCGCCGCGGACCGCTCCGCCTGCGCTCGCGAGCCCTTGCTGCGTCACCGCCGTTCGCGTGCGCCGCACCTCTTCAAGCGCGTCCGCCGCTTCTTTGCGCGCGAGTTCGAGCTCGCCCTGAAGATCCCGCACCTCCTGGCGCAGCGTGTCCACATCCGAGGAGAGCCCGGCAATCCGCGCGAAGGGATCCGGCGATTCCCGTCGCTGGGAATGCGCGTCCGCAACACGTTCTTTGAGCGCCAGGAAATCGCCCTGGGTCGCGCATCCGCTCAGTAGGGCAAGCCCCAAGAAGCCCGCAGCAATCGCGGAAAATCCTTGAATTTGGCCCTTTTGAGAATCGGTCTGTATGAATTTCAGCACGGCTTCTCCTCCCCTTCGAATCTCAGCGACCCGTTTGGGGGCGCGCAGTTTAGCAGGCTATCAGCGGGACTGTGGCCCCCAAGCGGGTTGAATATTCTTCCCAGAGCGACCTGTGAGGCGCATCAGGTTCTCTCCGTTCCAATCCATCACGAAAATATCGTCTCGACCTCGTCTCGCTGAGCTGAAAGCGATTTTGCGGGAGTCCGGCGACCAGCTGGGGGACTCGTCGCTGCGTGCATGCTCGACGATCGGAAAAGTGACCTCGCCCATCGGGTCGATGAGCCAAATGTCGAATTGCCCCCGCACCCGAGTCTCGTAGGCGATCCAGCGGCCGTCCGGAGACCAGGCAGGGGACGTATTATAGGAGCCCGTATAGGTCAGCCGACGCAGATTTCCGCCGTCGCGGTCCATCACGTAGAGCTGCGGCGATCCCGTCCGGTCCGATACGAAGACGATCTGCTTCCCATCCGGCGACCAGGAGGGGGAAACATCGATCGCAGGCGAGTTCGTCAGCCGCTTCGGCTGACTCCCCCGACGCTTCATCGTGAAGATCTCCGAGGCCCCGTCGACGCTGGAAACCACCGCGACCTCTTCCCCGCTCGGATCAAACCGGCCGCGGTATTTCGGCCGGCCGGCGAGAATATTGCGCAGGATCGGTCCCGGCTTCACGGAATCGCTCCGCGAGGTCAGGTGAAAATCAGGCTGGCCCGAGGCATAAGAGACGTAAAGAATCGCGCGCCCATCTGGCACCCATTCCGGAAACATCTTGATCGTATTGCTGCGGGTTGCAGGCCGGGCATCCCGACCATCCGCGGACATGACGTAGAGCTCGCGCTGCCCCGTTCGGTCCGAAATAAAGGCGATCTCCGTCGCCGAGACGCCGCGCGTCCCCGTCAGAGATTCCACGGTCTCGTCCGCAACAATTCGCCCGAGCTGATCCAACCGGTCCCGGTCGCCCGCCACGCGCCCCACCTTCAACTCTTTGCAGCGCGCCACGTCCCAAACCCGAAGGTCCGCCCGCAGACGCGCTCCGTCGCGTCTCACTTCGCCCTGCAAAACCGCATCCGCACCACTCTGCTTCCACGTATCGCATTCGAAGCCGCCCGCGGCCTCGAGCGCCTCGCTGTCCTCGGGGCCCAAATACGCCTCGCGCTTGAGCGGAAGCACGACGCTCGAAAACGCGAGTCCCTTCTCGATCTCCTCGCGCAGCGTATTGATTCGTTCTTCGCCCACCGGCGCACCGACCTGCTTAAACCGCAGCACCGCCGTCCGGAAGGCCTTTGCCGCCCCGGGCGTAATTTCAAGCGTGGGCAGAGGTCCCTGCTCGTCCTCCAGGCTCTGCGCAGACGCAGTCCCGGGACCGCTTGCGGCCCCCGCCAAAGCCCCAGCGAGCGCGAGCGCCACAAAACGACCGACCCAGACTGAATTCCCGAGTCGACGCTCTTTCAAGCGCATTCCTACTTCTGCTTTCACGACCTGAATGCGTCGCATAACAACTCCCCCCAATGCGCAATGCGCGTTCTACTCTGATTCCGACCGAAACACGAACCGCACCGGGCCCGATCTCGGCGGAGGCGGCAAAGGCGTCGCCTTCATCACGCCCCGCACAGCGCTATCGTCAAAATTGGGATCGCCCGAAGACCCCACCACCTTGGGCTCGCCTAACAAATCTCCCGCCGCGGAGATTCGAATCTCAAGCTGCGTCGCAAGGCCTTGGCCGCGATGCTGCGGCAGGGCGATCCAGGTCCGCTTGACTCGCCGCTCCATCGCGATTTTCCAGCGCGCCAGATCCGAGGCCATCTTCACCCCGTCCTGGCCACCACTCGTTCCGGGCGTACCGCTGGAGGTCGCGGGCTCCGCAGGCTCTTCCTTTGCAGGCGCCCTCTGCAGCGATTCCGAAACATCGTCCCCGCCCAGTTCATCCATCAGCGCCGCGAGTGCGTCGTCGTGGCTCAGCTCCTTCTCCGGCGTCGTCCGCTTCGGTCGCGGCTTGGGCGCAGGTTTCGGTCGTGCTTTCGGCTTGGGCTCGGCCTTTGGCTTCGGCTGCACCTTGGCCACCTTGCTCGGCGATTCCTCGGGCAGAACCTGAACCGGGGCTTTCGGGGCGGGGGGCGCAGGCGGAGGTGGTTCCGCGGCCTCCGGCGGCGGGGCGGGAGCCGGGGGCTTCGGAGCGGACGCGCGGGGCGGCGCGCTCGGAGCGGATTTCGGCGCGGCGAGCGATGGCCCGATCAGATCCACGGCGAGAACTTCGGGGAAATCGGCGTGCTCCGGCGAGGGCGAAAACGCGAAGGCGCCCACCATCAGACCATGAATGGCCAAGGAGACGAGCATCGCGTTGCGCAGCCGCCGGCGATGATCGAGCGCTTGCTCGTCCTGCCAGCCGACGAGATCCGCGCTCAACGCTCTTCCTCGGTCACGATCCCCAGCCGCGTTGCCCCGGCCCGCCGAGCGGCGGCCATGGCCTGCACGACCAGACCGTACGGCGCTGCTTCATCGGCGCGCAGGAAGACCTCTTTCGAACCCCGGGCCTCGAAGACCGCTTCGAGCTTCGCCTGCAGTTCGCTTTCGGGAATTTCCTTTCGCGCAAGCGAATAGCGTCCGTCTTCCGTCACCGTCAGCACCAGCGGCGCCGAGGGCATTCGAATCGGTTGCGTCGTGGTCTCCGGGAGATTCACGTCCATGCCCTGCAGCATGAGCGGTGCGGTGACCATGAAGATAATGAGCAGCACTAACACCACGTCCACGAAGGGCGTGACGTTGATCTCTGCGTTGCCGCGTCGCGTGCGACCTCTTGAGAGTTGAACCGCCATAGCGAATGAACCGACCTAACCGCGGGGCGCGGCCGAGCCGCCCTCGCCTTCCGAACCCACAACCGTTTTCACAGCCTGAGTCTGAACAAGGCGGTCAAGATCTTCACCAAATTGCTCAGAGAAACGCTCGAGCATCCCAAGCACGCCATCGATCCGGCCGCCGAACGCGTTGTACGCGATGGTTGCGGGAATCGCGGCCAAGAGACCGACCGCGGTGGCGACCAGCGCTTCGGCGATCCCCGGCCCCACGACCGCGAGCGAGGCCTGCCCCGCTTCGCCGATGCTCTGGAAGGCCGCGATAATGCCGACCACGGTCCCAAAGAGCCCGATAAAGGGCGTCGTGCTGCCCGTTGTGGCAAGAAACGGCATCCCTCGTTCGAGTCGCCGCATCTGCCCGGCGCCCGTCCACGCAATCGAGCGTTCAAGCTCTTGCAGCAGCTGGTCCCGACTCCGGTCCGCCGCATTGCGGTTCCGCGCGCCCTGCAATTCATCCCCGGTCGTCAAAAAGACGACGGAGAGCGGACTCCGGTCCAAATGCCGGGCCGCATCATAGGCTTCACTAAATCCTTCACGTCGATAGACCTCGAGAAAGGCCTCGCTATCCTGATCGGCAGCGCGTAGTTCCCACCATTTCGTGACGATGATCGTCAGAGACGTGATGGAAAACAGTACGAGCACCAAAAGGACGAGCTTGACGATAAGACCTGCCTGTAGAATCAGGCTGATCAGGTCAAAGCTCACGGCGTATCCCCCCTTCGCCATGCTCCTCATGACACTGATGAAACAAGCCGAAAAGGCCCTCACCAGGACACAAGAAGCGATTATCGCTCACGGCGCAATCGCCGCTAAGCCATCCGGACACCGCACAAACGATCCCGGTGCCGCGGAATCTAGGGAAGAAGGAGATTCATGACCATTCGAGTTCAGATCGATGCAGGGGATGTTGCAGAAACTCAGGCCGAGACCCTCGTGATCCCGATCACGCGGCGCGGTGAAACACCCAGCGCTCTGCCCCAGGGCCTGTCTGGCCTGGACCGCCGCATGGGCGGGCGACTCAGCGACGCGATTCGCTCAGGTGATTTCAAAGCGGGCGCGGGCGACCGGCTGACGATCTACGGACCGAAAACGGCCAAGATCGTTCGCTGCATCTTTCTTGGGCTCGGCGAGGCGGAGGCCGTCGACGACGCGGCACTTCGAAATCTCGGCGGCCGGGTCGGCCGTGAGACGGGTCGAGCCGGCTACGGACGCATCGTTCTGGTGGTGCCTCCGGGCTCGGGCCTCGCCGCAGAGCGAGCCACCGCGCCTCTCACCGAGGGCATCCATCTGGGTGCCTACCAATTTGATCGCTACAAGACCGCGGGCAAGAAAAGCGCCGGGCGCAAAACCAAGGGCAAGGCGAAGAGCACCAAGTCGAGCTCGACGATCAAGATCGCATATGTCCGAAAGGCTAAAAATCTTTCGGCTCTGCGGGCGTCAGCCAAACGCGCCTCTCAAGTCGCCGAGAGCCAGACCTTGGCCCGGGATCTCTCAAACGAGCCGCCGAACACGATTTACCCGGAGACCTTGGCCAGTGAAGCGCGCAAGATGGCGCGCGCGGTCGGCCTGAAATGTCAGGTGATGGCGGTTCCCGAACTCGAACGTCGGGGCATGGGCGCCCTCCTCGCTGTCGGCCAGGGCAGCCTCCGCCCGCCGCGCATGATCGTGCTCGAACACGGCGCGACGCCAAAACGAAAAAAGGCCGGCACCATCGCCATGATCGGCAAGGGCATCACCTTCGACTCGGGCGGTCTCTCGCTCAAGACCGCAGGCGGGATGCTGGAGATGAAGCATGACATGCATGGTGCGGCGAGTGTGATCGGCGCGATGCGAGCCATCGCGCTGCTCGACCTTCCAATTCATGTCGTCGCTGTCATCGCAGCCGCGGAGAATATGCCGAGCGCGAAGGCGTATCGACCGAGCGATATCATCGAGTCGGCGTCTGGGCAGACGATCGAAATCGTGAACACCGACGCGGAAGGCCGGCTCGTGATGGCGGATGCGCTCGACTACGCAGTGAAGACGTATAAGCCCGACGCGATGATCGATATCGCGACGCTGACGGGCGCAGCCATGATGGCCTTCGGGCCTTGGGCTACGGCGGGCCTTGGCAATGATGACGATGTGCTTGAGGAGCTCTGCGAAGCGGGACGGCAGACGGGGGAAACGGTTTGGCCGATGCCTCTGCTCGACGTGCATGAGAAGGCGATGCGCAGCAAGGTGGCCGACTGGAAAAACTCCGGCGGCCGCGACGCAGGTATCTCAACGGCCGGCGCGTTTCTGCGCGGTTTCGTGGGTGACACGCCTTGGGTGCATCTCGACATTGCCGGCTCCGGCATGACTGGAAATCAAACGCCCCTGCATATTGGTGGCGGAACGGGTGTCGGCGTGCGCATGCTGACCGAGTGGGTTCGCGCTCGCAGCGCATAGCGCGCACGTTTCTCCAGAGGCTGCGCACTCCCTTCGTTTTGAGAAGTTAGAATCGGGATGAAGGGAGTGAGCGCGCAGAATCACCGGACCCCGAGTCAGGGCATTTCCGGATCTCGCTCGAATGCGGATGTGCCGATTCATTCGACCAGCGCATTGAGGGGGATGACAGGGCATTTGTAGTGCGCAGAAGAGAACGCGCGCAACCTTCGGTTGCACCCCTCGACGGCACACGATTCGGGAACCAAACTCTGCGCCGCAGATCTAATCCGTTGCGAACCGAAAACGAAGTCGCGCGGGAATCATGAACATCCCTACTTTTCGACAGGAGAAAAAAATGACCGCATTTTCGAACCTTTCCAAGACGATCCTCGCCACGGCAGCGCTGTCGGGCTTCCTTCTTCCGGGTGCCGCACTCGCAGGCGACGCCGCCGCGGGCAACGCCAAGTTCCAGGAACTCTGCGTCTCGTGCCACGGCGCCGGCGGCAAGGGCGATGGCCCGACCGGAATGGCGCTCGCCGCAGCCGGACAGCCGGCACCGCGCGATTTCACCGTCGGTGACTTCAAGCTCGACACGGATAAGGACGGCACCGCAGGAACCGACGCCGACCTCAAGAACGTGATCACGAAGGGCGCGATGGTCTACGGCGGCTCCGCCATGATGGCTCCGGTCCTCGGCCTGAGCGACGCCGATCTCGACAATCTGGTCGCCTTCATCCGCTCGCTGAAGGAGTAGCCGCCCCGGCAGCTCACAAGCTCTAAGCAGTCCAAAACGCGCGGTCCGACTCCCAGGGAGTCCGGCCGCGCGTTTTGCTATTGTGGGGGGACCCCATGATCGATGAATCCCCCGCGAATGCAGATCGACCCGAGTCTCCGGCGCCTGCCCAGGGCGCCGCGGCCGAACGTCGTGTAGGCGACGATGCCATCGAGTTTGAGGCTGCGGACCTCGTCGAAGGAGAACTCGATCTAGACGAAGCGTCGGAAGACGCCGAGGCGACAATCAGCGATCCCTCTGAGGCATCTGAAGACGCGGAAGCAGGCGGCCACGATCGCGTCGCCGCCGACCGCACCGGGGGGAGCGCCCTACCGATTCCGGCGGACCCGAGTACGCCGGGCGTCGCATCCGCGACCGCTCTCTCCGCGTACATGTCGCAACTGCGGCATCACGCGCCGATCTCCCGCGAAGAGGAGCATGAGCTTGCGGTCCAATGGGTGGAAGAAGGAGACGTTGAAGCAGCGAAACTGCTCGTCGTTTCCAACCTCCGCCTCGTCGTCAAAATCGCGATGGAATACCGTCGCGCCTGGACGAATACCCTCGACCTGATCCAAGAAGGCAATGTGGGCCTGATGGAAGCGGTCCAGCGCTATGACCCTTACCAAGGCGTAAAGCTCTCTTCCTACGCGGTCTATTGGGTTCGCGCGTATATCCTCAAATACATTCTCGACAATATGCGTTCCGTACGGCTCGGGACCACGCGCGCTTCACGCAAACTCTTCTTCCGTTTGAACAAGGAAAAGCGTGAGCTTGAACGGCTCGGCTATGAAGTCGAACCCAAACTCCTCGCGGAAAGACTCGACGTTTCCGAAGACGATGTCATTGATATGGAAGCCCGCCTCTCGCGCCCCGACCTTTCCTTCGATGCGCCGATCCGAAGCGATGAAGGCGACGGTATGACCTTTGGAGACCGCATGGCCGCCCCCGGCATTTCTTCGGAAGCCTCGGTCGGGGCAAGCGAATTGCGCAGCGTTTTCATGGGCAAGATCGAGGAGTACGCCGAGTCCCTTTCGGAGCGCGACCTCACGATCCTGCGGGAGCGCATTTTGGCAGAAGAACCGCGCACCCTCGCCGAACTCGGGGAAGAATTCGAAGTTTCAAGAGAACGCGTCCGGCAGCTCGAAGCGAAGCTGGTAAAACGACTGCGCGTCTATATGGAAGAGAACCTCGTCGATTTCGAATACTACGCCCCCGGAGCACAGTCCGAATGAGTCCCCTTCGCAGACCCTCCGGAGTTTCCGAATCCATGCGCAGGAACTCCCGTTCAAAACTCGCGGTCGCTTTTGCGTTAGGCCTCCTGCTGGTCGCCTGCCAGGGAAGCGATTTCGAACTCGGCAGCTCCGAGCCGCCGCCCGAGGGATGGGTCGAAATCAAGGGCAAGCGCATCGCCGTCGAGATCGCAGAATCCCCCGCCAAACAGGCCCTCGGCTTGGGCCAGAGGGATAGCCTCGACTGGGATACGGGGATGTATTTCCTCTACGAACGGCCCGCCTTCTATTCATTCTGGATGAAGGGCATGCGTTTTTCGATCGACATCATCTGGATCCACAAGGGACGAATCGTCGACCTCGACACCAATGTTCCCTTCGAAAAAGGCGGCAACGGCCCCACCGTCCGCCCGCGATCCCTCGTGGATGCCGTCCTTGAGGTCCCGGCCGGATACTCCGCAGCCAGCGGCTGGACTCTCGGCGACCGAGTCTCTTTCGAACGAACGCCGGTCGAGGCGCGTTAGTTCGCCGTTTCAGCGCACGGTTTCAGCTTGAGGGTTCATCGGGCGCTGCCGGCAGCGTCCACTCGGGAAACTCGCGGCGAATTTCAGCCTGCACCGCCGCGTCAAGCCCATCCGTGTCAAAGCCCAGCACCTCGAAAAGCGCTTGATCAACGGACCATCCTTCACCGATGCGGGCCAGCAATTTCCGCCGGCCCGCAACATCGGTTTGCCGCTCGATAAAATTCGCGGTCACGACCGACTGAAGGTACGCATCGCGCGCGCCGTCGTCGGTCAGCCCTGCGAAGCTCTGAGCGATCGACCGCAGCGGAATCCACGTCCCCGTCTCGATATTCGCGCGCAGTGCGGCACGCTCGCTCCGGGTCGACTCCGCCAGGCCCCGGGAAGCCCGTTCAATCTTTTCCGCAAAGCCCTCATTCAGCCAATAGGGCCGATCGCCGCCCGTCTGCTCCCGAAAAACCGCATGGGTGTACTCGTGAAAGAGGACGCCCCGCAGCGACTCTGAAGGATGCGCGGGAGAGGCGACATGAATCTGGCCGTCAAAAAAGCCGATCGTCTGAAACGAGAAGCGATGGGCATGAGCGCGCACGTACGCCGCGCGTCCGTAGAGCACAACACCCAGCGGTTCGAGGGGAGCGACCCCAAGCGCGAGCGAAACCTGCGAACGCGCGTCCTCGAGAAAGCCAAGAACGCGGGTCGCGTAGTCGCCCGAGACTTCTCCGAGCCGCGCGTCCACCTGAACGCGAAAGTTCTCGCCGTTCACTGTCTGCAGCTGAAGCGGCCCAGCCAACGTCGTCGGATCTGCGAGCGCCCGTTCGTCCTGAATCGCGGCAAGCCGCTGACGCGCCTTCTCTCGCCAAGGTGCGAGCGACGGCCCGGCTTCGTCGAGAAAGATGCGAAGGTGACGCTCCGCGGTGTTGAACCGTCCGCGCGCCCGCGCCAAAACGGAGAGGTACCAATGCGCCTCCGCATTGCGCGCATCCAAGCGAAGCACGCCCCGAAGCGTCGAATCCGCACGCGCCTCTTCGCCTCGGTTAAGGTCTGCAATTGCGCCGCGCAGAAGGCGAGCCACACGATGATCCCCGAAGCTCGAATCGCCCGCCGCGAGCGGTGGCCCCGTAATCCCGTCTTTCCAAGCGCTCTGCAGCGTCGTCAGGTCGTCTGCTCGCTCAGTCGACGCAGCTTCGGGCGGTGCCGTCTCGGCCTTATCCGTAAAATGCGTCACGCCCTCCGCGTCGACCCAGAATCGAATCTCACCCGCGATCGCGAGCGGCGCGGCGACTATGCTGCACGCAGCGGCAACGCCTAAGCAGGACAGGAGCAGGACCGAGCGCCGGACAACGAGCGGAAAGCCCGCCGGACGGCACGCGCGAGAATGAGAAAGCATCGCGGATTGCATGCAGGGCTCTTCGGCCCCGCGCTAGCGCGTCTTAACTGCTTCACCCGCAAGATGCCCGAGTTCGGGCAGGATCAGCTTCTCCATGGCGAGACGGACGGCCCCCCTCGATCCGGGGATCACGAAAACGACCTTCCCGTTCACCAGCCCCGCCATCGCACGAGACAATAAAGCTGCAGAGCCGATCTCCTCGTAAGACAGCATCCGAAAGAGCTCCCCGAAACCGGGAATCACGCGTTCAAGCTCTG
The DNA here is from genome assembly GCA_045106235.1 of Myxococcota bacterium. Lineage (GTDB taxonomy): Bacteria > Myxococcota_A > UBA9160 > UBA9160 > UBA4427 > UBA4427. The sequence goes on from JBGCEJ010000035.1 coordinate 28,184, forward strand.
GTTCAAGGGTGTCCGGCGTGACATCGCGCGGCGCGATCCCCGTCCCCCCCGTAAAGATGATCGCCGAAGCTTCACCCTCCGCCTGACAAGCCGCGAGCGCTTCGCGGAGCGCGGCCGGCTCATCTGGAACAATCCGCCGCCCGACGACAGTCTGGCCATTCGCCTTCAGCATCTCTTCGACGAGCGCGCCACCGGTATCCGTTTCAAGGGTGCGGGTATCGCTCACCGTGACGATCGCCGTCGGCACCGAAGCAGGCGCCGCCTTGCGATGATGATGCCCCTGATGCGCGGGGGAGGCAGACGAAGTCGACGCGGCGTCCTTTTCGTGATGATGCTTAGGCATGGTCATCGACCCAATAGGCGCCGTCCGTCGCAGTCTCATGCTTCCAAATCGGCACGGTCACCTTCAATGTATCGATCGCATAACGACATGCCTCGAACGCTTCCGCGCGATGCGGTGATGCAGCCGCGACAATGACGGCAGCATCGCCAATGGCAAGCATCCCCACGCGATGCGCAATCGCGACCCGCGTCCCCGGCCAGCGCTCCGCAGCCTGGTCGCAGATCTTCTCCATCTCGCGCTCAGCCATCGCGGGATAGGCCTCATATTCAAGATGCTTGATCTCATGCCCCCGAGCGCGATTCCGCACGTTCCCCACAAAGGTCACGATCCCCCCAGCGTCGGGGCCATCGATCCGCGCAACCACCTCGGCCTCGTCCAGATCCTGATCCGAAATCGTGCAGCGCTTCGGCTCTCCATCTCCGCCCGCCACCGGAGGCAAGAAAGCGACCTCGTCGCCATCGGAGAGCAAAGCGTCGGATTCAGCGATCTCGAGATTCACGGACGCGGCGAGCCGGTCCCCGAGTTCGTCCACAAGCGGCGCGCGCTTCGCGAGCCAGACGCGGACATCCGCCACCGTCGCGCCCGGTTCGAGCTCGACGATCAGCGTGGATTCGCCGGCCTCTGCGCGCAGAGAGCCAAAAAGTTTCAGCGTAATTTTCATGGGAGGCATAGGGGGCGGGAGAGTACTCCCGCCGAGTAGGAAGCTCAAATCAAGGCGAATAGTTCGACAAGTGTCGTAATATTGACGCCTTTTTTGGAAAAAGTGTGACGTTGTGACCATGATCACATTCAATAAATCTTCCCTTTCCGAATGTGATGTGGGGATGGGGAAAGAGGGACGCAGGCTTTAAGCAATGTGATCTCCACACCACCTCGAAGCATGAATCTGACCTGAAGGGACGCGGAAGGGCGTTTCTTACGGTCCGAGAAAGAAAACCAGCGCTCAGACAATCAAAATATTTTTCGTATCGACTTGTCGAACAAGGGCCAATGAGGGGGGTCCATGTCCAACGAATCAACACGCATCCAGCCTACGCAGAGCCACTCCAATCCTGAGGGGCCCGTGCGCCCGACCCGACACGCTGTGGCGCGGAAAGCCCTCGCGTGCGGATTGCTCTTGATGCTCGGACTATTCGGGACCGCTTGCGACGATGATAACAACGGTGGGGGTTCCGCCTCACGAAAGAGCCCCGTCGTCAAGCTCGTCAGCGAGCCCGTCGACCTCCCGGCTGGACAGACGGAAGCATCCATGGCTTGGGAACCCTCCATCGGGGCGATCGATAGCTACCTCATCTTTCTTTCGCGGAACGGCTCGGTCTTCAACTTCACGAGCAGCACCCCCACCCCCGACATCAGCATTTCCGGACAGGGCGGAGACGAGGTTCGCATCGTCGTCGTCGCAGTCAATGAGAACGGTGCCCTGAGCGAAAGCTCCCCACCCTCTGCCCCCGTCCGCTTCTACGCCGAGGAAACCGAACTCCCGTCCGTCGCCGCGGCACAAAGCCGCTCCGAAAGCGCGACCGCAAGCGTCGTCGCGAACGCCTCTTCTGCTAACGCCTCCGGAAGCACCTCGAGCAGCGCGTTAGGTGATGTCGTCGCCGAAGCGCCGATTACGGCGGTCGAAACCGCAGCGGTGGTCGCGAAGGCACCCGAGGCGTCTGCGCAAGGCCCCCAAGCAGTCACCGAGGCCGAAGAGCTCGCCCAGACAGAGGATGCAGCGGAAACGGACTACAGCGATCCTGATGTCCGCGCGGCCCTCCGAGAGCGCCTCCTTTCGGCCGATGCCCGCCTCGCCTCTCCCCTTCTCCGATCGAACGCCGTCGATGAATGGCTTCAGTCCTTCGTCGATGAAGAAATCGCCGCAGGGGTCATGCTGATCGGGACCGGAAACGTGAACGGCGACGAGACGCGCGAGCTCATCTTCAAAGACGCCGCCGGCCAGCTCTTCGTCGCCGATGGAGAGACTTTCCTCGGAAGCACGCTCGGCTACACCGAAGCAAACGCCGGAGCAGACACAGATGCAGACGGCAGCGACGCCGACCTGCTGCGGCCTGCCGAGACCCTGGTCGAGCGCCTACGGCTCCGATCAACAGAACGATTCTTGGGCCTCGAAAACTTCGGTGATGAAGTCGGCTCGCAGTGGCTAATCGAAGACAGCGTGTCTGGGCAGATCTCCCTCGCTCCGTTCGACGCCCTTACAACGGACGCTCCATTGATCCCCTCCGACCTCGCAAACGACGAAGCATTCACGCTCCTCGGCCATGGCGATTTCGACGGCGACGGAGAGATGGACCTGCTTTGGCGAAACGGCGCCGAGGATCAGCTCTTCGCCAGCACGGCGGAAACGGACTGGATCCCCAACGCATCGACCGGCATCTCGATCCCGGACGTTCGCCATACCGACTCCATTCTCGCGATCGCCGATTTCAACGGAGACGGCCAAGACGATGTGCTCACCCATGACGACAAGGGGCGACTGCGCATCGCAATTTTCCTCCTAGGATCGAGCGAAAAGGCATTCTGGGTCGCCGGTACAGAGGATCTGCCGAAGGGGCTCGACCTGGTCGGCACCCTCGACATCGACCGCGATGGCGTGACCGAGATCGCCTGGCGGGGCGAAGCGGGCATTCGGATCTGGGACGCGCGCCAGGGGCCCGAGACGATTCCGACCTTCTAGCTCGAGAGGGTAGCGGCGCGCGCAGCGCAGCATGGCAGCGCGGTTCAACCCGCCGCTCCGTCCGGCCGATAGGGCCATTATGGCTAACGGGAACGCGCAGCAAGCTTGGGACACACCTCCACCAAAGCGAGAAATCGTGGAAGCTTGGCTAGATCGCGTACGGCCTGCGCTCGTGGCCGACGGAGGCAACGTCGAGCTGCTCTCCGTGGACTATGACGGGACGATTCGAATCGCTCTCCAAGGCGCCTGTGTCGAATGCCCGGCCCAGATCTCGACAGTGCGAATCGGAATCGAAGAGCCCCTCAAGAAGGCCATCGCCGGCGTGCAGTCGGTCGTCGTCATCGACGCCTAACTCCCGAACTCCCGAACTCCCGAAACGAGAATGGCCCCGCCCATCGCGTTCAATACGCGAAAGACGGGGCCGGCCCCCTAGCACATCTCGCGAAACCGACGGGGTGTCGGCTCCGACTTAATCTTTGAGGCGACGCTAGGCCTTCTTCTCAGAAGACTTGCTGTCACCGGAAGATGCATTCTGGCCCTTGTTGCTGCCGCCCGACGCATTCGCCGAAGCACCAGCGTTCTTGCCCATGCGAACCGCGCCGTTCAGCTGCGCGCCCTCTTCCATCATAATTTTCGGTGCTGCAAGGTCACCGTTCACAACCGCCGTCTTGTGCAGAACGATCTGCTCGCTCGCGAGGACGTCGCCTTCGACGAGACCGCTGATCACAACGCTGACGGATTTGATCTGCGCGTGGATCTGGCCGGACTCACCGACGATCAGCGTGTTATCGCTGGAAATCTCACCGCTGAAAGTGCCATCGATGCGCACCGTATCTTTGAACGAGAGCTTGCCCTCGAATTCAGAACCCTGATCAATAAACGCCGTCAGGTTCCCGAATCCACCGGCTGCGGGCGCGCTTGCCCCCGTGCTCGAAGGCATCGCGCCTGTCTGCGTCTCACCCTTACCTCGACCGAAACCGCTCATAGCCATGCTGATCGTCTGCCTCCCAAAAAGAATTTGCGTGTCCCTTGCGCTATCGGGCTGGGCAACCGGCATCTTGAGTGCAAAACGAACGGGAAAATGAAGAAGACCCGGGGGCTTCCGAAAAGCGCTGCGCGGCCGTGACGCTGCCCCTCCCGGGTCGCTAGGATGAGGAGATGGAAGATGAATCCCTTGGGGAAAATGATCCCGCGCGCATTCTTCACCGCTCCGTCAAGAACGAGCGGATCCATTCTTCGTACCTACTCACGGGTTCCGGCGAGACGCCCTCCGCGGAGGCCTACCGATTCGCACGCGCGCTGGTCTGTGAAAACAGCGCGAGCAGCGGCATCGCCTGCGAGTCTTGCACGGCATGCCAGCGCTCGAACGAAATCGGTGAAGATGGCGAGCCGACTGACCCCATCGCGCTGGATGGCAAGGGAAAGCGGGGCCCCACGTATCGCCATATCGGCGACCATCCCGATCTCCTCTGGGTCGAACGGGGCGCCGACGATACCCGAATCACGATTGGCCAGGTGCGCGATGTCCAGGCCGCGCTTCGCCTCGGCGCGAATGAAGGGGGACGGCGCGTCGCGGTGATCGACCAGGCCGAATGGCTCAACCCTCAGGCACAGAACGCGTTGCTTCGACTGCTTGAAGAACCGCCGCCACTCACAACCCTCATGCTCGTCTCCTCCCGCGCCTCCGCCATCATCGCCACAATCCGTTCGCGCAGCGTCCGCGTCCGATTTCCCGTCGAACGCGCGACGGGGCTGCGCGATGCGGATACACCCGAAGAAGTCGCCGAGATCGTGCGCACCCTCGATACGCTGGGCAGCCGTTCTGTCGGCGAACTCCTCGATTTCGCGGAGCAGTACCGCGGCGCACGCGCCACCGCCGCCGAAGGAGTCACCGAGCTCATCGACCTCAGCTCGACCTGGCTGAACGAAGCTGTGAAAGACCGCGTCATCGCGGGAGACACGCCCCCGCCGCGCCAGCTCGATGCCTACCGGAGCCTGCAACAACTCCGCCGTGACCTGATCCAACGAAACGCCAACCCACAAATGGTCGCGGAGCGCCTCCTGTTGGGCCTGCGCGACGCGATGGCCTAACGCATGTGGCTTGATAGTCATTGCCATGTCACCGCGGACCGTTTCGACGAAGACCGGAAAGCGGTCATCGACCGCGCCTTCGAGGGCGGCGTCGACGCGCTGATCTCGATTGGCTCGGGTTACGGAATCCAGGGCAATGCGGACGCGCTTGCCCTCGCACAAACAGACCCGCGAATCTGGGCCGCAATCGGTGTTCATCCCCATGAAGCCGCCGAGCTGAACGATGAGAACCGAAATGCGATGCGCGATTGGCTCGCGAACGACCGGGTCGTGGCCGTCGGCGAATGCGGTCTCGACTACCATTACATGAATGCCCCGCGCGAAACCCAGCGCGCCGTTTTCGCGGAACAAGTCGCTCTCGCCCGAGAGCTCGATATGCCCGTGACCATCCACGTCCGGGGCGACGAGCCAAACGCCTATGACGAGCTGCTCGACATCTGGATCGCCGAAGGAAAGGGCGAGCTACAGGGCGTTCTTCATTGCTATACCGGCACCCTCGAATTCGCCCGCCGCGCGATGCAGCACGGCTTCTACGTTTCCTTTTCCGGCATCGTCACCTTCAAAAAGAGCGACGATTTGCGCGAAGTCGCCCGAGGGATTCCCCTCGACCGCTTGATGGTGGAAACCGATGCCCCCTTCCTCGCGCCCCAGGGTCATCGGGGCAAGCGAAATGAGCCCGCATGGGTCGCCCGGGTCGGTGAAACAATCGCCGAACTTCATCAAGTGCCCGTCGAGACCGTTGCGGAAAAGACAAGCGCCAACGCCCGCACGCTATTCAGAATCCCCGGCTGAGTTCCCCGCGCCCCGACTATTCCTTGCCGAGTCCCCACCGAGTCCCCATTTACGCCCCGGTTCTTCCGTCCCTTCCCTTGAGGTCCAGCCGAAAATGAATGAAGCCGATACCGATACGCCGCTCTCCCGACTCGACGCGAAGGCGGAAGCCGCGCTGGGGCAGGACATCGTCATGCGGCATCGCCTCGCCCGGAGCCTCGCCCTCGCCGCGGGAAAGCTGCAGCGCGAGCGCTACGAAACGGGCCTCCAGATTGACACGAAGAGCGCAACGATCGACCTCGTCACCGAGGTCGACAAGGCGTGTGAGGCGCTGATTATCGAGGGGATCGGCGCGGGCTGTCCGGGTGATGCGATTCTTGCAGAGGAAGGCGGAGGGCAAGATCAAGCGGAAGCCGAGTGGCGCTGGATCATCGACCCCCTCGACGGCACCACCAATTTCGCACACGGCTTCCCGCGATTCTGCGTTTCAATTGGCGTCGAGCTCGCCGGGGAACGCGCAATCGGGATCGTCTATGACCCTCTGCTCGACGAATGCTTCGAGGCCGTGGCAGGAGCGGGCGCCTGGCTCGGCGAAAGACGTCTACGCGTCTCGACCGAGGCGGATTTCAGCCGATCCCTGGTTGCCACGGGATTCGCGTATGACGTGCATAGCAGCGAAGACGATAACCTCGACGCTTTCCGAAGAGTGGTCAAGACCGCACGCGGTATCCGCCGTGACGGCAGCGCCGCGCTCGACCTTTGTTATGTCGCCGCCGGCCGACTGGACGCCTACTGGGAGCTCAAGCTACATCCCTGGGACGTCGCCGCCGGCTACTTGATCCTCGAAGAAGCGGGCGGGCGGGTCACCGACTACAGCGGCGCAGCGCCCGACCGCTCCGGCCGCGAAGTCGTCGCAACCAACGGCCCGCTCCACAAAGCACTCCTCTCCCAGATCAGCCCGAGCGCCTAAAAAGGCCCCCGGTCCGCCCAAGGCAACGCCACTACGCCCAAGGCAGCGCCGCCACACCTAAGGCAGCGCCACGCCACCTAAGGCAGCGCCGTTCCGGAATGCGGATCGAAGCCACCTTCTTCGCCCTCAAGCAAGCCCGACTCCCCGACTAACGCCGCACCAGCCTCTCCAACCTCTTCGGCTTCGGCTTCGGCGCTATCCGAACTCGCTCCGACTCCGAGCTGCGCAAGGAAAGACTCCTGATCAACCGGAAGCAAGGCGGCTTCAGCAGCCGAGAGCAAGTAGATCGTAGGCTCATCCACCCTCTGTACAAATAAACCACGGCGCGCATCTAGTCGCCCAATCGAAATCTTCGCCAACAACCCCGCCGCGTCTGCTCCCGCAGCACCCTCGCGCCCAGCGCTGCCTGAGCGACCTTCGCGACCTTCGCGGCCTTCGCGACCTTCGCGACCTTCGCGACCAAAGACGCGGATCACGCTCCGGGGCGGGGCCAGGCCGAGACTCGCGAGTTCAGCAGGTCCCATCTCATCCGCGAAGAGATCCTCTGCCCGAAGCGTCGACAAGACTCTCACGAGGTCAGACAATCCATCGGGATCCAGCGCACGGTCGAGACTCCCCCAACCTGCATCATCAAGCGCGGCGGAGACACGAAGTACATCCTCGCCTGTGCCCTCTCCAGCACCCCGAAGCTCAAATTCAATCTGCCTCGCGGCCACGAGTTCGAAGGAGGCCAGCTGCTTGAAGCGATACGCGTTGATGTTGCGCGGCAGGTCTTCGATTCGCTCCGCGGGAATGCGGTACGCGACGTCGCTGCCCACGCCGGCATCCACGAGCATCGTGCCGTCTTGGTCGCCCGGCGCAAAACGCGCAGCCCAATGCGGGGCATCCCCCGAGCTCGCACCCTCGCCCTCCCCTGTGATCTCAACAAGGGGAGCACTCAGCGCCGCATCAATCGCTTCGGTCCGCGCATCCACGAAACTTTCGGCGCGCAGGAAAGAAAGGTTCGAAAGCAGCTCTCGCAGCACCTCCTCATCCGCTGGCGCCTCGAGGGGCTGAGTCAGGTTCCAGAGCGCATCCGGACCACGGCTGAGCGCCACCCCTTCCGCTCCGTCCCCCGCCTGCCAACGCAGAGTCAGCGCATCAACGGCACCGGCTTCAAACCCAAAAATGCGCCGCTCACGAAGATCATTCAGCTTGCGGTTCAATGCGTTTAGGCGGTAGGACTCGACGAAAGCGACCGCAGTCTCTTCGTCTCGCGTCACGTAGAGATGCCCGCCGACCGGCGTTGAACGACCGATTCGCAGTTCTCGAGACCGGGACCCCGCGCTCTCTTTCACCTCGAAGCGAACCGAGCGGGCCCCGTCGCCCAGGCCATACTCATCCCGACCGCGCGGCGCCTTCACGTCGCCCTCGCGCGGAAGATGGGTGAGCGCATGTGTGATCGCGTCGAGTGCCGTCGCATCGGCCTTCGCCCGCACAGGCTGCGTCAAGAACCACTGAGCTTCCTCTAACTCGAAGCGCGCCGACACTCGGTCCTGCGTCATGAATTCGATCGCGACAACGTCGGCGGTTCCGATCCCGGGGAAAATGCGCGCGGCCTCGTCTTTCGCCGCCTCCCGCTCGGGGTCGCCGCCGATCTCATAGAGATAGACGAATGCCCCGAGCAGAAGCGCGATCAATGCGAGAGCGCCGGTTGTCTTCGGATTCATCGATCCGTCGCCCCAGACCGTCCCGGCGCCTTTCGGCGAAGCCACCAGACGATGACGCCCACCACCGCAATCGCCTCAGGCAGCACGAAGAGCGAGAGATACTGGATGATGCGGAACTCGTCCTGAGACATCTGAAAGCTCGAGGCTCGGGAGAGATTGGGTCGAACGGTGATCTGCTCCGTGTCGCCCGCAAGCCAGTTGATCGCGTTCAAGAACAGATCTCGGTTACGGAGTGCCCCGAGATATTCGTTCGTCGCGAAATCTGAATCGCCGAACACCACGATTCGACCCGCCGTCGCCGCGCCCTGCGGCGTCGCGTCCTCCTCTCCTCCGGAGCCCATCCCAGCAAGTCGAGGCTCGCCCGCGACCGCCACGGTCACGGGACCAAGCAAGTCTTCGTCGCCGTATTCGGCGCGCCCCGTGCGTCGCCAGGCTTCGAGGTCGCGCTCTGCCCAGCTCTCGTTGCCCGTCTTCACGATCAGCCGGTAATCATCCACGAAGGTCTCTGCAATTTCGATGCTCCGCACCATGGGAAAAAGCGTCGGCTCGCGCATCAAGGATGTGATCGGATGCCGACCATCATAGGCGCCCGCGATCGGCGTTGTCGCCTGATCAAAGAGTGCGAGGGCCTGGTCCACCACCACATCATCCCCTAGGAAAATCCCCCACCCCTCCAAAACCTCATAGACGTTCGTTCGGGAACGAGGATCGAGAGCAACGAAAACCGAGCCACCCCCGCGCACATAGCGATCGATCGCCGCCAGCTCTCCGGCGAGGAGAAGCCGTGTCGGCCCCGCCACGATCAGCGCCGAAGCATCAACAGGCACATCGCCCACGCTTGCAAGCAAGAGCGATTCGACGCGGTAGCGTTCGTTGACCAGCGCGCTCGCCGCCTGCCCGTACGTATCAGGCCCCGCAGCGAAACGCCCCTCCTCTTCGGATGCGCCGGTAACAACACGTTCGTTATGCCCCTCCAGGAAATACACGACCTTATCGGCACTCTTCACGAGCTTGAAAAGCGCACCCGTAATATCGGGCTCCGAGAAAGCGGAGAGCGAAGTCGCTTCCCCCGAAGGCAGGGAAAAGCGGACGAGTCCACGGGCCAACTCTTCCGTCGTGAGTCCCAACTCATCTACGAGACCGGGCGCCGAATTCGGGTCAACGAACTCGAGTTCGAAACGATCGCTGGCATAGGCGTAGCGGCTCAGTAAATCGCGAATCGGCGGTGACTCTTCTTCACCGAAGAACGCGGTCGCCGTAATGGTCTCGTCCAACCCCGCTAGCAGGTCCGCGGTTTGTTGCGAAAGCGTATGGACCTTCGACTCACTGAGATCGAAGCGGTGGTTGTAGCGCGTACTCAAAAAACCGAGGAAGCCGAGGATCACCACACCCAGCACCGCGCTCAGGATCGCACTCGATCCGTATTTGCCTGCGCGCCGGCCACCGCTCGACCGAAAACGCTCGCGCAGGGTATCGAGGCTCATAAAGATGGCGGCGCCCAACAGCACCAGGCCCACCACGAGGTTCCCGAAAATCCAGATTGGATCCGTGTAGGGCTGAATCAGAGCAATGAGCGCGGAGAGCAGACCGAACCCGATCGCCACGACGCCCAGTCCAGCCAGGAGAGCTGCTGTGCCTGTCATCTATCGCCACCTCGCGGATTCGATCACTGTCTTTGACAGCAAGAGGAAGACCCCACTTGCGATCACGAAATAGGCGAGATCAGAAGTATCAACGAGACCTTGGAGCATATGGTCGACATGACTTCCGGTGGACATCCACGTCACCGCCGAAGCGAGGCCAGAGTCCTGCCCAAGCCCGGATCCGGACATCGTGATCTGCACCATAAAGGGCAGCATCATGCCTAACACCAGCAACAAGACGAAGGTCAAGATAAAGGCGATCAGCTGATTCCGCGTCACAGAGGAAGCGAAAACGCCCACCGCAACATACGTGATACTCACGAAGAGCAAGCAGGCGAGCCCCGTCAGCGTCTTCCCGAGCTCCGGCTCGCCGTAGACGAAAAGAATGCCGAGGAAGAAGCCCACGATGCCCGTCATGACCGTGACGAAGCCGACTCCCGCCAGAAACTTCCCCACCACGATGTCCCAAATCGAAATCGGGCTTGTGAGTAGAAGTTCATCCGTTCCGTTCGCCTTTTCTGTCGAGACCAGCCCCATCGTAATCGCGGGTAGCAAGAAGAGCAGGATCACCCACATTGAGCCGATGAAGGGCTCGATGAGATTATCGTTCAGGTTCATCTGCTCGATCCGCTGCAGCATCTGATACTGCTGGTACTGAATCATCTCCTCTTGAAATCCGATGAGCGTGGCGAGGAAGAATGTCCCCGCGATGACGGACCAGAGCGTCAGCACGACGTAGGCTACGGGGGAGACGAAGAGCGAGCGCAATTCGCGAGACGCGATCGTTGTCATGTGCTTCATGCTGCCGCCTCGTCATGGGCCGCGGCCTCATCATGCGCGATCGCGCGGGCGAAGACCTCTTCCAGGGACGCGCCCCCGGCCTTCAGCTCCGAAAGCGATTGATCAAGCACCTTGCGACCGCGGTCAATCAACACCACGCGCTGACAGATGGCATCCACCTCGGCGAGGATATGCGTCGACAGGATGACCGTCTGGCCACCCGTTGCCGCGAGATCTCGAATGAGCGCACGGATCTCGCGAATTTGAATCGGATCGAGCCCCACGGTGGGCTCGTCGAGCACGAGCACGGCAGGTTCATGGACAATGGCCTGAGCGAGGCCAACGCGCTGGCGGTAGCCCTTCGAGAGCTGGCGAATCTCGCGATGCCGCACGTCCGAGAGTCCGCAGCGCTCAAGGGCCCGGTCCACCGCGGCCCCGCGGCGGCTCCGAGGCACGTCCTTCAGCCTGGCCACGAACTCGACGTAGCTGCCCGGTGTCATCTCCGGGTAGAGCGGGGGCGTTTCGGGCAGGTAGCCGATGGCCCGGCGCGCGGCGATCGAATCCGAGAAGGTGTCATGCCCGGCGATTCGAGCGACACCATCGGTCGCTGGAATAAAGCCCGTCAGCATACGCATCGTTGTCGTCTTCCCCGCACCGTTCGGCCCAAGGAACCCGACCACTTCACCCGCCGAGACTTTGAACGAAATGCCGCGCACGGCTTCAAAATCACCGTACCGCTTCGCAAGCCCGTCCACTTCGATCGCCACGGGCGCGGAGGAATCTCCCGCACCCGACTCGTTTTTTTGTGTCATCGGACACCCCCTGTTCAAATCACAACGCTCGAATTCATCCCGCGTCCCACGAACTCGCTCAATTCAAGCGGACATCCCGTTCAAGAACACATCGACGATGGTTCGCGCCACGCGCACATAGTAGGCGCCGTCGTCCTCTTCGGTCGAAATCATTTCTAAAACCCGGCCGGTCACCATGATATCAATGGAACCGACAAAGACGTAGCAGGCGATGACCGGATCGAGTTCTTTGCGCAGTTCTCCGCGCGCCTGGCCATCGCTCAAAATCTGGCTGATCAAATGAAACAAGCGCCCGACGAGCTGAGTCCGGTCGGGCTCGGTGAAGCGCTGGGTTCGCTGAATCTCGAAAATCAGCACCTGGACCCATTCGGGACGATTCCGATACGCAGAAAGGATCACCGCGGCGATGGAAAGCAGTTTTTGCTCAACGCCACGACCGTCGTCGGCGATCGCCTGAACCGCTTCGATAAAGAGGTTCCAGCGATCAAGGAAAATTGTGTCGAGGATCTCTTCTTTGTTTCGAAAATAGTGGTAGACGAGCCCGTACGCGATCTCCGCCTCACGCGCGATATCGGAGATGCGCGTCGCGTGGAAGCCCTTCTCCGCAAAGACCCGAATCGCTGCGTCCAGGATCAGCTCACGCTTATCGGATTTGGGATCGGTTTTCGGGTCGGTCTGGGTCGATGTTTTTTTGTCGGGCATGTGGGCTTCGAACGATGAGGCCCTCTGTGATCCACCGCGTTCGGTGGCCCAGTTCGCCCCTGCCTCCGCGCTCGCGGGGAAACGCGGCGCAAGAGCCGGATTCTACGAGGGCTGGGGCCGTGATGCCAATGCTTCGGCTGACGAACGCGGGCAGACTCGATACCTTTGGGCTCCAGCTTGAGGACGCCTCCACTGCGCATTGCACTCGTGATCGAACGCTTTGTTCCCGGCGCCGGCGGAGTCGAAAACGTGGCATGGCAGGTCGCCCATGCCCTCGCCGACGCCGGCGAAGACGTCACCGTTTTAGCCCGCGAAATCGCGCCTCAAGCCGCCGTCGAAACGCAGCTCCTCCGCGCCCCTCGCGCCTGGCAACCGCTCCGCGTTCGGACCTTCTCGCGTGCCGCCGCCCGCGCCACCGGACGACCCCATCCCGACAGCACCCCCGAATCCCAGAAGCGGCGCTTCGACGTCGTCCACAGCTTCAGTCGCACGCGCCACCAGGATCTCTACCGCGCAGGCGGCGGCAGCCACGACGATTTCCTCAGGCGCACCTACCCTGGCCCGCGCCACCTCGCGAGGCGCCTTTCCCCGCGCCATCGCACCCTCCTCGACCTCGAAGCCCGGGTCTTTGCCGACCCCAAACAAAAGATCCAATGCGCCTCGCGATTCGTCGCCGACGCACTCGTCGAGAAGCATCAGGTCGCCGAGGAGCGGATCCTGCTCTTGCCCAACGGCGTGGATCTGGAGCGCTTCTCGCCCGGGAAACATCGCGCTGCGGGAGCCGACCTGCGGGCGCGGCTCTCCCCCGAAGCCGAGCAAGTCTGGCTCTTCCCCGCCTCGGGCTGGCTCCGCAAAGGCCTTCCCGAATTGCTTGAGGCCCTGGCCCGGCTCGGGGACCCAGGGCTTTCGCTCTGGATCGCCGGCCGCGACGACCCTGCGCCTTGGCGCGCGCGTGCGGAAAAGCTGGGCGTGGACCAGGCACTCCGATTCCTGGGCCCGCGCGACGACCTGGAAACTGTGTATGCCGCCGTCGACGGGGTCGTCCTGCCCACCCGCTATGACGCCTTCGCCAACGTCACGATCGAAGCCGCGGCGATGGGCCTCCCAATCATCTCGACCGAGTCGAACGGGGCCTCCGAATGGCTCGCGCCCGACCTGGTCTCGATCGACGAAGCGGGCGACGCGTTTCTGATCGCGGACGCGCTCGCCTCTCTCGCCGACCCCGCCGAGCGCGCATTCCGAGGCCAACGCCTGGCGGAACGCGCCCAAGCTTTCGGCTGGGCCACGCACATCGATTCCCTGCGCCAGGAATACGCAGCGATCTCCGCAAAGCGGGACTCCTCGTGAGGCCGAAGGTCGAAGGTCCAGTCCGCTGGAAAACCGGCGAGCCCGGCCTCGTCGCCGAAATCGACCGCTGCCTCGAAGACGGCCTGGGCCGCAAGACGCGCCTCCATCACACGCCCCGGCGCAGCGTCTACAAGCTCGGCCTCGCGGGAGATGATACATCGGGCCCCCGCGGCATCGCCCTTAAGATTCACCATCGCCGTCCTGGCAAACACACCCTACGGGATGGGCTGAAGCGCGCGCTCGGTCAGTCCTCCGCCCGACGTGAATGGCAATCGCTCGGGCGGCTCCAGTCCATCGGTGTTCCCGTGCCTGGCCCCCTTGCCTGGGGCCGCCTTCCGAATGGAGACGAGGTGGTCGTCTGCACGTTCATCGAAGGCATCCCGCTCCTCGACTGCCTCCCTACGGCGGATGAGGCGATGCAAGGCGCGCTGCTCGAATCCCTCGGAGAAACGCTCAGCACGCTCTATTCAGCCGACTTTCGACATGGCGACCTTCATGTGGGCAACCTCATGGTCCTGCCGAAAAAAGAGCGGGAAGAAATCGTCCTCCTCGACGTCGGCAGCGCATCCCGTTCGCGCCGAGAATCGACCCGGCGGACGGATCTCGCGCGACTCGAACTCTCCCTCCTTCGCGCGGGCTTTTGCGCCCCCGCCCGTGCGACCTTGCGTAAGCAACTGGACGTTGGGCCTACTTTTCCGAAGGCCTATGCCCGCTTCCTCAAGGATCATCTTCGCGGTCGGGCGAGGCGCGTTTTCGCCCTGGGGCGCCGGACGGCAGAAGCCCGTCACGGTAAGGCGCACGGACTGCGCGCGTCCCGCTTCTCCGGCACGGCCCTAACAGAAGCCATGTCTCGCGCTGAGCATCTTCCAGGCGAGGTGCGGCGCGGCGGACGCGTCCGACTCGTCGAGATTGAAACGGAGGCAGGGCATCTCATCGTAAAGGAATCCCACGCAGGCTCTTGGCGCCGTGCGCTCGCAGACCGATTCCGCGGATCTCCCGCCGCCCGAGCCTTCCACCGAGGTCGGCGGCAAGGCCTGCTCGCCGAGCGAACAGCTCCCCCGCTCGCCTTTCTTGAAGAAAGGTCTTTCGGCGTCCCTAAACGCAGCTGGCTGATTCTCGAGTACGTGGGGGAACAAGATCTCGATGCGCTCAGGCTCCCCCCCGGCGAGAGCCAGGAAAACCTTGGACGTTCCTTCGGCGAGTGGCTCGCAGAGGGCCATTCCCTCGGCCTTTCGCATCGCGATGCCAAGGCGAATAACATCCGGGTCGTTCGAGACCGCGACGCTTGGCATTTTGCCTGGGTCGACCTCGAAGACCTCGAAGGCCCGCGTGACCTCCCGCGCAGCGACCGCATCCGGACCTGGTCGCAGATTTGCGCGTCGCTGCCGGATGCCTTCTTCAGCTTAGAAACGCGGCGCGCTGCACTCTCGGCTTACACAACGCAGATGGCCTATGCAGACGGCGAGCAGGAGCGGGATCCAGCGGTCGCGAAGAATCGGCACGAGGCCCTCGTCCGCGAAATCGCTCAGGCCAGCCTCGCCCGTCAACACCGCTGGCGAGGAGAGGGCTGCGACTGCGCCCAAGCCGACCGCGCCGGTCAGGCCGGTCAGGCCGAGGCCAACGACTAACACTCCGGGCACATCAAGGGAGGTCGACCCCCTGCTGGATGCTCAGGGATGCATAAGGGTGCTTAAGCCTTGGTCACCGTGAGCCACTGAAACGAGCTCGAGGAGCCGGGGACACGACCTGCCGTACCCGCTTCGAAGCGCAGCCCGCAATCGCCAGGCGCACTCCGTATGATCTCCAGAAAGGCCTGGATCTTGCGTTCCGGGTCTTCCGGATTCAGTCCATGGAAAACGATCTCGACCCGATCTTTCGTCGCCATCACGTTCAACACCAGCGTCGCGAGGGTAAAGAGCTTGCCGATGCCTTCGACGGCTTCCACCGCGAAACGCGGGACTTCGCAGTCCTCGATCGAAAAACCGTATTCAAGACGCATATCCATTCTCCTTCCACCGACGCCCAGCCGGAGAGGCGCGGGGCGGTGGGCAATCGTGGCGCGGCAGAGTCGCGTCCGCGCAGCCTAATGTCAAGTTGACTCGGAAGTCCGTTCGTCCTCGGCCGCGTCTTTAAGCTGGCGAGTGCGCTCTTGTACTTCATCCAAGGTGAGGATGCCCTTCTCGATGAGCAGCGCTGTGACCGCTTTTGCAACGATGCGGGTGCGCTCGGTTTCGCTCACTGCATCCGCAATTGTATCCAGGAGCGCATCGGGGATCGTGGTCACGATGCTTCGGGCCGGCGCCTGAGGCGGAAGGTCTTCACTTGCAACCACCGCCTGCACGGCCTGCACCGCCTGTACCGTGATCGGGATCATCGGTTCGCGGGGAACAAGCGGAGGCATCGCTTCTTTCATCGAAGCTTCGTCTGCAGGATCTCCCGTAACACTGTGCAGACTCATCTCACCCATCGTCTCCCCAAGCGGATCTTCGCGGTCGACGTCAAAGGGCGTATCGAGTTCGAGCGGAACCGGATCGGCAAGGGCTTCAGGGGAAGGCGTTCGGCGGTAGTAGCGGTCCAGGGCCAGCTGCAAATCGGTCGGGCCCACCATCACCGGGTAGACTTCCATCCCGGTCCGAAAACTCAGATCGTCGAGCACATCCAGGTTCGAAGGATCTTCCATCCCGAGATAGAGCTGATCACAGCGGTCGCCCGAGCTCGTAAAAAGCGGAATCACGTTATGCTCCAGCGCCACGCGGCTCGGCACGAGTGCAAGCACTTTTTCGGAGAGCTTCTTCCCCTTCAGGCTCGCCACGGGCAGATTCAGCTGCTGGGCCAATGCACGGATGAGATGCCCTTCCTCTGCCATCCCCATCTTGATCAGGGTCATCCCCAGCCGACTGCCCCAGCGCGCCTGCTCGCCGAGGGCGGCCTGCAGCTGGAGTTCATCGATCACGCCCGCTTGCAAAAGGATCTCACCGACGCGGGGTTTCTTGGGAATTGCACTGCTCATGGCGCTCTCTTCGTCCTGAGGGCGCACCAACCTGAGTCCGGGGTGCAGACAAGACGTAAGAAGCTGACCAGGGCTTTCCTCAGGCGCCCTCAGACAAGAAGCAGCGACTCTCTCCCTGATCCAGGGAAACCACTGGGGGCACTTCCGTCCGGCAGCGCTCCAGAACAGCGGGGCAGCGCGGGTGGAAATGACAGCCGGCGGGTGGATCGCTGGGCGAGGGAACATCTCCGAGTACCGGGGGGGCTGCACCTCGCCTCGCCGGATCAATGGAGGGGATCGCCGCAAGAAGTCCCTGGGTATAGGGATGAGCGGGCTCATTAAAGATCCGCTCGGTCGGCCCCTGCTCGACGATCTTGCCGAGGTACATCACCGCGACATCATGCGCGAGGTAGCGAACCACGGAGAGGTCGTGGGTGATAAAAAGGTAGGAAAGGCCAAGCTCTTCCTGAAGCTCGCGAAGGAGGTTCAGGATCTGTGCCTGGATGGAAACATCGAGGGCGGAGACGGACTCGTCACACACGATCAAGCGAGGCTCGACCGCAAGCGCCCGGGCAATACAGATGCGCTGTCTCTGACCGCCCGAAAATTCATGGGGGTAGCGATCCATCGCGTCGGGATCCAGCTGGACCCGGCGCAGCAGCTCTGCGACACGGTCCCGGCGATCCTCGCCGCTTTCCCCGATCCCGAAAGATTTCATGCCCTCCGCAATCTGATCGCGAACGCGCATTCGGGGGTCAAGTGAAGCCATCGGATCCTGGAAGATCATCTGGATGCGCTGACGCGCGGCGCGCATCGCGTCCGTCGGGAGCGTCAGTAAATCGCTGCCCTCGAAATGCACCTGCCCCTGTCGCGGCGACTCGAGTCGCAAAACCGAGCGGCCCACTGTGCTCTTTCCGCAACCGGATTCGCCCACGAGCGCCAGCGTTCGCCCCGGCTCGATTTCGAAGGAAACATCCGTGGCGGCTTGAACATGCCCGACCGTCCGACGAAGCAGTCCCTGCCGGATCGGATACCAAGTCGTGAGGTTGCTCACGCGCAGTAAGCTTTCGGATGACGAACTCATTGCGCGCCCTCCCGGCCCGGCAAGACGGGCCGCATGCCGGCCCCTCCATCGTCACGCTCAACGTCGTGGCACCAAACGCGGCGCCCTTCAGCTGAAACCAGCTCTCCAGGAAGCGTCCTCGCACAGGGATCAAAGCAACGCGAACAGCGCGTCGAAAAGCGGCATCCTGCGGGCCATTCCGCCGGCGGAGGCACAACGCCCGGGATTTCCGGCAAGGGTTCCCCCGGCGCTGCCAGCGCCGGAATCGATCGCAGGAGCCCCTGCGTGTAGGGATGGAGCGGATGGGTGAGCAGCGTCTCCCGATCAGCGACCTCCACAAGCTTCCCCGCGTACATGACGGCGACGCGGTCCGCGAGTTCATTCACGATGCCCAGATCGTGGGTAATCAGCACAATCGCGGCGTTGCGCTCCCTGTGAAGATCTCGGAGCAGCGTCAGAATTTGCGCCTGCACAGTCACATCCAGCGCAGTCGTCGGCTCGTCCGCAATCAGCATTTCAGGCCGCGTCGACAGCGCCATCGCGATCATCACACGCTGCTTCAGCCCACCCGAGAGTTGATGGGGATACGCGTCGAGCCGCGCTTCCGGGTCAGGGATCCCCACTTCCGCGAAGAGCTCCCGCGTGCGCGCGCGTGCGTCCGCAGTCGGCATATCTTCATGAAGCTGAATCGCCTCGACGACCTGGCGCCCCACCTGAACCACCGGGTTGAGACACGTCATCGGCTCTTGGAAAATCATCGAAATGCGTGCCCCGCGAATCTTGCGCATCTCTCCAACGGACAGGCCTAACAGGTCTACCCCGTCGAGCAGAACCTGCCCCGACACAACCCGCCCCGGCTTCGGCACCAGGCGCAGCGTCGAAAAAGCCGTCATCGACTTGCCTGAGCCCGACTCACCCACCAGCGCCAGAACTTCGCCCCGGGAAAGGTCGAAGGAGACATCGTCAACGACCGGAAGCGGTCCGTTCGACGAGGGAAATGCCGTGCGCAAATTCCGAACTTGCAGCAATGCGCTCATCACGAATCCCGCAGCGTGCGCGGATCAAGAACATCCCGCACCGCATCCCCGACGGCGTTCACCGCAAGGATCAAAGAAAAAAGAGCCAGCCCCGCGGCACCGATATTCCACCACACCACAGGCTCTCGAGAGAGCTCATTGCGCGCGCCATCGATCATCTGCCCCCAAGAGCCGTCCACCCCAATGCCGAGCCAGGACAACACCGCCTCAGACAGCACAAGTCCCGAGAACATCAGAACAAAGGTAATCACGATCAGATGCGCGAGATTCGGCAAGATATGCCGCAAGACGATCTTCGGCTCCGATACGCCGAGCGCCCGAGCCGCTTGGACATAATCAAGCTCCCGAAGCTTCAAGGTCTCCGCCCGGGATAGTCGACAGAAGCCCGTCCAGCTCGTCACGCCGAGTGCGACGCAGACCGAAAGCGTGCCCCGCCCCATCACCATGATGAGAGCGATCAACAGGAGCAGGCCGGGCATCGAAGCCAAGGTTGAGATCAAGAAGAAAACGAAATCATCAAAGCGCCCTCCGAAATAGCCAGCGCCGACACCAAATAATAGAGCCAAGGGAATCGCGATCAGGCTCGTGAGCCCGCCAATCAAGAGCGCGACCCGTGCTCCCTTGAGGGTCAAATAGAGAACATCGCGCCCCAGGATATCCGTCCCAAGCGGATGGCTTCCGGGATGACGGAGCGCCTTGCCGCCGTAGAATTCCTTGTCGGCAAAGGGCGCCGAATAACTCGCTTCCTTCGTATCCAGGAAAACACGATCGATCACAGTCAGCGGCGCGTTCGGCAGCACGTCGACTGCGTCCTCAGGAATGCCCCCCTTCCAAGCCACCGAATCCATGAGCGCCACGGCGAAATAGAACAGGATCAGCAGGATCGCCCCCTTACGGCGTGCCCAGAGTTCCGACGCTGCCTGAGACCAGAGACGATTGCCGCGCACGACCCGAGCAAGCCCAAGCAGACCGAGAAGAAGAATGAAGGTCCCGAGATTCGAAACCATATACGGCTCGAGGCCCATCATTCGAAGCGCACCCGAGGATCGACGAGCCCGTAGGAGAGGTCCGTCGCGACTTGGCCGAAGATAAAGAGCAGCGATCCGATGAAGACCATCGTCCGCAAGGTCGAAAAATCGTTCGCCTGAATCGCGTCGACCGTCAGCGAGCCCAGCCCCGGGATCCCGAAGAACGACTCCAAGAGAATCGACCCCGTAAACAGAAAGGGAATCGCCATCACGACATGGGTCAGAATCGGGATCAGCGCATTCCGCAGAACGTGCCGCGTCATGATCCGGGGCTCGCTCGCCCCCTTCGCCCGCGCCGTCCGTACGAAGTCACGACTGCTCTCTTCCAGAAACACCGTCCGGTAGAACCGAACATCGCCGCCAATCCCGCTCATCAGCCCCACCAAAATCGGCAAAGCCAAGAAGCGCGGCAAGAGAAGTGGGTCCGCATCGAAGCCCGAAATCGGGTACCAGCGCAGAAGCTTTCCGATTAGGAACTGCGCCCCGATGATATAGAGCAGCGCCGAGACACTCATCGCCAGGACGCAGAGGAAGACCCCCATCCGGTCGATATAGGTCTCTCGGAAAAAAGCGACGAGCAAAGAAAGTGGGATCGCCGCAATGAGCCCCAAGATCAGGAGGGGGACCGTCAGCGAAAGGCTCGGCCCCATGCCTTTCCGAATCCGCTCCATAATCGGCGAATCGTCGGCATCACTCAGCCCGAAATCAAAGGTCAGCATCCGCGAGTAGTGATCGAAGAGGAGGTTCTCCTCCCAGTCCTGCCAGGGCCAAAGCGGGCGATCGTAGCCATGGCTCTTGGTCCAAGCGGCAATCACTTCCGGCGATGCCTTCTCGCCGAGCGCCTTGCGGGCGATGTCTTCAGGTTCGGTGACCGTAAAGAAAAGAACGAAGAGCAGGAAAAGGACGCCGAGCACGACACCCACTCCGTACAACATTCGGCGCAGAACATAGGCCGCCATCTATTGCCGCTCCTTCAAGTAGGTCAGCACTCCGGGAATCACAATCAGAATCGCAGCCACGCCCAGCAGATACGCAGGCCAGAGAATCGGCTCATTCCACTCTGCCCGCCGCGCGGCACGCAGCTCGGGATCAATATTACGATATTGATAGGTCGGTACCGAAAGCCCCATAGGCTTCACGTTATCCAGCCAGTCTTGGTAGAGCGAGTAATCCTCGCGATGAAAGATCTCGATCCAGGCGCGTTCGCGCTCCAAGATATTCAGCATCTCCTTGATCTCGGCAGCACGGCGCGGACCGTTCTCCCGAGCCTTCATGGAGAGGAAAAGTTCATCGAATCGTGGATCCGAAAAGTTGGTGGCGTTCGGTCCGCCGTGCGCGTTGTTCCCCATCTCCGACCAAAACAGGAACAAGAAGTTCTCTGGATCCGGATAGTCTGCGCCCCATCCAAATTCAAAAAGCTGGTAAGCGCCTCGGCGGAGCTTTTCCTGAAATTGGTTGTAGTTCGTCGCTTCGATTTGAACGTCAATGCCGAGCTGTCGCCAAGCCGTCGTATAGAACGTGTACTGAACGAGACCCGCCGTCGAGGTATTATACGAGCTGAAGGTCAGCTTCAGCGCCTCTCCCGTCTCCGGATCGACGCCGCCCGGGTAACCCGCTTCGACCATGATCTTCTTCGCGCGCTCTAGGTCGACTTGGCGAAAGGGATTCTTGTAGTCGGGGTCGTAGCCGTAAATATTCGGCGGGATCGGCGACTGCGCCGGCAGCCCGCGTCCGTTCGCGAAGATCCGCAGATACTCATCCGAGTCGATGACCAGGCTCATCGCCTGTCGCAGCTTTCGGCTTCGGTCGCCGCCGGGACGTCCAAGAACATCGTCTTCCATATTGAAGCCGATGTAGAAGATCCCAGGCGAAACCGAACGGCCGAGAGAAATTCCTTTCTCCTTCATGTCCGGCGAAAGCCCGCCTTCCTGAATCACCGCATCAAAGCTCTCCTTCACGATGCCCGAGGAATCGTAGTAGCCTTGAAGGAATTTATTGAAGCGCGGGATGCCTTCTTTTTCGCGATGAATCTCGATGCGATCAATAAAGGGCAAGGGCTTGCCCGCATCTTTCAGCCGACCCGCTAAGCGGTCCTCTTCATCCCCTTCAAGGGGATACATCGCCGCCGGCGCTTTCCATTCGGGATGCCGCACGCCGTACCAATTCGCCGAGCGCTCGAGCACCATACGCGCCTGCTTGTTATACGTCGTCAGCTGATAGGGTCCCGACCCCACCGGATGGTCATCGAAGCGCGCGCGCCCCTCCTCACCGTCGTAGTAGGCCACAGCCTCCCAGGGCACGGGCGAAGAGAACTCGGTCGCGAACCAATACTTGATCTGCGGATACGCCTTCCCGAGTTCGATCTCGAGGACATAACGTGAGGGGACTCGGATGCCCGAGATCCCCCCGACCGCCACATACTGTTCATGGACGGGCAGCGCAGCAAAGGCTGCGTCGGATTCGCGTCTCGCCGCCAGCGCGGCGCCGAACTCGCTGAAGCCCGCGATATTCGAAAAAGGTTCGACGACCGGACTCGCCACATCGGGATCCGCAACCCGGGAGAGCTGAAACGCAATATCCGCCGCCACGATCTCGCGCGTTCGGCGCCCGGCCTCACCCAGCTCAAAGCAGGGATCATCGTGATAGAGCAAATCCTGCCGCAGCTCGAAGTGGAATCGCTGGCGCCCATCCCCCATCGGCTTCACTTCAGGGAGAGAGACCGCCACGCTTGGAATCAACTCCAGCGGACGCTTCAGAAAGTGATAGGTGAGCAGCGTGTCATAAACGACGCCGGTAATCGCATGGGCGCTGGCGGAGTAGGCTTTGGCGGGATCGAGGGTGCGCGGAGAATCGACGAAGGAGCTGTAAAGCACCTTCTCTCCCGGCTCCGTCGGTGGGTAGGGATCGTTCGAACAACCCACCGAAAACAAGACGAACAGCCCCAGCCACACAGTCGAAACGACCCCGCGAACGCAACCACGCGCTGGCCCACGCCAGAACGAATGCCCCCCCTGCACCTGATTGCCCCCTCTCAGTCCCGTACTCAATGGCGCCCCGCGCCGACCCGCTCAAGCTATCCGCCGGAGCGAGCGTTCCCCACCCGGCCCGTAGGCTCCGGCAGTCGAAAGTGTTGATCGGAAAGTTCCTCCGACAACATGACGCGCTTCCAAACGAAACGTGCCTCTGAAGCAAGTTGCGGCGAACCAATCGTCACGCGATTGGGAAAGAAAAACGAAGCAGCATCGGCGGGTTGAGCGCCTGCGGCCGCCTGCTGAGCGCCCGCGGCCAGAGGTTGAGCGCCCGCGGCCATCTGCTGAGAGCCCGCGGCCAGAGGTTTATAGTCCGCGAACTCCGCACGAAACCGGATTGCCCCACCCGCCTCCACCGCCCGCATCTCCACAAGCTGCGACGACGCGTCGAAAACGAAGACTTCGGCGCCCATCGCCATTGCCTCAGCCGGCACAGAACAAAGCGCGCTTGCCTCGGCCGCTGCACAGTCTGGACCGACCTCCGAAGGCCAGGCGAAAGCGATGGCAATGCGGTCCGCTTCCTCTTCGGCCACAGCCGGTTCGAGCCATACCGCCGCCCGAGCAGCACCCGGACTCGGCTTCGGCGCGCCGAGCAGAAGCCCCACCAGCTCCTCAGGCTCAAGGTCGATCTTCGCAAGGTCCCAGAGCAGCCCAGGCGTAACTCGCCCTCGCGCAATCTCAGGCTGCCCCGCCTCATAGAAACCAAATTCTTCGCCGTCCGTCGCCAGGATGGCGGCGAGCTGATCGAAGAGGCCCACCACTTCAAAGCGCAGATTCGCCGGCCGCTTCAATACGATCCGCTGAGGGCGGTTCAACTTGAAGTCGGGCCCAGAAAGCGCCACCCGCGCGGATCCACGCAGTCCATTCCGTGAAGCCTGCATAGCGCGAAAGTTCGCAATCACCTGCCCGGCGCGCGCATCGTCAATCGCAAGCGCAGCGTCCGTCATCCCCAGCCCCGAGAGCGGAGGCCCATCCGGCGTCATACAGCCCGTCAGCAGGAGCGAAAGCATGAAGAACGCCGCGCCTCCGCCGCGAAGCGACGAAGAACCGACGCTGCAGCCCCGCGACCTTACGACCGACGGACAGCGCGAAAGGAAATTCACGGCGCCTCGCCGACTCGGCCGCTGCGGAGGCCAAGCTCGCGTCTCAGCGTTTCAAGTTTCTGCATCAGATCCGGCTGTTCTTCTTCACGCATTTCGAGTTCAACCGCTTTCTCGAAATGCCGGAGCGCACCTGACTTGTCGCCACGCAACAAGAAGACATCACCGAGATGCTCCGACACCACCGAGTCCCCCCCGGTCAGCTCCAACGCCTGCATCAGCTGCTCTTCGGCTTGGTCAAGAAAGCCCAACGCCTCGTCGCGTCGAGCATCCGCGATCAAGTTCTGAGCCATCTTGTAGTAGACCCATCCGAGGCTGTCCGTGATGTACCCATCGCCGGGCGAAAGCTCAATCGCGCGGCGAATCAGCTCCTCCGCTTCCTCGAGATTCTCGCCGCGTTCGGCCCAGGAATAGCCGATATAGTTGAGCGCACTGGCGTTATTCGGATCCGCTTCGAGCACCTGCTCCATCGCCGCCATGGCGTCTTCCGTCTCACCATGAGTCCCGTGCAAAATGCCCATCTGGTAGTAGACATCGGTATCCGCCTCGGAACCATCCAGCAGACTCTCAAGCAGCGCGATGCCGCCTTCGAGATCGCCGCTCCCGGCTCGCAGCGAAGCCGCATGCATATCCAGCTGCCGCTCGGGTTGAATCGCCCTGAGGCGTTCGATCTCAGCCAGCGCCTCATCCGCGCGCCCTTCGCTCTCGAGGATCGCCGCAATCTGCACGCGCGCGTCGATGTAGTTCGTATCCTTCGGCGTGATTCGGTTATACGCCTGCACAGCACCCATCGGATTCCCCGCCGCCCGACGGATCTGACCTAACGCGAAAGCCAGATCCGGCTGGTCCGGATCGCGATCGAGCACACCCTCAAGCCGCCGCGCTGCCGCCTCATAGCGCCCCGCGGAGAACTCAAGAGAAGCAAGCCGTCGCAGCGAATTAACATCGTCGGGATAGACTTCGACGATGCGTTGAAACGTCACGATCGCGCCGTCGATATCGTTGCCGTCGGCTTGGGTCTTACCGAGACGCTGGAGGATCCCGTAGTGGTCGGGATGGCTACGCAGAATATCGCGGTAGACGCGAATCTCTCCCGCGCGATTGCCGCGGGTGCGCTCGATCCCAGCGAGCCGCATCGAGAGCAGAAAATGGTTCGGGAAGGCGCGCAGGCCCCGACGCACCACCGATTCCGCTGCATCAAAATCTTGCTGTTGTTCGTATACGCTGGCCAGCGCCAGCGTTCCGCGAAGCTGATCCGGCTCTTCCTTTTCGAGCGCGCGAGCGAGGCCCTCCGCTTTCGGATAATCCTGCTGCTCAAGCGCGACCTGGTACAGCGCGAACATCGCGTCCGCGTCGAGTGGGCGCCCCTCTTCGTCGCGCAGCACGCGGTCGAGCCCTGCGAAGTCTCGGCGCAGTCGGTACAAGCGGCCGAGGAAGAGCCGCGCGCGCGTGGAGTCGGGATCGAGCTCAAAAGCGCGCTCCGCTTCGGTCACCGCGCCGTCGACATCATCGAGCTGCCAGGCCAGCCGGGAAAGGCGCTCGTGGATAAACGCCGATCCGGGATCCTTCGCGGCGGCGCGCTGATAGGCCGCTCTCGCCAACTCAAAATCACCCTCGGCCTGCGCGCGCTCGGCCACCAACACATCGTAATCGGACGCAGCCTCCGGGCGCTCCACGCGCAGCGGAATCCGCCGCAACTTCCCGCCGGATGCTCCCGTGCCAAACCCGGGCATCGATGCGCAGCCCAAGGCGCCGCCCAGCAAAATCGCGATCGCGCCGACGAGAATGCCGCGCGTGAATGAATCGATCGTTCTGCTCACCCAACCCCCTCGGAAAGCGCGTCTCCGAAACAATAGACCGGACTGTACAACCTCAGAGCACGCTGCTCCGGGTCGCCCTTCCGAAAAGCGACCCCGGCCACCCGCTTGGGGTTCACACCCCACACCGGCAAACAAAAGAACCGCCCCGGAACCATGATTTCTCATCGTCCATTCGGGGCGGTTCTGGAGTGCTGCCGTCGCGACAAAGCGAGGACTACGTCCGCGTCGAGCGCGGCCGGCGCGACCGGCGCGACCGGCGCGACCAAAGACAGAGCACGTCGGGCGCCTTACGCGCCGAGGTAACCGGCCTTCTCGAGGTAAGCGACCAGCTGAGCGACCGATTCGTCGACCGACTGCCCGTTCGTGTCGAGCAGAACTTCGGCCTTCTCGGGCTCTTCGTAGGGTGCGGAAATGCCCGTGAATTCCGGGATTTCGCCGGCGCGGGCCTTCTTGTAGAGACCCTTGACGTCGCGGCCTTCGCAGGTTTCCACCGTCGCCTGGACCCAAGCTTCGATGAAGTCGCCTTCGCCCATGATCTCGCGAACCGCATCGCGGTCGGCGCGGTAAGGCGAAATGAACGACGAGAACACGATCACGCCGGCGTCTGTGAAGAGCTTCGAGACTTCACCGATGCGGCGGATGTTCTCGGTTCGGTCCTCGGGCGAAAAGCCGAGGTTCGAGTTCAGGCCCATGCGGATATTGTCGCCGTCGAGGATGTAGGTGAGGCGGCCGCGATCGCGCAGCGCCTTTTCGGCGGCCACGGCGATGGTGGACTTACCGGAACCGGAAAGGCCCGTGAGCCAGATCGTGCAGCCACGCTGGCTGAGGAGGGATTGGCGATCGTCGCGGCTGACCTGGCCTTCGTGCCAGGTGAGGTTCTTGGATTTGGGTTGGCTCACGGAGAGCTCCTTTTGCTGGGGTTTCAGGTTCTTATGTCGTGTTCAGCCTCCGACGCGTTCTCGTCGAGGCTGGCCGGTTCCGGCAATCCGGTGTTCCGGCAAATCGGTCAAAGAGGAGCGCGGCGGCCTCTCATTCTGTCGAGCTCTCGATTTCTCGATCTCTCGGAATGGACTTCGCGCGCTCAACGGGGCTTGGCAGAAACGGGCTCTGCCCCGAACGGATGACCGGGAGTCGCGGTCTCCCGCGGCGGCCGCACTATAGCTCCAAATATCCGATTTCGCTGGGTCTTTTGTGATCGCGGCGCCCGCTCAAAAGCGCCTCAAACCGCCCAGGTTCGCCCTCAGCTCCGCTGAGACGCCACGGCCGAGACAATCCGCTCGAAAGCGAAGTCGACATCTTCGACGCGATTCCCGCGCCCAAAGCCGAAACGCAAGGATGCCTTGGCCGCAGCCTTCGAAAGTCCCAGCGCGAGCAGGACCGGACTCGGCTCCGGATTTGCTGAGCTACACGCTGACCCCGAGGAAACGGCGAGCCCACCGAGATCAGCAAGCAGTCGGTCCCCATCAACCGACGCGAAGGAGAGATTCAAATTCCCCGGCAGACGCGCCTCGGGATCACCGTTCAGCGTCGTCTCCCCCGGCAGCGCCTCCGCCAAGCGCGCGTGCAGCTGATCCCGCAGACCGGCCAATCGCACGGCTTCCGCTTCCCGCTCTTCGAGGCAAAGCTCAAGCGCCCGCGCGAGTCCGACAATCAGCGAAACGGGCAAGGTGCCAGAGCGCAGCCCGCCTTCATGTCCCCCGCCGTACTGGCGCGGCTCAAGACGCAGTCGCGGGGAGCCGCTTTTCCGCACCCGCAGGAGGCCTACGCCCTTCGGTCCGTAGATCTTATGCCCGGAGACGGAAAGGAGATCGATCCCGTCGCGCTCCGCGTGAAGATCAATCTTCCCCGCGGCCTGGGCCGCGTCGCTGTGAAAAGCGACCCCCCGGTCGCGGCAGACTTGCGCCACTTCGGAGAGCGGATGCAGCACGCCGATCTCGTTATTTGCGGCCATCGCGCTCACCAGGAACGTATCTTCCCGAAGTGCGGACGCGACCTGATCGGCCGTGATCCGCCCCATATCGTCCACCGGCAGCACTTCGACCTCGAAGCCACGCCGACCTAATGCCCGCGCCGAATCGAGCACAGAGGGATGCTCGGTGCAGATCGTGACGAGATGCTTGCGCTCGCGCTGGGCATCCGCGAGCCCAAGAATCGCAAGATTATTACTCTCGGTCGCTCCGCTCGTAAAAACGATTTCAGAAGGACTGGCTGCGCCTAACATCTCCGCCAGACGCTCTCGCGCATCGTCGACGGCCGCCTCCGCTCGCCAGCCGTAGGCATGGGTATGACTCGCGGCGTTACCAAACTCTTCCGAAAGAAAAGGCGCCATCGCTTCAAGGACGCGTTCGTCGAGCGGCGTTGTGGCGTGATGATCGAGATAGACAGCAGGAACGCGGGAAGCGGCCAAAGCTTCAGGGGCGGCGCTAGGCCGCGAACGACTGTCCGCAGCCGCAGGTATTCGAGGCGTTCGGGTTTTCGATCTTGAAACCCGATTCCGCGAGCGTGTCCACGAAGTTCAGGCGGGAGCCGACGAGATAGAGCGCGCTCTTTTCGTCCACGATGACGCGAACGCCTTCCGCTTCGATCGTCGTATCAATCTCTCGGATGAGATCGTCGAAGGAGAGCTGATACTGGAGCCCAGAGCAGCCACCGCCGACGACCTTCATGCGCAACCCGTGGGTCTCAAGCTTATTGTCTTCCGACAACAGGGTATGAATCTGGCTGGCGGCTTCTGTGGTGACTTCGATCATCCTGATCTCTCCCGAGGGCTGGTCAGCCCATGAGTCTAGCATTTCATGTTCTATTCGACTTCTTCGACTTCCCGAGCCGAAATCCATACAAAGATCTCGCGGTTGCCCTTGGGGCCCGGCACCTGACTGTCCACCCGCCCGAGCTCCCGGCGGCCGAGGGCCGCCGCCGCATGGACCACGCCGTCCGCTGCTCCTTCTCGGAGTGCATCATCGCGTACAACGCCGCCTTTCCCGACATGTTCCCGCCCCACCTCGAATTGCGGTTTCACCAGCAGCAGAAAAGCGGCATCCGGAGCGCATTCGTCCATCGCCGGAAGGATCAGCTCCAGAGAGATAAAGGACACGTCCACGACCACGAGGTCGAAATGGTCCTCGAAATCCCCCGCCGTCATATGCCGCGCATTCATCCGCTCACGCACATCCACCCGGTCATCCAGGCGAAGACGGGAATGCATCTGGCTATGGCCGACATCGATCGCGACGACTCGGGGCGCGCCCCGCTTCAGCAAGCAGTCGGTAAAGCCGCCCGTCGAGGCGCCCACATCGAGGCAAACAGCACCCTCGGGATCGATCCCTAGATCATCGAGCGCTGCCGCCAGCTTCTCGCCGCCCCGAGAAACGAAACTGCGCGCGCCGCCCTTCAGCCGCACCGTCTTCGATTCCGCGACGCGCACACCGGCCTTATCCGCGGGCTCGTCGTCGACCAGAACCCTCCCGGACAGAATCAGCGCCTGCGCCGCCGACCTCGACTCCGCAAGCCCCTCGCGCAAAACACGCTCGTCGAGCCGCTCGCCCTTGGCCTTCACCTCGTCACCCCGCGCGTCGCTGCGTGCTATTCGCCGGCCTTGGCTTCTGCCACGAGCGTTTTTACCGCCCCGCGAATATCCGCCAGTCCGATCCCCACAGAATCAGGCGACTCTCCGTGTTCAATCAGATCATCGGGAATACCCAACGTGCGAATGGGCATCCGAATGCCCTCTTCGGCCAGAAGCTCGAGCACCGCGCTACCGAACCCGCCGGCCACGCTGTGTTCTTCGACGGTCACAAGGACATCGCATCGCCGGGCGAGATCGAGGATCCGCTCGCGATCGAGGGGCTTCACGAAGCGCGCATTCAGGACGGCGCAGGAGACCCCATCGTCCGAGGCCAACTCCGCCGCGGCTTCCAGGGACGGATGGGTCGTCGCCCCCACCGACAAAATCGCCGCATCGGAACCGTCTCGCAGCAGCTCCGCTTCGCCCATCGGAATCGGCTTCACATCGGGATCCAGAGAGATCCCCAGACCGGCACCGCGCGGGAAGCGAATCGCCGCAGGCCCCGGGTACTCGATCGCGGTTGCCAAGAGATGCTGGAGCTCGTTCTCGTCCTTCGGCGCCATCACGACGGCATTCGGAAGCGAGCGCATATAGGCAAAATCAAAGAGGCCCTGATGCGTCGCCCCATCCGCGCCCACCAGACCGGCACGGTCGAGCGCAAACGTCACGTCCAAGTTCTGCAAACAAACATCATGAACAACCTGGTCATACGCACGCTGCAAGAACGTGGAGTAAATCGCAGCGACCGGCTTCATCCCTTCGGCGGCAAGGCCCGCCGCGAAAGTCACCGCATGCTGTTCCGCGATCCCGACGTCGTAGCAGCGCTTAGGGAAGGCGCGCTGAAAACGATCCAGCCCCGTTCCGGAAGCCATCGCCGCCGTGATCGCGACGATGCGTTCGTCTTCCTTCGCCAGTCGGATCAGGGTGTCCGAAAACACGTTCGTGTAGGTCGGCGGCGCCTTCTGCTTGGGCGCAAACTCCCCGGAAGCCACATCAAATTGGCCAACGCCATGATATTTCAGCGGATCCGCCTCGGCCGGACCGTAGCCATGGCCCTTTTCCGTCATCGCATGAATCAACACGGGACCCGAACCTTCTGCCACCATCTTTTTCACGTTCTCGAAGGTCTCGAGCACAACATCCATGCGATGCCCTTGAATTGGACCCACATAGCGAAAACCAAGCGCCTCGAATAATAAGCCGGGCGAGAAGAAGACCTTGAGCGATTCTTCAGCCTTGCGCGCCCAGTGCAGCATATCGCCAGGCATGCCGGTCAAGAATTCCCGCGCCCAGCCCTTCATGCGGCGAACCATCGGCGCCGAGAGCTTTCGCGAGAGAAAAGACGAGAGCGCGCCCACGTTCGGATCGATCGACATTTCATTGTCGATCAAGATCACGATGAGCCTTTCCTCACCCAGCTCTCCGGCATGGTTCAGCGCTTCGAAGGCCATACCCGCCGTCATCGACCCGTCGCCGATCATGGCGATCACAACGCCGTCATCGCCCTTATGCCGCTTCGCGCGCGCCATGCCGAGCGCCGCAGAGATCGATGTCCCCGCATGCCCCGCACCGAAATGGTCGTAGTCGGATTCCGAGCGCCGAAGGAATTTCGACATCCCGCCGCGCTTGCCAATCGTTTCAAAATCCTCGCGGCGCCCCGTCAGCATCTTATGCGGATAGCCCTGATGCCCCACGTCAAGAACGAAGCGATCCGTCGGCGTGTTGAAGGTGTAGTGCAGCGCCGTAATCAGCTCGACCGCACCGAGACTCGAAGCCAAATGTCCACCGGTTTGGGAAACACGATTCAGGATCTCCTCGCGGATCTCCCCCGCGACCTGCTCCACTTGTTCCGGCGCCAGCTTTCGCAGGTCCGCCGGGCTTTCGATCCCGTGGAGTAGATTTTCGTCGCTCATCGTTTTCTCCTCACCGCAAATCGTGCGAGCGCGCGCAGGGGTTCCGCACGCTCTCCCCACCCTTCGATGCGTTCGAGTGCTTGTTCGAGCAGTTCCTCGGCGCCCTGTCGGGCAGCCCCTTCGCCCTGCAGGCGCAGGATACTCGCCGATTCATCGCTATCCGCGTCGAGCACGTCGTCTGCAATCTGAAACGCAATTCCGACCTCACGCCCGAAAGCGTCGAGCGTCGCCTGCTCTTGTTCCGTCGCCCCGCCGAGCATCGCCCCACCCACAATCGACGCCTGAAAAAGCGCAGCCGTCTTCCGAGCGTGAATGGAGGCGAGTCGCGCCTCCTCGGTTCCCGACGCAGTCGAATCGTGCCGCGCTTCAAAATCGAGATCGTCGACCTGTCCGCCGACCAACCCCTCTGCGCCCGCCGCGTGGGCAAGCCGAGAGATCGCGCGCAATGCAGCCGCTGCATTCTCAGGGCCGGCGGCCGCCGCGGCGCCGAATGCCTCGGTCAGAAGCGCGTCGCCGGCAAGTACTGCTGTCGCTTCATCAAAAGCCACATGCACAGTCGGTTGCCCACGGCGCTCGTCATCGTCATCCATGCAGGGCAGATCGTCATGAACGAGCGAGTACGTATGGATGAGCTCCACCGCAAGCGCGACCGGCAGCGCAGACTCAGCCGAGCCGCCGACGGCTTCCGCGGCCGCGATCGAAAACACAGGACGAAGCCGTTTGCCGCCGGGGAAAAGTAAATGGCGCATCGCTCCACGGAGCGCGGCCGGCATCGGTCCGGCATCGAAGCGCGCCTCAAGGCCCGCATTGATCAGCGGCAAGCGCTCGACGATATAGGCGTCTGCATCCACTGTTCAGTCTCCGCGCGAAAGGCGCGCATCCGCTCGCCTAAGACCGATCGACGAAAAGCCGTCGCCGGCGGAAGCACTTCTACTCGTCGTCATCGAAATCGTCATCGTCGTACCCTTCCCCGTCTTCCTCGGTTTAGTCGGTTTCGTCGGTTTCGAAGGGCTCCGTTGCGTTCGCGCCCTTGCGGTCCGCTACGAGAATTTCGATTCGCTTCTCAGCCGCTTCCAAAGTCGCTCCGCATTGACGCGATAATTTCACGCCCGATTCGAAGAGCTCCAGAGCCGCTTCGAGGGGCATTTCCCCCTCTTCAAGCTGAGACACCGTCTGCTCAAGTTGATCGAGTGCACCCTCAAAAGAGAGAGATTCGGAGTCGGCCTTTGTCGGCTTTTTGGTCTTGGCCATCTGGCTGGAATCTAACGGTCGCCCGGTGGCGAGTCAACGTAGGGGAGGCCCCGAACTACCCGGAAAAGAATAGGTTTTTGGTGCAACAACCGGCTTCAGGTGTTTTCCTCGGACGGATCCCCGGGGTCGATCGCTGTCACCTCCGCCTCGACCTGCCCCTTCGCAAGTTGCAGCGTGAGTCGCTCGCCCAAACGCGTGTCCCGGGCGTCTCGCAGAATTCCTCCCTCGGCGCCGCGCCGGACAAGCGCGTAACCCCGCCCCAGAACCGCAAGCGGGCTGAGCGCGTCGAGCCCCGCCGCAGAAGAAGCGAAGCGGCGGCGCGCATGATCGAGGCGACGCTGAATCGCCGCCTCCGCCGCCGCGCCCGCCCGCGCCGCCCGGGGCCGGGCCATCGCGACCCGGGCCTGGGGACTCCGCGCACGGAGCACTGCCCGGAGCCGGTCGATGCGAGCGCGATGGCCTTCGACCTGCCCTTCCATCGCTGAGACCAACCGCCGGGAATCCCGCGCAACGAGGCGCTCGAGCGCCTCCCGGTCGGGCAAGGCGAGCATGGCGGCAGCGGAAGGCGTCGGCGCGCGCACATCTGCCACGAGATCCGCGATCGTGAGGTCCGTCTCATGTCCCACACCTGAAATGACGGGGACAGGTGAATCGAAAATCGCGCGCGCCACGACTTCTGTATTGAAGGCCCAGAGATCCTCGATCGAACCTCCCCCCCGCACCACCAGGATGAGGTCAACGTCCTCCGCCTGAGCGACGCGCTCAATCGCCGCCGCCACCTGGGCCGGCGCTTCTTCCCCCTGGACCAGGGTCGGAGCGATCAGCAGCGGGGTTGCAGGGAAGCGGCGCGAGGCCACTTTCAAGACGTCCCTGACCGCAGCGCTCGTCGGCGAAGTGACAATCCCGATGCGCTTCGGATAAGTCGGCAAGGGGCGCTTTCGCTCTTCTTCGAAATAGCCAGCTGCGTCGAGGCGGCGGCGGAGCTGATCGAAGGCCAGCTGCAGGGCCCCGACGCCTCGGGGTTCGAGCCCGCGTACGATCAGCTGCAAGTCACCTCGGGCAGCGTAAATCGAAACCTCGGCGTCGGCGACGACTTCCAGCCCTTCTTCGAGTTCGAAGCGCAGCCGGCCCGCGTTGCCCCTGAAAAGGGCAGCTCGCATCTGTCCTTCGTCATCTTTCAGGGTGAAGTAGGCATGCCCCGAGCGCGCTGAATGCAAGTTGCTGATTTCGCCCACAACGAAAACACGGCCAACGCGCTGCTGCAAAAGACCTTTCAGGCCAGCGATCAATTGCCCAACGCCGAGTTCGAGGCGTTCGTCATGCTGCGCTTGAGCCTGGGCTTTTGGGGGACGTCCGGTCGGCATCGCCGAACCATAGGCGGCTCGGAGCAGGGGCGCTGCTTGACCGATCGCGGCAGCCGCTAGGAGAGGGGTTGCGCCGCGGGCACCTCGAACCGCTCGAGCAAGAACTCGACGAAGCGCTCCGCTTTGAGCGTCCTTTCGCGGTGGGCGGGCGAAACGGCTTGGATCGGAATCGGCGTGCGGCCGCGTTCAGGTAGGACCTCAACAAGTTCCCCCGACGCGAGCGCCTTCGCGACGGCAAAATGAGGCAGGAGGGCAATTCCGAGTCCCTGAATCGCCGCTGCGCAGAGTGCCTTGGGATGATTGATCGTTAGCCGCGAACGTGGCCGCAACCGAATCAGGCCCTTCTCTCCCGGAAACGTCCAAAGTGGCTCGCGCCGATTGGAATCGCAAAGCGCGCTCTGCGCGACGACCTCTTCCAGATCCTTGGGCATCCCTCTCTCTTCTAGAAACGAAGGACTCGCCACCAGCATCGAGAGCGTCTCCCCAAGTCGCCGCGAGCGAAGCGTCGAATCATCGAGCGGCCCCGCCCGAACCGAGACATCGATCCCACTCTCGACCAGATCCTGATACGCATCACTCAGCACAAGCTCGACCTGAAGGGCCGGATTCTCTGCCAAAAACTCCGGAAGTAGGGGCGCAACGAAATCTTCGCCCAGCACCACGCCGGCGCTCACGCGCAAACTCCCCGTCGCACCGCCCTGCCCGCTCCCGACCTCGAACTCCAGCGCCTCCAAGTCTTCGACGATCTGCTCGCAGCGCGCCAGGTAGCGCTCCCCCCATTCGGTCGGCCGCACCCGGCGCGTCGTTCGTTCGACGAGCCGAATCCCAAGGTGGGCTTCGAGCTGCGCCACATGACGGCTCACCGCAGCGGGGGAGAGCCGAAGTTCACGAGCCGCTGCGCTGAAACTCGAGAGCCGAGCCACCCGGGCAAACACCTGCATAGAGAGAATGCGGTCCATTTACCCATTATTGCATAAAATGAAATAGTAATTCAAAAACATGGTTGATTATCAACCGTTAGCGAACAGCTACGCTCTCGACACGGGCGAGAGCATTCTTCGCCTCCCTACACAGCGAGACGAAAATGATCGAAATTATTCCCAGCGAGAGTCGTGGGCATGCAAATCACGGCTGGCTCGAGAGCCAGCACACCTTTTCGTTTGGGGATTTCCAAGACCCCACTCGCATGGGCGTGGGCCCGCTCCGGGTGATCAACGAAGACCGCGTGGCCGCAGGCGCAGGCTTCGCGGAACACCCCCATCAGGACATGGAAATTTTGAGCTACGTCCTCGACGGCATCCTGGAACACAAAGACAGCATGGGAAACGGTTCTCGGATTGACGGGGGAGCATTCCAGCGCATGCGCGCCGGGACCGGGGTCCGCCACAGCGAGTGGAATGCCGACCCGACGCGGGACCTTCATTTTCTGCAGATCTGGATCGAGCCCAGCGAGAAAGGACTCCAACCCGCCTACCAGGAGTTCCAACCCACGGGCGAACGCCCGGCGCAGCAGATGCTCATCGCCTCAGGCAGCGATCCCGAAGCGCCCCTCGAGATCAGCCAAGACGCAACCCTCTCCCAGATCCAACTCTACGGCGACGAGCGACTTCCGATCGAGAATCGACCCGGCCGGCAGCATTTTTTGCACATCGCGCAAGGCACGGCGGAGCTGAACGAAGCGCTTATCCTTCGCGCGGGAGATGCCGCGTTGATTCGAGACGAAGGGTTCCGTCTCGGAACGACCGACGTGCTCGACGCCCTACTCTTCGACCTCCCGACCGACTAACACATCAGCGGCATCAGCGACACCAGCGGCTACCGGCTACTCCGCGGACTCCGAGACGGCCACCGTCTGAGGATTCGCCTCACCCGAATCATCGCCGTCGCGTAGGCGGCGCAGATCGTCAAAGTAGGTCCAGCTCTTCAGAACTTCGACTGCGCGAGCAAGCTGCACGTCCACATCGGGCTTCGCAGGCGGCGCGTCAGCCTTCTTCGGCCCGTTCTCCCCGGGCTTGGGGTAGATCCGTTCTGCCGGACGATCGCCCTCCACACCGCTGGCCTCTTCCTGTGTGAAATGACCCTGAAGATCGCGCTCGCGCACCCGGCGGCGACTCGGCAATCCGCCCTCCAAATCGTCCGTTTGCTGAACTTCGAGATCCGGCGTGATGCCCACTTCTTGAATCGAACGTCCCGCCGGCGTGTAGTAGAGCGCCGTCGTGAGCCGCAATCCCGCCCCGCCTTCCAGCGGATAAACCGTCTGCACGGATCCCTTACCGAAGGTCGAAACCCCAAGAACGATGGCGCGATGGCGGTCTTGGAGTGCCCCCGCGACGATTTCCGAAGCGCTCGCGCTGCCTTCGTTTACGAGCACAACGATCGGGTAGTCGGTTGCGGGCGCTGCCCCTGACGAGTTGTAATCGGTGCGCTGCGCCTCATCACGACCTTGGGTGTAGACGACGAGCCCGGCGTCGAGCCAATGGTCCGCGACTTCCACCGCCTGATTGAGTAAGCCGCCGGGATTATCTCGCATATCCAAAACAAGCCCCGCGAGCGCCCCGCCATTTTCTTGTTCTAGGTCCGCGAGACGTGCGCCGACATCGCGCCCCGTCCGCTCCTGGAATGAACTAATGCTGATATGTCCGATCCCCGGCTCAACCAGCTTCGAACGTACCGAAGCCACCTTGACCGTATCGCGCCTGATTTCGAAAAGACGCGGCTCCGCCATGCCCTTACGCAAAACGTAGATCGAAATCGAAGTGCCCTTACGACCGCGCATCAGCGCAACCGCTTCCACGAGGGACATATTCATTGTGCCGCGACAGGGTTCGTTCCAGTCGGCGGGCTTCTCCGTTGGGCAAATCGATGAAATGCGGTCGAGGGCTTTGATGCCCGCGCGCTTGGCCGGCGTGCCGTCGATCGGCGAAATCACTTCGAGGAACTCGCCCGGTTCCTTTGAAATTTCGATCCCGAGCCCCTGGAATTCGCCCTTCGTTTCGACCTGCATATCTTCGAAGGCGTCTGGGCTCATGAAGGATGAATGGGGATCCAGATCCTCAAGAATCCCGCGCATCGCACTCATCAGCAGAGCATGCTCATCCACGTCTTCGACGTAGTTTCCGCGAACAAGTTCAAGCACACTCGAGAAGAGGCTCAGATCTTCGTAGCGCTGCGCGCGCTCTCGTGCCGCTTCCTTGCGTCCCTTCCCGTCATCGGACTGCGCGTCGGCCACCTCAAAAGGAGCCCCTTCTCTGATTTCATCCGCCCGAGCGATCCCCGGAGATGAAACGATCAAACTGCCCATCCCCAGAATGAGGAGGGACAGAAAGAAAGGGAGAGAAGAGGAACGGAATGCACTCACGAAATCAGATACTCCTACCGCCGGACATGCGTCGGTTCGGTCATGGGGCTTCGTTGGAGAATAGCAGCCCCGATCCTTGGGATTCATTCGGGTAAAGCGTCCAAAGCCGTACATCATGCACACCTCAAATCGCCTAGTCGGCGAGCCATGGCTCGGGATCGATTGGATCGCCCCCGCGCCGCAATTCAAAATAAAGACTCGGGCCGCCGAGCGAACCCGTCTCACCCACGGTGCCCAGCGACTGCCCCGCCTCAACGGGATTCCCCACCTCGACGTGGATTTCGTCCAGATGGCCCGAGACCGTGTGAAAACCATCGCCGTGATCCACGATCACGATCCGGCCATACCCGCGAAACCAGCCCGCGAACCGTGTGACACCGGCCGCGACACTTCCGACGCGCGCTCCCGCATTCGCCTCGAAATCGATCCCGTTCCGAAGTGTCTCCGTCTGAAATTCAGGATCGAGCACGCGACCGAAGCGCGCGCTGACCGCCGCATCAACCGGGGCCGGCAGTGTTCCCTTCCGACCGGCGAAGCCCCCCGCAACCCCTCCGCTCGAATCCGAGCTGCGCTCCCCGAGCGTTCGGATCGTCTCTTCCAGCGCATTCGCGGCTTGTTCGAGTTCGACGAGAAGGCGACGTTCCGACGTTCGATTCTCGCGGACGCCGCCCAGAATTTTGCGCTTCCCTTTTCGTTCAGCGGCGAGTTCATTCGCAACCCGCGAGAGCGCGACATTCGCAGCTTCTCGCTCTTTAACGATCGCAGCCGCTTCCACCTGCAGCGCGCGGAAGCGGTCTCGCTCCTCCCCGAAACGCGAAACGAGCTCAGCATCATGCCGAACTAACACGCGAAGCGCGCTCGCTCGCGAGAGTAGATCGGGTAAAGACGTCGCCGAAAAAAGCACGCGCATCGGCCCGACTTCACCGCCCCGGTAGAGCGCCGTCGCCCGAGCGGCCAGCGCCTTCTGAGTCCTCACAAGCGTCTTTTCCGCGACCGCAAGCGCGGGCTCGACTTCCTGCTGACGCGCTTTCGCTCGTCGAATCTCTTCCCGAGCCGAATTGCGGTCGCGCTTGGCGGATTGCAAACGACGATCGACTTCTTCGAGCTGATCCAAAATCGCGCGCTCATCCGCCTCATGTGCGGTCACCCGTTCGCGACTCTCCTGAATTTTCCCGCGCAGGCCTTCGAGTTCATTCGCGCGGTCCTGCGCCTCGCTCGCCGAAACCAACGCGACGGCCAATCCCAGACCGAGCACGCCCGTCCGAAAAGGTCGGAAGGGCAGGAAAGACCGGCTCGCCCCGAGCCCCGCCCACATCAGCCGCGCCATCCGACAAGTGCCGTCAAGGATCCCAGCAGACCCAACCCGGCTCCAGAAGCGACCAGCCCCACCGACTCGCTCACGTTGAAAAAACGAAGCTCGGCACGCCCGACCAGCATCTCCAAACCAAAGCGCACCTGGGGCAGCACCATCTCGTACGCACCGTAAACCAAGAGCAGCGCGACCAAGCCACCCAGAAGACCCTGCAGCGTCCCTTCTAGCATGAAGGGCACGCGCACAAACGTTCGGCTCGCCCCAACGAGCGCCAAAATATCCAACTCATCCCGTCGGGCATACACCGCAAGCCGAATCGTATTCGCCACGATGAGCAGCGCCGCCATGCCGAGCACCGCACCGATCCCAAGCGCCGCTCCGCGAAGCAGCGAAACCGCGCGCGCATAGCCCTCGATCCACTCCTGCCCGCTTGCGAGATCCGCGATCCCAGGCAGGCCGTCCAAAGCCTGTTCGAGAATCTCGATGGAGGCTGCATTGCGCGCCTCGGGCAAGAGCGTGATCTCAAGCGAAGCGGGCAGCGGATTCTCATCCAGACCAACTAACAACTCTCCCCCACCCGAAATTTTCTCAAACCGGGCCAGCGCCTCGGCCTTCGTCACGACCTCAACCGACTCGACGCCCGGCGCGGCCTCAACCCGGGACGCCAAAGCAAGAAGCTCCGCCGCGCCATCCGTCTCGCCGCTGCCCACTTCGTCATCGAGATAAGCCGTGAGCTGTAACTCGTTCCCGAACTCGTCCAGGATTCCCGTCATGTTCTCGACGAGCAGCATCGCGCTCCCGACCAAGACCAGCACAACGGCAATGGTCAGCACCGCAAGCAGGCTCGTCGTACTCGCAGTGCGAATCCCGCGCGCCGCGTTCGAAAACACAATCGCGATCAACATCAGGACGCGGTTCACAACGCGCCTCCGCGCAGCGCGCTGGCCGCCCCCGCCGCCGGAATATCTTCGACCACCCCCCCGCCTTCCAGGCGCAACATGCGTTTCCCGTAGCGGTCAATCAGGCTGTGATCATGGGTCGCGACAACCACCGTCGTGCCGCGCGTCGACGCGGACACGATTAGATCCATGATCTCAAGCGTGAGCGCCGGATCCAGGTTCCCCGTTGGCTCATCCGCCAGCAGAATCTCGGGCTCGTTTACGAGCGCGCGAGCGAGCGCGACGCGCTGCTGCTCGCCGCCCGACAAGGATTTAGGGTGATGAAAGCGCCGATGCTGCAGCCCGACCGACTTCAACATTTGGAATACGCGGGTCCGCGCCTCGCGTCGCGGCATGCCGATCA
This sequence comes from Myxococcota bacterium, assembly GCA_045106235.1. Taxonomy (GTDB): domain Bacteria; phylum Myxococcota_A; class UBA9160; order UBA9160; family UBA4427; genus UBA4427. The sequence continues at coordinate 68,160 of JBGCEJ010000035.1, forward strand.
CGTCGAGAGCGAGCCTGACATTCTCCTCCACCGTTCGATCTTCAAGGAGCTTGAAGTCTTGAAAGACAACCCCGACGCGCCGTCGCAGCGCAGGAATCGCACCCGCACCCAACCGCGCCACGTTTCGCCCCAGCACCAGAATCTGACCTTCGCTCGGCTCTTCCGCGGCAAAGATCAGCTCAAGCAGCGTTGTCTTCCCGGCTCCCGATGAACCCGTCAAAAAGACGAACTCGCCGCGCCGAATCTCGAGAGAAACGTCGTGCAGCGCGTATTGGCCCGCCATGTACGATTTGGATACGTGGTACATGCGGACGGGCGGCTCTCCCGCCACGTTCATCGTCCGACGTCTCACCCAGCGCCTCTCAAGATTGTTCCCCCGCGCGCAGAGCGAAGCGCGTTTCGACCGCCGCTTCCCCGCACAGAGCGAGGTTCATTTCGGCTGCCGCTTCCGCTTGCGTGCATTCTCGACAAGGTAGTCGAGCACCACTTCATCGAGGGGCTTTTCTGAAACAACGCGGTCTCCGAACACCTTCGATAGCCGCGAATTCGCGGTCGCCGCGGCGGCCGCCGCCGCCGCAGGGGGTGTGGACGGGGACGCAGATGAAGGAGAGGCCGGTGGAGAAGGCGTGGGTGTGGGCCCAGGCGACGCCGAAGCCGCAGGAGCGGGAGCCGGACTCCGCCGAGGCGTTGGAGCCGCCGCGGGACGCGTCGCCGGACTCGCGGGCGGGAGCGTAGATGTCGGGGCGTTCGCGGTCGTCGCCGCCGAACTTGGCAAGGGATCAATATCTGAGGGCTGAAGCACCGTCTCGCCAATCGGCGCCGCAGGAAGCTCTTCCTCAGTCACGGTTGGCGGCTCAGGTGCGCGGTCCGTCGCCGCAACGAAGATGTCATCGCCCAGACGAGACAGAATGACTTCATCATGCTCACCGCGAGAAAGCTGGTGCAGCATGTTCTTATGCATGCTCTCCATCAGCTTCCGAACGGCCCCTTCGAAATCAGGCTCTCCCAACAGATCGGAATATTCCTGCTTGACGGAGGACATGATATTCCCGCCATGGAATAGATGCGTGATTACATGGGGATTCCCCGTTCCGCTGTCCTCGGTCTGGACATGGAAGAGCACTCCGCGATAGCGGAAATTGGTGTTGAACCCCAACTGCATCGTGCGCGCGATGCCCCCCGGAAAATCAATCGCACGAACGCCTGAATGGCGCGCGGCGCGAACATACCATGAACGTGAAGGTCTCAACCCCGTCGGCAACGCCTCGGTGCAAAGACTTGGACTCGCTCTGATTTATCGGGTCGAAGCCCAAAAATCTGAACGGCTCTCGCACAGGCCTCATCAGCTTTTCGTGGTCAATCAGCCCCAAACCGCAGAGCAATCACGAAATCCCTCCCGAAGAAACCCTAGAAAGGAAAACGGCCGGCCAGGAATCTTCATTCCCAACCGGCCGCATCTTCTCAGCGAACCCAACAAAGAGCCTTCAGCTCAGAACCGAAGAGCCTTCAGCCCAGAACCGAGTCGAACATTTCCTCGTTGAATCCCACGACGGTGGTTTTCCCGACGCGCATCGTCGGCGCCCGCAGGTTTCCGGTCGGGCCGAGCATCTTCTCGACGACTTCCTTGAGCGTTGCACTCTTCATGTCAAAGGACTCGAGCTTCTTGCCCTTCGCGACCAGAACCTTGGAAGATTCCTTGGCGATGGCGCGAGCATCCGACTCACTCAGCTTCCGGCTCGCCGGAACTTCTTCTTTGATCACGACTTTTTTGGCATCCAAGACCTTGGACGCTTTCGTGCAGCTCGTTCAACCCTTGCGGAAATAGTACCAGTCCACTTTTTTGGCCACGTTCGATTTCTCCTCAATCTATCGACGGCCAGAGTCTAGACCCTCGTGGGCTCCGAGTCTCGTCAGAGAGACTCTGCCGTGAAAGGCAGATCCCAATCCGGGTCGGCTCCCGAGCGCTTCGAACCCGCAAGTGTCGCGAGGCCGAGGCCGAGTAGGAGCGCAGTGCCTGGCTCGGGCACGGGCGAAAATGCCGCGGCCCCCGGTGTCGGATCACTCAAGATCTGAAAATCGACGCTGTTATCGCCCGTATCGAGATTCGCGAAGACTCGGGCAAGGCTCGATCCGGCGGGCGCGTCCGGAGCGGCAGAGCCTTCACCCGCGAAGATCTCATCCGGATCAAAGACGCCGTATCCCAGCGCGTCGTAGACCTCTTCCCCGAAACGAAGTCGAACCGAATCCGGCCCATTTTGGAAATCAAAATTCGCGGTCCAATCCGCGTCCGCCACGTTCGTCGAGCCGTCGGACATCGTATCCGCGATCAGGAAAAGACCGTCCGCGCGAATCGCCCCGCCGAGCAGAATCGTCGGCCCAGCGGCACCGTTCGTTCCGTTGATCCCCTCCAGCGTAAAACCCTCAAGCGACGCACCCGGCGTCCCCGAGAGTTCAACAAAGAGCTGCCCATCGTCTGAACCCGGCGCGTCGTAGTAGACCTCCGAGATTCGGGTCATCGCCGAGGCAGCGGAGCCCCAGCAGACAAGCCCTGCCATCGAAAGTCCCGCCAACGTGCCGATTCGATTCTTCAATTTCATTCTCGTTCCTCTTTTCTCTTCTCGGGGTGATGGGACCTCTCGTGCTTAAGCTGAGCCTGGCGCCAGTCGGCGATCCATCCGCCGGTCCACGCATCCAGCCCTGAATCAATTTCAAGGCCACGCCAATACATCGCCGCCGCCTCACTCGCGGGAAGAGAGTCAGGGTGACGAAGGCGTGTCTGGATACGCTGCCGCTCGAAATAGAGTTGATTGATTTCATCCGCGACGTCGTCGCGAAGACTCACCACCTGCCGAAGCTCGCGGGACAGGTCGACCGAGTCGTCGGGATAGGCGAGACCTCGAAAATCCCATTCAAGAACCAGCCCCGCCTCAAGGGCCAGCCCTTCATCGCGACTTCGGTCGAACAGATGCCGCGTCTCTCCCGACACAAACGCCTGATCCGCGTCCCGGGCATCGTCGCGATCCCAATCCGCACCCACCCGAAAAGAGAGTTCAGGCAGCAAAGCCCTCCGGGCGAGGCCCCGCCGCATCGCCTCGTCCCGTGCCACGGAGATTCCAGAGCGGCGCAGCGCCCTGCGGCGAATTTCGATCAGCGGGGGAATATCCGGAAGCGCCCCCAACGCGTGCGTCGCTCCAGTTAGGCCCGAAGCATCAAGTGTTTGTCGGCCCGCCCCCGGCGCAACCGGACCGACGCGCTCTATTGTGCGCCCAGGCGCTCTAAACCCAGCCGGGGTCGATGTTCCACCGCGCTCGAAAACGCCCGCGTCACAGAGTGCGACCGCAACCTCGCCAACCACGCGGATATCGACACAATCCGCGTTGCCCGCCGCACTTTGGACTCGCCTATACGGAGCGTTCCCTTGCTCGGCTTCAAGCAAGCCGTGATCCGTGGCCAGTAAAGAAGCGCCCGCTTGAAGTGAAAAGCGCCGAATCGCGGCGCCGGGCGGAAGCGCGGGGCGCGACCAAACCCAACCGGGACTCTCCTTCGAGAATCTGGATGAGGCCGCCGTCGAAGTCGATGGCTTCGCGACCGACCGTTCGGCAATCGCGTCTGGGTACGCGACGCGGAGAATGCGCCCGTCCAGAGAAAGAGAAAGGTCGGTCGCACCCGCCTCCCGCGTCGTTCGGGGCAGAGCCGAACGCTCGACCCCGAGAACGCGCAGCCCCGTCGCCGTCTCAAACCCGCGGATTCGGATCAAGCCGCGTCGGCCGAAGAGCCAAAGGTCGACTTCGAGCATCGCGCCTGGGCCGCCGCCGGATCCCGATGGTTGGCGATGAAACGCGGCCTGGCTGAAATCGTCGTTCGCGGCCACGCCCTCGAGCGGCTGAAAGACCTTCCCGGACGTCGACCAAAACGCGCCGCGCTCCGTCGCCACCAGAAGAGAATCTCGACGCGCCACCAAACGCCGGATGCGGTTCGCCACTTCTCCCCCGCGAAGCGGGCGGCGCACGGGACGGCCCGGCAAAGACCAGGCGTAGAGCCCCGAAGCTGAACCGATCCACAGCGTTCCTGAAGCATCGAAGGCCACATCCCGGACGTCACGCATCTGAGCGCGCTCACGCTGCCCTGCGCGCCACCACGTCACCCCGGCTTCATCCGCGACGGCGAACTCGCCCTCCCGAAGAAGCGCGACGGCTCGAGGCTGGTCCCCGCGTCCGCCGAGCGGCGCGACCCGGGTCCATGAGCCACTCAAGTCATGCAGACCATCCGACGCGGCAGCAGGAGCAGCCTTAGGATCAGCGGCTGACGCCGCGGGCGCCCACCCCGGAACCCCGACCATCCCACACAGAAAGCCCAATCCAATAACGAAGACCTGCCAGCGGCAGAAAACACGTCGCATCATGGTCCCCTTCATCGCAAGAGGTGTGCCGAGCGCGCACCGCCCGAAACCGGGCTCTCGCCCCCTCTCAAGCCAGCTCCCGCTTGGCGCGGTGAAAAGCGTGCCCCTTCGGCCTCCGGGCCCCCGTGAACCCCGATCCCCAATTTCCGAGCCTTTTGAACCGCCGTGCGTTGGCGCAGTGGTTCTGCTCTTAAGCGTGAAGGGCGCTTGACGCCGCGCTGCCCGTCGCGAAGACTCGGTGTCGATGGTTCTGCAAATCTCCCCAGCCGATGCCGAAAAGCACGCACACGCGCGCGTCCCAAGCCGCTCCGCGCAAGAACGTTCCCGGGCGCGCGGCCGAAAAGCACTCGCGCTCGGCATAGCGATCGCCCTCACGCAGACCCTTGGCTGCGCTTCTCTCCGAGACCTCTTTGGCCTGAGCGATTCGAATCGCCCCGCGCTCAGCGCAGAACAACGCCCCTCGCGAATCCAGGCCCTGGAAGCCGAAATCGAGGCCGACCACGCCGTCTTGGAAAACCTCGTCAGCGGTCAGAGAGAAGACAGCGACGAGCCCCTCCACTCAAACGATGCGCTGCGCGCGATCGCCGAGCGACTCACGGAGAACGAGGAAGAACTCGCAGCGCTCCTCCGCGCGGAGAACCTCGTCGAATGAGAGATCCTGGGAAGACCGTGGTGCTCGCCGGCGGCGTTGGCGCGGCCCGATTCCTTAGGGGTGTCGTCCGCGCCGTCCCTGCGGAAGATCTCACGATCATCGTGAATACCGGAGACGACCGGGCATTTTACGGTGCTCATGTTTCTCCGGACCTCGACATCGTGACCTATACCCTCGCGGATCGAATCGATCCGGAGCGCGGCTTCGGCCTGGCCGGCGATACTTTCAAAATCGTCGATCGACTTGCCGAGCTGGGTCACGAGGCGTGGTTTCGGCTAGGAGACGCGGATTACGCGAATTGCGTCCACCGCACCTTGCGACTCGCGGAAGGCGCGGGCCTCGATGAAGTCGCCGACGAGCTGCGCCGAGACCATGAGCTCGCGTTCCGGATCTTGCCCATGTCGAACGATCCCTGCCCGACCTTCGTGGAGCTTTCGGGCGAGAACGCGACGGGCGAGGGGAATCGACGGCTGCATTTCGAGGAGTACCTCGTGCGTGACCGGGCACCGACGAATGTCGCAGGCGTCGACCTCAGCGCCGCCGCTGCCGCGAAACCCGCCCCTGGCGTCACTCACGCCATCACCTGCGCAGACACGATCCTCGTCTGCCCGAGCAATCCCATCGTTTCGATTGGCCCGATCCTCGCCGTCCCCGGAATCCGTGAGGCGATCGAGGCGAGCGACGCGCCCATCGTCGGCGTCTCGCCGATCGTCGGAGATGCACCCATCAAGGGACCCGCCCATATCTTGTTAGGCGCCGAGGGCGTCGAAGTTTCAGCCGTGGGGGTCGCTCGCTTCTACCGCGAATGGATGGGCGGCTTCGTCTTCGACGCGGTCGATGCGGCGCGCGAGCGGGAGATCGAAGACCTCGGCCTCATGACCGAACATCTCGACACGCTGATGGTGAATGCGGACGTCTCCGAAAAAGTTGCTCAAGCGGCGCTCCGCGTGGCGGCACGTCTCACGTGAGCGTCGCGCTGATCCCCGTCAAGAGACTCACGGAAAGCAAATCCCGGCTCCTCCCTCATCTCCCGGATGCGAAGCGCCAGGCGCTTACGCTGGCCATGCTCGAGGACTTGATCGAATGCCTCACGAACACGAAGGGGCTTGACCGCATTGGCGTGACGACGCCGGACGAAACTGTGGCCGAACATGCGAGGAAAGCGGGCGCTGAGATTCTGATGCGCCCGGAACCAGGATTAAACGCGGCCCTCGAAGAAGGCATCGCGCGCATGCGGCCGCGCGCGGACGAGGCGATGATGATTGTGCTAGGCGATGTCGCGGGCGCGGTCCCGACGGATTTTGAAGCGCTTCTTGGCGACGCCGCCACCCAAAGAGAACGAGGCATCTGGCTCGCCCCCTCCTCAGATGGCGGCACTTCCGCCCTCGTCCAGCGACCGCCCGGGGTGATCCCCTGCTGCTTCGGTCGCGATAGCGCGGACCGCCATCACGCGGCAGCACGCGAGGCTCGCGTCCCCTTTCATTCAATCCCGCTGCGCTCGCTGGCGATCGACCTCGATCAACCCGAAGACCTCGATGCTTTTCGTGCAACGGAGGGCGGGGGTGCGCGAACGCGGGCGCTGCTCGCGGAAATCCTCGGGGAATTCGACGCCCCTTCAGGCTTGACCTAACACCTCTAACAAGAATGCTTGGAGACCAAATATGAGCGACCGCCCGGAGCCGCTCCGATTCACACCGCTTTTTGGCCTGCCCGAAATCGAGCCCGGCTGCGATCTTGCGCGCGCCCTTCGCGGGGCCGCCGCAGAGGCCGAGATCGACCTCGCCGGGAAGATCGTCGTCGTCTGCCAAAAAATTATTTCAAAGGCCGAAGGTCGACTCGTCGCCCTGAAGGATGTCGAACCCGGCCCCGAGGCGATCGAAATCGCGACCGCCCACGAGCGCGATCCGCGCCAGGTCCAGATCGTGCTCGACGAGAGTCGGCGCGTAGTCCGCCGCGGTCACGGCGTACTCATCACTGAAACCCATCACGGATTCGTCTGCGCCAACGCCGGCGTCGACCTGTCGAACGCGCCGGGGGAAGACATCGCCGTCCTCCTCCCCGTCGACCCCGACGCCTCCGCACGCGCGCTCTTCGAAGCGCTCTCCGCCGATGCGGGCCTCCGCAGTCCGCAGCGCACCCCCATCGTCGTCAGCGACACCTTCGGCCGCCCCTGGCGCCAAGGACTCGTCGATGTCGCACTCGGTTCAGCGGGCTTCGCGCCGATCCGAGACGACCGGGGTTCCCGGGACCGTGCCGGCCGCGAACTCCTCGTCACCCAACCGGCCACGGCGGATCAGCTTGCCGCGGCAGCGGGCCTCTTGATGTGGAAAAGCGCAGGCGTGCCGGCGGTCGTCGTCGAGGGAATCCCGATCAACGGGGACGGCGAGGGAAACATCGATGGCAGCGTCAAGGAAGCGCTGCTCAGAGATCCTGAAACCGACTTATTCCGTTAGGCCCTATTTGCGCGGAGGCCCTCACTCTGAAGGGCTATCTTCTTCCGTGAGTTCCGCGAGAGGTTAGGAATCAGGAGCCGGCGTTGTCTCGTCCACCGCGGGCTTCAGATCGAAGGCGTATTCGAAACAGGTCTTCCAAACGAGATCGAGCCCGTCTCCTTTTTGGGAGGAGGTCGAGATCGGCTTCCCAAAGCCCTCGCCGATTTCCGCGCGGAGTTTCTTGATCCGCTCCTTGCGCTTCATCTGCTTGAGCTTGTCGATCTTTGTCAGCACGATTCGGCCAGGGACATCTTTTTCCGCCAGCCAGCGAAGCAACAAGAACTCATCCTCGGTCCAGGTACGGCGCACATCTTGAAGCAGAATCGCGAGCTTCAACTCGCGCCTCTTCGCCAAGTAGTTTTCGATCATGCGCTGCCAGCCGTCCCGCTCCTTGCGCGAAACCTTCGCCCAGCCGTAACCCGGAAGATCCACGAGCCCGATTTCGGCACGATCGGTCCGAATTCGAAAAAGCACGATATCGCGTGTTTTACCGGGCGTACTGCTCGTTCGCGCCAGCTTCTTGCGGCGTGCCAGCGCGTTCAAGAGACTCGACTTCCCGACATTCGACCGACCCAGGAAGGCAATCTCGGGCAGGCCGCTCGGCGGCAAGAGTTCCGCGCGCGGCGCCGATGCAATCAGTTCAGCCTCTAGAATTTTCATGTCTTTCTTCCCTGCGCGAGAACGGGCTCCATCCGTGCAAGTGCTTTTTGAAGCGTCGATTCTTCGAGCGCATAACAGAAACGAAGCCGCCCTTCCGCCGCTTCTCCGAAATCAATTCCCGGCGTCACACCCACTCTCGCCTTCTCAAGAAGCTCGAAGGCGAGCGCCCGGGAATCTTCCGAAAAGGCCCGCGCATCGGCCAGCACATAAAACGCGCCATCGGGATCCTTTTCGATGCCGAATCCCATTCGCCGCAGACCATCCACCAAGAAACGCCGGCGCGAGGCACAGTCAACCCGCATCTCTTCGGCCATCCCCGCGCCTTCGTTCAGCGCAGCAATCCCCGCATGCTGAACAAAAGAACTCGCGGAGATAAAGAGGTTCTGCTGCAGCGTTTGTAAACGGCGCATCGCCCGCTCCGGCGCGACCAACCACCCCAGCCGAAAACCCGTCATCGCGTAGCGCTTCGAAAAGCCGTCCAGCACGAACGCATCGTCGCTGACGAGATGAGCCGAGGTCGGTTTCACGTCGTCGTAGACGAGCCCGTCGTAGATCTCATCCGAAATCAGCGTGGGCCCGAGCTCCGCGAGCGCCTGCATGACCTCCCGCGACTGGACCGCTCCGGTTGGATTCGCCGGGGAGGCGACGACAATCGCCCGCGTCCGAGGCGTGATCGCCGCACGCACGCGATCGGGGTCGATCTGCCAGCCCGCGCTCGCTTCCGTGGGGACGAAGACCGGCTTCGCGCCGCAAAAGCGAACAAAATTCGGATAGCAGGGATAATGCGGTGTCGGGATCAGCACTTCGTCCCCGGGCTCGGCCAGACACGAGAATGCCAGAGTCATCGCGCTGGAAGTGCCCAGGGTCACGAGGACGCGCTCAGGGCTCACCGATTTTCCAAAACGATGTTTGATATTATTCGAAATCGCTTCACGAAGGGCCCAGAGGCCAAGACTGTCCGTATATCCCGTCTCCCCTCGCCCCAGCGCAGCCTGAGCGGCGGCGGTCGCGGCGGCGGGGGGCGAAAATTCCGGCTCACCCACCTCGAGATGAGCGATATCGACCCCTTCGCGCTCAAGTGCATTGGCGCGTTCGAGGATCTCCATCGCCAAAAACGGCGCCATTGCGTCGGAGCGAGACGTGAATTCGCCTCTGTGGGAGGAATCGGGGGCGGACATGCTCCCCGGGTAGCCCGACGCAGAGGCTGAGTCAAGGCAGCCAAACGTCCAAGTGTCTGAAATTGCAGCTATTTTCGGCCCTTCGAACTTTGACACTCCCCGGGGCGACCGCTAATCTCCGGATACGATGAGGAATCCCGAGCGATGGAGCGCGGACCCTCTCATCAAAACCCCCAGCTGGATGGATGTGAAGCATGTCGAAGGGTGTGCAGATTGCGATTGGAGCGGCCGCGATAGCCGCCCTGCTCGGTTGGTACGGAATGACGCAGCTCGATGCGGGTCTGTCCTTCCAATACTTCCAGAACCTGGATGATTTCCATGCACAGTCCACTTCGTTGGTCGGCCGCAGTACGCGCGTCCATGGCTATGTCGCCAACGCGTCGATCGAGCGGGACCTCGAACAGAAGCTGGTGAGATTCGCCGTTCAAAACAATCCGCCTCACGCCGGCGGCCCCGTTGGGGAAGTGCTTCACGTCGAGTACCGAAGTCTTGAAACGCCCGACCTGTTTAAGGATGGCGCGGAAGTCGTGGTCGAGGGCCAACTCGTCATGGCCGCAGGCGACCACGTCTTTGCAGCCGATAACCTGATGGCGAAATGTCCTTCCAAGTTTGAAGCCAAGGCCGGCATGATGGCCGAGCAAAGCATCGAGCTCTAGTTCGCTTTCGACCTGCCCCATCCCATGGCGGAGCCGCCGCCGGCCTCGCCCTTCTGATCGCAGACCCACCCGAACTCGGTCGGTCGCCTCGCATTCGCGCCCCTCAACCGGTCCTCGCATACGGCTGATTCGCCGGCAGAGAACCTGGAGAAAAGCAGCTCATGGCTGACGTTGGACTCTACGCACTTCGGCTGGGTCTCTTCCTTTGCATGCTCGGCATCGGCGCCGGCGCCTACGCCGGGATCGCGAAGCAAGCTGAATGGACCCGGGTCGCGGAGCGCACGATGCTCCTGGTTTTCGCTGCGACCAGCGTGGCCATGCTGGCTTTGTTCTGGTCCCTCGCGACCAACGACTTTTCACTCAGTTATGTGGCGGCGCATTCGGCCCGGACGATGCCCCTGCATTACCGACTCGGGGCGCTCTGGGGTGGGCAGGCGGGCTCGCTTCTGCTTTGGGGCTGGATGCTCACGGCCTACGGCGCAGTCGCGGTCTGGGGAAATCGCACCCAGAACCGAACGCTGATGCCTTGGGTCTGCGTTGCGATGCTCGCGAACGTGGCCTTCTTCTTGCTGCTCACCAACTTTGAAACCCTGCCCTTTGAGCGCGTCCCGCATGCGGAGCGACTCTCGGACGGGAACGGACTCAACCCGCTTCTGCAGCATCCCATGATGGTGATCCATCCGGTGATGCTCTACACCGGCTTCACGGGCTTCGCCCTGCCCTTCGCGTTCGCCTTCGCCGCGCTCGTCACCGGCGAGCTCGGAACGACCTGGTTCCGCACGACGCGTCGCTGGACGCTCTTCGCCTGGAGCGTGCTCTCGGTCGGGATCATGCTCGGCGGCCGCTGGGCCTATGAAGTGCTCGGCTGGGGCGGCTACTGGGCCTGGGATCCCGTCGAGAACGCATCGCTCATGCCCTGGATCGCGGGCACGGCGTATATCCATTCGGTCATGATTCAGGAAAAGCGCGACATGCTGAAAACCTGGAACCTGGTCTTGATCGGCCTGACGTACGGGCTTTGCCTCTTCGGCACATTCCTCACGCGCAGTGGCATCGTTCAGTCTGTTCATGCTTTCACGAATTCCGACAGCTTCGGCCGCATCTTCGCGAGCTACGTCGTGCTCATGCTTGCCGCCTTCGCGATCGCCCTCGTGGTTCGACTGCCGAAACTGCGCAGCTCGAACAAGCTTGAGAGCGTGCTCTCCCGGGAAGCCAGCTTCATCATCAACAACTGGCTCTTCATGGCGATCCTCTTCGTCGTCTTCGTCGGCACGATGTTCCCCGTCTTCACCGAAGCCGCGGGCGGCGTCCGACGCATCCTTGGCCCGCCCTACTTCAACACCTTCGCCGGGATCCTGGCGCTGCTCCTTCTCGTCCTAACGGGGATCGGCCCCTTGATCGCATGGCGCAAAGCCAGCCTCTCCAGCCTGAAGCGCGCCTTCGTCGTCCCCGCCATCGTGGGCGTCCTCGTCACAATCGGGATCATCGCCCTCTTCGGCTTCGCCCCCGGCTACTGGGCCATCGCCACCTGGGGGCTCGCCGGCTTCGTCCTCACCACGATCGCCCAGGAGTACGGCCGTGCCGTCGGCGCTCGGATGCGTCGCCTGAACGAAAGCGCCTTCACCGCCCTCGGCACGCTCCTGCGCCGGAATCAGCGGCGCTACGGCGGCTATATCGTGCATGCCGGCGTGGTCATCCTCTTCCTCGGCATCTCCGGCGCGGCTTTCAACGAAGAGAAGCTGGAGAATATTAGGCCGGGCGATTCCGCCGCGATCCAGAACTACCGCATGCATTACCTCACGGCGGAAGCGATTCCGGCGCAGCATTACGGCGGCGCGCGCGCGCGACTCGCCCTGTACCGCGACGAAGAACCCGTGGCGGTGATGACACCGGAGAAGCGGATCTACTGGCTTGAGCAGCAGCCCAACTCGATCCCGTCCATCTACTCGAGCTGGCGCGAAGATCTCTACGTGATCCTCACGGCGGTCGAGCCCGACGGATCGGCCACGCTCAAGATCTACCATAACCCCCTCGTCAATTGGGGCTGGGCGGGCGGCGGCATCTTCGTATTAGGCTGCATCATCGTCCTCTGGCCGCATCCCGAAAAGAACGCCAGCGCCGAGAAAGACGCCGGAGCCGAAGCATGAACAAGCGACCGTTTACCTCCACCCGCGCCTCTACCTGGGCCTCTGCCCTAACATGCCTGTTCAGCAGCGCGCTCTTCCTCGCGGCGAGTGTCGCACTCGCGCAGCATGACGCGGGAGGAAGTACGGCTCCACCGCCGCCGGCAGGTCCTGGCTCACTGACCGTGGCGATCGTTCACCCGACGGATATCGGTGAGACAGCCGGGCTTTCGATCGCACTCTACGCGCTCACCCCGGACGGCATGCCGGGCTTCAAGGGTGGTGAGACGGGGCCGGACGGGACCTTCACCTTCGAAGGCATCTCGAATGATCCGGGCATCATCTATCTCGTGGGCGCGCGGTACCAGGAGATTCCTTTCGGAGAACGCATCACCTTCGCGCCCGACGAAACCAACGCGCGCGTCGAGGTTGAAATCTCCGCGCCGACCGACCGCGTCGAGAAGATCCGCGTTGGGGAATTGCGCGCGCGCATCGACTGGATGGGAGACCGACTCGTCGTCCGAGAGATCCTCAGCGTCGAGAACGAGAGCGGCTCGGTCATCCAGCTGAAGCCCTCCTCGCGCGCGAAAGCCATCGTTGAGCGGCCGCTTCCTGAAGCCGCACGTGACTACCTTGGCGGAGGTGGTGCGGGCGAAGAAGGCTTCACCTTCGAAGGCAATACGATGCGCTTTGCGGGGCCGCTCTACCCTGGGGACCAATCCCTTGAATATCAGTACAGCTTGCCGCTTCCGAAGGGAGACGATGTCGATGCGAAAACGCTCTCCCTCCCGCTCAAGCTACGCGAGCGCGCCGAGCGCGTCGTCGTTGTCGCCGGGACGGAAGGGCTCACGGTCGAGGGCAAGGGCCTCGTGGCCTCGCGAGAGCTGCTATCGGATTCGGGCAACCCACTCTCATCTTGGGCGGGCGGAGCGCTGCGCCCAGGAAAGACGTTAGTCCTCAATCTCGGACTGCCCGAAAGCCGCCTCGACGCCTCGCTCATTTCGATGCCCCGAGCGGATATTTGGCTCGAAGTGGACGATACGCGGATGACGGCGACGGTCGATTTGCAAATGAAGGTGGAACCCGGCGCGCCGGTCTCGGGAACGCCCGACGCCCCCCTCATGCGGATCGTCTTGCCGAAGGGCGCCACGCTCAACGGCGTTGCCCCAGAGGCGGAAGGCTTCGGACTTGAGCCGCGGGCAGATGGCGGCTTCGATGTGATCGGCCCCATTGGCCCCGGCGAATCCAACCTCGGCTACTCGTACCAGATGGCCGGGCGCGCCGAGGGCCTGGACCTCGACCTCCGCTTCCCCATCGAGGTCACCACGCTGAACGTCCTCATCGCCGACACCGGTCTTGCCCTCGACAGCGGCCGCCTGCATCGACGCCGGCCCTTCCGGAACGGCACGCGTAATTACCTCCACCGCGAGGCCTTCAACGTCGCCCCGGACGAAGTCGTCGACCTCTCCATCGACCCGCTCACCGCGACCGATCTCCCCCGAAGTGCAACGCTCGCGTTCACGCTTTCCGGCGTCGCCGCAGCAGCGCTCTTCTTGATGACCCCACTCCGCGCCGCGGCCCGACGAGAGCAGGCGATCGATCCAGAGCAGGCTCAGCGTGCCCTCGAGCAAGACGCCATTTATGCGTCCATCGCAGACCTCGAGCATGATTTCGAAACGGGCAAGCTTGAGGAAGCGGACTACACGCAGATGCGTGAGGAACTCCGCGGCGAGGCCATCGCCCTCTTGCGCCGTGAACGGGCCAGTGGCGGGCCAGCGAGCCAAGTCGCTGCCTCGGGCGCCGGCGAAGGCCAGGCCACGAGTTCTGGCTCTGCCACCAGCAGCTCTGATGCCCACGCCGCCACTTCCAAGCCCTCGATCGGGAAGTTCTGCCCGCATTGCGGGGGGCAGCTTTCGGAGGCGTGGCGGTTCTGTTCGCATTGCGGCGAGGCGCTCGCCTCGGACGCGGATTCTGCGAACGGATGAGCTCGGTCCGGCTCACGGCCGAGGGCGTCGCGAAGCGATTCGGCCGCGTGGCCGCGCTTCGCCAGGTGGATTTCGAGATCGAAGCCGGGGAAGCCGTGGCGATTCTCGGAGCGAACGGCGCCGGCAAGAGCACAATTCTGCGCATTCTCGCGGGCCTTTCGCGGCCGAGTGCCGGAAAATTCGAAGCGAGCCTAACAAGCGCGGACGCGGCCGGCTCGTCTCGCAACTCAGGCGCGTCTCCTAACTCAGGCGCGCCGCTCAACTCAGGCGCGCCGCTCTCACGAGAGCAGCTGCGCGGCGCCGTCGGGTATGTCGGGCATGCGACCCTGCTGTACGCGGAGCTGACCGCGAGGGAGAACCTGGCCTTCGCCGCTCGGCTCCAGGGGCGAGCTGTCGACCGTGGAGCGCTCGACGAACTTCTCGAACGTTTCGCTCTCCTCGACGTGGGCGACCGGCGGGCGGGTGGTTTCTCGCGCGGCATGGCACAGCGCCTTTCGATCGCACGGGCCATCGTCCACGACCCCGAAGTCCTGCTGCTCGACGAACCCTTCACCGGTCTCGACGAAGCATCCGCTGACCGACTCTCCGAGCAGCTCGCGCAGCTGCGGGCGGGTGGGCGTACGCTCATTGTCGTTACCCACGATCCGCGCCGCGCCGTAGAGCTCACAGACCGTGCCCTCCTCTTTCACCGCGGCCAGATCCACGCTCGTCCCGGGCGGAGCACGACCGCAGACGGGGCCGCCGAAGCCGACACATCGAGTGCAGCCGCGGCCGCGCTCGATGTGGATGCTCTCCGTGAGCAACTCCGCGAACTCGCCCAGCGCGAAACAGCGCATGGACGCCCGCCTGAGACGGCGGCGCCCACCGACCGAACCCGCCCCCAGGAGCCCAGGGCATGAACGTCGCTCTTGCGCTCCTCTTTAAAGATCTTGCCACCGAGTGGCGATCCCGAGACCGCATCATCGCGATGTTCGTCTTCTCCTTTCTCGTCGTCGTCGTGTTTCAGTTCTCATGGCCTGAGATGGAAAAAGGGGAGATGGTCCGCTTCGCCCCCGGCGTCCTCTGGGTGACCTATCTCTTTGCCGCGGTGATCGGCCTCGGCCGCACCTTCGCCCTCGAACTCGAAAATGACGCGATGACGGCCCTCGCCCTCGCGCCAGGAACACGAGGCTGGATCTTCCTCGGCAAGGCCGCCGCCACCTGGGTCCTGATCAGCGCAGTCCAAGGCGTGACCGCCGTCGTCTTCGCGCTCTTCTTTCGCGTCGACCTGCTGCCCGCGGCAAGCGGCCTGGCCCTGATCGTAATGCTGGCGAATATCGGGATCTGCAGCGTCGGGACGCTGCTCTCGGCGATGAGCGTGCGCAGCCGCTTCCGCGACGTGCTGCTCCCCGTGCTGCTGATTCCGACGCTGATTCCGGTGCTGACCGCCGCGGTGCATGGCACGACCGGGGCACTCGCGTCGGGCGCTGTGCCTTTTGCGGCACTGCAGCCGCTGATTGTGATTTCAGGGATCTATTTGATTCTTTGTTTTCTACTTTTCGACTTTGTACTCGACGAATAGTGTACTCGACGAATGACGTACTCGACGAACGGCGCGCGTAGCGAGTTGGGTCCTCGGCGCTGCCGACCGGCCGACGCGAATTTGAGGTGATTTGATGGATGCGACAACAACGAACGCGCCCGAGGATGCGAAGAGCATCGGGCTCGCGCTCAAGATTCTGGGCTGGATCATGCTCGCCCTGCTGCCGGTCTACGGCTGGCTTGTTGCGACGGCACCCATCGACTCTATTCAGGGCGCGATGCAGAAGATTCTCTACGTCCATCCTCCCTTGGCCTATGGGGCCTACCTGGGATTCGTAGCGACCGCGATTGCAGGAGGACTCTTCCTTTGGCGCGGCCAAGAACATCACGATCAGCTCGCGATCGCGGGGGCTGAAGTGGGAACGCTCTTCTGCACCCTGATGCTCATCACCGGTCCAATCTGGGCACGGGGCGCCTGGGGCCCTGGGAACTGGTGGGTCTGGGACGCGCGGCTCACCCTGACCCTTCTCCTCTGGTTCGTGTACCTCGCCTATCTGCTCTTGCGCAGCTTTACGGAAGGCGATGAGCGCGCAGCCCGCTTCGCCTCGATTTACGGGATCCTCGGGGTTGTCCTGATCCCTCTTAACTACTGGATCATCGATCTGGTGGGCAGCGCGATGCATCCGAACAATATCGATTTCCAGGGTGAGGATAAGAGCCTCGGCGAGGGAATGGGGCTGCCGTTCTTGATGGGTAACCTGACGCTGTTTTTCGCATTCGCCTATTTGCTTGTCCTTCGCTGGCGCGTCGGTGTGCTTCGCGCGGCGGGTGAGCGCCGCGCCTATGACCAAGAAAACGGCTGACCAAGAAAACGGCTGAACACACAACGCGCACGCATGGTCGCAGGTTGAGAAGGCCCGTACGGGGCCTCGCACTATGATGAAAATTGCGTAGTGGGTGGTGAAGAGAAGTCTCGTTCCTATTTTGGGCGCGTTTGACCGCCATGCCCCACGCATTTCCTTCTTGATATCCGCTGGGAGCGGAATTGGAGACGCCTCTGCCCGAGGGGTTTACCCGATGACCCCTCTCTTTTTTGATCCCCAAGCGGATCTCACTCCACGAGAGGGGCAAGCCCCCTGCAGCCATCCGGCAAAGGTTTCCGCTAACCTCCAGTCTTGCGCCATCAACGGCTCGCGGGCACTCTACGAAGGCAATCTTCGAGCAGCGCGCGGCACCGATGGCACACAGCTTGCTCTTACAGGTCTACGTGATTGAGGAAAACTGATTCAGAACCGGACATCACAAGCACCGGGGTCAAGACCGGGTCCGACAATGAATCGCGAACAAATCAAAGGTGAAGAGGGTCAGTTCAGAACCTTCGCGCCTTTGAAGCTCAAACGAAAATCAGACGAGAGTCTGGCGAGAGTTTGATCGCCCGAAGTAAGGCAGTCGTTCCGACTGTCCCTAACAGATGGGAGGCTTCCGAGTCGGATGGCCAGTATGAAGCGCGGCGTTGGATATTGCGAAAACACGGACTGTGAGGATTACGCCAAGGGCGTCTTTCTCCTGAACCATGGCGACACTTTCTATTGCCCCCGTTGTCGACAGCTCGGCAAGGTGGAGAAAGAGCGCGGGTTCTACACAGGCAACTCGGACATCTTCAAGGAAGTCCGGGTGGAATACAATTTCGATCCGATCAACGGTGTCTACCGCGAGATCGCGATCGTCCGCGACGAAAGCCTCTGGGGACGCAATAACGTCTACACGCTCCAGTCGCCTCTGATCAAGACGGAGAAGCGCGCGCTCAAGGTCGCCGAGGCCATCCTCGCCAACCTGAATCGCTACCGCGGCCTCCTGAACGGCGACGATATTCCGCGCACGACGGAGATCATCCTCTCCTTCGATGACCCCTTTGACGAGTTCTCGCGCAAGCTGCAGCAGCTCTCGAAGGAATGGGAGGCCAGCGGCCTCCGGGAGCAGCGCCGCTAGGCAAAGCTCTTCCTGCGCAGGGCCTGCTGCCCTGCTCGCGCTTAATCGATCACGCACACCGCGCCCGCCTGGCTTGCTAGGCGGGCGTGATGCGTTTGGGGACCACTTCGAACGCATCACCGGAAGAGAACAGCGTCCGGGAACCCGCGCGGCTGCAGACCTCTCTCCGACGCGACGGCCTACGGCAGTCCCCGCCAGCGCATCCCCAGGTCAATCCGCATCGCGGCCCCGATCTCTCGAAGTCCCTGCTTCTCGTGATGCTCGGCGGACTCCGGCGAACCTCCCTCCGAAAATGCGAGCCGAAGGCCTTCACGCAGAGGCTCCGAATACCACGGGAATAACTCCGAAGGCGGGTTCTCACAATCGACCCACGCCACCCGCGGCGTCTCATGAGAAGGCTTCAGTTCACCGCCAACCCTTCGACAAAGGAAGACCCGGGCCGTATGCGGCCGAAACCCCGTGCGGACCCAGTCTCCAATCGGCGCCTCGACCTCCACCTCGATCCCCGTCTCCTCGAAGACTTCACGAATCACCGTGGCCTTAAGTGACTCCCCCGGTTCGGGCGTCCCGCCGGGCAACTCCCAGCCGAAAAGATCGCTGCGAATCGAGAGCAGAATCTCATGGGGCTTCGAAGGCGTATCCGAGGGCTGCAACACCACCGCTTGCGCAATCACGAGGGGCGCTTTCTCCGTCGCCCTTGGCGCAACCAACCCCCACCACGCCGTCCGCGCATAGTCCACCAAGCCGCCCGCGAGCCGCCCCACGCGACCCCGCTCCCAGACCGGAATCCCCGAAGACTCAGTCGGTCCGGGTTTGACGGTAGAGCGCGCCATCGTTAGGCGAGGGCCCGAATCAAGCGACATGCATGCGCCTTCCGAGCCTTCACTTCTTATACACCTCCGCGGGATCAAAGACCTGCGTTCCCACATCTTCGATCTGTCCGCCGTCAATACGACGATAGAAACAGTTCCGCCGCCCCGTATGACAAGCCGCTCCGCCCACCTGCTCAACCGAAAGCACGAGCGCATCCCCGTCGCAGTCGACGTACATGCCCATGAGCTTCTGAACGTTCCCGCTCTCCTCACCCTTATGCCAGAACTTCTTGCGGCTGCGACTCCAGTACACGACCTCGCCCCGCTCGAGCGTCTGGCGGACCGACTCCTCGTTCATGTAGGCCACCATCAAGACTTCGCCCGTCTCATGATCCTGCGCGATGGCCGTCACAAGGCCGCCTGCTTTGTCGAAGTCGATAATGGAAAGGGGATCGGTCTCAGTGGTCATTCGGCGACTCAGCTCGGCTCGTCATGCCGCGCCCGAGTAGCGCGTAGGGGACAAAAGCCAGGAAAAGGATCAGCGAGAGGGACAGCCCTCCCCGCAAGCCGCCGAGCCTACCCATCCCCGAGTGCGGACGCCAGATTCGCCGCCAGCACTTCCACCTCATGCCATTTCTCCCCACGGGAGTAGCGTGTATCTCGGCCGCCCCGCTTCCCGGTCTGAACCGACTCCGAGGAAAGGATGTCTCGAGCAACCAGAAGCGACAGCGCGTTCTTGAAGGAAGTTTCGCTCGCCGCCTCGGCCGGTCGCACGCGCCCCAGAATCTGCGCGCTCTCGAAAGCCAAATGCGCTTCCTTAAGCAGCCCGCTGGCGAGCACGCCATCTTCCGCTGAAGCCATCCAAGTCACAAGCACCCGAACAAGCGTGTCGTAGCATTCCACGACACCGCGCGTCTGATCCGCGAAAATCCGAAGTGCGGAATCCCCCGACGACGTGGCTCGCCAAAGCGCACCGTCCTCGGTGCGCTCGACCCACCCCTCACTTTCGAAATGCTCCAAAATGGCTTCGCCGCGGGTGAAGAAAATTTCCCTCGACGCGTAGTATTCCCGGTAAAAGATCTCGACCCAGGTCTCGAGTTCCTCGCGCATCTCTGCCGCCGCCATCCCCGAGAGCGTGGCGCGGGCCAGAACGCTGGGAATGACCAGAAAATGCGCGATCGAATTGCGATAGATATCCAGCGCCCGCCGTCGGTTCTCATCGAAATGCAGAATCTCGCCCCGATGATCAAGGCGCGATTTCAGCAGATCGCTCCGCTCAAGGAACGCGATGGACTCGCGCAGTTCAGGCAAGTCATGATCGAAGGCCGGCGTAAGTCGAACGCCCTGAAGCTTCAGGACGTCAACGACATGATGCATGCCCCCGACCAGCTCTTCACGAACAAGACCGTTCCGAGAACCACCTAACAAGACAGTCGCGGCCACGGAGGTCGCATTCGCCACCATTGCCCAACCGATCCGCTCAACGAGGGAATGGCCCAAGCTGCTCACGAACTCGCGCTTCCGCTCCTCGAGTTCCTCTCGGACCTCCGGAGAATCAATCTGGCCGCGCACGAGGGCCTCGAAGGAATCGCGCTGCGCCCCCAAAGCCGAAGCCAAGGAAATCGGCTCACCGAAACTCACATGCACCGAGCCAAAGCGCTTCTGCAAGTATTTCCGCGCCCGCAGGAGCCCTAGAACGCTCTCCTCCTTCTTCTTGCCTCCGTCGAGTTCTTCCACCATGCCCGACTCTTCCACGAGTCGTTCGTAGCTGATCGCGATGGGGACGAAGAACAGGTCGCGACGCTGACTTTCCAGGAAGGCGTCGAGGTCCCAGGAGAGCATCCCGAGGCGAGGCGACAGATTCTTGCCCGTTCGAGAGCGCCCGCCTTCGATGAAGAACTCCTGAGTGAATCCCTGCTGCACGAGATACGCCACGTAGGCGCGAAACACTTCTTTGTAGAGCGGATCATCGAAGGTTTTGCGAAGAAAGAACGCCCCCATATTCCGAAAGAGATACCCAAAGGGTCCGAAGGCCATATTCTCGCGCGCCGCGATATGGGGCGGCACGAGGTAGTTCTGATAGAAGAGCCACGACAGAATCAAAAAATCAAAATACGAACGGTGGCTCGGGACAAGGACGATCGGATGGCGCTTCGCGTCCTCGGCGATTTCCGTTAGGCGATGCACCTCAATGGATGCGAAGAGCCTCTTAAAGAGCGCGCCCACCGAGGCAGCGCCGAGGGCAAGCCACGTCGAATTCATATTGGCCGAGATTTCACGGAAGATCTTCTCGACCTCGCGCTCCGCCTTTTCCGGGGAGCCTCGATCGCTACTCGCGCGCACAGCCATCGCGCGCCGAACCCCTGGATCCTTCAGCACCTCGCGAAGCACGCGCCATCGCGGCAGGAGCGCCGGACCTTCGACGACCTTCTCCTCTCGGTACAAATAGATCAGAATCGTCCGCCTGAGCTTCCTTGCGACGCTCTTCCAAGGCAGATCCGGATTGATTTTGCGGAAGGCTCCGACATTCACTTCCGTCCCGACTTTGACGGTCAGGCTCCGATAGGTGGAGAGAAAGCGGGCGACCTTGGCGAAATCCGATGGCCGGGTCAGCGAACCGTAGTCAACGTTCATGAAACGGTTTTCCGAGCGCGGGCCTTTGCGCCAAAAAATCGAGAGCGGGACAACAAAGACTTCGTGGCCTTCGCCTTGGGCGTCCTGCTCCTTCGAAACGGTACGGACAACTTCTCCAACGAGATCGAGTTCGTCCGAGCGAATCCCCTTTTTGCGCCGACGCAGGAAGGTCCGAAGTCGCTGAGTGCGCAGAAAGAGAAAGATGCTCTTCCCTGCGCCCCCCTCTTCTTCCGGATCAAGCCCCACCTGCTCCGAGCCCACGAAGGTACGAACCGCTTCTTGATCCTCACTATGCTCGACTTCGCGCGGCAGCCCGCGCCGAAGCTGGACTAACACACGCAAAAGCTGCGAGACCGGTCGGTAATAGTAGAAACGGATCGCGTTTGCGAAGCTTGAAAGCCTGAGGTTATGCCTCAGGAAGAGCGCGTTGAAGAGGAAATAGTCCAGGCGGCTCGAATAGCGCATGACGTAAACGACGCTGCCGCGGGATTCGAGGTCGCGAAGCCGTTCGACGACCTCGTCGTCGAGGGAGAAATGTCGGAAATAGCGATTCGAGAAAAAGCGAACGACGGGATTGAAGCGCTCGGTCATCGCAGAACGCAAAGCGTGCCGCGCCGTCGCTTCCGCTAGACCCTCAGCGTCCACCTCAGGCACGCCCGTCGGCTCGGAAACGCCTGTCGCCGGCGCAGACGCTCGAGCGGCGTCTTCAGAAGGCTCTTCGCCGGGTGGTTTCTGCGTGTCTGGCATGGCCGCTCAAGATACCAGAGCTCGCGCGAAGCCAGCAATGCGAAACCGGGGAGCGCGCGATCGCGCAGCTCCCCGGCTCCATGCATGGATGGTTCTCGTGATCTGACGAAAGATCGACGCTATTCCGGAAGCATGATCTCCCCGGCGCCCATCTTGTCCGCAATTTCCTGTGCGGTCCAGAGTCCGCCTTCATCACTCTTCGTGATGCCTTCCGCGGTCACGACGCGCATCTCGGCGATGCGACCGCCGCCCGCGAGGAAGGTCTTGCCCGTGACGTCCTTGGCGAGATCGCTACCCAGGAAAACCATCAGCGGCGAGACCAGCTTCGGATCGTAGAGCGCTTCCATCTTTTCATTGTCGAAGCCCGGTAGATCCTCGGTGAGTCGCGTATGAGCGACGGGAGCGAGGATATTGCAGCGGATGCCTGCTTTCTGACCTTCGATGGCCAGACAGCGCGAGAAGCCCGCGATGCCGGCCTTCGCTGCGCCGTAATTGCACTGCCCGAAATTACCGTTCAGCCCGCTGGTTGAAGAGGTGTTGATGATCGAGCCCCCTTCACCGCGCTCGCGCATGGCGAGATAGACCGCGCGGGTGACGCAATACGTGCCCTTGAGATGCACCGCGATGACGGGATCCCAGAGGTCTTCCGTCGTCTTCGCGAAGCTCTTGTCGCGGAGGATCCCCGCGTTGTTGATCAGGATATCGACGTGACCGAAGGCATCGAGCGCCGTCTTGCAGATCGCTTCGCCGCCTTCCATATGCGCCACGTTGTCGTAGCTCGCAGCCGCTTCGCCGCCCGCCGCCTTGATTTCGTCGGCGACGAGATCGGCCATCGCGGAACCGGACCCGGAGCCATCGCGCGAGCCGCCGAGATCGTTCACCACCACCGCTGCGCCCTCTGCGGCGAGTGCGAGTGCATGTTCGCGGCCCAGGCCGCCACCGGCGCCCGTTACGATCGCCACCTTACCGTCCAACAATCCCATTCCTGCTCTCCTTCTCGAGTAGTCGATTTGCGGCCCGCACGGTAGCGGAGCGACTCTCAGTGAAAAAGGATCGTGCGCAGCTCAGCGAAAGCTTCGAAGCCCAGCGTCCTATACAGCTCCGACGCCCGGTCATTTCCCTCCACAACGGCGAGCTGGACATGGGATGCCCCGGAAGCAAAGGCCTCCCGAATCACCGAATCCATGCCCCGCCGCGCGAATCCCTGGCGGCGCACATCGGGCCAGGTATAGACGCCCTGGACGAGCCAGCCCTCGTCCCGCCGAACATCCGCATAGGCGACGAAAACGGTTTTTCCCTGTTCCGAAACGATGCGCGCGCGCCCGAGACGGCCCTGGACCCAGCGCCGGAAGCCCACCGGATCCGACTCCGCAGGATCTGGGCGATTCTCCTCCCAAAGACTCGCCCGGGCCGCAAAGACGAGTTCGTCGAGGTCATCAATCCGCGCCGGACGCGCCACCCCGGGCAGATCCGCCTGGGCCGGCATCATCTGCTTGGGACCAAGCCGGTACGCGATCTCAATCCGATCGATCATCGCCTCGCGTCCCGCATGAGAGAGTGCATCCCACAGCGGCTCCACCACCCGGCGCTCGCTCTTCAGCAATCCGCTCGGGACCCGCAGCAGATAGGGCAGGAAGATATTCAGCGCTTCATCCGAGAGCCCGAACGACAGCGCGACGCTCGGACGAATCGCGAGCACCCCTTCAAGCCGGACCGCTTGGCGCCCTCCAGCTCCCGCTGCATCCCCTCGAAAAGCGCCGTAGATCTGCGGTGGAAATTCGCCAGGCCGAAGCCCGTTTCCAAGCCGCGTCGCCAGATCAAAAAGGATCAGGTTTTCGTCAGATGCCTCGCGGAGATAGTCAAGAACCGCCTCGCGATCCTCCGCCCCCAATAGTCGTGCCCGCAGCGCCCCCGACACCCTCAACCGCCTGACTAGTCTTCGAGGACCACGAGGATATCACCCTCCTCGATCGCCTGACCTTCCTGAACGCGGATCTCAAGCACGCGGCCATCTTCCGGGGCTTCGACCGGAATCTCCATCTTCATGGACTCCACGATCAAGAGCACGTCCTCTTCTTCGACCTCG
Source organism: Myxococcota bacterium (assembly GCA_045106235.1). Classification (GTDB taxonomy): domain Bacteria; phylum Myxococcota_A; class UBA9160; order UBA9160; family UBA4427; genus UBA4427. The sequence continues at coordinate 92,094 of JBGCEJ010000035.1, forward strand.
TCGCCCACCTTGGCTTCGATTTTCCAAACATTGCCCGTGACCTGGGCTTCGACTTCAATGCTCAACGCAGCTCTCCTTCAAGAAATCCCGAGACGTCCGCAAAGCAAGCGGTTCATCCGGACCTCCAAGCATGCCGGACCCCACCCCCGGGCGGCAAGCCGACTTTGGGCCCTCCTGCGAACGAATCGCGCCCGAATCCTGCGCGCGGCGCCCCACGCCTGCTACCTTCCGCAGCCCTCGGAGGACCCCGTGTTCGAAACAGTCAGCCAAGGCTTCAAGAACGCCAGCGAGAAATTGCGCGGCGTCCGGGAGCTCAGCGAAGAAAGCATCGACGCATCCCTTCGCGATGTGCGCATGTCTCTGCTCGAAGCAGACGTCGACCTCAAGGTCGTGCGCTCCTTCCTCGCCCGCGTGAAAGAGCGCAGTCTCGGCGAGAAGGTCGAGACGCGCGTCAAGGATCGTTCCGGCCGAAAAATCAAGGTCACCCCCGGCCAGCATTTCATCAAGATCTGCGAAGAAGAGCTGGTCGACCTGATGGGCCCGGTCGATACCTCCCTCGAGACCAAAGCCGGACTGACCTCAATCATGCTCGCCGGCCTCCAGGGCGTCGGCAAAACGACCATCGCCGCCAAGCTCGCGGTCCATCTCCGCAAGCAGGGCAAGAAGCCGCTGCTCGTGGCGGCGGATATCTACCGCCCCGCCGCCGTCGATCAGCTGAAGACCCTCGGCGCCTCCATCGATATTCCGGTCCACGCCGGAACCGAGGGCGAACTCCCGCCGTCGATCTGCGCCGCCGCCTACGCCCGCGCCAAGAGCGAGGGCTTCTCCGCGATCATCTATGACACCGCCGGCCGGCTCGCGGTCGACGATGACCTGATGGCGGAACTCGAGGACATCGTCCGCGGCGTTGAACCCGCGAATAAGCTCCTCGTCTGTGATGCCTTGATGGGGCGCGATGCCGTGAACGTTGCCAGCGCCTTCGCCGAGCGGATTGCGCTGGACGGCGTGATTCTGACCAAGCTCGACGGCGATGCCCGCGGCGGTGCGGCCCTCGCGGTCAAAGCCGTTACCGGCGTGCCGATCAAATTCCTCGGCACCGGCGAAACCGTCGACCGACTTGAAGAGTTCCGCCCCGAAGGCCTCGCCTCCCGCATCCTCGGCATGGGCGACATCGTCGGCCTCGTCAAAGACTTCGAAGAAGTCGTCGACGAGAAGGAAGCCGAGGCGGATGCTGAACGGATTCTGAAGGGCAGCTTCGGGCTGGATGATCTGCTGAAGCAGATGCGCATGATCCAGAAGCTCGGTCCGCTGAAAGACGTGTTCAGCAAGATGCCCATGTTTGGCGACATGGCGGATCAGGTCGACGAAGGCGAGCTCAAGAAGGTCGAAGCGATGATCCAGTCGATGACCAAGGCTGAGCGCGCGAATCCGAAGCTGATCGACAAGAGTCGCGCGACCCGCATCGCGAAGGGCTGCGGCCGCAAGACGGCGGATATCGACGGTCTCGTAAAGCGCTTCATGCAGATGCAGAAGATGATGGGCGCGCTCGGCAAGCAGGGTGGCCTCCTCTCAAAGATGGGCGGCGGCGGCGGCGCGCCCGCTGGGATGCCCGGCATGCCTGGGATGGGAGCCGGCGGCGGCATGCCTGGCATGGGCGGAATGGGATTCGATCCCTCGATGCTGATGGGCGGCGGCGGCCGTTCGGGTTCGACCAAGAAGCGCGCCGATCCCAAGGCCAAGAAGAACAAGCGGAAGCAGGCCCAGAAATCCCGCAAGAAGAAGAAAAAAAAGTAGCTAGGGCGAGCGAAGCGGGGAGCTGCGAAACGCAGCCAGTGAGGCCTTACCCCCTCGCCACGGAACCGCTCAGGCCTCAAAGGCGACTGATTCAGGTCGAGCTTTGCTCCAGATTGGGGGGCGGGCTGGATTCGCACAGACGCGATGATCAACCCGAGAGACGGATAGGTTCTTTTCCACTCCGATTTTGCCGGTGATCTGCCGATCGGTGGGGGGAAGAGGGAGCCCATGAATCGAACTTTGCGAATCCAACTGATCGTGCTCGGCCTGGCGATCGGCACCATCGTCCTCCTGCTTGGCGCATCGAGCGCAGGCGCCGCGCCGCGCGACTTCCCCCAGCCTCAGGGTCTGGACCGGGACGTCGAATTCTGGACGCGGATCTACAGCGAAGTGGGCACCGATGCGGGGTTGATCCACGACACCCGCAATCTCTCCCTCGTCTACGAAGTCACGAATGTGCCAAGCGGCCTTTCCCGCCGTGCCCGCGAGCGCCATACGGAAAAGCGCAAAAAGCATTTCAAGACGATCCTGCGCAAGCTCGCCTCGGGACGCCGCAGCGGCCTCTCCGGTGAAGAGCGCCGCGTGCTCGATCTCTTCGGACCGAACGTGACCAACTCCGATTTGAGCGCGGCTTCGAAACAGGTGCGTTTTCAGCTTGGCCAAGCCAATAAATTCCGCGCCGGCATCATTCGCTCGGGCGCGTATAAGCCACATATCCTGCAGAACCTCCGCGACATGAACCTGCCGCTCGAGATTGCGCATCTGCCCCATGTCGAATCGTCCTATACGCCGACGGTCTATTCCCGAGTCGGCGCCGCGGGTCTTTGGCAGTTCACTCGCTCGACGGGGCGCCGCTTCATGCGCGTCGATCATGTCGTGGATGAACGCCTCGATCCCTACCGCGCGTCGATTGCTGCGGCACGGCTGCTCGAACAAAACCTCCGCGTGACGGGCAGCTGGCCCCTCGCGATCACGGCATATAACCACGGCGCGTCTGGTATGCGCCGCGCGGCTCGAAAGCTCGGCACCAAAGACATCGAGCGCATCGTCCGAAAATACCGCTCCCGCACCTTCGGGTTCGCCTCGCGGAATTTCTACGTCGAGTTCTTGGCCGCCAATCATGTGGCCTCGAACGCCGAAGCCTATTTCGGCCCCCTGGTTCTCGACCAGCCCATCGATTTCGAAACCACGAAGCTCGACTACTACGCCAAGCCGAAAGATCTCGCCTCCGCGGTCGGCATTGACGTGAGCACCCTCAAGAAAGCCAACCCCGGGCTTCGCCCCGCAGTTTGGAACGGCTCGAAGTACATCCCGAAAGGCCACTCGATCCGGGTCCCTCGGGCAGCCCTGCCCCGTCCGCTCGCCGACGGCGTCGCAGCTCTGCCGAAAGCCAAGCGCTTCGCCAAGCAGACTCGCGATACGACCTACACAGTGCGGCGCGGAGACACGCTTTCGACCATCGCGCGACGCAACGACACGACCATGACCGAGCTCGTGGCGCTGAACGGACTCCGCAGTCGTAACCGAATCCGCATCGGCCAGAAAATCAAACTTCCGCCAACAAAGGGCACGCGCAAGGCGGCCTACACGAAGCCGCCGCGCGCTGAAAAGAAGACCGCGAAGAGCAAGGCAAAGACGCCGGCGAAACTCGCCACGGCAACCGCAGCTTTGCCTGAAGGCGGCGTCTACAAGGTCAAGCGCGGCGATAATCTGACGCGCATCGCCGACCAATTCGGCATGTCCGTTGCTGAACTCGTCTCGATGAATAACCTGCGCAGTCGCCACCGCATCTCCGCGGGCCAGCGCCTCAAGGTCGCCACACCCCAACAGATCGCCAAGGCCACGCCGGCCAAACCCGCGCCGTCCAAATCAGCGAAGGCCACCGCGGCTAAAACCGCAGCTAAAACCGCGACAAAGACAGCGACCGCAACTCAGACCGCTTCGAAGCGCGCCGAAGACGCGGCGGCGAAGAAGCTCACCCAAGTCGCGGATGTTCCGAAGGCACCGAAGCCCGCCGCAGTCCTCTCGCCGCTCCCGAAAGACGCGCCGAGCCCGACGGCAGCCCGGAAACTTGCCGGGGAATCCGCTGCGGCGGTTGATCTACTCGCGCTCGAAGAAGAACCGAACAACGAGAGTGCCGTCGAGCCCAGCCCCGGCCTGCTCGCTGACCCGACGGACTATACGGTCGGGAGCAACAACACGATTCTCGTGCAGGCCAACGAAACGCTTGGGCATTACGCCGAATGGCTCGGGCTGCGCGCCAGCGAATTACGGCGCCTGAACGGCCTTCGCTACGGTCAGGCGGTCGGCCTCCAGCAAAAGCTGAAGCTCAGCTTCTCGAATATTAGTTCCGACGATTTCGAGCGGGTCCGCATCGAGTTCCATCGTTCGATGCAGGAAGACTTCTTCGCCGAATGGGAAATCGAAGACACCCTCGAACACACGGTGGGTTCCGGGGATTCGCTTTGGCTGCTTTCAACGCGGACCTTCAAGGTTCCAATCTGGCTGATCCGACAGTACAACCCGGATGTGGATCTCGATTCGCTCTCTGCCGGCATGAAGCTCACGGTGCCCAAGCTTCGACAGCGTATGGGCACTTCGGCCGCGCAGACTGAAGCCCAGAGCAAGCTCGCCAAGCGCTAGGCGAGGCAAAGTCGGGACGAGGCGAGGCGGCGAAGCGGAACCTAGCCTGCCTGGAAGATCTTCTCGTCGGGGAGCCGAATTGCGGTCAGCGGGCCGCCGTAGACAGCCCCGGTATCGACGCCGATGCTGAACGGACTATTCCAGCGGACGCCGAAATCTTCATTCGGCGTATGTCCGTAGACCATCGTGACCCCGAGATCATGGGGGAGTTCGCCGCTGGTTCGGTTCCAGAGAATATCCTCGGGCCGAGACTTCCGGAGAGCGTATGCCAGATCGCCTGATCGCAAATGGTCCTGGCTAATCCCGGCGTGAACGAAGAGATAGTCGCCCACGAGATGCGAGAGCTTCAGCTCGAGCAAGAAATCCTCATGGTCCTTCGGCAGGCGGAACGTCTCGCGAGCCGTATCCTCGCGGTCGAAATAGCCGTATCCCGCCAGCGTTCGGTCCCCACCATTCAGCAGGAACGCGTCACCGCCGAAATAGGCTGGGTCTGTCCAACCGAGAAAATCGAGGAACATCGACTCGTGGTTGCCCAGCAAGAAGGTGCAGACATAGCGGCGTTTCAGCTCGATGAGCCGCGAGATGACGCCCGCAGAATCGGGACCCCGGTCAATATAGTCCCCGAGAAAGACGAGCTGGTCTCCGTCCGAAAGCGGCGTGACCTCGAGTAGCTCGTCGAGCTTCTCGAGTTCGCCGTGAATGTCTCCGAATGCGTAGAGCATAAGCCTCGATCGTTCGGGTCAGCCAAGGGCTGCCCGCTCGCCTGCTCATCGGCGGCCCCAGCGGGCGCCTTGATCCCTTATCCCGGGGCGGCTGAGGCCCCCGGAGAGGCCTTTCGATTCGCGAGCTGCCCGCAGGCGGCGTCGATATCGCGTCCCCGGTCCCGACGCAGGGTCACCCGCATGCCCGAGTCATGCAGCGCGGTCATGAAGCGGTCTACCGCCTCAGGTGCCGGCGGCTGATAGGGCGCATCCGGATGGGGATTCATCGGAATCACGTTCACTTTGGCCGGAATCCCCCGCAGCAGATCAGGCAAGCGCCGCGCATCCGCCACCGAGTCATTCACGCCGTCCATCAGGGTGTACTCGAAGAAGACAGGCCGACGGCGATGAATATTCTCCTCCGCACGCAGCGTCGCCAAGAGCTCCGCGAGCGGATATTTCTGGTTCAGCGGAACCAGCACATCGCGGACCGCGTCCGTCGTCGCATGCAGGCTCACCGCGAGATGAATCGGCGCCACCTGTAAGAGGGGCTTGATCTGGGGCAACACGCCGGAGGTCGACACGGTAATGCGTCGAGGAGCCATCGAAAACGTTTTCGGATCCGTAAAGATCCGAATCGCCTCGGAGACCGCGGGCAAATTTAGGAGCGGCTCGCCCATCCCCATGAACACGAGGTTCGTCAGCATCTCGTCCTCGGGCAGCCGCCGCCGCGCTTCAAGAACCTGGTCGACGATTTCTCCCGTGGTCAGGTTACGCGTAAACCCGAGCGCGCCCGTCGCGCAGAAACTGCAGGTCAGGGGGCAGCCCACCTGAGTCGAAACGCAGAGCGTATGCCGCCGCTCTTCGGGAATCATGACGGCTTCGATCTGGGCGCCATCAAAGGCTTTCAAGAGCAGCTTCTGCGTCCCGTCCACCGAGGTCTGCGTTGTCACGACCTCGAGCGAAGACAGCTCGAAGGCATCTCCGATTTCCGAACGCAGCGCCGCAGGCAAATTCGTCATCTCATCAAGAGATTCCGCACCCTGCTTAAAAAGCCAGGTCGCCACCTGATCCGCGCGATAAGCGGGCCAGCCGCGTTCCTTAAAAATCGTCCGCAGATTATCCCGCGTCGTATCCTTCAGGCTCGGCCTTCGCCGCGCATGGGTCGGCTGGACATCACTCATCACGCCCTCCCTTCGGCTTTCTCAGTCTGCGCAGTTCGTTCAGTGCTCTCAGTGCACTCAACGCTCTCAGACGCGTAGGCAAAGAAATGCATCGGCCGCCCCTCCGCCCGCCACTGTTCCTCGTAGCCCGTCTGCATCCGGTCTTCGACCTCGGGTAGAAAGGGCCAAGGCGCATAACAGTTACGCAAGGCGTCTTGTTCGCGCAGCACATGATTCATCTGGTGGGCGTAAGGAACATCGTCCGTCGCAATATACAGCCGCCCCCCTTCCGCGAGCACCTCGGCGACGTCGGCGACAAAGCGAGGCTGAATCACGCGGCGATGACCATGGCGCACCTTCGGCCACGGATCGGAAAAATTCACCCAGATCTCTGCCAGACTGCCCGGCGCGAAGACTTCGCGGAGGACGACCTCCGCGGCGCCCTCGAGCAGGCGGACGTTCGGAAGCCTGGCCCGAGCGACCTTGCGCGCCATTTTCAGCGTGCGCTTAAACGAGACTTCGATCCCCACGAAATCGACCTCAGGGGCCTTCGCTGCCATATCCAGCAGAAACTCGCCCCGGCCAAAGCCGATCTCGAGCACGCGTCGTCGAGCTGTCCCCTCGGATGCCCGCGGCGCCGCGTCTCCCGCAGCGCGGCCCCGGGAAGCATCGAACGCTGCGCCCCACCCCGACTCGCGAATCTCGTCGAGGGAAATGCGGGGATCATCACCCGGAATATCGTATTTGAGAGAGCGGCTCATGGCGGCCGGCATCCTAGCAGGCTCGCGTTTCGCGACGAGTGCGGGGCTGAGACGAGTATGGGGGGCGCGCCGCTAGAGACTGTTGGCGCGCTCAAGCCCCGCCTGCGCGTCGTAGGGGATCCACTTTCGGGGCGTTACCAGCAGCACGCAGTTCTCCGGCGTGTTCATGCTCTTGGCCATCATCTCGGCGCCCTTCCGGCTCCCCGGCAGAACGGCCGCGCTAAAGAGCGGGAAAAACCGGTCCCGGGTCGCCTGATCGTTCAGAATCTCGCATTCGCCCTGAATCGAGACGCAGCGGCTATGTCCAACCGGGCTCCCGCTCCCGGAAACCACGATCGCCACATGGGGATTGCGACGGATCGCTTTCACCCGAGCAGCGTGCTCTAGTGCGGTCATCGCAATCCGCCCCTCGAGCAGCGTAAAGCTAACGATCGTCGAAGCCGGCAGCCCCTCACGCGTCAGCCAGCTGAGCGTGCATTCGCTCTGCTCCGTCAGCAGTCTCTGTACCAGTTCGTCCACGTTTGCTCCCGGCTCCCTGCCCCGCGTCCTCATTGCCCCCAGGCTAGCCCGCATCCTGCGATGCCGGTCAGCCTCTCACCCTGGGGACAATCCGACCGACTGGACCTGAAATCGGTGGCTGTGTGAATCGATTCACGTTCGTCTTGGGCCGCAGCCGCGATATTGGCTCCCATCTTGAGGAGATCATCGATGGACGCCAAACACGCCCCACGCAGCACGCCCCCCACCCCCGCCCCGACAAACACTCCTTCCCGAACCGTTCTGCTGACGGGGGCCACGGGCTTTGTCGGCGGTGAATTATTGTTGCGCCTGATGGCGCGGGATGAGCGCCTTATCCTCTGCCTCGTGCGCGCTGAATCTGATCAAGCCGCAAAGGAGCGCGGTGAGGCCCGACTCGCCGCGCTTCTCGGCCGAGAGCCCAGGGCGGATGAATCCAAGCGGATCGAATGGATTGCGGCCGACCTCGAAGAAGCCAATGCCGGACTCAGCGAGGCGGCTCGGCGCCGGGTCACGCAAGCCGTAGCCGAAATTTTCCACTGCGCCGCCTCGGTCGAATTCGATCTGCCCCTCGCCGATGCGCATCGAATCAATGTTGGCGGAGTAGAAGCGCTGCTCACACTCGCCCGCGACGCCGGCCCGAACTTCCGGCGATTCCATCACGTGAGCACTGCTTACGTCGCGGGCCGCGCCTCGGGTCGCGTCAAGGCAAACCAAATCCCGACGGATCACGCCCGCAATTTCCGGAATACCTACGAGCGGACGAAAGCGAGAGCGGAACGCCTACTGCGTGCCCAGACCGAGATTCCCGTCTCGATCTATCGCCCCTCGATCATCGCCGGGGATACCCGAACGGGCCGAACCGACAATTGGAATGTCCTCTACGTCCCTATGCGACAGATCGTGCGCGGGCGACTGCCGTTTATCTCCCGCGGCGGCAAAGCCATCGCGGATACCGTCGGCGTCGATTTCGTCGTTGACGGGATCGTCGCCCTCGCGGAACGGGAAAACGCACGCATCCAAGCCTTTCATCTCACCGCGGATCACTTGGCCTTCGACATTGAGCGCTACCTGATGCATTGCAATCGCGCGGCGAGCATGATCGGCCAGAAAGGGGGAACCCGGTCCGTGTCTCCCCTTTCCTGGTCGTTCCGGGTCGGCCTCGTCAAGGCGATGGCCTATGCGCCAAGCTGGCTTGGATCGCTCAAGAAAATCGGTGTCGCCACGCGGCGCGGACTCAAATCCTTCGCGCCCTATCTCGAATACACCCGGGTGAACGTTGAGTTCGATGCGCAATGGGAGCATGATTTCCTGGCCTATGCGGGCATCCATATGCCCGATCCCGACATTTACCTGGAACGCATTATCGATTTCGCAATCGAGCAGGATTTCGGCGCGGCGAGCGCTCCTATGCCCGTCGAAGACCTCTACAAGGACATGCCGCTTCCCGTTCCCGCGGAGCCAAAACACTTCCAGCTCCCCGTGGCGGCGGCCTCCTGATGCGTTTCAGAGATCGTCTCGGCTACCAAGTCGGCCTTATTGGCTTCATCCGCGTATCGACGCTCCTGCGACTCCTCCACCTCCTCCCGACCCTTTCTCTCAGCAAGGGTCCCCGTCTGCTCGGCGTCGTGCTGGGCTCCGTACTTGCGGCCCCCTTCGGCTTCTTCGAGCGCTTGCGGTATGGCCGGCGCATCGCCGAAACCGAAATCTCCGAGGCGCCCGTTTTCATCATCGGCCATTGGCGAAGCGGAACAACGCATCTGCATAACCTGATGAGCCAAGATCCGGCAATGGGCAGCCTACGCATGTTCCAGACGCTCACGCCGGACTGCTCCGTCGCGACGAGAGGCTGGCTGCCGAAGCTCTTGGCACGTGTTATGCCGAGACAACGCCCCATGGATGCAATGGAATGGCCTATGGATGCGCCTCAAGAAGAAGAAATCGCCCTCGCGAAGATGACGCCCTACTCCTGGTACCTCTCGTTCTTTTTCCCCAAGCGTGCCGTCAAGACCTTTGAGCGCTTCGTCCTGTTAAGAGGCGCCGGCGAGCGCGTGCGCCGCGAGGTGGAGCGAAGTTTGATGCGCGTTTATCGGATCGCAACATTCCACGAAGAGGGCCGCCGGCTCTTGCTGAAGAACCCGGTCAATACCTGCCGGATCCCTATGCTTCTTCGGCTCTTCCCGAATGCCAAGTTCGTCTTCATCCACCGCGACCCGTACGCCGTATTCAACTCAACGCTCAACCTGCATCGCCGAATCCTCGAGGTCACTTCGCTTCAAGAGATCGGCGAAGATGCGATCGAAGAGAACGTGATTCGGCTCCATCAGCAAGTCACCGAGGCCTACCTACAGGACCGCGCCCAAATCCCAGAAGGTCAACTCGTCGAGATCGCATACTCCGAACTCGTGGAGAAACCCGAAGCGGTCCTCGCGCAAATCTACTGGGACCTCGGGTTGCCCGGACATGCCGAGGCTGCGCAGCCCTTTGTCACCTACCTCGAGAGCCAGAGGGGCTACACAAAGAACGCTTTTCAACGCGACCCGGCGAAATCCGCCCGCGTTCGAAAGAAATGGCAAGCGGATTTCGAGGCTTGGAACTACGGCAGTGAATCCGAGCCCACAGCTGCCGCAGCTCCTGCAGCTCCCGCTTCGGCCGCTTGAGGGCCATCGTTATCCGCGTCCGAAGGAGGCTCAGACGCTGCGTATTCAGTGAAGAGCGCTTGGTTGAGCATCGAGAAAAACTGCTGATAGGCCTCCGGATTCTCAACCGGTCGGAGGTAGTACTGCGCAGAAGCGCGAACAATCAGCTGCTCCTGATTCCGGGCCCGCACCGTCGCCGTAAGCCTCACCATATCGGCCCGGGCGGCAAAAGGCCCCCAGCTTCGATACACCCGATTAAAAACCACGAGACTCTCTTCGTCGTAGAGCAAGTAGCTAGCAAGGTCGCGACCCCCGGGCCGCTCGGCGGAGAGATACCTCTTTCCCGAGATCAGTCCGAGTTCAGGGTCGAGCACCTCGATTTGGAAGCCAAGATCCTGGAATGTGACAACGAGCGCTTGCAGCATCCCGCGCCGATCCGTCGTGTCAAAAACGCGGCTCTGCGCATTACGCACTTTTACCTGGCTCTCTTCAGAGCGCAGAACCTGATCCCAATTATCCGACTGGATTTCATGTCGGCCATGTATGCCTAGGCATCCCTGCGTAAGAAGCGCAGCGCAAAGCGCCGCGATGAGGATTGCCGGACGGTCGACGAACACCCTTGTTATTCCCGACCAAGAACGAAAGAACGCTCCAAGGTTGCGAAGAAATTGCGGTAGACCTCGGGATCCGTGATCGGCTCGTTATTGTAGATCGCGTTCGCACGAATCGTGGTCTGTAGCTCGCTCGACTGCCGCACCGTGACCGTAATTCCCATCACATCGTAGTAGCGGGGTTCAGCGAATCGTGCGGCCGTTACCATCCCGAGCGGCTCATTCGCGCGTTCGATAATAAAGCCCAGATCCTGAAGCGCCGAAATCACGCCGCGCATAGCAACGTTTCGATCAGAGATATCGAAGGAACGCGTTTGCATATTCCGGAGCTGAGCTTGCGCTTCTGTCGGCGCCAAGAGATTCACAGGCTCTTCCGGAGGAGAAGCACACCCCGCCACGCCGAGCAGCAAAAGGCCGACGCAAAAATACGCCCCAAAGCACTTTTCCCGACTCACCCACTCCATACACACTCCTTGCCAGCCACGTGCAGCGGCGAGCCCTAGATCTTCTCCGCCTCGAGAAATACAGCCTTGTTCAGCCGAGCGAAAAATCGCTGATAGAGTTCGGCATCCCGAATCATCTCCATCTTCTGCTCTCCGGGCGGGATATACGTATCTCCCTGCTGCCCCTCGCCTTTCCAGATCAAGCGATAGAACACAATCCTCAGCTCATTCCGGACGCGCTGCCCTTCATCCTCCTCGTCCCCTAACGATGAGGCGCGAGGCGCGAGCGGATAGGCGACCAAAGACGCGTTGATTTGCTGCTGCAAATCGACTGGCATCACGAGCGTCACGTTCGATCCGCCCAATGCACTCAGCGCGAAGGTCAGAAACCCGACGATGCCTTGCCCGACCTCCTGCCCGTACTCGCGTGCGCTCCGCTCCTTCGCAGCTCGCAGGAAGCCCAGGCTCCGCTGGCTCTCGGCGATCTGAAAGCCGAGGTCCTGCAAGACCGCCGCGGAAGCAGAGAGCAGTTCATCCGAATTCGCTGTTTCGAACTCACGCGTCTGCATCGCGCGGTTCGCCGCACTCTCCGGCGTGAGCTGAAAGAACTCAATCCCCGTCGTGCGCGGCCCAGTCGCACAGCCGAAGCTCACGAGCGAAACCCAGACCAGGAACAGACCCAGCAACGCCCTCGACCTAGATCGGCTTCGAACTCGGCCCGTGCACGGATCGTTGCCCGACGGATCGCCCATGTTCTGCAAGCGGCCTAGAACTGGGAGTAGTTATAGGAGTAGTCGCGCACCATCATGTCTTCGTCGTACTTGATGATGATGGTCAGCGTCTTCTGCGTCCGCGAACTCTGCCGCTGCGCACTCCGTCCGCCAAAGATGATAATTCCGCCGCCCACCGAATTTGAGGTCGAAACGTTTTCGGAGGAGACCTTGTCATAGATCCAATTCTCGCGACGCTTCTCGTCAGTCGTGACGATATTCGGCGAACCGAGGACCTCGGCAACTGCCGCAGCCGACATTCCCACCTTGATCTCCCCCTGCACCTTCCCCACGGTCAAATTATCCGTGGCGGTGGCAGGCGGCTCTGGATGTCGGCATCCCCCCATCGTCAGAAGCCCAAGCAGCGCGGGCACGAAGAGCGCCAGCAGGAGCAGGTTCGGCCGCCGGGGGCCTCGGCTTCGAGAAGAAAAAGAAGCTGCAAGCGAGCCAGTCAACGGAAGAGAAGAGCGAAATCGAACCATATTGCCTCCAAGCGGGAATCCAAGCCCTGACGACTGGATTGTACCCGGAATCGGAAGCAGAGCACAAGCGATCTAATGGGCCCCACAGCAGCCAAATCGGCTTATGACTGGGCCTCTGCGGAGCGCGCATCTCCCAAACGACTAACAACGTGGGAGACCACCTCCTGGGCCGCGGCCTCGAGATCTTGCACATCAACGACGGGCAGCCCTGCCGCCTCGGCACGTTCGAGGAGATCTTCCTGAATCCGAAAAATTTCCTGAAAGCTACGCACATAGCGCTCTGAGGCACGGGCACCGCGACCATGCGCACGCGCCACCAGGTGATCATGGAGAGACTCACGATTCTCATCCGCGGCCAGCAGGAAATACACGTGCGCACGCCCGGACCAATCCTGAAGATCCAAAAGCCCAGGCACGAGGCTCACCCCATCAATGACCGTATTCGTGCCTTCCGCGATCGCGCGCTCGATCACAGCGCGCACACCCACACAGACCGTGCGCGATTGTTCGATAAATCCTTCGATGACCGGATCTTCTCCCTCGCGAACATCCGTCGCCAGGCGCGAATGAGCCTCGAACGAGGAAACATGCAGAGTCGGCACAAGATCATCCGACAGCATCACGCGCATCACATCGCGAATCGAATCCGTCGAGAGCACCCGGGCAATAGACAGCCTGCGCGCCACCTCAATCGCCAAGGACGATTTACCGACTCCGCTCGTCCCGCCTAACAGAAGGATCAAAGGGCGTTCGTCATCATTCTGGAAGGAACGCCAGGAGCGGTACCGGAGTGCATAGTCCTCACCAAAGCGCCGGGTCAGGATATCGTTGCCCAACGTGCGCAGAACGTCGCGACTCACTCGGGTTTCCCCGCGCAGCCGCAAGGCATGCTCCATTTCGATCACGACCTCGAAGGCCTTCTTCGGTTCGACGCCTGCGGCCAGAAGCGACTGCTGCAATCGCCCCTGATTGAAGGGCCAGCGACCATTTTTCCCCAGCACCTGAATCTGCGCAGCGAGATCTGCGCCAAGGGGGTCAGAAAAGTCGCGCCGCACAGAAGCCGCCGCCGCAATCTCCCGCACAATTTCGCGCAACTCGCTCGAGGGCAGAACCTGACGATCTCGCACCCGCTGCCAGACTTCCTGAGACGCTTCATAGGCGTCTTCAAAGGAAAGCCCCTGCTCAGTCAGAGAGCGGACAAGAATGCCCAGCATAAAGGGGCGATGAACACCGTCGACCTCAACCCGGACACGCGAGGCCGAAGTCGAATCCGCGCCTTCCGCTCTGGGCCCCTCCGCTCGGGACAAAGGTGGGGACGAGACCGTCTCCGCTCCCGACTGCGAAGCAGAATGTTCGTCGATGCCCGGAGAGCCGGATGATTCGGTTGAAGCCGCGGGACCCATTGCCTCGAAACGCGAAAGCCGCCCTCGGGTCTCATTCGCCTCGGGCTGCGGGCGTGCGGCGCCTCGATCGCCGGGAGCAGCCCCACCGGAAACCGCAGCTGCGTCCCCCCCCGCGCTGCCCGCGCGGGGACCATCGATCGACGTTTCTTTGTGGGGTTGATTCGGCACGGTCAACCAGTCTATCAGCCCGAGGCGAAACGCGTCACGAGGGATGAAACCAACAGGCGCCCAGTGTGACCTCCGGTACACTCCCCAGACCTAGGGGTATTTTCTCTCTTATCGCGACAATTCATGCCGCTTTTGGCTTGACTTGGACCGATGCCCCTCATTTACTTTGTAGGACGCTTAAAAACCGTTGGGCTGGGCCAGTTCCGGCCAACTCGACGGACTCCCCCCACGTGTTTGCCCGGCCGATCTGGGCAATCCACAAATAGGTTCGGCCCAACATGTGTGGGCCGTACTCGGACGCAGTCGGCTTAAGAGCCAGCCCGACGCACAGGTCAGGCACGAGGGGACCCATCAAATCATGACGCAGCAGCTCGATCCATCCGCAGGTGGCGGCCTTTTCAAGAACGCGAGTTCAACACCTTCCGCCCCCTCCGCTTCGGCGCTGACTGCCCCGCCTAATGCCTTTAAAAACCCGAACCCGGATGCGGGCACCCCTTCTGGGACCGGCGCTTCGTCTCAGGCGCCTCAGACCTCTCAGACCTCTCAGACCTCTCAGACCTCAGCGGCCCCCGCAGCCGTTCACGCTCATTTCAAGACGCGCGAGGTTGTCGAGCTCCTCGATTTGTCGCGGCGACAGCTTCAGTACTGGGCCAAAACGGGGCTGATCGAGCCCTCCGCTCGCACCCAGGGCGGCCATCATCGATACAGCTTCGACGATCTCGTCGCCCTGAAAGCCACCAAGCGGCTGATCGACGCCGGCGTCTCCGTCCAAAAGATTCGCAAGAGCGTGCATGCGCTTCAATCCCAGCTGCCTCAGGTGGGCCGTCCGCTTTCCGAACTCGTCTTGGTCGCAACAGGGGATGTCGTTCTGGTCTTCCGCGACGACACGGTCTTCGAAGCGATCAGCGGACAGGAGTGGGTCTTCGAAGTCGCCGCATTCGAACGTGAGGTCGCCGACTATCGGCTGACGGGCCGCGTCCGGGCGTCCAGTGGCAGCGAGAACAGCACCGGGAACAGCAGCGAAAACGGCGCCGAAATCGGCGCGGGCACAGAGAATCAACCGGCGAAGCCGGGACCGCGCGGCGCGCGGGACCGAAACGCGCAGGGGCTGCAGCAAGCGGGCTAGAGTCCGGCACACAGCACCTGGTGCCGGATCGTACGCAGATCGAGAATGCAGGAAAGCAGCAGGCCCACGATTCATCGTGGGTAACACGCCTCGGGGGGGGACGTCATGCGGGTCATCGCAATCGTCAATCAAAAAGGCGGATGTGGCAAAACAACCACAACCGTAAATCTTGCCGGGGCTTTGGCCGCGGACGGGAATCGAGTGCTTATTGCGGACATGGATCCCCAGGCGCATTCGACACTCGCCCTGGGACTCGAGCCCGACGATCTCGAAGCAAACCTCTACGAAGTGCTTGTGGAGCCCGCCGGAGCGAGCCGCCTCGATTCCATCGTCATCGATGTCAGCGACCAAATCGATATCGCGCCCTCAAGCATCGTCCTCTCGGCGCTCGAGCAGAAACTTGCGACAGAGCGCCACGATGCGCGCACCGAGCGGCTTTCCAACGCCCTCGACACGCTGCCCCCGCTTTACGACTACGTCTTGATCGATTGCCCGCCTAACGTCGGGTTATTGACCTTCAATGCGCTCCGCGCGGCTTCCGAAGTCATCGTGCCCCTCGAGACGAGCTTCTTCGCGATCGACGGCGTTCAGAAACTCCTCGAAACGATCAGCCTGCTCTCGGATCGAATCGGTCATGAGCTCAGCGTGCGCGTGCTTCCCACACTTTACGATGGGCGCACTCGCTACGCGCGGCAGACCCTGGGCGATATCCGCGAGCTCTTCAAGGAACTCTGCTTCGACAGCGTGATTCGCCTCAACGTGAAGCTCCGGGAAGCGGCCCGACACGGGGTACCGATCTCGATTTACGCACCGACCGCAAACGGCGCGCTGGATTATGCCTCCGTCGCGATGGAACTCGCGGCGTCTCCCCCCGCGCATGCGCGACCGTCCACCGCCCAAGACACCGAAGCCGTCGAGGAGGGGCCGCCTCGCGAGGTCGTCGTTCGATTCAAGGATGCCGCGGCAGGAGATGTTCGGATCGCAGGCGATTTCAATGGCTGGGTCCCCGATCGCGGCGTGCGGTCGCTCATCGCCTCCGAAGGTCAGACGCGCGTCTGGACAAAGGTCCTCACTCTCGAGCCGGGTACCTACCAATACCGCTATGTCGTCGACGGAGAGTGGCGAGAGGATCCGACAAATCCCCAATCCGCCCCCGGCCCGACCGGTCAACCTAACTCGATCCTCAACGTTCCCTGATTCGGGCCATCGAGGGATTCAAATTGCCCCGAGACCTCTCAGACGTCTTTCACTATTTCCTTCCGGAGCTCGCAGACGAGACGGAGGCGGATACCGCTCCCTCGCGCCTTAAGCCGCAATCACCGCAAGCAGCTCCGCCGCAGCCTCTGCCGTCGGCAAAAACCGAGAGGCGCGCAGAAACGCCCGAAACGCCGCCGCCTGCGGCCCCCGTGACCTCGAGCGAGCCCGGAACACTTCCGCTACCGATCCTCGGCTTGCCCATCGGAGACCGCGATGTGGTCCGCGCGGCATTGGCCTGGAACCTGGCGATCGAAACGGCACGGCTTGGCGGCGCCTCGATCATCCTATCGCCCGAAAGCGATGCGGGCTCCCCGCTCTGGCCGGCGCCCGGGACAGGACCACTCGGCACCGAGCTTCATTTTTCGTCCGCGCGCAGTATCGAAGAGCTCGTTCACGAAGCCAGCCTTCTCTCGACGGCGCGCGCCCAGATCCCGCAGCGGGGGGGCATCGTCTTCGTGCGTATCCCGCCCGCCTGGCTCGAAAAACAAGACGGCCTGGAACGCGGGGCGATGGATGCGATCCGCTGGATGCTGCTTCTTTCTTCGGCGAACCAGGGTGACCTCGACGAAGCCGCGGACCTTGCGGCCCGGATGCTCCGCGCAAACCCGAGCGCAGAAATCGGCCTCACGATCCACGGCGTGCAGGCGATCGATGAGGCTCGCCAAGCCTTCGAGTACCTTTCCCGCGTCAGCGAAGAAAAGCTTGCGCTCGTCCTCATCAGCTACGGGCTGCTCGTCGACGATCTCCATGTATACCGCGCGATCGCCGCCCAGCGACCGATCGGCTTGGCGCATCCCCAAGCCCCCGCGACCCGGGCGCTCATGGATGTGGCGCGCCTGCTCTATGAGGATGCGAGGAGTCGAGTTCTTGGCTGATCTTGAATGGCAGGGCGAGCCTGATCGCCCCTCCCTGCGCCGCGCGGTGCGGCATCGGCTCCGACAGTTCGAGTCCACGATCCGCGTCGTGGCCGAGGGCTTTCTGGCAGAGCAATCCGAAATCGACCTGCTCGCCGTGGGCGCGGAAGGCGAGCTCATCAGCGTCCGCATTGGGCGTGCGTCAGATGCGCCGCTCGTCCTGACCCGGGCTCTTTCCGACCTCAGCTGGCTGCGCGCTCGGCGAGAGCATCTGCTCAAGCTGGCTCCGGGCCTCGGCCTGGAACCCTCTGCGGAGCCCCGCGCGCTTCTGCTTTGCCCAGGCTTCTCGGCGGAAACAATGTCCGCCGCGGAGAACTTGCCGGCACGAACGATCAGCTGCCTTAGCTATCGATGCCTCCGCGTACAGGGGCAACTCAACGTTCTGCTTGCGGAGATCGGTGCCTCGGAGCGGGACGCCGAGCCATCAAGCAGAGAGGCGGGCGGACGCTCTCTATCCGGGTTACCCGAACCCATTTCCGCTTCAAGAATCGCCCCCGAACAGGACGGCTCCAGCCGACTGACCGACCCACCCAGCCCATCGAGTTTCCGAACCGGGTTGAGCGAAGCGGACCTCGGGCGAGGTCGAGTCAACGCTTTCGCCGACGCGCCCAGCCAGCCCGCCGCACCCGCGGGGCCTTCAGGCAGGCAACAACGCAGCGCCTGAAAACGCCTGCGCATCGACGCGCTCCCGGCCATTCCAAGGTGACGATTCGTCAGAGAGCCCCTCTCTCCGCGCCCTTAGGGGTATTGCGCTCAGTCCGAGACAATTTTCGGCAGCAGTGACAAATTTTGACACCCCGACCAACCTCAAGGCTACTTCCAAAACAGGGGGTTCCTCTCTGTCGAACTGGGCGACTTGAGGGACACCGGATTCAGTGCCGTTTCTTGCGCATGTCTCATGCGGAGAAGGGGGACGGATTCTGGACACACGAAGCAAGAGGGCCGGGCATTCATCCGGTACTCATGGCCTCGAGGGATTCGGTTTTGGACATCAAAAGCAACAGCGCAGCGGAAGAAATTGACGTAGCTGGCCTCGCCGCATCCGGCCTTGCCGAGCAGTCGGCTCCGAAAGGATCCCGAAAGCGATCTCGCAAGGGTGAAACCGACGAGATGCTCGTGGACCGCGTCCGCGACGGCGACCGAGCCGCCTTTGATGAGCTCTACGACCGCTATTTCAAGCGTATCCACGCCTTCCTCGACCGACGCCTGAACAACCGCGCCGACACTGAAGAAACGACCCAAGAAGTCTTCATCAACGTCTTCTCGTCCATCGATACTTTCCGCGGCGATGCCCCTTTCGCTGCGTGGATCTTCGGCCTTACGCGCCGCACCCTCGCCGCTCGGTTCCGCCGCAAGCGTCATCCGATGGTGCCGCTCTTCGAGGAAGACGAAGACGTTTCCTTTTCGAGCCTGACGGCCGCAGGACAGCCCGAAGCGACCCCACTTGAGAACTACGAGATGACGGAACGCGCGAACCAGCTCAAACAGACGCTGGAACACGAGCTCTCTCCGGAGCAGCGCCGCCTCTTCGAACTTCATCACCTGGAGTCGATGCCGATCGCTGAGATCGCCAAGACGCTTTCCAAGTCGGAGGATTCGGTGAAATCGAACCTCTACCGGACTCGCAAGCAGCTGCTCTCCAAATAGCGCCAGCCGGCTTCAAACCGCCCTTGAAACCGCCCCCTTGAAGCCGGACTTTGAGCCGGCCTTTAGGTCGCGCGCAGGGGCGAATGCTGCTGCTAATGTCTGTCGCCATGATCGAATCCGCCGTCTACAGACCGCATGCTGAAGCGCCTGCTGTCGCCGCGCTTCAGCCCCCGATTTCCAATCCGGATTTCAGGTCCACACCGAGCGCCGCGGCCGATGCCCATTCGGCAAGCGCAGCGCCGGATACGCGCGCTCGCTGCTTCCAGGTCGTTTCACGCGGTGATTTCGTACCCGGCATCCTGTACACCCCGGCCGCGGCAGCGAAGCCGGCGCCCCTCCTACTCATTCCCCACGGCGGAGCCGACGATCCCCATGCCCCCCTCGACGCGGGCGTACTTTCCAAATGGGCCGCGGCGGGAATTGCACTCGCCCTGATCGACCTCCCCCTCTACGGTCGCCGGTCGAGCCCGAAACTCAGCGAACGACTCCGGTCTGGCGTCGCGGCAGCAGCCGAGGACGCGCCCCTTGATCTCGATACGGGGGCCCTCGTCGAGGAATTTTCTCGTCAGGCGACATCGGATTTGATCCGCGTACTCGACGCGATGAGCGCATTGCCGGAAATCGATACCGAGCGCATAGGATTTTTGGGGTTCGGCGCGGGTGCGGTCGCTGGAAGCTACCTCCTTGGCCATGACGCACGCGTGAAAGCCGCGGTCCTCGGAAACGCCGGTGGCGGGCAAGGGCCCGAGGCGCTGGACCCGGCGGTCTACATCGCCAAGGCGAGCGAGACGGCCCTCTTCTTCGTTTCATCGAAAGACAGTGCGTCGCCTTCAGCAGCCGCGATCAAGACACTGATTGACGCCGCCCCCGAACCCAAACAGCACAGCCAATACTCTGGTTCCGCTTCGGAATTCCCGCCCGACGCCTGGGACGAGATCGACGCCTTCCTGTCGAAGAACCTCTAGTTCGACCGCGGCGCTCGACCGACAAAACAAGCTCGGCCAACACGGACTAACACCGACGAGCATCGACCAGCACCGAAAAGCGCCAAACTACACCGACTCGGCCGCCGCGCCCCCGACGCCCTGCCTCGCGTCCGGCGCATCGGGCATCATCCGCGTCACAAGCAGCGTGCCCGCGGTCACGAGAATCGGCGCGATCAAGAGGTTCAGCCCCGGCACGAGCGAAGCCAGAAAAGCGACGCCGCCGAATCCGCCCATCGTGGAAAGATTGGCCCGGAGCCAGCGACGCCGGTCGCTGAAACGCAGCCCTCGGCGATCAAGAGCGAACCCCGCATAGTCCAGAGGCAAGAAGAGTACCGTCGCGAGGACTAACAAGGGCCCGGTGATGAGATGCGCTCCCGGCAGGACAAAACCCGCCAAGGTCAACGAAATCCAGAGCCCCGCAAGAAAGCCAAGGCGCCCGAGCTCGGCAGCAAAGCTGCGAAGGGTCTCGCGTATAAGTCCCGCATCTTCTCGTGGAGCATGCACTCCCCCCGCCGCCAGGATCTCAACCCGCTCGGAGAGTCGGTCAAGAAAAGGCGCGCTCAGGAGATTCGCCGTGAACAGAGCCCCCACAAGCGCCACTGCGAAAGAGATCACCACGGCGAGCCAACCCAAAAACCAAAACAGCGCCCGACCGGGCCCCACCCAGATCCAGGTCCACCAATCCGTCGCCTCGAGCACAGGCAAGAGCTCGGCCCATGTCGTCCGAACCGCATCCAGATGGGCCCAAAAGACGGAAACCGCGATGCCCACGAAAATCAAAGCCAGCAGAACTGGCACAACCGCGAGCGGCCAAAGTCCGGGACGGCCGCGCAGAAAAGACAGCCCCTCCGCGAAGAGGAACACCCCCTCGCGAAACTGCCGAAAACGGCCGACTGGGCGACTCGGCGGAGACGAGGGGCGGAGAGGGGAGCCCGCCCTGAGTGATCCGTCGACGGTCATCGCTCTCCCTCTCTCGTGAATCACTGACCTGAACGCGCGCCCCGGGCCTCTGGCGCGGAGCTATGCGCTCGGACCGCCTCCGTGGGCCTTAATGCGGGCCAACATTTCGTCGCGACGCTGCTCCATTTCGGCCGACGTATCCGCTTCAAGATTGAGGCGAAGTACGGGCTCGGTGTTGGAACCCCGCAGATTAAACCACCAGGTGGGGTAGCGAACAAGCAAGCCATCGAGGCGCGAGATTTCCGTCGCTTCGCCATGCTCAGCCGCAATCTGCTCGATCACGAACGCGACATCCTCGACCCGGCTATTGATTTCACCACTCGCTGAATAACACCGAAGCGGCGCGACCAAGTCCGCCAGCGGACGATTTTCCGCCCCGAGCACGTCGAGCAAGGCAATCAGCGCGGCGGTTCCGTCGTCAGCCACGAGATTCTCGGAGAAGCGAAAATAGAGATGGCCGGACAACTCGCCGGCGAAGAGCGCGCCCTCTTCTCGCATTTGCGCCTTCACGAAAGAATGGCCAACGCGACACATTCCTGCGACACCGCCATTCTTTTCAACTTCTTCCGCAACAACCCGGCTCGATCGCAGATCGTAGAGAATCCGGGCTCCGGGATTGCGGGCCAGCATATGCCGCGCGATCAGAGCCGTGGCCAAGTCCGCCGAAATCGGCTCGCCGGTCCCATCGACAAACACGGCACGATCGCCGTCCCCATCAAACGCGACGCCAAAATCACACCCTTCACGTCGCACCGCATCCGCGACGTCCGCCAGATTCTCGACCTTCAGCGGATCGGCTTCATGGTTCGGAAAGCGCCCGTCGGGTTCGAAATACAGCCGCACGGTTTCGATCGGCAGCAGCTCAAGGATCGGCTCCAGGCCGACCGAGGCCATGCCGTTGCCGCAATCGATGGCCACCTTGAGTTTCGGTCGATGCTCGCCCACTGCCATCGCATGCGTGACATAGCCTTCGCGAATATCGTGCTCAGAAATGGCACCCCGCGTGGCCGCCTTCGGCGCGGCTTCACGCTCCGGCAAGAGCGCTTCGATCTCTTTCAGGCCGCTGGCCTCACCGACCGGCACAGCATGGGCGCGACAGATCTTGAAACCGTTGTACTCCCCTGGGTTATGGGAAGCCGTGACCATGACGCCCGCCGCGGCCGAAAGCGATTCCACGCCGAAATAGAGCATTGGCGTGGCCACCAGGCCGAGGTCCAGGACCGCGACGCCTTCGTCTCGAATCCCGTCCACCAGGGCGCCGGCAATCTCCGGGGAATGCGTTCTTGCGTCGCGGCCCACGGCGATGGGCCCTTCGCCGATGAAATGCGCAACGGCGCGACCAATCGCATAGGCTTTGGTTGCGTCCAGTTCGGACGGGACGATGCCGCGGATATCGTATGCTTTGAACAGTGCCATGGCCTTAAATCTTAGCCTCCGTTGGGTCTAGATTGGGTTCTCGGTGTAGATTGGGTGTATGCGGCGCCGCTGCGCTTGACCCAGACTCGCCCTGAGGGCAATATCCGGTCGGATTGCGCCGCTTCAGCGCGTGAGGAGAGATTGATGTTCGGAATGGGACCCATGGAGCTCGGGATCATCCTTGTGATCGTAGTGGTGCTCTTTGGGGCACGCCGATTGCCTGAGATTGGTTCCGGCTTTGGCAAGGCGATCAAAAATTTTAAAGCAGGTATCTCGGGCGATGATGAAATCGATGTGACCCCAGACGCCGCCGAAAAAGAGAAGGTCGATCCGGGCAGCCAAGGCTAATCCTTGAGATCGAGCTGATCGGAGATTCGCCCCGTCGAAGATTGAGTGCCCGACGCAGAAGCTTCGGGGTCGATCCCGTCACCCAGCGGGCGCCCTGAGGCCGAAGTCGCATCAACCAGCCGACGCGGAACCGTTTCGGGATCCGTCGCCGCAATCGGCGTCTCTGCATTCGGATCCGCCACTTCAAGCAGAATACGTCGCGCGTCCCCGGGCAGAGCCGCCTCGAGCACCACCGACTCGAAAACCCGAGACTGCCCCGGAGCAAGCGGGCTCGAACGAAAGGCCGCCGCCGAAGCCGCTAGCTGCCGACGAAGATTCGGCTCTGCCGACTCTCGCAGCTGCGCCTCGGAAAGCGGCTGGCCGACCCGGAGTGGAGCAGCCGTAAGTCGCTCCCCGGCGCCATCAAGAAACCAAAGTCGAACATTCGCGGGTTCAAGACTCGCCGAGCCCGCGTTCGTAACCTCACCCCGAATCACCAACAAAAATCCCGAACGCGCCGTCTCGACCCAATGGGTCTCGTTCGTTTCCGCGTGAAGTGTCCCGAAATGTGCCGTCTGCGGCGCATCGGCCCAACGAGAGATCTCCGGCCCCACAAGCAGCCCCGTGACGCCCACCAGCGCTGCCAGCGTCACGACCCATCCAATCGCGTTCCCAAATTTCCCGAGCGCACCTGAAAGCGCCGAGGGCTCGCGCTCGTCCTCGTATTCAACAGCATCTTCATCGGGGGAAAACGAGAGTTCGGCCAGAGCGCCCTCGAGCGCTTGTCCCGTCGATGCCGCACGAGATGCCGTCTTTCGAAGGCCGGATTGCCGGGCATGAACGGGCGCTGATGCGGGAGCACCGCCCACAAGGTCCCAACTCTCAGGATCCCCTAAATCATCTGTCGCGCCGGCGCCGGCATAGCTTCCCGCCGATTCCGCGGCGACGGATTCAATCGCCGCCGAGGAGTCGCCAAGGAGATCTTCACCCGCAGGTTCGTCGTCCTCCATCAAGGATGAAAAATCGTCGACCGAACCGAAGCTCGATTCATCTCGGACTTCAGCAACGACTTCCGAGGGGCCATCGAGCTCAAGTCCCGAACCGCCGCCCGCATCGCTTGCGGCTTCGGCATCCACGGAGGCGACCGAGGGCGTCGATGCACCCGCTGTCTCCCCCCCCACATCCGCCGAAAGCGCGTCCGCATCGAGCCCTTCACTGAAATCAGCACCGAGTCCGAAAGCGCTCTCGTCACTTTCGTCGCTCAGGCCGCCCAAGCCAGCTGCGCCGGAGGAATCCTCCTCAGCCGGTTCGTCATCCCCTTCGACGCGCACCTCTTCCGAGAACTGCCATTCCTCTTCTTCGAAATCCTCGGTGGCGTTGCTCTCGCCGAGCCCCGATGAAGAAAATCCACCGAGATCTGAGCTCGCCGGGGGCGTCGTCGCCGTCGGGTCTGCAGCCGCCGCTTCTGCAATCCCGTGCACCGCGTCGGTCTGGGAAGCGGAGGGATGCTCCAAGAAAAACGCATGCTTGCATCGCGAACAGCGAACCTGCGCGCCGGTCGCGGGAATCCGCGCCTCATCGAGCTGAAAGCTGGTCGTACATTCCGAGCAGGTAACGATCAAGCCGTAATCCCCGGGTCGCGCGCAATCGGCTCCGGCGGTTCAATCCACCAGCGTCGCGCGCAAAAAAGTCTGGTCCAATGGGCTTATTCGGCTGTTTCCGCACAGGGCTTGAGGTGTGGGATTCGGGATCGCCGGGGATTGCCCCGATCCAATCGCTGCATCCCCAGATCGCCCCTGAGAGCTAGACTCTTCCCATGAGAGCGCAGGGATTTCACCACCAGTTCGCAACCCTACGAGGGAGAGGCTTCCGATGAGCACAAAGCTTCCGAGCCTCCTTGATCGCCGTCTGATCATCATCAGCGGCAAAGGCGGAACCGGCAAAACAGCGGCAGCCTGTGCGCTCGCGGTCGCGGCGAGCCGCCAGGGGCTCCGGACGCTGCTCGTCGAAACCGCCCCCATCGAGGCGATCGCCGCGAATTTCGAAGCCCGTCCCCGCCCGCTCGGATACAAGGGCCGGGAACTCGGCCCCTCACTCCACGCGCTGCGAATCGACCCGCCCTCAGCGCTCGCCGAGTATGTCCGCCTGCAAATCGGACTTGGCGCCGTCACCGACCGAATCCTTGAAACGGAAACCTTCCAACAACTCCTCGAAGCAGCGCCCGGCTGGAGAGAGCTCATCATTCTCGGCAAGATCTGGCATCTGGAGCAGCTGACGGATAAGCGTGGCCGACCGCTCTACGACCTGATCATCGTCGACGCGCCGGCAACCGGGCATGGCCTGACCTTCCTCGACGTCCCGCGCGTCGTTCAGAGCGCGGTCAGCAAGGGGCCTCTCGCGCAGCACTCGAGCTGGGTGGAAGCCTTGATTCATGACCCCAAACGGACGCTGCTCCTTCCGGTCACACTTCCTGAGGAACTGCCGATGCTGGAGACGCAGGAACTCGTGACCCGCGCGCGCGAAGATCTGGGCATCGCTGTGGACCGGATCATTGTGAACCGCATGCCCGAAGAAAAAGACGACGCGCCCCTCAGCGTGATCGACCGCATGCCCGACGATCTCGAGTTCGCGGGTCTTCCCTCCGTTCCTGAAATCAGGGCGCTCCTCGAACAGGAATCGGACCGCGCGGATCATGCGCGGGAGCGACGCAGGGAAGTGTCTGAGCGCTGCAACCTTCCCGTCGTCGATCTTCCCGCGCTCGCGGGAGGCTACGCCGCGGAGAGCGATTGGAGTGCATCCGCAGATCAAATTCTGGCCTCCCCCGTTTGGCCGACCGCTTCCGGTCAAGGCGAATCGTCATGAGCGGTCCGAACCGACTCGAAGTCGCCCTCTCTGAGGCGCGCGTTCTGATCTGCGCCGGGACCGGCGGCGTCGGAAAGACGACGATCGCCGCCTCCCTCGCGATCCAGGCAGCAAGATCAGGCCGGCGCACCCTTGTCCTCACGATCGATCCCGCGCGCCGCCTCGCGAGTGCGCTTGGCCTTGAGGCGTTAGGCGCACGCCCCACCCCCGTTCGCCTCCCGAAATCGAAGGGCATGGCGACGCTGCACGCCATGATGCTCGACCCCAAACCGACCTTCGACCGACTGATCACAAAGCTCACGGAGGATGAAGCCGCTCGGCAGCGGATCCTCGAAAACGGCATCTATCAGCATTTCTCTCAAGCCTTTGCGGGCAGCGCAGACTATGCGGCGATGGAGCAGGTCCACGAACTCGTGCATTCGGAGGACTACGACCTCATCGTGGTCGACACCCCACCCGCCGACCACGCGCTCGATTTCCTGCGCGCCCCGAAACGCCTCCGGGAGTTTCTCGAGAGTCGCTTCGTAAGCGCCTTGGTCCGCCCCGCCCTCTCCGCCGGTCGCTTCGGCATGCGGCTTTTCGCCCGCCCTCTGCACCGCATGTTTGGCCTTCTCGAACGCATCGCCGGGGGCGGCTTCCTCGATGATCTCCGCGAATTCCTCAACGCAATCGATGGCCTCTCCGAGGGCTTTCGCGAGCGCGCACAGCGCGTAGAAGAAGTCCTATTAGGCGAACAAACCGGCTTCATCCTGGTCAGCAGCCCGCAGGCGGGGGCCAACGCGAGCACGATCGAGTTCCTCGA
The DNA here is from genome assembly GCA_045106235.1 of Myxococcota bacterium. Classification (GTDB taxonomy): domain Bacteria; phylum Myxococcota_A; class UBA9160; order UBA9160; family UBA4427; genus UBA4427. Next base: position 118,485 of record JBGCEJ010000035.1, read on the forward strand.
CGAGCTCGATGCCTTTCGCGTCCAATTGGTCGGCATCGTCGTCAACCGAATGCGGCCCTGGCAAGGCGCTGAGGCTCCTCAGGCCCTCCTCGACCGCTGCGATGAAAAGACGCTCGAGAGCGATCGAACGACACTCGCAGCAGCATGCCCAAAGCGAATGACGAAGGCGAACCGCGCGAAGGCTGCAGACGAGATCATCGAGCGTGTCCTCGCCTACGCCCGCATTTGCGCCGCGGACGAAGAGAAAACCCTCGCCCTCGCCAACCGCGCCTCTCGCCACCGTGTACCTTGTCTGCCTGTCCCCGAGCTACCTCGCGAACTCGATCATCTCGAAGGACTTCTTGAAATAGGCCTCCACCTGAGACCGCCATCATCTGAATCTGGCAAGAACCGCCGGCGAAAACCGTCGAAGAAGGAACAGGCATGAACCCGGGACCAAGGCCGGCATGACCGCAGAGGTGGAAGAGGCTCTCGCTCGCGCCCGCAAGCATTTGCGCGCGGCCACCTCCGAAGGCCTTGAGGCCGCGAGCGCATTGCTCGATGCCGCTTTACATACGACGGGCATGGACGATTCCGATCCGCGCTCCTTCGCCGGTGAGCTCCGAACCAGCCTCGACGATCTGCAGAGCGCCCTCGCGAAGGAAGGCGCCCTTCGCTTCCCGACTGCCTTGGCCGAGCCCCTCATTGCGGCACTCGATGCTGAAATCGCACGCTGGGAGGAACGCTCCGCGAACGATCCAAGCAGCCGCCCCGTCCTCCGCGCCTTTCTGGCCCTGCGCGAATTCCTCTGGGAGATGGGGATTCGGCCGGATCTCGCGACGCCCGCGACCGAATCGGAAAACCCATCGCACACCGAGCCCAATCGGCAGCATCCCGGATCGCCCGAACCGGATCACGCGACAAAACCCAGCGCGGCTTCCGGGTCGCGACGGCGTCCCCGCGAACGCGTTCAGCGCTTCGAAGTCGAATAGCCAACCCGCCCCGAGCAGCAGCGCCGGCCTCGACCCTGCTAGACTGACCGCATGTCGATCCTGATCAAGCGCTACGCAAATCGCAAGCTCTACAACACAGAAACAAGCCGCTACATCACACTCAAAGGTGTCGCTGCCCTGCTCGACGAGGGGCAGGAAGTCCGAGTCATCGACAACGAAACCGGCGAGGACATTACGCAGGTCGCCCTCTCTCAAATCCTCGTGGGAAGCGAGCGCGCGAAGCAAGACCCTTCCGACACGCTGCTGACGCAGATCCTCTCCCGCAGCGGTGATGCGCTCTACGGAGCGATCCGAAAAAGTGTCGACGATGCCAGCGACGGGATCGGCGATTTCGGTGAGCGATTCAAGCACTTCGTGAATCAAGCTGAAGCCATGGCCCCGGCAAGTCGAGGCTTCAGCTGGGATCGACGTGCCGATTCGAGCCCCGGCTCGGGCCTTGGCGGCGAGGACGCGGACGGCGATGAGTCCCGCGGCGATGACCGGTCTTCACACGGCCGAGATCAAGCGGCACAGGACGACCTCGAAACCCTCGTGCGTGATGCCGTTTCCGATGCGATTGCTGAACTCCCGAGCCATGAAGAAATCAGAGAGCTCAATCGCAATTTGGTTCGCGTCGCGAAAGCGCTTGAGAAGGCGAACTCTTAGATCATAGAGGCGAAACGATGCCCCCCTCTCCCAAGGCTGCGGCTCACCCCAAAGCGTCCGCCGCCCATCGCGTCCGAATCGTGGAGGACGCGCGTTATCAGCATCATATCGCGCCCGAAGGGCATCCTGAGCGGCCCGAACGACTCGTTGCGGTCGGCGAAGCCATCGACGAATTCCGCGACCGGGCCACGATCGTCGCGCCGAGACCCGCAACGCCCGAAGAGATCGCCCGGGTTCACGCACACCAGATGATCGACGTTCTCGCGGACACCCAGACTGCAGAGCCCGGGCATCTCGACGCCGACACCTACTACTCTCCTCTCAGCTATGAAGTCGCTCGGCTTGCCGCAGGAGGCAGCATTGACCTTGTTAGGCAGATCTTAGGCGGTGAAATCCAGAGTGGCCTTGCCGCCATTCGCCCCCCGGGCCATCACGCGGAAGCCAACCGCTCCATGGGCTTCTGCCTTTTCAATAACGTCGCTGTCGCGGTCCGCGCCGCCCAGGCAGAAATGGGCCAGCCTCGCATCCTGGTCTTCGACTGGGACGTCCATCATGGGAATGGCACGCAGCATAGTTTCGAAGACGACCCCGATGTCCTCTACATCTCGACCCACCAATTTCCTTTCTATCCCGGCACAGGCGATTTCGGCGAGATCGGAACGGGTCGCGGCGAGGGCACCACCCTCAATTTGCCTATGCCTCCTGGCTGCGGCGACGCCGAGTACCTCGGACTCGTCCAACGCATCATCGTCCCCGCAGCGCATGCCTTTGCGCCCGACCTGATCCTGATTTCCTGTGGCTTCGACGCCCATCGCGATGACCCGCTCGCTTCGATGGACCTCACCCTCGAGGGCTACCGCGGTATGGCCACGCTGATGCGCGCGCTGGCGGAATCTCTTTGCGGCGGCCGCATCGCGCATATTCTCGAGGGCGGCTACGCGCTGTCGGGCGTTCGGGAAGGCGCCACCGCCGTGCTCGAAAGCCTGACGGCGGAGACGCTCCCCGCGCTGCCTGCCGAAACCGAGCTGGAGCCGGGCTCAGCGCTTCGGCGCATGGTCGATCGCGCCGTCGAGGTGCACGGCGGCCGGATTCCCGGCCTGGGCGCGCTCTAACTCAGGCTCGGCCGGAGCCAGCCCGCCCAGCATCCCACTTCATCCCCCGGCGTCCCCCTCTCTCCCCCGAAGCGCCCGCCGCCCCACTTAATCCCCCTCTGGCCCCCCCCCAGAATCGCGAACACCGAATCCCCGAGGGGGCACATCGCGTCCCTCTCGAGAATGCCCCAGGCCACGGCCTCTTTGCCCCCACCAATCGATACACGAACGGGGCCTTTTGTGGCGTCCCGTTTACTGGCGTCTCAGCCCGTACTTTGGCCTCTCCTCGACGCTAGGGCCACGAGAGCATTCTACTTTCGCTTGGCTTTCGGCTTATGCGGAAAATCACGCAAGTCCCTTTCCTGATTCAGGAAAAAAGTTTGCGCGCAACGCAGAAACTTCTTGCGCTGGTGGGACGAAGTGGGATAAAAAACCCTTCGTGTGGGGAATTGTGGGACGAACAACCACTCAGGTGCACAAAGGGGCATGAGTGTTTCGCGGACGGCATGACCACACGATTGACGCAAAAGGACGGCTCTCGATTCCAAGAGTCTTCCGAAACGAGTTAGTAGGAGACGGCGAAAGTCCACCGATGCTGGTCAACCAGCGAGACCACCTTGCTCTATTCCCGGCCGAAGAATGGGCCGCCGTAGAACAACGACTTCTCGATATGTCCAGCCTCGATCCAGACGCTCAACGCCTCCGCAGGTTTTATGCATCGGGCTCCGTGCCTTGTCCAGTGGATTCTCAGGGACGCATCTTGGTTCCTGGATTTCTTCGAGACCACGCAGCCCTAGAAAAGAATGTGATCGTCGCGGGTGTGCTCGAGCGAGTCGAGATTTGGAGCCCAAGCCGATTTGAAGAAAGCCAGGCCAATACGATTCACGGTCTGGATGACATCCAGCGAACAGTCGATCAGCCGGCCAGTTCGTAGCGATTTGGGGGAGAAAAAGTGGAGAGCCTCGGCTCTTCACAAGAGAGGTTGGGGTGTTTCCGGGACACCAAGGGCTTGTAGCGTGGTTACTGGGGGGTACGCGCTTCAAGTGGGTGCTCCCGGAACGCCCCAACATCTTTCTCTTCGCAGTTTAATCGCCGGATTCCTTCGTGAACCATCCTAGGGAGACCCAGACCAAACACCTGGTCTGACAGACGGGAGGCGCCCCACAGTGGCTGCCACTTCCTATCACCAACCCGTCCTTCTCTCCGAAACACTCGGACAGCTCAACCTCGATTCCGGTCGGGTCATCGTCGACGGAACGCTCGGCGGTGGCGGCCACGCAGAAGCCATCCTTCAGCGAACCGGCCCCGACGGCGTCCTGATTGGCCTCGACCTCGACGGCGAAGCCATCGCAGAAGCTGGCCAGCGCCTCGCTCCCTTCGGCCCGCGCGTTCGGCTGATTCAGGCCTCCTTCCGCCGCATCGCCGATATCGCCGCGGACCTCGCGCCCCTCGAAATCGACGGCATCGTCCTCGACCTCGGCGTCTCCTCGCATCAGCTCGACGAACCCACCCGCGGCTTCCGCTTCGGCCCTGGCGACGAGAGCCCCCTCGATATGCGTCTCGACGGTCAAGGCGCCCGGGACAGCGCCGCGGACCTGCTCGCAAAGCTCTCCGCAGAAGAGCTCGAGCGCATCTTCTCGAAATACGGCCAGCTTCCAGGATCGCGGCGCCTCGCCCGAGCCATCGTTGAAAAGCGCACCTTCGCTCCCCTCGAAACCGCCCAGGATCTGATCAACCTGATCCGAGAGGCCGGGATCGGCCGCGGCCGCAAACACAATCCCGCAACGCTCGTCTTTCAGGCCCTGCGCATCGCTGTCAACGACGAACTCGGCGCCCTCGAAGAAGGGCTGCTCGCTGCGATAGATGTGCTGAAGCCCGGCGGCCGGCTCGCCGTCATCGCCTATCACTCCCTCGAAGATCGCCTCGTGAAGCAGACCTTCCGCAAGGCCGCTCAGGGATGCACCTGCCCTTCTGACTTTCCGGAATGCCGCTGCGGCATTCTTCCGAGCTTGCGCATCCTGACCCGACGCCCCGTCGCCCCCACCGACGCGGAGACCGAGGACAATCCCCGGGCGCGGTCGGCGCGACTGCGCGCTGCAGAGAAGCTGGAGGCCGCATGAGCGCTTCCTCTTGGATTGGCGTGGACGTTTCAACGGGGCGACAGCGGCCCTTGCCGAAGGCGCTCGTGCCATTGCTCGTCCTCGCGCTGCTCGTTGCGTTGGGCGTCGCCGCGCTGCGCATCGATCTGATTCGGGCGCGCTATGCGATGTCCGCCGTCCTGGCGGAGGAAGAGGCGCTCCTCGAAGAGCGGCGCAAGCTGATCGTGCGACGACGCCAGCTGCGCGACCCCGTGGCACTCGCGCTGCATGCCCGTGAACGCGGCTTCGTGCAGCCGACGCAAGTGATCGCACTGCCAGAGCCTTCGACTCGCGGCGAAGCGCAGCCCCTCTCCCTGGCGACCTTGCCGGGCGTGGCGGCCGCACCGCCAGATGCGCCGGAGGGCGACGAGTGGCAATGAGATCCCAAGCCCTCGACAAGGCTTCCCGGCGCATCGTCTGGGTCCGTTTCGCGGGCCTCGCCGTCGTTGTCATCCTCGCCGGCCGCGCCGCGCATCTCACCGTCGCTCATGCCCGTGCGCGGGACCTCTACGATCAGCAGATCCAAACCAAGCAGCGCCTCGCCCCGGCCCGCGGCACGATCGTCGACCGAGAAGGCAAGGAGCTCGCCGTCACGATCGAGTCCGCTTCGATCTATGCCGTGCCGCGCTTGCTGGAAGATCGCGAAGGCACGGCGCAAAAACTGGCGAAGGCGCTCGACGCAGATCCGGTCCGCCTAACAAGCCGGTTGACGAAACACGACGGATTCACCTATCTCGCACGCTGGGTCGACCCCGAGAAGGTAGAGCGCGTGAAGGCGCTCGAGATCGACGGCATCGGCATCGACCCCGAGCCCCGCCGCTCGTACCCCGCCGGCAAACTCGCCGCGCCGCTCATCGGCTTCGCCAATCTGGACGGCAAAGGCGTCCGCGGCGTTGAGCAGATCGAAAACGCATGGCTGACGGGCAAACCGCGCAGCGTCCGCGTCGAGCGGGACGCCCGGGGCCGCAAGCTCGCCCTGTCTTCGACGGACCCCCGTGAAGCCCAGGGCGGGGAAATCGCGCTGACCCTGGACATGGCGATGCAGGGCGCTGCGGAAGCTGCGCTCGCTGAAGCCCTCGTGAAATACGAGGCCAAGGGCGGCTATATCATCACCCTCGACCCGAAGACGGGGGATATCCTCGCTCTTGCGGAGGGGCCGGGCTTCGATCCCAATCATTTCCGCACGCTGAACTACCGCGATACCCGCGCCCGCGCCTTCACCGACGTGATGGAAGCGGGCTCGACGATGAAAGCCTTTCTCGTCGCCTCGGCTCTCGATGCCGGTGTGATCACGCCGTACGACAGCTTTGATACGGGCGAAGGCTTTCTCCGCGTGCGCGGTAAAACGATTCGCGACCGCAAACCCTTCGGCGTTCTCAGCCCAGCGGACGTGCTCCGAGTATCAAGCAATGTCGGCGCCGTCCAAATCGCCCAGCGCGTTGGCCGCGAAGAACAGTATCAGGGACTCCTTCGTTTTGGTTTTGGGGCGAGCACGGGCTCCGGGTTCCCGATGGAATCCGGGGGACTCGTCCGTGACTGGAATGCATGGAAGCCCGTTGACCAGGCCGCCATTTCCTTCGGCCAAGGCATCTCGGTCACCCCGATCCAACTCGCTTCGGCCCTCGGCGCTCTCGCCAACGACGGCGAACGCATGCAGCCTCGCCTCGTCCTCGCGCGCCGCCGCGCTGGCGAAGACTGGCAGCCCGCGCCCATTCGCTCCCATGGCTATGCCGTCTCGAAAACCGCTGCACGACAAACCCTCGACATGATGCAAACCGTGGTCAGCGGCCACGGCACCGCGCGCAACGCAGGCCTCAAGGATGTCGGCGTCGCGGGCAAAACCGGCACGGCCCAAAAGCTCGACCGCGACCTCGGCCGCTATTCCCAGGAGCGCTACATGGCCTGGTTCATGGGCGTTGTCCCCGCGGATGACCCGGAGCTCGCCATCATCGTTGCGATCGATGAACCCATGGGACGCTTGCATAGTGGCGGCGGTGTCGCGGCACCGATCTTCGCGCGCGTCGCTGCGGACCAATTGGGGCGCCGCGGCATCGTGACGGAACCGCAACCCATCAAGACGCCGCCTCCCGCGCCAGAGGTTCTGCTTGTCGATGCCGCGGGGAACGAAAGCGGCAACGACGCGACCACCCAGGCTGGCCCTTCCGACGAACCCGGCAATGCCGGCAATATGCAGAGCCCCGACGCGCCGATCGCGGCGGCACCCGCCCCCCGAGTCGAAGAAGAGATTCTCAGCGCGAGCATCGACGCCGCGCCAATCGAATCGCCCGCGTTGATGGACGCGACCGACTTGCCGATTGCGGCCGCTGCTCCCGCCGAAGTCGAGCAGGAAGAGACGGCGTCTCCAGAAGTGGACCTCCGCGCCGAGTCCGAGGCAGAGCTCGCTGCGCTTTCCGAGAATGCGGAGCAAGAGACCGATCTAGAGAACTACGTGCCGCAATCTGCGGCCGTCGCGGCCCCCCCGGCCCGTCCCGCCGCCGATCAGGCGGCGGGACCACCCCCTGTTGCGGCGGGACCCGAAGCAGAATCGGAACCGCTGCTCGAAGCGCAGTTCAGCGCGACCGTCCAAGCCGCCACCCGCGGCGCTGTCCCGGAGATTCCCGTCTTCGTCCCCGACTTTTCAGGACAGACGATCGCGCACGCGCAGCGCATCGCTGAAAACGAAGCGCTTGAAATCACGATTCTTGGAGCCATCGAGGGTCGCGTGGTGTCCCAGATCCCTGTTCCCGGCACGGTACTCGTCGGAGCGGACCGCACGGTTCGCCTCCGCTTCGAAAGCCGGCCCAGCAGGGAGGAGGGATAGATGCACCTTTCCGATTTGATCAGCGCTTTGCCGCCGCAGATGGCCCCGGTCGCGACCGACCCCGGGGCGGCGGGAGACGATCCCCTAATCCGCGGTGTCCGATACGACTCGCGGCAGGTTTCCCCGGGCGATCTCTTTGTCGCGCTCCGCGGGACAAACTCCGATGGCCACGACTATCTCGAACGCGCCCTCGAACTCGGTGCCGCGGCGCTGCTGGTTGAAGAATTGCCGAAGGCGGAACTCCGCGGCCGCATCCCAGCGATCCAAGTTCCGGAAACACGCCGCGCCCTCGCCCCGATTGCCGCACGCTTCTTCGGCGATCCCGCCGACGAGCTCGGCCTCGTTGGCGTGACCGGCACGAACGGCAAGACCAGCACGACCTACCTCGTCGAGGCCATCCTGCAACAAGCCAAGCGAAAAACGGGACTCATCGGCACCGTCGAAATCCGTTTCGGCGAACATCACGAAACTTCCGTCAACACGACACCCGAGAGCCTTGATCTTCAGCGCACCCTGCGTGCGATGCGCAATGAGCAAATCGATGCCGCCGTAATGGAAGTGTCGTCCCACGGCCTCGAGCTCGGACGCGTCGAAGGCTGCCGCTTCCGCGTCGCTGCCTTCACGAACCTCTCTCAGGACCATCTCGATTTCCACGGCGATATGGAAGGCTATCTGAACTCCAAGGCCCGGCTCTTTCGCGACCACCTCGCGAAGGAAGCCGTCGCCGTCGTGAACATCGACGATGCGGCTTCAGAGAAGATCCTGGCCGTCGCAACAGACGCCGGCGCGCGCTGTCTGCGCGTGGGCCGAGGCGCCGACGCTGCGGCAGATCTGCGACTCGTCACAAGCGAGATCCGGCTCGACGGCACGCGTGCGGAACTCGAAGACGAGAGCGGCGCTTTCGCAGTCGATCTCCCGCTTCTCGGCGATTTCAATCTCGAGAACCTGCTGGTCGCCGTGGGCATCGCCCGCGCCCTCGGCATCGACACCGACACCATCGCCGCGGGCGTCGCCGCCTGCCCTCAGGTCCCGGGCCGAATGGAGCGCGTCGTCGGCCACGCCGCCACGCCCGAGCCCACCGTCCTCGTCGACTACGCGCATACTCCCGACGCCGTCGAAAAGCTGCTCTGCGCTGTTCGACCGCTCTGCAAAGGACGCCTGATCGCGGTCTTTGGCTGCGGCGGCGATCGTGACCGCGCGAAGCGGCCTCTCATGGCCGAGGCTGCCGCGAGACACGCAGACCTGGCCATCGCAACCAGCGATAATCCGCGAACCGAAGACCCCGACGCGATTCTGGTCGATGTCGAAGCCGGACTCGCCGGGCTTCAGAAGGTCGACGCTGCGGATCTCTTCAAGAACGCAAATCGCGCATCAGAGCCGAGCGGCGCGCAGGGTTGCTATGCCGTGATCTCGGATCGGCGCGAAGCCATCGGAACCGCACTCGCCGGAGCAGGCCCAGACGACACCGTCGTAATCGCGGGCAAGGGCCACGAGGACTACCAGATCATCGGCCGTGAAAAATTCCCCTTCGACGATCGCCGTGAAGCGCGGCTCGCCTTGCTCGCCCGAGGTGATGCGTGAGCCTTCCCGCAACTGCCGCACAGATCTGCGAATGGACCGGAGGAAGCCTCCTGCGTGGTCGGCCGGACCAAACCTTTGCCGGAACGCGGATCGACAGTCGGGAGGTCGGCCCCGAGGACCTCTTCGTTGCAATTGTGGGACCGAACCACGACGCGCATTCTTTCGTGTCGGCCGTGCTGCTTTCCGGCGCCGCGGGAGCTCTCATTCAAAACGACCGCATGGGCGAAACAATCGGCCCCGGTGAAGGCTTCGTCATTCACGTCAAAGACACCACGCGCGCCCTCGCCGATATCGCACGCGGTCATCGTCAGAGTTTCGACGGCCCCCTCATCGGAATCACTGGCAGCAACGGCAAGACCACAACCAAGGAACTCTGCGCCGACATCTTGCGGCGCCAGGGGTCCACCCTCGCGACCAAGGGCAACCTGAATAACAACTACGGCGTCCCGCTCACCCTACTCTGCCGAGAAGCCAGCGACGCCTTCGCCATCATCGAGATGGGAATGAATCATCGCGGCGAGATCGCGACGCTCTGCGAAATTGCGGAGCCGACGATCGGTGTGCTGACCAACGTCGGCACAGCCCACATCGAGTTCCTCGGGAGCCGAGAGGCAATCGCTGAAGAGAAAGGCGACCTGCTCGCGGCGCTACCCGCCGGCGGCACCGCCGTTCTCCCGCGAGACTACCCCCTCGCCTTCGCCCAAGCCGCACGCACGAAGGCATCCGTGTTGAGCTTCGGCCAAGACGCGACCGCTGAACTTCGCGCGAGCGAGATTCGCTATCTCGAAAGCGGCCATTTCGCATTCCATCTCGATTCGCCGTTCGGCAAGGGCGAAATCCGCGTGCCCGGCCTCGCGGAAACCATCGTCGAAAACGCCCTCGCCGCAGCCGGCGGCGCCTTCGCCGCAGGCGTCTCCTTTGAAACCGTCGCGGACGGCCTCGCTCATCACGGGGGCATCGCCGGCCGCATGCAGCCGCGCTCCCTCGACGGCGAAATCCTTCTGATCGATGACACCTACAACGCGAATCCCCAGTCGATGCAGAATGCGCTGGAGACTCTCGCCCGCATCCCGGTCCAGGGAAAGCGCTTCGTCGCCCTCGGGCAGATGGGCGAGCTTGGCGAGATGGCAGACGCGGCCCATCGCGAGCTCGGGGCCCTCGCCGCCCGGCTGGGTTTCGACGGCCTCTTCGTGCTTGCCCCCGCCGCACAGCTCATCGCCAAAGGCGCGCGCGACGCGGGCATGCCTTCCGAGCAGGTTCACGAAGAAGCCGACCATTCGTTTATCGCCGAAGCGCTCCGCGCCCGGCTCGGCAAGGGCGATGCCGTCCTTGTTAAAGGATCACGCGCAGCGCGCATGGAACGCGTCATCGACGCAATCGAAGAGGGCCACAACTAATGCTCTATCAATGGCTCTATCCCCTCGCGGATCAGTTCAGCGGCCTCAACGTCGTCCGCTATATCACCTTCCGGACCGCGGCCGCGACGCTGACGGCACTCTTCATTTCCTTCATCGTCGGGCCCTGGCTGATCAAGCGCTTGGCTGCCCTTCGCGTCGGTCAGCCCATTCGCGAGATCGGCCCCGACCATGCTGCGAAAGCCGGCACGCCGACCATGGGCGGCCTGCTGATCCTGCTCTCGCTGATCATTTCCGTCCTGCTCTGGACGGATCTGACAAACCGCTTCGTCTGGATCGTCCTCGGACTCACGACGGGCTACGGCGTGCTCGGCTTCATCGACGACTACGCCAAGGTCAAACAGAAGAACAGCGACGGCATCTCGGCCCGTATGAAGCTCTTTTGGCAGATTCTGATGGCCTTCGGCGTCGCCATCGCGATCTATACGAGCCCGGCCTTCGATCAAGAGCTCGCAGTCCCCTTCTTCAAGAATTTCACGCCCAATATCGGCTGGCTTTACGTACCGCTGGCCACCTTCATCATCGTCGCCGCCTCAAACGGCGTGAATCTGACCGATGGCCTCGATGGCCTTGCGATCGGACCCGTGATGATTTCCGCAGGAACGTTCCTGCTTCTTTCTTATGCGGCAGGACACGCGGGCATCGCCGAATACCTCCAGATCAAGAGCGTCCCCGGCGCGGGGCAGCTCGCGATTATCTGCGGGGCGCTGGTCGGCGGTGGCCTCGGCTTCCTGTGGTTCAATGCTTCTCCCGCCGAGCTCTTCATGGGCGACGTGGGTTCCCTTGCTTTGGGAGGCGCCCTCGGCACGATCGCCGTCTTGATCCGTCAGGAGATTCTCCTGGCCGTGGTCGGCGGCATCTTCGTGATCGAGACCCTCTCGGTGATCATCCAGGTGACGTCGTTCAAGCTGACCGGCAAGCGCGTCTTCCGGATGGCCCCGATTCACCATCATTTTGAGCAGCTGGGCTGGCCCGAGCAGAAGATCGTCGTCCGCTTCTGGATCGTCTCGATCATTCTGGGACTCGTGGCGCTTTCGTCCTTGAAGCTGCGCTGAGTTTCGGTCGGGCGCGTCTCGGCGCGGACGGCCACGGAGAGAGTTGAAATGGAGTTCGAAGGACAAAATGTCCTCGTGCTGGGATTTGGCGTTTCTGGACGCTCGGCGGCGAAGTTTTGCGCCGAGCGCGGAGCCCGAGTCGTGGTGGCCGACGAGAATCGGCGCGAGCCGAGTGAAATGGATGCCGCTCAGATGTTCGCGGCCGCCATTCGGGGGGACGTTGAGCTCCGTATCGGACGAACCTTTCCGAACTTCGCCGATTTCGATCTCGTCGTCCCGAGCCCCGGCATCCCCGAAGCACGCTGGGCCGGTCAGGCCGAGCGCGTCTGGGGCGATATCGAACTCTGCTACCGCGCGCTTCAGGTCCCGATCATCGCCGTGACGGGAACGAACGGAAAATCCACGGTCGTGCGCCTGATCGAAGCCATGGCCCAGGCCGCCGGCCTCCGCGCCAAGGCCGCGGGCAACCTTGGCATCCCAGCCCTAAGTCTCGTTGGCGAGCCTCTCGACGTGGCCATTCTTGAAATCTCATCCTTCCAGCTGGAAAGCATCGACACCTTCAAACCGCGTACCGCCGTCCTCCTCAACATCTCGCCGGACCATCTCGATCGTCACGGCGACCTCGAGGGCTACCGCGCAGCCAAAGCCAAGATCTTCGCGCGACAGACCGAGGGAGACTCGGCCATCCTGAACGGCGACGACGCGCTCACGACCTCGATCGAGCTCCCGGCCAAGACCGAGCGGCTCGAATTCCGCCATCACCTGATTGGCAGCGCCGCCGGCGTTTCAATCGAAGACGCCGTGGTGGCAGCAGGCGTGGACGGCGCTTGGCTCGACGGACGGAATGCCATTGTGCGACGGGGTGGGCGCCAGCAATCCGTCTCGATCGAAACGGGCACGGCCGCCGGAACGAACCCGGTCGATGCCGCGCAGCCGCAGCAAGATGAAAACGTACTCGCTGCCCTCCTTGCCCTTGCAACCCTGGACGCTGACCTCGAAGCCGCCACCGGAGCGCTCGCGGAATTTCGCGGTCTGCCCCATCGCTGCGAGCCCGTCGCGGAAGTAAACGGCGTGCTCTACGTCAACGATTCGAAAGCAACGAACGTCGGCGCTGCAGCCCAGGCGCTCAGTTCTTTCGCACAGCCGATCATCTGGATCGCGGGCGGACGCCATAAAGGCGGGCCGCTTGAATCGCTGGCCGCAAGTGCCGCAGACCGGGTGAAGCAGGCGCTTTGGATTGGCGAAGCGGCCAATGAACTTGAATCCGTCATCGGCGGTTCTCTGCCGACGGAGCATGTGCGCACCCTGCGCAATGCCATCAAAAGAGCCGCGGAGCTCGCCGAACCGGGCGATGTCGTCCTCCTGGCTCCTGCGTGCGCCAGCTTCGATCAGTTCGCGAGCTTCGAAGATCGCGGGCGACAGTTTACGGCCGCCGTCAAAACCCTCGCCGCGATGAAGGGGAATGCATGAAACGCGTCCCCATCCAACCACGCCGCGCAGAGATCCCGGATCCAGGCATCGACTCAGGCATCGCCATCGCTGCCGGAATCCTGCTCGGCATGGGCGTGGTCATGAGCTATAGCGCCACCGCCGCGCTCGCCCTCGATAGCGCCTTTCCTCCGCTGTTCTTCAATCACCTCACGGGCATCGTCGCGGGCGCCGCCTGCGGTTATGCCGCCTATCGACTTCCCGCCGCAACGCTGCGCGGAATCGCACTGCCGCTCTGGGCCCTCGCCATCGCACTCCTCGTCGCCACCCTCGCCATCGGCATCGAAGTGAACGGCGCCCAGCGCTGGGTTGCCATCCCGGGCCTCGGCTTCCGCTTCCAGCCCGGCGAACTCGCCAAATGTGCATCGCTCGTCGCCGTCGCGGCCTGGCTCTCGCGCAAGGACGATCGCCGCGAACTCTCCACGCGCCGCTCGATCCAGGCCGCCGGGATCGCCGTCTTGCCCGCAGCGCTCCTGCTCCTGCAACCGGATCTCGGCAACGCCGTCGTGCTCGTTTCCTTGACCGCTTTCCTGCTCTTCATCGCCGGCACGCCCTGGCCGCGCTTCGTGCTCCCGGGCATCGCCGGCGTCGCCCTCGTCGGCGTCTATATCGCCAACAATGCCTACGCGATGCGCCGGGTGCTTGGCTTCATGGACCCCTTCCGCGAAGCGCGCGGCGCGGGCTGGCAGCTCGTCCAATCCTACGTGGCCTTCGGCCAAGGCGGGCTGCTCGGTCAAGGCCTCGGCAACGGACGCCAGAAACTCGAATACCTGCCCGAAGTCCATACGGATTTCGTGCTCGCTCTGGTTGCAGAGGAGCTCGGTCTCGTCGGCGTCCTCTTCGTCCTCGGATCCTTCGCCGCGCTTTGGATAGCGGGCACCCGCGTGGCCAAACGCGCTCGCGACCGCTTTGACATGCTCCTCGCCTTCGGCATGGTCACGCTGCTCACCGTCCCCGCGTTCTTGAACGCGTCGGTCGTGATGGGCCTCGTCCCGACCAAGGGCCTCACCCTCCCCTTCCTCTCCTACGGGCGCACCTCTCTCGTCGTCAGCTGCATCGCCCTTGGACTCCTCCTCGGCGTCGCCCGCCGTCATCCCGCGACCGTACGCGGTTCGTCCTCATCGCCCGTCCAAAGCCGACAAAAGCGACAGAATCGGGAGGCCCTATGGCAAAGCGCTGGGTAATCGCAGGGGGCGGCACCGGCGGCCACGTCACGCCGGCGCTCGCGTTAGGCGAAGCTGTGGTCGAGCGAGGCGATGAAGTCCTTTTCATTGGCTCAGAGCGCGGCCTCGAGTCCAAGCTCGTCCCTGACGCTGGCTTCGATCTTGAAGTCCTTCCGAGCGAGCAGGTGATGGGTCGAAGTCTCTTCGGCCGCATCCGCGGCGCTTTTTCCATTCTGCGCAGCGTCGGTCGCGCCCGACGTCTGCTGAAGAACTTCGAAGCGGATGCCGTGGTCTCCGTCGGCGGTTATGCAGCAATGCCCGCGGCGCTGGCGGCGTGGACCCGAGGCATCCCCCTCTTCCTCGTCGAACCGAATGCCATCCCCGGCCGCGTGAACCGTCTCACCGCGCGTTTAGCCCGAACCGTCTTCGTCGGCTTCGAGTCAACTCGAGGCCATCTGCCGGAAAAAACCGAAAGCCTCTGCCTGGGCGTGCCGCTTCGCCGCGCGCTCTACCAAGCCTTCGCCAAGCGCGAAGCCGCCAAGGTCCCGTCGACGCCGCTCCACGTCTTCGTCTTCGGCGGCAGCCAAGGCGCGCGACAATTGAACGAGCATGTCCCCGAAGCGCTCTCTCGCCTCGCGAAGGGATCCGTCGAAGTCTTCCATCAAACCGGCGAAAAAGACCGCGCCGAGGTCTCCGCGCGCTACGAAGAACTCGACATCAAGGCCGAAACCGTCGCCTTCGAACGCAATATGCCCGACCGCTATGCCTGGGCTGATCTCGTGATCTGCCGCGCCGGCGCGCTGACCGTCGCGGAACTCGCCCTCGCCGGCGCCCCTGCGCTCCTCGTCCCCTACCCCTTCGCCGCGGATAACCACCAGGCCGCGAACGCCCGCGCCCTCGAAGATGGCGGCGCCGCGAAGCAGATCCCCGCCAACCCCCTCGACGTCCATGCCCTCGCCCAGGCCGTTGCCGAATCCGTGACGACCCCCGGCCGCCTGCTCCTGATGCGCGAGGCCGCCGTGCGACTCGCGCGCCCCCGCGCCGCCGCCGACATCATTGAGCATGCGCTCACCCGCCTCGAAACCAAGCAGGGCGGCGCATGATGCAAGGCAAATATCGCCACCTCCATTTTGTCGGCATCGGCGGCATCGGCATGGCCGCCCTCGCCGAACTCATGCATGCCCAGGGCTATGCGGTCAGCGGCACCGACCTCGTCGCCGGCGCCACCGTGCTGCGCCTTCGCGAGCTCGGCATTCGCGTCGACGTCGGCCACGGCGCCGACCGATTGGGTGAGGCAGATACCGTGGTCCGCTCCTCTGCGATCGCAGCGGATAACCCCGAAATCCTCGCCGCCGAAGCCGCCGGCGTTCCGGTCATCGGCCGCGGCGCGCTGCTCGCGGAGATCCTGCGCACCAAAGATGCCCTCGCCATCGCCGGCTCCCACGGCAAGACCACCACCTCGGCCATGACCGCCCATCTGCTCGAATCCGCGGGCCTCGACCCGACGGCCTTGATCGGCGGCCGTGTCCCCCGCGCAGGCGGCTCCGCCAGCCCCGTAAAACTGGGCTCGGGCGATCTCATCGTTGCCGAAGTCGACGAGAGCGACGGTTCATTCCTGCTGACGCGACCCGTTCTCGCCCTCATCACCAACGCGGACCCCGAGCATCTCGATCATTACGGCACCCGCGAAGTCCTCCTCGACGCCTTCGTCGAATTCGCGAATAGCGTCCCCTTCTGGGGCGCCGCCCTCCTAGGCATCGACCATCCCGGCATCGCCGAAATCGCCCCGCGCATCACCGCCCGCAAGATCACCTTCGGCTTCGCAGCCGACGCTGACGTCTGCGCCACCGAGGTCGAGCGCATCCCCGGCGGCCAACGCGCCCATGTCCGCCTCGCGAACGGCGAACGTTTCAGCTTCGACCTCGAGATGCCCGGCCGACATAACATCCTCAACGCGCTCGGCGCGATCGCGATTGGCCTTGAACAAGGCATCGCCCCCGCACTCCTCGCCGAAGCCCTTCCGACCTTCCCGGGCGTCTCGCGCCGCTTCGAACACAAGGGCAATGCGCGTGGCATTCGCTTCGTCGACGACTATGCGCATCACCCCGCCGAGCTGCGCGCCACCTTAGGCGGCGCCCGCGAAATCCACGATGGCCCGATCACCGCCATCTTCCAGCCCCATCGCTATACCCGAACCCGAGATTGCTGGGACGAGTTCGTCAGCGCATTCGGCGACGCTGACCGCGTGGTGATCACAGAGATCTACGCCGCCAGCGAAGCGCCCCTCGAAGGCGTTGACGGCGAGAGCCTTGCGAATGCGATTCGCGATGGGGGCCACCCGAACGTTTCTTTCGGCGGAAACCTTGACCGCATCGTCGAAGAATGGCCTGCGCGCTTTGGTGAAGACGAACTCGTGCTGAGCCTCGGCGCCGGCGACGTCGTCACGCTCGGCCCCCGCTTCATCGAAAGCTTGGGTGGCCCCGCCGCTAGTGCGGGAGGTCCGGCATGATCACTCCCGAAGCCCGCGCCGCCCTCGAAGCCGCGCTCGGCGAACGCGTCGAATTCGATGTTCCGCTCTCGCGTCATACATCGCTCCGCATCGGCGGCCCCGCGGATGCCATGGCGACCCCTGCAGATCGGGGCGAACTCGCCGAGCTGCTGGGGATCTGTGATCGCTACGCCATCCCCGTCCGCGTGCTCGGAGCGGGGTTCAACGTGCTCGTGCGCGAAGGCGGACTCCGCGGGCTGACGCTGCGCCTCAAGAAACTCCGACGGATCGAACACGAAGCGGAAGACCGAATCTTCGTCGAAGCCGGCGCGTCCCATGCGACGATCACCCGGTACTGCGTAAAAGAAGGTCTCTCTGGCCTCGAGTTTGGGGCGGGGATCCCCGGGACGCTCGGGGGCTGGCTCGCCATGAACGCAGGGATCGGCGTCCGCGAACTCAAAGACGTCGTCCTTGAGATCGAGATCCTCGACCGGACGGGCCAACACTTCGAAAAGATCCCCCGTGCGCGCCTTGATTTTCAGTACCGCGCCCTGGCAGGACTCCCGGCGGGCTCCGTTTTGGTCGCAGCGCGTCTTCACGTGACGCCTCGCGAGAGCGAAACGATTCAGACGGAGATCGATCGCCTTCTCGCTCATCGCCAAGAAACGCAGCCCACGGATATTCCGAGCTGCGGTTCCGTCTTCCGGAATCCGGAGGGCGACTACGCGGGCCGACTAATCGAATCCGTTGGCCTCAAAGGCGCCCGGGAAGGCGCCGCCGAGATCTCGACGCGCCACGCCAATTTCATCGTGAACCACGGGGGCGCAACCGCGAGTGATGTCCTGCGTCTGATCGAAAGGGCTCGGGATCAAGTGCTGAAGGAAACCGGGGTTGCCCTCGAAACCGAAGTCCAGTTGATCGGCGAGGGCCGGCCTCCGAGCGGAATGACGGGGAGCGCGACCGCATGAACCCTTTCAAGACCGACGCCGCCTCCGCCCGCGCAAAAGCCAACGCCAACGCCTCCGCGTCGTCGTCCCGCGGATCCGCTGCGCGGGAGAAGCGCGCGAGAGACCATCTGGCGCGGAAGCGGCGCCAGGAGCGGATGCGGCTCGAGCGCGAGCGCGGCCGACAGGAAGCGGCCGAGCGGAGCGCAAGGATGCGCGGCGTGCTGGGCCCGATCCTCTTCTTCGGCGCGATCGTTCTGGGCATGGCGGCCGCGGAGCCCCTGAGCCAGCACTGGCTGATGCGCGACATGCCCCTGGAAACTATCGCCGTGCAAGGCGCCGCGGCGCTTTCTCCGGAACAGATCGCTCATGAAACCGGACTCACGCCCGGGGCCTCGCTGCACGAGGTCGATCCCGAGCGCATCCGCGAGGTCGTCGCGGCGCGGCCTTGGATTGAATCCGCGCGGACGCTGCGGCTGCCGAACCGGACCTTGGTCGTGTCGGTGGTGGAGCGGGAAGCGATCGCGCGCTGGCAGGCAGCCGACGACGCGGCGCAGGAACTGATTGAGCCGGACGGCTCGCGCTTCCCGGGCAGCCTCGAAGAAGGCGGGGCCTTGCCCTTGGTATCCGGCGCAGCGTCAGCGGAACCGCTGCTCCCCAGCGATGCCCTCGAAATTCTGGACGAAATCAAGCGGCATGATCGGCTCGCCGCGGATCCCAGCGCGCTCACCCTTCATCTACCTGGCGTGCGCGCCGGACTTGAAGGCGCGCTCGTGGGAAGCCAGACCGGCTATGTGCTTCAGATCGGCGAAAGCGGGCCGCGCGCCCTGCTTGGCCGTCGACTTCTTTCACAGCGGGTGGCCCGACTCGCGGCCCTCCTCGAAAGCGAGGAGGCGACCGTGCAATCGGCCCGCCTGATCGATCTCCGCTACGCAGACCGAGCCGTTTTGCGCAGCGAAGAACCACCCACCTCGGGGTAGAGGCGGGTCAAAAGTGGCGGCGAGGCTCGGATGGGTCCAGTCGTCCAAACAGAGGATCTCCGGATGGAGATCGTCATTTTCGATCGGCGCGAGAGCGGGAATCGAAAAAGAGGGGGGAGTATGTCCAAAAAGGACGACCTGATCGTCGGGCTCGACATCGGGACAACGAAAATTTGTGCGGTGGTTGCGGAAGAAACGGAGAACGGGCTCGACATTGTCGGGATCGGGACCCATCCAAGTCGAGGGCTTCGGAAAGGCGTCGTCGTCGATATCGATGCGACGGTCGATTCGATCAAACATGCGGTCGAAGAAGCCGAGCTGATGGCGGATTGCGAGATCACGGAGGTCTACGCCGGGGTCGCGGGGGGCCATATCCGCGCCTTCAACAGCCATGGTGTCGTGGCCGTGAAGGATCAAGAGGTCCGAGAGGGCGACGTGAAGCGGGTGATCGACGCGGCGAAGGCTGTGGCGATTCCGATGGACCGCGAGGTGATCCACGTGATCCCTCAGGAATTCATCATCGACGACCAGGACGGGATTCGGGAGCCGCTCGGCATGAGCGGAGTGCGCCTCGAAGCCAAGATCCACATCGTCACGGCTGCGGTGACAAGCGCCCAGAACATCGTGAAATGCTGCAACAAAGCTGGGCTCAACGTCGTGGACATCGTTCTCGAGCCCCTGGCCTCCGCGGGCGCTGTCCTGTCGGACGATGAGCGGGATCTCGGCGTCTGCATGATCGATATTGGCGGGGGAACGACGGATATCGCCGTCTTCGCCGACGGTTCGATCAAGAATACGTCGGTGCTCGGGCTCGGCGGGTATCACCTGACGAACGATGTGGCGGTTGGACTTAGAACACCGTTCGAGGAAGCGGAGCGAATCAAGAAGAAATTTGGCGTCGCATCCTCTCGGTTCCTCGGATCCGACGACATCATCTCCGTTCCGTCGGTCGGCGGCCGAAAACCGCGGGAAATTTCACGCAAAGTGCTCTGTGAAATCATCGAACCCCGGGTGGAAGAGATCCTCAGCCTGGCCCGCCAGGAGCTGATCCGTGCGGATCTGATCGACCGGATTCCGTCCGGGCTCGTTTTGACCGGCGGCGCCTCGGCGCTTTCGGGTCTCGGCGAACTCGCGGAGGAGATCTTCGAATCCCCGGTTCGCCAGGGTCTGCCGACTTCGATCGGTGGACTTCAAGACGTCGTCCGGAGTCCCATGTACTCGACCGGCGTCGGGCTTGTGATCTTCGGCTTCAACCAACAGCGATCGGCCCGCAGTAGTCGGTTCAGGATCCGGGACGAGTCGATCTTCGGCCGCGTAAAACAGCGGATGCGGGATTGGTTCTACTCGGAATTCGACTGATTCCACTGCCCATCGGCCGGGCAAAATTACGGAAACATCGTTCCAAAAGCCTGGCCGAAAACGGACAAATTCCACTCAATCGTGTTACATTCGTCGGTGCAGGCACGCATCGCCGGGGGGTGAATTAGATGGCCAAGAACAAAAACGATCGCACGAATTCCGAAAATACGAAGAACTCGGCGAACGATTCCGCAAATACAAACACCGCAAATAGCGGCCTCGACCTTCTCGAGCTCGGTCCCGATGACGGACAGGAACTGCTTGAATTCGAAGGCGGCGCGCTTCAGAAGGCGACGATCAAGGTGATCGGTGTCGGCGGTGGTGGCGGCAACGCGCTGAACACCATGATCGAATCAGGCCTCTCGGGTGTCGAGTTCGTCGCGGCGAATACGGATGCCCAAGCGCTCGCGCATAACAAGGCTTCGATCAAGGTTCAGCTCGGCGCGGAGATCACGCGCGGCCTGGGCTGCGGTGCGAACCCGGATCGCGGGCGCGCTTCGGCGCTTGAAGCCCGTGACCGACTCCGCGAGATCCTCGAAGGCTCGGACATGGTCTTCGTGACCGCGGGCATGGGTGGTGGAACCGGAACCGGTGCTGCGCCGATCGTCGCCGAAGTGGCGCGCGAAGTCGGCGCACTCACGGTCGGCGTTGTGACCAAGCCCTTCCCCTTCGAAGGCCGCGTGCGCATGAAGCATGCGGGGCATGGTCTCGACGAGCTCCACAGTGTCGTCGATACGCTGATCACGATTCCGAACCAGCGACTGCTTGCACTTGCGGGCAAGGGTACGGCGGTTCGCGACGCGTTCTCGATTGCCGATCAGGTTTTGTTGAATGCGGTTCGCGGTATCTCGGACCTCATCACGATCCACGGTCTCATCAACCTCGACTTCGCGGATGTCCGCACGGTCATGAACGAAGCCGGCGTCGCCCTCATGGGTACGGGCATCGGTAACGGTGAGACCCGAGCGATCGACGCGGCCAGCGCGGCGATCTCCTCTCCTTTGCTCGAAGATCTTTCGATCGAGGGTGCACGTGGCGTGCTGATCAACATCACAGGTGGTTCGGAGATGACGCTCTTCGAGGTCAACGAGGCTTCCTCGCTGGTCCACGAAGCGGCGCACGAAGATGCCAACATCATCGTGGGTGCAGTCATCGACGAGGCTCTCGCCGAAGACGAACTGCGCGTGACGGTGATCGCTACGGGACTGGATGGCCAGGAAGCCCGGCGCACCCCGCCGATCTCCCAGGAACAGCCCCAGCCCACGCCGCCCGACCAGGGCCGGCGCGTCACCGACCACACCGACCACGAGATCCAGCAGGAAATCGAGATGGTGGATGCGCCGAACGTCACGCCGATCCGGCAGGAGCCCGCGGTCCCCGCGGCCGCCCCGGCTATGTCGGGAGCGGCGTCGGGAGCGGCAGGTGGCTTCGAAACCACTGGGCAGTTCGCGCAGCCGGAACCGCAGCAGCAGATGGGATTCCAGGAAGAAGCCCAGCCGGCAACGAACGAAATGCAGAGCGCGGCGCAGATGGCGGAAACGGGACTCGAGTTCGAATCGCCCTTCGAGGACGAGCTCGATACGCCGGCCTTCCTCCGCAAGAGCCGCACCGCGGTCAGCGAAGACGACACGGACGTGCCGGCCTTCATGCGACGAGGCGGCAGTTCGGAGTAGCCGAAGTCAAGAGTCTGCGCTGCGGCGGCGGCGAGCCAAACAAAAGCCCCCTCGGCCACTACGGCGGAGGGGGCTTTTTCTATTCCTGAGAGACTCTTCCTGGAGGCAACCATCGATGGGCTGGAAAATGAAAATTGCCGCGGCGTGCTACGGAGTCAGCGCCATCTATTGCCTCACCGTCGGACTTTCCTTTGTATTCCGAACGGAATTTTTCCCCTTTCACTCGGATGTGATCCAGACGCCGTGGTCTGAAGTCGAGCCGCTCGCCCAAACGCTCTATTTGGGAATGATGCGAACCGAAGGCGCCGGCTTCCTTGCCACCGCCGTCGCACTCGGAGCGCTTCTCGCCGTACCTTTCAGGCGCGGCGAGGCGTGGGCCTACTGGGCGATGACCGCGATCGGTGTCGTCGAGCATGTACCGACGCTGCTTGCGAATCTTCATGTCTCGGCCGTCAGCCCGGGTTCGCCGCCTTGGCAAGCGGCGGCGGTGGGGATCATCTTGCTCTTAATCGGGTTGGGATTCGGGCTTGCAGGCGCCAGAAAGGAAAACACCTAAGCGCCCAAGAAGAACTCAGCTCGAGGGATCCGCCGCCCCCTCCTCCCGAGTTATGCCGACGGGCTCAGAGCTGCCTTGATCTCGTCCGGGCTTTCGACCCATTTAGTGACGCCCACGGACCGAAGCTCCTCGAGCGAACCATACCCGTACAGCACTCCCAAGAATTCCATCTCGTTCGCCTGAGCACCGAGCGCATCAAATTTCCGGTCGCCGATCATCACAGCTTCCGCAGCATTCACGCCAGACTGATCGAGCGCGTACTGAAGCAGCTCCACTTTGTCGGTCCGGGTGCCGTCCAGCTCAGAACCGAAGACGCCCTCAAAAACCGTATCGAGCTCGAAATGCACAAGGATTCGATGCACAAAGACATGAGGCTTGCTCGAAGCTACAAAGAGCGCGGCACCCGAATCCTTGAGCGCATGCAGCGTCTCGGGAATGCCGGCATAGGGCTCATTCTCAAAGATCCCGAGATCCGTATAGCGCTCGCGGTAAAGACGAACGCCCTCTTCCGCCTTCGCGTCCCCCACCAGCTCCGCAAAACTCGCCTGAAGCGGTGGCCCAATGCACCAAGTGAGTTCGTCCCGCGTCGGAACATGCGCATCCATCCGCTCGAGCGCGTATTGGATGCATCCGGTGATCCCCCTTTTGGGATCCGTCAGCGTCCCGTCGAGATCAAAAAAAATCGCGGGCCTGACCTCATTCGTCTTGTTCAATTCCCCTCCCATCCAATCTGGCCTCGTCCGGCCTAGCTCTGCCTAACTGTGCTTGAGTGGAGCAAGCTCTGCACCTTCACACATGCCCAACGCACCCTCCATCAACATTTCTTCCCGGCGCGCGTGGCGATGAAAGTAGCGGATGAATGCCTCGTCACGGTCCGGCCCCGAATCGCGGACGAGCTGGTCGACGAGGCGATGCCCCTCCTTGACCGTCCCGGGGCGGCGCCCCAGCAGCTCACCCATATCGTCGAGTTCCTGGGCCTCGAAGGCCGGCCCCACGCGGTCTGCGTTCTGCAGATGCCGGGCCAGGCGAGAGGTGAACCACATCCGATTTTTGAGGAACGCATCTTCGATTTCCGGAGACTGCTCCTGCTCAAGATTCTCGACTAGCATCTCGAAATAGGCAGAGAAACGGGTCGGCTCCCCGGCTGGCAGTTCCACCGGCTCGAGTTCGATACCCGCCGCTTCCGCGAGCGCCTGAGAGGTCGTGCGAAGATAGAAAACATGTTGCGCGATCCACTCCGCATGCTCGGTTCCTGCATGAAGATTTTCCATCACGGGAGCGAGCGCCATCGGTACAAGCGCCTGAGTCTTCACGTTGTAAAAGAGCAGCGTCTCGAAGTCGATTTCGCGGCCCGAGAGCTCGCTATATCGATCGAGCCATTTCGAGAAATCGCCCAGCGGCGTATATAAATCCCGCGACCGAATGCACGCAATATCCGTCATCGGATCGCTCAGATGGGCCATCTCGAAATCGACGAGCGCGGAGACCTTGCCCTCATGAAAGAGCAGATTGCCGGGCCCCGTATCGCCTTGGCATAACACGGGAGACACGTTCTTCCGCGGCACGTTTCGGCGAAGCCATTGGCAGGCGAATGTCAGGAGCGGAATCGGCTCTTTGACACCCTCCTCGTAGGTCGATTGCCAGACGTCGAGATCGTTCAGCGCGACTTCTTCCGGGGTTTTAGGGAGGGTGATCCCCGCTTTTTCGAAGTGCGAGATATCAACGGAATGAAGTTCGGCGAGGATCTCGAAGAAATGGTCGAGAATCGCCGCCCGCTCCGCGGGGTCCGTCACGTTGTTGAAGTTATCCTCGCCCGGGACATGGGCGAGCAGAGCTGCCTGAGGATCTTCGTGGTAGCCGAGTACTTCCGGGACGGGAACGCCTTGTTCGTGCAGGACCTTGAGGATCTTGGCCTCTCGCTCAGTGGAGTAGATGCGCGTATAGGAAAAGGAATCGTCCCGGGTGCCGCGCAGGTAGGTCTTCACTTTTTCGCCGCCGACTTCGAGATCAACAAACCATGCGAACCGGCCTCCAGACTCTCGCCCCTGCCGCTCCCGTCGCGTGATTCGACCGCCGAGCTCCGCCTCGACCCAAGGAAAGACCTTCTCCCAGCGCTCAATCGATTCATCGCCCATGATCGTCTCCCCTTACTTTTGCTCTTGGTCCGACGCAGCGCCGCGTAGCGAGGCGCCGTTCGGCGCGCGTGGCCTACTCAATTATACAAGTCGGCGAAGGCGCTGCGGCAACAAGCCAAAGAACCAAAGCGCCCTGTCCGCCTCGAACCCGCTCCCAGCAGATGACGTTCTGAAGTGTCAGTCCAGAGTGATTCGTTTTTTTCGCGACGTTTGCGGCGTTTCTCGGCTGCGCCGCTATCCTGCGCGCGCCGGAGAAAACCCGCCGCGAACGAGGGACGTCTACGCATGGCCGCTTCAGAATTGATCTTGGAATCCCGTGAAGACGGCGTCGTGACGCTGCGCTTTAACGATCCAGATCGCCTGAATGCCATGACCCGCGCGATGGGTGAAGCCTTCCGCGCAAAGGTCGGCGAACTTGCCCTGGACGATTCGCTTCGGGCCGTCGTCATCACGGGCGAGGGCCGCGCCTTTTCCGCAGGCGGCGACCTCGACATGCTTCAGGACAAGGCGGACCAGGGCGCCGCTGCTCCCGGGACGGCCTGGCGACAAATCCGAGACGATATGGGCAGCTTCTACCGCCTCTTCTTGTCCATTCGTGACTTGCCCTGCCCGACGATCGCAGCCCTCAACGGCCATGCCGTGGGCGCGGGCTTCTGCGTCGCTCTGGGCTGCGATTTCCGGTACGTCGCCGAGAAGGCCAAGCTGGGATTGAACTTTACGCGGATCGGGGTTCATCCTGGGATGGCCGCGACCTGGACGCTGCCCCGACTTGTGGGGCCGGCGCTCGCCGCAGAGCTTCTTTACACAAGCCGAATGGTCGACGGCCATGAAGCGGGACGGATCGGTCTCGCGAATAGAGTCCTGCCCGTCGATGAGGTTGTCGCCGCTGCGCAGACGACCGCCCGCGAGATCGCCGGCAACGCCCCAATGGCCGTCCGAGCCGTCAAAGAGGCCCTTCGTCGGACCGAAACCGCCTCGATCGAGGACCAGCTCCAGTTCGAAGCGAGCGCCCAGGCCAAGAATTTCGAGTCAGCGGACGCCCATGAGGGCATCGCCGCGGTTCGCGAAAAGCGATCCCCCCGCTTCGAGGGCAAATAACAGCCGCCATCACCTCAATGACCGCCCCGAGGAATGACACCAAACTCGGTCACGGAAGCAGCAAGACCGAGCGACTCCCCTAGCCCGCCGCATTTTGAGGGCTTTTGGGGTGACCTACAGCACATCTGCGGAGGCGGGAACCAGAGATCTTACGGCTGGGTCTCAAGTCCTACCCCGCTTGTTCGATAGGAAAGAGGTCCGACCGCCACTCGGGAACGAGCCCGAGGCGAATTCGCCCTCGAAACCTGCAAACTGCTCCACTCAAACCCACACGGAAGGCGAAAACTTGACCCGCGCACTGCGTAGCCACCAACTCTGGCTCACCCTGACCTATTTCGGACTCTTGCTGCTCATGGCCCGAGGCTTCGCGGCCTAAATCCTTGGGGTCGGCAGAGCCGACCCAGGCCGCAGGCGCTTTTTCTTGGGGTCGGCAGAGCCGACCCAGGCCGCAGGCGCTTTTCCTTGGGGTCGGCAGAGCCGACCCAGGCCGCAGGCGCTTTTTCTTGGGGTCGGCAGGGCCGACCCAGGCCGCAGGCGCTGGCTGAGGCCAGAGCCCGGGCCTAGGGATTTGGCCTAGAGGGCTTCCGTCACGCCGCAGATTTCGCTGGCGTTGAAGAAGTAGGAGATCTCGAGGCGCGCGGTTTCCGGCGCATCACTGCCGTGCGTCGCGTTCTGCTCGATGCCTGAGCCGAAATCGCCTCGGAGCGTGCCCTTCGGCGCCTCATCGGAGTTCGTCGGGCCCATCAGGTCGCGCCATTTCTTGATCGCGCCTTCCCCTTCGAGAACGAGAGCAACCACCGGGCCGGACGTCATGAAGGAGACCAGTTCGCCGAAGAAGGGTCGCTCCTTATGAACTGCGTAGAAGCCCTGGGCGCCCTGCTGGCTCAGGTGCATCTTCTTCATGGCGACGATTTCGAGGCCCGAGTCTTCGATGCGGGACAGGATCTGACCTGCGACCTTGTTCTTGACTGCGTCGGGCTTGATGATTGCGAAGGTGCGCTCTACCGCCATTGCGGATTCTCCTCGGGATCGCCGGGCGCCCGCTAGGAAGAGCGCGCCGGTCTGTAAAAGTGGAGGCCAGACTCCTGCCCGGCCTTTGCGGCGGCCGATCTTAGCGGATCCGGCCGGATTCGCAGAACTTTTACCGCCTCACGCAAGCCTCTGCAGGCCGCGAGCACAGGGCTCGCAATCGCCCCTATTCGGCCCCGCGCACAGACAGCACGACCTTCCCGAAATGCGTGCTGGCCTTCAAGAGCCGATGCGCCTCCCCGGCCTCGGCCAGGGGGAAGACTTCGTGCAGGATGGGCCGAATTTTGCCGGCCTGAAGATCAGCCCCAAACTCACCGAGAAAGCCTTCAACGATCCTTCGCTTCTCCGCCGGCGTTCGGGTGCGCAGCGTCGAGCCCTGAAGCTTGAGGCGCCGCATCATCACCGAAGCGAGGGAGATCTCCGCCTTCGCGCCCCCCATCAAGCCGATCAGAACCAGAGCCCCGTCCATCGCAAGCGCGCTCAGGTTGCCTTCCAAATATTTCGCACCGATCGAATCGAGCACGACATTGACGCCCTGCCCACCCGTCGCCTCTTTCGCAACGGCAACCCAATCGTCTTCTTTGTAGTTAGCCACGGCATCCGCCCCGAGATCGAGGCATTTCTGGCATTTCTCCGCACTGCCCGCAGTCGCGATCACCTTCCCACCGAAGCGCTTCACGAGGTCGATCGTCGTCGTCCCGATCCCGCTCCCGCCCCCGTGAACCAGAACACTCCCTCCTTTGGGCAGCCCACCCAGCTGGAAGACGTTCAGATAAACCGTGAGGAGAGTCTCCATCAAACCCGCCCCTTCTTCGAAGGAGAGCGCGTCGGGCAGCGGCAGCATCGAGCCTGCATCCACAACCACTTCTTCCGCGTACCCGCCGCCCGGAAGCAAAGCCATCACCCGGTCGCCCAAGGCGTATCCCGTCACGCCGGGCGCCACTTCAGCCACCTCGCCCGCACACTCGAGCCCAAGGACCTCTGAAACCCCGGGAATCGGGGGATAGAGCCCTTGGCGCTGCAGCAGATCAGCGCGATTCACCCCGCTCGCAAAATTGCGAATGCGCACCTCACCGGCACCGAGCGTCGGCGCTTCGGTCTCCCCCAGCTGCATGCAGTTTTCGTCGCCCGGCTCGTCGATCAGAATGGCTTTCATGAGCGCAACTCTAGTGCATTCTGCTCCCAACCATGCATTTGGTCATTCATCGAGTGATCCAGATCACCCCTCAGCCCCCCGAACTGCGCCGATAGAAATCCCTATGCGGAGCTCCTACAAACACACGAGAATTTTCCGGCGAAAGCCAAGCATCCCGTTCGCGGGCATCGCAAAAACCATCCTCACTTTCGTCGCGATCGCTGGACTGCTCGGCCCCGGCGCGGCTTTCTCGCTCGAAAGCGATGAGCAGCGGATTGCAGCCGTCGCCCCCGCTCCGGAAGAAAAGGCCAAGCCGATCGAATGGCGTTCGACGGGCATCGTCCACCTCGAACTGCCACTCGGTTTCAGAGCCCGTTTCGACGCCATCGCCACGCGGAACCTCTATCACAGCGAAGATCTCGCGGAGGCCTTCATTACCGGCGGTCCCCAGCTCCGCTACCGCCGCTCCCTCGAGAGCCGCATCTCGGTCAGTCGCGCCCTTGCCCAGAACGTCGAGTTCGAGGTGGCCTGGGGAGCGCGGAGTCCGATCGAAAATGTAGATCTGCTGAATTTCGAGCGGCAGACCGTCGGCGCCCTCATTCGGATCGTCCATTAGGTGGACCGAAGAATGTTCCTGGGCCAACGGGGTCCGCTCAGAGGGGCGCAGGACAGCGCAAAGCCTCGGAAAACCAAGGGAAACCGCCCTCAGAACCTCTACGCGACCCAGCCGACCGCGAAGCACAATTAACGATCCACGACTTTTAGCTTGCGCGAAAGCTATCGGGAAGCATAAAATGGGCTCCGCCCTCTCGACCCCTTTTCGAGACGGCCCGAGGAGCCCCCCCTATGACGGTCGACTGGATCGAAGACTTTTCCCGCGGCTGGGAGAAGGAATACGCGGACATAGACGTCTCCGACTTCCCGCCCCTCGTCCGTCTCGCACGGATCGGCGTTTTGATCGAAGCCTTCCAGCATGATGTACTCGAGCCCTTCGATCTCACGCCCGGCGATTACGGCGTTCTCGCTGCGCTTCGGCGCTCCGGCAAGCCCTATGCGATGAACCCGAGCCAGCTCTATGACCGGCTGCGCAAATCCTCCGGTGGCATGACTAAAATTTTGAAGCGTCTTGAGGAAGCCGAACTCGTCGAACGACGACCCGATCCCGAAGACGGCCGCGGCACGCGCGTCTATCTCACGCAGCGCGGCCTGGCGCTGCAGGACCGCGTCTTCAGCGCGTTCCTGGCGGCAACCGGCAGCCTCTTGGCTCCACTGTCTGAGCGCCAAAAGGGCGATGCCGACCGGGTGCTGCGGGACCTGCTTGAACTTTTCGAAATGCGCAGTGAAAAGCGGGACGGCAGAACGCTTTCCCCGCGTGGAGGCTTTTCCAAATGAGTGAAATGCAAACGACCGAGCAGCCGTGGGATCTGGTGATTCGCGGCGGCATGCTTGTTGACGGCACGGGCCTTGGACGACGTCGCGCCGATCTCGGCATTCGCGACGGCAAGATCGAACGCATCGGTTTTGTGGACGCGAGCGAAGAGGCACTCCGCACCATCGACGCCACAGGCATGATCGTGGCCCCCGGCATCGTCGATGCCCATACGCACTACGACCCGCAGCTCACCTTCGACCCCTACGCGACTTCGTCTTGCTATCACGGTGTCACGACGGTGCTCGCGGGCAATTGCGGTTTTTCCATCGCGCCCACGCGCGCAGCCGACCGGGAGTACGTAAAAGCACTCTTTGCGAAGGTTGAAGGAATGGCTCCCGTCGCGCTGGACGGCGTCGTTTGGGATTTCGAGAGCTTCCCTGAATACATGGCCGCACGTGAAGGCAAGCTCGGCGTGAACATGGCTTGTTATGTTGGCCACTCCACGATCCGGCGCTGGGTCATGGGATCCGATGGAAGTCAGCGCGAAGCGACGCCTGAAGAAATTAAAGAGATGCGCAAGGTCGTGCGGGAAGCCGTCGAGGCGGGGGCCGCGGGCTTTTCCTCTTCCCATGTTCCGACACAGCTCGACGGAGATGACCGGCCGATCCCGAGTCGCTTCTCGAATTTCGAGGAGCTCAAGGAACTCTGCGAGGAAGCGGGTCTCGCGGGCGGAGGCAGCATCTCTTACTTGCCCAAGAGCGTGATTGGTGGGATGAACGCGGATGATGAGAAGCTTCTGATTGAACTCGGACAGCGCAGCCGCCTTCCCATCGTGATTCAGGGCCTCGGAGGTCGTAATAAGGTCGACACCCCCGGCGCCGGCTGGGAACAGGCGAAAGACTTCCTAGATGAAGCAGCGCGCAGCGGTGCCGCCGTCTACTCCCTCCTTCGTAACCATCCCTTTGATCGCCCCATTGATTTCGAAAAGGGGTGCCCGCTCTACGACGGCGTGCCGACCTGGGCAGCCATCATGTCGCTGCCGCGTGAAGAGAAGATCGCCCGGCTGCAGGATCCGAAATACCGCGATGCGATGCGTACGGCGGTCGAGAACCCCAATCGCGACGCGGACGTCGGTTCAACGCTGCCCCCGCCGCATTGGAATGTGACCTTCGTGGACGAGGTCACGAAGCCCGAGAACGAGAAGTATTTGCGGCGAAGCATCAGTGAACTCGCTGAAGAATTTGGGAAAACCCCAGCGGATACGATGCTTGACCTTCTCCTCGACGAAGACTTGGGGATGAAGTTCCGCTGGGAAAACAAAAACGACGCTTGGGAATCCACCGTGCGGGAGAGCATGAAGCATCCTTCGATGTTGATGGGCGTTTCGGATGGCGGCGCTCATCTCGACCGCGACGACGGAGCCGATTGGTCCACCTATTTCCTGCGCTTCTGGGTTCTGGACCGCGGAGACTGGACGCTTGAGGAAGGCATTCGGCAGCTCACCCAGGTGCCTGCGGCGATGGCGGGACTGAACGATCGTGGCGCTCTGCTGCCCGGATACGCGGCGGACATCATGATTTTCGATCCGGAGAAAGTCGGCCCTGGCACAAAGCGGATGGTGCACGATCTGCCCGGTGGAGAAGGACGCTTCTCGGCACGGCCACGCGGCTTCGTCGCCACGATCGTCAACGGCGAGCCCATCGTCATGGACGGCAAACTGACCTCGGCGCTTCCGGGCTCGCTTCTGCGACCGGGTGCGCCTAATACCGGCACGAGCACCTCCAAGGGTCGGGACAGCGCATGAGCAAATGGTTGGACAAGACGGTCGATGCCACGGTTTCCGCGGAGGCGACTTTCCCGGTCTCGACGGAAGATACAGCGGTCTGCGATCTCCCCGGCGCGCCTGCGCGGGGGCCGGAAAGCGCTGCGATCTCTCCCGATCTTGCCCTCACCTCCCATGAAGAAGCCTCCCCGGAAGCGCTCCTCGAAACCTTCGCGGAGCGCGGCTGGGGCGATGGCTTGCCCCTGGTCGCGCCGACGGAGGCCCGGGTCGACGCGATGCTCGCCGCCGGCTGCGCTGAGCAGGATCCCGATGAAATCGTCGCCTCCCTGCCACCGCGTGAGGGCCAGGCCACGCGCCGATTGCTTGCGGTGAATGCCGTGCTTGCGGGCTGTCCGAATGGACTCCTCCCCGTTCTGGTTTCCGCAGTGCGGGCGCTCGCCGATCCTCGCATCAACCTACGCGGCGTGAATGCCACCACGCATCCAGTCGCGCCCCTGCTCATCGTTCACGGCGATGCCGTCGATGCCCTCGGCTTCAACGCCGGCCTCGGCACATTCGGGCCCGGCAACCGCGCCAATGCGACCCTGGGGCGCGCGATCCGCCTAACACTCCTTCACATCGCAGGTGCACGCCCCGGCGACGGGGACGCCTCGACCCAGGGGCAGCCCTCGAAATACGCCTACTGCATCGCCGAGAACCAAAAGGAAAGCCCCTGGGAGTCCTATCCCATGAGCGCAGGAATCGATGCAGCCAGCGCGGTCACGGTCCACTGCGGCGAAAATCCGCATAACTTCCACGATATGGAAAATGAGGCGCCCAACGCGATTCTCGACAAGGCCGCTTCCGTGATGGCGACCCTGGGTTCGAATAACGCTCCCGTCTCCTCTGCCGAGTTCTTCGTCGTACTCGGCCCGGAGCATGCCGCCACAATCGCTGCCGCAGGATGGAGTCGACGGGACGTGCAGAGCTATCTCTTCGAACGCGCGCGACGCCGAGCGGGCGAGTTCAGGGGCGCCTTTGATGTCGTGCAGTATCGCCCCTGGATCGACGCACTCGGAGACGATGACCTGATGCCGATCACGGACCATCCCGATCAATTCCGCGTACTTGTTTCAGGCGGAGCAGGAAAACACTCTTGCGTGATCCCGAGCTGGGGAATGACTAAGAGCGTGACCCAGCCGATCGAGCCCTAATCCCGTCGAAGAGAAGAGGAGCCCAACCATGTCCGAAGACTCAATCACATCGACCACCCGCATCTATGCACCCGACGGCATCGCCGGCACGGCGCGGCGCGCCCTGGCCGCATCACCGAGCACCCTCGCCGGAAAACGGATCGGTGCGCTCGATAACGGAAAGCCCGGCGCGGCCTTCCTCCTTGAAACCCTCGGCCGCGGCCTCGCCCAGCGCACCCAAGCCCAGTTTGTGGGGGTCTTTGCGAAAGGCAGTGCGGCAACGCCCTGCGAGGAAGGGGTCTTTGCTGAACTCGCCGGCGCCGCCGACCTGATCCTGACCGGGACAGCGGATTGAGGGTCTTGCACGTCGTGGAGTCTCCACGACACGGCACGATTCGAAGAAGCAGGAAAACCAACTTTAGTCCTCACCACCGACGCATTCCTCGCACTCTCGGAAACCTCAGCCCAAACCCAAGGCGTCCCGGACGCCCGGATCGCAGTCGTGGCCCATCCCATCGGGGCGACGCCCGAAGCGGAGCTGGCCCGACGCGCCGAGGGGATCGTCGACAAGAGCATCGCCCTCCTCACAGGAAAGCCACGCTAGTTCGAAAGCCGTATTAAGGCATAAGGAAGAATCGTTCTCATGAGCAAACTATCCATCAAGCGAGTCACAGCGAGCATCGGCGCCGAGATCGGCAATATCGATCTCCGCGAGCCCCTCGACGAATCGACCCTGAGCGCTGTCCAAGACGCGCTCGTCGAGCATCACGTGATCTTCTTCCGAGACCAGGACATCTCGGCGGAACAACAAATCGCCTTCGCCCGACAATTTGGCCAGATCAGCGTCCCGCCCTTCGCCCCAAAATACGGCACGAACCCCGAGATCATCGTGCTCGATCAAACCAGCCCCAAAGGCGAAGGCGCCGACGCCTGGCATAGCGACAATACGTTTATGGCCGAGCCGCCCATGGGCTCGATCCTGAAGGCCGTGATGGTTCCCGAGGTCGGCGGCGATACCTGTTGGGCCAACTCAGTTGCGGCGTACGAAGCGCTTTCTCCTGCGATGCGCGACATGGTCGATGGCCTAACAGCCATCCACGACATCACGAAGCCCCTGCAGAAGGGCATCGAAGCGGGCCATGCCGACGTGAATCTCGCCGAGATCCAAGAAAAATGGCCGCCCGTGACGCATCCTGTCGCCCGCACCCATCCCATCACGGGGCGCAAGAGCCTCTACGTCAACCGCAACTCCACCGTCCGGATCGTCGAACTCAGCGAGCGCGAGAATGAAATCATCCTCCCAATGCTGAACGACCATATCCGCTCCCCGGCTTTCCAATGCCGATTTTCCTGGGACACCAATTCGGTGGCTTTCTGGGATAACCGGTCGGCGCAGCATTATGCGGTGCCCGATTATTCGGAACGCCGAATCATGAACCGCGTCACGATCGAGGGCGACGCTCCTTTTTAGGAATTCGACCGCCTCTCGATGCGCACGCATAGCGCGCGCGGCACTCACGTATGGCCGGGCCAACCGGCCAAGGAGAACACCTTCATGTCTGACCCCAATTCCGACCCGAAAGTCAAATTTCGCCATCTCGACGATGAGAAATGGCAAGACGTCCGAGCGCTTGAGCTGCCCACTGGCCCTGCCCTCGTGCGCGAAAAATGGCTTGAATTCAGCGACAAATGCCTCTCGCTCTATGCGAAATGGGATCCGGGAATGATGATCCATAAGCACGGACATAACAGCGAGCATGTCGTTTACGTCCTCGCCGGTTCGATGACCTGCGGAGACGTTGAATGCACCCCGGGCATGCATATCACCCTGGAACAGGGCGCCTCTTTCGGGCCTTTCGTCGCGGGGCCCGAAGGGGTCGAGCTCTTCGAGGTCATGATGGGCGACCCGAGATCCTTCCCTGCAGACACAGAGGGATTCGAAAAGCTGCTCAAGGATAAGGGCGCCAAGCGGCTGCCCAATCCGCCGATCGATATGCCCGACTGGATCCAAGACACTCGAAACTAAGAAGGAACGAACCCAAATGCCGAACGACAGCCAAGACGCCACCGAAGCCAAGATCCTGACCTATTCCCAGATCGATTGGGATAAGCCCCTCGAGACTTCTGCTCCCGGCGCAGCCCCGCCAAAGGAGATGGTCGAGAAGGCTCAGAAGACGGGCGCACGCCGCAAGAAGATCGTGCGCGGCGAAGCCGGCTTCTTTATGAACCGGTCGATGCTCCCCGCTGGCTTCAAAGTTCCCACGCATCACCACAACTACTCGGAGATGCTCATCGTCCTCAAGGGCGGCGCGACCTTCGATGACGATTTCGGTTCGGTCGGCCCCGACGACACGATCGTGATCCCTCCGAAGAAGCGCTACGGCTTCACCTGCGGGCCTGAAGGAATGGAGTTCCTGACGATCCGCTTGGGCGAAGCGAGCACAGAGCTCTAATGGCGAGCGCGCCGACGGAAGAAATCATCGATACCCATACCCATGTCGTCTCCGGCGATCATGAACGCTACCCGCTGAATCCGCGGGTCCTTTCGCCGAGCCAGTGGTATCTCGATTCTCCCGCAGACGCGGCGAAGCTGAAGGCCGCGATGGACGATTCGGGGGTGGCGCAAGCGATCTTAGTTCAGGGCGTCGGCGCCTATACCTTCGAAAACGCCTACGCCATGGACGCAGCAAAGGAAACGCCTGACCGCTTCATCTCCGCTTGCTGCGTCGACACCGAAGCAAGCGACGCCGTCGCTTCACTCGATCGCTGGGTGAACGAAGGCGGGGCCGCGGGAATTCGACTCTTCGCGATCACGCGGGAAGCGCATTCCTGGTTGTCCGAGGAGCGGACGTTTCCAGTTTGGGACCGTGCGGCGGAACTGGGTATTCATGTCATCGTGACGATCCTGCCGCACCAGCTCGCCGAGCTCGAAAGCGTCCTCGAGCGTTTCCCCTCCACGCCGATTTCCCTCGACCACTGCGGCTTCGCCCTTCCCGACCCCGGTTATCGCAAAGCGCTCTATGCCCTTGCCCGATTCCCGAACCTCAACCTCAAGCTCACGACGCATGGCCTCGACGATGCCGTCAAGGACGAAGGCAGCGCTCGGCCGATGGTTGGCGAACTCGTCGATACCTTCGGCGCGGAGCGACTGATGTGGGGCTCGGACTATTGCCAGATTTACGACCGGCCCTATTCGGCCCTCGTCGACCTCGCGCGAGATGCGTTTCAGGATCTCAGCTCTGCCGATCGTGGCGCCGTCTTTTCCGGTACGGCCAAACGCCTCTGGCCAAGCCTCAACCGCTAGTTAGGCGTCGACGGCACGTGCGCGCGCCAGATCTTCAACGACGAACCGCGCCCCAACCAGGCAAGCCACACCGCTGATCAGAGGCATCAGGGTCGGAAAGAGAAGCGCGTACCGCAGCGCATTCTGACCATGCTCCGCCGTCAATGAATCAGCGAGCGCGCCGACGACCAAGGGCCCACCGGCCAACCCGATCAAGGTACTGATCAGCGTCGAGACGGCCGCGGCAAAGGCCCGCATCCGGAGGGGCGATACGCCTTGGATCGCGGACATGAAGGGCGCCGTAAAGAATCCGCCGATCACCGAGCCGACGATGCTGAATAGCAGCGCCACGGGGATCGCTTCGAAGGCGGTGCCCGCCAAGAAGGCAGGAAGCGGAATCATATCGGCTTCGGGCCAAAGCAAGAAGCAAACCAGAATCGGCGCGCTCACGATCTGACCAAACGCGGGCACCCACATGAAGTAGCGCTCGTCTTTCTTGATCAGGCGATCCGCGAGATAGCCTCCGAGGAAGATGCCGAGGATCGAAGGAACCGGGCTGGTGAGAAAATACCAGGTCGCCGCGTGGAACTCGCCGATCTCGTAGGTACGGATGAGAAAGGTCGGCTCCCAGAGGTTGCGGCCCATTGAGGCGAAGAGAGAAAAGCCGTTCGCAATCAGGATGCAGAGATACGTGCGCATTCCGAGCAGAAGCTTCAGGTTCGGCAGGAACGCGATGTCCGTCGAGGCACGACGCCCTTCACTTCGACCGCGCTCTGGCTCGGCCACGGTGAATCGGTAGAGGAGCGCGAGGCCGATTCCAGGAATGCCCGCGGCAAGAAAGGCGGTCCGCCAACCATGGGACTCTTCGATCCAACCGCCCAGCATCATGCCGAGCCCCATCCCGACCACGGCGCCAATCGAAATCACCGACATCCCTGCAGCGCGGCGTTCCGGCGGCAGGTAATCCGAGATCATAGAAACGCTCGGCGCCGTCGCGCCCGCCTCGCCGACGCCCACGCCCATGCGCATCAGGATGAGCTGAAAATGGGAGCCGACAAACGCAGCGCCGCAGGTAAAGAGACTCCACAATAAGAGACAAGCGGAGACGATATTTCGGCGCACACCCGTCGTATCCGCATAGCGACCAATCGGCAGAACCAGAATGCTGTAGACGATCGCAAAAGAGGGACCGAGGAGAAATCCGACCTGCGTATCACTCAGGCCGAATTCCGCTTTGATCGGCGCCACCAGGATCGAGAGAATCGTTCGGTCGATCTGGCTGAACACCATCGTCAACAAAACCATCAACAACACGTAGTTCGTGTAGGCGGGCGAAAAGGTCTGGACGCCGCCGCCCTCGGATGACGTGCTCTGTTCTGGGCTGCTGGGCTCTTGGCTGCTGGACAATGAGGCCTCCGGACGCGCCCGAAAATGGTCGCGCGTCTTACTGAACGGACGCTAGATCGTCCGCCCGCGCCCCCGCAACCACTTGGCTCGCCCGTAAATAAAAAGGCCCCACTCCCCCAAACGGGAAGCAGGGCCTTCACGACAATGGAACGACCGAGACCTACTTCAGATCCTGCCGCGTGTAGTCAAGCAGACCACGCGCGATAATAAGTCGCTGGATTTCACCCGTGCCTTCGTAGATATCCGTGATGCGCGAGTCCCGCATCCACTTCTCGAGAAGATGTTCGCGAGAAGCGCCCATGCTGCCAAGAATTTCGATGCAGCCCTGAGTAATCTGCCGCACAGCAGAGCCCGCGTGCGCCTTACATACGGAAGACTCCATGTTATTCGGAAGTCCCTTGCCCGCCATCCAAGCACATTGCAGCGTCGTCAACTTCGAGGCATCAAATAGCGCCTCAAGCCGCATGAACTTCTCCGCCGCCGCAGAAAGACGCCCCATGCCGCCGGGCCCCGCTGAATAGTCGGGGACAATATCCGCTTCTTCGAGCTGCTCCCGCGTGTAGTCAATCGCCGCTTCGGCAATCCCGAGCCCCATCGCCGCCGTCAGCGGGCGGGTCATATTGAAAGTCTTCATGACCCCTCGGAAACCACCCGAACTTGCCTTCGGAATCGTTTCGTCGAGGCCGAGCAAGTTCTCGCGCGGAATGCGGCAATCGCTGAAGACATACGCGGCGGTATCGTCGGCGCGAATCCCGAGTTTCTTTTCCTTATGGGGCACGTTGAACCCCGGCGTGTCCTTCTCAACGAGGAAGGACTTGATGCCTGCGCGTCCTGCACTCTTGTCGATCGTCGCCCACATCACGACGCCCGTCGCGCGGATCCCGGTCGTCACGAAGATCTTCTCGCCGTTCAGAATCCACTCATTCGTTTCTTCATCCAGCACCGCGGTCGTCGAAACCCGAGAAGGATCCGATCCACATCCCGGCTCCGTAATCGCCATCGAAAGGAGCAGATCGCCCCATTTCTCTTTCTGCTCGTCCGTCCCCGCCGCCGCCAGCGCCGCGTTCCCGAGGCCACCGCGCATAGAGCGCCTCACCCGAACCGAGTAGTCGCCCCAATACGAGCCCATCGTCTGCAGCATCATCATGATCGGGCCATGTGAATCCTCCATCCCGAGATCCGGCAGCTTCGCGAGGTTCTTGTAGAACTCCTCCGCCTCCGGCAGCACGTCCGGAATCATTTCTTCTTCGCGTTCATCAAACTCGCGCGCATAGCGCCGGGCGATCTCCGCCTCCGCTCGCGTCCGAGCAAGATGCGCCTTGTCATTTTCCGTCAATCGAAAGTCGATCATTTCATTCTCCATCGCGGTCACGCTTTGGACCGCGGATTCAGTTCGTGACGCGCCGGCGAGACCGGCACTCAGACGCTCAAGCGATCCGCCCGAGCGCAAGCGGCCCAAAGGGCCTAAGGGCCTAGAGCGCCACCAAGCCTTCCATTACGCCGAGCGTCCGCGCGTTGCGGAACCACATCTCGACGGGATGCTCGCGGATGAAGCCGTGGCCCCCGAGAACCTGAACGCCGTTGTCCGCAATCCACATGCTCTTTTCCGCGGCGTAAGCCCGCGCCTGCCAAGCCGCCTTCGTCGCGTCCTCGCCATGCTCAAGCAGACTCGCCGCCTGCCAGCAGAGCTGTCGCAAAGCATGCTGTTCGATGTGCATCTCCGAGAGCCGGAAAGCGATCGACTGCTTCTTCGAGATCGGCTCGTCGAAGGCCACGCGATCCTTCGTGTAGGGCACGCAATATTCGAGTACAGCGCGCGAAACTCCCAGCATCACCGTCGCCAGCGCCGCCCGTGAGCCGTTTAAAAGCAGCTGCACATCAGCGCCTTCCGTCCCGCCCAGCATCGCGTCCGCGTCCACTTCGACTCGCTCGAGTTCAAGCCCCGTCATCGAAAGTGCATGCAGCCCCATCTTCTTTTCGGGCTCGCTGATCGTGAGGCCAGCGGCATCCCGCGGCACGATGAAGGCGGCAACATCGTCACCCAACTGAGCCGTCACCAAAAAATGACTCGCGCGATCGCCGAGGACGACCATCGCCTTTCGACCCGAAAGAACAAAGGACGACCCCTTTTGCTCCGCCACGGTCCGCGGCCGGCTGGCATCCGCGAGGGGGCCAGGCTCGAGCACCGCAATGGACCCCGTCGCAAAGGCATCGCCGCAAAAAAGTGGCAGAAGCGACTGTTTCTGGGCCTCCGTGCCCTGATCCAAGATCGCGTTCGCGAAGAGCGAAGGCGCAACCGCTGCCATTGCGAGGGCCGCATCGCCGTGGGCAAGCTCTTCGAGCAGGATCGCATTCGTCACCATCGAGCGCTCTTCGCCGGCACCTCCGTAGCTCTCAGGAATCTGCGTACTCGTGAGGCCGAGGCTCCACGCTGTATCCAGAAAGTCCTGCGGAATTTCCGCAGTCTCATCGCATTCACGCGCGATCGGCCGAATCGCATCCGCTGCGAATTCACGCATCGCGTCGCGTACGAGCTCTTGATCTTCAGACATGCCAAACGAAATCATGCTCTGTCTCCTTAAGGGGACTCATCCGCCCCAGTTTCAAAACCACTACGAATTAATCGGAATCCTTTGACGGGACCGAACGCGCCCCGGCAATCTGATGAAAAAAATCGTCCATCGCGACGCCCGCACCTTCCTTGTGAAGACGCCCTTGCTTCACCGCCTCACGCGCGTCGAGTACGCCTAACGCCACCGCGCACCAATCTCGAGCCGTCGCCGTGTACCGAACGTCCGCGCCTTCCGCGAAGCCCTCTATGACTTCGCAATGTCCCTCGTCGATCACCACGGCCCACACGCCGCCGCCCTCGCCGCTCAAGCGGATCTCGAAAACAACGCGCCGCCCCTTCACCGCATCCTCGCGGAGCAGATTCGGAAGCGCCTCCAGGACCGAGAGCGCGGAGGTCTCGGTAAATCGCGACGCATCGATGTCCAGCGCGTTGATGCCTTCGCGTACCCACCATTTCGCGATGGAGGAAATGATCGGTTCGAGGGAGCGCCCCTTCTCTGTCACGCAATAAAGAGAACGCGTGCCCTGGGCTTCGGTCTCGACGAAGCCGTCGGAGCGCATCTGGCGCAGACGACTGGAGAGAACGCGCGGGGCGATCCCCGTACGAACCCGAAGCTCCTGAAACCCTTTCGCCCCCGCGAGCAGCTGCCGAACGATCACAAGGCTCCAGCGATCGCCGATCACGTCCAACGCGCGTGCCACCGGATCAAAGATCTGCGCCGGGCGCAGAATCTCCGACTTCCGATTCGCCCGATCCCCGGAGGGCTTCAGCGCCACCGCGGCCGCGGTCGACTCGGACGCGCTGTCATTTTCGATAAGGGTCTCAGACATGAAATGAGTATCTAATTGATACTCCCAGTGATAGCAATAAAGAACTCATAGTCATTTGCGACTCATACTCATTTCTATACGCCCGCGCGACAACCGAGACAGCCTGGATCGCCGCTGCCAGATCGGACGCGGGGAGAGCTCGCCCTGGACCGCCGGCGCTTGCTCCGATCCGCGCGCCCGATTAGGATGCGCCAGCCCGCTGAAGGTGGCTGGAAGGTCGCCGGTGAACACATAAAGTTCACGGGAGGAAAGTCCGGGCTCCACAGGACAGGAAGGTCGCTAACAGCGACCCGGGGAAACCCGAGGGAAAGCGCAGCAGAAATTACACCGCCGATGGCGCTTCATTCTTCGGAATGCGGCGCACAGGTAAGGTTGAAATCGTGGGGTAAGAGCCCACGCGCGACAGCCGGGTGACCGGCGGCGAGGCAAGCCCCTTCCGGAGCAAGCTCGAATAGGCACATC
Source organism: Myxococcota bacterium (assembly GCA_045106235.1). GTDB lineage: Bacteria > Myxococcota_A > UBA9160 > UBA9160 > UBA4427 > UBA4427. The sequence continues at coordinate 159,152 of JBGCEJ010000035.1, forward strand.
GTTGAGAGCGGTCCGCTCAATCGCTGGGATTTCGGTTCCGGCGCGGTGTACGGGTGAGAGTGCTTGAGCCCTGTAGCAATGCAGGGCCTAGAGGAATGATCTTTACCGGCGAAGCGGCAACGCGGCGTCGTGACAAAACCCGGCTTATAGGCCACTCCGGATTCGTTCCGGACCTTCAGGAGGAAGCCCTCGGGTCATCCCTGAAGCGCTTCGACGGGCAATCGAAGAGCCGGCCCCGCAACGCAAGGTCAACCCCGGACCGAAATCAGGGATCGAAACGCAAGCATTTCACCCGCGCGCGACGCTCCGGGTCATAGCCTGCCCATTTCGCTTTCGGCACATCCTCATGGCCAACCTTCTTGAAGCCGTGCCCCTCGAAGAAATCAACGACGCGGTCCGACGTGGTGCAGCTGAAGAGATAGGCAACCCCTTCGTCCTTTGCGCGCTCGATCGCGTAGCGAACGATCTGGCCTCCCGCGCCTTCGCCCACGTAGCGCGTGAGCGCAAAGAGAGAAGCCACCTCAATCGCTGCATCCGCAGGATGAGGGATCAGAGCGCCGATTCCGGCCAGATACCGCCCTTCAACAAACACGCCCACCGCATGCGCTAGGACCGCATCTCGCGCCGACGCGCTGCGAGGCACCAGAAACCCGTCGGCCTCACCCCGCTCAATCAAATCGCTCGCAGGATCATAGTCATCGATCGCCAGCGGGCGGACCTCGGCATAGCGGTCCCGCGTAAAGAACATGCCCGCTCCGGCATAGGTAAACAGCTCGCGCTCAAGATCGTCCCCGGCGCAGACATTCACCGCGGGCACGCCTCCCTCGATCATCTTTTGGATCGTGCCTAATAAGCCTTCCTGCCCGGCGCGAACAGTGAGGTCTGGTGAAGCGCTCGACGCGTCCCCAAGCAGCGCATCAAGATGAGCCAAATCGACGACGGACACGCGCCCTGCCCCGCTCGACCTGGCAACCAAAGGCGCAGACTGAATCCACACCACCTTGGAAAGACGCAGCGTCAGCACCGCCTCAAGGCAGTCTTCTGCCAGAGTCGCAGCCCCCAGCTTTAGGCCCGCGCTGCCGTGGGTGCGCAGAGCGCGCCACAATCTCGGCGCGGTATTCGCCTCCCGGAAATCAATCGGCTCGCCCGGCGTAAGATCGGCGAGCAGATCGGCGCTCGGGCTCATCACCACGACACGCGATGCGTTCGCCACGAGTTCGCCGACGACTTTCTCGGCGACCGATCCCAAGGGCTCGTCGCTTGGCCAAATAATGCCAATCGAGCGCCGCCTGAATTCTTCGAGGTAGAACTCGCGTTCGCTGAAGCTGCGGAGGGCTTTCGTCATGATCGCCGGAGTTTGCCGAATTTCGCCGAGGCTGCACGTGCGAAGGCGAGCCCCGCCCGCCCCTGAATAGGGTATCGTGCGAAGCGGATGGACTGGCAGATCCTTTTCACGCTCGCACTCGTCGCCGTCGCGCTCACCGCCATGGTGCGCGAGCTTGCGGCACCTGACCTCGTTTTGATGGGGACGCTGATCTGTTTCGGCGCCACGGGCATCCTCAGCCCCTCGGAAACCTTCGCCGGTTTCGCGAATCCCGTCGTCGCCACCGTTGGGGCGCTCTTCATGGTCTCGGCGGCACTGCGCCAAACGGGCGCCCTCGAGATGACTCTCGGACGCGTGCTCGGCCGGCCCTCGGATGGGCTCCAGGTCTCGATGCTCCGGATGTCGGTCCCCGTTGCGGGCCTCTCAGCCTTCCTGAACCACGCCCCGCTCGTTGCGATGCTGACGCCCACGGTCATCGATTGGTCCAAGCGCAGCCGCCGTGCCGCTTCCCAGTACCTCATCCCGCTCTCCTACGCCTCGATTCTGGGCAGCGTCACCACCATCATCGGGACCAGCACGATTCTCACCGTGACCGGCATGGTCCGCGATGCCGGACTCGAGCCCTGGGGATTTTTCGAACCCGCCCCGGTGGGTATCCTGATCGCGATTGCCGGCATGCTGTATTTGGTGCTTGTCGCACCCAGCCGCCTGCCCGTCCGCGGAGAAGCGGCGGAAGAACTCGACGATCGCAGCCGCGAATACACCGCCGCCATGCGGGTCACCGAAGACAGCGCCCTCCACGGCGTCACGATCGAAGAGGCCAACCTCCGGAACCTCCCCGGCCTCTTCCTCTTCGAGATCGATCGCGGCAGCCGCATCATCAGCCCCGTCAGCCCCGACGAAGTTCTCGAAAGCGGCGATATCCTGATCTTCGCTGGCGTCGTCGCCACCATTATCGACCTGCAGCGTATCCGCGGCCTCGAGCCCGCCGCCAAGCAGGACCTCCTCAAGAGCCTTCCCGGCGGCCGCAATCGCCCGATGGTCGAGGCCGTCGTGTCCGCCTCCTCGCCGCTGATCGGCCAGTCCGTGAAGCAGTCGAATTTCCGCTCCGTATACGATGCGGTCGTGATCGCGGTGCATCGCAACGCCGAGCGCGTCCAGGGCAAGATCGGCGATATCGTTCTTCGCCCCGGCGATACGCTGCTCATGCAATGCGCGCCGGAATTCATGCGCGTGCATCAAAACAGCCGCGACTTCTATCTCGCAAGCGAGCTCCCCGGCGCACAGCGCCCCGCCTTCGAGCGCGCCCGGGTGGCCCTCGGCATTCTCGCGGCCATGGTCCTGGCGGTCAGTATCGGCGGAATCCATATCTCGATCGCCGCCTTCGTAACGGTGGCCGCGCTGATCGGAACAAAATGTCTGACGGCAAGCCAGGCGAGAGACAGCGTCGACTGGTCGGTGCTCATCACGATCGGCGCCGGCCTCGGAATCGCGAATGCCATGACGCAGTCGGGCGCGGCCGGGTTCGTCGCGGTTGGCCTCGTTGGCGCCGTCGGCAACTTGGGCCCGACAGCGACCCTGATCGTCATCTACCTGCTCTGCGTCGTCATGGCCGAGACCCTTCATCACAACGCAGCCGTGGCGATCATGTTCCCGATCGCCCTGGCCGCCGCAGCTGAACTCGGCGTCGACTCCCGCCCCTTCGTTATGACGGTCGCCATCGCCTCGGCCTGCGCCTTCGCCTTTCCCGTCAGCTACCAGACACATCTGATCGTCTACGGCGCAGGCGGATATCGCTTCGGCGATTTCCTCCGGGTCGGCATTCCCCTCGATCTGATCTGCGCCGCGGTTGCGCTCTCAGTCATCCCGCGGATCTGGCCCTTCTAGAGCGCCTCGCCGGTCCCCCGAGTCTCTGCTTTCGCTGACCGCCTGAGCCCCCGCCGGCCAGCGGACCGAGACTTTCCGTGGCGCAATGGAACTGCAGCCGCGCTGCGCACAACTCACTCCTCAGTTGCGGAATGCCTCCTCTTTTCACCCTAATCCGAGGGTGAAAGACGCAAATCACGGGGGCGGATCCGCCACATATCCGATAAGCGGACCACGTAGTGTATGAGGCGTATGTCTTCCTGAGGTTCCTGGCGGAGCGAGATGTCCGGCGGAACCAAGAGAAAGTGCATCACCTCTAAAAGCTCTGACGGCACTCTTATCTTGGAGCGAATGAGGTTCGAGAACAGCGGCCAGGCGATCTCCCGACACAGCGAAGAGTTGGGACATCCCCACGATCGAAATTTGAAACGGCTGGATTCAAAACGAATCTACCGTGAAGACGAAATTTGCTAGCTAAATAGGTGAAATTCAATCAAAATCACGTTATATCCAGAGTCCCGAAATGACTGGTCGAGGTGACCAGCGAGACGAAAAAAGGTCATCCTGACCCGAATTCCGATCGAGGCTCTACTCGAACTCGACCCAAGCCCGGACAGTCCCGAGCCCAAGTCGAGAAAAGGTCATCAAGGGCACAAGTACCCGCTGCATCGCGACTCCCCGCAGCGGCCCCATCTTCGGCGCGACAATCGATTCGATTCGCGCGAGTGGCGGCCCCGGAAGAGCGCAACGCTGATCGCTGAATTGCTCTGTTCTTCACTCAAGGCTCACCTTCTATCTCCGGATGGCGGCGAGTCGCGAATTGAATCCATGAGTTCTGAAATAGAAAACTCGGAGAGCGTGCTCAGGAGAGAGCAGCCCCGCAGGAATCTATCGGTCGAAGCGTTAACGAGGGGCAGCGGGACTCAGTCGAAAAAGACGGGTCCACGAGACGGACGAGCGTAATTGGACGAAACCTGCTCCGAAAGGGCGGTATCCCTAGAGGGAATTGCACCCGGGAGCGAGAGGAACCGAGTGAAGACTCAAGAAAAGAAAAAGAAGGCGGCCGCATCCGACGAACCGGCAACCAAGAGCGCAGCGAAGAAGAAGACCGCTGCGAAGACGGTGAAGACCGCTTCCAAGACGACGGCGACAGCGAAGGCTCCGGCCAAGACCAAGACCACCGCGAAGACCAAGACCGCGGCGGCGAAGGCTCCGGCTAAATCCGCGAAGACGACCGCGAAGACCGCTCCGAAAGCAACGGCCAAGGCCGCTGCCAAGAAGACGACGGCGAAGGCCAAGACCGCAACGACTGCAAAGAAGACGGCAGCCAAGGTGGCGGACAAAACCGCTGAAAAGAAGCCGGCGGCCGCGAAGAAGGCGGCCGCTGCGGCGAGCGAGGCGGTTGATCCGAAGGCTGTGGTCGCTGCGGCGACCGACGCGAAGGCGGCGGGCGGTGCAAAAGCGGGAGCCAAGACGGACGCTAAAACCGACGGAAAGGCAGACCCGAAAGAGACTCACGGCGCGACGGCAGTCGTTGCGGCTGAAGAGCTCGACCCGGGACGTGAGCGACGACCGCTGGAATCCTATTTCCAGGAGATCGGTGGCACACGTACGCTGAAGCGCGAAGAAGAAGTTGTTCTCGCGAAGGATCTCGAGGCGGCCACCGCGGCGCTTCGGGATGCGCTTTACGCGATTCCGATTTCGGCGAAGCATGTCGTGTCTCGCTGGGATGCGCTCCGCGCACTCTCCCATACGGGGGCGAAGCTGTCTGAGTCGGTCGGCGACGAGGAAACGGGCGAGATTGCAGCGCGTGTCGAACGCGCCGTGAAAAAGCTGCGCACGCAGCTGAACGATCGCGAGAAGCGACTCGAGAAGTCGGGCCTCGAATACTCGGATACGCTCGAGAAGATCGATGCCAAGATCCACAAGGAAATGCACAGCGCGCAGCTTTCTCTCGCCCTGCTCCATGAGCTTCGCGAGAAGAGCATCTTCCTCACGGCGGATATGCGGCGGGCGCGGAAGCGAACGAAGAAGCTGAGCGACCTCGAGGTCGAAGCCGGCGTTGAGAAGAAGCGCATGCTGGAGCTCAACGGCGCGGTCGAAGACGCCCATGACGCGATGTCTACGGTCAAGAACCGCTTCATCGAGCATAACTTGAAGCTCGTGGTCGCGATCGCCAAGGACTACCGCAACTTGGGTCTGTCGTTCCCGGATCTGATCCAGGAAGGCAACCTCGGTCTGATTCGTGCGGTCGAGAAGTTCGACCATCGACGCGGCTTCAAGTTCTCGACCTATGCGGTCTGGTGGATTCGCCAGGCCCTCGTGCGCGCGATCCAGAACCATTCGCGAACGATTCGCCTGCCCTCCCATGTGCATGACCGGCTGCAGCGCAGCCAGCGCGTGCGCGCGGAACTCACGGGCAAGCTCGGGCGCGAGCCCACCCCGGCTGAGCTCGCTCCGGCGCTGGGCACGGACACGGATTCGCTCGAAGCCCTCGACCGGCTCTCGCGTGAGGCCATTTCTCTGGAGAGCAATGTTGCGGGAACAGAGAAGCGCCTCGAGGACTTCGTCCCCGATGCGACGGCGGATCGACCGGATGGCGGCATCGACGATGATCGCATGCGCATGGGCGTCGGTTCGCTCATCGGCAGCCTGACGCCGCGCGAGCAGCTCATCCTTCGCCTGCGCTACGGCCTCGGCGGTGAGGAAGAGCATACGCTCGAGCAGATCGGCCAGAGCCTTGGCCTGTCCCGCGAGCGCGTGCGACAGCTCGAAGCCCGGGCGCTGAAGAAGCTGCGCGAAACGCAGCCGGCGCAGCGACTGCATCCGATCCTCGAGCCCTAAACGGCCGCCATCGCGAGTCGGAACCCGAGAACAAAGAACGCCCCTTCAGGCCTAGGCTCGAAGGGGCGTTTCCTGTGGAGGGGCAGGCCTTTTCGAGGCCCTCGCAACTAAGGGCAAAGCAACGAACCGCAGACGTTGTCGCCGAGGTTCACCCCGGTTCCAGTCACGTCGTCCGTACTATTTCCCGAGATCGTATTATCGCGGTAGCCGGCATTTCCACCAAGAGAGAGGCCGAAGCTGTTCGAGTCCACCACGTTCGAGTGAACAGACCCACCCGACGCGAAAATCCCGGAGGTGCCGTTTTCACTCGATGAGTTCTGAGAGATGATCGAGTTCGTCGCTGAAATCCCCGAAAGCCCATTCCCCACGGCGACATTCCCAATCACAGCCGAATGCTGCCCCGACAGAATCCCAACCCCGCCATTGTCGCGCACGACGTTCCCCGCGACCCGAGACGCGGATAGCGTCCAAATTCCGTTCAGTTGGTTGTCGTAGACATTCGACTTTTCAACGAGCCCTCCCCCCAACAAGATCCCTGCTCGCGAGTTCCCCATCACGGTCAGCGAGGAAATCTGAGCATCGTGCACAGAGAGACCATTCGCAGCCATATCCCTCACCGTGCCATTCCGCACGCTGAGCCCCTTAACGGGGGAAAGCGCTTGAATACCGTTCCCGGACGCGTTTTGCGTATCCGAACAGGGCGTGACCGAAAAGGGCGGAGTGAACTCAGCACAACTCAAAGAAAATCCGTTCAAGTCGAGATCCACGTGGCTCGCTGTCACTTGAATTCCCACATCGGCCGCGTCCGTCACCCGAAGATTAGACGTTAGGCGATACGCACCTCCCGCATTGATCGTCACTGGATAGCCGGGCGAGTCGCCCGGAAAGCAGCCTGTCGAAACCGCGCACGCCTGACTGATCTCAAACGCACCGCCTGAGGCTGAGGCCATCGGCGCAAGAGCGAGCCCGAGCATCACAGGCGCTATGCGGCGGAAGAGAAAATGAGAAACGTTCATGATGTGACTCCTTCGACATAACACCGAAGGAGAGAACTCATCAGCTCATCTTCATCGGCGTTGGAGTCCCTATCATGCGGGCTTCGCGTCGCCCCCTCCGTGGAGGGCTTCACAGAAGTGCATTTTTCCCATCCGCGCTGAAGCACAGAGTCGACCCTCGCCGACTCAAGCAAGACGCCCCTTCCGAGCAGGAATGGGGCGTCCGCTTGAGCAAGCAGCCTCGGCCTCGACAACCGAGTGCCTCAGGGAAGAAGTGCCGCGGCCTTTCGACCGTCGAGGCTCGAAATCACCTCAGCCTTCTCGCCGGGCGAATAGCGAATCACGCGTCCTTTCGGAGTCAAGAGAAACAAGGGGCGCCCCTGTGAATCGGAGCGTTCGATTCGTCGACGCGTGGCCGATTGCAAGCCCTCGTTCGCGCGATCGAGGGAGGCACGACCGGACCGCGGATGAACCACGTAGCTCGCCACGCCTGCTCCTCCGTATTCGAATCGAACGACCGGAGCGGCGAGCGACCAAACAGTCCCTCGCGACAAGGAAGGCACGCGGTAGCTGAAACCGCCGTCCACCTGGAAGATGGTTCCGCCTTGAAATCGCCCCCGAGCCCGCACATTTTTATCACCGGAAGCAAAGCGGAGCGCATCGAGTGCAGCCGCTTCAAGGGTGAAAAACACGGCCCCCGGTCCCTGTGGAGAAACGGGCGGGTCGACCCGTCCACTCCAGGCCGAAGCGGGACTGGCGAGGAATCCAAGCATCAAAAAGACTGCCAAGACCGCTGCGCCCCGAAGGGAATTCCGGTCACCAGAAGGGCGACTGAATCGGCGTGGATACTCTTGGGCCGTGGTCGGAACCGAGGCCTTACTGGATTGAAGCTGGAGCCGAAGCTCATTCGCATTGTTCATTTGGGATACCCCTTTTCAGGGGCGCGCAGACAGACCATCGTCTTGATTCGAGAGTAGAACAATACGCATTTTCGGATATGATTGTTTCAAATGGGTAACAATCACTCGACCGCCAACATCTCCGCCATGCTCACCTTCTCCCGCGTCGTGGAGCTGGGCAGCTTCACAGAGGCCGCCCGTCAGCTGGGCCGCTCTAAAGCCGCCATCAGCCGCGAGATCTCGGCCCTCGAGGCCAGACTCGGCGCGCAGCTCCTGCGCAGGACGACGCGCAGCATGAGCCTCACGGAAGTGGGCGAGATCTTCTATCGGCGCTGCCTCCGCGTCGTCGAAGAAGCCGAAGCGGCCGAACTCTCCGTGAGCCAGCTCAGTGAAACGCCTCGCGGCGTCATCCGCGTCGCCGCCCCCATGTCCTTTGGCCACCTCGAGATCGCCCCTCGCCTCCACCGCTTCATGGACCGCTACCCGGGCATCGAAGTGGAGCTCGAGCTAACGGACCGATCCGTCGACCTCGTCCACGAGCGCATCGACCTCTCCATCCGAATTCGCCGCCCCAGAAATCAGACCTACGTCTTGCGAAGGCTCTGCCCAATTCGCGGCCTCCTCGTTGCTTCGCCGGAATACCTCACTCACAACCCCGCGCCCGAAAATCCCGCCGACCTCCTTCGACACAACTGCCTCACTTACCGAGGTCGCTCAGAAGCCTGGGATTTCGCGACAGGCCAACGCATCGAAGTCGCCGGCAATTTCCGGGTCGATAACGGCGACGCCCTGCGCGAGGCCGCACTCGCAGGACAGGGCATCATTTACCAGCCAAGCTTCTTGCTCGCAGATGCAGTGCGCGCGGGGCAGCTCATCCCTTTGCTGCTCGACCAGATCCATCCCGGATCAGCCTGCTTCGCCGTCTACCCGGAGAGTCGACACCTCTCACCTAAGGTGCGAGCGATGATCGACTGGCTGGTAGAGGATCTCGGGGCTGAGCCGAGCTGGGATGCGGGGTTACCCGTCGAGGGTCGACGACCGGGGAAGGCCTACATCGGGGCGAGCTGAGGCCCCGGACACAGCCACCCCACTCCACCTGTCGCAAATCTGCCCTCGGAACCTCAGCTCAAAGGCTCGAAGTCCTCGGTCAAAGCAGGCTGAAACTGACGGTTCACGCGAAGGATCTTAGGCGTCATCCAACCGGCCCAGGCGCAGAGCGCCGCCCCAACCCAAACTTTCGGCAGAAGCCAGAAACCCAGCGCCCAGGCTCCCAAGAAGAGCGGAACCCGGAACGCAGCCTCCTTCATCCGGACCGCGACCGATGGGCCTCCCACTTCTTGCCCAAACGTCTTCACATCGATGAACTTGCCGTTCGAGACCAGCAGCGGAAGAAAGAGCACCCAGGGCATGCCTCGGGAATCCAGTTCCGGATCGGAGTCGAGCGCGGCATCTTCCCACGGCTCCGAGCTTGCTTCCTTGCGGAGAGCGGCGGAGACCTGCTCGAAAACATATTTCGCGGTAGGCCGGTTCGTCGCCCCTCCCATATTCTCGCGCAGAGGCAATGCGCGCCATCGATACAGCACGCCGCCGTTCGGGGTCACCGCCAACACGCCTGGCTGAAAATATCCTTTGGGATGCCGATAGGGAGAGTCAGGATCGACCTCGAACCTCGCCGTGTCTGTGTTCACAACGAGTTTTAGGAACCCCGCGTCTTCACAAGCTCGGGAGATTTCGTGATGCGGATCTCCAACGGTCTCTAAATCAAGCGCCCACTCGTTCTGGGCTTGCTCCGCGAGACGGGTCGGCTCGCTCGTAATCCCGTAGATCTCGCCCCCGGCCGCTCTAATCTGATCAGAAATACCCTCTTCCCCGTAGCTCCGTAACTCGGAGCGACAGGGCGGTCACCAGAAGCCTCGGTAAAACACGAGGACAATGAATTTATGCCTTGCCTGCGCCTGCGACAGCCAATTCCGACGCGCACCGGGCGGCGGGTCGAGCTCCGCGAGCACCTCGACTCCGTCGGGCCCCGCTGTTCCAGCATCGCGTTCGGAGAGCGAGGCAACCTCAAATCCGGAAGAGGTCTGCGTGACCCGAAACGAATGCTGTTCGCAGGCGTCGCCTCCGCATAACACAAGTCGAAGATCCCGGGTCGACCCCATCCCAAGCGAAGTCTCAGAATCGAGGATCCCCGTGACATCGAAGGGCGTCGACTGTTCTGCATTAAACGATTCAAGCGCAGCATCAACCCAAACCTGCAGCTCATCGGGAATCGTCTCGGTCACGGTCGTCAATTCCAGCCTCCTGACCGCAGACCGAATCGCTAGCTGATCGACCAGATCAAAAACGCACCGCCTGCTGCCCAACAATACCAGGCCCAGTGATGAAAGAGGCTCTTATCGAGCATCTTCACGAAAAGCCAGATCGCCAGAATACCGGACACGAGCGCCGTCGCGAACGCCACGCCGATACTCGCCAGGGCCTCAGGCTCCGCATGCGCCAAATCCGGCAACATCAGAACCGCCGCACCGCTCACCGCAATGACACCTAACAAGAAAGAAAACTCTGCCGCCGCGAGTGGCGCAATCCCGAGTGCGAGCGCCAGCGCCACCGTCGACCCACTGCGCGAAATACCGGGCAAGATCGCCAAGGCCTGGGCGCAGCCGATCGCAAGAGCGACGCCCCAGCTCGGCACGAGGCCCTTGGCCTTCGGCCCCGTCCAACGCGTACTGAAAACGACGAAGCCGGTCACCAGGAGCGCGAGCCCAACGAGGACCGGATTGGAGAACTGCTCGCTGATGAAATCGTTCGCTGTGATTCCCACGACGCCGGCGGGAACACTCCCGAGCGCGAGCTTTCCGACGTACTCGAGCGCCTCCCTTTGCCGCGTGAAAAAGCCAACGATCAGCTCCAGAATCCGCTGCCGGTAGAAAATGACGATGGCCACGAGGGTAGCGACATGAACGGCCACCTCGAAAAGCAAGCCCTCCGCGTCGCGCCCGCCGAACAGCGCCTGGGCCATCGCGAGATGGCCCGAGCTCGACACGGGGAAAAACTCCGTCAGCCCCTGCACAATGCCGAGCAGAGCTGATTCAATGGCGTCCAAGATGCGCTCCTCGGACCCGCTCGAGCCTGTATGGCCTAGAGAGTCCTGCGGGAAAAGGGCGAGTAGAGGCTACCGAATCGGCTGTCCGGAGTCGTTTCAGAAGCCCAATCTTTCGTGCCCGCGGACGCCCGAATTGGGGGCGCGCCGTTTCTGAGACTGCTAAAAATCGCGCCATGGAAATCGCATGCCTCGACCTAGAGGGGGTCTTGATCCCCGAAGTTTGGATCAATTTCGCAGAGCGCACGGGAATCGACGCGCTCAAGGCGACGACACGGGATATCCCGGATTACGATGAGCTGATGACCCAGCGCCTCGAGATTCTCCGCGAGCATAAGCTGGGCATCGCCGATATCCAGGATGTCATCGACGGCATGGATCCGATGCCGGGCGCCAGCGAGGCTCTCAACTGGCTGCGTGAGCGCTTCCAGGTCGTGATTCTCTCGGACACCTTCTACGAATTTGCCGAGCCCTTCATGCGCAAGCTCGGCTGGCCGACGATCTTCTGCCACAAGCTCGATATCGACGCCGAGGGCATGATCGCTGACTACAAAATTCGCCAGCCGGACCCGAAGCGCGAATCCGTCAAAGCGTTCCATTCGCTCAAGTATCGATGCATCGCGACGGGCGATTCGTACAATGACACCACGATGTTAAGCGAAGCCGATGCTGGGATTCTCTTCTGCCCGCCGCAGAACGTGATCGACGAGTTCCCACAATTCCCAGTCGCGAAGAGCTACGCGGAACTACAAAACGAGTTTGCGAAAGCGTCTCTTCGCGATCTCTAGTCGCGTCTCTGGTCGCGTCTCTGGTCGCGTCTCTGGTCGCGTTATCCAGTCGCGTTATCCAGTCGCGGCGGCGCTGAAATTGCGGACACCTTCGTGCTTGAACATCGGGTGGTCCGCCGGCTGATAGGTGAGGACGATGGCGCGACGGGCGCGGTCGGAGAGGTTCGGCTCGCTCCCGTGCACCGTATGCGCGCTGAACACGACAAGGCTGCCCGCAGGGAGCTCGGCGAACCATTGCGTGTCCTCGTCGAATTCCTCGGGATTCGTAAAGAGCGGCGCGAGTCGCGTGCCGTCGTCCAACCCGGGCAGGAAGCCGCGCCGATGGCTCCCGGGGATGAGGCGGAAGCATCCGTTTTCACGGTCCGCGTCGTCGAGCGTAATCATCACGTTCGGTAGCTGGTCGCAATGTCCGCAGGCATGGCTCCAGTACGGCGAATCTTGATGCCAGCGAAAGCCAGAGCCTTCGCGGGGCCGCTTCAGATTGATCTTGTCCGTCCAGAGCGCGATACGGTCCGCGTCCAGCACGCCGCATAGAGGCTGCACGATCCGCGGATCTTCGATCAGCCCCTCGAAGACGTCATCGAGATGATGAAAGGGTTCGATGACGCGGATCGTCTTTGAGCCTTCGCGATGCTCGAACTGGACGGTGGAACGATCGGCCTCGACGTAGCGGTTGCCGTCGATCACGTAGTCGTCTTCGCCGTCGGGCTTTCGGTTCGCCCCTGCCGCAGCGCCCGTGCCCGAGCCCCGCGCGACCTCATCCGAGGCCCGGCCCGCCCGCTCAACCACACGCTCTGCGGCCTCGCGGTAGGCCGCAAGATCCGACGTATCGAACACAGCCTTCCGCGCGAAGAAGCCCTGCTCTTCGTATTGCTCGCGTTCCGAATCTAGGAGTGCGTGATCCATCGCTGTGGTCCTGCGTCTTCAGTGGTCAATTCGGCCGATCCGCCGTGGCGATCATGCCGATCGCGGCGGTAACAAGACGCATCGACCGGCAAGAACGACCGACGAACTAGAGCCGCTTTCGCTTATTCGCCTCGAGGATACGCTTGCGGAGCCGCAGCTCAACCGGCGTGACTTCAAGCAGCTCGTCGTCCTCAATCCAACCCAGCGCTTCCTCGATCGACATTTTCTTGGCCGGCGTGATGATGACGTTCTCGTCCCGACCCGAAGCGCGCATATTATCGAGCTTCTTGGCGCGCGTGAGGTTCACGTTGAGATCGCCCGGTCGCCGGCTCTCACCCACGATCTGGCCCTCGTACACATCAACACCCGTCGTCACGAAGAGTCCCGCGCGTTCCTGAATCTTAAAGATCGCATGGGGCGTCGTGCGTCCCTGCTCAGTGCAGACAAGCGGCCCAACGCTGCGACCGGGCAAGGCTTCGACCATCGGTTCAAAGCCTTCAACGCTCCGGTAGAGAATGCCTTCCCCTCGCGTATCCGTCAGGAACTCGCCGCGGTAGCCGAAGAGGCCACGACTCGGAACGATGAAGCGCATCTGAACGCGGTCGCCGTTATGTTCCATGCCGTCCATGCGGCCCTTGCGCTGCGCCAGCTTCTCCATGACGGAGCCAGCGGCGTTCTCGGGCACATCGGCGATCACTTCTTCGACCGGCTCACACTTCACGCCGTCGATTTCGCGCACGATGATCTCGGGCCGCGAAACCGCAAACTCGTATCCTTCTCGGCGCATCGTTTCGATCAGCACAGCGAGCTGAAGCTCACCTCGCCCCGACACTGCAAAGGTGTCGAGCTTGTCGGTCCGCTCGATCTTGATCGAAACGTTCGACATCGCCTCGCGGTCAAGCCGCTCTGCGATCTGCCGACTCGTGACGTACTTGCCATCGCGACCCGCAAAAGGCGAGTTATTCACGGAGAGCGAAACCCGAATCGTCGGCGGGTCAATCGCGATCCGCGGCAGTGGCTCGGGGCTCCCGGGATCGCAGACCGTATCGCCGACCTGGATCGACTCCACGCCCGCGACGATCACGATATCGCCCGCGCGCGCTTCTTCGATGTCGACGCGGTCGACGCCACTGGTTCCGAAGAGCTTTGTGATCCGGAACTGATCGGGGTTGCCCTCTTCGGGGATCCGAATCGCCTGGGAACCGCGCTTCATACGCCCGCGCATCACCCGGCCGATGACCAAGCGGCCCACGAAGGAGTCGTAGCCGAGGGTCACGGCCTGGAACTGGAGCGGGCCCTCTTCGTCCACCATCGGCGGCGGCGCATCTTCGATGATCGTATCGAGAACGGGAATCAGATCCTTCATCTCGCCGCCGTATTCGCGCGACGAAATACCGTTCTTCGCCGAGGCGTAGACGACGGGGAACTCGAGCTGCGTATCATCCGCGCCGAGCTCCACGAGCAGGTCGAAAACGTCGTTCACGACCTCTTCCGCCCGCTCTTCCGGGCGGTCGATCTTGTTCACGATCAGGATAGGGCGCAGGCCGTGGGAAAGCGCCTTTCGCAGCACGAAGCGCGTCTGCGGCATAACACCTTCGTAGGCATCACAGAGCAGAAGACAAGCATCCGCCATGCCGAGCACGCGCTCGACTTCGCCGCCGAAATCCGCATGGCCGGGCGTATCCACGAGCTGGATTCGAACACCTTCGTATTCGATCGACGTACTCTTGGACTGAATGGTGATCCCGCGCTCTTTTTCGATGTCGCCGGAGTCCATGACCCGGTCCTCGACGGCGGCGTGCTCATGGAAGGCGCCACATTGGCGGAGCAGCCCATCCACAAGCGTCGTCTTGCCGTGGTCAACGTGAGCGATGATGGCGACGTTTCGGAGGTCGCCGCGCGGGGATTTTCCAGAATTCTCTTCAGACATAACACTTCTCAAATCGGGCCCTTCGCCGCTTTTGGACGAACAAGCCTTGAATAAATCGGACGGGCATTTTTCGGCGTGCGCCTCGGCGCCGCGTCCCCGAACGCCCCGGCAGGACGCTCTCTAACTGCCTCTCACGCCGAGGATCGCTTCATGCGCCCAAACCCAAGAGACTCTTAGCCCCTCCCTCTGCGCAGTCGCCTTTGACCGGGCGACCGGCGTACGCGAGTAGCGAAACTTCGAGCCTGGGACTTGGACGAACCGCGTAGGGGTTTACCTTCTCGCCCCCCGGCGAAGGCGCGCGCAGGCTAGCGCAGACGGGGCCAAATGCCCGTTTTCACGGAACTTTCACTCCGAGTCAGGCCCGCATTCTTCTCAAAACCATAGGATCCGGCTGCGCAGTCGAAGATGGGAAATGGGAGAGGAAGCGTGAGCGCCAACAGCGGCCAAAACACAGCCAAAGCCAGCAGCCCCAACCGAGCGGAGGAGAAGGCGGAAAGCGTACGCCCCGAGGGTTTCTGGCGTCGCCAAAACGCACTCTCAGCGGCGATCTACTGGGGAATCCACGCGAGCTGCCTCCTGGCCTTCTGGACCGGGGTCGGCCGCGTCGAGATCGCCCTCTGCCTCGGCCTGTTTTGGCTTCGCCTGTTCGGAATTACCGGAGGCTACCACCGCTACTTCGCTCATAAGGCCTTCAAGACGAGTCGCGTTTTTCAATTTGTCCTCGCGTTTCTGGGCTGTGCGGCCACCCAAAAGGGCCCCCTCTGGTGGGCAGCGGGCCATCGCCGGCACCATCGCTACTCCGACCAGGAAGGCGACCTCCATTCTCCGCGGGAGGGCTTCTGGTGGGCCCACCAGGGCTGGATCTTCGATGGTCGCTGGGACGATACGGAGCTCGATCGCATCGGCGATTTCGCAGCGTACCCCGAACTCGTCTGGCTCAATCGCTGGCATATCGTGGCCCCGATCTCGACCGCCCTCTTCTGTTACGTCGTCGCCGGATTCTCGGGGCTCGTCTGGGGCTTTTCGATCTCCACCACGCTGCTCTGGCATTCGACCTATACGATCAATTCCCTGGCGCATCGATGGGGAAGCCAACGCTACGAGACCGGGGACGATAGCCGGAACAACCTCTTCCTCGCTCTTCTGACCCTGGGCGAAGGTTGGCATAACAACCACCACCATTTTATGGCCGCGGCCCGTCAGGGTTTCTTCTGGTGGGAGGTCGATATCACGTACTACATCCTGCGCGGCCTCGGGGCCGTCGGGTTGATCTGGGATATCCGAGAGCCCCCGGCGAGCGTGCTGCGTTCGGCATAAGTCTCGATTTGTCCTCCAATCTTCCCGGATGCCCCTGCACAAAAGCGCCTGAGCGAGGCATGATCGGCGGGACGCGACTCGGTCCCCCCTTCCGATGATCCCTCTGAGGCCAATTGCACGTGAAACTGGATGGACCCGACCGATTTTTGAACCGCGAGCTCTCGTGGCTCGCTTTCAACGAACGCGTTCTTGCCCTCGCGGCTGATTCCCGACTCGCCCTGCTCGAGCGCGCGAAGTTCATCGCGATTTTCGCGAGCAATCTCGATGAATTCTTCCAGGTCCGCGTTGCCGGCCTGAAAGAACAGCTCGCCGCGGGCATCGTCGCCGCCTCTCCCGATGGTAGAAGCCCTTCGGAGCAGCTGGTCGAGATTCAAGCTAAAACGACCCAGCTGATTCGAACGCAGCAACAATTACTGAAGAAGGAGATCCTCCCCGCGCTTTCAGAAGAAGGCCTCCGTATCGTCGGCTGGAAATCGCTGTCCCCGCGCGATCGAAAACACCTTCGCAGCTACTACGATGCTCAGATTCAACCCGCACTCACGCCGCTCGCCGTCGATCCCGCCCATCCTTTCCCTTGGATCTCGAACCTCTCGCTCAACCTGGGGATGCTCGTGCTCGACGAGAGCAGCGGACTCCGCCGGTTCGCGCGAGTCAAAGTCCCCGGCGCCCTGCCCCGCTTGGTCCCGCTCGAAGACGGAGAGCGCTGGCTACCCCTCGAGCAGTTGATCGCCACTCAAATCGACGACCTCTTCCCCGGCATGAAGGTGCTGTCTTCGCATTCCTTTCGGGTCACCCGGGATGCGGCGCTCCTCATCGACGAAGGCGAAGCGGATGACCTACTTTCGGCGATCCAATCGGGACTTCATCGCCGTCTCCGCGTGAACGACGCCGTCCGCATCGAGATCGAAAAAGGCATGTCCGACGAGATCCGCAATCTCCTCGTGGACGAACTCGAGCTCAGCCCCCTCGACGTGTACACCCAAAACACCTTGCTCGACGCCACATGCTTATGGCAGCTCTACGGAGTGGACCGACCGGAACTCAAGGAAGAGTCTTGGCGGCCGCGAACGCAAAAACGCCTCAGTGGCGTCACGGGCGATGAAGACAGCCTGAGCATCTTCGAAGAACTCCGCCGGGGCGATGTCATGGTTCATCATCCTTACGACTCTTTTGCGACTTCGATGGAAGCGTTTCTGGAAAAGGCCAGTCGAGATCCCGACGTCGTGGCCATCAAACACACGCTCTACCGCACCGCGGGCTCTGAGAACCGCGTGGTGCGCGCCCTCATCCACGCGGCTCAAGCGGGGAAAGAAGTCGTTGCCCTCGTCGAGCTGAAAGCGCGCTTTGACGAGCAGTCTAATATCGAATGGGCACGCAACCTCGAAGCCGCCGGCGTGAACGTGGTCTACGGCATGGTCGGCCTGAAGACCCATGGCAAGGTCGTGCTGGTGATCCGGCGCGAAGCCGACGGCTTGCGGCGCTACTGCCATATCGGCACAGGGAACTACAACCCCGAAACCGCGCGGATCTACGAGGACATCGGACTTCTCACCGCCTCGGAAGAGATCGGCGCCGAAGTCGGCCAACTCTTCAACTACATGACCGGATACAGCGACCCGGTTCCCGCCGAACACCTTCTCCTTGCTCCCGACCGCCTCCGCGGAGGCCTTCTGGAACGCATCGCCGAGACGGCCTCCAAGCCCGGCGGCCGAATCACCATCAAAGTCAACGGCCTTTCGGATCCCGAAGTGATCGAAGCCCTCTACAAAGCTTCTCAAGCGGGCACCCAGATCGATCTCCTCGTACGCGGCATCTGCTGCCTTCGCCCCGGGCAGAAGAATCTCTCGGAGAATATTCGCGTGCGCTCCGTCGTGGGGCGATTCCTGGAGCATTCCCGGGTCTTTCGCTTCGTGAGGGCGAACGGGGAGGAACAACTCTTCGTGGGCTCTGCTGATCTGATGACGCGCAATCTCGACGGTCGCATCGAAGTCCTAACGCCGATCCTCGACGAGAGCCTCGCGGTTCGGGTGCGTGAGATCCTCGCGGTGAGTCTGGCACCCAAGGCCCGCGCGTGGGAACTGCAAGCGGACGGCACATGGGTCGAGACCCCGAGCGGCGAGGGTTTTGATGTCCATCGCCGTTTGCAAGAACTGGCCAATAAGCATTGACCTGCTGCGACGTCCGGTCGATAGTTCAAGCGGGGGACTTACGTTTTGCGTTTGTACTTGGTGCGACCTGCGCGCGCCGAGCGTCGATCCGAATGGTCAGGCCCGGACGGGACGCGTCCGCTGACGGAAGAGGGTCGCACTCAGGCGAAGGGCATGGCGGATTGGCTAAGCCAATTCCCGATTGACTCCCTCGCCTGCGGTCCAGCCCTTCATCATCGCGAGACCTTGGCGCCGCTTGCGCAAGCCCTGGGCAAACAGCTCCTCGTCGATGACCGCTTTGATTCCGAGGCCCCACGGAATGAACTCGTACAACGCGCGCTTGAGCTCGGTGAAGCCGGAGCCATCGTTTGCCTGAGTCGCCCGATCCTGCAGGAAGTGATGGGCGCTCTGATCGGACCGGCTTCCTTTGATCTCGATTCGCCCTGCGAGAGAGGCGGGGCATGGCTGATTGAAGGCGAGCCCCGGCGGGCGACGTATTTTGCGCCGCGCGGCGCGGCGCGTGACCTCGGCGAACCCATCGCCCCCCTCGAAGCGCTCACGCTTTCGAAGTCGGGTTCCGGCGCGGCCGCTGCCGAGGAGTCTGGGCAGAGTTCGCGCTTCGCCATTCTCGATATGGGCAGCACGTCCTTTCATCTTCTGGTTGCGGAGTGGACCCCAGAAAACGAAATCCGGCGGATCGGGCGGGACCGCGTGATGCTGCGCATGGGCTCTGAACTCGCCCGCAGCGAAACGATCTCGCCAGACCTCCTCGAACGCAGCCTCGACGCCGTCCAAAATCTCTGCGCCTTCGCCAAAGAACACAAGGCGGACAAGCTCGTCGCGGTGGGGACCGCCGCGCTTCGGGAAGCGAGCAATGGCCCCGAAGTGGTCCGCCAAATCGAGTCCGTCATCGGCGGCCCCGTGCATCTTCTCTCCGGTGAAGACGAAGCCTTGATCGTCCACCGCGCCATTCGGGCGCGCATCGATGTAGGGCATAGCCGCGGCCGGGACGTCCACGTCGGCCTAGATTTAGGCGGAGGCAGCCTCGAGATCATCGTCGGACGCGGGCGCGAAGTCCTCCTGGCCAAGAGCCTGCCTCTCGGCGTGACCCGTCTCCACGGAATGATCGCGCCCAGCGAAGTTCATCAGCAAGACGAACTTCGCGCTCTCCGACATGCCATCCGAGAAGAACTGAACCCGCTTCTCGAAGAAATCAAAGCGCTCGACCCCAAGCATTGCATCGCAGTAGGCGGGACCGCGCGTGCACTTTGCCGCGTGCTTCTCCGAGAGCAGCGCGCCGCCGGCAGTCTCCCCGACGCCCAAGACGCAACGAAAAAAAACACCAAGGCCCTCGAAGTCCGCGGCCGAAGACTCGAGCGCTCCGAACTCGCGCGGCTCGGTCGCGAGCTCGCGGCGCAAACCCTCGCGGAACGCCTCGACCGACCCGGCGTCAGCTCCCGCCGCGCAGACCTCTTGCCCTTCGGCGCCGAGATCCTCGCGAGCGTGTTATCCCTGCTCGAGATGCGTTCCCTCACCGTCTGCGACTGGGGCCTTCGGGAGGGCGTCTTGCTGAACCTGCTCGATGCAGAGAGTGCCCGACCCGAGTCTTAGACCAACGCAGCGGATCGCCGCTTACGCGTTCAGGGCGCCAAGGACATCGGGGACGCTGGGGACGTTCGGGACGACCCAAACAACACGCGACGGGGCGTTCTCCACGGGAGACTCGCTTGGCTCGACTTCGACTCGCCCGCCGAGATCGCCAAGCAGAATTCGCGCAATCGCCAGCGCGAGAGGACGCTCGCGACGAGGGGCCGCCTCCGAGAGATCCTCCGCCGGCGCGCTGTCCTCGAAGATGATCCGAGCCTCATCCGGCCCCGGCAGAAACGCCAGCCGAACATGTCCCCTCTCGGCGCCAGGGGCGCTCTGGGCGCTCGACCCGGTCGACGCTCCGGCCCCCTGCGGCGAAACCCCGGCCCGCGACGCGTTTTTTTCGTCGCGAGCAAGCCCCGCAAGGTGCGCCTGCACCTGGGCGATCGATGCGCCGAGCCAAGCCGTTAGGAGCGGATGCATCCAGCCCACAGGCGGCGCCACAGAAGGCGTTGCAGGAGTCGTCTCGCGCGCCGCCGCCGCCGACAAGTCCATCGTCAGCTCGACTCCCTGCGTTCCCTGATCCTGCAGTTCTTGACGGACCCCGGCTAGAACACCCGTCCAGGTCTTCGCCGTCGCGTCTCGGTCTTCCGGATGAAGCAGAGGCCGAATCAAGCTGAGTAGACTCCCCGAGCGCCCGGCCAACCCGTCCAGGGTCACCGAAGCCCGCGCGAGTGCACGCGGACCCAGATCATCGCCCAGAAGATGCGCCTCGAGACGGATTCCGCCGAGGTGATTCCCGATCTCGTGAGCAACCGCGAGAACCAAGGCATGGCGCTCGGTGAAATCAACTGGCAAATGAGTTCTCCCGCTCGCCTTTCCTGTTGGCGCCGCCACTCTTACACTTCCCCCAAGAGAGTAGTGCCCTCATTCGCTTGTGACGAGACATGGGCCGGAAACTAATCTCGAAACCAAAATCTGCACGCCACCTCGTTTCAAAGAACGGATTCGGAAGGTGGCCCCGGCCTACGGCCTAATTGGGAGCTCGAAGAAGACCGGTATGCAGAGCGCTTTTCTTCGCGGACGGGAGCATCAAAAAGTAGGCGGCCTTGCCGTTGAGGCGGAAGGTACCGCTGCGGTCGCGCTCTCCCGCGGCGGAGCACGAAAAACGTATCACCATACGGATCCGAACGAAGACTGCGTGGCGTTCGCCCTCGGAGAGGGGGGCTCCTTAATCGTTGTTGCGGACGGGCATCACGGCGAGCTCGGCTCCGAGGCCGCGATCGAAACGATTCTCGAAGAATTCAGCAGCGCTTGGACAAGCACCGCGCCCCCCGCCCAAAGCCCCGCCGAATGGCATCAGCTCGGTCTCGACGCCGTCGAAGGCGCAAACCGAGCAATTCTCGAAATCGCAGGCAAGAACCAGCTCCCGCCCGCCCCGACCACCTTCGCGCTTGCCCTGCTTCGTCCCGCCGAGAACTTCCTGCTCCACGTTTCCGTGGGCGACAGCCATCTCTTCGCCGTCGACTCCGCTAAAGCCTCTGACCTGGGCGGCGGCGATCCAGCGTGGAAATTCACGCCTTTCCTCGGCTACGAACAAGCGAATCGCGAAACCATCGAGAAATACACCCAAATCGGCGTGCGGGATCTCGACGGCCTGCAAGCGATCGTGCTCGCCACCGATGGCCTTTCGGAACCCGGCATCGGCGTCGCTGACCCAACAAACGCAGTCTTCGAACAGGTCGCTCAGGCGACCGCCGAATTCAGCAAGGATCGTCGCCCCGTCGAAACCTGCCGCGGCGTGGTCGAGACCGCGATGCGCGCCCACCTCGCACAGAAGGCGGGCGACAATATGGGCTGTGCCGTCGTCTGGCTCGACGCCCCCGCCGACTAACGACGAATACTAGACTGCGGCTCAGTCGCCTATGGTTCAGTCGTCTTCGACGGTTCAGTCGCCTTCGACGCAGCCTTCGTTCGCCCCCCCGCGCGACCGACCAAACTAGAGCTGCTCGGCAAGATGCTCACCGATCGCGAGCGCCGCCGTGAGTCCCGGCGACTCAATGCCGATACAGGCAAAGAATCCGGGAGCACCGTGGGCGGTGGCTTCCTCGACGACGAAATCGCGAAAGGCCTCGCCGGGCGCCGCGAGCTTCGGGCGAATCCCGGCATAGTCCGGTATGAAGACCGCGCCCGCGAGAGCGGGGAGATAGCGCGATGCGGCTTCCGCGAACCGAGGCGCCTTGGCCGCGTCCACTTCGAAGTCAAACTCGGGCGGAGCCGCTTGTGGGTCGCCCCCGCCGTCCCCATTCACCGAGCCTCCCCCCTCGCGGGAGAGATACGTCGCATCCGGGCCAAAGCGGATCTGCCCCGCCAAATCGAGCGTGACGTGGATCCCCAAACCCGCGACCTGTGGGACGGGATAGACCAACCGATCGAGCGAAAACCCCGGCCCCCCTGTCCCACCCTGCCCGCCCGGAGCCAGCTTGAAATAATCCCCTTTGCAGGGATGCTGACGCCAACCCAGCGCGTCGACGGGAAGCCCCGCGAGAGCAGCAATCCGGTCCGCCGAAAGCCCCGCCGCATCAACGACCCCGCCGACATCCACCTCCTCACGGCGACCGTCAGACGCCCGGCTCCCGAGACGCCAACCAAAAGACCGTGCCTCAAGCGAATCGACCGACCTCGCCGCCGCAAGAACCGCCCCATCCGCTTCGGCCGCTGCAAGAAGCGAAAGGCAAAACGCGTGTGCGTCCACGATGCCCGTCTCGGGGGAGTGCAAAGCCGCGACCGCCGACACCGCCGGTTCGAGCCGCTGAACCTGCGCGGCATCGATCACCGAGAGCCCTTCGACCCCATTCGCCTCGCCGCGAGCAAGGAGGTCAGCAAGCACGCTCGCCTCCTCCGCATCCGTCGCGACGATCAGCTTCCCGAGCTTTCGAAACGGAACCGACCGTTCGCAACACCAATCATAGAGCCGCTTCCGACCCTCGACACAGAACTGCGCCTTCAGGCTCTCTTGCGGATAGTAGATCCCCGCATGCACGACTTCGCTATTGCGACTCGTCACACCGCGCGCGATCCCCGACTCCGATTCGAGAATCAAGACCGAACGGCCTCGGCGCGCCGCCGCCGCCGCAACCGCCAGGCCCACAACGCCGGCACCAATCACGGCGACATCAAAACCCGCTGCCCCGTCGCGCAAAGGAACCCCCAGACTAGAGCGCTTCGCCGTACTCCGACTTGTACTGCGCGCGAATCCCGTCGAGATCGAGATCGATACTCTGGGGGCCAGGCCGAGCCACCTTCAAAGCACCCATGATGCTTCCAAGGCGCGCGCCCTTTTCGACGGCGAATCCTTGCATGAGCGCATAGAGCAGTCCGGATCGGTAAGAATCGCCGCAGCCCGTCGGGTCCACCACCTCGGCGGCCTTCACGGGTGCGATCTCCACTCGGTCGGACTCAAACGTCAGCCCCGCATCGAGCCCGCCCTTTCGAACCAGCGATCCGTTCTCGCCTCGGGTCACGATCAAAGCCCCCACGCGCTCCGCAATCCCGTCTTCATCGAGCCCGGTCTTATCTTTCGTGAGCTCCCATTCATAATCGTTCACGATATAGATCGCCGAACCGGTCAGCGCCTCAAGGAGGACATCCTTGTCGAGAATCGGCAGCCCCTGCCCGGGATCGAAAACGCAGGTGCGCCCTGCCGCCTTTAGATCCTTGGCATAGTCGATCATCGCCTGCCGACCATTCGGCGAAACAATACCGATGTCGAATGCATCCCCGACGTCTGCGATCCGCGCCTCATGCGCGCTGTCCATCGCTCCGGGATGAAACGAAATGATCTGGTTATGGCTGGCGTCGGTCGTGATAAAAGCCGCCGCCGTATATGCCCCTTCGATGACCCGAAGATGGTCTCGCCGCAATCCGTGCTGATCCATCCAGTCCGCATAGGCGCCGAGATCTTGGCCCACCGTCGCGAGTAAGATCGGATCGACCCCAAGGCGCCGCAGGTTGAACGCGATATTGGCGCCGGTGCCACCATACACTTTCGAGAGTCCGGGCACGTGGAAAGCCACATTGAGTTTCTCGAGCTGATCCGCCACGAAGTGATTCTTAAAATGGTCTTCGAACTGCATGATGTGGTCGACGGCGACGGAGCCGGTCACGAGGACGGACATGGTGTTCTCCTGGCGTTTAATTCTTGCCTGCCAATTGCGGCGGCTCCGCAGTCTCGCCGCCTCCATACGCTCCGTCAACGCTGGAAAATGGTTTTCAGGGACGCTTCGGCTCGTAGGCCTGGGGATCGGGGTGCTACGCTCTCTAGATGGGCATTGCCGACCTCTACAACCAGTCTGATCCAGTCATCTCTTTCGAGTTCTTCCCGCCGAAGACCGACGTGGGCTACCGCTCGCTCTTCCGCACCATCGAAGAACTGAAGAAGCTCTCCCCGGGCTTTGTTTCCATCACGATGGGCGCCGGTGGCAGCACTCGAGAGAAGACCGTCGACCTGACCATTGAGATCACCCGCGAAGTCGGCCTGATCACCATGGCCCACCTTCCCTGTACCGGTTTTCGCCCCCACGAAGTCGGCAAGATCCTCGACCAACTCGACGAAGGCGGCGTGCATAACGTCCTCGCCCTGCGCGGCGACCCGCCTCGGGACGATCCGGACTTCAAGGCGCCGCCGGACGGATTCCAGTACGCCAGCAGCCTCGTGGAATACATCGCGGATCGCGGTCAGTTCTCCATCGGAGCGGCCTGCTCCCCGGAGATCCATCCCGAAGCGCCGGATGCCGCAACGGATATCGCGAACCTGAAAACGAAGGTCGACGCGGGTACGGATTTCCTCGTCAGCCAGCTCTTCCTGGACAACTCGAAATATTTCGACTTCGTCGATCAGGCGCGAGAAGCCGGTATTCAGATCCCGATCGTGCCCGGCATCATGCCCATCGCAACGGTTGAGGGCATTCGGCGGATGGCGACGATGAACGGCGCCTGCATTCCGCCGGAGCTGGAGGCGGAACTCGACCGCGTCGACGGCGATACGGACGCAACCTACGCCCTGGGCGTGCGCTGGGCCAAGGCGCAATGCGAAGAGCTGCTTGATCGCGGTGTCGGCGGGATCCACTTCTATACGCTGAATCGCTCGCCTGCGACGCGGGAGATCTACCAGAGTCTCTTCGGCGGATGACCGACGCTCGGGCGGACAAGAGCGCGGGTGTCCCCCCAGAACCGCTGCGAATTGCGGTCCTGCTCTCAGGCAGCGGCACGAGTCTCGAAAACTTGTTCGAGCAGATCGACGGCGGCTTGCCGGCGGAGGTGGTTTGCGTTCTGTCTTCGAAGAAGAGCGCTTTGGGTTTGGAGCGCGCGCGAGGACGCGATGTGCCTGCGATTGCTGTGCCCCGGGGCGAGTTCGTAAGCGTCACGGCGTTCAATGATGCGCTTCATGAAGCCCTCGAGCCCTATGCGCCGGATCTGATCTGCTTGCTCGGCTTTTTGTCGCCCTTCGAATTGCGCGGACGATACGAAGGGCGCGCCCTGAACGTGCATCCCTCGCTCATCCCCGCCTTTTCCGGCAAGGGCTTCTACGGCCGTCATGTCCATGAAGCCGTCCTCAAGGCGGGCGTGAAATGGACGGGAGCCACCGTCCATTTCGTGAGCGATGCCTATGACGGGGGGCCGATTCTTTTGCAGGGCGTGGTCCCGGTCGAAGACGACGACACCCCCGACCGCCTCGCCGAACGGGTCCAGGCCCGGGAACGCGAGCTCGTCCCGGAAGCGGTCCGGCTGATTGCCGAGGGCCGGGTCATCATCGAAGAAGGCCGCACCCGAATCTCGCGCTGATCGTCGTTTTCCCGCAATCGTGTCTTGACGAAAGCGAATAAAGAGCGAAAGTGAAGGCATGCCCCCCGCGCGCCCTGACGCTTCTGTCAGACGAGCTGGAGGTCCCGTTAGCGTTGGCTCTTCTCGGCGGAACCGAGACCGAGAGGCCCAAGGCTTCAAAACCAGCCCCCCAGGCGCCCGAACCGACTCTCAGCAGCCTCCGCGAATGGCTTCGCCGGCCGCTGCATCGTCTGCTGTTCAGTCCGCTCCTGCTCCTGAAGAGGCGGTCTCTGAAGCGGAGGGTGCTCTCCGGTCGAATCTCCGATCCACAAAGAGCGACGCCCTCGAGGCCCTGCTCGTCGATCTCGGTCCCCAAGTTCGTCGAAACTTGGGACAGTCTGCCGATCTGCGGAACGCTCCCAATCCCGGGAATGGATTGGGCGGTTCTGAGGATTGGGATCCAACGGGGATCCCCGCCCTCGATGCGCGTCTTGGCGGCGGCTTCCCACGCGGCCGGCTGAGCGAAATCTGCGGCCCTGCCTCTTCGGGTCGAACCTCTCTCGCGCTCAGCCTCCTCGCGGAGACCCTCGCGCGGGGTGTCCTCGCGGCCTGGATCGACCTCGCGGATGCTTTCGATCCTGCTTCTGCCACGGCCAGCCTGAGGGCCCATTCCTCCGAGGTCGACCTCAACCATCTGCTCTGGGTTCGAGCGCGGACCGAAGAGGAGGCGCTTCGCAGCTGCGACCGCCTGCTTCAGACGGAAGGGTTCGAGTTGCTCATCTTCGACCTTCCTCTCTATTTGCCTGGCTCTTCCTCCGCTTCTCTCTCTTCCCCGCCCTCTTCCCCGCCCTCTTCACGAACAAGGAAGAAACGCGCGGAGATCCGCGATGTGAGCTGGCTTCGCCTCGCGCGCCTCGCCGGCCGAACGCGCACGACCCTCCTCGTGATCTCCGAACGTCCGCGCGCCCGTGGAAACGAAATCACCCAGGCCGTCACGGGCTCGCGCGCCGACCTCGTCCTCGAGATGCAACCCCAGGGCGCTCGCTTCATGGGCTCACCCCCTCTGCTCGACACCCTCGAAACCAACGCCGTCTTGCGGCGCCACCGCCGACGCCCCATCGGCCAGGAGGTCTCGCTTTCGCTCGATGCCGACTCAGAACGCTAACGACCCCCTCACACCTGCGCCCCTCACACCCAAGAAGCGTGGCCGCGCCCGCAAGACCGTTCCCGATCGGGATCGCGCACGTATCGCCTGCCTGCTCATCCCCGACCTCCCTTTGCATGCCGCACTCCGCGCCGAACCCGAACTACACGACATGCCCCTCGCCATCGTCAGCGGCGCAGGCAACCGAGCCGAACTCATCACACTCTCGCAAGCAGCCCGCGCAGGCGGCCTGCGCACGGGGCTCACCCTCCCTCAAGCCCGTGCAATCTGCCCTGAAATTCTCTTCCGCATCGCCTCCCCCACCCTCGAACGCGCGGCGCGAGAAGCGCTCCTCGACGTCGCACTGTCCCTCGCCCCCCGCGCCGAACTCGCCCCCCGATCCAGCGGCCCCTTCGTCTCCGAAGGCGCGGTCTATATCGATGCCTCGGGAACCGAATCGATGCATGGCAGCGAAAGCGCCTTCGCTTCGGTTTGCCATGCCCGTGCAGAGCGCGCCGGACTCCGCGGCGTCGTCGCCCTCGCCTCTTCACGCAATATCGCTCGCCTCGCCGCACGACATCTTTCTATACAGAGCAGCTTCGCGATACAGAGCAGCCTCGCGATGAAGGGCGGCTTCGCAGACGCGACGAACCGTTCGCTGAAGAAGCCTGGAGCGGAAACGCCAGAGCCCGAAGCGCCGACACAGATTCTGCAGCCCAAAGACGAACTTGCCTTTCTCGCGCCGTTACCGATCGACCTCCTCGATCCCGATGATCGAACGGCGGAAGCGCTGACCCGGTTCGGGATTCACCAAATCCATGACCTCCTGCGGCTGCCACGAAGGGATCTCGCGGCTCGGCTGGGTCCTGAGCTGCTGACGCTCGTCGCCCGGGCGCGGGGGGAGGAGATCGAGCCCCCGCTGCCCGAACCGCGCCATTTCGCCCTCGAAGAAGGCATCGACCTGGAGTCGCCCATTGCCAGCTTGGAACCCCTGGCCTTCGTCTTCCGCGGCCTGATCTCGCGCCTCGTCGAGCGGCTGACTCTGCGCTCACTCGGATGCGGAGAGCTCCGCCTCAGTCTGCGCCTCGAAAACGGGGGACAAGACAGCCGGCGCATCGGCGTCGCCTCCCCCACCCAGGACGAACGGGTCTTGCTGCGACTCCTGCGCCTTGCGGTCGAAAACCGGCCCCCAACCGCAGCATTGGATGGTGTCCTGATCACATGCGAAGGCATTCCTCTTCGAAGAGAACAGCTCGACCTCTTCCTGCCTCGCGGCCCCAGCGCCCAGGCCCTCGACCAAACCCTCGCCGAGCTCAGCTCGATTTGCGGCGCAGACCGAGTGGGCCGACCCGAAAAGGTCGATGATCACCGCCCCGACGCCTTTGCTCTGCGACCCTTCACAGCGCCCCCTCAAAATGGGAAAGGCACATCGCCCGGAAGGAATTCGCCCAACTCTGCACCCGCCTCCGACTCTGCCCATGCCCACGCCCACGCCCACGCCCACGCCCGCGCCCACGCCCACGCCCCCACCAGCCCCAACCTGACCTTGCGGGCGATCCGGCCGCCGATTCGAGCCGAAGTTCGGGTGACTGGGGGCCGCCCCGTCTTTCTGCGCAGCGCCATCAGCCAAGGAGAGGTCCTCGTTGCGGCAGGGCCATGGCGGACGACCGGGCATTGGTGGTCCGAGACAGCACACTTCGCGCTGGATCATTACGACCTCCAGATGAGCGATGGATGTGTTTTACGACTCTGCTTCGATTGGAGGTCGAAGTGGTGGCAAATCGATGGCCTCTATGACTAAAATCCGCCCCCACTGAGGAGATTCCGTTGCCTGAAATTCGGCCCGACCACAACCGTTCCAATCCCAGCGAAAAGGGGCCCCTGATGCCCCAGCCGGATCATCCGATCGCGTTCCTGCGCGGTTTCCTGGAGCGCCCGAAAGAAGTCGGCTCGATCATTCCGAGCTCGCGCTGGATGGAGCGCCGAATTACGCGCACCGCCGAAATGTCCCAGTCCAAAATTGCCATCGAGCTCGGCCCCGGAACCGGCGGCACGACCAAAGCGCTGCTCCAGGCCATGGCGCCCGACGCCAAGCTCGTCGCCATTGAGATCAACCCCGATTTCTGCGCACTCCTTCGCGAGACAATCGATGACCCGCGCCTCATCGTCTATCAGGGCAGTGCCGCCGACATCAAAGATGCGCTCACCAAGAATGACCTCGATGCGCCGGACGTCGTGCTTTCCGGAATCCCGTTTTCGACGATGCCAAAGGAACTCGGCCTCTCGATTCTGCAATCTGCCAAAGACAGCCTCGCTCCGGGCGGCCGCTTCGTCGCCTACCAGTTCCGCGACGTCGTCCACACCCTCGGCAAGCAGATCTTCGGCCCGGCTTCGATCCAGCTCGAGCTCTTGAATATGCCGCCGATGCGCGTCTATAGATGGGACGTTTGAGGGTAAACGAGGCTTAGTCCCTAGCGATCGTACTTTCGATGGGACGTTTGAGGGTAAACGAGGCTTAGTCCCTAGCGATCGTATTTTCGATGGGACGTTTGAGGGTAAACGAGGCTTAGTCCCTAGCGATCGTACTTTCGATGGGACGTTTGAGGGTAAACGAGGCTTAGTCCCTAGCG
>JBGCEJ010000036.1:0-4315 GCA_045106235.1 Myxococcota bacterium
GTCGGCGAGCGAATCGTCGGCGTCTATAACCTGAGTCCGATCGCCGAGAGCTACACCCTCGTGGGGCGAAAGCCCGGAGAGCCGCCCTTCACGGAGGACGAAGTCGAGCGACTCCGCGAACTCATCATCAGCTTCCCGCGCGTCCACCACTGGCTTGCCCTCGAGCGCGGCTTGATCGCGCCCGCCAAGAAGCCCTTCGCCCCGCGCGAGCGCGATATCGTTCGGGCGCTCCTGGGACCCGAGACCGAGCAGGAAATTGCGGATCGCCTGGAACTCTCCCGCGGCACCGTCCACAACTACGTAGGCGACATCTACCGAAAACTCGGCGTCGAGGGACGCAACGAGATGCTCGCGCTCTGGCTCGAGGGCATCGAAGTTCGAGAATGAAAGCGCTCGTACTCGGTTGCCCCTGCCGTAATTTCGACCTTCCCGAGCTGACCGGAGAGCGGGTCGCTTGCGTTCAACCGAAGCGAACCCCCGGAGAGGGCATACACAACGTCGCTCTAAGGCGAAAAAGTGGCGAGGGCGGCGCCGCCAAGACCTTCGACGGCCACATCGACGCCGCCGACCACATCAGCATCCGCCGACTCAAAACCACGTCGGTTGCCGACGCCTGCGTGCCGGCCGTCATGTAGAGCTGCAGCGTAGACGGAAATATCCGCGCACACTGACGGGCTGGGAATGGAGCTGCGGCGCTGATCGCTGTGTGACGACGACACGTTCCGGATGAACAAATGGGAATCCGCCTCGAGTCGCCTGAGCCCGACAGTCAGCGTGGCAGAGAGGATGAGCATAACGACCTAGAACCAGTGTTCACCTAACTCACCCGAAATCGTAGTGCTTCATCTCGTCTCCGTCCTGAACAGAGCTTCTGTAACTCTTCTCGACCATCTCTGCATGTGAGAGGACAAGCGGCGATCTCAATGGCGCCGCGGAATGTGATACCGGCGCGGTCGAGTGGCTGCCTAAGCCGGGGATGGGGGTCGGGATGCTCTTGGGGACGGCGGGAGATTTTCGATTATTCGGGGGAATTCGATCGCGTCCAATGGGAGCGTTGGAGCCTTTGTGCCCAATGCAAGTCTGATCGTTGATAACGTGATCGAGTCGAACGCCGGAACCGGTCTATTCAGTCTTGGTCAGACTGAGACCGCCTACCGGGGCAACGTCATCCGATTGCAGAGCACGAACGTCGACGGACTGGCGTTCCAGAATCTGGGTGAAAACTATTGCGGTGGACCGCCTTGCCCTTAGGCTTTCCCTTGTCCTGAGCTGATCGCGAAGTCACGCGCCCGCGGCCACGACCCCTTTGGACGCGTGGATCCGGATAGGGGAGGGGCAGTATCAGCCGCGTTTTCAGTCCCCTCGGCTGCACGGTTCAGGAAAACGCGATCCGTGGGAACACCGGCATCGGCGCTCGGATTTGACCCAAATGGGTCATCCTCGATGGTCATTGAAAAAGCGCTCAAAAAGCTGATCTCGGCTCCCTACGCCGCGGAGCGAAGCCGAGAAGAGCCGATCACCAGAAGCATCGCACCGAGCACGAGTCTAAGGATCGGCGAGACGGCCGGGACTTCCGCAGCGGCAGGATCTCCGACGATGTTTTGAAGCTCGGGCGTATCGAAGAAAGGCGGGATGTAACTGATGCGCGCTACGGACTCGTCCCGCGCCGGAACCTGCCTAAGGGAGGCGTCCAATTCGCGAAGCGGACCCTCAAGGCCTCTGACAAGCAGAGCCAGTTCCGTCCCGGCGTCGGGTCCATCTCCCAGACGCTCGTATCGATCTTGTAGCCAGAGCCCATCGAAGACACTGATATCAACCGTTTCGCCGGCCGCAAGCGTGACGGTGAGCGTCTCGTCATAGTCGACTAACCCCTGGTACTGGCCCGCGATAAAGGGATCCACATCCTCGTTCACGAGATTCCAGAACGGGGTGAGATCGAAGGTCTGCGCGACGCCAGAGCGGTTCTCAAGCGAAAGAAGTATGTCAGAACCGGGTCGGGGTGGCCCGACGGACGCGATACTGATCTCTCCGATCCAGGAGACGGGTATCGGCCGCGGCGCGGCGTAGGCCGCCGCGATATCTGAGGGTTGGCCTTCGAATAATGCGGGGTTGTATGAGATCTGACCGTCGACCGTCCCGAGCTGGAGTGTGCTGGGGGAAGTCGTCGGCCCGGGCAATCCCGCATAACGTCCCTGCAGTAAATAAGTGGGGACCTCTCCCATAAACACGTCAGCAAGGGGATTCGTTGCCGCGGCTTCGGCGCGAAGGTCCCGGACCGTACGGGCGACACCATTATTGAGCTGCTCGCACGCGCCACCTTTGTCCTCAGCGTCAGGATCACCGGGTCCATAGACGCAGTGGGAGAAATCACCGACAGCGAGACGTGCGTGGAAAACAGGCGCCAAGCGACCAAAAAGTTCGTAGTTATACGCATCGATATCGCTATACCGCACCAGGGTGTGCTGCCTGAGTACCGGCTCCCTGACCGCGGCCTCACTTCTCCCTGGCGCGGTTCCCGCCGCCAGGATCACGGCCACGAGTGCCCACGCGCGGATCAATCTCCGTCCCAAAGTCCAGCTCCTACTCGGGCGGCATAGACCTGCGATAAGCAGGTCATGGAGATGTCCCGACGGCGTCACGTTGCTTCACAAGAAACTACGCGTCAAGCGGGTCGAGTCGAGCCGCGCGGCCCGTGTTTCGTATCCACGCCGGGTATGCGCGGAAGTCCGGTTCGTTCCCCAACCGCTGAGGGATTCGGTTCTGTGGAGGTCGACGGGGTAAGGGGACTCGTCTGCCCGAATGGGGGCCAAGCATGCTTCCGGCGATGTGCCTGAAATCAAATGATCGCCCAGGAGGCGCCGAGTTTCCGACGTCTGATCGGAGCTCGGGGGAAGTCCACGAACGCAAACGCTGCGGTGGCCAAAATCTTGGTCATTCTCCGTCCAAGCCCATGAGGTTGTGACGAAAGTGCCAGGGTTCGATCTGAATTCCGGGTTGATTCTTGTGACTGACTGCCCCGCTCGCTGCCGAGAAGGATTGTTTCCAGCCCCATTTTTGCCCGTTGCTCTTTAGCCAGGCGTATTCGGGTGTAGTCGAGAATTCACGTAACGCAGGCTTGCTGCGGGCAACAAAGTCGACTGCCATGCCGCTCGCATGCTCACTGAAACAAGGCGGGGCTGTGCTGAAGGCCGCGTTTTGCAGGCTGTACCTGTGCTTTACGATTGCACGCTTCCAGAGCAGGTTCTGATGGCTCAGGCTTCGATGGGCAGAGAGCACGACAAGTTCCAGGCCCTCGTCTTTGGCAGCCTGCATCATCGCCTTGAGAGACTGCGCGACTTGGGAGTGGATACGATTGCGCCAAATGGGCGCCTCTGTGCGTTTTTCCAGGAGCTGAAAGGCGCTTAACGCAACCAAATCCTGATCTTCGGCAGGTTCCTGAAACGCGTGTGGACGAATTTCAAGAATTGCCTTCAGTGTTTTGTCGTGTGGAGTCAGCTGAAGTGCTTGTAGGTAGCTCTCGCAAGACCAACCTTCCAAATCGGTGGAGAAGGGGTCGGTTTTTGCAATCGCCGGCAGGGCGGGTCCTGATTTGTGCTCGGCGCAACCAAAACACACCGAAACGAGGCCGACGAATAAGAGAGCAAAACGAAATTTCGGCATCAGGATCCTGCGATCAGGTTTCTCGGACACTTTAAGGCGACCGGGTTGAAGGTTTGTTTTCAGGGACATGCAAGGTGGCAAGAAAGTCAAGAGCGGCCTCCATTCGGAGATTTAGCGCATTCCGCCCCCGAAGATCGTGCCCCTCGCCCTCCAAGAGGCGAAGCGTCAGATGGTCGTTCGATTCAGGATGCTTCGAGACTTGCGCGTTCCATTTTTTCGCATTGAAGAGCGGGTCGCGGGCGCCTGCAATGAGCAACATCGGTGGCAGATCACTCATCTTCTCCCATAGAACATCGTCCACCGGAGAAAACTCGATCGCGCTTTCGACCGAGGGCGTGGCTGGATCGGACAGGTAAACGATCCCGTCCTCGTCGACGGCGGTCGCCACTCTGACTACGCCGAGAGCTCCACGACCTCAATTCCAACCCTCATCATCAACCTCCCGGGCAACACGCGGGACACTTCGCGATGGGGATCGACATCATCGGTGCGCCGGAAGGTGGAGACGCCGACGACAAGAAGGCGTCGAGTCCCCGACTTTGCGAAACTTCTTTCAGCGCAGTAGCGCTCATGCACGAGGGAGCACGATGACCATTCAAGATTGGGGCGCGGTGGGCGAAGTCGTGGGCTCCCTCGCTGTGCTGATCACGTTGAT
>JBGCEJ010000037.1:0-114945 GCA_045106235.1 Myxococcota bacterium
CCGGAACGACGATGATCTCTTCGATCGTGATATCGCCGCTCGTGGAATTCACGAACAGGCCTAAGAAGTTGACAGAACGAGAATCACCGGACTGGAGATCGACACTATCGAAATCGAAGTAGGTACCTGGGGTCGTGACAAGGACTGTTTCTGTTGGCCCTCCAGCGCCGGTTTCGGCCTCGCCCCCCAGAGTCCAAGTTCCCGCTAGGTCTGAAATAACGACCGCGATCCCAGCTCCCTCCTCTCCCTGTACGTCGAAACCGCCGAGGCTTCGATACTGAATTTCAAAAAACATCCCATCACTCCCAGCATCGAGCAAGACTGCTTCGACCTGATTCTGATGGGAACTCGAAGGAACCGTCTGGGCCAACCCCGGATCTCCAAAGAAGTTCGAGATCCTCACGAATTAATTTCTCTCATCCTCCCTGCCCTCTCGTGATGAGCAGGTCGTCCGAGAAATCTCGGATCGTCGGCTCCATTTTGGGCTTCGGTATCGCGCCGTTCGCACGTTAGTTACGATGTACATGATCGCGGGGGTTTTGGGCGGGTGCCGTGCAGGGCTGGCAGGCGCGAACCAGCAAGCGTCGCGCGCTCGCGAAACTGAACCGCTGAATGCGAGGGCCGGCGCTCCGCATCGAGGGCCGGGCGCGCGAGCCAGCCGAGTCCGAGCCCCAACAAGATCACCGTCGAGGGCTCCGGAACCGGCACGGGCGTGAACTCGATCGAATCGATCAAGACGTTCGATTCGTCGCCGACGGCCTGAGCGCCCTGCACGGCGATGCGCAGCAGGACGGTCCGGCCGGCATAGGCGGAGACGTCGGCCGCGAGGACGCTGCCTCGAGGTCTCGACAGGATCTCGACCATCGCGCCGAGTGGATCCCCATCCACGAAGAGTCGCAGGTCGGAGAGACGACCCGTGTCGTGGGTGACGGCGTGGAGTTGGATCGACATCGCGTCGGCGGGCACGTCCCCGGTCTGCTGGATGTAAACGAGCCCGCCGCTGATCGTGCCGCCCTGCAAGAGCAGGCTGTAGTCGCCGGCCAGGGGAACGAGATGCGGGAAGGCGTCGGCGTCCTGAACGCTCAAGCATTTCGAGCCGAGGCAAGTCCCGTTGAATCCGCGCCCCGGGAAAACGGTTGGCCCGAACGGCTCGTCGCCAAAGATCGGCGGATCGGAGCCGGACTCGCGGCCCGCGGCCCAGATCGGGAGCGACGGAGCGTCATCGCTCGCGCCAGCCAGCTCGAAGTCGAGGTTCTGGAAGGCCGCGCCCTCGGCCCGGGAGCCGAGCCCGAACACGAGCGCCGCGACGAGAATACTGAGGCGGAAGTCAGTCGACATGTGGCTCCCCTGTATCTATGGTCGATCGTCTAAGAGATGCGTGGGCGCGGAGTCGTGAATGTGTCAGGGACTCTCGACGCGCGATCCGCGGGCCAGAACGCCCCCACCGCCCAGCTCTGGAAAACCACCCGCTTCGAGATCCTGCTCTCGCGAGGCTGGATTTTCCATCTTGTTGCTTTCGCCTGCAGCCCCCCTGCCTCCCCACCCTCGGAACCTACCGATTTTCCTCATCCTCCCTGCCCTCACCGACCCCGTGCTCTCCGCGCGTCGACCGTGATCGCATTCGTCGATCATCCCGATGTCGACGCCCCCTGCCCAACGATCGGATGGTCGGATTTTGCACCACTGCCAAGCCCCTCCTCCTGTTCGAGATCATGGCCTGGCCGAGCAGAACCGGACCACAGAATGATCCTGCGGGGATGGGGCATTCACGGGTCCTGAGAAAACGCGGAGGTTCGCACCTCGCGAAGCGGCTTAGAATTAACTCTTATCGGCGCTCATTCCGGCGCCGACCCCGGAGAGTATCCATGTCGCTCAGCGAAAAGCGCTTTTTTCGGCCCATCGCCGTGTTCTCGCTCGCCCTCATCGGGCTCATCCTCGGCCCCATCACGGCCCTGGCAGGCCCCGGCGCGATCGAGATCAATCAGACCTGCGCCACGCAGACAGGCTGCTTCGTCGGCGATGCCCCGGGCTTTCCCGTGACGCCGACCGCCAGCACGCCTCGCTCACTGCGTCTCACGAGTGATCTGATCGTGAGCGATCCCTTCACGACGGCCATTGATTTTGCGGGCGCGTTCGGTGGCAGCTTCAGGTTCGATCTCGGGGGCTTCGAGATTCGTGGTCCCGTGACGTGCACTCCGACCTGCACCCCATCAGGCGATGGCGTCGGTGTGCTGGCGGACGACCTCGCGCAGCTGACCGTCGAGAACGGCGCAATTCGCGGCATGACGGGCCTGGGCATCTCCGCGCAGTCAGCGAGCGCGCAGATCCGGAACATGCACTTCGAGAGAAACGGCGACGGTGGCCTTGTGGTCGGAGCAAGCAGCCTGATCGAGCACGTCTCCGCCTACCGCAATGACGGTACCGGAATCCAGTTCTCCTCGGCGAGCGTTGTTCGCAACTGCACGTCGCGTGCGAACGTGGGCGCTGGCATCTCCGCTGGGGACCGCAGCACGGTCGCAAGCTGCGCCGTCACCGAAAATTCAGGAAGCGGCGTCTCGATGGGAGCTTGGTCGAAACTCATCGACTCGACGGTGAGCTTTAATTCTGCAAACGGGGTGATTGGTAGCTCGCGCACCGTGATCCGCGGCAATACGATCGCAAGTAACGATCGGGACGGCATTAACCTCGAGGGGGGGCGCGTCGTGATCATGGGCAACAGCGTCACCTCAAGCGGACGGATGGGCATCCGAGGCGCACAAGGCTCCGTCATCACAGACAACCTTGTCGCTGACTCCGGAGAGGACGGCATCTTTGCCCGCGACGGTTCGACGATCCGCGGAAACAGCACGCTCGAAAATGGAACGACGACAGACCATGATGGGATCTACTGCACGCTGGGCTGTACGGTTCAAGAAAATACAGCCCGCGCGAACGCGGGCTTCGGCCTGCGATTCGACTCGGGGAGTTCCGTCTACTCGGGCAACGCGATCGGTGCCAACAACGCGGCCGGGACCGTCGTGAACGGCCGAGACGCCGGCGGAAACGTCTGCGGAACGACCCTCGGCTGCCCCTGAGAAGGCCAAGCGCTCGGCCTGGCCACTGAATCCCGCCGCCGTCGAACTGAGATTCGCTCCAGCTGGCTCCTGCGAATCATCCGTCTCGGCCTACTGATCTGCGCCGCGATCGTCTGGTCCGCTGGACAGGAATCCTTCGCGCAGCCGCGCGATTCCGCTCTCGCGGGCTCGGGACCGAACGGGTTCGAACGCTACGGGGCTTTCGGCCTATGCGATCGCGCATCAGATTTTTAGGAACTAGCGGAGTCACTCGACGCTGACTTCTAACCGCCGCCGGTCGGCCTAGAAGCGTCGTTCAGAGAAAGTCTGCAGTGGACCGCTCTCCCCCGCCCGGCCCGCACATCACCCTCGGGAAGAACACGAGCCAAAAGTCGACCGAACCCGAAGCATTCCTCCCCCAAAACCGAGCGATCGACAGACGGCCTCCTTATAGTCGGGCGCCGGCAGACCCGCCGATGGAGACAGTTTGAATGATCCCGGAACGGCCCCGCAAAAACCGACCCTCGCTTCACGCTGAAGGCGCCCTTCCCCTTCCCCTTCGCCCCCTTCACACGTCTCACACCCGCCGCGTGATCAGCCACGCTATCCACGTCGCGCTACTCGCGGTCGCCTTTGCGATCCCGCTCTCGGCGAGCGCCATCACGACCCCGATCGTCTTCGTCGGCGAAACCGCTCCCGACACAAACGGAGGCACCTTCGCAATCCCCGTCGCGCCCAGCCTGAACAACACAGGCGAAGTCGTCTTCTACAGCACGATTGCGGGAAGCGATGTTCTGCACGGCATCTTCGTTGGTGACGGACTCATGACGCGCTCTGCCGCACTCACAGGCGATGCCGCCCCGGGAACGAGCGGAGGCGTCTTCTCCAGCATATTCACCGTGGCCAAGATTAACGACAATCAAGATGTCGCGTTCTCGGCGTCCATCAGCGGCGGTTCCACCTTCTCGGGTCTCTTCCTCGAGAATGCCGGCGTCGTCACGCCGATTGCACTTTCCGGAGATCCCGCCCCGGGCACGAGCGGAACCTACTTCAGCTTTTTGTCCTCATTCATCTCGCTCAACAACGTCGGCCAAATCGCCGCGGTGAGCGGTATCAGCGGATTCCCCCCCACGGCGGGACTCTTCATCGAATCCGCGGCCGGGGGCAGCTTGCTCGTCGAATCCGGTGCTGCCGTTCCCGGCGTGCCGGGCGCCACCTTCACGAGTTTTGCGAAGCCATCCATCAATGATTCGGGTGATGTCGCGTTCGAGGCGGCGTTCAGCGCAGGGGGTACAAATTCGCGCGGCATTTTCAAGTACGCGTCCGGCGTCATCAGCATCATCGCGCTCGAAAACGAGGTTGCACCGGGAACAGGAGGGGGAACCTTCAGCACCCAGGAGATCGACACATCCGCCATCGACGACGACGGCAACGTCTATTTCCAGGCCCGGATCGTAGGCCCTGGCCCGCTCAAGGGCCTCTTTGTGGGCGATGGCGTGACGCTCGAAGCGATCGTGCTCGAAGACGACGCCCT
Organism: Myxococcota bacterium; assembly: GCA_045106235.1. Classification (GTDB taxonomy): domain Bacteria; phylum Myxococcota_A; class UBA9160; order UBA9160; family UBA4427; genus UBA4427. The sequence continues at coordinate 4,588 of JBGCEJ010000037.1, forward strand.
GCCCTACCCCGGCGGCGCGACCGCCAACTCGCTGAACAATGCGCCGACAACCTCAGCCAATGGCAACGCCGCTTTCGCCGTCGAACTCGCGCTCCCGGGAGCACAAACCGAACGCGCTGCATACGTGGACGCAGGAGACGGATCCGGCTTTTCCCTCAGCGTCGCAGGCGGCGAGGTCGTCCCGAACACCGGTGGCGGAACTCTCCTGATCCCCTCTGCGCCGAGCGTCAACAACGCCGGAGCCATCGCGTTCAGCAGCGCAATTTCCGGGGGCACGGAGACCCAAGGGATCTTCGTCCCGGAGCCAAACATCCTCGCCGGCCTCAGCGTCGGCTTGCTCACGCTCCTGCTTCGCCGAGATCGAGGCGCCCGGCGCGCCCGTTGACGAGAGGTATAGGCGAATTGAAGGTTGGCCCCTCAGGCCCCCCGCAGAACCTCGCCCGGCAGCGCCCCCGTATGCTTGCCCTGCTCCATCACCGGCACGCCGTTCACAATCACGGCTTCGTAGCCCTTCGCATCCACAAACCAACGCTCGGTCTGGGCCGGAAAATCTGCGGCCACCTCATGCTCCAGCGCCTCGAGCGTTTTCAGATCGAAGATCGTGATATCCGCCTTGGCCCCCACGCGAAGCGTGCCGCGATCAACAAGCCCGTGCACCGCAGCAGGCATGCCCGTCAAGCGCCAGATCGCTTCTTCGAGTGACAGCACCCCGGGCACATGGTCCGTGATCAGCTTCGTCGTGTAATCCGCACCGACAAAGCTCGCGAGATGCGCGCCGCCGTCACTTGAACCACTCATCACGAGCGGCTCTTTGATCGAGTTCGTGACGACGTGGTCGATGAACTGCGACGCGACTTCCTGCATCCGCGCCGTCCAGCCCACATTCAGATTTTCGCGGAGCGAGACGTCAAGGAATACATCGATCGCGTCCCCCTCATGCCCCTCCGCCATCAACTCCTCAACGGTCTTCCCAATCAGAGACTTGTTCGCCTCATCCTTCACATGTTCAACCTCAAGATGTTCGATCGCCACCGGCGCCGTTCGCGCGATCGTCTCGATGTCGTGACGCATTCGGTCCCGCACAGCCGGATCGCGAAGCGCCTCACAAGCCTCCGCCAAGGGCAGCGTCAGCGTATCCCGCCAACTCGGCATCTCATCAAACACAAAAGTGTCATCGAGCCGCAAGTGGAGCGAAAGCTTCTGCGTGCTGAACTGCGGATGCAAGCGGACGCCCTGCTCGCGCGCTTCACGCACGAAATCGATCGTGTTCTGCCATCCCATCGGATGCTCCGCGGCAGGCGAGAGCGGACCAAGCTCGATCGCCTTCCCGGAAACCCGCGCCATCTCCATCAGCAGCGCACGGTCCGCCTCATCGTGTCCCTCGGAATGGGACCTCGGGATGATCTCGATCACGCCGTGGGGAAACTCCGCGAGGACCGCGCAAAGTGCAATGATTTCTTCGGGCGAAGCATGGTTCGACGGAACACCGCGCCCATCGTCTCCCACGTGCAGGTCCAGCTGGGAAGTCGACAGACCCACCGCTCCCTGACGCATCGACTGCCGCACGAGCTCCTGCATGGCTTCGATCTCGCTCTCGGTCGCCTCGCGATCCGAGGCCTCGTCGCCCATGACCATCCGCCGAATGGCGCAGTGGCCGACATAGCCGCCGACGTTCAGACCAAGCTTCCCTTCCAAGCGGGACCAGTAGGCGGCGAAGTCGCCGCCTTCCCACTTGAAGCCCTCGGCCATCGCCTCGAGCGACATCCCTTCAACCCGGGTCAGCATACTCGCCAACCAATCGACGTCTTCGGGCTTCGCCGGATAGAGCGTAAATCCGCAATTGCCTGTCAGTACCGTCGTCACGCCGTGCTGCATAGACGGCGACGCGATCGGATCCCAATCGAGCTGAACATCGTAATGTGTATGCACATCAATGAAGCCCGGGGTCACAACGAGCCCTTCGGCATCAATCGTCCGCTTCGCTTCCTCGTCGATCTTGCCGATCCGTTCGATGCGCCCGTCTTGGATCGCAATGTCCGCTTTGAAGCCTGGCAATCCGGTCCCGTCTACGACTGTTCCGTGCTTGATGAGTAGATCCAGAGCCATGATGTGTCCTCCGTGCATTCGAATCGGCCGATGAGTCTCTTCGCCCACCCGAAACTGGGCGCGCGATGCCACCCAATGATACCGAAAATTAGACTGCCCCTGACATCGACAGTAGCTTCTTCACTTTCCCATCAACCCCATCAACGCCCTCAAAACTCATACCCAAACCGATTCAAGTCCAAACGCTGCCCGAACCCCGCCATCGCACGCGACAAAGTCGTGTACTCCTTCTGATAGTCGCGCCGAGGTCGCGCCTTACTCACATTGAACTGCGGAATCTCTGCCGGGGCGGCTCCGAGTCGGACCAACACGTCATCAAAGTCCTCTTGAAGGCGTTCGTATCTCAGCACCACATCGGCTCCGTCGACGTATTGATCGTAGGCTGATAGGGCACGACCCCGAAGACGACGTGGAAGCCAGCTACGGATAAACCTATGGCGGATCCATTCAGGGAAAGTGTTATTCTGCGCTAAGCGCAAGTCCGCGCTTGCCTTTGCCGCGTTCAAGCGATTCATCCAAAAGTCAGGGTTGGCCAAGGCTTCCGACGTCACCCCGCGGCGTTTGTAGTAAATCGACACAAGCCGGTCATAGGGATTTCGAACACTCGTGACGACGCAAAGCCCGTCGCGCTCTTGCGAACTCAACAACCCTGCTTCGAGGAGCTCCGTCAGCGTCGAGTGTTTCCGGCGAACGGGCCCGCCGGACTTCTCCGGCAACCAAACCCCGCCAAAATCCGAACACAGAACCCTGGAGAGCGCCGTCGATCCCGTCGCGGGCGTGAGCACGAAGAGCATTTTGAGATCGCGACACAGGATGGCCAAGCTTGTACTCCGGTAGGACGTGGATTCCACAACGAGCGACGCCAATGATTCCCGAATTCGGTAGATCTCGCCATCAGTCCGATCCGGGTTAGTCGTCGAGCGGGATGAATCCTCGGGCCATCAGGGGCTTGCCTACGTATTCCGTGAGTTGAGAAAGCCTGGGGCTGTCGGGCAGGACCGTGACTTCGATCGGATCGCCCGGCGAGAGCACTTCGTAGCGGCTTCGATCGATCGTGTACGGATTGACGAACTTCGCATCGTCGAATGCGTACTCCACGTCGACGAAGAAGCTCTTCTCAACGCTGCTCGAGCTACTCGGCTCCGACTCACTCATCGCCACGATCCGCCCGATCACGATTTGCCCTCTGGATTCGAGTTCCGACTCAAGCTGAGCCTGTTTGCGCGTCTGCATGATCCCGAAGGCCACGAAAACAATCGCAAAAACAAAGAGGCTGATCACGAAAATACGGGCGACTTTGACCGAATCCATCCTCGTTCTCTCCCTATCCATTTGCTCGCCTGGTTCCATGGAAGCTCAATCGTAGACGTCATTCAAACCGCTTTTTTGAGCAATCGGCGCTTCGGCGTTCGGACCATCCTATTTCTGTGAACCAGCCCTCAGTTCGGCATCTGAGGGTCGTCCATTCGTTCTCTTGGCCAGTAATTCTGCCCCCTCTGAGAGCGCGTTCACCGCCGGCCAACCCAAGCCGACCTAATCAGTCAACACTCAACCACTTCGAATTCTCGACTGTCACGACGGGTACGGTCCCGTCGGCATTCGCGATGGAGACGATTGCATGTTGACTCAAAAAAGATCCGGCGCGCTCAAGCGACCGGGTCTCCTTACGACCTTGGCACTCTGTGCCGCGCTATGGATTCCAGTATGGCCCCTCGCTCAGCCAGCCCACGCAGGTGGCGGTGGCGACGAAAGTAACGAGGAGAACGCGTCCCTGGTCTTCATGTCACTCAGCCTGCCTGAATGTCATGGCGAGCAGATCGACATGAAGTCCTCGCTCGCCTCCCTCCATCAGCGAATCGCTTCGAAGGAAGGGGATCAAGAGGCCTACTTCGCCCATTTTCGCGACCTTCGATGTCTCTCGGCCCGGGACTTCAAGCAGACATACGCTGCGATGATGGAAGGCACGCCGGAAGCCGGGGAATCAGTCGACTATGCGCCGCTCGTTTTCCTCTACATGGATATGGGCGCCCGACTGATCGATGATGAGGCGCGGGGCTGGCTCGCGGACGCAGCACGACAGGCCGAGTCCCAAGATGCTATTCGAGAGACGAGCTTCTACGCCGTCTCGTATCGAGACTTGCTCGCTATCCCGTCGGAATTCACGACGGGGCTGATGGGCTCCTTCGAAGGCTCTACATGGTCGGGGCGATGTTCCTTCAGCGAAATGATGTGGACGGACGAGGGCATTCCGTACTGCCCCGGCGACGATATTTGCCCGGCGCTCCGGCATACGACGACTGGCAATGCGCTGGAGGGGATGGAAGCCGAGGAGCTCGTTTCGCTTTGCGAGGACCTCTGCCGCGCGGCGCCTCAGAATGGCGACCCGAATGCTCCAAATGCAAAGGAGCTCGGGAGTCTCTGCAGTGTCGAAAATAACGGTCGCCCGATTCTTCCAGAGCGAGAGCGGGTCGGCGTCCTCGCCTGCCTGAGCGACTACTCCGAGTCGCTCCAAGACGCGGAGGACCTCTCGGCATGTCTCGTCACGCGCAAGACGAGCACGATCGACCTCTTGACTCGACGGCCCGACCTTCATGTTGCGGTTTCGGATCAATGCAAGTTGTCTTCCAATGCCCCGCCGCCCGTGCGCGAGACAAGGAGAGAGCGCCTCGAGGCTGAGAAGAAAGAACTGGAGGAAGAACGCAAGCGACTTGAAAAACTTCACGACGAGTTCATGGATCGATACTACCCGCTCGCCTACCGAGAGGGATCGGACGAGCAATGGGAGAAAGAACAGCATGAGCGGATTTGGTCAGAACGAAACAAGGAGATGAAAAAGGAGATCGCAAGGCTGCAGAGGGAAATCGATGCCGAAGCAGCAGCGGAAGAAAGGAAGGCTAAGAGAGATCAACATCTTGCACCGCCCCTCTATCGATGTGCACAGGACGACGCCTCCTGCTCGGATAGCTGCTCAATCATCGACCAACAGCGACGCTCCTTCTACCAATGCGTCCAGCACGAAGTGGACGAACCCATTTCGACAGAGCCGGACACGCCCAGTCGCGGGGACCGAACGGACCCACGCGTGACGGATCCGCCGAAGGACGGCCCCGTCGACGACCCGGATTTCGTGCAGTTGACGACCTGCCTTGATGCTGTACTGGGCGGCGGCGAGACGAATCGATGTGAATCGCAGCTGCAATGTGCGGACGGAGAATTCCCGGTCGTCAACGAGTTCGACCAATGCGCTTGTCCGGGCGAGGCCTTCGACCCCTTCGAGCTGTCCTGCGAGACGCTCGTGGAGTGTCTGCCCGATGAGCCTTGCGAGTGTTCGGGGGCACCTGGAGAACAGGCGCCGATTCCCGGCGTCAATCCGGACACGATGCTGATCATCCAGTCGGAGGATCGGTAGAAGCGAAATCGGGACGCGTCGCGTTCGGGCGCGGCGTGACTTCGAAGAGTGCCCTCAGCCGGTCGACTTGGTCACGAGTCGGCCGGCTTTGGGGGGACTCGAACGACCAACGGGCATCCTCACGCCCCGAAAACCGTCGGTTCTATGAACGACTTCACGGACGCATGGTTGCGACAAGGCTTTCATCTGCAGACTGGCGCGGGAACAGTCCCCTGCCCCCAGCTTATTGAGGTCCCACAATGTTCCAGTCTCATTCCCCCCTTCTCACATCTGCCTTCTCAGGCACTGCGCTGATCCTGTTCGCCATTTGCACCCTGGCCTATCCCGGCTCCGCCTCCGCAGCGCGCTGGAACTTCACCGAAAACGACGCAATCGGCGCTGACTTCAAGAATTGCGGCATCGAAATGATGGGCTCGGATTTGATCCGGAACTCGGACGGCGGAGGGGGAGGCCTTGGCATCATCGGCGGCATTCTCGACGCAGCCGTCGACAGCGGTGAAGACATCGAGTTCGTTTTTGACGCCCCCGCCTTCGGTATCCAATACGCCGTAATGCTTCACTTACCAGGTTCCACTTTCATAGAGGCGTTCGATGCGAACGACAACTCACTCGGAATCCAAATCGAAACAAACGAGCCGGGGGTGCATGACGTCAGTGCTCTCTACCCCGGACTGGCCATTAGCCGGATAAAGCTCACGATCTCTGTCGGTGAGATCATTTTGAGTTGGATCGAATACGCGGAAACCGGCGAAGTTGCGATCGACTTCAGCCGTGCGGGCGATAGTCGTACAGATAGACCCGTTCTTGATTACTGTGGTGTTCAATTCCTGAACCCGTCGGGCGTGAACACTTTTAGCAATGGATCGATCGGAGGCATCGGGGTCCGAGGCGGATTCAACGACTACCTGACCGATCCCGGTGAAACGCTTTCCCTGGAATTCCCCTACCCCGTTGATGAACTCAGGATCGACTCTCTTCTTCTCGATCTCGACGGAGATCTCCAATTCGGTGAAGGATTTCTGATTGCGTACGACACATTCAATCAACAAATCGGCATTGCCTCGTTTGAAGCGTTGGCGAGTGCGCCGGGTTCGGTAGAGCAGAGCCTCGACGTGTCTAGCCTCTTCCCTGGAGAGCAAATCTCTTTTCTCGACCTCGTTTCGACAAGTGATGCGCGACGACTGGACAGGGTCGTCTATGCGCCCGAGCCGACAGGGGCGGCCGGCATAGGCGCCATGGCACTGACACTGCTCGCTCGACGGCGGACGGGGCGCCGTCAATCACCCTGGAACCCGTCCGGGGACCCTTCCGATTTGGATCGACAAGCAAATCCAACAAGGCCACTTCCCTAAGCAGACTCCGAAAGGCCGAAAAAAGCGCACTGTGTGAACGCGTTAACAGACCGCTTTCTGGCCTCGGGGAATCCTCATGCTGTCTCCAATAATAACGACAAACGAGGATCAACATGCTTTCAACACGCCCCGCTCTCTCCCTTCTCGCGCTCGCGATCGCTGCCCATTCAGGCAGCGCCCTTGCCGACGATGGCGTCCTCGAAATCAGCCAGACCTGCGCTGTCACGACAGGCTGTTTTGAAGGCGATTCGCCTGGATTTCCCGTCACGATCGGCGGTAGGGCCCCCGCCAAAAGCTTCCTACTCACGAGTGATCTCGCGGTCACGAGTTCGACCCTACCCATGGTCAACATTCAAACGAGTCGCGTGACGCTGGACCTCGGCGGCTTCTCGATCAGAAATTCAGTCTCAAGCGGAAGCGCAGACGTCATTAATGCAAATCTCCTGGGCGGTCATGCCGTCATCCGGAACGGGACGATTCGTGGCGGTGGCGGACAGGGCGTCGATTTCTCGGCCACCGGAGGAACCCGTGTCGAAGATATTCTCTTCTTGAATCAGGGCGGAGGCGCGGTTCTCCTGGGAGACGACTCTATCGTTCGTCGAATTCGAACGACGACAAGCGTGGCTGAGTCTGGGGCCGGCATCGAAGTGGGAGAACACTCCGAAGTCTCGATGAACGTCGTCAAAGCCAGCGCTGGAGACGGCATCATCGCCGGAGACGGCTGTACGGTTTCGGGAAATACAGTTGCCGAAAATGGAGGGGACGGGATCGACGCGGACTCGGGTTCCAATGTCTTTGAGAATGCGGTCATGGATAATGGAGACGTGGGTATCCGGGTCAACGCGAATGGTCGGATCTCCGCCAACAACGTCTACTCAAATGACGGCGATGGGATTCGGGCGAGCTTCTCCACTCTGATTTCGGATAACGTGGTCGCAAGCAATCAAGGCGACGGCATCGATGCCCGAGAGGCCGCCACCGTGATCGGCAACAGCGTGGTCTTCAATCAGGGCAACGGGCTCGACCTGCTCCTCTCCGTCTACCGAAACAACAATATTCAGAGTCCGATTCCCGGCGTCGACGTCGTCGGCGGGATCGATGGCGGGGGCAATATCTGCAACGGCACGACGGTTTGCCCCTAGGCCCAGCATGGCTTGGCTCGACTTGGCTCGACTTGGCGCGGCTCGGCAGCCCCACCCTCGGGGGCTGCAGGGCCGCCCTGCTCGCCTAGAGAGGCCCCAGGCCGCCCGTTTCGCTCTGGTTAATCACCTCGAGCTTCAATCCTCGGAAGAAGAGCGCCCCCTTCGAGACCGGACCAATCCGTGACTCGTCACCCGGGGGCCCCAATCACGAAGGATGCCCAAAATGAAGCCCATGCTTGAGTCCGCCTCACCGAAGTCCCAGCGCTCCCGCTTTCTGAATGCCTCACTTCTTGCCCTGACCACGGCGTCGATCACCCTCCTCGCTTCCAGTGCCATGGCCGGCGACGGGCGAATCGAAATCAACCAGGCTCGGGCGCTCGCAGGAGGCATCTCGCCCACCGACGGACCGGGCTTCCCCATCAGCCTGGAAGGGAACCAGAGCTACGTCCTGACGAGCGATCTCGATACGGGCGGGTCCTCGGGGCTCACTGCCAGCGGCGCGCTCGGAACGCGCGACAATATCACGATCGATCTCAATGGTTTTTCACTTCGCGGCGATCCAGGATCGGCAACGACCGGCATCAATGTCACCGGCGGAAATATTGAAATCAAGAACGGCACCGTAAGCGACTTCGGCGGCCGCGGCCTGCTTCTTCAAACAAGTGGACGCCATATCGTGCGAAACCTTCGCGTCATCGAAAATGGCCAAACTGGAATCCAGTCGAATGGCTCTGCCGTCATCACGGACTGCTTTGTCCAGTCGAACGGCGGAGACGGCATTCAGACCGGATCATCTTCCTATGTCGCGCGAAACCGTGTCTCGAGTAGCGGCGTCGTTGGGATTGACATGTCCAGCTCGGGCCTTGCCGAAGGCAACCTCATCATCAACGGATCCACAACCGAACCGGCCCTGGACATGGGGAGCTCAGCAAACGGCTTCTCCTCCGGCTACCGAAACAACTTGATCAATGGCGTGAATGCCGGCGGCACGGTCACTGGCGGAAACGACATGGGCGGCAACCTCTGCAACGGGTCGACCACATGTCCGTAAATCAAGACGAAATCGAAAGACAAACAACGGAGTTCCGGACGAGACCAATCAGTCCGTGGACATGCGTCTTCCTCCTAAGCCTTCTACTCGCAACGCCAGCCGCCGCCCAGACGGGCTTTTCGCCGGATAGCGGCGTGGAGATCGACGGATTCCTGGTTGGAGACGACCAGCTCTATCTGAGCGGAGAATCCTCTGCCTACACTGCAATCCCCCTACCCGCTGGTACCGAGCTGAATGGCTACGACACCGATCTGTCTGGGGTCTATTTCAGCGTGGACGTCACATCGCTCATCGAAGGGGTCACGGTTGAGCCCAGAGATGTCGCGAGATGGGATGGTTCGTCCGTGAGTCTCGCGATCGACGGGAGCGCGGAAGGCATTCCCAACGGCGCGCGCGTCGATGCGGTCATGGCGGCAGACGCCAGCGGAATCTTTATCTCACTCGATACCAGCGCCAACGTGGCTGGCCTCAACGTGGATGATGAGGATCTGTTCCGAGTTGCCTCGCCGCTGCTTCTCTTCGACGGTTCGGAAGACGGCATCGATCCGAGTCTCGATCTCAACGGAGCGACACTGCTAGCGAATACGGCAGGGCTGTTCTCTTTTGATGGAAGCGGCTCCGTGAGCGGCTTCGACTTCGATGACGAAGATCTACTCGAGTACGATTCAACGACGGGTAACTTCACCTTACATACCGACGGGTCGGCGATTTCGCCGAACCTAACGCCGGTTGATGTCACAGCCGTTCCCGAACCGGCCTTCGTCGTGGCGCTTGGTGTCGCGAGTGCAGGAATGGCGGCCGCAGGTGTTCGGCGGAGACGAATGCGTTAATAGGAATGCGGACGAGAGACAGTGAGGGCCCGAGCAGGGCCCTCACTCAACCGCCTCTTTCCGCAACCCGCGCCGAGGGCATCCCACTTCATCACGGAGTTTCGTAGAAGCAGCCCAATCTACATTGGCTAGGATCAGGCAACCGATCGTTTCAGGAATAGGGAACACGACTTGCCTAGGGTCTATTTGTCGGATTGGTACGCGCTCTACATCGGCCCATCCTATGAGCCGAAGCCGCATCACCATTTCGCCGTTCAGCATGTCGTCGCTCTGGAACAGCCACTTCGAGTAGAATCTGATTCGCTCTCGGAACCGATGCCCGCTTCCGCAGTCCGCGTCGAATCAGAGGTAGCGCACTCGATTACGAGCGAAGGGCCCATCGCCCTCCTCCTCACTAAACCGCGCGAAGTCCCCTCTAACGCGACGAGTCGTCGCGGAGCTTCAGGAGTGGGCGTAGCAATCCTCGAAGAAACGACGCAGGTTCGCGCCGCGGCTTCGACTCTCGGGGCCGGTTTCGATGTCGGCTCCGCCAACGAACGCGCCCAGATGATCTCCAACCTGTTCGATGATCATGTCCGAAAACCACTCAACCTGGATTCGCGAGTCTTGGCCGGCCTTTCATTAATTGAAAGCGGAGGCGATCTCGACCTGCTCGCCGTCGCGTCCGAAGTCGGACTCTCTCAGGACCGTTTTCGCCATCTTTTTCGCGACGAGGTGGGCATCCCCTTCTCTCGCTATCTGCTTTGGGCGCGCATCAAACGCGCCGTCTGGCTACTTCGAGGCGGCGGGACTCTCACGGCGGTTCTAACGAGTGCAGGTTTTTCGGATAGCGCCCACTTTTCGAAGAGTTTCAAGAGCTTATTCGGAATCCCGCCGTCAATCGTTCTGAAGGCAGACGGAATCGTAGATTGTGTCCCCGGCGAGCAGGGAGGCATCCCCTCGATTGCAGGCGGCTGAATGACGCGTCGCCCCCGGGACTCACCTTCACCCGACGTCGACCTTCAGTGATGATTCGACAGATGTTCGCCAAGCAAGTCGCGTCCGAAATCCTGCTCCGCGTCGCGCCAAACCACGTGAACATGGTCCGCTGCGGGCGAAGTATTGTCGTACTCGACGACGACACTTCCTGCTTCGATGCGGTAGTAGAGCGGTTCACCGGCCTTAGGCAAGCTCTCTCCTTCGCTAGGCGACGCGAAGATGAATCGCAGCTCTTCATTCTCAGCATAGATCCGGTGACGATTATGCTGCGCGACGCCGTCAACAAAATTCCCTAGGTAGACGTCGATTAATTCGTCGAGACATCGCCTCGCGCCTTCATTCATATCCGACCTGAGAACTCCAAGCGGACGAGAGGCTTCGTAGACGGGGCCACCCGTAATCGACATAGGGCGACGAATGCCAGAGCCCGTACGAAATCCGATTCTCGCCGCAGCTAAGCTCTCTTCACTGAGGGCGCGAAGGAGTGAGATTGCGCCCGTCTCTTCCTCTTCAAGCACCTGTAGCCCCGCCCGCTCAAGCGACGATGGTACGACACGCGGCTGCGCTCCGAAGAAGAAGGGGAGCGGCCGCAACTCCTGCGCTCCGCTCACCGTCCAGTTCATCGAAACGTGGTGCCCGTCGAAGCGAAGCCCCCAGGTCTCGGATTCGTCAGGATCCCCGTAAACCGAAAGGTAGTATCGGCGCGGATCGCGGATCCGGTCCATGAAAAACCCGAAGATGCCATTCTCAGTTTCTGCCACTTCACGCTCGAGACTTCGAATCGTATCGAGCTTCTTCATGCCGACCGGACTGAGGACGGCCTCACGTGCGCTCTCCAAGTATTCGCTCTGCTGCGCGGAGAGATCGTCAAGACGGAGCCCCTCAAGGCCTAATGGAGCCAGACGAAGGTCGAAACGTTCCGAATCGTCGAATGAGTAGGCGGCGAGCTCACGCTGTTCCGAGGATAGGGATCGAACAAAGACGCTGACCCGATTGCGCAGCCGCTCCGCCGCTGACCATCCGATTTCCTGAGCTTCAGCTGGTGCCGCAGGGGGCGCGCCGGGGGCGTCCCCCTCCCCCGCACCGATTTCGCTTGCGCTGCTGCTGAGCCCCCAAGCCGCAAAAGCTACAGTCAGTAGGGATGTCAGATAGGTCCAGTTTCCGGTTGATCTCATCTCGTGGTTCCTCGGCTGTGTTGCGATCTACATTCATCGCCAACCTAGCCTTCTCCGAGATCCCGGCTTGTATCTTCAGGCTACAGATTCGTAGCCGCCCCTCTTAGCGCAACGCGGCTTTTTCGCGAAGAATCTTGTCCAGCCGCTCGAAAACGAGATCGCTTCCCGCTTCCATTGCCTCAATCGCAGCCGCCAACGACGCGTCACTCACTGGCGTATCCTCCGCGATGACCGCGAATATTTCAGCAGTGCCTTTGTGGACTTGCGCATGTGGCTTTTCAAGCTGCGAAAACGACGGGACCATCGAAAATGATTCGTTCCCATCTCCGGATTCGTACCATTTCCCCAGCCGACAATTGTGATGGTCGACGAACTCGAAGGCCGGCTCCCTATCGATGATGGAAAGGTACGTGTTCACCTTCCACAAAACATGGTCGAGCTTCGCGAGACTCATGAAGACAATCTCATTCGCCCCTTCGATCTGCTTTGTCGAGGACGTATTCATACCCCGCGTCTCCTGCACCATCGCGTGCAGTCCCGTCACGGTAGTCGACATTTGCTGACTGCGATCATCTAAATCCCGCATCTGCTGAGATGCCTTTGTCGAATTCACCTTGATGCGTTCGATCGCGGACTGGATTTCAGAGACTGCGCCATGCGTCTGGTTCGACAGCTCCTTCACCTCAGATGCCACGACCGCAAACCCTTTGCCGAAACTTCCCGCCGTCGCAGCCTCAATCGCCGCATTGATCGCAAGCAGCTTCGTCTGTGAAGCCACCTTTTGAATAAAGGCGACGAAAGAGGTCATCGACTTCAGCTGTTCGTCATTCGTCTCAACGATCTCGCGGATTTCGGAGACGGAATGACTGAAGCCGTCGGTATCGGCGTCGATCGCTGCGGTGTCCGCCTCCAAACGATCACAGACATTCTCAATCTCATGGCAGTTGCCGACGTTCGTGGTATTCAACTCCACTGATTTCGCCAGATTCGACTGAATATTCGCGAGCCCTTGCTTCAGCTGTGCATTTTCGGCTCGGAGAATCTGAACCAAGGCAACCGCTTCATTTTTCTCTCGCTCAAGATCAGCGAAGTCGTCCATCACCCTCATTCCCTCGACAAGCGCACGACATCGCAGTTTGCCTGCCATGCTCCGGCTCTCTCATCACCTATTAGACATCGGACCTGTGCAGACCTGGCTACATAGGGAGAAAACCGGAGGCGCTATGGCCCCGCGTGTCTAGAACTGAAAATAGATGAACGCCGGCGCACCAATCGTGACGGCGCAGAAGGCAAGAAGAAGAACGACGTAGACCCCCGCCTGAATCGGGAGCGGGCTTCGTGCGAGCCACTGCATGGAGACGGACGAACCCGCCGGGGGAAGGAAGTGAACGAGCGCGCCGATGCCCAGGACCGCGTAGAACGCGGGCGAGAGCTGCGTCTCGAAGGTCCACTTCTGAAGACCTTCCAGATAGTTCGAGAAGTCCGCCATATTGTCGACACGAAAGAGCAGCCAGCCGAAAACAGCGAGATGGAACGTCGCGACTTGACGCCAGAGCCGACCGAAGCCCGAGCGCATCGGCGCCCGATCCGTCCCACGCCCCGCCAACACCAGCAGAATTCCGTGATAGGCGCCCCAGAGCACGAAATTCCAGGCGGCACCATGCCAAAGACCGCCCAGCAGCATAGTCAGGAACAGATTAACACGCGTGCGAATCGCGCCTGTGCGACTCCCCCCGAGCGAGATGTAGAGGTAGTCGCGCAGCCAGCTCGAAAGTGAAATATGCCAGCGCGTCCAAAATTCGCGCATATTCTGAGATAAGTAGGGGCGACGGAAGTTCTCGGGTAACTCGAAGCCCATGATGAGCGCCGCGCCGATGGCGATATCGCTGTACCCCGAAAAATCGTAGTAGATTTGAAAGGTGTACCCGTAGAGCGCGATCAGAAGATCCCAGGTCGAGAAAAGAGACGGATTCGCGAATACGGAGTCGACCGCGAGCCCCGCAAGCAGGTCCGCAATCATGACCTTCTTGATCAAGCCGCGGAAGACGAGCGCAAAGCCTCGCCCAACACGGTCATCGCTGACGCCGGGTTCCCCTTGGAGCTGGGGCAGAAAGTCCTTCGCTCGCACGATCGGCCCCGCGACCAGCTGCGGAAAGAACGAAACGAAGACCGCAAATCGCAGCAGGCTTCGTTCAACGGGGATTTCGCGGCGATACAGGTCCAGCGTATAAGAAAGGGTTTGGAACGTATAGAAAGAGATTCCGACCGGCAGCAGGATTTCGTAGCGCGCGATTGACCAGTCGAGCCCTAAGAATGTCGCCCCCTCGGCCAAGGATGAAACGAAGAAGTTGAAATACTTGAAGAAGCCGAGCAGCCCCAGGTTCACGGCCAAACTCAAGCCGACCAACGCACGCCGCACGCGGGGATCTTCGCGGCGTCCCATTTCCAAGCCGAGGAAATAATCAACAACGGTCGAAAGCGCGATCAGACCCGCGAACTTCCAATTCCAGGACATGTAGAAGAAATACGATGCCGCAAGAAGGAGAACATTCCGCGCGACGGCATTCCGGTAGGCCAACGCAAACAGGACCAGGACGGCGGGAAAGAAGAAAAGGAATTCGGGGGAGTTAAAGTTCACCGACTCACCCCCTGCTTCCGCTGCCCGAACGCGCGCTGATCGGCTGCAAGCGGCAGCTCACGCGAGAGCGTCTCGGCGACTTTTGCGTGACCTTCAACCGTAAAATGGACGAGGTCCCGGAATAGCTCGGGATGACCGTTCAGCGCCCCCGCAATATCGACCACGGCCACGCCCTCTTCCGCCGCCACCTCAAGGACGATCGCGTTCATCCTCTCAATCGCGTCGACCCAACCTTCGAGAGAGAGGTAAACGTTGAACCGGAAGATGCCCGTGATGGCGTCTCTCGAAAAATTCCCGAGATCAGAGCGACCATGCTTCGTCGCGAACGTACACAGAACCGGTGTGCTTCCCTCCGCTCGCACCAATGAAATAAAGCGAAGAAGGCTGCGGCGGTAATCCGCCATCGCGGCTTCACCGAGATCGTCGGCGAGGACCCGCGACTGCGTAAAGCGAGACGTGATATTCGTCTTAAGGAGCGCGTAGAGCGTCGTCGACTCGATCAGCTTCACTGTCCAGTTCGGTTCCGCTTCAGTCGCCTCCGCGCTTCCCGCTTGGCCCGGCTCCCCCTCTTCCGCGTTCGCCTGAACACCGCCGAAATAACGGCCCGAGAGCACAATCACTTCAGCGGACATCTGGTAGAGCACAGCAAGATCAGGTTCCCAATCCACAAGCGATGACTCGATCTCCCGGAGATTGTCCGAGATCTGATAGCCGGCCTGACTCGCGTTCAGCACCTCAGTCGGCCGACCTGCTTCATTAAGACGCCGCGCCAAGACATTCGGAAAAACGTCAGCGGCTCCGTAGATGCTGTCTTCGGCGTGAGAGGAAGAGGAAAGCCAAACGCGTGCGGTATCGCCTCGCCTCTCCATCGGCACCACGACGCTTCGAAACGGAAAAGACGCGCTGGGTCCGAAGCGCTCCGCCGCGACGCCCGTCGACTCGGCCTCAGAGAGCTCCGCGGGCTCGGCGGAAAACAAGAGCGTCTCGTATCCACGCGAATGCGCCCGGTATTCTACAGCCAACTCGAGGGCAAAGAGCCCGGCTGCGATCAAGACGATGAGATGGATCGATCGATTAAGTTTCACGAGGGGGCGCGATTTTTAGCGGAATGGGTTTCCATTACGAGGAGACTGCTCCATTCGCCAAAGCCTCCGACCGAAGCGGCTCAGCGGAAGCGGAATCCGCCCCGTCCCTCACTTCGACCTCAAGGTTGCGGAAATAACGAACCTGATCCTCGGGCGCGATCCCGTTGTAGTAGGTCATAAAATAGACCGACTCAGCCAGATGGTCCGGGCCGCCCAGAGTCGTGGAATCCCGCTTCGACTCGCCCTGAAGGACACCATTAACGCGCAGCTGAATCGATGCCTTCCCTCCCTTGGATCGACTCACGTTATCCAGCACAACGCGCATTTCATAAGAATGAAACTCACCGCGCTTCGGCTCCTCCGCCGCGATCCAGGTCAGCGCCGCCGGATCCATCTCCTTCATTAAGCCCCAGCGTGCGTTCGGGATATCTTGTCGCTTATGCGCCTCATAGATATCGATGAACCCGCCGTTCTTCCCGGCTCCGTCCTTCGTATTAATCCGCATCAGCTTCATGATCCCGGCGTCGGTTTCGGACATCACATTCAACCCGACCGGAACCATCATTTCCCAAGAGATCGTGTACACCGCCCCTTTTCCGGCGAAGGGCATCTTCCGAATGGCGCCCCAGGTACAGAATCCGCCTTCTTCCCCGACTTGCGTCTGCGCCACGGTCAGCGTCGTCCGCCAAGCGCTCTTCGCCGCGTCCCAGGTGGCATTGCTGCAGCTCAGGTCCGTATGCGACGCGATCGGCGCTCCTTCCGGAATCGGGCCGCCTTCACCTGCGCCCAAGGCCATCATCACAGCGACGCCAAGGGGCGCAACCAGAAGAACCTGAATTGCTCGTATCACGACCACTCTCCTTGATCCTGAAGGTAGGCAAGCGGGCCGCATAGAGCCGGCCGAATCCCGTCATAGACCGTAAAGATTCGGAACGAACACGCTGCGCAGAGGCAATTCACCCGCGCCCGACGTGCAGCTTTCACGGCTGCGTGGCGCGCTTGTCCGGGCTTCGGCGGAACCTCCGAGTGCTGGCCGAAAATCGGTGGATCGACTTTGGGGCACGTTCAGTCCTACAATGGAGACCTCGACGCTAAGAGCATCAAGGCGGACGCGATCAGAATGATGCTTCATTCATTTGTTGCTCCAAAACGCGTCGCCTTGAAGCGTCTCAGCCGCATCGAACATCATTAGGAGCAAGCATGTCTTCGATCGCCGCCTTGCCGATTCCCCGCCACGTCGCTCAGGATCTCGTCCACAACTTCGACTTCCGACTCGACCCTCGGATTCGCGAAACGCCCTGGGAGTTCTTCCACTCAGCCAACGAACGACCACCGGTCTTCTACTCCCCCGCCCTCGGCGGACATTGGGTGATCGCCCGCGCGGAAATCCTGGCCGAGGCCTGGACACGTCCCGACCTGTTTTCCGCGGCCAGCGTAAGCGTCCCTAAAATCGACAGCCCCTTTCGACTCATCCCGAACAACCTTGACCCGCCGGAACATCGCCCTTACCAGCAAATCTTCACGCGCGAGATGTTTTCGCCCCGCATCATCGAGCGTCTATCCGACTCATTCAGAAGCAAGACCCGGGCTCGCGTTGAGGCCTTACACGGCGCGGGCCAATGCGATTTCGGTGCCGACTATGCCCGGCCGATCCCCGTCGAAATTTTCATGGAGATGATCGGGATTCCGCCTTCGCGACATGCCGAGTTCGATACCTCAGTAGAGCGCGTCTTCCGTGGCACAACGCCCGAAGATGTCTTTCAGGGAATGCAGGGGGTAGCCGGCCTCCTCGACCATTGGCTCGAAGAAGAAATCGCTGACCGCGACGCGCCTAGAGAAGCGCATATGCTTGAAGCGATGCTGCGAGCGGAAATTGAGGGCCAACGGCTCAGCAAGGCTGAGCTACTCAGCATGTCGACGATGCTCATGCTGGGCGGCCTCGACACGGTTACCTCCGCCACGATGCACCAGATCCATTTCCTCGCGACTCACCCCGAGCATCGAAACCAGTTGATTGATGCGCCCGAGCTGATTCCGAATGCCGTCGAGGAGATGCTTCGCCGATTCAGCGCCGCCAACGTAGGGCGCATGGCGAGCCAGGACTTCGAATTCCATGGTGCGGAAATCAAGGCGGGTGAGATGGTTCTCTTCTCGACTTCGATCGCAGGACTCGACGAAACGCGTTTTCCTGATGCTATGCGGGTCGACTTCGAGAGGCCTCATCTCAAGCGGGATAGTCTGGCTTTCGGAACGGGCGTGCATATGTGCAGCGGGATTCACCTCGCGCGGAGCGAACTCCGCATTACGCTCGAAGAGGTTCTACCAAGGCTTCACAACCTCGAACTCGCAGCGGGCGCCAAGATTGAGTACGCCTCGGGCGGAACCGTTACCATTCCCGGCGCTCTGCCCCTAACATGGAACCCGTAGAGCCCCGGGCGAACCGGGAGAAGAGGAGAGCAAATGAAGAACATCGGGCAGAGCTTCGGCCGCATAGTCCAGGTGGCATACCTGGTAGAGGACATCGAGACGGCCATTTCGAATTGGCTTGCGCAGGCCGGGCTCGGCCCCTGGACATGGTTCCGCAACATCGAACTCGAGACCGACTTCGACGGCCAAAACTTCACGATGCATATCGACGAGGCCCTCGCCTACATGGGGAACCTTCAGATCCAACTCGTTCAATCGCTTGATCCCGTTGAAACCGCCACCCCCTACCAGGAGCACCTCCGCGCGCGGCGCTTCGGTGTGCATCACTCGGCCTTTTTTGCTGAAGATTTCGATGCGACGCTTGCCCAAGCTCAGGCACAAGGATTCGAGCGAACCTGCCTCATGCGCGACAAGGCTGGTTTTCGGTACGCCTATTGCCAGTCGAGCTCTATGCCGGATGTCTGGATCGAGTTCCTCGAGTCCTACCCCTTCCTGACCAAGATCTTCGAAGAGGGCATAGCGGCTGCGGCGAACTGGGACGGAACCGAGCCCGTCAAAGTATTTGAGTACAAGGATCTCTGATCCGAAGCCCACGGATATCCCCGACTCCACCTACGCTCTGAAGCGCATTAGTCGACCACGCTCCAGCGAGGCATCCAGCCTTGCCCCGGCAGTTCGGTGAACCCCACCTCCACGCGCTGATCGATCGCAACCGTTTCCGGATCGAGGTCCAGTAAGTCGCAAACCATCCGAACGCCTTCGTCGAGTTCGATCGTCGCAATCACGTAGGGCACATGCTCCTTCCAAGCAGGATGAAAAGCACGATGCGCGACGGTATACGAGTAGATGCGACCCTTCCCGGAGACCTTCGCCCAATCAGATTCCTGCGAATGACATTCGGGACAGAAGGGCTGGGGATAGTGTCGAAGGAGAGCGCAACCTGCACAGCGCTGGATCACAAGTTCCTGCCTGGCCACGCCGTCCCAGAATCCTTGGCTCAGTTCCGTAACCGGGGGTGCAGGCCTCGGCACCTTTTCTGCTGAACCGGAAGCCGTTCCCTTGTCCCCGCGCGCGCCCTGCGCTTTCGGTCGATCACTCATCCCCCACCCCCAAGATCATCGCGGCGCCCTCGTGAAAATCGCCCTCCCCGGTCACAAACAGACGCTTGCAATTCGGGATCTGACGCTCTTCCTCAACTTCGCCGCGGAGCTGACGAACCGCCTCGCTAACCAGGTTCGCCCCGGAGCAGTGGCCCTCCGACAGGAGCCCTCCGGAAGTATTGATCGGCAAGTCACCCCCCAATCCGATCCGGCCGTCTTGAATGAAATGCCGCCCCTCTCCCTTCTCGCAAAACCCAGTCGCCTCGAGTGACGCCAACACAATCCAAGTGAAGCCGTCATAAATTTGAGCGCCGTCCATATCGCGGGGCGCGAGGCCTGCCATTCCGAACGCACGCTCCGCCGCCAACTTCAGCCCTTCGATGACCGTCATATCCCGCTTATGCGTAATCGAAGTCGGCGGCGAGCCATGGCCCTCGCCGATCCCCACAATCGAAACGCCTCGCTTCGGCAAATCCTTTGCCTGTTCCGCGGAGGTCAAGACGATCGCAGTCGCCCCGTCGGTTTCGAGGGAGCAATCCAGCAGGCGCAGCGGGTCGGAAATCATCGGCGAACTCTGGTGCTGCTCGAGCGTCATCGTTTTTTCAAACATCAGCGCACGCGGATTCAGGTTCGCGTGTTTTCGAATCGCAACGGCGATACGGCCGAAATCCTCACTCGTCGTCCCGAATTCATGCATATGACGCCGCGCGGCCTGCGCGAACCACTGCGAGGCAACCGTATTGCCAAAAGGGCGCTCGAATTCATCGACGTGACGCATCACGGGATGAGGCGCGATCGCTCCCTCGCTTGTCAGAGAGACGCGCTGCGCCGAATAGCCACGACGCCCCGCCACCAGAAGCACGTTCTTCGCAACACCGCCGGCGATCGCAAGCGCCGCACTCTGGATCGCGCTCACGAAACTGGCGCCACCCGTTCGAATCGTCGAGGAAAACGCGAGCGAGGGGATCCCCAGGTTGAGAATGAAGTCCTCCGCGATTGTCCCCGCAAGCTCGTTGGGCATCACGCCATCGATGTCCGCGGGCGAAAGGCCCGCGTCGGCTATCGCCTCACGCGCGGCCTGAATATGGAGCTCAAGGGTCGTATGCGCCGTTCCCCTTGTGAAGGGTGTCTGACCAATGCCGGCGATTGAGGTCTGTCGGGAGAGCGGAGGCATGAGAACTCGCAAAGAAATGAAGAAGAGAAGCGGATCGAGGCGCCCTCAGCATACCGAATCGGTGGACTCCATAGAGCAGTCACTCGCTAACCTTCGAAGGCATAAAGGCATAAAGGCATAAAGGAGACACGAGATGAAGCCCCGGAGCCCCTTCGAATACGATCCCTTCAAGCCCGACTTCCAAGCACGGTCACACGAGGTCTACCGGCGGCTGCGCGATGAGCATCCGGTCTACCATAATGAAGCGCGAAATTTCTGGGCGATCTCGCGATTTGAGGACGTCTGGGCGGCGACACTTAATCTGGAATCGCTGACGACCGAGGGTATGGAAGAAGCCAAGGCCCTTAAACCGATGCTCAATTTCCTCGACCCGCCGCGTCACGACCAGCTGCGAGCGCTTGTCTCCCGCGCGTTTACGTTCCGCCGCGTTCAGGAGATGGAACCCAAGATCCGGCGCATCGCGCGGGAATTGATCAGCGATTTCTTTGACCGCGGCGAATGTGACTTCCTCGAGGACTACGCGATCCCCCTCCCCGGCCGCATCATCGCGGAAATGATCGGCGTCCCCGAGGAGCGGCGCAAAGAGTTCTTGGGATATACCCGCGCCATCGCCCTTGGCGACCAATCTAAATCTCTCACCGAAACGATCAGAGATCCCGCGGCCAAGATCTACAACGAGTTCGGCCTGCTCATCGAAGAACGCCTAAAAAGCCGACAGGACGATCTCATGAGCGCACTGATCGATGCTGAAATCGACGGCGAGCGACTCACCCGAGACGAAATAGAAGGATTCTGTTTTCAGCTCATCATCGCAGGCAATGACACGACGACAACACTCATCGGCAACGGAGCCGTACTCCTCGAACAGCATCCCGACCAGCGCGCCCTGCTCGTGCGTGAACCCGAGCGTATCCCCAAGGCCGTTGAAGAAATGCTTCGCTACGAGCCGCCCGCACAGGCGCTCCCGCGCAGAGCGAGACAAGAATTGACTCTTCACGGCCAAACAATCCCCGAAGACGCGCGGGTTCTCCTGGTATGGGCCGCCGCGAATCTTGACGAACGGGAATTCGCTGCCCCCGAGCGCTTCAACGTCGAGCGAAACATCAAGCGGCATCTTGCACTCGGCCATGGTACGCACTTCTGTTTAGGCGCGTCCCTTGCACGGCTTGAAGCCCGCGTCGCCTTCGAGGAACTCTTAGCGCGAATCCCCGAATACAATTTGACCCGCGAGCCGGAGTGGGTCACCTCGCGATGGCTTAGGGGGCACGAAGAAATTCCAATCTCGTTCAGCGGCACATCGCAGAAAAGAGTCTAGAGAGACGCCGTTCCTAAATCCGCCCAAGCTGCCGTCATATTCTCGAGATCAGGGAGATGAGGCTCATCGATCTGATGCGGCTTCATATGTTCGACTGCATAACGAAGGTAAATTTTCTCGCGGACGAAGAGTTCGTGCAGGTCCCGATCGAGCTTGCCCGATTCGACCAACCGGTCGAGGATGCCGAGGGTTTCGGTCAGCGTATTCCCCTTCTTGTACGGCCGGTCGATCGCAGTGAGCGCTTCGTACACATCCGCAAGTCCGAGAATCCGGCCCTGCAGGCTCAAGTCTGCCTCGGACAATCCGAGTGGGTAACCTGTCCCGTCGACGTGCTCGTGATGTGCCCCCGCAATCGCGGGCACGTTCTTCATACCTGACGGGAAAGGGAGTCTCTCCAAAAGCTGAATCGTGGTCGTGACGTGTTGATTGATGATTTCACGCTCTGCATCGTTCAGCGTGCCTCTACCAATCTTTAGATTCATGCGCTCATCTTCGTTCAAGAGCGGCTGAGCCTGCCCAAAACGATCCATCCATTGATATCGTTCAGCAACCTCGTCGACCCGCACGCGGTCAAGATCTTCCATGACCTCGCCGCCGATATTGCACTGAGTGACAAATTCAAGATCTTCGGTGACCTGAGACTGGCGTAGTCGCCACTCCTGATCCATCGAGAAATTCAGTCCGTGCTGATCCAAGAGCCCCTGTATCGCTTGCCGCTCAAGGTCGCGAAGGATGATCTCTGCGCGCAGCGTCACAAGCTCAAGCCGGTCGCCAATCTTCTCAAGCTTTGTCGCCTTGTCCATCACATGAACCGGGGTGGCGACCTTGCCGCAATCATGAAGCAAAGCAGCGATCTTCAGTTCGTACCGTTCTGTGTCTGAAAGAGAAAATTCTTTCAGCGCACCAATTTTATCCGAGCAGGCCGCGTCCGCGATCATCTCGGTCAGAATGGGAACGCGTCGACAATGATCCCCCGTATACGGGCTCTTCTTATCGATGGCATCGACGGTCAACTCCACGACGCCTTCGAACAACCCACGAAGATCGTCGATCAGCCCAACAGTCCCCAAAGCGGCTTCCGTCTGCGTTGTCAGAAGCGCCAACGAAGTCGCGATTTGCTCAGCAAGCTCCTCAGGATCCGGAACCGATGCGAAGACCAATTCCAAAACCGCGGCTGGATCACCTCCGCCAGACCCAAAGGGAATCACAACGCAGGCCTCACATCGCATCCCTTGACCGTCATCCAGAGCTGTCCAAACGGAATCATTCGGCGTCTCTCCGCGGAATGCGAGAACAGCCGAACCCCGCTCGATAGCCTGACCTAACAGTTTCCCCCGTGCCGAGTCGGATTCGATGTGTAGGTCCTGGCCTTCACCCATCGCCCTAAATTCGCCCAAGACGTCCGCCACGTTCCGTTCATATAAAAAGAAAGCACTTCCGTCCGCCGACGCGAGATCGCTCCCTGCCGGAATCACAGCCCGGGAGACCGCCCCAAGATCCTGAGCTTCAAGCAACTGATCTGCAACCTCCTGCAGCTTCGCCATAGTCGAGAAATGACCTTCAAGATTCTCAACCATAGAATTGATCGAGGACCCCAGTAGGTCAAACTCATCCCCTGACCTTACGTTCGCACGTACAGAGAAGTCTCCGTCCTCGATCGAACGCGTCGTTTCAATCAGTGAATTGAGGGGTCCCGTCCTAACGCGAATTTGCCAAAACGCTATGCCGACACTGCCAAGGAGTGCAAGCAAGACCGCGACCGCAAAGCCCTCTTCAAACTCTCTCAGCGGACGGTGAACCGTATCGACGCTCCTTGAGATGCCCACGACCAACTCAGGATAGACGTAGGCGAAGTTCAAAAAGAGTGGCCATCGGACAGCGATCTCTTCGCCCCCCGGACCTTCCGCGAAGAAGGGCGTTCGCACGTTCGCAGATAAGAACTCCGCCGCGATCGGTGCGTTCCTATCCATTGCCTGGTCTGTGAAAAGGATTTCCCCCGAATGGTCGGAGACCCAGTACCGCTCACCCTCCCCAACACGGCCCGGAACAAATAGAAACTCAGCGGAGAATGTTCCGACGAGCAGGTCTCCCCTCTCTAGCCGCAGTAGTTCTAATTTTCGAAGGCCCACTGCTCCAGCGGACAACAAGATCACTCCACCTTGCTCGAGTCGCTCAACTTGAGCAGATGAGAATTCGTACGAAGACGGGCTGTCGTGCTCAATGCGCTCGAAAATACGCTCTGACGCGAGCGACTCAAGGTCCCCCGTGGCTGAAGCGAAAGCGAGATGAGCAGCCCCAATCTCGATCCGCTCAACGATGCCCATCGTTGCGGATTTCGCCTCACGCGAGAGGGAGGAGGCGGCATCACTCTCAAGCTGCGTTCGCGTACTAAAATAGGCGAGCGTCGAGAAAGCCAAGACGGGCAAGACGGCGCATGCCGCGAACACGAGAAGCAACCGAATCCCGAAGCGACTATCGATTGCTCCCCTAGAAACGTCCACGCTTAAAAAAGCTCGGCGATGCCGATGAAGCCACCATCCGCGGCTCGAATGATATCGTCTCGGCTGCGCGGATTATTCAGCGTCGCTTTCGACTCGCCGTCTGGCCCCATACTGTACAGGTCAAAGTCGCTATTGATCGGGACGAGGAAACGGTCCTTTCGCGCCAGGGCGATCACCGAGGGACCGCCGCCGCCGCCACCGCCGCCGCCGCCGCCGCCAGCCGAAACTGCGGGCAGCCCATCCGCAGCAGTATGCAGAGCCATTCCCGGCGGTAAGCCGCCTTGAATTTTTAAGTACTGGTATGGATTGCCCCAAGGGTCGGTCTTGTCGAGATTCATCTCGGAGAGACTGTCCGGATACTCAACGAGCTCTTCCGGCAAGATCTCGAGCTCGACTGCGATCTGGCGAATCTCAGTAATCGCACGCGTCTGGCGGGCACGCTCTATGTAACGGAGGTACTGCACACCCGCCGTCCCGGCCAGAATCCCAATGATCGCGACTGAGACCATGACCTCGACGAGCGTAAATCCGAATCGGAATCCGGTAGATGAGGGCTTTATCTTCCTCGATGCGGCTCCCCGGAACGAGAACCAAGAACGATCGCGCGCTGTGAGATCATCCATCGGAAGCAGCTCGCGCCGTCTGGGTCCAGATTTCTTTCCGATTCACGAACCTCAAGCTGGGCGGAGTCCCTGCCATCATGCTCGGCTTTTGACCCTGTCGATAGGCGACCCTCGTCTCGGATTCGCTCCCATCGGATTCACGATGGTGAATCACGAAGACCTCTTCCCCATTGATGGACTCGCCTCGCTCGACTCCAATCACGGAAAAGGTTGCAGGCGCTGAGTACTCGCCCGTTCCAAAGCGAATCATGCTTTTGCTAATTTCGAAAGTGCGGCCGGCGTGAGACGAGGCCTCTGTCGACCAAACCCCAAGAATCTCATCGGGCGGAGGCTCAAGTTCAGCATCACACCCGGAGCTGAGTCCCAGGATCAAGAGGAGTAGGAAAAGGAATCTCGTCGGCCCCTTCTTCGCGGTCCCCAAAGGCTTTACAATCGATCGCTGCATCTTTGCGTTATCGGCAGATTGGACGTTTTTGTTGAAAGGTTTCCTCGCTCTCTGATCGAGAGAACCGTTCGAGAGACGGCTCAGAGGAGAGCTTTCCGGGGCCAAAATGCAACAACTAAGTCAAGTATCTCGCGAGATCGCGCGGAGACGTCTCGAAAAGGCGCCTCGATAGCCGCATCTGCTTCGCTAACAATCCCGAACACAGCCTGCTCGACGAGCCCCGAGGATCAAAAGCCCGAGGCCTAACAAGGTCGCCGTCCCTGGCTCGGGCACAGCGGGTCCAGAACCGATCGTCGAATTCCCGAAAATCAAATTCAGGCCGAAACCAGCGCCGGGAATGCTCGATGTGACGGTGAGGCGAAAGAGCAGATCGATCTTGCCCGCGCTCCCGAGCTCGGGTGACAAGATGGACCCGAGGTCAATCGTCCGGTCGTCGAGTGTCGCGCTCGCTTCGGCGGCGCTTGTCAGCGTCTCGCTTAACTGGCTTTCCCCGTCGATGAGGATCTCGAACTCCGCGCTCAGCCCCGACGTCGAACCATCAAAGACGGGATCGAGCAAGCCGATCAAAAGATTCTGGGGGTCCTCCAGCCGAGAAGTTGAAACCGTGAACAGCGCCTCGGTCGACAAGACGATATCGATCCCTGTCGCATCCTCGGGAACGTTCGTCCCCAATTCGACGAGGCCAAAGACATCGCTCTCACCGCCAAGGTCAAAATCGCTCGCGACCTGCGCATTTCCGATCAGCGCTTCCGCAGCGGCCTCCGTATCAGGCAGCCCAACCGCGAATGCCCGCGCACTCAGCCTTGAAGCCGGCTCGGGCCGATTAATCCCACCCCCTTGTGCCGCAATCGCCTGGCTCCTCTGCGACCCAATTCCCGATGCGGTCAAGGCGCGGGCTCCTGCGCTCACCGCACGAATGCGCCCCGGAGCATTCCCCACAACGGCACCCGAAATGACGCTCGCTCCTTCACCCGAGACCGCGGTCGAAACGGAACGGGCGGGCACGGTGATGCCCGATGCGAACACACCGGTCGTACGTGCAGGGGACGCCTACGCGATGTCGAAAACTGCGCCTGAAAACTACCTTCGCGATCTCCAGGACGAAGGCGCACCGGTCTCGATTGTCTATCCCCCGGGCGTGATCGGCCCAGACGACCCGGGCCTCTCCGAAGCGATGTTAGGCATTCAGCAATTCCTTCAGGCGACAGTCCTCGTCACGAGTTCGGGATATCAAACCGTCGATGTCCGCGATGTTTCTGACGTGCATGCAGCGCTGATTGAGCGGGATCCCGAGGCGGGACGCTTCGTCGCCACGGGCCCCTACCTCCCCTGGTATGAATTTGCAGGATTGCTCGATCGCGCCGCCGGCATCCGGTTGCCGAGACTCCCCATCCCCGGCCCAGCGATTCGAGCCATCGGCCGGATCGGCGATCTCGTTCGCCCTTTCGTGGACGTGGATCCCTCTATTTCAAAAGAAGCCACCCGACTGGCGACGCGATGGGTCGAGCTCGACGGCAGCGAAACGGAACGCCTGCTAGGCGTCAAATTCCGTCCCGCGAAAGAGACTCTTTTCGACACGGTCCGCTGGCTCGCCTCAGAAGGACATGTCGACCGCGACCGCGCGCTCCGGTTCACGCACCCGGGCCGCGGGCGGAATTAGCCGACGCAGGAACTGCCGAATCCGACTAAGCCGCCTAAGCCCGCATAGGGCCGCCTAGGCGCCTAAGCCGCGGCAACGATAGGAAGGCGCAGCCGGACACAACTGCCGACGCCTTCTTCGCTTTCGACCTCGAGTGTTCCGCCGTGCTCTCTGGCGATTCCCAAAGCGACGCTGAGGCCGAGCCCGTTTCCGCCTTCCGCAAGCCGTGTCGTAAAGAAGGGGTCGAAGACCTGCTCGAGGTTCTCTTCGGGCATCCCGCAGCCATCGTCCCGAACTTCGACAACGGCTTTTCCATCTTCGCACCGGGCCTTAATTTCGACGCGTTTCGAGCGAGGGCGTGATTCGATGGCGTTCCTCAGCAGATTAACGATCACCTGCTCGATCTCGACCTCGCTGATTTCGACGGGAAGAGGAAATTCACCACCGATGATTTCCACATACACCCCATGCTCCCCGCCGAAGCCGCGTGCAAATTCGCATGATCGCTCGATCACGCCGCGTAAATCCTGGTTCTTCTTGTCTCGATGCTCGCGTGCTGCGAACTGCAGAAGACTCCGCACAATTTCCCCGCAGCGTGCAGCTTGTTCGATGTTCGTCTTGAGGACTTTCTTCACCAGCTCCGTATCGCCTTCATCCGCGGTCAGCAAAGCGAGTTCTGAGGCCATTCGAATCCCACCGATCGGATTGTTGATCTGATGGGCCACGCCCGCCGCGAGCGTGCCCGCCGTGGCGAGGCGGTCTTTGTGGCGGAGCGCGAGCTGAGCCTGATAGAGCTCCCGAAGGTCGCGGAAGATCGTAACGATGTGGATCTCGCCTTCGCTCGTATAGAAGCTGCGCGCGCTGACCTCGCCCTCGATCCAATGCCCCCGAACATGTTGAACACGAGACCGATATTTAACGGTCCTTCCGGGCTCTAAGAGAAGCGCCTCGCTCTGCTCGTTAATACCCTCAAAATCGTCCGCGTGCAGACAGTCGAGATAGCCGCGCCCAAGAAGCGTGCCGGGAGCACGCCCCATCAACTCCTCCCAGTTTGGAGAGGCATAGATACAGCGATGGCGGGCGTCATATTCCATCATGCAATCGCCCACATTCTCAACCAAATCCCGGTATCGCTCCGCCTGAATTCGGATCTGCTTCTGGAGCGCATCCGTCTCTTCGACAGAGCGCTCGAAGTTCCATTCGACGCCTAATGCGGCGAGCAACATGAAGCCGACCATGAGTGCCATAGACGGAAAGCGCCAAGTCGTCCAAGCCAACATGTCGCCGCGATAGAGGTAAGTGTCGGTTGTCTGCGCGTAGAGCGCTGTCACCGCGATTCCGACGAGCACAGCCCCCGTCCAATGAATCGCCGCACGACGCCCCCGAACCCCGTAAGCCACAAGCGGAACAAGCGAAGACATCATCACGGCGGGAGCCGATTCTCCACCACTCGCGATCACAAGGCCCACGCTCCAAAAGTAAACCAAGCCGATGGCCCCGTTTGAAATGATTCCGAGCGGCGCGCCGGCCCGGAACGCGAACAAGAGCCCCGTCGCAGCGACGAAAATGGAGCCCGCATAGACCATCACCGCCGGCACTCCTTGGTTCCATCGACCCAAGAGAACCGAAACCGCGATCGACGCTGACAACAGAAGCGTCACAACCATGAAGCGAGCACGATTGCGATCCGAGACATCTGCGGCCCGAAACGACGGGGCAAATAGGCCATCGAAAAACGAATCGAACCATGAGGCTTCGTCCGACTCGCCATGCGGAGACCGCTTCGTGACGGAATTGCGATCAATCATATTGAGGTCGCTCAATAGTGGGTCCCACGATCAGTTCGATGCGCGGAGAATATCACTCGGTTCAAAGCGGGGCGATGGCCCCTGGGCCCGGACTGCGGAACGCGCTGAATCTCCCTAAGCTAGACCTCTGAACGACGCGGCTCCGAGGACAGCTTCGGGCGCCGCTCCTACAGAGGAAAATCGCGATGCCGACCCGTGAGCAGCTCGAAACCTGGGCGAAGAACTACGCCGAACTCTGGAACCGAAACGAAAAAGAAGCCTGGATCGAGAACTGGAAAAACGTCTGTTACGGCGATTTCAAGATGTACGACCCCGTCGGCACACCCCCCAAGTTCGATTTCAACGGCTGCTGCCTCGAGCCCTACGACCTATTTCAGCCCTCCACTCATTTCTACATCGACCCGGAGACGCTCTTCGTCTGTGGCAACGAAGTCAGCTTCGTCATGACGAACACCTTCACGAAAGACGGTAAGAGCCAGGTCATGAAATCGGTTGAGAACTACCGCTTCGGCGAAGACGGCAGCTGCGAGATCCGGACCTATTACGATGTCCCGAGTGCTGACGATCCGATTTCGGGGCAGCTCTTCGCGGAGTATTTGCCGGAGGAAAACTAAGCGGCCGAGGGCGGCTCGTGAAATCTCTAATTCGCGGGAAGCAGCCCGCCCCTAGAGCCAACCTACCGGAGCGCCTGCGCGATCGCGGCCCGCAGTCTCGCGGGCGGAATGGGTTTCGGAAGCAGCGTAAGCCCGCTTTCCGCTGCACGCTGGTCGAGTTCATTCGAGCGCGTTCCGCTCACGAGAATCGCCGGAATTTCCGCGCTCGCCCGCTGCCGCAGCTCCGCGACAACATCGAGCCCGTCTTCCGGCGGCGTCAAACGAAAATCGACCAGCATCAGATCGATCCCCGACGGACTCGCCAAGAGGGCCTCGATGGCTTCCGCACCGTTACTCGCCAAGCGGATCGTGCATCCCCAGCTCTCAAGGAGTGCCTGCATTCCCGCGAGAATATCCAGATCGTCATCGACGACCAGCATCGTTTTTCCAGCAAACGAACTGAGCGCAGATGAACCGATACTGCTTTCAGCCTCATCGGCCATAGGAATGTCGACCGAGAACGTTGAACCACGACCGACTCCGCTCGACAGCGAAACAGGATGTTCAAGGAGATTCGAAAGTCGCTGCACGATCGAGAGCCCCAAGCCGAGCCCCCGGCTTTCCGTCGCCGTTTCGAGACGAACGAACTCCTCGAAGATCTGCTCCTGCTGGTCAAGAGGGATACCTACGCCCGAGTCTTGTACGTCGATTCGCAAGCGCTCCTCTTCGGCAACTCCTCGAATTTCGATCCTCCCCTCTTCAGTATACCGGAGCGCATTGGTCAGGAGGTTTTGAATGAGTCGCCCGAGCAGCACAGGATCACTTTCCACTCGAACATCGGGCATGCTCACCGATAGATCTAGCCCACGCGACTCCGCGACCGGTGCCGATTCGCTGGCGAGACGATTCACCAGCGATCGAATCTGGAAGCTCGACCGGTTGGGAACGATCTGATTCTGGTCAATCCGCGAGAGATCAATCAGGGCATCAAACATTTCCTGTAAAGCGGATGCACTCGACCGAATTCGATCACTCAGGGAACGCGTTTCATCGTCATGGGTTCGCTCATGAAGCGCCTCAGAAAAGAGCTGCAGCGCATGCAGGGGTTGGCGAAGGTCATGACTCGCAGAAGCGAGATAATGGGACCGCGCGAGATTCGC
Source organism: Myxococcota bacterium (assembly GCA_045106235.1). GTDB lineage: Bacteria > Myxococcota_A > UBA9160 > UBA9160 > UBA4427 > UBA4427. Next base: position 35,139 of record JBGCEJ010000037.1, read on the forward strand.
GGATTCGAGTGCCTCGGAGCGATCTCGCTCCTCGTTGAGGTCCTCAGCCTGGCGAAGGATTTTGAGATGTCGCGTCGTCGACAAGAGCGCAGCAGTGAGCAGACTCAGCTCACCGGCTGAAAAATCGCCACCGGATTGCTTCGGCCCCGCGACCACAATCGTGCCGGGCAGCGCATTCCGCTCGGAGCTGATGGGGCGGGGCGAAGAAGCTGCGCGAGAGGAGAGATCATCCGAGCGATCCGCCTCCTCGTCGAGATGGGGAATGATCAGTGCCGTTTGAACGCGGTCCGTAAAACCACGCTCCACCTCACTTACCTGTCCGAGCAATCGAGGATCGGACGGCATGACAAGAATCCCACGCTCGGCTCTTAGGCGATTCAGGAGCGGATCACCGGCCTGAATTCGTGAGGGCGCAGGAAATGCGGAATGCGGTTCCGCCGACTCTTCAATCAGGACATACTCGCCTAACGCATGATCGAACGAATAGGCTGCGCAAAACGTCGGGCGAACGAGGGAATAGAGTGTGCTCGCCATATGCCTTGCCACAGACCGCGCGTCGCCCTGAACTGCCTGTTCCTCAATCAAGCGGTGAAGCCCTGACTCGAGTCGCTCCTGCTCGGGAAAGAAATAACTTGTGAGGCGCGGCGCAAGCCAGAGGTATCCGGGAATCGCTCCCCCCGCCAAGAGCATTGACAGAACAATGCGCCCCGATTCGGGCGCGATCGAAAAAACGCGCGCAAACGCCTGACTGAGCGGCGGAATCAGAACAAAAAGAACGCCCAAGAAGAGCGCAAACAGAATCGAAACCGAAACCGCCCGACCGATCAGTCGATCGAGTTCAAAGAGCCTGAATTCGAGAATCGAAACGGTGACTCCGATTGGGATGATCGTGGCGGTAATTCCGGCGACAGCGAGCATCTCATCAAAGCCGGCGAACCCCGGCAGGATCACGGGCATGACCAGAGCCGCGAACATCACAAGACCCGCCGCCCAGGAGCAATAGACGACCCATTTCATCTGCACGCGTTCGTGCGCATCGAAACCCCGGTAGTTCATCGCGAAAAGAACAGCAGGAATGGCGATCGTGAGGGCATCGGCGCCGGAAACGATCGAGGGAATGACATCGCTCCGAATCGCGTCCCCCTCGGTCGCAAATACGTAAAGGAGCTTGGGGACGCTCCAGAGGGCCGCGATGACGAGCGCGAGCAGCGGCAGCCAGCGCTGAACCGACGGTTTGCGAAATCCATTCGGCATTCCGGCTACGAAATAGAGGACCATCGGCCACCAGAACGCACCCGCAGAAATAAAGATCATCTTCGCGATCAAGACTTGATGAGGGCCACCGCCCTCAAAGATCGCCTCGCCAAACACAACGGCGGAAAAGGTCGCGGCACTTTGATGAATAAATGGATCGTTAGGCCTGCGCAAAAGCAGGACCGTCACCAGCGTCAGCATCGTCGCCAAAAAAGGAATTCGAAGCCACGGGACAGAGAACGGCGCTAGCTGAAGCATCGTTTCCCGCCGCTCACCACCGCGTTCATAGACGAGCGGCGCGACTCTCGATTCTCCGGCCGCAGCGAACGCGGCGCCCATAAAGCCGAGGTAGCCCTGCCCCTGGAGGTCCGTTTCGCCAATTCGAATCAGCCGATCGCCGACCTCAAGCGGATGTTCTCCGCTTACCTCGACCGTGGATCCGCCGACGATGGGATACGCCGCTTGCCCTGCGCCAAAGGCGGCGTAGATCGGCGGCTGCGCCAGCCCCGTCCTCGAGACCTCTCGCACGTGGAGCAGAAGGACAATCAGCGCCAACGGAATCAAGACGAAGAGAAGGACGGAGGTCGCGCTGGGGTAACGCACTAGTCGGTCCTTTTGATCAGGTTCGAGGTGAAATCGAAGCGTCGAGGCTGAATGAAGCTTCCCGCCACCGTAAGCATATCGGTCTTGGCGCCGTGCGGTTTGCGTATCCATGAGCACGCAGCGGCCCCGGAAAAATCATGCGGGTCAGAAAGAGGCGGCGGCCCCGGAAAGCCTTGGTAGCCTACAGGCGCATGAAGGTACTGATCGTCGATGACCATGCCGTTTTTCGCGACGGCTTGAAGCTGCTGGTTTCGGAATTGCCCGAGCAGCCGGAGATCCTTGAAGCGGCGAACGCCGATGAGGCGCATTCGGTCGCGAAGGCTCATTCCGATCTGGATCTGGTGCTGATGGATCTGGAAATGCCCGGTGGGGGCGGAATGCAGGGGCTTCAGACCTTTCGCGAACATTTCCCGTCTGTCCCCGTCGTCATCTGCTCCGCCTCGGATTCGGCAACCGATATGCGGGCAGCGCTGGACGCGGGCTCTTCTGGCTATCTCCCGAAATCGATGGGCTCGAAGGAGCTTCGAGCGGCCCTCGGGGTTGTACTGGCAGGCAGCCTCTACATTCCCGCTGCGCTGCTCGACCCAAAGGCCGAAGCTGAAATTAGCGCGAGTAAGCGCCGGCGCGCCCGGGCCGATGTCCTCACCACGCGGCAAATCGATGTCCTCGCACTGATCGCCCGGGGCCTCACGAATCGCGAGATCTGCGGCGTGCTCGAAATCTCGGAAAACACCGTCAAAACCCATGTAAAGGCGGTCCTCGAGGCTCTAGAGGTCACAAACCGCACCGAAGCGGCCATCCTCGCCCGGGAACTCGACCTGAGAAGCCCTGGCGAAGAGCAATAGATCTTCCCCTACTCCGCCTGCTTGCGGCTCACCCCCTTGGACTAGCTCGAATGGGTGAGGCGATCCCCAGGCCCCGATGTCATTCTGACACTCCCAAACAGACCGCGAGAGGCGTATTTCAGCCCTCGCCGCAGCCGACACTGGCGATAGCGCCCGAAGCGCCCTTGCCGACAGGAGTTCACGAGATGTCCCAGGAAGACCGATCTGCCGCCGCAAGCTCGTTTTCACATCGAGCACCCGAGCGAACAGGACACCTCCGCAGGGCCCTCAGCCGCTTCGCTTTCCTCGCTGGAGCCGCCCTCTTCATTTTCTTCCTGCTACCCACAGAGGACGCCTTCGCCCAAACCTGCGGCGGTAACAACCAGCGCTACTGCTGCGTCTGGGAAGGGTCGGCCTGCGACGCGGGACACGGCGGGATCTTGGCCACCGGCCCGGGGACAGGACAGTCGTGCTCGAATAGCGGCTTCCCCTTCTATCTCAACGGATCCTCCGCAGGCACCTGCTACAAGACGAGAGTGCACCCGCCTTTCTGCGGCAGAGTCAATCAGGCGCCCTGCGCGCTGACCGTGCAAGCGAGGCTCGGCATCCGGTCCTGCCAAACCAACCTCATCGAGTTAGTCGGTCCATCGGGCGTTCGATGTCGGGCGATCGATTCCGACGGGTTCCCGAGTCATTGCGGCGGCCTGCAAGAAGCACCCTGCATCGTGACGGAGCATATCCCCTCCTGCAAATCGAATTACTTCGAGCACGCCGGCACCTGTAACGCCCAGGACTCCGCGGGATACCCCCTGTTCTGCGGCGACGAATTCGAGAGCGCCTGTAATATCACCTTGCAAGCCCAGCTCGGCATCACGTCTTGTAAGGGCGAGTTGGTGGAGAACGCCGGACAATGCCGTAACGGCGATGACCTCTTCCCAATACAGTGCGGGGACCTCGACGAACGCGCCTGCACGATCATTGAGCATATTCCCTCATGTAAATCCGGGCTCACCGAACTGATTGGTTCCGAGGGAGCAACCTGCCGACAAGTGGGCACCGACGGCTTCCCGAATCATTGCGGCGCATTTGGACAACCTGCATGCGGCCTTCTGGAAAACATTCCGTCCTGCAAACCGAATGCGTACGAGGTTGCGAGCCAGGCGTTGCCCTACCCCGACAATGGATGGTGCGTGGACAAAGAAACGTTCCCGGCGTACAGAGCCCAGCCTGCAAGCGTAGAAGAGCCGGCTCCCGGGCCGAAGACCGTCTTCCTGATCCACGGCCTCGAAAGCGGCAAGCAGGCCTTTGACGCATTCGAGCTCCAAGCAGGCTTTGCGGAGCTCGACCTACTCAAGGTCTACCTCGTCGACTACAACTCCGACGGGGACAGCGTCGAAACCGGTCTCAAGATCTTCGACCAGGCGTCGGGCGACGAAGTCTGTACGATCAACTCGCGTCTGGACGGGTACACCTTCTCTCTTCCGATGGTCAGTCGACTGCTGAGCGAAGCGATTCGCAATCAATCGAACTGCCGCGTTGCCGGTTCAGGCACGGGCTACGAAAACGTCGCCCTCGTCGCGCATAGCATGGGCGGAATCGTCGCCCGAGATCTCGTCTACCGACACTTCGACTCGCTACTTCAGGAAGGCATTCGCATTACGGATGTCGTCACCTTGGGCAGTCCCCACCGCGGCGGAGGCGGCGCGATTCCGGAAGTCGCGGATGGCGCAGATCTATCTTGCCTCGTCGCCAGTCTCCAACCCAAATTTCATCAAGTCTGCTTGATGGAAGCCTGGCAGTCGGCTCTGCAAGAAGCGCGTGAAGCGGCAGATGCGAACGGCGCTCCTTTCATTGACAACCTCGATTTTCCGGAGATTCGCTGGACAACGATCGCTGCAGCCGATTCCAAGGCGACGACAGACCAAGAGTTGCTCACGTTTACGGATCCGATAACGCGACATGACGCCCTCGTCGCCCATGTCAGTAGCTTTTCGATTGCGAGCGACCTTTGTTTTCCGAATGTCGACCGAGCAACGCAGCCGCCGGAAATCGCCAACCGGTCCGCGTTGAACATCAGTGAATCCGCCGCATGGTTTGACCATGACTGGCCTGGCGCGGTCGCAGACTTCGCCAACCTCCAGAGCGGCTACGGCTACAATCCCTGGAACGGCTTTAACCTCGGCCCCCTCAATCGCGTCAGAATCCTCCCAACAGATGCTGAGAATGATTCGCTCACGGCACGCTGCCACAGCCCCGGGACGTCAAAGGCATACCCCTTCCTGAGCTACCTGACCCCGACTTCAGAGCCCGACAAAGTTCCGAACTGGGCGGCGAATAACACACGCTACGTTGGCTTTCCGGCCGGGTCCGATTTTGACGCTCCCCACGGCGATCTCATTGGCGCCGAAGACACCTCGGAGGACAGCGAACCCACGGCTGCTCCGCATGTGTCGATTCGCAGCTACGTCTGGACCGTACTCTCTGACGGCCTGCGAACGAACGATGTGAATCGCGACGGGTGGGTCAACCAGACGGATATCGATCTGGTCGAAGCGGCCATCGACAATGCCAACCGCCCATCGGGCTATTTCGAGAATTACGAAATCCAGTACGACCTGAACGGAGATGGTTTCACGACTCAATTCGATCTGGACATCGTCGTCCCCGAACCGAGCTTCGGGGTTGGAATCGCGACCGGGATGCTGGTCCTCCTCGGCGCTCGGCGCCGAAAGGAGTGATCTCAGACCCGGCGCGGCCCCGGAAAGAAGATATTCGTCGTGCGCTGATACTCGGCATAGTCCGGCCGCTTCCGAACCGAGTAAAACTCCGACGGCTTGGCCCCGGTGTAGTACACCAACGTGACGTACATAATGCGCGAGGCAAAGAAGAGACCAGCTGTGAGGAGCCCCGCCAATCCCCAGTGCTCCGTCGCAAAAAGATGCGGCAAAGACGGTAAGGCCATCACAATCAGCCCGTTCCAAACCATCCACTCCGCGAAATAGTTGGGATGACGGCTATATCGCCAGAGCCCAACATCGCAGACGCGGTTGCGCTCCCCCGCGGCCTTACAGTTCTTGATGAAACCCGCTTTGTGAAAATCGGCGACCGACTCCATCAAAAAGGCCGAGACCGCCACAGCGAACCCGATCCATTCCACGACCGAAATTGCCGCGTTGGGATTCGCCGAGATCAAAACCGCAGGCATGGCCAAATAGGACGTATTCGCGAGCCCCTGCGCAAGCACTTCCACCTGTCGCGCGACGGGAATATTCGCCTCCCCTGACTTTTCCCATCGCACAGCCTGATACTGATACCGCGGAAGCTCCCGCTGGAGCGCGCCCAACCGCCACAGGTTCAAAGCCCCAAGGCCCATCCGCGCGCCCATAAAAATGTACAGCCCGCCGACCAGCGCCACTCGGGTCGGATCTCCCTGCCCCATCCAAATCGTCAGCACGCCGATCAAAACGAGCCCCCAAGGCCAGCCGATATCCACGTAGGACATGCGCTCGGTTCGCCATGCCGGAATGCACACGACAAAAAGGAAGAGCGTCATCTGCGCGAAGAAGTTCGTGATCCCGAAAGCACGAAACTGCGTCGTCGCCACGATGAAGGCGCAGCCCAGGAGATACGGGAGTAGTTGTTTCACTTTGCCCAACGCGCGTTCCTCTCTCTGGCCTTCGCCTTCGTCGTCCTAAATCACGACCGCAAGCTGTCGCGCCTGCGCGAGTAAAACCCCACCCTCACTCCAAATCTCGCCGTCCTCCTCGAGGTATCCCCCCTGGACCGCGCGCGTCCTGAAGTCAACTAACACATGCTCATCTGGGGCCATACTTGCGAGCGCTTCAGGTGCCAGAATATGCACCGTGAGGTCGACGGTCGGCACGCCTCCTGATGTCGGCGGCATATCCTTCGAGGTGAATATGGCCGGCGGCCAGGCGTCGCTGATTGCAGCGATTTCTGCCGTGTCCCAAGCGCGCGGTTCCTTCAGCCGGATCCATCCCCCCGACCGCGCCTCGCGCGTTCGCTCCTCCTCCGAAAAAGGCACAGGTCCGATCGTAAATCTCTGTTCATATCGGTCATGCAGAGGCGGCAGATCCCGCTCCGTCGGTCGCTCGCGAAGAACACATTCGGAAGGCGACGGGACGTCGGGCATCTCCGCATGAACGAACCCACCGATCTCTTGTGGAATCGCATACGCCGCTGTGGCCAGCGCCTGGAGCTTCCCGTTCTGCATAAGCCGCGCGGTCACCGTCGTCAGCGTCCGCCCCGTCCGCTCAACAACCGTCTCCACATGCGCGGCTCCTTCCACCGGCGGCCGCAAAAAATGAATATTCAGCGAACGCAAAGGTCGCCCCGGATCCCCGACCGCCTGCGTCGCTGCGTTCGCGAGAATCGCCGCGATATAGCCGCCATTGGGGCCGCGAATGATCCACCACCCGCCGTTGATTTCGACGTCGTATCGCCCGTCGCCCGCGTGTGTCACTGCTGTGTCCTGATCGAATCGGCTTTGCATCGCTGCACTATAGAGAGAATGGACCTCTCCCGTTATCCGGCGAAGGGAAAGATTGTATGATCGGCAGTCAGCCAGGCGGAACAGGCGAGAGTCAAAGGAGCGTAGAATGACCGCACGAGAAACGACGAAAGCGCGAGCGACGATCACTACCCGAGCGCTTTGGTTCGGTCTAAGTCTTGGTCTCGGCCTTTGTCTCGGCCTCGGGGGCTGCGGCGGGCCGCTCCTCATCATTCCCGGCGGCGAGCTCGCGGGGGAAGTTGCCGAAGAGCCGATCACGGACTGGTCCTTCGTAACCGATACCTTCGTTGACCTTGAAACGCGTCCCGAAGATCCATATTCCGTCGAACTCAACTACCTAGTGCGCGACGGAAAGCTCTACATCGACCCCGCCAGCGATCGCACTTGGTACACGCATATTCTGAACGATCCCCGCGTGCGCGTGCGCTTCGGCGACAAGGTCTACCCTCTGATCGCAGTCCTCGTCGGGAAGCCCGGTGAACTCGAAGGCTTTGATGCGGACCGCTTCATCTACCGCTTGGATCCCCGACCCGGGACGAATCCCTAAGACGCCCCCCTGCGCCGCCTCCCCTGCACGCTCCTGGGCGGCCCTGGGCGCTCCCCGCGATCCCTGAGAAAACGCTGAAAGTCCAGTTTCCCAGCCCGCGTTATACCGGGAATAAGGGGCGATCGATCAAAGCCCCGCTGCTCTCAAATACGAGACGAGGGGAAATCGAATGCGACGCTTTTTGAACTCAGGGACGGCCTGCACAGACTCAACCGAGGTAAAAACCGAAGAGAGGAGGCCCCCTTTCGGCGGACTCCGGCATGTGTGCCGAGTTCTCGCGATTGCACTCTTCCTCGTCGCGCCCCTCTTCTTAGTCACAGTCCCGGCGGAAGCCGCGATCTTTACCGTCAATTCGACCGCGAACGACTCCGACGATAATCCCGGGAACGGAGCCTGCGAAACCGGCGATCTGATCTTCACGGGAAGCGTCTTCCTCAGCGAATGCACGCTCCTGGCCGCGATCGAAGAATCCAACGCGTCGCCGGGCTTTGACGAAATCCGGTTCAGCGGGTTCCTGCCGAAGATCGGGGGCATCGTCCAGTTCCAACCAAGCAGCCCCTATCCGCGATTGATCGATCCCGTCCTGATCGACGGCTATAGCCACCCCGACTACGACGGGAGTTCAACCGTCGGCATCCCCACTCCCATGATCAACTTGTTGGGAAACAATGCGGGCGCGACCGCCGTCGGCATAGACATCTTTGGCACCGCCAGCGGCTCGATCATTCGGGGCCTCGCGATCGCCGGCTTCAGCACAGGCATCTACCTCAGTTCGGGCCAACCTCTTCCTCTCGGCAACGGCCAGGGCCCGTCCGAGGTTATTGTTCAAGGCAACCACATCGGAATCTTGCGTGGGTCGCTGCCAACCGGAAACGACAATAACGGAATTCAAATCCACCGATCCGCCAACAACGTGATTGGTCAATCCTGCTCTGCTTTCTCAGGATGTGTCGGCTTGGGCAATGTCATATCGGCCAACGGGACCGGGATCTTTCTTTACGATGACGTGACCGATACCCGCATTGCCGGAAACTTCATCGGAACAGGACGCTTCGGACTCTCGACCTCGATTCCTTTCTCCGGCCCGACGAGTAACTCCGGGACTGGGATCCGATTCTACTACAACGCCACCGGCACCGGCATCGAGGTCGGCTCACAAGGCTCGGTCTACGATCCGGGCCTTCAGCAATTCGTCCCCGTTGCCGCAGGCAACGTGATCTCCGGTAACGGAGGAAGCGGTCTCATCTTGAACGGAGATCCGGAAGTTGACGTCCAGGCCAACATGATCGGCGTGAATCGCGCCGGGCTGGTTACGCTTCCCAACGACTACGGTGGCATCCGGATCTTCGGCAATATGGGTGGTTCGAATATCGGGACCCCCGGAATCGGAGGCAATGTGATCTCCGGCAACGCCCGCTACGGAATCGAATGCCTCAACGGACCATCCGGAACCATTCAGTTCAACAAGATCGGGACCAATGCTACGGGCGAAGTCGCCCTACCGAATGCGGATGGGGGCATCCGTTCGGAATGCAACACGACGATCCGAAACAATATCGTGAGCGGCAACTCGGGCACGGGAATCGAAACTTCGGCGCTCGCTGTGATCGAGAGCAACTGGATCGGTACCAACGCAGACGGCGACGACCTACCTAACAACGGAGACGGAATTCACAGCCTCGGCGCGGGCGGGCGAATCGGCGGCCCGGGCACGGGCAACACGGTCGGGCATAACGCCGAGTACGGAATCCGAATGGAAGGCATCACCATCGACATCGAAGGAAACTACCTCGGAACCGATGCCTCAGGCAGAGACCTCGGAAACACGCAGGGCGGAATCCGTATTGAGGGTGATGCCGCCGGCATCCAAGTCGGCGGAATCGACGGCCTCATCAATGGTCGCGCCAACACCATTGCCTTTAACAATTCTTATGGGGTCTATGTCGTCACCCCGGCTGGCATAAACAATGCGATCCAAATTCATGGAAACTACATCGGGACCGATGCCGCCGGCCGCGTCCTCCTCGGCCAAGACAGAGGCGTCAGCGTGTATGGAGCAGATGGCATCGAGGTGGGGGCACCACTTGACGCTAACGATGCCGAAGTGGCCCGCTACGGAAACATCATCGAAAACCAGTCATTCGCGGGCGTCGTCGTCACAAGCCCCGCGCAGGAAGTGACGATCAGAGGAAACGTATTGATCGAGAACGGCGAGTCCACCCCCCGTCCGATCAGATTGGGTACGGGCGGCGGTGGGAGCGATCCCGGCGACTTCGACACCGGCGCAAACAACAAACAAAACTACCCGGAAATCGATGCAACCGAGACCTTCTACGATCCGACGATCGCAAGTGCCACCATTCGCTACCGGGTCGATTCAACGTTGTCGAACGCCGCCTACCCCCTGCGCGTCGATTTCTACCTGGGCGATCCTGGGGGACCACCGGAAGCACGCATATTCTTGGGCTCGGATAGCTACTCCGCGAGCGATGCCCAAGCCTTTAGAACTGCAGTCATCACTCCCCTTCCGGGTGTCATCGTCCCGGACGCGATGGGAAACGTCTCCTACTCGCTGCACGCGACGGCCACCGACGCCGAGGGGAGTACAAGCGAGTTTCCCTTCCAGCCCACGCCCTTGCCTGAGCCCGGCACGACGGCTCTGCTCTTCACGGGCTGCGCTTTCCTTGCGGGCATCGGACGGCGTTCTCGGCGGCGCTGACCGTGGTCGAGCTTGACTGCGCCTCCTCCTGAATCCGGAGGAGGCGCAGTTCGCCCGTACACGCGGCAGCTTGAATTCCAGACGTCAACCTAATATTCAGCCGCCCCGCGCGGGACCCGTCATCGAAGAAGCGTCAAGATCACGTCAAGGGCAGGTCAGGTTTCCGCCACAAAGGTTCGGCCCTGTCTCCACAATGCCCCCTCCGCCCAGACTCCCTAACACATTTTCTGAGAACGAATTCGTCCCAAAAGTGAGATCGAGATCGAATCCTGAGTTTCCGCGGACCGCATTAGCGCGGATTTGATTCCCGGGGCTTGCCCGGATACCACCCGCCGCGTTGAAGCCAATGGAGTTGTTGATGACGACGGTCCCGGAGTTTGCGTTGATTCCGTATCCGGCGTTATTCGCGACAACGCTCTGCTCGACTGTCCCCGAAGCGATAATCATTCCGTCGGCGCCATTGTTCCAAACGATGCAGCCCGAAACATGTGCGTCCTGAGGGGCGGCGATCCCGTAGTTCCCGTTCTCGATCACGGTCATGTTTTCGACGCGCGCAGAATCACCGACGTATACACCTCGGTCTCCCATGCCGATCACCTTGCCGTTGATCACGGAGACCCCATCTGCACCGCTCGCAGACACGCCTCTCCCAGTCCCTACGACCCCGGGACCGATAATTGAAAAGCCGTTCAAATCCAAAACCGTCCCGTCCCCGAAAATTGCGATTGCAGTGAGGTTCTCCGCTGACGGCAACCCCCTCAAATCCAAGTCACTCGTCAGAATGAGCCGAGGCGAGTCCAACGCGGAGTTGACGATCACAGGAAAGCCAGGCGAATCGAAACTAAAACAGCCCGTGATCGCGCAGGTTTGATTGATCTCAAAAACGCCCTCGGCCGCCTGAGCAGTCGAGGTGTTGATCAAGACCCCGCCGAGAATTGCGAGGGCAAGCCAGTACGAAAAATTGAATGAGTAAAGGTTCACAGGTTCACTCCAATGCGAATCAAGGGGACACCACGCGCGCATGCGCCGCCGCGCGAATCATGTCAGTCAAGGAAAAGAGGCTGCAGAGCCGCTAGGGACAGCTCGGGGTGCTGTTACACATATTCCCCCCCAGTTCGACCGCAGAACCGGTCACAGTCGGCGCGCCGCCAGAACTCGAAATGGCGTTGCCGCCGTATCCTGATGTGCCAGCCGGTACATGAAGCGCACTCCCCGAATTCCGCCGAACCGCATTGTCGAGGACGAGGCTATCGAAGCGCACCTGAATCCCATCTTCGTCGTTATATCTCGAAACGTTTCGTATAACGACCGACCCATTCCCGGCCCGAATCCCGTCTATCCCGCCGTAACTCGCTCGGTTCGCGACGACGACTGCGCCGTTGGTATCGATTCCATAGCCCCCGTTTTCGTCGACCGAGCATCTCTGCACAATCGAAAAGAGGTTAGTCACGATCCCATCACCGCCACTCTCAGCGACATAGAGGTCTTGCAGTCGAGCTCGGCGCCCCACGGCGACGCCGTCGTCGCCCATTCTAACGACGCTGCCATTTCGAATCGTGATTTCGTCACGCGAGACCGCGTCGACCCCTTTCCCGGTCCCAGCAACTCCGGGCCCGAAGATTTGAAATCCACCGAGATCGAGTGTTATGCCGTCTCGGTCCATCTGAATCGCAGTGATGTCCCCCGAGCTCACTTCCAGACTCGACGTAAGTCGAAAGCTCGAGCCGCCAGCCGTCGAAGTTATTTCCACGGGGAAGCCCGGCGCGTCCCCCGGAAAACAGCCCAAGAGCGTCGCGCAAGCTTGGTTGATTTCGAGGACACCGTCCCTGGCCTCACTGGGGCGCGCCGAAACGAGCAAAATGACCATCGCGAGTGCCGCGAGCGACAGTCTACCGACCAACGGCCAGCTTCTTCGCCGTGCCGCCGCGGACGCCTCCCTGACGCTGATCGCGACGAAATCGAGTGAACGGAAATGGTTCGAGTGCATCTGAGACCCTCCTTCGCCCTGCGCAGAAGGCGCTCGGGGCGTTTTACGAGTCTCATCCTCGTCCAGCTACATTACTCAGCCGTTATCCAAAAACCTCAATCAAGACAGATGTTTACAGGACTTTAAAAAAGACGCCCCAACTCCTCTCCGCGACCGCCGCCACTTTCGCGACCGACGCTGAACTGTCCCTAGCGATCAGCGAGGCGAGCCCTCGCCCCTCAGTCGAGCAGCTCTTCGAGATAAGCGATATGCATCGCTTTGAGAACGTCGAGTCGAGCCTTACGCGACCTCGCAGCGCCCCGAAAAGCCTGATCGAGAACAGCGATCCCGCTCACCAGCAGAACATCCGCCGCCGCGCGAATCTCTCGCGCGTCAAGTGAAGCGTCGCGCCGGCGCAGCGCGCGGCTGAGCCTTTCCGCGAGCCGCTTAATGTCTCGGTCCTCGATATGACGCAGCTCCGGCGTCGAATGCAGCGCGTCCCGAATCGCGAGCCCGGCCGGCGCTGCCGTGATCCCTGCAACGAACGCGTCGATGTACTCACACCAGACCTCACGCCAATCATTTCCCGGATCGGCGAGACGTTCGTCGTCGAACCAAAGATCCCAGACCTCGGCCAATCGGCGTGCAAGCTCTTCGAGGACCGCGATCTTGTTCGGGAAATAGCGGTAGACCGTCGGTACCTTCACGCCCGCGCGCTCCGCGAGCAGGTTCGTGTTGAAGCCCTTCATGCCAACTTCAGCGAGCAGCGCCGCCGCAGTCGCAAGAATATGTTCAACCGTCTTTTCTGCTTTGGGTGTGAGCGGAGTCTTTTTCTTGGCGGCCATAGAGCTCTCGTGCGTTCGCTGACTTGTTAGCAAATACTAACCCTTCAACAAACATGCAGTCTACTGACGGCGGCGCTGAAAACTCGCCAGCGTCATCACCCCCGCCGCGAGCGCCAACCCAAAGCCAGGCTCCGGGCAAGGAATGTCGTCCGCTGCATCCAGGGTCAAGAGTTGACCGTCAACGCGCGCAGTCGCCATCAACCCTTCAATTTGAGTAAAGAGGAGCTCGACCGGAGACGCCTGAAGCAGAGAAACCTGCCCTGGGGCACCCGGGATGGAGTCGTCGACCAGCAACATGGGCGGGCAAGGGAAGGGGCTGAACGGGACATCCAAGCATCCTTCGCCGTAGGCGAAAGCGAATCCGCCACCAATGCTCAAAGCATCTCCATCCACAGGGATGCGCAATCCCAACCCACCGATCGAACCCGCAACCACATCGATTTCCGGCGAGATCGGCGCCTCGGGGTCGATCAGATCGTTCGCCACCTGGTAGCCCGGATCGTCAGCGGGATCTGAGATACTCGGGACGAAGGTCTCTTGGACGAGGACGATTTCTTCGTTGTCGAACTGGATCCGGGCGCATTCGACCGCGCCGGGATAGACGCCGCGGTCGGGGTCGGAGGGGTCGAGGTCCTGAACATTCGTATTAAGGGTAATGCTGCCCGAAATCAGAGACCCGAACCCCACGCCGCTCAGGAGGGAAAACGGATCCGTCACGTTCTGTGCTTCGAATTCAAACTCGTAGCTGACGCATCCCGGCGGCAGCGGAATCTCAAGACACTCGAGTTCGATCTGCGCCATTGCCAAGCTCGGCACAAGGCAAAGCGAGCAAGAGAGCGTGAAGAGGATTGCGCCCCCGATTGCTCGCATTCGGCGCAAAGCCGACCCGCCACTTCGATCCTGCCCGACGTTTCCGATCCCGCTCCGCATCATCATCAACCACTCCCGTCTAACGGCCGAGTACCGGCCTCAGCTCATCGCCTACGGCGCACACACTAGTCCTCGCCTCCATCGAATTCCATCGTTTGAAGAGACGATTGCCCCCCTCCTCTCCCCCAATGAAGTAACCAAAACCTTCTTCCCGGCCACTTCTACTGAGGGGTTCTATCCGAACACCTCAAGAAAGGACGCGCCATGCGCAACTGCCTCCTCACGACCGCTCTGCTGCTCCTGATTTCAAGCGCGCCCGCAAGCGCCGAGATCGTCTCCTACACCTTCTCGGGGCGCGCCTTCGCGGACCCGACACTCTCCTCCGGCGTCGTGCTGCCCGAGGCCGCCGCTTTTTTTGCGTCCAAGAATCTCGATGGCGCTTGGTTCGCGGCATCGTTCTCAATCGACGATGCCGTCCCCGACAGCGATCCCGCTGCAGAATCGGCCGAATACCGCGATGCCGTCATCGAATCGGACTTCGCTTTCGGCCCGCTCCAGCATGAATCGACAAACTTTTGCAACGGCGCTTTTTTGGACTGCAGCGTATTCGTCGACAACGATCTCCCGCAGTTCAACCTCTTCCGCGACCAGTACCGGCTCCGCGCGCGGAATCACGCCGTTCTCGGCGTGCCACAAGTGTTAATCCCAGGCACCCAGATCTTGGTCGATGAGTTCATCGTGAACGGAAGCTTCATCCTCAGCGCGAATGCATTCGATGCGCTCTCGCCGCCCACGCTGCTGGCCGATGTTGCGATCGACCAGGATATCGAGGCGCTCTTCGGCGGAGGCACCGAGGACATTATCCTGACCTATTTCGGCGTCGGAGACGCAGGCTCCTACTCATTCGGCTACCGCGTTCAGGACGTCTTCTTCGTCCCTGAGCCAACCGGGGGCATAAGCTGGGGCCTGATCGGACTTGCCGGTTTATGCAAAGTCGGCCGCCGTACGCGGCGAAAGCCGCTTGTGTGAACCTCTTCACAGTCGATGCCGGCCGGGCGCGCCAAATTCCCGGTTCCTGAGTCCCTAAGGAACGATCATGACCTCTCCCAGACCCCTCCAGATCCAACGCAAGCCCGCAGATCTTTCAATCGGCTTGGCCCTGCTGCTCCTCGCGCTTCTTGCAAGTGCTGCAATGCCCGCCGCCGCACAGTTTTCCGGAGGCAGCGGAGATGCTGTCTTGATGCAGCTCAACGTCGAATCCAGCGAAGTAGACGGCGCGTTCCTTAGAAACGGCCGCCCGTTTCCCGCGGATTTCCTCGACAGCGGGAATGTCCATCTCGAATCGAAGCTCGGCGACCCGGTTCTGCTTGGGAATACCTTCAACGGAACCTACGGCCCCCTCCGAATCGTCTCGGGCCTCTATGAGCCGCAGTTCAGCTCGATCTTCGCGCCGCTAACGGCGCCGCGCGGCGATCGCGTCCCCTTCTCATCCCCAATCGACATCGAATCGGATCAGTCCCTCACACTGGACGTCCCGGCTGTTCGAGTGAGCCTCTCTTTCCTCCTGAACGGCGGTGCCTTTCCGACCTCTTCGGGCGAGATCGCCGACTTCTATCTGCGCGATCCCCAAACCGGCCGCGAAGTTCATATCGGCACAAGCCAACAAGCATTCAACCGGATCTATGTCGTCCCCGGCGTCTATGACGTGATCTATGCCTATCGATCAGGAATCTTTATCCCGCCCAATCCGCGGACCATCATCCTCGAGCAGATCCTGATCGACCAAGGCATGTCTCTCGAAGTCGACGTACCGATGGTCCTTCGCACGGTGACCTGCATGCTCAACGGCGTTCCGTTCCCGACGAGCGGCCTCGACTATGGCTGGATCTATCTCGAAGATGTCACAACGAACACATTCTTCTACGCGGCCAGCACGAACAGCACAGCTCTCCTGCGCACGATTCCGGGAACCTACCGCGTCATCTATTCATTCCGGGAGTCACAAGCCGTCTCGCCCACCAATCGCTGGAAGGTCGTGGACGACGACCTCCTGATCGAAGCCGGTGGAAGCTCGAGCATTCAGATCTCCGTCACAGCGCATACAGTCGAGCCCTCCTTCACCATGGATGGCCTGACCTTTCCCGGCAGCGGACTCGCGTATGCACAAATTCAGTACGAAGAAGATGACGGAGAACTCGTCACGATCGGGAGAACCCACCTCCCTGCCGGGCCGGTTACGCTGATCGAGGGGAGTTATGACTTCTATTACCGCCTCTGGGAACCCAACGCCGCGATCCCGGCCAACCCGGAGACCCGCTTTGCCGCAGACGTGATGCTCGACGCGAGTGGACCTTTTCCGCTCGATGTCGAAACCGCCGTATTGGACCTCGACCTTTTGCTCGATGGTTCGCCCTTCCCGAGTAGCGGCCTCGACTATGGCAGAATCCTCCTCGTCGAACCCGAATCCGGTGCGGAGCTTGAACTCGGCCGATCGAACGAAGGTCCTATGAACGCCCGCGTGGTCGCGGGTCAATATAATATCGTCTACTCGTATCAAGAGAGCCAAGCCCTAACGCCGATCAACTCTGGGCATGTCGTGGACCGGGATCTTCAGATCACCGGAGCGACGTCGCGCACAATCGACATCCGGACGCGCCTGATCGCGCCTCGGTTCACTCTCGACGGCGTCGCGTTCCCCGACGTCGTAAGCGACCATGGCCAGTTCATCCTCCGCGACGAAGACGGGGATTCGGTTTGGCTCGGCGATAGCGACGAAGATGCATCCGACAAGCGCATCATCGAAGGCGCCTATCACGTCGACTACGAATGGCAGAGCGGCAGCGCCGTTCCCGTCAATCCTCGGGAAATGGTCGCGGAAGTGTTTGTTCCTGAACCGGGCTTCGCGGCGGGGCTCATTTCGGCCATTTTGCTCCTGACCCTGCTCAAATCCCTCGAATGGACAGATCGACTACAAAATCCCAGCCGCCCTTCGCGCGCCGAATAGGGTAAAACCCTAACCCCACCCAAATGTGAAATCCCTTGTGGAAAGCTAGTATCTAGGAAATCGTGGGTCCACCCAGCGAACACGATTCTCCTTAGGAGCTTTCTAGAAGATGTCGCTTAAGGCTGATCCAGCTCGTCCTGTTTCATTCGATGCCATCGATAAGTGGCTCGCACCCGACGAGACCGCGACGATCACGAATTGCGATCGCGAACCGATCCACATCCCCGGATGTATCCAGCCCGTCGGCGCCCTTCTCGTGATCGGTGAATCAGGAACGCTGTGTCAAGCCAGCGACAATGCTTCACATTTCCTCGGCATCGCTCCAGAAGAAGCCGCTCAGCAGATCTTTCGGGAAATCAGCGAGGGCGCGAACGCCAAGATTGACCTCCTGAGTGGCGGACGCAGCGTTCGCAGCCTTGAGTTAGGCGAACGCCGTTTCTCGCTGATCTGGCACCGAATCGACGGAACTTACGTCTGTGAGATCGAGAGCGACGAGCATGCCGTTCCCGTTGAGGACCTAATCGCCACGAGCAACAGATTCAGCGCGTCGCTCTCACGAGCAGCCTCAAGCGCCGAAGCCTACCAACTTGCCGTCGAGGCCGTCTCCGACTTGATCGGCTACGACAGAGTCATGGCGTACGAGTTTGATCGGGAAGGCCATGGCCACGTCTTGGCCGAAAAGCTGAACGACGGCGTGGAAGGATTCCTCGGGCTCCGTTTCCCCGGCAGCGACATTCCACAGCAAGCGCGAAGACTGTACGTATTAGAACTCACCCGCGAAATCGCGGACACGAAGTACCAACCCGTGCCCGTGTCTCCAACGATCAATCCGGTCACGGGTCGCCCCCTTAACATGGCCTATTGCCATCTTCGAAGCGTCTCGCCTGTCCACCTTGAATACCTCCAGAACATGGGGGTTTCGGCTTCCTTCTCGGTCTCCGTAATCGTCTCGGGAGAACTGGTCGCGCTGATCGCCTGCCATCACCTTTCGACGCGCAGGCTCGACCATCGCATTCGTGGCGCATGTGAGCTTATCGGTCGAATCCTTTCCGAGTTCATTTCGCGGCGGAAGATTGAGGTCGCCCGACGAAGTCGAAACGATCAGCTGACGGCCCAAGTCGACCTATTGTGTGAGCTCGGGACGACACGCGAACTCTCTGCGACAGATCCCGCCTGGCCTCGCGCTTTCGATTTCGTTCCGGCGGACGCATTCATCGTTTCGGTCGATGGGGACCGGAACGCCTTTGGCGAAAAGCCGGATCAGTTCGATCTCGTATGCGGCGTTGCAGAGCGGATGGCGAACAATAAGTCGCTGGAGATCAGTGATCTCGACGGACTCGCGAGCGCCGACCCTGAGATTCACGGCGGGGGCCTACTCGTCGTCCCCGTCGACACAGCAAGATGGGTCGCCTGGTACCGGAGCTCGCAAGACCGGGTCGTCCGCTGGGCCGGCCAACCCGAGCAAGACGCCAGCAAAGACCTGACGCCGCGCAACTCTTTCGAGCTCTGGAAAGAGCAAGTCACCGGACGCTGTACACCTTGGGAAATCGGCGATCTGGAAATGGCCGACCTACTCCGGCGCGGCCTCCGAGCGCGACTGAGCGGCATGCCGGAGCGGAAAGACTCTTTCGATCAAGCGATGTTCCAACTCCGCGAATACGTGATCTTTCTGGAGCAGCAGAATCATCAGCTCGCGAGTTCGAACGTGGACTTGAGCCAGTTTGCCAATGTGACCTCTCACGATCTTCGAGGCCCTCTGCGCACCATCCGATCTTTCTTACCCATGATTCGCGAGGAGCTCGGTGAGGAAGTCGGCGTCGATGCCACGAAGTGGATGGGGATTGTCGAAAATGCAGCCCTCACGTTGCACCGCCTCCAAGAAGGACTCTGGAGCTATTCGACCTTGGACCGCGAAGCCACGGTCACGCGCACGGACCTCAACGAACTTGTGCAGAATGTGCTGACAAGCCTTGAGAGCGATCTTGGTGGCGTTGATGTTAAGGTCAGCGACCTCCCGACGCTTGAGATCGTCGTCCCTCAGATCGAAGCGCTCTTCCGCAACTTGATTCAGAATGCCTATAAGTATCGAGAACCAGAGCGCCCCCTCCATATCGTTGTGGATTCGCGTCCCGAAGGCGGCGGTCACGTCATTTCGGTCGGAGATAACGGCATGGGTTTTCCCCCTTCCGCTAAGGTCCGGATATTCGATCTATTCTCGCGGCTTCATCCGAGCGCAGCCGATGGCGATGGGCTCGGACTCGCCCTTGCCCGCCGAATCGTGCATCATCATCGGGGCTGGATTCGAGCAGAATCGGAGCCCGGCAATGGTGCTGTCTTCGAGTTTTCCATCCAGAGCCCGCCTCAAACGGACCAACGCCCATGAACGCAAAAAAGAATCCAACTCTGTGGCTGATCGACGATAGCGAGGCGGATCGAATCCTATTCCGCCTCCCGATGGAAGCCGCCCGCCCAAGCCTGAAAATCGTCGATTTTCCATCTGCGGAGTCCGCAATCGCGGCGATCAAACAAGGTGAGTCACCGGATGTCGCGCTGCTGGATCTGAACATGCCGGGTGTCGGCGGGTTCGCTTTCCTGGAACAACTCGAAGCCCTGGGAGCCAGCTCCTTCCCCATCGTCATCCTCACCTCGACTTCCCAGAAAGAGGAAGTCAATCGGGCCTACGCACTTGGCGCGCACGGCTTTGCGACGAAGCCGAACGACCGTGAAGGCATTGCCGAGTTTGCTCAGAGCTTTTGTGGCTATTGGTTCGAACTGATGGAGTTCCCTGAGGTTTGAGCTTGCTCCATCAGCTGCGTTCGCATTCGGCAAGCACCCACGCGGCGATGCACGAACACCCTCTGCTCACAGCGCTGCTGCGGGGCGAAGTTCAAGTCCGGCACTACGCCGGCTTGCTGTCGGCATTTACCCGACCTTGGTCAAGGCTCCATGCAAGCCTTGAAAAGACCGCGGCTATTCCGGAACTCGTGCTTCCGGTCCGCAATCGGCATAAAGACTTGTGCGCGGACCTTTTCGAGCTTTCAAACAAAAAGCAACCGCCGGCGGTGGCAGGTCTCACGCGCTGCGAAGCGCTTGGATACGCCTATACCTTGATCGGCTCGAGCCAAGGCGCACCAACGCTCCGCAAAGCGGTTTGCGCGGCCCTCCCCGACCCGCCGATCCGCTTCTTATCCAGCTCCCCGCGCGCCGCAGGCTGGCAATCCCTCGTCCAGCGGCTGGAAACGGAGTCCGTTTCCGACGCCGAGGCCGTCCTCGAAGCCGCAATGCGATGCTTCGAAGAAGTACGCTGGGGATTCGACCAGGCGCTCGGCTAAAGGGTTCCGCGCTGGCCGGCGACCGATCCCCCTACCTTCCCCTGAGCCGACCCCCGCAGAACACCTGAGCAACTTGACCGAGAATTCCACCATCCTCTGAAATCCGAGTGTTATTCGACACAGGTAACCGCCAGGCGAGACGACAGAAAAGCATACCTATTCACTGACGGCTTCTTAGACATTTCCAGAAATGCGGGAGCCCATTCATCAGAGAGAGTTCTATGCCTTCGTTTCGCAAAGCCTGTATTCCGCTGTTAGTTCCCTTTGTCCTCAGTCTCCCTCTCGCCGCTTTTGCGGAAGGAAACTCGGAGGGCCCTCTTCTTACCTCAGCGCAGAGTGAGCTCCATCTCGGCGGATCGTTCATCGACCCGGATGAAGACACTAAAATTTCAGATGGTCAGTATCCGAGCGCAGGAGGTGACGTACGGATCAGCTTCCCGCTGACCGATTCAATTTCTTTCCAGACGGACCTCGAGGGCACAGCCAATTTTCTTGACCGCGGGGACGGCAATGGGAGTGAGAATCAAGGCGACCAAGGCTATATGAGCGATGCACGATTCGCCGGGCATCTCACTTGGCGTGCACCCGAAAGTGGAGCCGTCGGCCTGCTCGTCGCCGGAGGCCAGTCGAATGGCGGCGAAGATGAAGGTGTCCTCTACTGGCTCGTCGGTGGTGAAGCTCAGTACTAAATGGGCAACACCACACTCTACGGCCAGGTCGGCTATTTCGAAGGTGATGATGAAAATGAACGGGACGCGATGACGGAAGCCGTCTTCGTTCGCGGCGTCGGTCGACACTTTCTCTCCGAGAACCAGCGCATCTCGCTAGAAGGCAGCTTCGGCTTCGGTCGCCCATTGGGGCCGAACGACAGTATTGGCGGCAACTCCGACAACCTGACCGTCGGCGCATGGGAAGCGCGCTACGACCATGGCCTGGCAGAGACTCCGGTCGCGCTCTTCCTCGGCTATCGCGGCATGAACGAGGAAAGAAGCACTGATGGCGGCATCAATGCGAAGCTCACCGATCATTCCGTATTCGTGGGCTTCACGGTCACGCTCGGATACGGCGAGAAGCTCTCGATGCTCGAGAACGATCGACGTGGCGCGACGCTAGATACGCCGGATATCGGACGTTGGACCGCCTTCTCGACGGAGCTCGTTGACGAGAACTAGCCACCCGCGGAGCGGGCGCGAAGCTTCGCCGACGCGCCCAGATGGCAACCCGAAAGCGGTTTCGGGGATCTTCACACTCGTGTTGGAGATCCTCGAAGCCCGCGGGTCCCGCGCAGCCCGATTGCCCGTTCGTTGGATGTCAATTGGCTGACGATTGATCGACGGCGATCCGGCCGATGATCGGCTACTGCCCCGCCGGCCGCGGCGTCGGCTGCCGCACTTCCTTGCGGGCGGTGTAGTCCGTGACGACACCATTCGCATTGAAGTTGATGTTCATGAAGAGCTTGTCCGGAATGCTGGCCACGCAGAGCGTCTTCGCCGTCCCCGTCATTCCTTCACAACTGTCCACCAAAATATCCGCCGTCGAAACAGCTGCATCTGGATTGTAGATCCAAGTCATGCCGGAGCTGGTGCGCTCCTGCGTCGTCGGCGGGCCGCAGCGCGCGGAGATATCGGCCTGAGTCGTCGTCCCTTCCCGAATAAACAGAATCGGATCGCAGGGCCCCGCAGTGTTCGTGCCCGGCAAGTTCATCCCGGTGCACCCCAGGCTCGATGCCAAGAGAATAAAGGCGGCGGCGGCCAGAAGAATTCGCGTGCGCATCGGGAAAGGCTCCAATCGAGGGGAGGAAGATGAAAGTCTGAACGAAGCTCCCATTCTACGTATCTCGGCGCCGGATTCCAAACGCCAGCTGGTCTCATGCTTCGACAGGTATTTTGCCCGGCGTAGGCCCCCCGACAGAAATCGAAGGGGCTATTCTCGCGCCGACAAGGGATCAGGAGACACGCATGAAAATCGGAATGACTCTTCCCGTAACCGAACCTGGCTGGACTCGAGAAATCCTGATCGAGTGGGCCAAGCGGATCGATGCGGGCCCCTACAGCAGCCTCGCCCTCGGCGAACGCATCTGCTTCCCTAACCCGGAGCTGATGACCACACTCGGCGCCTGTGCAGTTTTAACCGAGCGGGTCGATCTCGTAACGACCGTGCTCATCCTCTCGATGCATAACCCTGTCTGGGCGGCGAAACAGCTCGCGACCGTCGACGTTCTTTCCGGCGGGCGCCTCCGCGTTGGGGTCGGGTCCGGCGGCCGTGATGAAGACTACCGCGCGGTCGGTGCATCGCCGGACCAAAAGCGGATCGCCGTTCTGGAATCGCACGTCGAGACTATGAAGCGCGCCTGGGCAGGAGAGATCGTCGTCCCGGACACACTGAGGCCAATCGAACCTTTTCCCGTTCAAGAAGGTGGCCCGCCCCTTCTCTCTGGGGCGATGGGACCCAAAGGTCTGGCCAACGCTGCGAAGTGGGCGGTCGGGATCAGCGGTATGGCGATCAACGCCACACCGAAAGAGGTCGCCGCTTCTTTCGATATGGCTCGCCAGGCCTGGAAGGAAGCCGGTCGGGAGGATGAGCCCGAGCTCAACACAGCAATCTGGTACGCGGTCGGCGACGACGCCGAAGTTCAAGCCGCCACGCATCTCGAGCGCTATTTCAATTGGCTCCCTCCCCAGTTCCGAGAGGCCATGGTTTCGAACGCGGGATTCCGCGGATCCAAGCAGCAATTTCGCGACCTGATTTCTGCGATCGAAGATGCGGGCGCGCGCGAGCTTCTTCTCATTCCAACAACGATCGACCCGAGCGAAGTCGACAAGGTCGCAGATATTCTCAACAGCAACGCGTAGGCAGCTATCGCTCCGCGCCGAAATCGCTGAGGTTGTCAATCAGCTTATCGAGCGTCCGGGAAAAAGCGCGGCGCTCGCGATCCGGAATGCCCTCAAGTGCCTGATTCTGAAACGCGAGCTCCGCCGTTCTGAACCGGTCCGAAACGTCTTCGCCCTCCGACGTCAGCGTCACAAGCGTTCGTCTCCGATCACTCTCATGCGCGCTTCTTTCGACCAAGCCTTTCGCCTCAAGTCGATCGAGCGCTCGGGTCATCCCCGCCCGAGAAGTGAACGGAAACCGAGCCAGCTCAGAGGGCGACGCAGAGGCTCCTGGCTCAAGCAGACGCAGCATCTGAAGCGTATGCACGTCAATCAAGCCCAAATCGAAGGGCGCGAGGACCTCGGCGTAGGCTCGCTCGCGATGGGCGGCGAGCATCCCAACCCGACCCAGAACTAACATTGCGCTGCCGTCGACACCCGGCGCGATGCGTTCCCATTTCTTAAGCAGCGCTTCGAGTTCTTCCCCCGCGCTCCCCGCCTCTTCGTCTGCCTTGCTCATCGAACGACTCCTTCGATTAATTTTCACATAAAACTATATTAGACGCAATCAACATTCTTGCCGGTCGACCGCTCATCCCGCGGCACGAGACGAGGCGCGCCCCTTTCAGGTGCGGTCTCGCTTTTCAAAAACGATGAAGACGTCCTCGGACGCTAGACCTCGGACCTCTTCTGATTCCCCCCTGCCCCGCCCCCTTAGCCTGCGCTCAGGGGGGAGGCCTCAGAGAGAAGGCAGGCGGCGGAACGCGAGATTCGATGCCGATGCCATCGATGCGGCTGCGTCGAATCGCTAAACCCTCAGATCATGACAATTGAGTCGAATCCGAAGAATATCCGCGCGCGCATCGAAGATGGTCTGGGGAGCTGGGCGGGCTTTGTCGCACGCCATCGCGTGCTCGTCACGCTCGCGATGATCGTCCTCACGATTTTGCTGGGCAGCTATGTCCCGCAGACCGAGCTCAAGATGGCGACAGAGGATTTTCTCTTCGAGGATGATCCCGTTCGCCAGCGCTACGACCAGTTCAAACGCGACTTCGGGCAAGACCAGATCGCCAGCCTGGCGATCGAGCCCCCTGAAGTCTTCGACATCGAATTCCTCACAAAGCTCCGCGCCCTTCACAAAGATCTCGAAGCCGAAGTCCCCTATCTCGAAGAAGTACGCAGCCTAGTCAACGCCCGTTCGACCTACGGCCGAGGCGACGAGCTTGTCGTCGAGGACCTGCTGGACGTCCTCCCCGAAGACGAAGAATCTCTGGCCGCGTTTCGCACCCGTGCCCTATCGACTCCCATCTATACGAAATCAGGGCTGCTCTCAAAAGACGGCCGAGCAACGACGGTTCAGATCGAAGTCGCGGTTTATGGCGCAGCCGACTCAGATCTGGGCGACGAGGGCCCTGAAGAGACGGACCTCGACGGATTCGATGAGGATTTCGCAGGGGGCTTCGAAGACGCCGACGACACCGACAACACCGACAACACCGACGACGCAAGTGCGGACGTGGTCGACGGAGACGCTGGACCTCGACCGTTTTTGTCCAGTCGAGAAAACGTCCGCCTGATCGAGGCGATCCATACCATCGTCGAGCGATATGAGAGCCCCGACTTTCCAGTGAAAGCGGCGGGCGGAACCATGCTCACCTATGAGTTCACCAGCCAACTGAGTCGTGATGTGCCGCTCTTCTTCGGCGGCGGCCTCGTCGTGATCGGAATCATCTTAATGGTGCTCTTCCGCCGCATTTCGACGGTCCTCCTCTGTCTCTCGGTCGTGGTCCCGGCGACAATCGCCACTTTCGGCCTGGCAGCCTTCTTCGGCATCGCCTTCAGCGCCCCGGCGCAGCTCATCCCCTCCTTTCTCCTGGCGATCGGCGTGAGCTACTCCGTCCATCTCGTCACGATCTTTCTTCACGACCTCGACACGAGCGGCGATGCCGCCGCAAGCCTTGAGCACGCGATGCGCCATTCCGGGCTGCCGATCCTGATGACGGGCCTGACCACTTCGGCGGGCTTCCTCTCCTTCCTCGTCGCCGAAATGAAGCCCATCCAAGAAATGGGTATGACCTCGGCGATCGGGGTCGTCGTCATGTTAGTCTACGCGATGGTTCTCCTTCCGGCGCTGCTCATCCTCCTTCCCCTTCGTGGTCGCGCCCGATCGGGCGGGGGTGTCGTCGACCGCGCCCTGCTCGGACTCGCTCGGCTTTCGATTGCACATCCCCGAAAAATCGTCGCCGTAACGCTTCTGGGCGTCGTCTTCTCGATTCTATCCATGACACGCCTGCATACGAGTTCCGACCCCGTCAGCTGGTTTCCCGAAGACCACGACTACGCCGTCGCATCAGAGCTCCTCAACGAACAATTCGGAGGCACCAGCGCCATCGAGGTCCTCCTCGATACCGGCCGACCCGACGGGCTGAAGGAACCCGAGATGCTGCGCAAACTCGAGGAGATCGAGGCCCTCGTCGCCAACGTCCAGAAAGACGGGGCGAAAGTAGGGAACCCGGTCTCCCTCCTCGACATCGCGAAAGAGACACATCAAGCGCTCAACGAAAACGATCCTGCCTACTACGCAGTCCCCGCAGACCGTATCCTTCTCGCTCAGGAGCTCCTTCTCTTCGAAAACAGCGGCAACGACGACCTCGAAAAACTCGTCGACAGCGAGTTTCGACGCGCGCGCTTCACCGTCCGATCGGGGTGGACAAATGGCGTCGAGACGATGCCGTTCTTAGCCCGCTTCAAGCCTGCCGTACAAGAAATCGTCGGCGACGCGGCACATGTAGAGATCACAGGTATGTCCGCCCTCATCTCGCGCACCATCTCCGCCATCTACGGCAGTATGATGCGCAGCTACGGCCTTGCCTTTCTACTGATCACTCCCCTCATGATCCTGCTGATCGGAAGCCTCCGGTCCGGCCTCATCAGTATGGTGCCTAACCTTTCACCGATCATCTTCACGCTCGGAATGATGGGGTTGGTCGGCATCCCTCTCGACATGTTCACGCTCTTGTCGGGCTGTATCGCGATCGGTCTCGCCGTCGACGACAGCATCCATTTCATTTCGGGCTTTCGCCGCTGCCTCGCCGCCGGAGACGATCCAGAGACCGCCGTCGAGAACACGATGCTCTCCACAGGACGTGCCCTGCTCTTCACTTCGGTCGTCCTGACTTCCGGTTTTGCTGTCCTGCTGCTCTCGGAAATGGCGAATCTACAGAACGTCGGCGTCTTGACCGTTTTCGCAATTACCGCGGCGTTCATTCTCGACGTCACCGTCACGCCGGCGCTCCTGGTCCTCACCCATTCCCGCCGCCCGGCGAGCTAAGACGCCCCGCGTCCAGCGGCGTGGCGCCCTCCCCTTCGACCGAAGAACGTCGCTTCTCCGATACACGTCCCGCTCGAATAGCCTTTGCCGTCCTGCGCGATATTCGAAGCACATGCGCCGGCCGCATAGAGCCCCGCGACAGGGCGACCGTCCCGCCCCAACACCTCCGCATCGTTTGAAACATCCAGCCCGCCTAATGTAAAACCCACATAGTAGGATTCGCCGACAGAGGCCTGAAGCGCCGCAAAGGGCGGCGTATCGATCGGCGCCATCCACTCGGCGGCCTTATGGAAATCGGAATCAATGCCGCTCTCGGCAGACGCGTTATAGGCACGAATCGTTTCCTGCAGACTCCCCTCCGGCAGCCCGAGGTCCCGCTCCATCTCTTCAAGGGTCTCCCAGGCATCGATCAGCTTTTGCATCCCGAGCTCCGGGCGCCCAAAGTTCTTGTCGTCACAAATCAGATACGCGATCCCATCCGGTTGATTGAACGCTGTATCCATCGTCCGAGCGTGGTAGCAATCCTCGTTGATGAACCTTCGGCCATGCTTGTTGACGAAGATGCCCTTCATAAGGCTCTCCGGCGGATAAAACGGCGCCGTCACGAAGGACTTCTCCATGTGAATCGCATGCCCGCCCGCCGCAATTCCCATCTTGATCGCCGCGCCATCGTCGTTGGGATTCCCCTGTCTATGCACCCCATGCTGCGCGAGACTCGGACAATGCTCTTTCACCATTTCCTTATTCATCGAAAAAGCACCCGCCGCGAGGACAACGCCCCGCCGCGCCGAGACGAATTGCACTTCGCCGAACACGACCTTCCGCACCCCCACAACGCAGCCCGATTCGTCCGCGACTAGATTCGTCACCTGGGCGTCATACTCAATCCGGGCCCCAACCCGTTCCGCCGTCTCCGCAAGCCGGTTCACAATCACCGGCCCGGCTTCCCCTTCGGCCTCGACCTTATGGCCTCTCGGCGCCGGCGTCGCCTGTTCCTTGAAGGGCCAGGCCTTCTCATTCCCGGACCACATCAGGCAGACCGGCTCCGGCGGCATATGATGCTTCCCCTCGTAGTACACATCCGAAAAGGGAACACCGTGACTCACGAGCCAATCGAAATGCGAGGCACTCTCTTCGGAGTAGAGCCGAATCTTCGCGACATCGGGCTCCGGCGTATTCGCCACGAGATACTCGACCATTGCCTCGACTGAATCTTCGATGCCATGATCCCGCTGAGACTGCGTGCCTCCGCCGAGATAGACCACCCCGCCCGCGAGCGTCGTCGTGCCCGAAAGCCCGCTCCCCCGCTCAAGCACTAGGACCTCCGCTCCTGCCTCGCAGGCTTCGATTGCGGCCGCGCCACCTGCAGAACCGCAGCCCACGACGATCACATCCGCCGAATCACTCCACGTTTCGACATCGCCTGCAGAGATCATCTCCTGACCGCTCACACTCGGACCCATCCTCTCGATTCTCCATACTCAGATTGCCCCGCGCGCACGACCGAACACATCATGGGGTTGCGCCGACTACTTCTGCGCGGGTGCGGGTGGGGGCGGGGGCGGGGGCGGGGGCGCAAGCGGAGGCGCAAGCGGCGCGGCAGCAAACCGCCCCCCCGCTTTCATCCACGCAGCAAATTGCGCATCGGCCTGTGCCGAGGACAACGTGACGTCATGCTTCAAGTTCCAAAGGCCGTCGCCCGCGTAGCGCTGCCGCGACCAAACATCGATCGCGAAAGGATCGCCTTTGTAGCCCTCGGGTTCAGGCAGGATCATCTTCTGATAGAAGATCACATCCCCCTGGTCGACATCGATCACAGACCAGTCCCGCTCGTACCGAAGATGAGGAAAGGGAGCGTGGACCCGAACCACGAAATCCGACACGGCCTGGCGCCCGTGGTAGGTGCCATACATCGTGTCGTGGAACTCGACATCCTCGGACAAACACTGCGCCCAGATTGTCCAGTCCCCCGCCTTCGAAGACTCGGCTCGCAGCCGGTCCGACCGGTCGAGTGTCTCCTCGATTTCAGCACGGGAAAACTGCGACATCCTCAGCGCTTCCGCCCAACCGCCGGATGGATATCCGCTTCAAGTCGCGGTCGCTTGAACTCCCAAAATGCGCGCAGCGAAAGGATCTTCCCCTCGTCATTCACGTGATAGAGAAAGACGCCCTCGGACCCGCTTTCAGAACCGTCCGGCAGCTCGCTATACACCGTTCCAATGAATGCACATTCATTGGAACAGGCGTAAGAGCGTGGATAGTCGAAGCTCACTTTGACCTTCGAGATCATATTGTCATAGAACGCGGTCACGGCTTCTTTGCCTTGATGCCCGTCGCCCTTGGGATCGTAGGGCGAAGGACCGACGGGATCCGCGAGTACGCCTTCGTCGGCCCAAAGATCCAACCACGCTTCACGATTTCTCTCTGAAACGTATTTTTGAGAAAGAAGACCCGCGAGCCGAGCGGGATGTTCTTGGTCGTCGTGTTGGTCCGTATCAGACATGAATACTCCTTGCGATGATCCGCGTTCGGAACCGGTCAGCAGGCCTTCTAGAAGACGCGGAAGCGCTTCTGAACATGTCGCTGCCGAATCCGGATGGCCTCGCGACGCTCCTCGGGCGAGACCGCCGGCTGATCCGCCGGGAATACGTTCTTGATCTCGTCAAAAGGAATCACTCGTCCCGTAATCGTCGGCCAATCCTTCTGGTCGGGAATTTCGGAATAGGCCCAGCGATGAGAGAGGTAGCCCTTCGGCAGCCCCGTCGTGTCGATCCAGTTCAGGACCCCGGGATCACGATGGGCCACGACCCAGCGCTGAACGCCATCCTCGCCCATATGCATTTGGTGAAGGTTCAGGCTGCTCTGATGGTTGGCGTAGTCCGGCGACTCACCCCACATATTCCCAAGGTGAATGCTGGTATAGACCGGATCGCCCGTGAAAGTCGCCTCGATATAGAACGCTTCGTCTTCCGCGAGTTCGTAGATCCCGCCGGCATAGACGTTCGTACTCATCCCGCCGCCGGTATCGCTCGAGGCGCCGTTAGGCGTGTTATACGCATTGATCGGCATGAAGTACGGGCGGCCGTCGTCTTCATGGGTCTGGTTGCAATTCAAGACGACATCATAGAACTCAAGCCAGAAGCGCATCTGCCCGCGGATAATCCCGCCCATCCGCCGAAGCTTTTCCGCAGTCATCTCTGCGGTGAGCGCGGGGGGATGTTCCCCGGCGGTATCGATGCATTCGATGGAAAGGTGGATCGGCTCCTCGTGCTCCCAGTCGTAGAAGAGCTGGCGGCCACTCACATAGTCCGCAAAGCGATCGCCCTTCTCCGGACTCCGCCGACTCGGCCCCTTCTTCGTGCAGATGAAATGCCCCTCATACCCGAGCGGCTTTTCCGGCCCGAGCACGAGCTCAAACGAACCGTCTTCCGCCACATTGATTTCAGAAGAATCCAGCGTGCCGAAGCCCGCTCGGTATCCGGGCACCAACTCCGAAAGGTTGCCGGTATCCCCCGCCATCGGCGCCGTCGAAGTCTCGAAGATCACATACTGCGGCGCGACCGGCGCGTTATGCAGGCGCTCCTCGCCCCGCCAATGTCGAGCGTCTTCGACTCGGCCGGTCACCCGATACGTTTTGGAACCATCGATCGGCGAGTAGAAATAGATCGCATCCGAATTCTCGATCGTCGATTTGTTGAACATCGACAATGCATTCCGAAACGCGGGAAAGTCGGGGTCCTCATGAAAGCTTCGCTCGATGCCGTGATGAATGAATCCTGCGAGATACCGGTAGCCTTCAGCCAAGTTACGGTTGGTCGGATCCGGCGGAAAATATTTCGGATCATCGATCGTGTCGCGCGCGGCCTGCAGCTCTCCGATCAGATCGTCGAATGCGCCGCGAAGTGATTTTTGTGTTTCTTCCGTATTGGTGTCGGTGTCGATCTTCGTCATCTCTTCCTCTCGTTGGGCAGCCGCAAGAATGTTCTTACCGTCGTCCGGATTCGTTTCGCCCACACCTTAATCGAAGCGTTCTTTTGACAGCCACAGTCTCTCAAAAGACGTCCGAAACCCTCGACACGAAGCTAGGTCAACATCGTTGACTCTGCATTCCCCCTTGGCTAAATCCTCAGGCGATGTCGGGCAGTTCCCTGCCCGAGAGCATGCCTGAACCATCCGAGACCTGCTCGGCCTCCGAATACCCAATGAAACCCCGGACCAGATCTGGACAGAACGAGGAAACAAGATGATTCTGAAAGACAAAACGATTCTCGTGTCGGGCGTTGGCCCGGGACTCGGGCGAGAGATCGCCTCTCGCGTTTTGCGCGATGGCGGCAATGTGGTGATCGGTGCACGCAAGGCGGAAAGTCTTGAGGCAGCGGCCGCTGAACTCGACCCCAGCGGCGACCGCATCCTCGCCCACTCCTTCGACATCACGGACGAAGCCGGCTGCCAAGCGATTATTGCCGCTTCCGAAAAGCGCTTTGGCCGCCTCGACGGCCTCGCCCAGGTCGCTGCCGCCGAGCCCATGGGCGATCTGCAATCGACGCCACTCGACGATTTCCGAACCGCGAACGAAGTCAATGTGATCGGCACCGTCCAGCTCGTCAAAGCCGCGACCCCCGCTTTCGAACGGGCCGGCGGAGGATCCGTTGTCCTCATCGGCTCCCAATCCACCGAGCTCCCGCCTCCCTCCCCGCAGCTCGCGTATTCCGCGTCCAAGGGTGCGCTTCGCGCCGTATCGATCGCGCTTTCGACCGAGCTCGGCCCCAAGAAAATTCGAGTCAACACCATTATCCCCACCTGGATGTGGGGCCCGCCGGTTGAAGGCTATGTCCGCTGGCAGGCGAGCGAACGCAAGGTTCCTGCAGAACAAATCAAGGCGGAGCTCGAAGCGCTTTTTTCGCTCGGAGAAATCCCGGCCGATGATGATGTCGCGGAAGCCGTCCTTGTCTTCCTCAGCGACCGACTCCGAATGGTCACAGGCGAGTTCCTGCGCGTCGACGCAGGCCAGCTGAAACGTCTCTAAGCCAAGTACTCACGCAATCGCAAGAGGAATACTCCATGGACCCGATGCAAACGCTCGTTGAAGTAGAAGCCATCAAGCAGCTCAAGGCGCGATACCAGCGTGCCGTCGACACGAAGGACTGGGAGCTCATGGCCAATGTCCTCGCGCCGAATGCCAAGAGCATTTACAGCGACGGCAAACATGCATACGAAGGTCGGGACGCGATCGTTGAATTCCTGTCCGACCCGAAAGGCCTCGGCAATACGGACATCGTCTCCATGCATCACGCCCATACGCCCGAGATCGAGGTCACCAGCGAGACCACGGCCAAAGCCAAATGGTATCTCGAGGACTTTGTGATCTCTGCGCTTCCAAGCGACTGGGCGCCGCATGGAACAGTGATGCACGGCACCGGGATCTACATCGATCAGTACGTCAAGATCGATGGCGCCTGGTTTATTCAAGAGACGGGCTACGAGCGCATTTTCGAAGACTTCCAGCCGCGACCCGAAGGCTCGCGGCTCCGGTCACGCTGGACGAAAAAGAAGTAGGGGCGCATCCGCAACGAAAAGTCGGCTCACTTCTCTGCCGAGAGTCACCCAATGTCTAGACAGCCAAAACATCTCTCGCTGAACAAGTCGTCGAAGTACTCGAGACCGCTCACGCGGGAGAAGATTGCTGCCGCTGCGATCGACATCGTGCGCTGTGAGGGGCAATCAGCGCTCTCCATGCGAAAAATCGCGGGTCTCTTTGAAGTCGACGTGGCGGCCCTGTACCGGCACTTCAAGAATAAGGACGAACTCCTCGCGAAGATCGGCCAATTAGCGTCGGAGATGGTCGACCTGGAGCCGCCCACAGGCGGAGCCTGGGAGGAGCGCCTCCTCGACCTGGCCAAAAAAATCCGAGACCGCATAGGCCAACACCCAGAACTCGGGATCTATGGCGGCGACTCAGCTTGGGCCACGCCCTTTTTCGCACGCGCGAATGGGCTCATCGCGGAACTCTTTTGCGAAGCGGGGCTCGAGGGAAAAGAGCTCGTATTCGCGACGCAGACCCTCCTGCATCTCATCACGTCCATCACCCAGAGCGAGGTGATGGCAAGCGATACCCCGACTGCAATGAACCGCTCGTTCGCAGAACTGATCCATGCCCAGCTCAGCCAAGAGGTCCGAAAAGCCTGGCCTGCGACCACTGCGCGGACAGATTGGTCCATCGATTTCGACGCGCTTTTCGACTTCGCCCTAAGGTCGACGCTTCGAAGTCTCCTGCCGGAGACGAACCGCTCACGTTAGTCGAATTTGCGCCCCGCGTTGCCCGAAGCATCGTGTTCAAGAAGCTCGATCACGTTTCCGAAGGGATCGCGTCCATAGGCGAACCGCGTCGGCGCACCCCCAAAAAGCGGTGCGTTAAAGACGACCCCCGCCGCCTCGAGCCGCATATAGTCTGCGTCGACATCATCGCTCGCCAGCGCAAGATGCGTGATCCCAATCCGGTTCACCGGCCGCCCTGCCTCTGCGTCCAAACTCTCCTCGAACTCAAAGAGTTCGATAAAGCTGTTGCCCTTGCGAAGCATCCGAACTTCGCATCCCGCATTGCCCAACCCGAAGGCCTTTGAGAGCGGCGGGATGCCGCCCGGAAGCGTCACGTTGTCGACGACTTCAAAACCGATGACTTCACAGTAGAAACGAAGCCCCGCCTCAATGTCCGGGACCGCAATCCCAGCATGGTGCATCCCAAGAATCAACTTTCCGCCCTCCTCAGCTGCAGACTCTCCGCGCCTCCGGACCAAGCGTAGAGCCCAAACGCTTCGCCGTCATCGAGCCACTCGCCTTCCGCCGTCGCCGAGCCACGCAGTTTGCCATCCGCCGACAAGCCACCCGCATGAACCAGTCCGTGATTCCCGCGCTCAAGATGACGGGCATACGGATCGCTTCCGCCCGGCTTCGGCTCTATCAGTTCAAGCAGCAATTGCCCTGCCTGCCCCCGCACCCGACGTACTCGGCTCTCTTCCGACCCGACGCGCAGCATGCAGGATTCGAGCTTTGGATCAGCCCACCGGAATGCGCGCGCGTAGAACGCCAGCGCGCGGTCGAGGTCCCCGGTCACAATCGTCGCCCGATCAAGCGTCACGCTCGGCTCCAGAGCCTCCGTATTCGAACGCCCTGCCCCATCCGATCCGTTCTCCGCGCCAGGCGGAGGCGTCTCTCCGGTGGCCTGCAGGAGCTCGAACATCCCCGGCCCAGTCGGCGTGTCCACAAAAGCAAAGCGAATCCCCGGATGCTCTCCTCGGTCATCGACGTGCGCGCCGATTCCTTCCAGCGCATTCAGCGCCTCATCGCGGTCCCGGCAACTGATCCCTAGATGCTGAAGGCCCGAACCATAGAGAGCTTGGTACGACTCGACCGTATCGTGCCCCTCATGCACATGGATCAGCTCAACCTGAACGCCCCCGGCCATTCCGAGCGCAACATCGGTTCGCTTCGCGCCGCTCCAATCGCCGTAGTGCGCCTCTTCGACGGGCGCAGTGAACTGATGAAAAGGCCCCCAACCAAACGACGCAACGCATTCCTTCACCGCAGCATCGACGTCTTCGACAACGAAGCAGACCTGAGCGGGATGGAGTCGCGGAAAACGAGTTTCAGTCATGGTGTTTCCTTGCTTGAGTCGCGATCCGGCTCACGCGAAACGACTTTCAGCAGAATAGTCGGGCGGGGATCTTGATGTCAACGCCGTTGACCCTCCATGTCTGCCCGACCGCGATCACGACTCTTTCGTCACGAAGGTAGAAACCGCGTCGCCTGTGAACCGCTTCACAGTTCGGTCCTTGTGCCCCCTTTACGTTGCCCCTCGAGATGTCCCTCGGCCGCGTGGAGCGACGGGCTTGGGGATGAACCAGAGGTAAACGATGGAGATCCAAACCAAAAGAAACAGACCCCACTCAAAACAGCGCAGCGCACGTGCGAATGCCTGCATTCTCGGACTGAGCGCAGCCCTTGTGGCGAGCCCCGCCATGGCTCAATTCGACGGCGGCTTAGGCGGCGGGTTCGGCGGCGTCATCGATCCACCCCCGCTCGTCGAAACCGACGTAAATGTAGCGAGCAACGAACTCAGTCCGATGCTCCCGAATATCGGTGTTAAGTCCTACAGGAAACGCGTCGGCTTTCTCAAGTGGAAAACCACAAAGACGGTCTCGCTCTTTGCGGTCACTCGGCAAGGCATCTCGGCGCGGGTTTGGGATACGGACACACGCGACTGGACGAACTGGGATCATCTTGGCAATCCCAGTGGCGCCTTGCTCGAACGCATCCCGAATAGCGGCGACTCACCAGGAATCGATTTCGAGATGCCCATGGTTTCGGGATGGGATGCCACCTATCCAGATTGGATCGCGTTCCAGGGCCAGGCCTTCGCGTCCTCAAACTCTCAGCCCGACTACGACATGGCCTACATGGAACTCGACGGCCCAGACGGAACGATTGATTTCTTCGGACAGAATTCGCCGATCACCACGGCATCGGGCGGCCAGATTGCCAACCGTTGGGATTACTTCAATCCCCAAGCGGGGCTCGAATCGCTCGACGTGAGCGGGATCAATCAATACCAACGCCATGTTTTCGGAACGGGCATGCCTCGCAACATCATCACGTCTTCGACTTTTCGCGGCGCCGTATCACTCCCATTGATCGAGTATCGAAAGAAGACCGCAAACAGCGATTCGCTCTGGACGAACCATGGCGCGCCCGGAGACCATACGGGCGTCACCGTCGGCCCCGGCAGTACGACCTCGGTGATCCACGACTACCTCGCTTTCCGCGAGGAGTTCGAAATCACCGAGAAGTCCGCCGAAGAACATTACGTCTTCGTCGCCACAGACCCCCTCGAAGAAGGGTCGAGCGGAATCAATGGGCCGGAAATTGCCTACCTGAAGGGCGATGGCCTTAACTTTGCCTGGAATTCCCTCGGCAGTCCCGCGCCTTTCGTGAACGGCGCCCCAGTCGCGGCCACCTACTACACGAAGCCCCCCTACCAGGGCGGACTCGGACGCATCGTAGTCGCGTCGGTCGGCCGAATCTCGAATGGTCAATACGCGCTCTTCACACAATCCCACGACGGCAACGGCTGGGCTTCGGGGTGGCAGAATTGGGGCACGCCTGCCGAACTCAGCGGGGGAAAGTTCAAGATGACTTCTTCCGTCGTTTGGCATGAAGGCAGCTCGAATGAGATCGCCAACCTTCGCGTCAGCTTCTTCGGCTATTCCGAGCAAGAAGGAAATCGCCCCGGCCGCCTGCTTGAATTCCACTGGAACGGATCCAGCTGGAACTGGCGCCCCACCAAAACAGCACCCGGCAATCGCAACCTTCGCAGCACGCATGCCGTCGTCGTAGATGAGGGTCAGCGAGACCGGATCATCGTCCCTGTTCGCACGTACGATGGCCGAATCTACGAATACACCCGCGATATCGAGCCCGGGAAATGGCCTGTTGAACGCTGGCGAGATCTCTCCTTCGAACCGCTGTACAAGCTGAAGGAGACAAGCTTCCGCTGGAACTAAGCCGTCGCGCGAAAGATCCGACTCAGGAGGGTCCCGCGTCTGCATCGTTTTCGTCGGCGCGGGGCTCTCCTCCAGTCACAGCTCCCCAAGGACTTGATCCTCAAACAACCTCAAACTCGCCCAAGCGAGGTCCGGATGAAGCCCGCCCATCAGCGGATGCAACATGATCTGCCCATCACGCTCCGCGAGCGCCACACACGCCTCGGGCGTAAGAACCGCGTAGCGCCCACTTGCACGCAGGTCTTCCCAAGTGCTCGCCCCCGGCACGGCCCAGTCGGAAACAACGCCGTCCTCCTGCCAGGCGACATAGGTTCGCGCGTCATACTCCGCGATCGGACCGATCTCCCGCCAAGTCTGGTCTGGGTCCTCTGAGACCATCACGAAGCCCGGCGGCGACAGACCGTCTGCCCGTTCATGCTGAGCGCGAAATTCCTCGAGCGAGCGACATCCGAAAACTTCCGCCTCCGCAAACCCAAGCCGCTCGGCCTCCTCGAAATACGCGCCAATCACTTTGCGTTCGCCCACCGCCGGGCTGAAGCCACACCCCAGTCGCGCCGCGCGCTTGGCCCCTGCGACCGTCTTCCCACCGACGAGCAGATGCGGCCCCGCCTTCGTCGCGGGCGTAGGCGTCACCCGCACATCACGCCCCCTAAAAGAAAACACCTCTCCCGTCCAAGCCTCGCGCAGCACCTCCACGCATTCCTCGAGCCGCGCCCCCCGCTCGGCCTTCGGAACTCCCGCCATCTCGAACTCGACGCTTCGGTAGCCGGCCCCCAGGACTACAGAAATCCGCCCCGGCGCCAGGTTGTCGATCGTCGCGAGCTGTTCAGCGAAACGAATCGGATCATGAAGCGGTGCCAACGCGGCGGCGATCCGAACGTGGATCTGCTTCGTTCGAGCCAAGACCGCCGCGGCCAGCGTCAGCGGCGCCGACGTGAAGCCCGCCGGATCCCCGTGATGTTCGGAGAAGGAAATCTGCCCGAAGCCCAGGGCGTCAGCCCAAGAAGCCATCTCGAGCATCGCCGCATGCTGTTTTGCAAAAGTCGTCTCGACGAAAGGCGGAACGCGGAGGTCGAAGCGCAGGGCAAGTTGGGTCATCAGACAATCCTCGGGAGGGAACCAGCGGCCTAAAAGCCTCCGGCAATCTGCGTAAAGTCTAGCCATTTTCACATCAGCCTCATTTCCCGTCCGCGGTTCTCGACACGACCCTCCTGCGCCATGATGTCGACGCAATGAACTCCGGCTCGCCCGAGCTGGAGGCCAAGCGCTCGCCCGCAACCGCCCCAACCAAGACAGGAGCTCAGACATGACCGGAAAATATGAAGGTGAAGCCTTTCGAGAGCGATTTGGACCGTGGGCCGTGATCGCCGGAGGTTCAGACGGAATCGGGGCAGCTTTTGCCGAGAACCTCGCGTCGCAGGGCTTCAACCTTGTCCTCATCGCCCGCGATGAAGCGAAGCTCTCTGCGAAACGGAACGCGCTTTCGGCGCTTCATTCCGTCGAAATCCGATGCCTCTCGACCGACCTAACATCCGACCGAATCGGCGAAGTCGTCGCCGAGGCCACGCAAGATCTCGAAGTGGGTCTGCTGATTTACAACGCGGGATCAGGCAGAGGCATGGGCTCTTTCCTCGACCGCCCCGCCGAGAGCTGGATGCGCCAAGTTCAATTGGCGTGCTCTGGGCCCCTCGCCCTCGCCCATCATTTCGGCCAAGGCATGCGCGAACGGGGCCGAGGTGGAATCGTTCTGATGTCCTCGCTGTCGAGTCTGATCGGCAGCGCCTACACCGCAACCTATTGTGCGGCCAAAGCCTTTGACACCATTCTTGCGGAAGGTCTTTGGCAAGAGCTCGCCCCCGCCGGCATCGATGTCGTCTCGTGTCTCGCTGGCATGACCGACACCGAAACTTTCAGGGAGGATACGGGCGGCTCCGACGAAG
The DNA here is from genome assembly GCA_045106235.1 of Myxococcota bacterium. Classification (GTDB taxonomy): domain Bacteria; phylum Myxococcota_A; class UBA9160; order UBA9160; family UBA4427; genus UBA4427. The sequence goes on from JBGCEJ010000037.1 coordinate 73,332, forward strand.
CAATGGACCCTGCCGATGTCGCGGCAGGCACCCTCGACTTCCTAGGGAGCGGACCGCATTATGTCCCGGGTGCCGGGAACCGCGCCGGTGCGGCGGCGGTCTGGCCCGTCCCGCGGATCCCGCTCACCAATCGCTTAAGCGCAATCAATGCAAAGAGTTTCGATGAGCCATTCGTCACGGCGGTCGGTCAGGAGTTCAGCGCAGACTGACCGCCCGATCGACAAGCGCTAGCGCTGCCTCGTCGGAGGCGCGGGCGAAGCGCCACCGGCCTCAGAGTCACCCAGAACGTTCTTTGCGAGCGCGAGCATAGAGGCGACGTCCGACAGGTTCGCGGGTACCACGAGCGTATTCGCCTCCTTCGCGAGCTGCCCAAACTGGGCGACATACTGCTCTGCAATCCGGAGCTGGAGCGCATCCCCGCCTCCCTGGGTCGTGACCGCTCCCGCCACTTCACGGAGCCCCGCCGCCGTGGCCATGGCGACCGCTTCGATCGCGGAGGCCTCGCCCTCTGCCTCATTGATCTGGGATTGGCGTCGCGCCTCTGACTCTTTGATCACCTTCTGCTTTTGGCCCTCGGCGCGGTTCACCTGCGCGTCGCGAACGCCTTCCGATTCAAGAATCACGGCGCGCTTCTCGCGCTCGGCCCGCATCTGCTTTTCCATCGCCTCAATGACGTCGCGCGGCGGATTAATATTTCGAATCTCGTAGCGCAGAATTTTCACGCCCCACGGATCGCTCGCCAAGTCGACTTCAGAGACCACATTCGAGTTGATCGCGGCGCGCTCGACGAAAGTCCGATCCAGGTCGATCTGCCCGATCTCGCTGCGCAGCGTCGTCTGCGCCAGCTGGGAGATCGCGAATACGTAGTCTTGGATCCCGTAGCTGGCCCGCTCGGGATCGAGAATCTGCATATAGAGCACGCCGTCCACGCCCACCTGGACGTTGTCCCGGGTAATACAGATCTGCTCTGGAATATCGACCGCCATCTCTTTCAGCGAATGCTTGTAGGCCGTGCGTTCAACGAAGGGAATCAGAATATGAAAACCCGCTCGAAGCGTCCGGCTGTACTTCCCGAGATTCTCGATCACGTAGGCCTGCTGCTGCGGAACGATGGTCGCCGTTTTCGCGATCAAAACGACCGCCAACAAGACCAGCGCGATGATGCCGAACGTAAAGACTTCCATGACAGATCTCCTTAACTACAACTAATCCAGAAAGACGAAACCGAAAAGCGATATCACCCGAGTCAGTCACCCAGTTCGAGCTGGGTACCGCTTGAACCTGTCACCCGACATCGAGCGCCTTTTTCAAGGGTCTGACTTCCGTTGTTCACCGCACTCCAGGGCGCGCCGCGCAGCGTGACCGAGCCGAATGCGCCGGGCGCGATCGACTCTTCAGCGGTCGCAAATTCGCCGGCCACGCCTTCAGGGATCGCCCCCTCCGGCGGCGGGCGAAGCTTGGAATAAACCGCGCTTCGAAAAACGAAAAGCGAAACGACCGAAAGCGCAGCGAAAAGCAGCCACTGCCCCCAAATCGGAAAATCATGCCCCGCGAGCGCAACACCGCCAACGATCAGCGCAGAAATCCCGAGAAAAACCAGGTAGAACTCTAGATCGACCACCGCGATCTCTGCGGTCAGTAAGATCGCACCCACCGCGACCCATCCCCACCAAGGCATGCGCTCCCCCCTTTGCTATGCCGCGCGATTGATCACCTCGAAAAGCGGGCGCCGCCGCGGCCTCGTAGCCCAGAATACCACAGCAGAAGGCCTTGTATGGGCGCGACGTCGGCGAGCTGGGACGCGAAGACGATCCCTCCGACTCAGCCGACGGGTTGCCCCGAGAACCCGAGCGCGAGCCCTTCGAGCTTGTTCTCCATCACAAAGGGAATCCAGCGCGCGTCGCCGACAAGTTCGATCTCATCGCAGCGCTCCACGAAAACCGCGAGCGCTTCCTCGACCGTCGCCCTAGCCATCGCATGCCCAATACAAACATGCGCACCAATCCCGAAGGTCAGCGACGTCTTCTTCGGGTCCCGCGTGATATCAAAGCGTTCCGGATCCTCCCAGTAACGCGTATCCCGATTACAGGAGCCGAGGTTCACCGCCAAGGGCGTCTCCGCTGGGAAGTCGAGACCGAAGGCATGGGTCGCCTCCGCCGACTTCTGGCCCACGTAGGTAATCGAGGGTCGAAAGCGAAGCGTCTCCTCGCTCGCTCCCTTCTTCCAGCGCTCGGGATCGTCGCGCAGCCTCTGCGCCTGATCGGGATGTCGAGCAAGTTCCAGCAAACCACTCGCGATCACATTCGAAGTACTCCCCCCAGATCCGAAAATCGTCGAGAAGAGCGTGATCAATTCGCCTTCGGAAAGCTGTCCGTTCGCTTCATTCGCCTCCACGAGATGGGTCAGCAGATCATCGCGGGGCTCCTTCCGGCGAAGGGCATAAAGCGCAGCCGTCTGCTCCATCGATTGTTTGATCGCCGCGTTGGCTTCCTCCCGGAGCTGCGCCGTCACGTTCGGCCCGAAACAGTCGACGATATTCGCCTTCGCCATGGGCCCCTGCGCGCTCGCAAGTTCAGCGGGTTCCACGCCCAGAAAATCCATCATCACCCGGCGCGGAAGGGGCATCGCATAATCGAGCCGCCCCTCAAGGCGTCCCGCCCCCACCTTCTCATCGAGCAAGGCATGGGCATGCTTCCTGATCAGAGGCCGCAGTTCCTCCATGCGGCGTTTCGAGAGCGCGGAAGCTGCAAGCGAGCGAACCCTTCTATGATCCTCACCTTCCATCGTGCCGATCGCGTTCTTCCGCCACGTATGCATAGGATCGCCAGGTTTGAATCCCCGCCGCTCTAGAACCTCGATGCCCTCTGCGATGAACTGCGTCCCCTTCAGCGTTTCGACGGCGTCGTCCCAGCGGAGCAGTGTCAGCTGCCCCTGATCACTCTGCGCAACACGATGCTCCGCGCGGATTTCGCCGAGGATCGGATAGGGGTTCTGCCAATAGGCAGCATCATCCATCGGAATCACAGGAAGCTCGGACATCTCCACTCTCCTCGGCCGCGGGCCGCTACCTCAAACTCAGAATGCACTCAATCAAGCGGCTTCGCGCTTCACCGGTTCTTCGAAAGTGCCAAAAAGCTTGTCGTACACCATCGTCAGCGTCGCGTAGTTCCCGTGACTCATGTCGACGTGGTGCGCGTGATGCACCCCCGTGATGTAGTCGACCGCGCGAAAAAGGCGGCTCGTCTTCGGCAAGTTCGTCCACACATGGTTCAACGTATTGAGTTGCGAAAAGATCAGCGTCGCGATCACAGCCGCGAACGCGTTCACGGGAGCGCCGAAAATCAGCGAGATGATCGGGATCGACCAGAGAAAGAGCATCAGGCCGATAAACGTTTCCAGAGGATGGACGAACTGCGCATCCATATGCGTGGGCTTACGCGCCTGGTGATGCAAGGCGTGGATCTTGCGCAGCGGATTGCCTTTCCAGTCGCCGTGAAAGAACGAGCGATGCGTCCAGTAATACATGAAATCGAAAAGCGCGAGGATCGCGAAGATCTCGAGTAAGAAGAGTCCAACCGACTTTCCGTCCAAGCTCACGAACCAAGGCAGGATCAATAGATAGAAGACGTAGTTGGTATACATCCCCACCTTCACGTTCCGCTTGCAGCTTTGCTTGTAGGCGGCGCGTTCGAGCTTCGGGCCATCCACCGCGCGATTCTGAAGCCGCATGTCTTCAAAGGCCGGCACGCGAAAGACGAGCTTCCGGGTGATCATCATCCCCGCCACGAACGTGGCGAAGAAAATCAGGGTGGCAAGCCAATGGTAGGTCACGCGAATCTCCATTCTTCTTCGGTCCGCTGAAACGCTAACCGACTCGTTTTGCGCCTGCTATCGAAAGGGGTGGCGGAAAGGGGTTGCGGAAACGAGGGCCCCGAGGGCTATGCTTTTCGATTGATGCGGCCTTCGCCGCGAACGTAAGTAAGGGAGACGAAAAATGACAATGCGAGTGGGCTACATCGGACTCGGCGATATGGGAAAAGCCATGGCGAGCAACCTTGCACCCAAGGGTTTTGACGCGTGCGTTTTTGACCTGAACCCCGTCCCCGTGAAGGCGCTCGCGGAGGCCGGCGCCAAGCCCGCCGGAAGTTGTCGCGAAGTCGGGGAACACGCAGAGTTCCTCTCGGTCTGCGTGCCCGCGGACGCCCATGTTGAAGCGGTCCTGCTCGGCCCCGACGGCGCCCTCGACGGGATGGCCCCGGGATCGACGGTGGCCATCCACAGCACGGTGCAGCCGGACACGATCGAAAAGATGTCCGCCGCCGCGAAGGATCGCGGGATCGACCTCATCGACGCCTGTGTGACGGGCGGCAGTGCGGTCGCGGAAAAAGGCGAGCTGACTTTGCTTATCGGCGGCGAAGCGGCCGCCCTCGAAAAGGCGCGCCCTGCCCTCGAAGCCTACGGAACCACCCTACTCCATGCGGGCCCGATCGGCGCAGGCGCGCGGCTCAAGCTCTCAGTCAATCTCCTCACCTACGTGAACTGGGCCGCGGCCGCCGAGTCCCTCCGCCTCGCCACCGCTTCCGGCCTCGATCCAGACCTCTTCATCGAAGCCGTTCGTTCAAACGGGCAGCTCTCGGATATGCAGCTTCGGTTTTACGCGACTCAAAAACTCCCCGCGGAAGCCATTGCGGACGAGACCTTTCAGAAATTCGTGACGCTTCAAATGCATACCGCCGAGAAAGACCTCGCTCACGCCCTCGAACTCGGCCGCAAATGCGGCGTAGCGCTCCCGGCGGCGGGCCAGGTTTCTCAAGACATGGCGCGAATCTACCGGGTCATCGACGAAGGGCGGCGTTAGGTCAGAAGCGAGCGGTCACGCTGGCGCGAACCTGCCGAGGTGCGGCGGGATGGAAATGAACATCTTCCTCGCCGGCCGCTGGCTCCGCGGGCGGACCCTCTAGGCGCGAAGGGAAGAAGTACTCGATGTCGCTGTCTTTCGAATCGAGGAGATTCACGACCGTTATTCCGAAACGCAGCGGTCCTACGTCGTATCCCGCGCCCAGGTTCAAGAGGGTGGTCCCCCCGGCTCGCTTAGAATTATCCTCGATCAACGGGTAGGCACCAAAATGGCGGACGCGAAGGCTCCCGCTCAAAGGACCGAACGTAACGGTCGCCCCGGCCGCCACAACCGATTCAATCGCCCCCGGAATCCGGTCCGCACCACTCGGCAAGCTGCGGAACTCCGCCCATGAATACGTATAGGAAGCATCGAACGCCAGCCAATCAACGGGGCGAATAAACCCGTTCAACTCCACGCCGTAGCGACGGCTACTGCCCTGCGCTTCCGTTGTCCCCGCGTCTCCGACAAACACGAGCTCCGACTCTGAGTCCAGCCACCAAAAGGCAGTCGTCAGATGAGCCTGCGCACTCGGCTGCCAGCGCGCGCCGATTTCCGCACCCCATTGCCGAGCGAGCGGGTCGACCGAGTCCACCCGCTCCGGGTTGAGCGGATCCTCGCTCGCCGGATCGATGCTGATTGTCGTCCCCCGCGCGTCGTTCGAATGAAAACCTCCACCACCGTTCAAGTAGATCTCGAAATCATCATGCGGGCGCAAGATGAAGGACAACTTCGGACTTACAAGACCATCGACCTCACGCCCCGAGTTCGTCCCTGCCGCTACCCCGTCCCGCGCGTCCACGTCGAAGACGAATAGATCGCCCCGGAGTCCAGCGCGCGCGGTGAAGAAATCAGAGGGGCTCCAGACGGCCTCCCCGAAAAGCGATCCCGACCATTCCGTGACATTGTCCCGGCGGACGGTTGAGACGCGCTGCCGCCCCGCCGTACGGAGCAGACTAATATCGGGAATCACGTCCAGGCGCGTATCGAAGCCGGTCTGGACATCGAGCGCCTGGCCGAAGATCTCGAAGCGGGCGTCTTTGGTGCCGCGCGCGCCCCAAGCGATTCGCTCGTCTCGCTGCGCGAACTCGTCGCCATTCACGTCATCATCTAGAAAATAGGTGAAGTTCGAAAAGAGCTTGAAGCGGTAGTAGATGAAGTAGGTCGAAAGCGCGAGCGGTGAATCGCTTTCGTCTTCTTGCCAGTCAAAGGTGAGACCGACGCGGGTCGTCTCTCCGCCCAGGTCAGGGTCGATAAAGCCGAGCCGCGACAGATTCCCCGCGCGCACAGCCCGGCGCGGAATCTGATCCGTCGATGTCCACTCCCCGTAATAACCGAGCGCGGAAGTCCGAAGCGTTCCCCCCGCGACAGGAAGCGTCCATTTCGCGAACGCGTTGATCTGTAGAAGGTCTGCATCGAGGTCGAAGGGGTCCTCAAAGGTCTTCCCTTCAAGCGCGATGAGCGCCTCGCCGGATTCGACCGGGACATTGGCCGCGACAAGCCCGCGCAAGAAATGATCCTCGCCCACGGTCAGGGAAGCGATCGAGTCCGGCATCTGGTCGAAGGTTTTGAGGAACGAAGAACCTGCTGAAGCGAAGTCTCCAACATCCGCGCGGTACGGCCCCTTCCGGAAATCGATCGATTCCACCAACTCAGGGATCAAGAGGTTGAGATCGAGATAGCCCTGGCCATGCCCATGGGTCCGAAAATTCAGCGGGACGCCGTCGAGATGGGCCGCGAAGTCCGTACCGTGATCGAGATTAAAACCGCGCAGGAAGAGCTGATTCGACTTCCCTGCTCCCGAATGCTGGGTCGCGATCAAGCCCGGAACGGCTTCCAGCAATTCCCCCACGCGCCCAATCGGCCGCAGCTCGAGATCCGCCCGCGCCACCCGCCCCTCGGACGCCGAAGCGGCCACGCCAAGCTGACGCTCGGCGCGCCCGTAGACCACCATCGATTCGACGCCCGCGGCCGACGCAAGCTCCGTCTCTGATGCTTCGGCCGACGCTTCCTCTTCCGCCGCCGCCGCCGCCGCCGCCGCCGCCGCCGCAGACGAGACGACAAGCGCGCAAACGATCGCGAACGTGAGGATCGCGGAAGACATGATTGTGCTCATGCCCTGAGATTATTCGATTCACTTCCCCCGCTGCAAAGGGCCCACGTCGTTTTTATGGCATTTCGCTGAAGTTTGTGGAGCGGTCGCGGCCGGGCCGTCGACGACCGAGACCCGCAACCCCGAGGAGTCCCATGCCTAAACAGAAACCGAAACCCGGCTCGGGGACGATCATCAATCCGGCATCCCCATTCGAGACCGAGTCAATCGTGCCATTGGTCACCAATCGCTCTGCGAGATCCACCGAGGCGATTTCCTGGACACTGAGCTCAGCGTCCGCATTCAGCATTGTCGACAACCGCGTGATGACTTCGGCGCTCGACTCCCCAAGCAGAGTAAGAACCTCGATCGCCCTTCCATTCACAACGATCTCAAGCGATCCGCCCTCGGCCACACCGGCGATTTCCAGCTCATCCTCCAACTGACAGGTCGAGAAACAACCGTCTCCCGACACCTGGTCTCCGTCATCACAGGTCTCCGGGAAGAACATCGTCCCGTCTCCGCAGACCGCGGTCGTCGCTCCTTCGAGAGAGAGAACCCAAACGGCCCCGCGATCCATCCCGCCGTCATCGTCCTCAATCGCAGTGATCGCGATTTCAGTTCGACCATCCCCGTCTAGATCCCCGAGTCCCGCCGTCGCTTCACCGAAGGAATCGTTGCGGTCGATCTCGCCGGCGAAACCACCCTGCACGTCGCTGATCTTCTGATAGGTCTTGACCGTGCCGTCGGCATTCAAGAACAAAGTCCAGGCGCCACCCGTTTGAGAGCCTCCATCGTCATCCGCCCTTGCCCCGACCAAGACGTCCACGACACCGTCTCCGTCGAGATCTCCAATCGCTGCAGCGGATGTGCCGAAATTGTCCTCGTCGTCCAGCTGGCCGAGGAAGCCTCCCTCGGTATCCGAGATTTTCTGCTCGGCCTTGACCGTGCCGTCTGCGTTCAGAAAGAGCACCCAAATCGCACCCCGAGCATCACCCCCGTCATCGTCGCGCGCTGAGCCAACCACCAGGTCCGATACGCCATCGCCGTCGACATCCCCGAGACAGGCAATCGCCCCGCCGAAGAAATCGTTCTCGCCAATCGAACCGCCGAATCCGCCTTCCGTATTGCTGATTTTCTGCTGCGCCTTCACGGTTCCATCCGCATTCAGAAACAAGGTCCAAACCGCACCACTCTGCGAAGCGCCGTCATCGTCGTTGAACGCGCCGACCGCAAGATCGACCACGCCGTCCCCGTCCACGTCACCCAGCGAAGCCACCGACACCCCGAAGAAGTCAAAATTTCCGAGCACGCCCGTAAAGCCGCCGGCGGTATTACTGATTTTCTGATTCGCCCTCACGGTCCCATCGGCGTTCATGAATAGAATCCAGACCGCCCCGCGACCCGCGCCCCCGTCGTCATCCTCGCGCGCGCCGACAGCCAGATCGGAGAGACCATCCCCGTCCAGATCGCCTAACGCAGCAATCCCCGAACCGAAGCGGTCCCCGTCCGCGAGGCCCCCGGAAAAACCACCAACCGAATCATTGATCTTTTGCTGCGCACGGACCGAGCCATCGGCTTCCATGAACAGAACCCAAATCGCTCCCCGCTCGGGCCCCATCTCGCCGTCAAACATTTCGCCAATCGCGAGATCAGCATTGCCATCGCCATCGAGATCTCCGATCGCGGCCACCGCGTTCCCGAAACGGTCATCATCCTCGAGCACGCCCGTAAAGCTGCCTTCGAGAGTGCTGATCTTGGATTCAGCACGACTTTGCCCCGGGTCAAAACTGGCGAAATTGCCCGTTTCTGCGGTCAGCGCATTTGTAAAGGTACCGTTCGTGAACACCCGAGGACCCACTTGTTGCGCCGTCACACCTTGGACCTGAAGCGTCGCATCGTCGTTGATCGCCGACGTCAACAAAGCGGCGATCTGATCCGGCGTGTCTCCCGCCACAAGCGCCACATCGACGATCTGCCCATCCAAGGTGACCGAAACAAGGCCGGGACTCACGGCCGCGCCGAAGAACTCGATGGAGTCTTCACGCTCGCAGCTCGCGGTACAGCCATCAAAATCCGCCGTGCCGCCGTCGTCACATTCTTCAACGGGGCCAACAATCGCATTGCCACAGCTCTCCGCCGCGCCGTCCGAGAAAAGCACATACGCCGCCCCTCGATCCGAACCGCCATCATCGTCGCCCACAGCCGTCGCGACCAGCTCCGTCGTCCCGTCGCCGTCCAGATCACCCAGCGCTGCTAATCCGCCGAGGCCATCGCCGTCGGCGAGCGCCCCGGCCGCAAACCCACCTAACGCATCTGCCACCTTTTGATGTGCCTTGACCGTCCCGTCCGCGTTCAGAAAGAGCGTCCAAAGAGCGCCGCGATCCACGCCGCCTTCGTCGTCTCCCTTGGCTCCTACGACGAGATCTTCGATCCCGTCGCCGTCAAGGTCCCCCACCGAAGCGAGATCCGCGCCGAATCCGTCCCCATCTTGGAGTACCCCGACGAATCCGCCCTCGGTACTACTGATCTTCTGATGTGCCTTCACCGTCCCGTCGTTGTTCATAAACAGGATCCAGACAGCCCCTCTCCCAGGGCCACCGTCCACATCAGAGACGGCCCCGACGGCGATATCGGGGACACCGTCATCATCAAGATCGCCGAGCCCTGCCGTGGAGGTGCCAAGGGCATCTCCCGCAAGAAGACTGCCAGTGAAACCACCCGAAGCAGAATCGATCTTCTGGAGATCGTGAACCGTCCCGTCCGGAAGGAGATAGAGCACCCAAACCGCGCCGATCCCTGCGCCGCCCGTCGCGTCTCCGGGCGCGCCGACGACAACCTCAGTCGTCCCGTCCCCATCGAGATCGCCCACCCGACTGACCGCACCAAATCGGTCTCCGTCCGAGAGGTCCGGCCGAAGCGTGCCGAATGCACTCGAGATCTTCTCGTGACGCTTGACCGTCCCGTCCCGGTCGAGGAATAGAATCCAAAGCGCACCGCGATCAAGAATGCCGTCATCGTCACGCTCGGCCCCAACCGCGAGCTCCGTCACGCCGTCGCCGTCCAAATCTCCTAACGCCGCGAGCGCGCTTCCGAACTCATCTCCAGCGTTCAGCTGGCCCGCAAAGCCCCCGCTTGTTGCGCTGACTTTTTGTTCCGACTTGATGGTCCCATCGGCGTTCAAGAAAAGGACGTACACGGCCCCCGCATCGACCGCGCCATCGTCATCGAAGCGCGCGCCCAACGCGAGATCCGCAATCCCGTCCCCGTCGAGATCACCCAGTCCCGCTGCCGAGGCTCCGAGTTCATCCCCATCCGCGAGCAGATTCGTCAGCCCACCGGAAACAGCGCTGATCTTTTGCTGCGAAAGCACCTCACCCGGGAGCGCCTGCGCAACCGAAACTGCGCCCGCAAGTCCTGCGACCAGGCCGCAAAGACCGAGAACGCTATGCACGCCAATACGGGCGACCGAAAGAGAAGAAAGATTGCTCGAAGGTCGAAGAAGCATGGGGAGCTCCCTAACCGCAGAAAGACTGCGGCGACGCGCGATTTATTCGCGAGTCTCTGCAGAGTAGTGACCGCTCGATCTACCGAAGTGTCTGATCTCACGAGAAACATCTCCGCTTGTCGTACGGCCTCTGCCTGTCCGACACATTGGTTCCGTCTCAGCGCGCATCGATTGCTGGTGTTTCGCGGATCGACGCGGATAGGGCCAATTTGTAATCCCATTCTATTTTTCTATGATCGGACTATGACCAGTCGATCCAGCGCTCGGAAAAGCCCCCCCGCGAGAAAGCGGACGGCCCGAGAACAAGCGCGAGACGCCCGAAAAGCGGCCTATCAGGTCGTTGTCCTCAAAGCCGCAGGAGATGCTTTTGCTCGCCAGGGCGTCCCCCAGACCAAGATGGAAGACTTGGCCGATGAAGCGGGGATTTCCCTCGGCACGCTCTACACCGTCTACAAAGGCAAGGCCGAGATCGTGGACGCGCTCCATGCCTCTCGATTACAAGAGATCCATTCAGCCTCCGTCACCGCAGAAATGGGGCAGGCCAACCCCATGGATGCGCTGCTCGCGGGCAGCCGCGCCTACCTCACCTATTTCATGGAGCATCCCGACTATCTGCGGATGTACCTCGACGAGGGCGTGAACTGGGGCGTCCGTCTCTCTATGGGGCGGGAGTCGCAACGCTCTATAGGGCGGGAGTCGCAACGCTCTATGGGCCGGGAGTCGCAAAGCACCATGGGCCGGGAGTCACGCCGCGCGGCGGTCTGGGCCGACGGCGTCGCCCAATTCGCGAAGATTGTGGAGCGTGGAATCGCCGAGGGCCTCTTTGAAGCGGGCCCGCCCAACCGACTCGCGCGGATGATGCTCGCCATGCAGCAGGTCCGCCTCGCCGATTGGTTCGAAGACGGTATGAAAGAATCCCCCGATGAGCTGATGGTCGAAATCGAGGCGCTCGTGCGCCGAACGTTCTGCAATCCTGCTCATTCGGCCAAACCGGAAAAATCGACTAACAAGCCTAGCTCGCGTAGGCAACGCAAGTCTTCCACCAAGAACGTCAAAGAGGAATCCCCATGAGCAATCAGCCCCGCCCCAAAATTGTCAGTGGCGCACAGCCCGAGGTCGGCCACTACGAAGAGTTCATGGCCCACGCTGCGCATTTCCTCTACCGCGCCTACCAGGAATGCGGCGAGCTCGCGGAGTTCGACCTTTTCGGAGCGCGACATGTCTTAATGGCGAGCGCGGACGCGCAAGAAGCCGTCTACCGAGCGGGCGACGACCAGGTCTCGGCCGCGGCGCCCTACCAATACATGGTTCCGGTCTTCGGCGAAGGCATTCAGTACGGGGCGCCACTCGAGATTGAGCGCCAACAGGTCCGTTTCATGTCGGACGCCCTTCGTCCCAAGCGCATGAAGACCTATGCCCAGGTCATCGCACAGGAAGTCGAGGAATACATCGCGGACTGGGGCGACTCCGGCGAGCGCGAATTCCACGACACGTTCAAAGAACTCGTCCTGCGCACTTCGACGCATTGCCTCATGGGCGCAGAGTTCCGACATCGCCTCACGGACGAGTTCGGCGTGCTCTTTGAGCAACTCGAGGACGCGATCTCTCCGGAAGCGGTCATCAACTATTCCTCGGAAGCCGAGGCCTTCGCGAAGCGCGACGAAGCGCGCGCTCGCCTGCAGGAGATGCTGATGCAGGCCGTGGAGGAGCGGCTCGCATTCAAGGGTGAGCCCCCGACCGACATGCTTCAGAGTTTTCTCGACGCGCGGTATAAAGACGGTGCCGCTATGCCCCATGAGCTGATTCCCGGCATGATCATCTGGATCATGTTCGGCGGCTTTCATACGAGTTCGAACACCGCCGCATGGGCCTGCCTCGAACTTGCGCGCCATCCCGAATACCAGCGCGAAGTCATCGCCGAAGTCGACTCCGTATACGGGAACGGCGAGGACCTCTCCTTCGCGTCTCTCCGCGAGATGCCCGTGACGGAGAGTTTCGTGATGGAGACGCTGCGCCTTCATCCTCCGCTGCTGACCCTCATGCGCCAGGTCGTGAACCAGCCCTTCGAATACGAGGGCAATACCTTCGAGGTCGGAACCAACCTCGTGATCTCGCCTTATGTGTCGCATCGCCTGCCCGAGCATTTCCCGGATCCCGAGCGCTTCGATCCTCATCGCCCCCAGCCCGACCACCTTTTCGCGCTGATTCCGTTCGGCGGCGGTAAACGGAAATGTGTCGGGAACGCTTTCGCCTTCCTGCAGGTCAAATCGATCCTGACCGCCCTGCTCTCCCGCTACGAACTCTCGCTCGTCGATGCGCCGGAAAGCTATAAGGAAGTCATGCCTTCGCTGATCCTTCGTCCCAGCGATCCCTGCAATCTCCGCTACACCCTGCGACAGAAATAGGCGTCGGCGCGATGCGAATCAAAGCGGATCTCGACCTCTGCCAAGGGCACGGCATGTGCGAAGACGCGGCGCCCACCGTATTCAGGGTCGTCGAATCTTCGGACGGGTCCTACGACCACGTCGACGTGCTGCTGCCGGAACCCGACGCGGGGCTCCGGGAGCAAGTCGAAGAAGCGGTGAAGTACTGCCCCAATCGGGCGCTTTCGCTCTTGTTAGTTCTCATCACGGCAGTGGCGGCTCTCGGCAGCCTCGCTTGCGACGCGGGCCCGGGCTCTGGCGCGGCCCTTCGAATCGACAAGAGCGGTCCGGCCGCGGGCTGGTCCCAGGTGGGCGGCGACGTCCAAGGACAGCGCTTCTCGGCGAATACCCAGATCAACCGCGAAAACGTGCGCCATCTAGAAGAAGCCTGGCGCTTCGAAAGCGGCGACGTCACCCCGACCACATCGCTTCAGGTCACGCCGATTCTCGTGGACGACCAGTTGATCTTCTGCACGCCGCGCAGCCAGGTTGTGTCGATCGATGCGGAAAGCGGTGCCGAGCGCTGGCGCTTCGATGCTCAGCCTGACCTGACCGGAATCTACAATCCACTCTGCCGCGGCGTCGCCCAGGCCAAGGTCGAACCCGCCCGGAGCCCAAGCCTTGCCGCCGACAAGATCCCAGCTGCCGCGAATCACACGTGCACGACACGCATCTACGTCGGCACCCTCGATGCGCGCCTCATCGCCCTCGACGCCGCAACCGGCAAGCCCTGCCAGGACTTCGGTGAAGGCGGCACGGTCAACCTACTTGACGGGATCGGCGAAACCCGCGCGGCCGAATACTATATGACGTCGCCCCCCGTCGTCTCGAACGGCATCGTCGTAAACGGCGCCTGGGTCACCGACGGGCAGCGCGTAGACGCCCCCGGCGGCGTGATCCGCGGCTGGGACGCGCGAACCGGCAAGCTCGTCTGGGCTTGGGACCCCGTCCCCGAAGACGCCACGCCCGTCACCGCCCAGGACGTCGCCAAGGGCGAGACCTACACACGCGGCACAGCGAACGCCTGGTCGCTCCTTTCCGCGGACGAGTCCCTCGGTCTCGTTTATCTCCCGATGGGTAACGCCGCGCCGGATCACTACGGAGGCGAGCGAAATGGGCTCGGACGTTATGCCAGCGCCGTCGTCGCCCTCGACATTCGCACGGGCGAACTCAGATGGGATTTCAAAACCGTCTACCATGACGTCTGGGATTACGATGTCGCGTCGCAGCCCGTCCTCTACACCCATCCCGGCGGCGCGAGCGGCGAAGGCATCCCCGCCCTCGCCCAAGCCACCAAAATGGGCCATGTCTTCCTACTCGACCGCCGAACCGGCGAACCACTCTTCCCCGTCGAGATGCGTCCCGTCCCCCAGTCCGGCGTGACGGGCGAAGTCATCGCCGCGGAGCAGCCCTTCCCCACCCTGCCGCCCCCGCTCCATCCCCACGCCCTTCCGCCCGAAGACGTTTGGGGCCTCACGCCGATCGACCGAGCCCAATGCCGCAAGCTCGTCGCCAGCCTCCGCAACGACGGCATCTTCACGCCCCCTTCACGCGAAGGCGCCATTGTCTTTCCGGGACTCGGCGGCGGCGTGAATTGGGGCTCGCTTTCCGTCGACGACGCCAGCGGACGCCTGATCGTCAATTCCATGCGCAACCCTTTCATTGTCCAGGCCGTCCCCCGTGCCGAAGCGGGCAGCCTCGAAGGCACAGACCTTGTCGGCGCCCAGCCCCAAGAAGGCACGCCCTTTGTCACAATTCGCGCCCCTCTCCTGTCAGACTGGGGCATGCCCTGCACACCACCGCCCTGGGGCCAACTGACCTCCATCGACCTAGCAAGCGGAAAAATCGAATGGCAGCGCCCCCTCGGCAACCTCCGCGAGCTCGCCCCCGCCTTTGGCCGCTTCTTTGAATGGGGCACGCCGAACCAAGGCGGTCCAATCCAGACCGCCGGCGGCGTGAGCTTCATCGGCGCGACGATGGACCGAACCTTCAGAGCATTCGATACCGAGACCGGCGAAGAACTCTGGAGCACCTTGCTCCCGACCTCCGCCCATGCGACGCCCATGACCTACCGCGTCGGCGTGGAAGGACGCCAATTCGTGGTCATCGCGGCGGGTGGCCATGCGCCACTGGGTTCGCCAAGCGACGATGTGCTGATTGCTTACGCGCTGCCAAAATAGAAGAAGCCGAGACCCCAAGGCCTCGGCTTCTTCTTAACATCTCATCTGCGCGTTGCGCAGGTTTCAGCTGCCGACCGATTCGCCCGGCTTGTCGCCGTTGAAGACGATGACCTTGCGATGGGGGAACGGGATCTCAACGCCCGCGCCGTCGAGCGCCTTCTTGATCTGCTCGGGCAGCGAGTAGGTCAGATCGAAATAATGTGCGCCGTCACAGAACGGCCGCACGAGGAAGTCCACGGAGCTGTCGTTCAGGGTCTCCACTTCAACGAAGGGCGCGGGGTCCTTCAGCACGTGCGGATGCGCGGCCAGAACGCTGTCGATCGTCTGCCGTGCCTTGTCGAGATCAGAGCCATACGAGACGCCGAAATGCATATCGACGCCGCGGACCGGGTGATGGCTGTGGTTGACGATCTTCTCGCCCCAGATTCCACCGTTCGGGACGATGATATGCTGGTTGTCGAAGGTCTTGAGGTTCGTCGTGAAGAGATCGATGCCGTCGACGAGGCCGAAGATGCCCGCGACTTCGGCGAAATCGCCCACCTTGTAGGGTCGGAAGATCATCAGCATGACGCCCGCCGCAAGATTCGTCATCGCGCCCTGGAGCGCAAGGCCAATCGCCAGGCCAGCCGCGCCAAGCAGCGCCACGATCGAGGTCGTCTCGACACCGAAGCGGTTCAGGACCGCGATGAACGTGAACGCCAGAACGACGTAGCGAGCAATACTGCCCAGGAAGGTGAAGAGCGTGCTGTCGAGCTGCTCGTACTTATTCCCCGCGCCGATGATCAGCTTCGCGATTCGGCCGGCAATCCAGTAACCGACGATGAGGATGAGGATCGCGAGCAGGACGTTCGTGGCGAGCTCGAGTGCAGCGGGTAGATATTGGTTCAGATCGAGGTTCTCGATGAATTCGGGCATGGTCTTCTCCTTAGGGCTCCCTTTGCTTTTGGGGTTCAGTCTAAGGGAATGCACCTTTGGATGGGACCGTCACAGCCGCCGCGCGAGATATCTCCCGCCCGGCCCCGCAGCCTTTGCCCCTCAATTCACCGCCCGAGCACCCGCCCCCGCGTCGAGAAGGGCGAAACCGTCCAGCCCAGGAGCATGCAACCCAGCAGGAGCCCCATCGCGAAGGCCGGCTCCGGCACCTGGACCGCGTCGAGATCCGCAGCGGCCCAGTCGGCGTCGAGGCTCGATGCATCCAGTTCAAGGCTCCAGGTCCCGCCGACATAGCGAAGCAGGTCCTCGTCCTGAAAATGGATCCCACCGACCGAGCCAGACGTATCGAAAGAAACGAGATAGGCATCGCCGCCAAGGGCATGCCCCGCGTCGAGATCGAGCGCCCGGTCGAGCCCCGCCGCCGAGCCATCAAAAGCCATCGAGAACGCCGCGCCATCCCAAAGAACGAGATCTTCGTCGGCGGCGTAGAGGCCCCCGCCCAGATCGACCGTGGTATCGAAGGAGAGCAGCAGCCCGGAGAGGTTCAGCGTCGCCGCGTCCGTCGTCACACCACTAGGGATCCCCGCCGCGGTCGCGTCGAAGGTCTTTGTGTACCCCGCTCCGTCGTAGGTCACGACATCGCCTGCCCGCGCCACGAAATCACCGCCCAGGCCATCATCGAGCAGAGTCGCCGTATCCAGCGCGATGAGTCGATTCCCCGCGCCGTCCTGGGCGAGGCCCACAACATCGGCGGTTTCCGGAAGCGGTCCGAGATCGTCGAGAAGAACGATGCCGAGCTGGTTATCCAGGGCGACATCATGATCCGAGGTGACGACGCCGGCGCCGAGCTCGAGGGTGATATCCGGGGAAGCCGAAATGACTTCCTGGGCCTGGACCGTCGCCGGCGCGAGCAAGAAGGGAGTCGCCCCCACCGCCAGGCTGAGCGAAGCCAGCGCCGCCTTCAGGCGAGCCGCGCCGCGCGGGCGCGTCTCGGTAGCGTTTCGATGCGAAGGGGCTTGAATCGAGGTCATGTCCGTCTCCGATGGAGCCCTTCATGTGGGCTCGCAGGCTGTTGATGTAGGAGAGATCGTGGGCGGGGCCGCGATCGGATGGTTTTCTTCGTTTTTCCCCGTTTTCAGGCACCGACGGTTTTTCGACAGCTCCTATCCGTTTTTCGGCTCTTTCTCCATCCGATTCCGCCCCCGCCCGCGATCAGACTCGCAAAGGAGGGTCCTCGAATGAGAACCGAACAGATGCGAATCACCACAGCAGCTCAACTACTGGCCACATGGCTGCTCATGACCTTGGTCTTTACGGGCGTCGCCCGGGCTCAGGGAACCGACACGGACTTCGACGGCATCCCGGACAGCGCCGACAATTGCGTCCTGGTCCCAAACCAGGGACAGCACGATGACGACCAAGACCTATACGGCGATGTCTGCGATCCCGACCTGAATAACGATGGTCTCGTCGACGCCCTCGACATCGCCGAATGGAAACGACTGATGGGAACGGGGGATCTCGAACCCGATCTCTCAGGAGACGGCCAGGTCGATTATCGCGACCTTGGCCTGCTCAATGCGGCACAGGGCACGGCGCCCGGCCCCCGCGGCCTCACACCGGCGGAAATCAATCCGCCCTATCTTATCTCCAACGCGAACGTCGAACCCGTGGCCACCCACATTAACGCCTTCCCGGACTGGGATTTGGGCCCGCGCCCCCTCGCGCGAATCGAAGCCCTCACAAGTGAGGGCGTCGCCATGGACTTCGTTGCGAACGAAATCCTGCTCTTCTCAACGAACCCACAAGATGCCGCGGACCTCGTTGCAAGACGCGGCGGACTCATCCTCGGCGAACTCGACCTCGCAGAAAAATTCGGCCCAGGCACCCCGAGCATGTACATCATCTCAGTCGATGCTTCGGGCACAGACACAAGCACGCTGAACGCGGACCTGGCCACGATCGATCCCCGAATTCATGGGGGATACGGCGTCTCGGACTCCGCGGGCGCCGAGCTCCTCGCGCTCGTCATCGATGAACAAACTCACTTCGGACTCGATGTCTCACTGAACGCCATCGCCAATTCGGATCTAATCAGTCGCCGCAGCACGACCGAAGCCGCCGAAACCATGGGCGCAGCCGATCAGCCCGGAGGCGAGCCCTACACGCCTAACATTTTCGAGTGGAAATCCCATATGGTGGAGCCCGATGTCGATCCCGGCGATTCCCTTCATCCCGTCGACACGGGTGTCGGGGAGGCTTGGCGCATCCTCGGCCAGGCGGGCATGCTCTCGCGCCGCAGCCGAGCCATGATTTGGGATGGCGGTTTTTTCCCCAACGCCGATTTCCCGCCCTTCACGATGGAAGGCGACGAACGCGTCCCCAATCCCGACCCGACCGATTGCGGTTCCTCGGACGGACCGAGCCAGACCTGCCAGGCCCACGGCACCCATACCGTCCTTTCCGGCTTCGGCCTTCCCGACAACGAGTTCGGCACGGCGGGTCCGGGCGGACCGGTCACCGACCTGACTCTGCTGGCCTCCCCGTCCATGGATGTCGGCATCATGGTGGGTTTTATCTTCGACAGACTCCCTTCGGCGTTGGCGAGCCGGCCTGATGTCATCAATATCAGCGCAAGCTTCCCGATCGATGCCGGATGGTGCGCCCTCTTCTGCCACCCCTTGGAAAGGATCGTCCAGGTCATCACGAGTTCGGGCATCATGCTCGTTGCCTCCGCGGGTAATGAAGGCGTCGATGTCGATAAGGAAGACACGTTCTGCATCGGCTCGGCCTGCATTCCCTTCGAAGGATCGACGGCCGTTCCCTGTGAACTCGACGGCGTGATCTGCGTCGGCGCCACGGAATACGAGCGCAGTCAAAAAGCAGACTTCTCCAACTGGGGTTCGAAGAACGACGCGAACTCCGTCGACATTTACGCCCCGGGCGAACTCTGGTCCGTGAACGCTCAGAACGCAGATTCGGAGAATCCCTCTCCGGACGACGATCTCCAGATCATTACCGGCACAAGCTTCTCCGCCCCCTTCGTCTCCGGCGTCGCGACCCTCGTGCATGCCGCGCAACCGGGCCTGAACGGGAACCGAATCGCGGACTGCATTCTCAGCACCGCGCATACGACAAGCCTCTCCGCCACGGTTCGACGTCGGGTGAACGCCCTCGACGCCGTCCGATGTGCGCGGGGAAACCGAAGTCATCCCTTCGTCGAAATCCCGGACACCCTCGAAGGCCAAACCTTCGACGCCGTTCTGGACCGAATCAACGTCGCCGCACACGCGGATGATGCTGAGGACGGCGAAGACCTCACGATCGAGTGGTACAGCAGCGACCGAGCCTGGCGAATCGCGACATCGGAGCCCGGCGAAGTCATCGACCTCGCCCCCATCGGTTTCCCCGTCGGCAGCTATGTCCTGACCGCAGGCGTTGTGGATTCCCACGGTTTCATCGCACGCGACCGCGTCCGCATCGAAATCACGAATCCGCCGCCAACGATCGAGATGCTCAGCCCGAGGTCCGGGCGCATCTATGATGCGAGCCAAACTCTGACCCTACTCGCCTCGACATCGGATCCCAACGGGACGCCGAATTTTGGCCCGATCGACGAAAGTCAGCTGACATGGACGGTCTATGGCGAGCATATCGCGACGGGGAATAACATCGAAATCCCCGCAAGCTCCCTCGAAATCGGCGGCCAGACCCTCTGCGTTCACGGGACGGACGAAGGCGGCGCAACGGAGTCCGCCTGCCAGTTCATCATCATCGAAGAGGAAGCCCCACACGCTCTCCCGGACGTACAGATCATCACCCCAACGAACTACAGCGTCATCAACTACCCGAACGGGCCCGTTGAAGTGGAACTCACCTGGACTGCCGAAGACTTCGAAGGAAATCCGATTCCCTTCAGCCAGACCGAGATCTTCTATCGGTCCACGACTTCACAAACCGAGCCATCGTCTTTAACCAACGTCACGGGAGATGTGCGCGTTCAAAACACCTGCACTCAGTGGCGCTTCGTCATCGGCAGCGGGCCAATCTGCATCGCTTCAACGACGCAGTACTTCCTTGAGATCAGCGGCTACCCCGGCGCGAACACCAGCTACGCGTTCATCCGGGTGCGCGCAACGGATTCAGAAGGCATCCAGGGAGAGGATACTCACCGTGTCACAATCAACGAATTCAACTAACACGCAATCTCATCCTTCGACCTCAGCAAATCAAAGAGGAGAAAACACCATGAAACGCTTCATCTGCTCTACGGCCCTCGCGGCTCTTTGCCTCCTGGCCATCGTCCTCCCGGGCGCGGCCGCCGCCCAGGGGCGGCTCGAGCTGGCACCGCTCGAACAAACTTCGGACGCCTCAGCGCCGGTTCGGATCGAAGTCTCCGCTGATTTCGCGGCAGGGATCCTCGGCGGGGAGTTCCGAGTCGACTACGACTCAAGCGTCGTTCATCTCGCCGGGATCGAATGGGATGCCGGCTACGGGGACGATCCCTTGCTGCGCTGCCCCGGGAAGACCGCGATGACGGGTGCCCGGGGATGTCGCGGCGACCATACCTTCGTGGCGATGGGCAACGTCAATGGCCTGCCCTCGGGGGCGGTCGCAGACCTGGTCTTCGTGCCGGTGGCCGAGGGCTTTACCGACGTGTTCCTCGAACCCGTCTCGCCCTTCTCGGATCTCACGGGCAGTCAGGTCAGCATGATCCTTGGCGCTGCCGAGATCACGGTCGTTCCCGAACCCGCCTTCGCCTTCGGTCTCACGCTCGGCGTCTTGGGCCTCGCAAGTCGGGGCGGTCGGGGACGAGCCCGAAAGCGGTCCGGCATCGCCGCCGGCAAGAACTAACCTCGAAAGATCTCCTCAAGCCCCCATCCGAGACGGAGAGATCGTCTCGGATGGGGTCGTTTCGGGAATTCGATCTCGCGCCGACGCCCAAGCCCACGCCCAAGCCCGGCACGAGATGAGCAGCCCTCCGCCCACCTCTCCAAGAGACAAAGCGCCTCAGCTCGGAGCGGCGGCAAGCCACGCGCAACCCCGTAAGCCAGGCTCGTTTCACGCCCCACCGATCCTGCGAATTCAGTTAAGCTATGCGACGACCTAACTTAAACTTTGCCCTCCCCGAGAACGCCATGCATTCAGCGCCCCGCTCCCTCTCCCGCACCTCGACCCTGGCCGCCTGTCGCCTTGCCAGCCTTGCATTGATGACGTTCGCATCGGGCCCCGCCCTCGCGGTCGATGGCGATATCGTCGAGTCTCAAACCGAATTCATCCTCCCGGCGGCCCCGGTCGGAGGTCAAGTGGGCGGAGCCATCGCCCTCATCGAAGATCTCGGCGGCCCCGGCCTCGACGCGCTTGCAATCGGCTCTCCCCTCGTCAACACGCCCGGCGGTTTCGAACAGGGACTCCTCAATCTTCTTTTTCTCGATGCGTCGGGCAACATCACCTCCACGCGCGAAATTTCAGACACCGTCAGCGGCGATCCGAATAACGTCTTCTCCTTCGGCAATGCGAGTCGCTTCGGCAGCAGCATCGCTTCGCTCGGCGATTTCGATAACGACGGAAACCCCGAGATCGCAGTCGGCGTCCCCGGCCTGCGGTCAGGCTCCACCCAGCTCGTCGGCGGCCTCTGGATCATCGACCTCACCCCCAGCACAGGCATCCCTCTCGCAGCGCAGCGCATCGGCGACAACGAAGGCGGCTTTCCCTCCGGAATCCTCGGCCAAGGCGATCAATTCGGTGCAGCGATCGCCTCCCTGGGCGACTGGGACGGCGACGGCATCGGCGATCTCGCCGTGGGCGCCCCCTTCGACGACGACGCGGGCCTCAATGATCCCGGCGCGATCTATATCCTTTACATGAACGCCAACGGCACAGTGCGAGAGCACGAGAAAATCAGCGCCAGCGTCGGCGGCTTCAGCCCCGCCCCGGTTAGTCGTGGACGTTTCGGCTCAGGGGTCGCGGCTGTGGGCGACCAGAACGCGGACGGTCGCCCGGACCTGGCCGTCGGCGCGGCCGCCGCCTTCCAGGGCGGATCCGTCTGGATTCTCAACATGGCCCCGGGATGCTTCGCAACAACCCCGAATTGTTCCGTCGAATCCGAGACCGAAATCACCACCGGCACCCCCGGCTTCGACGGCGATCTCAATAGCGACTCCAAGTTCGGCGACGCCCTCACTTTCATGCCCGCAGCGTCTTCCGCGGATACGGACCGACTGCTCGTCGGCGCCCAAGGATTCGGCACGGGCGGTTTCGATGACGGCACGATGTGGATCCTTGACCTCGAAGAAGGCGCCATCAACGCCTCCCGACGGATCGGCAACCAGGAAGGCTGGCCCGTGGACCTCAGCAGCATCGACCAATTCGGCGCCATGCTCGCGCCCCTGGGCGATCTCGACAGCAACGGCATCAACGATTTCGCCGTCGGCGCCTGGGGCAACAGCTCGACTGAGGCCAACGTCTGGCAGGTCCTGGTCACGCAATGTCCAAGCCTCATTTTGCGGCCCGTCGTCTACCATAACGCCGAGGACGAAGCGCAGGATCCTTGTAGCCCCGTCGTCCTCCCCGACACGCCTACTGTCACACTCAACCTCTACATCGAATCCGGCGGCGTCGCCTCGCCGCTCACCGCCTGCGACGAGACGGTCGGGGGCGGCACAGAGATGTGTGCCTGGGATGTCCGCCTCGAGCTCGATCCCGCCTATAGCCTGATCTCATTCCTCCCGGACCAACCTGGCACGGAAGTCAGCAACTTGATCGACATGCCGAACGAGCTGAGGCTCAACTGGGTCGGCCCCGCGGCGCCGCAGAACGGCGCCGTCCGGCTCGGCACGCTCCAGGTCACCAACGACGGCACAGGCGGCGCGATCCGCGTCGCCCAAGGCAGCGCCGCTGTCGGTGCGTCGCTCCAGCTCCAAACCATCGGCCTGCGCGAAATCGCCGTCCCCGAGCCGAGCGTACCACTCGCGCTTTGGAGCGGACTCGCCGCGCTCGTCGCCCTCACCCATGCGCGACGTCGCAGCCAGCTCCGCGGGGCTGCCAAGCAAAGCGCTCGCCCACCGCTCGCTCATCGTTTCTCGGCAGCAGCCCTGATCATCGCAGCCTTTCTCGTGCATCAACTCGCGATTCCTAACACGGCCGTCGCCATCGACTCGATCAAAAGCCAGGTCCGCATTTCAGAAGGCGAGTCCTTCTTTTCTGCAGGCAGCCCAGCCACAACAGATCTCGGCTCAAGTCTCGCTGCTCCCGGAGACATCGATCTCGACGGTACGATCGATCTCGTATTCGGCTGCTGCTGGACCGTCGGGTTCAACCCTGATTTCCGCCTCTTCACGGTTTTCCTTGGAGATAACGGCGCCCCAGTGATTGCACCGGGACGAATTCCGGGCGAAGGCTTCGACCTTTTTGCGCGCTCGATCACCGCGATCCCCGATCGCGACGGCGATGGTCGAATGGACCTACTCGTCGGCACCC
Source organism: Myxococcota bacterium (assembly GCA_045106235.1). Classification (GTDB taxonomy): domain Bacteria; phylum Myxococcota_A; class UBA9160; order UBA9160; family UBA4427; genus UBA4427. Next base: position 96,844 of record JBGCEJ010000037.1, read on the forward strand.
GGGCCACAGGCAACGGCGCGCCGAATCAGGTTTCGATGATCTTCCTTAAAGAAGACGGCACCCGAAAACCCACCCGGATTCAATTCGGCGAGGGTCTCGGCGGATTCGCCGGTCCCATCGACGAAGTCGGCGACCGCTTTGGCGATTCGGTGGCTTGGCTCGGAGATGTGAACGGCGATCCGCTCACCCAAGAATTTGCCGTGGGCGCCCCCGGAGACGATGGCGGCATCGCCAACGAAGGCGCAATCTGGATCCTCTCTCTCGACGCAACGAATACCGTAACGAGCGAACAAAAGATCCGCCAAGTCGACCTCGGGCTCCCGCCGGGAACAAGCTTCGGCGAAGCGGTCGGCGCATTAGGCGACCTCGACGGCAATGGCACAACGGACCTCATGATCAGCGCATTTGGATGCCAAGCTTCGACCGACGGCTGTCTTCACACGGTTCTGCTCGAACCGAACGGCGCGGGAGGCGTGCAGCCCGTTTTGGTCTCGACGATTGCGGAAGGAATCGGAGGCCTCCCCACCCCACTCGGCTCGACCATCAATGCAACGGATATCGCCTGGATGGGGGATGTGCCCGAGGGTGAAGGGGGCATCGTCGCGGTCGGTACGGACATCAGTGACGATGCCGTCTTTCTGATGCACCTACTTCCCGATGGCACCGTGCGCGACCACTACCGCATCTTCGAAGGCGCGGGCGTGGGGGAAGATCTAGATGTCGCGATTTCCAACGCGGGCTTCGGCTCTGCTGTCCTCGCCCCCGGCGATCTGGATGGCGACGGTGTACACGACCTCGTGGTTGGTGCTCGGTCTGCTCAACGGGCAAGCGGAGGGCCGGGCTCCTCAGGCGCCGTCTTCATCTTCCAGATGATCGATAGCGATTCCGACTTCCTCGACGATAACCTCGACAATTGCCCTGGCGGCCCTCTGATCGACCCCGTGCTTTCCTTCAATCCCTTGCAGGAAGACTCCGATGGCGACGGCGTCGGGGACCTCTGCGATGTCTGCCCGGAGGTTGCGGATCCGCTTCAGCTTGATGCGGACGGGGATGGGGAAGGCGATGCTTGTGAACCGGTCGTTTTCACGCTCCAGCCGACGGGCTCGCCCGCCGCGCCCGCTTGGGACCTTCTGCTTGAGTGCGGCGCCTTTGCCGTGACCGAAGTGAATATTGCGGTCGTACCGCCGGAAGGAGGCGCCAGCCCGGCTCTCGCGCTCACCTGCCCGGTGGCACCGCCCGGTGGACAATGCGCCACTTTCGACGGCGGTCTTTCGAGCGTGGTCGGCACGGGACTCGGCGCGCCCGCCGGCGTGCGCAGCGATTCCTTTTACGTACAGGCCATCGGGAACGGCTTGGGCGGACAGCTTTGTGATCCCCTCGATCCGCCTTCCAAGCTCGGCGAACTGACAACGCTCCCCATTAGCGGAACGAATATCGCCGCGGCGGCGCTTGGCGAAGAAGGTGTGGATACGCCTGGCTTCGGACGCCCACTCGCTACGACCGGGGCCGGCGATGTCCCGCTCACCGAGATCGAACTCGTGACGGGCGACCCGATCCCGCAAGTCACCATTCGGTTGGGACCCGCGGTCTTTGATGCCGGCGTGACTCGCTGGGACATCCTCCTCACGAACCCGAGCGATCGCTTTCATCGCGTGAGCTTCGGACTCGTCGCGCCCTTCGGCACGGGAACGTCCGATATGCGCTTCGTCGGTTGCGAAGGGGCCACCGCCGAACCGGGTGCCGTGCGGACCTGTGCCGCGGGCCTCGGCCTTGGGCCGACCATCAATGCGGGCAATAGCTGGACGTTAGGCCCTGCTGCGGCAGCGCAGATGCCCGTAGGACTCCGAGAGCATACGCTCTACGCCGTCCTCGAAGGCGGGATTCCCTTCGCAGGGGGACCGCCCTATATGAACATCGCGGGTCAGCCGATTACCCTTGGCACCGTCGAGCTCTCCGGCACGCCAGACCTCGAGCCCGCCTTGATCCTCGAGGGCGTCGACTTGATCGACAACCGCCTGGGGACGGGGCCGATCACACCCTACGTTCGCTCCATCCTCGGCGTGATCACGGATCTCGACGAGGTCCAGCTCGTCGGCCAGTTCAACCCCGCGGAAGATGAGGACGGCGACGGGATCCAGGATCTCGCGGATAACTGCCCCTTCAGCCAGAACGTCGATCAAGCAGATAACGGCGGCTTCCTCTCCTTTGAGCCCGATGCGAGGGGCGACAAATGCCAATGCGGCGACGGTAGCCGGAACGGAATTGTCGACCCGGTCCCACTTGCGGATCCTCAGGAGGACCTCCTTGAGATCCGGAAATTCCTACTCGGTGACGTCATGACTCCCGCTGCCCAGGCGGATATTCAGGCGCGATGTAGTGTCGCGGGCTCGCCGGAGTGCGATATTCGGGATCTGGTTCTGCTCGAGAAGGCCTTGGCCACGGGCACGCCTTCGGCGCCGCGATGCGATGCTGCGCTTTCCCCCATCCCCGGTTCCTAACCTCGAAGCTAAGGCCCTGATTGCCTAACATGAACAGAAAACGGCTTTATCAAAATCGAGTCGGCGATCGGGCCCCAACAGGGCGTAGAGGACCGACGCGGTTGGGCCGGAGCACCCGGATCTGCGCAATCGGTCTATTCTGCCTCTTCTCCATGGCTCTGGCGGGCGGACTCGCCGATCCGCCGGATGCAGCGGCGCAAACCCAGCTCCGCCTCGACGGGACGCTCCCCGGCGGCCGGACCGACGATCTCGTCCTCACCCAACCCGGCCCCATTTACACCATCGACGAATCCTTCGGTGCAGCACGCGGCGACAACCTCTTCCATAGCTTCGCGGATTTTTCGATCGGAGCCGGCGACACCGCCAGCTTCACCTCAGCACAGCCCTTCGAGCGCGTCCTCGTTCGCGTGACCGGCGGTGACGCCTCGACCATCAACGGCACATTACGCTCTTCCGTCATGAACGCCCTGGGCGACGGCTCAGATTTCTTCCTATTGAACCCGGCCGGGATTCTCTTCGGCGCAGGCTCCGCGATCGATGTTGCAGGCAGCCTCTTCCTTTCCTCCGCCGATACGCTCAGCTTCGACAACGCCGATGTCCTCGACGTGCTGGGCCCCGCCCCGCCCGTTCTCTCCGTCGCTTCCCCCGAATCTTTTGGCTTTCGCGGAGGCGACCAAGCGGGCGAAATTTCCTTTATCGAGAACGGCGGCTTCGGCTTCCTCGCCCTCGGCGTGCCCGAAGGCGAAACCCTCGCGGCCATCGGGGGCGATATCCGCGCGGCGGGACCGACGGGCTTCCTATCGCTCCAGACGCCCGGCGGTCGCATGGCGCTCGTCGCCGCCGGATCGGCAGCCGCGGATGTGGACGCGAACGATTTTGAGACGACGACTGCAGAACCCGAGGCGTTAGGCCTCGTTTCCGTTGGGCCAGGCGCCAGCCTCGGCGGGTTAGACATCATAGAACCCAACGATGATCAGGGTAGCTTGGTGATTCGCGGCGGCCGCCTCGAAGTGATCAACGCGGATATCGGCTTCGGCGGGAATCCGAGCACCGGCGACCTTGCTCTTGATATCGAGCTCTCCGACACGCTCGAAATCGGCGATTCCGCGTTCATCTCGACCATCTACTTCGGCGACTCCGACGGAACCGGAGGACGAATCGCCGCGGAGAACATCGAAATCGACGGTACGGGTTCCGGCATCTTCCTCCAGACAACGGGAAGCGGCGACGGCGGTCCCCTCGCTGTTGAAGCCACGAATATCACAATCGAAAACGGTGGGCGGCTCGTAACCCGCGCGGAGTCTCGCCCCGGGGCGACTGGCCAAGGCGGCGACCTCGACATCACGACCGAGACGCTCACACTCCGCTCCTCCGGCCGCATCGAAAGTACGAGCAACACAGAAGCGCCCGGCGGCGCTGTCACGATCGCTGCAGATCAGATTCTCATCGAAGACGGCGGCGCCCTGGTCAGCGCAAACGCATCAGCCGCGAACGCCAACCTCGTGCGCATCGACGCGGGCGAACTCACGATCCGCGACGGCGGCCAAATCGAAACCTCGACCACAGGAACCGGCGCCGGCAGCGCCCTTGAGATCGGGGGTGGCACCCTCGACGTGACACGCACGCCCGGCGCCACGACCGCGGGCCTCATCGTCACCACCTCCGCCGCGGGCGCGACGGGCCGAGGCGGCTCGGTGATGATCGATGTGGATGATGTCGAAGTTTCGGGCGGGGGGCAGATCACAACAACGACGGCAGGCGGAGATGCGGGTGATCTTTCGCTCAACGTCGCGGACGAAGTCTTGGTGCGCGGCGAGGATGATTCAGGAACACCCTCCGGCCTCTTTAGCCGCGCCCTCGATCCAGGCCGCGGCGCGGGGGGTGATATTCAGATCGATGCGGAGACGGTCCGGGTCGAAGACGGCGCTTTCGTGTCATCGAGCTCCGAGACCGTCGCCAACGCGGGCGACATCACAATCACGGCAAGGGACGCGATCGAAATCACCGGCTTCGGCAGCTTCGGCTCCACCCTGTCCACTCAAGCGACCCTCGCCGGCGCCGGAGACATCAACCTCGATGCACCCCGAATTGAAATCACGGACGGCAGCGGGCTCGACCTCCGCGCCTCGGGCTCCCAGCCCAGCGGACGCCTAACAATCACAGGCGGCGACCTCATCCTCGAAGGCAAAGGCCCAAGCGGAGTCCAGCCCTCCTCCCTGACTGCCCGAACCGATGGAAGCGGCGCGGCAAGTGGCATCGAGATCCAACTCAGCGGCGACCTCGCCCTCCGCGACGGTGCAAGCATCACGAGCAGCTCTCGGGGCAGCGGCGCCGCCGGTGACCTTTCCATCGAAAGCGAAAACGTACGCCTGAGCGGGGGCGCTGCACTCCTGGCCGAAGCGACGGCCGGGGCCGACGCGGGGCGCATTACCGTCAATGCGGCAAACGCAGTTCAACTCTCAGGAAGTGCCGTCGAAACCGAGGCGCTCGCGGGAGGCGCCGGAGGACAAATCGAAATCAGCGCGGGCGACCGCATCGAGGTCGGCAGCAATAGCGCCATCACCACCGAGGCCGCCTCCGGCGTGAATAATGGCGGCGACCTCACGCTCAACGCGCCGAAAATCGTCGTCGGCAACGCCGACCTCATCGCCCGCGCGGTCGGCGGAAACGGTGGCAGTATCCAGCTCAACGCCGGCCAGATTCTCACCTCCGCGGAGTCCTTGATCGATGCCTCCTCCGCTCTCGGCATCGACGGCCAGATTCTCCTCGCCAATCCGGCCGAGGATCTCTCCGGCGAGCTCGGCCGCCCCGCCGCCAACCCCACCGACCCTTCGGACCGCCTCGCCCGGGCCTGCGATATGCGCTCCGAAATCGAGGGAAGCCTCGTCGTCCAGGCCAATGCCGAAGAGCGTCGTTTCGACGGGGACGACCTGCTCCGCTCACGTCGCAACACGGCCTCGTCGCAGGAAGGAGCTCAAGCGTGCGCGCGCTGAGCCCCTGCTGCCCCTACGCCCCCGTCCGCGCCCAACGCCGCCCCCGCAAACCAGCGCTTACGCTGCTGCGGGTCGCCGCGCTCAGTACACTCCTGATCATCAGCGTCATCAGCGCTCTCAGCGCCGCCCCTGCCCTCGCGCAACAAGACGAGCGCCCGTCGAATGCCCGCCCGAACGAACCCGGCTTCCTCGAGCCGGCCCCGGAACAGATCCTCGAACCCCAACCGCCTAACGCTGACCCTGAAGATGCTCTCGCCCCCGCGCCACCTTCGCTCCGCGTCGAGGCGTTCGAGTTCCAGGGCAACACCGCATTCACGGATGCGGAACTGAACGAAGCGCTCCGGCCCTACCGAGATCGCGCGCTCGTGACGGAAGACCTCCTCGAGGCGCGCGACCAAATCACCCAGCTCTATCTCGAGGCGGGCTTTGAAACTTCAGGAGTGCTGCTCCCGGATCAGGTGATCGGTCGGGGTCGGGTACTCTTCCAAGTCGTCGAAGGGCGCCTCGCTGTAGTCCAGGTCAAGGGCGAGAAGCGGATGGATCCGCGTTTCTTGGCCCGCGAGATCGAAGCCGCCGTGGGGACACCGCTCAACGTGCGAGCCCTTGAAACGGTGCTTCAAACGCTGCAACAGAATCCTCTGATCGAGCGCATTCTCGCGCGACTAGAGCCCACTTCCGTCCGCGGCGAGAGCCGGCTCGTGCTCGAACTCGAAGAAGCGCGGCCCGATGATTTGAAGCTTTTCACTGCAAACGACCGCTCCCCTTCCGTCGGCGTCGCGACCGGCGGCTTCAAAGCCAGCTCCGGAAACTGGCTTGGGCGCCGAGACCAGTTCGCGCTCGCCGGCTGGTTTACGGAAGGCCTCACCGATATTGAAGCGCGGTACGCATTGCCCGTGGGCGCCTTCGGCACGCGCCTCACTTCACGCATTCGGTTCAGCCATTCCGAGGTGGTGGAGAATCCCTTTGATGCGCTGAATATCGAAAGCGAATCGCTCCTCGTATCGCTCGGGATCGAGCAGAGCGTCTACCGATCCCGACGAACGCAGATCGATGTGGGCCTGCTCGGCGATTGGCGCCGGGGCCAGTCGACCCTCGACGGCAGCCTCTTCTGCTTTCAACCCGGGGTCACAGACTGCTCCCCGCAAGTCACGGTCTTGCGCGCCTTCGGCGAGTGGCGATTCCGTGGCCTCGAGAGCGCCGCCACCGTCCGCACCCAGCTCTCCTGGGGGACCGGCTGGCTCGGCGCCACCACCCGACCGGGGAACGTCCCGGACGGCCGCTTCCTCTCCTGGCTAATCCAGGCGCAGGCGGCGCGGCGCGTCCCTTTCGGGGGCCAGCTGATCACCCGCTTTGATTTCCAGCGCTCCGATGACCCACTGCTTGCTTTCGAACGCATTTCGGTGGGCGGGGCAAGAACGGTCCGCGGCTACCGCCCGAACCAACTCATTCGGGACAGCGGCTTGTCCGGCTCCCTCGAATGGCGCACCCCCCTCTGGCGCCGCAGTAACGGGCCTAACATTCTCGAACTCGCTCCCTTCTTCGATATCGGACACGCCTGGAACGAAGTCTTTGATGCGGGCGATAACACCATCGCGAGTGCTGGCCTCGGCCTTCTCGCACATCCTCATGAACGAGTGGAGGCGTCGCTTTACTGGGGCGGGCGCCTTCTCGGCGTCGACCGGATCGGCGACGGACCGATTGGCGAAGGACTGCATTTCAAGGTGGTTGTCGATGCTTGGTAAGACTTGTCTCGCCTTCGACGCTCGAACTCACGCGGGCCACTTGCACTTGCGAAAGTGGGCGGCAAACCGCAGAGCGGCGTCGGTCTTAGTCGGCATTCTCGGCATCGCATGCATGGCCTACCTTGCCAGCCTCCCGAGTCCCGCCCATGCTCAGAGCGTCACGGAGAGCGGCGTCTCTCCGCCCACTGCGATCCAAGCCACCCCAGCGTCGGGCCTCCGGCCTCAAGCCGAAGAACTCCGGGCGCGGGCGCGTAAGCACGCAACCACGGGCGACGCAGAAACCGAGGACGGAGACCAAGCCGTTCGGGTGGATCCGGAGAGCGAGATCGAGGACGCGATCGCGGAACTGCTTGCCGAGATTCTGGACCAGCCTGCGAGCCCTTCTTCCCCGGCACTCATCGTGCATCTTCATCACAGTCGCGAGATCGCACGCGACGGACTTGAAGCCGCGCCTTTAACGGGACGCGACGCTGCCTTCGCCGCTGGACTTGATCGGGCGGCCAGAGCGGCTGAGCGACTCGGTGATCCCGCCCTGGCGGCCCATGCCCTTATGGAGGGAGCGCTGCTCGCGGAGCGGACCCAGGACGATGCGACGGCCCTTTTGCGTGCGCGGGGCGCTGCCGAGAGAGCCGCGGCCAACGGCCTGCGGCGTCCACTCTACCGGGCACAATGGCTGATCGCGCGGATTCATGAACGAGCGGGGGACCGGCCAGCGGCGCTCCGGGCCTACCGCGCCGCGGTGCAGATCCTGGAAGACATGAAGGCGGACCTGGTCGCGGGAACGCAGCAGGATGCTTTCTCTTTTCGCGAGGAAGTGGCCCCGGTTTATCTCGGGCTCGCGGACCTTCTGCTGCGCCGCGCCGAGAGCGAGAGCGGAGCGGACGAAGCAAACCAGGCACTTCTTCGGGAAGCCCGGGAGACGCTGGAGGCGAGCCGGCAGGCGGAGCTGCGAGACCATTTCCAGGATGCCTGCCTCACTCAGCTTGAAGCCGAAAGTCCCGACGCTGTGCCGGGCACCGTCGTGGTCTATCCCGTGGTCCTCCCGAACCGGCTCGTCCTGATCGTCAGCAGAGACGGACGCTTGACCCAACACAGAGCGCCGATCGAAGGGGAGGAGTACGCAGAGCTCACCGAGACGTTCCGCATGCATCTCGAAAACCGGATGACCCGGCGCTACCGCCGTCCCGCAGCTGCGCTCTATGAGGCGCTGATCCTGCCCATCGCGCCACGGCTCGCAGAAGCGCCCGTGGAAACGCTTGTGTTCATTCCGGACCGCTTTTTGCGGCAGGTGCCGTTAGGCGCGCTCTATGACCGCGAGACAAAGCGTTTCCTCATCGAAGACTATGCGGTCGCGGTCGCGCCCAGCCTTGAGCTGACCTCCCCTCGGCGACTACCCAAAGAAGGGACCTCTCTGCTGGCAGGCGCGCTCACGAAATCGGTCCAGGGCTATCCGGCGCTGGAATTCGTCGCCGAGGAGGTCAAGGCGGCCAGCCAGCTTTTTTCCTCGGAAGTGTTGATGGATGAAGCGCTGCAGGTCGAACCACTCACAAACTCATTGCGCGAAATGCCCTTCGATATCCTACACATCGCTTCCCATGCCGAATTCCGAGGGGAAGCGAATCAGAGCTTCATTCTGACCTGGGACGATAAGCTCTCCCTCGAAGCGCTTGCGGCTGCGATCGGCCGGGCGCGCTTCCGAACCGAGCGGCCGCTTGAGCTTCTCGTCCTGTCGGCTTGCGAAACGGCGGTGGGAGACGACCGCGCGGCGCTCGGCCTCGCCGGGGCAGCGCTGCAAATGGGCGCCCGCAGCGTGCTCGCCTCGCTCTGGTCCGTCAATGACGAAGCTTCCTCGGCGCTGATGGCGCGCTACTACGGCGCGCTCAGCGAGCCCGGAACCACCCGCGCAGAGGCTCTCAGAAAGGCTCAGCGCTCCTTGATCGCGGAGAAGGCCTACGCACATCCAAGCGCCTGGGCGCCCTTCATTTTGATTGGCAGCTGGCTCTAGCGGGGACCAAACGCTGAAGTGGCCCGCACGATGTTTCGTTCCGACCCGGAGAAGCGCCGGACAACGCCCTCTCTTGCGTTAGTCTAAGGTCGTGCAGGAACCGAATGAAAAGCAGCCGAAGCGCCCCGCCCTCACGGATTGGTCGGGCAAGATCGAGCGCGCGCTGGCAGGCGACCGGATCGCCTATGGTCAACTGGCCCGACTCGTCACGGGCTACCTCTCCAAATGGCGCGCCTTCGATTTCCAGGCTGAATGGGACGATATCGTTCAAGAGGTTCTGCTCTCTGCCATCGCCGCGCAGCGCGAGGGACGGATTCCGAACGATGCTGCGTTTCATGCCTTCGTCCGACAGGCGACCCGGTTTCGGTTTGTGGACCAGATCCGCGCCGCGGGGCGCAAAGGTCCGACGAAACCGCTCCAAGAGGAGTCCGAGGGAGAGGATGTCGCCGCCGCGGTTGTGGCCTCAGAAGCGGACAGCGCAAAACAAGCCGACCTGCGCCTCTCTGTTCGACAGGCGCTCGACCGGCTCGACGAGCGTGAGCGCCAGGTCGTCCTCGAGGTGTACCTGCGCGGGCTGACTTATCCTGAGGCGTCGAAAAAACTCGGCATTCCCCTCGGGACGCTCAAAGACGTCCTCAAATCTGGCGTCGCGCGCCTGAGGCGGGTCTTAGAGGCGAGCGCCGATGATCCGCCCTAATTCATTTGGACCTCCACTCGCGAAAGTGAACCTCTTCACAGTTTTTTCCATCCGATTCCCAGGCCCTCGACGATTGATCCCTCAGAACGACAAAGCGTGCCCACTGGCAATCCGACTCGAATCCAGAAAGGAATTTCGATGAGCTGTCGACGTGCGGACACAATCTCGGTCGAGGCATTCCTCTTGCAGCCCGAAGCCGCTGAATTTAACGAGTTCCGAACGCATTCCGTCAACTGCGTCGATTGCACAGCCTTCCTTGAGGACTTCGGTGACTTCGAAGAAGCGCTGCTCGACGAACTCGCAGTCGATGCCGGCGAGGCTGAGTTTCATCCGCCGGTGGAATGGCTTTCTTTTGCCATCGATGGCCGCTTTGAAAGCGAAGCCCAGCAGCTGCAAACGGAATCCCATCTCGAGCGCTGCGCCGCTTGCCGCTCGGAACTGGTCGCGATGCAGACTTTTGACGTCGACGCGCTTCGCGACGCGGTCGGCGAGCCGCCTGCGGAAGCGTCCGCCCCGCGCTTAGAAGTGGGCACCGCGGAAGCGAGCGCGCCCGGCCTCTGGGAAAAAATCAAGAATGCCCTCACACTCCCGGGTGGCGTCGGCGGCCCCGTCCCCGCTCTCGCGGCAGTGCTCTTCGTCCTCTTCCTAGCCGCGCGCCTAATCACGGGGGGCGGCGACAGCGCACCGCCCCAGATTGCCCTCGAAGAAACTCAGCCGAACTCGCAGGCGCCCGTCCCAGCGCCGACTCCCGAGCCCACCCCGGGACTCTCGCCCGGCGACGGCGCCGACGACGGTCGGGAGCTGCTCGCGGAATCACCTGCGCCAGTTCCCACACCTATGCCCGAGCCTATACCCGAGCCCTCCCCCGCTCCTCCGCGCGGCGTCCCGGAAACGCCTTCGACGCAGCTCGCGCTGGAAACGCCCGAACCGAAGCCGACGCCCGAGGCGCCGCCTGAGGTTGCTCCCCCCGAACCCGCCGCCCCCCAAGCCTCATCGAACGAGATGCTGCTCGCTTCGCTCGGCGATTTGGCGATGCCTGCTTATGCCGCGCCGAACGGCGCCGGCGCGGACGGCTTTGAAATGTTCTCGACGATGCGAGGCGCCGGCAGCGGCCCAGAGATTTCGATCATGGCGCCCAGTGATCACGTCGGCTTCACGAGCAGCCGTGCGCCTCGGCTCTGGTGGTCCCTTTCCGAGGCCACGCCCCTCGCCGTCACAATCGTTGTCGATTCCGAAGACGCTGACGAACCGCTCCTTGAGAAGACCCTCGCTGGACCGCAGGTCGCAGGGCTCAACTCGATCGACCTCGACGCCCAGGGTGTACGCCTAACACCCGGCGTACAGTACGATTGGTATGTCTCCCTTGTCGTCGATCCAAATCGGCCGTCGAAGAATCCCGTCGCGGGCGGCGCGATTAGGGCCCTCACCGAAAGCGATTCCCGAGCAAAAAAGCTGCGAGCAGCGTCACCGCTTCAGCAAGGACATACCGCCGCAGCCCAGGGCATCTGGTACGACGCCTTCGACCGCTTCGCAGGACTGGCCGCCGAGCATCCTGAAGTCGAAGCGGCTGCACGCTACCGAGATGAGCTGCTTCGCTCAGCGCGGTGAGCGAAATGGGCGCAATGGGCGCGGAAGCAAGGAGGCGAAGAGGCGCGCTGACGAAGCGAAGACGTGGCGCGTCCAGATCTCCTATCGCGCGTGCAGCCTAACGGGCAGCGTTTGGTAGCCGTTTACGAAACTCGACCGCACGCGAGAAGGCACTCCGACCACCTCAACATTCGCGTAGCGCTGCATCAGCTCTTCCCAGAGCACCCGAACCTGTAGCTCCGCGATCCTGCTCCCGACGCAGAAATGTCGCCCCCATCCGAAGGAGAGGTGCTTTCGTACATCCGCACGGTCGATCAGAAACTCCCCCGCCCGATCAATCGCGTCTTCATCTCGGTTCCCCGACACGTACCACATCACCACCTTGTCCCCGGCCCTGATCTGCTTGCCGCCGAGCTCCGCATCTCGCGTCGCCGTTCGCCGCATATGCGCAAGCGGCGTCTGCCAGCGAATCATTTCGCTGACCATATTGGGAATGAGACCGGGGTCCGCCCGCAGCTTGTCGTATTCAGCTGGATTTTCGTTCAGTGCGAGCACGCCTCCGGTAATCGAATTGCGCGTCGTATCGTTCCCGCCGACAATCAAGAGTACAAGCGTCGCCAAATAGGTCCGCGGGGACATATCGTGCGTCGCCGCACCATCGGCCAGCAAACTAATAAAGTCGCCCTCCCGCCCCTTCCCCTTCCGCTCGTCCCAGAGCCCCTGAAAGACACCGAGGCATTCACGCAGCACATCGTGCCGCTCTTCCGTCGTGAGAGAGCCAGGCGTCCCCAAATTTGCCGGCGTTGTCGTCACATCCGACCAGTAGGTGAGCTTGCGCTGGTCCTCGACCGGAAAATCAAAGAGCGTCGCGAGCATCGACGTCGTGAGCTCGATCGAAACGCGGTCCACCCAGTCAAACTCTTCCCCGATCGGCAAATCATCGAGAATTTCGACCGCCCGCTTGCGAATGATCGGCTCAAGCCGCTTTAGGTTACGAGGGCCAACGGCCGGAGCGACGGTCTTACGATGGGCGAGCTGCCTCGGCCCGTCCATCGTGATGAAGCTGGAGTCCATCGGCGAGGTCGGAACCGGATCGTTGACGCTGATCGCCCGAGCAGAGGAATACGTCACGTCATCCTTCTCAACCGTCACGATGTCATCGAATTTCGTGACGGACCAGTAGGCTCCGAAATAACTCTCCGCGGTGTAGTGAACAGGATCCTCGCGACGCAGCCGCGCGAAATAAGGGAGATGCTGATTCGCAGCAAAAAGATCGACATCCGCGGGGTCAATCTTCTCGAGAGGAAAAGCTCCCGGATCAGCGTCGACCTGCCCCGTCGGCCGGGGCGTCTCTCCAAGAACTTGCGGGGTCTCCGGGCGAGGCGGAAGTGCGTCCCACGCATCCAGTTCGAGCGCCTCTGCCATGATCGTCTCCTCATCCGATGGATCGGACGAATCATACCGCTCCAACGCCCCCCCCCGCCATGATATCCTGTCACCTCGACCGAATTCCAAGGAGCGCCTCATGACGATGCAAAAGACCCCCCTGCTTATGCAGACCCTGCTCGACCGAGGCGCGCGCGTCGCGCCGAACGTAGAGGTCGTAACGAAAACCGCGACCGGCACGCATCGCCAGACCCTCGCGGAGACCCGAGATCGCGCCTCCCAGCTCGCCCATGCCCTCGCCGCCGAGGGGATTGCCCCGGGCGACCGCGTCGCGAGCTTTGCGTGGAACAACCACTACCACCTGGAGATGTATCAGGGCGTGCCGTCAATGGGCGCCGTCCTTCACACCTTGAACATCCGGCTCTCACCCGGCGAACTCGAGTACATCATCAACCACGCAGAAGACCAGATCATCATCGCGGACCAAGACGTCCTGCCACTCCTCGAGCCCCTCCTCGGCAAGATCCCCACAGTCCGCAAGGTCATCGTCTGCGCCGATCCCGACATGGGCGAATGGAAAAGCGCCCTTCCCGGCGCGGTCGACTACGACGCCTGGATCGCGGATCAGCCTACCCAGTATTCTTGGCCAGACCTCGATGAAAATGCGCCCATGGGTCTCTGCTACACGAGCGGCACGACGGGACATCCAAAGGGCGTGATGTATACGCATCGCTCCACCTACCTGCATACGATGGCCCAGTGCATGACCGACTCGATGTCCCTCTCAGGCACGGATTGCCTTCAGGGAATCGTGCCGATGTTTCACGCCATGGGCTGGGGCCTTCCCTTCAGCGCACTCATGCTCGGCGCGAAGCAGGTGATGCCTCACAAATTCATGGACCCGAATTCCCTCCTCGACCTCATAGCCGACGAGCAAGTCACGGTCTCCGCCGGTGTCCCCACGATTTGGCAGGGCGCCATGAATGCACTCAAGGAGGATCCGGCACGCTGGGACTTCTCCAACCTAACACGCGTCACCTGCGGCGGATCCGCGCCACCACCTGCGCTCATCCAGTGGTTCTGGGACGCACTTGAATGCGAAATGATCCAGGGCTGGGGCATGACCGAGACGAACCCGCTCGCCACGACCTCCCGTAGACAGACCAAGCGTCAGCACATGAGCATGCTCGATGAAGAACTCGCCGCAAATCAATGCAAAGCCGGGCTCGTAATTCCTGGACTCGAGCTCGAAATCTTCGATGAAGAGTGGAATATCCTGCCCCACGACGGAAAGAGCGTCGGCGAAGTCTGCGTGCGTGGGCCCTGGATCTGCTCCGAGTATTTCAACAATCCCCAGCCCGACAAATTTCACGAAGGCTGGCTGGTGACCGGCGACGTCGGCATGATCGATCCCGAGGAGTACCTCATCCTGACCGACCGCTCGAAGGACTTAATCAAGAGCGGCGGCGAATGGATCAGCTCCATCGATCTCGAAAATCACATCTGCGCATTCGCCGGAGTGGCCCAGGCTGCCGTCGTGGCCCAGCCTCACCCCAAATGGGACGAACGACCGATTGCGATCGTGATCGCAAGCGAGGGGCACTCTCCCTCCCCTGACGCGATCCTCACTCATTGCGAAAGCCGCTTCGCCAAATGGCAGCTCCCTGACGAAATCATCTTCCGAAACGCAATCCCGCTTACCTCGACGGGCAAGATCGACAAGAAGAACATTCGCGCCGCCCTCGAAGCCGAAGGATACACACTCCCCGATTTGCGTTAGGTAACGCCGCTCGCCCAGTCTATTCCGCGACTTACCCCGCGCCGATCTCACACCAATGCGCGCTTATTTCGGCGCGTACCAAATCGGCGAAGTCCAGGCGCGTTCCTTGATCGTCGCAGGCACATGCTTAGGAAGAGCCGCACCGATGCGATGTGCATCATGGGTGCTCCAACGACAAACAGGGTTTTCAAGTACCCGCGCGTAGTAAACCGCCCGCTGATTCGCATCAAAGCTCGGATCCGTCCACGTCGTCGCAAGGTCCGCATCCCCCTTATCGAGGGTGATCGAACAGGACTCAACGTCGACGCGAGCGCCATTGTCGGGACAGCGATGGGTCACCTCATCGGGCTTCCCACCATCAGAACAAACCACATCAAAAACCTCGGAGCGCTCTTCTCCCCCGACATTCCAACCCTTCACAATCTGAATCTTCTGGAGCGGCGCACTCGCAGGATCTTGCGTGGCCCAGACCAGGAACTGTGGCGCACGCCCACCCGGAGCCGCTTGAAGATCGCCGCCCATCGGAACGCCCTTCTTTGCCGCGGTCTTAAAGGCGGAACGTTTCTCATGAAGGTTCTCTGGAAACCCGAAGCCGCCAAAGAAGCGAACGCGAATGCGTGTGCCGCTCGTTGAGAAAGCCTCGCGCCGAGCTAACGCATCCCAAATCGCCTCCCGCGTATTCTCCGGCGCCCAAACCCCAGCGAGCCCTCCCGGACTGAACTTACTCGCGCCTAGGAATCCCCAACCGCCGTCGTCAGCACCGCCACCCGCAACAACATCAGCAAAAGCGGAGGGGACCGCACCGACCCGGCGCGAAGGCGTTGCGTCGGGGTAACCGAGCTGCCCCTGATAGTCGCTCTCGATCGTCGCGCCCGGAGTCCCTAGATGACTGTCTGTACTCCCGATAAACCCGAGCTTATACGGATTCACGCCCCGTTCATCCTCAACGCGAAGCCCGCGAACAATCGTGTCCCGCACCATGTCATTCGTCGTCGAACAGCCAAGCTGCTCGCCCGGACCGCAATTCCGAACCCATTGCTCGAAACCACATTCCTCGTCGGTCAAACCAAGCCCAGGATGACACTCAGAGGAACCCTTCCCCTGATAAATCTCGACCAGAGGCTCAAGTCGCGCCCGACGCTCAAGGGTCTCTTGCGACCACGGCGTCCCGTCTGAATTCTTACCCTCCCAAAAAATTCGACTCGACGAAGCATTCGTGTTATGCGGAATCGTCAGCGCACGGCAATCCCCCACACAGGCCTCGTCCAACCACGCATACAGATCTTCGATCGTCCCGTCGTAAGAGCTGAAAACGCGGTTGGGCACCTCAGCGCCACGATAGATCACATTGCGATGAACCTTGGACGTCGAGGTCGCATCCAAAATGACCGGCGAGTACTCGTACCCCACGAGAGCCGTAAACTCGCCCGGGCGGTTCGCTCGGTTCGCCGCCTCTTGAATCGTCTTCCAGGTCTCGCGCGCCGCATCGATACAAAGCTGGCCATCCTCGCCGCAGACCTCAGCATTCCGCTCCGCCTTCGCAACCTTCCAGCCACCAATCACCCCGCCCATTACAATCGGGTTATTGCCTCGCATTCCTTCACACCGCTCCGTGTTGTAGCTCGGGGAGCCTGGCGTCGTACATAAGGGCAGATCGCCGAATGACTCGGCATGATCCGTCACGGCCACGAAATCAAGGGGAACAGGAAGCGCCCATGTTTCGCCACTTTGCAGGACGACAGGATCGCCCTGAGCGAAGCGGTAGGCCGTAAAGGGGTGCTTTCGCGTGCCGTTCATGTACGCGTCTGTCGAAAGCGCCGTATGCAGATGAAGCTCGCCGAAAAAGGCCTCCTTCTCCTCCGCTGACTTCTTGCCCCAGGCCTGGGCAGAACTCGCCCCGACTACACTCAGCGAAACGCAGAGAAGCGCACCTAAAAATCTCATCCGGCCTGAAAATCGCATTCGTTATCACCTTCTCGTCGTGGCCCAAAATCCACCGCGACATCGCGGGGTTGCCGCATCGTAACGAGAATTCTGAGCCCCTGCAGAGCTGGAATATAAATGGATCTCAGGATCGTCGCAGGCCAGCCCCTTCTTACGTGGTCGGCTGCAACGATGAGAAGTCGCGGAGATGCGACTGCTGCGAATCGCTCTGCGCTCCGGTCGAGTGCCCCGCAGACGGATCAGAAGCGACCAGATAGCAGCGTATCATCTAGCCCTAGAAGCTGAGCACACGGCCCTGCGTAAACTCCGATCAGGCGGCGAGGCCCTTCGGCGGGATCCGCAAGCCCAGGCTCTTGAAGGCCACCAAGATCTCACTCAGCGACGCGGGCTTCGAGAGCGTGCGAACTGCTTCCCGCGTACTGACTCCGCCCAACCGGTCGTCATCGAGAAATCCGGACAAAATCGTCACAGGAAAGCCAGGACGAAGACGCGAGACCTGGTCTGCCAACTCGGCGCCCGACATGGAGGGCATCGCAAGATCGGTCACAATTCCATCGAACTGCGTCGGATCCGCCTGGAAAGCGCTGAGCGCCGAGCGCGCATCCCCGAACGTCACAGCACGAATGCCTGCAGATTCAAGCAAGTACCGCATGGCAGTCAGTACGACTTTTTCATCGTCTACGACCATGATGCAAAGTGGATGACTCTTCATCCCGCCCCCCTTCATTTTTGCCCCTTCACCTGGCGAATCAGCCTACAGGAGGAGCTGCGCCTTCTCGGCCTAATGGCCACTGACACATTCTGAAGTACCGAGAGTGAAGCCCTTCCGCCGGACAGCAGCCTGGGGTAGACCCCCCAGACAAGCCGGAGTATTGCCCTTTTTCTGAAATTCGCCTAAACCCCGAGCGCCCCTCCGCGAAAAGATCGAGCGCCACGAAACACGGTAACGCTACCGCCACTAAGGACGAAAAGTGTGAAAGACTTGAGAGGCGGTCGACCGATTGCCATCGTCGAGGACAACCCTAAAGATAGCCAGCTGCTCGCTGAAGCACTGCGAGAGGTCAATCCAGGACAAACCATCAAGGTCTTTGAAAGCGCTGAAGATTGCATCTCTTTCTTAGACTCTGAATTGGGATCTAATTCAGGACAAGGTGGGGCGAATCGTCACATCCCCTGTCTTTTCCTCCTCGACCTCGACCTCGGCCTCCCTGGCGCCTCTGGAGATAGCCTTATTCGGACGCTCCGCAGTCGGAGCCAAACCGACGCGGTACCGATCGTCGTCGTGACGTCGAATCGCGAACTGGAAACGGTGCAGAAAGCCTATCGATCGGGCGCGAATAGCTATCTCATCAAACCCGACAACTGGCGCGGCCTTCAAGACTTAGCGAAGCAACTCAGCCTGTACTGGATCGTTCATAACTTTTTGGAATAGCTCTGACCTAGTTACGGCAAGGTTCGGGACGCTTGTGT
>JBGCEJ010000038.1:0-7404 GCA_045106235.1 Myxococcota bacterium
CGTCACCAACGGCGATGTCGAAGTCGACCGCGTCATTGTCGCCGCCGACACGGGCGAGGTCATCCATCCCGACGCCCTCGAAGCCCAGCTCGAAAGCGGCGTCATCTACGGCCTCACCGCCGCGCTCTACGGCGAAATCACGATCGACCAAGGCGCCGTCGTCGAGAGCAATTTCCCGCAATACGAAATGGTCCGCCTCGCAACCGCGCCCGACATCGTCACGATTCTCGCGCCCACCGCCGGCGCACCCCTCGGCGGCGCAGGCGAAATCGGAACGCCACCAATCGCCCCCGCACTCACCAATGCGATCTTCCAAGCCACAGGCGAGCGCGTCCGCGACCTTCCCGTCCGGAAAAACGGCATTCGGCCCATCGCGCGGCGACGCGACAGAAAGAGCGAAGGGGTGGCCTAGCGAGCCGCGCTGATTCGGTAAGCTCCGGGCGCTCCTTGAGTCCGCCTCTTCATTGATCCCACCTCCACCTCCTAACCTCCCACCTCCATCGGCCCGCGGTCGAAACGGAAGGAAACATCCCATGCAGCTCGTGAAGCGCATCCTCCTCGGTCTCCTCGTCATCGTCGTCGTCGGCGTAACGGCCCTTTTCGTCACAGCCCGCTTCCACGACGGACCCATGGAGATCATCGCGGGCGGCGCCTTCTCAACCGGCGAGCTCCAGACAGGCCCCGAGCCCGACTGGTCCTTTATCAATGACGTCCAGGAGGTCCAGTTCCAGCTCCTCGACCCCGAACGCTCGCGCACGACGTGGATCGCCCAGCATGAGGGCAAGATCTACATCCCCAGCGGCTATATGACGACCTGGTGGGGCAAGATCTGGAAGCATTGGCCCCACGAAGCCCTCGAAGACGGCCGCATCCTCTTCCGCGTCGGCGGCCCCGGCGGCAAGATCTGGGAGCGCCAGCTCGTCCGTGTTAAGTCGGGCCCCGAAGTGCTCCCCATCCTGACCGAGCTCAGCCGCAAGTACTTCGGCGGCGCGCCGATGACAACCGAGACCGTCGACTCGGGTTACACCTGGATTTTTGAGCTGGCGCCTCCGCGCTAGCGGCAGCTCGCGAGCAGCTTCGAAGCAGACTCCTTTCTTAAACGGGAAATGCAGAAACTCGAAGGGAAATCCGAAGCCGTTCGACTCGCCGGCCAAGGGACACTTAGCCGCCGCCCCCGCGCATGCCTCGACGCGTGTCTCCGCCAACGCCATCCAAGGCGCCGAGCGCGCATCAATCTATGTTAGGCTAACAGGAGACACTCACGAGGACATGCAATGCGACCCACGATCTCCCGCCCTCCCGCACGCGCAACACGCATCCCGCAAACCGGACAGAGCGGCCCCTCGATCGCAAAACGCATCTTAGGAACGACTGCGAAATCCGCCCTCCTCCTGGCCTGCCTTCCCATGGCTGCCCAAGCCGCCATCTTCTTCGACCTGAACTATCAAGGCCTCGATGAAATCGAATTCAGCGAGCTGCCTGCCGACGGCCGCATCACCCTAAGCCTCGATATCGGTGGCTTCGACGGACTTACACGAGAAGGAGTCGATCTCGGAATCGTGGGCTTCGGCGTCAGCACCCGCTTCGACCTCGACACTGCGTCCTTCGTAGGCGGGAGCGTCAATTCGGGTACGGTCTTCAACGAGTTGAGCGGCTTTAACGGCCTCCCCGTCCTACAAGACCGCGCCCCACTGATCGTTCGCGAAGTGATTGGAGACGGCCCGTCGCGATTTCCGTACAACGATGTTTCTACGATTACGGGCATCTCTCTCAGCCCCGCAGTCGGAACAACCACCTCTTTCGGGATTGTTGATCTCACCTTCGACGTTTCGGCGCCGACCACCTTCGATGTCGTCTTCGGCCAAGGCGACACGATCGTGTTCGGCCCCGCGGACGGTTCCAGAGGGTTCAGCTTTCAATGCATGAATCAGCAATGCGAAGAAGAGGAGATCGTCCGCTTCGACGGCTTCCGAATCACCCAGGATGGTGTCGCCGACGATTCGCCTCTGCCGATCCTCGAACTCGCAGGCGGCCCCGTCGATCCCGACCCAACGGATCCACCGCCGGTCGACCCGGGGCCCATTGACCCGGTTGACCCGATTGACCCCGTCGATCCCGGACCGATCGGTCCAATTGACCCCGGCCCGCCCGTCATCCCGCCGGGCGGCGGCGGATCGAACCCGATCCCCGAACCCACCAGCGGCCTGCTCTTCGCAGCCGGTCTCGCACTCGTCGGTCATCGTCTCGGGCGCCTCGACCGGCTCGCGCGCGGAGACCGCCGGAGTTAGCCCGAGAGCATTCTCGCGAGGCGCAGTCGCTCAGTCCCCTGTCGGACCACTGAACGACTGAAGAAGGTGCGCGGATAAATCTCCCGTCTGCCCGACGAGCTCACGTCGTTCCACGAATCGCCAGGCGCCTTCGACCTTCTCAAGGCGGTCGTGGTAGCCCCCTGTGATGATCGGCTGAAGCGGGAGCGCATCCGTCCCCTGGAACACGACGAAGTAGCTACGCGTGCGCGCATGCGTCGCGTCGTCGAACTCAATAATCAGATTCGTACAAAGATGCCGCGTTCGGGGGTTGCCCGTCTCCGGGAAAACCCGCGTCCACTTATGCAGATGTTTTCCGAAATCGCCCGAGCCCGCCTTCACCGAAGGCCCGTCCTCTCCCGGGAAGTAGACGTCGGCATGCCGAAACATCTCGCCTACACGATCGAACTCACCATTATCAACCGCCTCCGAATAGAGGTGCAGCATGTTCTGGATCGTAAAGTAGTCCTCTGCGTCGGCCATCGGCGTCCTTTCTCCTCTTTCTAATCCACTCTCAATTACTTGGCGCCAACCGTCGCACGAAGCGAGCCGTCAATGCCCCATCGCGCCAGCGTGCTGCAGACGCTAGGCGTGAATCGTGCTCCCGCCGTCGACCCAAAAAGTCTGCCCCGTGAGGTAGTCCGACTCGCCGCTCGCCAAGAAGGCCACGACCTGACCGATATCCTGCTCCGGATCGCCCAGCCGATTCACAGGACGGTTCCCGACCATCATCTTCTTGAACGACGGATCGGGATGGTTATCGATGAAGCCCTTCATGCCGGGCGTCATCGCAGCGGGACAAACGACGTTGACAGTCACGCCGAACTCGCCCCATTCGCGGGCAGCGACGCCCGTGAGCGCGCGAACGCCCTCCTTCGCAGCAGCGTACGCCGCAAAACCCGCCAGCCGCTCCGTTCCCGCTCCGGACGAGAAGTTGATCACCTTGCCTCCACCTTGGGCCTTGAAATGCGGGAAGCAGGCCTGCATGAAGTGGAAACTTCCCTTCACATCAACGCCGAGAATCAGATCGAGCTGCTTCTCCGTATGATCCATGAAGGGCAGATTCGAGGTCTCGATCGAAACACCCGTCGCGTTATTGATCAGCACGTCCACCCGACCGAACTCGTCGAGGGTACGTTCGACCGCAGCGTCGACCTGGTCGCGCTGACTCACATCGCAGGCAATCGAGATCACCCGACCGCCTTCTTTCGCGACGGTCCGCGCAACTTCGGCTCCGCGATCCTCATGAAGCTCCACAATCGAAAGCGCAGCCCCCGCCTTCGCGAGCGCGACGGTCATTCCGTGGGCCACGCCACCACCACCGCCCGTCACGATAATCACCTTATCGTCGAGTTTCCCCATCTCCGTCTCCTTCGCAGCCTCATGCGATTCGCGTTAGTCAAGCAGATCAAAACCCGCGATCGTTTCCTTGTAGCGCGCATCCACGTCTTCCCGCTGGAACGCATGCGTCGGAATCACAAACGCGTTCACCGAAACACCGCGCAGCGCGATACGCGCCGCCTCAACCGCCTTGATATAACCGTCGCCCAAATTGGCGAGCACTTCTGGATCAAGCTTCCCGAAATCAACCGTCTTCGGATCGCCGAACGCATCCGGCCTGACTGCCGTCGAGTTCTCACTCAGCCCACTCTCCACCGGCCCCGGACAAAGCACGCTCACGCCATGCCCCTCCGGCCCGAGCTCCGCACGCAGCGACTCCCCGATCGAAAGCACCGAATGCTTCGTCATATTGTAGAGATGCAGAGGAAGCGGCCGGAGGTAGGACGGATTCGCGAGACTATGCTCGGAGCCGGTCAGCAGGAAATGCCCCGTCCGCCCCTTCTCCCGCAGCTTCCGGACCTGCGGACGCACAGCGTGAATGATTCCCCAAACGTTGACGCCGAAACCGAAGTCGAAATCGCGGCGATCCACCTCAAGCAGCGATCCCGGGATCAGCACCCCCGCGTTCGCGCAAAGAAGATCGACCGAGCCGAGCGCTGCCCAGGCACTCTCCACGAGCTCCTCGACCGCGGCCTCGTCCGTCACGTCGCAGACTGCGCTCTCGCAGCCGAGCCGCTCCGCCGTAGCCTTCAGTCGGTCGGGATCGATATCAGCGATGAAGACGCGGACACCTTGCGATGAAAGCACCTCTGCGAGGGCCGCTCCGATCCCGTCTGCGCCGCCTGTGATGAGTGCGGTCTTGCCGTCGAAACTGGGTTCTTGTGTCATGTCGCGCCTCTCGCCGTTAAGGGCGAAACAGTAACACGTCATCGCGACGCTCCATGCGGCCTACGAAACGTGCTCCGGGCGCGGTGACACGAACCAAGGTCGAACTTCCTTCGTCGATGTCTCCGAGAAAGAGGCGGGCCGCTCCATCGTACGCTGGCACTCCTGGCTTCTTGCGGACCTCGTCTACATCACAATGCACAAATGCCCTGTGAGAGTTCAACGCAACCGGCGATCTCTTTATTGGTCTCGGGACCTAACAAAGGCAGCACAGTACCCCTCTCCGGCACAGGCTTGAATTCGCCCCCTGCCGACACGCTCACGCCCCCACATCGCCCGACCAGATACGGCTGCAGAAGCAGCGACTTTCCAGCCATGCCTCATTCCATGAACCAGCGCCTGCTCGTCGCCCTTACCTTCGTCGACGGCCTGGACATGCCCGAAGCCCTCGCTGAGCCGCTGAGCTTGGTTCGCCGTAGAAGCTGAGCACGAAAAATCTCTAAGGCCTTCCCGCCCCTGAGAGCGAGTCCACTTCGAGGGAGTCATACGCCTGCTGAAAAGCGGAGGCGATGGATGGCGTCTCTTGACGCTTACGGTGAGCCCGCGGGGACTCGAACCCCGGACCGTAAGATTAAAAGTCTTCTGCTCTACCAACTGAGCTACGGGCCCAGCCGGTGAATACCACCCCCTCCGCTCCCCGTCGAGGCACGCAGCACTCTAAAAGCGAACTGAGGCGCTTCACGACAACAAATCCACTCCACTTTCGCCATTTTCGCAAAACTTTCGCCTTTTGATTGATTTTCGCCTTTCCTTCGCTTAGGTTGCCCAAATCAACGAACCCCAGGGAGCCTCAAACCATGCGCGAACTCGAAGCCAACACCGACTACAGCCGCTACTCCGACTACGCTGCCGAAGCCGCCGCCGGATACACCGACGAAACTCACTACGCCGACCCTGCAGGCCTGATCGACCTGACTGAATACGCGGTCGCCGTTCCCCCGAAAACCCTCTCTCTAACGAATTCTCCCGGCTGCGTGCCGTGCTCGCCCGCCCAGGAAAACAGCAACGACTCCGACTCGGGCAAGACCATCGCGTCCGCCCCCGAGCGAACGAGCCGACAGCAAGCGCGCCCGCGCTCTATGCGAACCGTCCGCGTCGACGCCTGGGCGGCCCCTGCTTCCGCGTCCTGGGGACGCAAGCGGACGACCCTTCGCAAGGTCAACAGCCAGCGGCTGCGCGGCACCTCCCGTGCCTCGGCTTCGCGGTCGACTGATTGGGCCCTGCCCTTCTAAGAGTGAATCTCCGAAGGAGAACCCACGGGTTCAGGAGAGCCTTTAGAAGGCCCTCCACTCTCTTCGTCCGACGCGAGCTCGCATGGTCCCCCCGACCCGCTCTGCGAGACGCTGATGACAGAGGACTGCGTTAGAGCTGCCATTTTGACGCAAGTCGGCGGCGCGCTGGTCGTGAAGGATCAATGCTGGAAGATCAGACGGAGGGCGAAACCGCTCTGATCAATCCATTCATCCACATCCTGAAGACCATCGCGCCGCCGCTAGTCCTACGGCTGAGACAGGCTTCTCACCGCCCAACACACAATTCCCTGCATTTTCTCAACCTGGGCGGCGACGGCTTCAATCGAAACGCGGGGAGTGGACTCATCGACGCCGTGGCCGCAAGCGAGGTGCCCGAGCCGTCGTCGACGCTCATGCTTTTCGCGGGGATCGTCATGCTCAGCCGCCTCGCAGGCCGCCCAAAGACGAATTAGGCGAGCGCGCTCGGCGTGCAATCGAAGACCAGTCCGGAATGATCGCTTCCGGGGATGTCCACGACGCGGAAGTTCTCGACTTCGATCCCTTTCACCATGGCGTGGTCGATCCGGAAGAGCCGTCGGCTCTCGGCGCTGGGGCCCCAGGTCGGTTCGACCCTACGCCCTTCCCGCTCCGCCGCGAGGCGCGCGCCATCCGTCAGTTGGCGAGCCATCCGGCGATAGAGTGGCCATCCCGGGGCGGCGTTGTAGTCCCCGACGACTATCCTCGCTTCGCTCGGATTCTCCGCAAAGAAGCGCTCGATTCCCCGGACCTGCTTGAGACGAACGAGCGCGGGCGGAAACGGGCGCAAGGAATGTGGTGCCTGAAAATGAACGTTGACGAAGTCGATCGCGCGTTCGAGACCGCCCCATTCTGAGGGCTCGAGGACAACGCGCCGGGCGTCGCGATAGGCCAGCGGGATGCGCTCGTATTTCGCGGGATGGCGGAGGGCTATGCCCATGCCTTGAAACGTATCGTCGGGTTCAAGGGTGCCGAAGGGGAGCTCGGTGGCGATCGCCTCGGCGTTTTCGAAGCCCATCTCCTGGGCGGCGAAGACATCGACACGATGTTCCCGGATGAGGTCGATCAGACCGTCTGGATCCGCCTTGCCCCACCAGAGATTGCCCGAGAAGACTCGAATCGACCGCGCCACGCCTTGCCTCTCCCTTCGCTTTCGCTTGCCCCGAATGCCTCACCCTTGGGTGGCCCAAACCTGGGCGGCAGGAACAAGTGTTTTAGCCAGGGTCGGCAAGCTGCGAGGTGAAGGATGGAGCTGCATCTCGGCGCCCGGGCTTTTTCCCTATCGACCGGAATCCCACCGTCTTGAACCGAACGCGCGCGGAGTGCGCATGAACCCACCCAAAACACGCAGGACGTCGGCAGGAGACAGCGGAAGGCGGCGAGCGGCGGCCGGGCTGGGCCGGGGCCGGGGCCGAAACAGAAACGGCCGGACTCGAAACGCGTTCGAATCCGGCCGTGGGTCTGACTTCGTGCGGTAAGCCGCTCGCTACTCGAAGAGCTCCCGCAAGATGATCGTCTCGTCGCGGCCGGGGCCGACGGAGAGG
>JBGCEJ010000039.1:0-81503 GCA_045106235.1 Myxococcota bacterium
GGCCTAACGCTTACGCTGCGGCTTCTGGCGGAAGCCCTTCCGGGCAGCCATGCCCTGGGCGGCGCGCATCTGGGCCGGCGGCTTCTCGAGCTGCAGGCCGAACCACTGCATGCCGAATTTTTTCATGCTGAGCTTCTTGCCGTTTTGCAAGCGCGAGAGGTTGTCCACCGTCGACTCGTTGCTCGGCTCGATCTTCTCGCAGGCGATCAGCTTATTGATCGCTGCCTCTCGGTCGCCATCCTTCGCGAGCATCCAGGCATAGACGTGATAGGGGAAGATCTGCTTCTTGTTCGCGCGAATCGCGACATCGAGCGCCTCCCGCGCCTTGTCCTTTTGGCCCTTCTTAAAAAGCATCGCCGCATGCGCCAGCTTCGCTTCCGTCGCGCGAATCCCGGCCTTCGCCAGATGCTCCTCGGCCCGCGCCTCATCCCCCCCGGCGTAAGCCAAAAGTCCGATCTGCGCGTGGATCTGCCCCTTCAAGAGCACCTGCCAATTCGCCAGCGGCATCATCTCTTCCAGCTGGGAAATCGCCAGGTTCGTCTGCCCCGCCTGAATCTGCTTCTGGATCGCCATGAACACAGGCTCGACGCGCTTCGCCATCATCCGCGAGATCAGCACGAACGCGAGAAAGCTCACGAAAATCCCGAGCACGATGCCCATCTGCCAGGTCTTCCACAGACCGAGCAGAGTCCAGATTCCGCCCGCGGCGGCTCCAATCAAAGTCGAGATCAAAATCGTGTACATCGGCCCGCTCGGTCTCCCCAAAAGCGCGCGTAACAGCGCGAGC
The DNA here is from genome assembly GCA_045106235.1 of Myxococcota bacterium. GTDB lineage: Bacteria > Myxococcota_A > UBA9160 > UBA9160 > UBA4427 > UBA4427. The sequence continues at coordinate 788 of JBGCEJ010000039.1, forward strand.
GGCCTGGATGCTAGCAGGCCCGCGGCGGCTCAGCTTTGAAGCAAGAGGCCGGCCCCTCAGCCATCCCACCGCTCTAACACAAAGAACCGCCACCCGATCGAATCGAGTGGCGGTTCAAAGTCGTAGCATCTGTGGCCGCCGAAGGTTGTTCCGGCGAATTCAGAAGACTAGAACTTGTAGCCAAGTCCCACGGTCGTCCGCGTCGTCAGCTGATCGGTATTGTCCGGCGAATCGTTCACCCATTCGACCAGAACACCCGTTCGGAAGGACCAAGCCTCGGTCAGCGGGATGCCGAGCAGCACCTCGGTGCGCGCGATGAAGGCGTTGAAGTCATTCGCGGGTGCGAAGACCTTACCCGTGTGGGTGTACTCCACGGCGTCTTCGAAGAGGCCGTTCTTATACTCGAACCCAGCAACCAGATCGGCCAGATTCTGGATATCGTTATCGACATCGCCGCCTCGGCCATTCCCAAAGGTCGGGCCGTCGTTCGCGTTGCCGTCATACTGCTCGTAGCGGTAGCCGACACCACCATAGAGGTCAAAATGCTCGGCATCCGGCGCGGCGCCCTGCCAGGTTCGGTAGCCAGGGCCCGTGTTGACGGCGAAACGCACATCACGTCGGGTGGTGCTATCGCGAGAGAGCTCCGTTCCCGTCTGCCAAAAGAACCGATCCGTAAAAGTATGCTTCCAGTCGCCGAATAGCGCCTGAGCATTCTGGATGACCTCTCGGTCGTCTTTCTTGTCACGCTTGTTTCGAGAAGTACCGTACACCGCGGTCAAGCGAACGGTGGCAAGATCTTCCGCCCAAGTGCGCTCGCCAAGGGCGTCGATTGAGCCCGCGAAGGTGTCCTGCGTACCCGACTGGGCGGTCAAAGCGACACCGACGTCCCCAGACCAGCCTTCTTCACCGGCCGTCGCATTTCCTGCGGCGAGCAAGAGCCCACAAGCAGCTCCTGCGAGCAAAAAGCGGCCAAACGTCCATTCTCGTTTCATCATGTTTCTCTTCCTCGTTCCTGGGGGCTGCGTTGCACTCAGCAATCCAACCCCGCTCTACGGTGAAGCCCCTTTCCGAGCAACACCCATTGTGAATCGAGTTAGGCCCTGCGCCTAACTTGGAAATTGCAGTACGTGAACATCCTGCTGCGGATACGGAATGCTGCATCCTTCCGCCTCCAGCTGTTCTTTCAGCGCGCGCGTTAAATCCCAGCGCAGCGCCCAGTAATCTTCTTTCTTGCACCAAGGGCGGACGATGAGATTCACCGCAGAATCCGCAAGCTCCGAGACAGCCACCGTCGGCTCCGGGTCGCGGAGCGTGCGCTCGTCCGCAGTAATCACGCGCTCGATCACGGCGATCGCCTTCGAGATGTCATCGTTGTATGAAATGCCCATCACAAGATCGATTCGCCGGGTCGCGTTGGCCGAGTAGTTCTTCACGACGTCGCCGTAGACCTGTGCGTTCGGAATTGTGATCCGGACGTTGTCCCCCGTGTTCAGGATCGTGCTGAAGATCGAAATCTCGGCCACGGTTCCTGCCTGGCCCGCGACCTCGACGAAATCGCCAACACCGATCGGCCTAAAGATCAGCAGCATGACCCCGGCGGCAAAATTGGAGAGCGTGCCCTGCAAGGCCAAGCCCACGGCGAGACCTGCGGCACCGAAGACGGCGACCAACGAAGTCGTTTCGATCCCGAATAGACTGAGGACCGCGATGATCACCACGCCCAGGACGGCGTAGTACGCCAGGCTCGAGAGGAAGGGGATCAGCGAAACATCCGTCTCGGCCTTCTGCATCGCGCGGGTCACGCTTCGGCGAACCCAGCCAGCAACGATACGCCCCACGATAAGGAGAGCGACGGCTCCGATGACGCTCAGGCCCCAGCGCGAAATCAGCTCGATCGCCGTCCCCGCCCCCGCCTGCATCATCTTGCTCAGTTCATTCGGATCCATCTTGATCACTGCTCCTCAGCGCAGCTCCTCAATAGAAGAACTGAGCCAACATGCGCCCAATGCAGCGGCCAACCATAACCGTCACATGCCGACGCAAAAATGCCGCGTTTTCACCACGAATAGGGGGGGGGGAACTGCGGGGCACGAAGCAGCGCGCCGGCCTTAGCGGGCTCGCAGTCCGATCTGGCTTGCAACCTGCCCTGCTTCATCGGCGTATACGCCGACCTCCACCGCAACCATGAACAGGCGGTCCGGGTCGATCTCCGGGTTTGAAATCAGCCTGTCGTAGACCGCCTTCGCTCTCGCTCGGGCAAGGCTCCGCCAATCCGCATCCGTCATCGCATCACGACTGCCGAGGGCTTCGCGGAGCCCAGCCTCGTCCGCGGCGGGATCAGCTCTCCCCCGAATCTCTACACGGAGCGCTGGCTTCTTCAACAACACATCCGCGAGGATTCCCAGCTCTTCACCCTCTGCCGCGGACAACTCCGACGACCCGCCGGCGAACTGGACCTTTGAAATTTTCTCTCCTCCGCCCGGGATGAGTGCTTCCACGATGGAGAATGGCGACGTTGCGATCCGGGTGATGATGTTGACGAAAGTCTTCGAAAGGAGTTCCAGTAGATTGAAGCTGGGATCGTCGAGATTCCCTCGCAGAGGAATATCGAGGCGAATATCGCCATTCGGCCTCCGGAGAATCTCCGCAACTAAGGGAAGCGGAAGCGTCGTGGCGTCGGCGCTCTTCACCGACTGACCGAATCTAAACTCGTGGAGGTCAATATGGTTTTCGGCGCGGAGTTTCTTGTGATTCAACTTATAGGCAAGGTCCAGGTCGAGCCGTCCTCGCTCAATCCCATATCCCGCAAAGCGCCCCGCATAAGGAGAAAAGGTGGGCATCGAAACGCCTGAGACACGGACCTTCACGTCGGTAAAAGCATCACTCGAAAGCGGGTTGATCTTCCCCGAGACCCGAACCGGCGCAGTATCGTCGATGCGGCCTTCGAGGTTCACCTCCGCCCGCGTCCCGCCTTCGGACGATAATCCTTCGATGGTTCCGGTTAACGCGGAAAGATCCATCGTAAAATTGGGATCAGGGGCGAGGTCAGCGAACGCGAACCCGACATCCTCAAGCGTCACGCGATCCACGCGCATAGCAAGCGGCGCGGCCTCGCCGGAAGCGGCGTCCTTCGCGGGCGAGGCGCCCTGCTTCGGCGGGGCGAAGATCGAATCGAGATTTGAGCCTCCCTTCGCATCCCGCACGACCCGGGCCATTGCTTTACTCAAGACGAGTTCGCTGAGCACAAATGCTTCCGGGGAATAGTCGAGCCCCTCAAGCCGCAAGCTCCCCCAATCGACGAATCGCCGCGCATTGCTCCGGTCGAGGGTTTTGAGGTCATCGATCTGCGCTCGCCCTTTCGCAGAAACCGCCAGTTCGCCCGACCGATCCTCAAGCGAAAGGTCAAGCGCTGCACCGAGTCGGCCGCCCGGAATTTCAAGCTGCGCCACACCTTCGAGGTACGGGCTCCATTCGCTCAGCCCAATCCCCTCGGCTTCGATTTTCAGCTGTCCTGAAAGCGGTTCTATCCGAAGCGGCCCCGCCACCTTAAGCCGCCCCGTCTCCCCTACCCGACTTGCCACGTCGAGCTTAAGTGGCTCTTTCGCCTTGCTCGAGTACCCCTTCACCGACGCTTTGAGCTCCGCTAAAGCCAGCCGCACAGGCACAGTCGGCACTCGGTCTTCGAAGGCCACCTCAAGATCCGAAAGTTCAACGGCCCCGACCTGGATCTCCGGCACGACCGAATCCCGAGCCTCTCCCGCCAAAGCCGAAGACGAGGCGGAGGACGAAGTACTCTCGGCGGTATCGCCCGTCTCCCGCGGCGAGAGCAGCTCGACGATCCGGACGACACCGTCTTTCGCTCGGACCGTCGCAAGCCGACCGCCGTCGACTTTGACCGTCTCAACCACCAGCTTTTCAAGCCCCCCCGCGCCGACCTTGATCTCGGTCGGCCCAACCTCGATGCTCTTCAGCCCTAAAAACTCCGCATTTTTCTCGGGATCGAGCAGAGAGAGTCCGGCGATCGACACCTTCGCCCCGTCGACTTCGAGCAGAACGCCCTCTCCCATGTCCAGGGCGTACTTGGCCTCCGCACTCAATGCCCCCTTCGCGAGTTCGAAGTTGAGGTTGTCGCGCGCGTAAGCCGCTGCGCGATGTAAATCGAATCCCTCAAGGCGCAGATCGCCCTCGGAGCGAATCGGATCGTTCGAGATCGACCCCTTCCAAGCCAGGCTCGCGGTCTCATCGACAGAACACGAAAGTGTGTACTGCCCCGAGCGTCCCGGCGCCGTCGAAAGCCCGTCCATCTGGAGATCTAAAGGCGCGAGCTCGAGCTCGAAGGCTGGACTCTTGCGGAGATCGCGGACCAAGAGATGACCGCCCTCTACTTTCAGCACATCGACATCAACGAGTAAGGGGGCGGACTCTGGTTCATCGCTCGCCGCGGCGCGCTCTTCCTCGCTGCCACTCAAGAGCTGAACCAAATTGAAATCGCCGCTTGGACTGATCTCGAGAAGCAGGTCAGGCTCGACCAGAACGAGGGATTCGAAGGCGACATCCGAGTTGAGAAAGCCGAGCCAGCGCGCATCAACCAAGAGCGATGCAAAAGACACCACGGGCTGCTCCGCGCCCTCCTCTCTCAGCGAAAAAGACGCCAGGTCCGCACGCAGCGTGAACGGGTTGAACCGAATCTCTCCGATCTCAACGCTGCCTCCCGTCTGCGCCTCGAGCAGTTTCACAATCTGCGTTCGCGCAATCGGCGGAACGAAAAAGAAGGAGGCCAAAAAGACCAAGAGCGGCAGAGCCAGCAGCCCCAAGAATGCCCAGCGCTTCCACTTCCTCCCCGACGGCCCGGAGGGAGGCGGAGAGGATCCAACCGTTTCGGGGGCGGGGGCGGGGGCGGGGCCAGAGACAGAGGCGGAGGCGGGGTTTTCCGCTCCAGGAGACGTCACAGACATAGGGTAGGGTCGGTATTCCGAAGGAGGGGCGCCGCCGAGCGACGGATTGAGTGCAATCCGCCGGCAAGCCTAGCTGAGCGACGGGAAATCCGGGAGTCGGAAGAGCCCTGCTAGACTCTCGGGCGTTCCGACCAGAGCCAATCCGGCAGAGACGACTCCAGCATGCACGACGCAACAACACAAACCACCGATGAACCGCCGAAGCGCCCCTTCGCGGAAGCCGAGCATCTGGGTTTTGTCGCGGCCAATACGCCTCCCGCCCAGGCCGCACTCAGCACACTTGAGTCGCTCTATACGTCCAAGCCTCCCGCCGACGCGGATGTGATCGTTGCTCTTGGTGGGGACGGCTTTATGCTGCAAACGATCCACCGCTTCATTGCCACGGATAAACCGATCTACGGCATGAACCGCGGCTCGGTCGGCTTCTTGATGAATCCGTTTAATCCGGAAGACCTCCTGGGCCAGATTCGGCGCGCAGAGTCCGCGGTCCTCCACCCCCTTCGCATGATCGGGCATCTCGAGAGCGGCGCGAGCGTAGAGCTTCGTGCGATGAACGAAGTCTCCATGCTGCGTCAAACGCGACAGGCGGCGAAGCTACGCGTTTCCGTCGACGGGGTCGTTCGACTCGAAGAAATGATCTGCGATGGCGTCCTCGTCGCAACGCCGGCAGGAAGTACCGCCTACAACCTCTCCGCCCACGGTCCGATCCTGCCGCTCGACGCGGGCGTGCTGGCGTTGACACCCATTAGTGTATTCCGCCCGCGTCGTTGGCGCGGCGCGCTGATCCCCCGCAACGGCAAAGTGCGGATCGAAGTTCTTGAGAATGAAAAACGGCCCGTGAGCGCCGTCGCGGACTCCACCGAAGTCCGCGAAGTCGTCGCCGTCGAGATCGAAGAAGATCGCAGCGTTTCCGTCGAGGTCCTTTTCGAAGCGGGCCATAGTCTCTCGGAACGCAATCTCGCCGAGCAGTTCAGCCTCTAATGACCGACTTCCTTCAGTTCCTGCTTCCGGCCTATCTCTGGATCAAGGCGATTCATGTCATCGCCGTGATCTCCTGGATGGCGGGGCTGCTCTATTTGCCGCGGCTCTTCATCTATCACTGCGAGGCGGAGATTGGATCCGTCCAATCCGAAACCTTCAAGGTCATGGAAGGCAAGCTCTCCCGCATCATCATGCGCCCCGCGATGCTCGTGACCCTGTTCTTCGGGTTGCTGATGATTTCGATCCCCGGGACCCCAGGCTATCTCCCCCACGCGGGATACTGGCTTTGGGCGAAGCTGCTCTTCGTGGGTGTTCTGGTTTGGAGCCATTTTCAGATGATGGGCTGGCGGGACGATTTTGCCGCGGATCGCAATACGCATCCCCAGCGGTTTTTCCGGATCCGCAACGAAGTCCCGACCCTGCTCATGATCGGGATCGTTATCTTCGTCATCGCGAAACCTTTTTGATCGGACGGAACATCACGTGAAACTTTTTGTGCTCGGCTCGGGTGCCGGCGGCGGCTTCCCGCAATGGAATTGCAATTGCCCTAACTGCAAGGGCGTTCGAGACGGTTCGATCAAGGCCTCCCGGAGAACGCAGTCCTCCCTTGCGATCTCCGATGGCGGCGAGGACTGGCTGCTCGTGAACGCCTCGCCTGACCTGCGCGCGCAACTCGAAATCTGCCCCGCGCTTCAGCCGGGCCGCGCCGTGCGCGATACGGCAATCGCGGCGGTGCTGATCGTGGACGCCCAGATCGATCATTCGACCGGACTGATGACGCTTCGCGAACACACAAAGCGACTCCCGGTCTACTGCACGCCCAGCGTGCATAGCGATCTCACGACGGGCTACCCGCTCCTCACCGTGCTCGATCATTTCTGCGGCGTCGATTGGCATCCCGTGGATGCCGCCGGCGGCACATCTTTTCAAATCCCCGAACTCCCGGGCATCGAACTCCTGCCCGTGCCTCTGCCCGGTGAGGCCCCGCCCTACTCCCCGCGCCGCCACCAGCCCGCGGAGGACGACACGATCGGCATTACCTTCATCGATCGCGCGAGTGGAAAACGCTGCTTCTACGCGCCCGGACTGGGCGGCTGGACCGAACGCGTCATCGAAGAAGCGATGGCCGCGGATTGTGTTTTGATCGACGGGACGCTTTGGAAAGACGACGAACTCGCGGACCGCGGCGCTGCGAATAAGACGGGTGTTGAGATGGGACATCTCGCTCAGAGCGGTGAAGGCGGCATGCTCGACCGCCTTGCTGCGCTGCCGGGGCGGAAGATCTTGATTCACATCAATAATACGAATCCGATCCTCGATGAAGACTCCCCCGAGCGCGCGCGACTGAAAAAGGCAGGCATCGAAGTCGCCTTCGACGGCATGGAGATCATCGTCGAATGACGTCCGCAGATTCCGCGCACGAAAGCGCCGACGCCAAGGCCGGCGGCGAGCCCGGCGATTCCCGCGATGTCTTCGAAGCGCGACTGCGTGATATGGAGCGCTTCTACCATATCCATCACCCCTTCCATATCGCGATGAACGAAGGCGGACTCGACCGCGACGCGGTTCAAGGATGGGTCGCCAACCGCTTCTACTATCAGATCCAAATCCCGCGCAAGGACGCCGCGATCCTTTCGAACTGCCCCGATCGCGCGATTCGCCGCGAGTGGATCCAGCGCATCCTCGATCATGACGGCCGCGACGCCGAGGACGAACAAGCGGGGGGCATCGAAGCCTGGCTGCGACTCGGAGAATCCGTGGGTCTCGCGCGAGACGAGGTGCTCGGCTTGCAGCATGTGCTTCCGGGCGTTCGCTTTCCGATCGATGCGTATGTGCATTTTGCGCAGACAGCCCCCTGGCAGGAAGCCGCGGCGTCTTCGCTGACCGAGCTTTTCGCGCCCACGATTCATCAGAAGCGACTCGAGAACTGGCCCACGCTCTATCCTTGGATCGATGCCGCGGGCTACGATTATTTCCGGCGACGGCTCGGGGAAGCGCGGCGTGATGTGGAGCATGGTCTCGAGCTCACGCTCCAGACTTTCGTCACCCGGGCGCAGCAGGACCGTGCCGTCGAGGTTCTGCAGTTCAAGCTCGATATTCTCTGGACCATGCTCGATGCGATGTGGATGGCCTATGTCGAAAAGCGGCCGCCTTATTCCCGCGCCCAAGGCGAAGCGCCCGAGCCCGGTGCGCGCCGGCCAAGCACGGTCCTCGGGACCTCAAAGGACAGTCTCCGATGAGCGCCCGCCGCGAACGTCGCCCCGAAGCCCTGCCGCTCGATGAAGGTGTCCTCCGCGAAGGACCCGTCTGCGAATTCCAATCCTTTCATGCGGCCCAGGCCAAGGGCGGCCTCGTTGTTCAGCCCTGGCGCGATGCGTATCTCTCGGCCGCGCGGGTCGGCGAACAGGCGGAATTCGAAGCGGTCCCTCACGCTCGGGAAATCCCGGACGGCGCGTTCACCCAGGTCGTGGTGCATCTCCAGAAAAGCCGCGCCGCCACCTTCGACGATCTCCGCCACGCCTGGCGCATCCTCGCCCCCGGCGGCCAGCTCCTCTTCACGGGGACCAACACCCTCGGCATCACCTCTGCGGTCAAGCGCCTGGGCAAGCAGCTCGACCAAGCGGGCATCATCGTGGCGAACCGCGCCCGCGCCCGAGTTGTTCGTTTCAAGAAAGACGACGGGCCCGGCCCGGAAGTCGAGGCCCCGCCTGGCCTCTCCGCCTCGGTCGAGTCCATTCACGGCGAAACCTTTTCGCTCGACCTCGAAACCCGCCCCGGCGTCTTCAGCGCGAAGCGACTCGACGCGGGCAGCGCTCTGCTACTCGACGCCCTTCCCCGATTCGTCGGCCATAAGCCCCCGAAGCGCATCGTCGATCTCGGCTGCGGCACGGGCGTGCTCGGCCTCTCGGCGGCGCTGCTTTTCCCCGAGGCCGAAGTCCTGCTGGTGGACGCCGATACACGCGCGGTTGAATGCGCGCAGGCGAATATCGATCGCCTCGGACTCACCGACCGCGTGCGCGTCGCTTGGTGGGATGCCCGGGAGGCGCCGCTGGGCGACCGCTTCAATCTTGCCCTCGTGAACCCGCCCTTCCATCACCGCGGCCCCGAGGTCGACCTCGCCCCCGCCTTCGCCCTCTTCCAGTCCCTCTCGACCTGGCTGAGCCGAAGCGGTCGTGCGCTCTTGGTGGCTAACCAAACGCTGCCCTATGAAGAAGCCCTCGACCGCGTCGGACGGATAGAACAGCTCAACGTCACCAAGGGCTACAAGCTCTTGTCGCTTAACAGAAGCGCGCGTTCCTCGGGCTCCAAGGGCCGCAACTCCCCGGGTGAGAGCGAATTCGGAATCGGAAAGCAGCCGACGCGATCACGATGAAGGCCGACGACTTCGCCGCCTAACGCACGAATCATACGGCGCACTTGATGCGTCTTGCCTTCCCGCAGTTCGAGCGTCGCTTTCCCTGGACCGTCGAGCGAGAAAATCGCTGAACGCGTCGGGCGCTCTTCTCCGCGCAGCAAAATGCCCGCCTCGCACTGCGCCGCGGCATCCGGAGCCAGCTCGCCCTCGAATTCGATCCGGTAGCGCTTCGGGACTTTCCGAGTAGGATGGGTGAGGCGGTGTACCAAATCGCCATCGGTCGTGAGGATGAGCAGGCCACTGGTCGCGCGGTCGAGTCGGCCGGCGATCTTGAGGTCGCGCTGACGCAGCACCTCATCCAGGAGGTCGAAAACAAGGGGCGCCTCGCGCACATCTCGGGAACACGAGACACCGAGTGGTTTATGCAGCAAGAAATCCGTCAGCGTCGCCGGCGAGGCAACGGCCTCTTCGCCCAGGACGACCTTTTCATCAATGATGCGACGGGCAGAATCCTTCGAAATCTCGCCATCGACGGTCACACCCCCGCGCCGGATCAGCCGCCGTGCCTCCTTGCGAGAGGCGAGCCCTGCCCGGGCCAGATAGGCATCGAGGCGCATCCCGCGCCCCTCTCCGGCCTCTGATTTCTTTTTCGAAGAAGACATGATCTCCCGAGTCTATACGACCTTCGCTGCACGTTGCTGAATCACCTGCGCTTTCGCTGTCGCGATGGGCCGACTACACTGCGCGGCCGATTTTTAAATCGAGAGGGTCATGGGCATTCGGGTCTGTAAATTCGGCGGCAGCAGCGTCGCCGACGCGAGTCAGCTGCGGAAAATTCAAGCGATCGTCAAGTCTTCGGCGGATCGGCGCTTCGTCGTGCCGTCTGCGCCGGGGAAGCGGACACCCGATGACGAGAAGATTACGGACCTGCTCTACCGCTCGGAAGCGGAAGCCGCGGCGGGCAAAAGCTTCGACGACCTCTTCGGCCGCATTTCGGAGCGCTTCGAAACGATCATCCGGGACCTTGGCCTCGATTTCAGCCTGTCTTCTGCGCTCGCGGAGGTCCACGACCAAATCCGGGACGGCGCCGGCCCAGACTATGCGGCGAGCCGCGGGGAACATCTGTCGGGTCGCGTGATCGCGCGCTTGCTCGACCGGCCCTTCATTGAGCCCGCAGAGATCATTCACTTCGATGCGAATGGCCGCTTCCAACCCGAAGCGACCCAGGCCAGTGTCTCGGAGCGACTTGGTCAAGAAGGACACGGCGTCATCCCCGGTTTTTACGGCGCGATGCCCGACGGCGCGATCAAGACCTTCTCCCGCGGTGGCAGCGACGTGACCGGCGCGATCATCGCCCGGGGCGTGGGCGCCGAGGCCTATGAGAACTGGACCGACGTTTCGGGTCTACTCATGACCGATCCCCGTATCGTCGACCAACCCGCCACCATCGAGCGGCTCACGTACCGCGAGCTGCGCGAGCTGGCCTATATGGGAGCGACCGTTCTCCACGACGAAGCCATCTTCCCCGTTCGCGAAGCCGGAATCCCGGTTCAGATTCGAAACACGAACGACCCCGAAGCCCCGGGCACGACGATCACCCGCAGCGGACTCGACGATGCGGCAACGGGACTCGTCACCGGCATCGCCGGCCGCAAGGGCTTCATGATCCTCGCCCTCGAAAAGACCCTGATGAATGCCGAGGTCGGCTTCGGTCGACGTCTGCTAGGCGTACTCGAACGACACGAACTCAGCTGGGAACATATGCCGAGCGGGATCGATACCCTTTCGATCGTGCTGAAGAGCGATCTTGTCGGCGACCGACTCGACACGCTGATCAAAGAGATTCAGGCGGAATGCGAACCGGATTCGATCGAGGCCCATCCCGAGATCGCGTTGATCGCGACCGTCGGCCGCGGCATGAGCCATGCGCCCGGAACCGCGGCTCGCCTATTCGGCGCGCTGGCCGAGGCCGGCGTGAATATCCGCATGATCGATCAGGGATCGAGCGAACTCAATATCATCGTGGGCGTGGAAAACGCCGACTTCGAGCGCGCCGTGCAGACGATCTACGACGCCTTCGACCCGGCACGCAGCTAAAACGCCCCCCGCCGCAGCCCCTCTCGGGCGACGCTCCTTCGGCTATCGTTTTTCGAATGCCGACTGATGCCACGCCCGACGCCGCAGCCCAGCCCTCCTCCGCCCTTGCCCCCGCCCCAGCCCCGGAAGCGAATCCGCTTCCCCAGCGACCGTGGCAGGAAATCCCGCGCGTTCCAGGGCTCTTGCCTTGGGTGGGCCCAGGACTCACGCTGCTCCAAGATCCGACGGCCTTCTTCCAAAGGCAACGGGAGCGGGTCGGCGAGACCTACTTGATCGAGAGCTTTGGCTATCGGCTCGCCTGCGTTTTCTCCCCCGCCGGCGTGCGCAATCTCTGGGCGCTGCCCGAAGCCGTTGCCAGCAAGGGACTCGCGGACTTCACCATGCTCAGCCATAAGGTTCCGGGCGATCTCTTTGCGGGTCGCCGGACTTTTCCCCATGGCCTTTTTGGCCGGGAAGATGTCGAGGTCTATCTCGAGAACCTGAACGAAGCGGTCGCGCTCGAACTCGGTGCGATGGGAGCCAGCGGCGAGATTGAAGCCTTCGACTTTTGCCGCCGCCTCGCCCACCGCATGGGCCTCGCCTCCTGGGGCAGTCGCGCTGCCACCGAGCCCGCATGCCTTGAGCGCCTGATCAGAGCCTTCGACACGCTCGATAGCTCGGAGTCGTTTGTTCATCCCGCCCGGGGCATCAAAACCTGGGCGACGGGCAAGCGACGCGAGAAGGCCGCCCTCGCCGAAATCGAGGCCATCTACGATGAAATTTTGCGCAGCACACCGCCACTCAGCGAGGCTGAGCCGGGCCAGCCCGAGCCAGATTTCTTCGACCGCATCCGCAGAACCTGGCAGGACGAGCCCGACCTGAACAAGCGACATCAAGGTATCGCCCGCGACGTCGTCCTCGTGCATATGGGCTCCCAATCGAACCTTTTCGCCGCCATGGCGTGGACGATCGTCCACCTCCTCGAAAGGCCCGCCCTCTTGGAAGCCGTGCGCGCCGGTGATGACGCGCTGTTCGAACGCTGTGCCCATGAGTCGATTCGCCTGCGACAGCGCTCCATCGTACTCCGACAGATCCTTCAGCCCTGCGTGATCGCCGACGAGCACGCGGAGTATGCGCTTCCGCCCGGCCTCTTCCTCGCCACAATGCTTTCGGTCACGAACGTGCGCGGGGCCGAGGGTCTCGACCAGTTCAACCCGGACCATTACCGCGGACCGCAATTCAAAAGAAACGGCGAGCTTGGAACCCGGGAGCTCATCACGACCTTCGGACACGGGAAGCATTACTGCCCCGCGCAGCGCTTCTCCATATCCGCGATGCGCATCGCCACCCGCGCGCTCCTCGACCATTTTGATCTTGAGCCCCGCTTCAAGAACCCCGGTCCCCTCCGTCGGCAGATCGGCGGAGTCGCCCGCGCGGATCGAGCCTGCACGATCCGCTACACCAAACGTTCTTAGGCGCAGTCATCCGAGGCGGCTCGCCCCCCGGATAAGGCGCAGACGTTAGGCCCGACACAGGGATCAAACGATCTGAAAGACCTCGTAGGCGATCCCTGCCTCGGTCTTGCGCCCCGTCGCGATGGCCATGATGCGATTCAGCCAATCGTATTTTTCAACGCTGGTTTCAAAATCGAAGGTGATTCGGAGGTAGTACTCGGAAGGGTCGACGTTCGCGGAACCGCCCGGCGCTCCGAGCTTCGCCATCGTCTCCGGCGCGATCGCCCAGCGCCCCTTGTAGATGCCGTAGACAATCGTGCCGTCGTCCGTCTCAAGGCAGAGCCGCCCATCGACGCGCAGCGTCCCGTCGGGCATAAAGAGCCCCCAGTCGCCCCCGCTCGGGAGCACGCGTCCCCGCATCCGCGGCCCCTCGAAGGAGCCCCCGCCGAGGTCCGCGATCACGCGGTTCCCCTTCGGCGTCACGCCGACCGGATGAATCGCCCCGATCTCCAGGTCCAAGTCAAATAAATGCGCGAGTTCAATCGCCAAACAGCACCTCTCTATTCATTCGGGTTTTCCGGCTCGACTCGGGGGCCGTTCGCCTGCAAGCGCTCGGCGAAAAATGACATCACGCGGTCAAGGGCCGCGCGGGTCGGATGCCCGTCCTCGTCCACAAGATCTTTCGTAACGACGCTATGCGACTCTGCGGGGATACCGGCGGTGTTCCCCTTCGACGAATCGATTTCGATCCCTTCGAAGCCCTCCCCCAGTTCGTTTCGCAGCGTTTCGAAACGCTGCGGCGGACAAAGGGGATCCCCCGTGAAGCGAAGCCCAAGGACCTTGCAACCGTTCTTCTCCACACGTTCCTTGATGATCTCAAGATCCGCGTCGGAGACATGCAAAGCCGCCTTGCGATCCGCTCCAAACGGAAAGGGCAAAGAAGGCTGCGACAGGACCGGCGCCATCACAGCCTCATCCACCATCATGGCAAGACCGAAATTACCCGTCAGGCACATCCCGATACAGCCCACGCCCGGGCCACCGCATTCCGCGTGCGCTTTTCGCGCGAGCGCACGGAGCCAAACCGTGATTGGGCTTGACTGGCGAGAGGCCAGGACATGGAATTCCCGCGCGATGCAGGCCCGCAGAATCGAACTCGCGGCGTAGCCGTTCGAGAAAGGCTTTCCCGCCGTCCCGACGAGTTCCGGGAGATAAACGCGGTATCCCGCCTTAACGAGCCGGTCCGCGAACTCAACGACCGCGTCGTAGATCCCCGGAACCTCATGCATCACGACGATGCCAGGACCGTCGCCCCGGACATAGACCGGGCGCGTGAGGCCCTCGTGTTCGAATTCCGTCTGGGTGTATTCGCTCAGTATGCTCGAAGCCATTCCGAGAGCATAGGAGAGCTGCCCAGGATTAGAAGCGGTAGACCACGCCCGTCGAAAGCTCGGTCACATCGAAGTCCGTGAGCCCATCCGTCGGTGCCAAGTAGGCGGCCTCGAGCGTGAGTGACAGATAATCGCTGAGAGGCAGGTCGAGGCCCGCGCCGATGCGGAAGAGTCCGTCCGCTTCCTGGTCCTTGAACCGGCGTCCATCATCCAGCCGCGTATCCGACTCGAGCTGAATGCCCCCGATCCCCAGTACGATAAAGGGCTGGATGCGCGTCTGGAACGGATAGACCTTGGCGTTCAGGGTGACGGCGTAGCCATCAATTTCCGCCTGACCGTTGCCGGCCTGAATATCGAAACCATCGAACGCTGTTAAGCGCAGCTCCGTCGCGAAAAAGGGCGAAATCCGCCAACCGACAATCCCTGCCGCCCCGAGGCTGCTCTTGATCACAAGATCATCATCAAACTCTTCCGCGCCGTAGACGAAGGCGACTCCCAAGTAGGGCCCCGTTTCCACCGCATATTCCCGGTCCTGCGCGGCGCGCTCCGCAGCCCGCGCCGCGATCCAGGCATCATCCGCAGCCTGCTCCGCCTGCTCCACCGCCGCTTCAAGATCCGCCGACGTGACGGGCGCACCGTCCGCGACTCCCGAGGTCGAGGTCGAGGTCGAGGTAGAGGAGGCCGGTTCCGCGGCTCGCTCGTTCTCCCGCGCGGTCGCAGCTTCAACCGCCGCCCTCGCCCGAATCTCCGCTGCCCGCAGCGCTTCGAGCGCGGCCTGTCGCTCGGCCTCAAGTGCCGCCTTTCGCTCCGCTTCGGCAGCCACCGACTCAGCGTATGCGCGCGCCTCCCGCGCCACCTGCTCCGCTTCCGCCGCAGCCGCTTCCGCCGCGCGAACCGGATTGGGGGCGGGGGCGGGGGCGGGGGCGGGGGCAGAGTTTGATGCGGGAGCCGAGCCGCCGGAATCTGAATCGAGGGGCCAAGCCGCCCCGCGCTCCGCTTCCGAAGCCGCCGAGGGGACGATTCGAACATCCCCCGGTTCAGCGGCCGCGGAGCTCGCCAGAAGCACGGCCGAGAATGCCAAGAAGGAGGCCAGGAAAAGAGTCCGTCCGGTTCCGCATCGAGCTTCGTGTCCCATCACTCTCCCTCTCGTCCGTCGCGGCAGAGCGAACTCTGGCCGCTTCGGCATTCCCGTGGTCTGGGCGGGATGGCCCATCTCTCCATTTTCGCCGCAATCGACGTTCTTTGCGAGAGACAATGCACCGCACAGCGAATGGATCTCAAAGCGGCACGAAAGCGCAGGCCCCGCGGGCGCGAACCCGCCCGCGAAAGCCCCCTTTCCGCCTCGGACCATAGGCTTCCCAAACCTTCGTGCGAATTCACAGTCTCCCGCCTATCCTCGCGCCCATGCAGGGATATCGCAGTCGCACTACGACCTTCGGACGAAACATGTCGGGCGCACGCGCTCTTTGGCGCGCCACCGGCATGACCGACCAGGACTTCACAAAACCCATCATCGCCATCGCGAACAGCTTTACGCAGTTCGTACCCGGGCATGTCCATCTCCATGAGATTGGACAGCGGGTGAAAAAAGTCATCGACGATGCCGGCGGCTGGGGTGTCGAGTTCAACACGATCGCCGTCGACGACGGCATCGCCATGGGCCATGGCGGGATGCTCTACTCCCTGCCCTCCCGCGACCTCATCGCCGATAGCGTCGAGTACATGGTCCAGGCCCATGTCGCGGACGCGCTGATCTGCATTTCCAATTGCGACAAGATCACGCCGGGCATGATGCTCGCCGCGATGCGTCTGAATATTCCGACGATCTTCGTTTCCGGCGGCCCCATGGAAGCCGGTAAAGTGATCGGGACCGTGGACCGCGCGGGACGCAAGCTGGATCTCATCGATCCGATGATCGCCGCGGGCGACGAGACGGTCTCCGATGAAGAGTTGTTGGAAATGGAGCGCTCGGCTTGCCCCACCTGCGGTTCCTGCTCGGGCATGTTCACGGCGAATAGCATGAACTGCTTGAACGAAGCGATCGGGATGGCGCTGCCCGGGAACGGCACGATCCTTGCCACCCACGCTCAGCGCTGGGAACTCTTCGAGCGCGCCGGCAAGCGCATCGTCGAGATGGCCAAACAGCATTACCAGGACGGCGACCAGAGCGTGCTGCCCCGGAACATCGCCACCTTCGAAGCCTTCGAAAACGCGATGGCCCTCGATATCACAATGGGCGGCTCGACGAATACGATCCTGCATATCCTGGGCGTCGCTCATGAAGCAGGTGTCGATTTCAACATGGCGGACATGGATCGCCTATCGCGCAAGATCCCCAATCTCTGCAAGGTCGCGCCGGCCACCGAGAAATACCACGTCGAAGATGTGCATCGTGCGGGTGGGATCTTCACGATCCTCGGCGAGCTCGATCGCGCAGGCCTCCTCCACCGCGATGTCCACACGGTCCATTCCGCTTCGATGGGCGAAGCGCTCGATGAGTGGGATATTCGACGACCGACCGCTTCGGCCAAGGCCAAAGAAGTCAGCCATGCCGCCCCCGGTGGCGTGCGCACAACGGTCGCCTTCTCCCAGGATAAATATTTCGAGTCGACGGACGATGACGCCGAGAACGGCTGCATCCGCTCACACGAAAATGCGTATTCGGAAGAAGGCGGACTCGCGATCCTCTTCGGCAATCTCGCCGAGGACGGCTGCGTGGTGAAGACCGCCGGCGTCGACGAATCGATCTGGGTTTTCGATGGCCCCGCGCGGGTCTTTCACGATCAAGACAGCGCCTGCGACGCCATCTTGAACGGCGGCATCAACGAAGGTGATATCGTCGTCATTGTCTACGAGGGGCCGAAGGGCGGACCGGGCATGCAGGAAATGCTCTATCCCACCTCCTACCTCAAATCGAAGAAGCTCGGCAAAGCCTGCGCGCTCATCACCGACGGACGCTTCAGCGGCGGCACCTCCGGGCTTTCGATTGGCCATGTTTCGCCGGAAGCAGCCGAGGGTGGGCTCATCGGCCTCGTCGAAGAAGGCGATCCGATCCATATCGATATCCCGAATCGCGGTATCCAGTTGATGGTCTCCGACGAGGAAATCGCCAAGCGGCGCGAAGCGATGGTCGCCCGGGGCGAACATGCCTGGACGCCGAACCGAAAACGCGAAGTTTCGAAGGCACTGCAGGCCTACGGGATGATGACCACGAGCGCGGCCAAGGGCGCGGTCCGAGACATCGACCAGCTCGTAGAACGCCATAAGGCGTAGCCCCTAACCGGTCCCGGCCGCTTTCGGCGGGGGCCAGAAGGAGAAGACGCTCTGGGCGCGCTTCGAACGGTGGTTCTGATCGGCGGCGGACACGCCCATGTGCAGGTGCTCCGGCGTTGGGCCATGAAGCCACCCCTCGACGCGCGCCTGATGGTCGTGCTCGATCAGTCCGTCGCGGTCTATTCGGGCATGGTTCCGGGCTTCGTTGCAGGGGATTACGCGCTGCCCGAACTCGAGATCGACGTGCTCCCCCTCGCGCGCCGGGCGAAGGCGGGCGTGATCCTGAATGCCGCGACCGACCTCGATCCCGTGCGCAAAGAGATCGCGCTCGAAGGGCGTCCCCCGATTCGCTTCGACTTCGCCTCGGTCGATGTCGGGTCCACCGTCCGCGGCCTCGACCTCCCCGGCGTGCGCGAACACGCGCTCTCCACCCGCCCGATCGGCCGCTTCGTCCGCCAAGTCGATGCGCGCATCGAAGGGCTCAGCACCCTCGGTCGCCCCCCGCGAATCCTGATCGTCGGAGGCGGCGCAGCCGGAACGGAACTCGCCTTCACCCTCGAAGCACGCCTTCGAAGCGCCGGCCTGAACCCGCAGCTGAGCGTCGTCACGGGAGACGCGGACCTTCTCCGCGGCGGCTCTGCCAAGATGCGCGAGCTGATCGCAAAGGAAGCCGATTCGCGCGGTATCGAGATCATTCCGAATAGGCGCGTCGCCCGCGTCGAGGCGGACGGCGTCCTCTTCGAAGCCGATTCAGTTGGAGCCTCGGAAGCCCGCCGCGAAGCCGACCTCGTCATTTGGGCCACGGGTGCCGCGCCCATCGAGTTTCCCCGCGACGAGGGCCTCGCCCGACTGCGCAAAGACGAAAAAGGCTTCCTCGAAGTGCGCAGCACGCTTCAGACCGTGGGCTTTGACGAGGTGTTCGCGGTCGGGGACTGCGCCCGGCTCATCGACCATCCCTGGGTCCCCAAGGCCGGAGTCTACGCGGTCCGCCAAGGGCCCATCCTCGACCATAATCTTCGAGCACAACTCGAAGGAAAACGCCTCAAAGACTACGTCCCACAAAAGGATTTCCTCGCCCTCCTCCATCTCGGAAACGGGCGGGCCGCGGGATCAAAATGGGGCCAGGCCCTCTCCTCGACGACGGTCCTCCGACTCAAGGACTGGATCGACCGCCGCTTTATGGAGCGCTTCCAGGTCCTCGATGACGCCGGGACGCCGCGCCCCAAGCTCGAGAAGCTCGGGGCGATGGGAGCCGATTCGAACGACGAGAGCAGCGCCCATAGCCACGGCGAAAACGAGATGGCCTGCGGCGGCTGTGCGGCCAAGCTCGGCGCGGCGCCCCTCGCCGCGGCCCTCGCTGAATTGCCGAAGGCGCCCGAGGATGCCTCGGTTGTGCTCGGCCTCGACGCACGGGATGACGTCGCAGCCACCCTCGACGAGAACGGCAAGACGACCTTGCATAACGTCGACGTGATCCGTGCTTTCTGCGATGACCCCTGGCTGGTCGGACGGGTCGCGGCGAGCAACGCGCTTTCGGACCTCTTCGCGAAAGGAGGGATTCCTCGTCACGCCCAGGCGGTGATCGGCCTGCCTGACATCGAACCCAGCGCAGCCCAAGAGATTCTTTTCCAGACGCTGTCGGGCCTACGCGAGACCTTGGATGCCTCCGGCGTCTCGCTCCTGGGCGGTCATACCACCATCGGTGACGATCTGACGGCGGGCCTTTCTGTGACAGGAGACGCCCCCGCCGACGGCGCGCTCCTTCGCCAAGCCGGGGCGCAGATCGGCGACCTCATCTTGCTGACCCAGCCCATCGGCACGGGCGTCTTGCTGGCTGCGGATATGCAGGGCCTCGCGCTCGGGCGCTGGATCAAACCTGTTCAAGCGGCCATGCAGCACACAAATCTCATAGGAGGACGGCTCGCGGCAGCCGCGGGCGTCCACGCCTCAACCGATGTCACCGGGTTCGGGCTCGCCGGACATCTGCTGACGCTGCTCGACGATGACGGTCGCGTGGCGGAACTGAACCGGGAGGCGATTCCGATCTTCGAAGGCGCCCAAGCCCTCTTCGACCGAGGACTCCGGAGCACAGCGCATCCCGCAAATCGAACGGGTTTCTTGGACCGCATCGTCGACGCGAGCGAGCTCGACGAGGCATGGCTTTTCGACCCACAGACCGCAGGCGGACTCCTCCTCTGCGTCGCAGAAGAGCAGGCGCGAGGGATGATCCGGGCCTTCGATGAAGCCGGCGAGCCCCCTGTCCATATCCTCGGCCGTATCGCCCACGATCCGGACCTCGGAGCGCGACCGGGCCACGGCCTGATCCGCGTCCGTTCAGCGGACCAAGCGTCACGAGCAAAGGCCTAAATACGAGCCCCCCTCTGCTCGCGATGGGCGCGATTGACGCGGAGGCCGCTACACTCGAACGGCTATGAAGGGCATCCAACAAGACGCGCTCGAACGCTATTTCGCCGACCACGTAGAGGGCGCGGAGCCGCCGCTTACGTTCACCCCGATTACGGGCGGCCACTCGAACCTAACTTACCGCGTGGCCGATGCCGCGGGAACGCATTTCGTTCTGCGGCGGCCGCCAACGGGGGCCGTCCTCGCGACCGCCCACGACATGTCCCGGGAGCATCGCATTCTCTCCGCCATGCAAGGCACCGCGGTCCCCGTTCCGAAGACGCTCGCGCTCTGCGAAGACGAAACGGTGAACGACGCCCCGTTCTATGTCATGAATTTCGTGGAGGGCGCGGTCCTCACCGGGCCTGAGCTGGCCGGCGAAGAGGTCCCTGAAAACAATCGCGCCGGGCTCGGCATGCATATGATCGAAGTCCTCGCCGCTCTGCATAACATCGAGCCCTCGGATGTCGGCCTCGGCGATCTCGGGAGACGCGAGGCGTATCTCGCGCGCCAGCTGAAGCGCTGGAAGACGCAGTGGGAGAAATCGAAGACCCGCGAACTCCCGGCGATGGAAGAGGCCCATGCGGCCCTCGAAGCCCATATGCCCGAGCAGATCGGCGCGGCGATCGTGCACGGCGATTTCCGACTTGGGAATTGCCTGGTCGACGGCGCGAGCGGCCGAGTGACCGCGGTCCTCGACTGGGAGCTCTGCACCCTCGGCGATCCCCTGGCGGATGTCGGCTACCTCATGAACGATTGGAATGGCCCCGGCGATACCAGCCCGAACGCGAGCGGAACAGGCATCTCCGCGACCTCCTGCGGCGGTTTCCCAAGCCGCGAGACGCTGCTCGCCCGCTACGAAGAGCTGACCGGAACGAGTACGGCCGGCGTCGACTACTACCGGGCTTTTCAATACTGGCGCCTCGCTGCGATCGTCGAAGGCGTACTGTCTCGCTACAAAAAGGGCGTGATGGGAGAAGGCGGGGATATCGAAGCCTTCCAAAAGCAGGTGGACGCCCTCGCGGCGGCCGCCGTCGAACTCGCAGGGACGCAGGGGCGGAAGAGCGGAGGCCCGGCATGAAGGGTCGCTGCGTGCTGCGCCTGGCCTCCACCCTGACCTCCACCTTGACCTCCACCTTCACCTCCCTCTTGGCCTTCGCGTCAGTCGCTCTGTTCTTTGCAAGCGGCGCAGGCGCGCAACTTGCGGCGCCCGCCGAGGGCGCGTCCCGCGCGCCGATGGCCGAGAAGCCGATGCCCCCCGGTCTGCTTGAGAGCGAGCGCAACACCATCGAGGTGTTCCGCTCCGCCGGACCGTCGGTCGTGTTCGTAACGAATAACGCGCTGCGGCGAGACTTCTTCAACATGAACGTTCAGGCCGTGCCCCAGGGCACAGGCTCGGGCTTCCTTTGGGATTCCCTCGGCCATGTCGTCACGAATTTTCACGTCATCGAAGGCGGTCAAGCTTTTTCCGTCACGCTCTCCGACGGCACGACCCGAGATGCGAAGGTCGTCGGCTTCGAGCCGCGCAAAGACCTCGCCGTGCTGCGTTTCGACACGAAGGGGCTCGACGTCCGGGCGCTCCAGGTCGGATCCTCCCGGTCGCTCGTCGTGGGCCAAAAGGTCCTCGCCATCGGCAACCCCTTCGGCCTCGACCGCACCCTTACGACGGGCATCATCAGCGCGCTCGGCCGCGAGTTCCCGACCCAGGGCGGCTTCGTCATCGAGGATGTCATTCAAACCGACGCTTCGATTAACCCCGGCAACTCCGGCGGGCCTCTGATCGATTCCGCAGGCCGGGTGATCGGCGTGAACACCGCGATCTACAGCCCCTCTGGCACCAGCGCAGGCATCGGCTTCGCGGTTCCGATCGATGCAGTGAAGCGGATCGTGCCGCAGCTGATTCGCTTCGGACAAGTCCGCCGAGCCGGCCTCGGCGTCACGATCGTGCCCGATCATATTGCCCGCAGCTGGGGTTTCGAGGGCGTGATGATCCGCGCGGTCACGCCCGGCTCTGAAGCCGCGCGCGCCGGCCTCCGCACGATTCAGGTTGATCGCCGCGGGAACCTGCGTGCCGTCGATATTATTCAGGGCATCGATGATCGTGAGATCCGCGGATTTGCCGACCTCGCGAATGCACTCGATGATCGCAAGCCGGGCGACCGAGTGCGCGTTTCGATCCTGCGCGACGGAAATGAAAAACGCGTCGTCCGGATGCGCCTCAGCGAATTGGAATAATCCAGGAGAGCCTCAGAATGTCGAAACGAGAAGCGCTCATCGCCGTACTCGTTGCGCTGATCGCCGGCTTCCTCGCGGGCGGTTCTCTCGGATCATGGACCCGCCCCGGGAACGGGGCTGCCTTGCGGATGGATGCCTCCGAGGCGGGCGCCGGGCAAGGCCCCGTCCTTCGCTGGCGCGTCACCAGCGCCTTCGGCACTCACCTCCCTTCCCTTGGCGAGAACATCGTCGACGTCGCCGAACGCCTCCGCGGCGTGAGCGCCGGACGCATCAACTGGACCGTGGACGATCCCGGAGAAGTCGTCCCCGCCTTCGCCATCGTCGAGGCCGTCCGCGCCGGCAAAGTCGAGGCCGGCTACACCTGGCTCGGCTACGACCAGGGCCGCATCCCCTCTTCCGTTCTCTTCGGGACGGTTCCCTTTGGCATGGCGCCCTGGGAATACGCGGCGTGGTGGGTCAAGGGCGGAGGACGCGAACTCGCCCGCGAGATTTACGATCCGCTCGGGGTCGAGATCCTGCTCTGCGGACTGATCGGCCCCGAGACCGCCGGTTGGTTTCGCGAACCGATCGAGGCGCCGGAAGATATCAAAGGGCTCAAGATCCGTTTCGCGGGCCTCGGCGGGCGCGCCCTCCAAAAGCTCGGCGCCGCCGTCACGATGATGCCGGGGGGTGAGATCTTTCAGGCGCTTGAGAAGGGCGCCATCGATGCCACTGAATTTTCACTCCCCGAAGTCGATGCGCGCCTCGGCTTCGACCGCGTCGCCCGCTTCAACTATTTCCCCGGCTGGCATCAACCCCACACAGCCTTCCATCTCGTCGTCCATCAACCGACCTGGAACGCTCTCCCTTCGGCTTCGCAAGAAACGATCTCCATGGCCTGCGGCGAAGGCGTCCACAAAAACCTCGCACGAGCAGAAGCCGCTCAGGGCCCGGCACTCGCGCAATTCGAAGCCGGCGGGGTGGAGACGCGGACCTTGTCGCCGCTCCTGATCGAGTCCCTCGAGGCGGCCGTTCGCGAGGTCCTCGCGGAGGAAGCTGCGGCAGATGCAGACTTCGCCCGGGTCCTCGCCCATCAGGACGCATTCCGGGCGCGCTATGCCCGCTGGAGTGCGCTGGCCTACCCGGCTGCTCCCTCTTCGCCCGCTTCTCCCTCTTTTCGTGCGTTGGAATCCGACTCCGCCGTGTCGACGCCCGAGCCCGCGCATGGCGGCTAGTCCACGCCGCGAGAGCCAAGCGTTGATCGGGGTTGAACGTGGGATCGACCGCGTCGTCGACACGCTGGCGAATGCGCTTTCCTGGGTCTGGCTGGCACTCATCGCGGTCATCGGCCTCGCAGTCGTGCTGCGCTTCTTTTTTGGCATAGGCCGCATCGAGCTCGAAGAATTGCAGTGGCATCTCTACGCAATCGGGTTCCTCGCCGGTATCTTCGGCTGCGCGGTCCATGACCGTCATGTTCGCGTCGACGTCTTTCGCGAGCGCATGCGGCCGCGAACGCGCGACTGGGTCGACCTCTACGGAATCCTTCTCCTCCAGCTCCCCTTCATCGTGCTGGTCTTATGGAGCGCCCTTCCCCTGGTCGCCGAAAGCTTCGCCACGGGGGAAAGGTCTTCCTCCGCCGGTGGGCTTCCCTTCCGCTTTCTCTTAAAGGCCGTCCTACCGATTTCCTTCTCGCTCCTCGCACTCGCGAGCGTCTCTCAGCTGATCCGCGTCGCACGGCGACTTTTCGGCGCCCCGGGCTCCGAGGGGAGCCAAGCATGAGCGTGCGGGAATGGCTCGCCGTCGCGATGTTTGCGTCGTTTATCCTTGGCATCCTGACAGGCTTCCCCGTCGCATGGGTGCTGGGCGGCGTCGCGATCGCCTTCACCGCCATCGCCATCATCGTCGAGAACGATCTCGGATACTTCACCGGCGTCGACTGGAGCTACGCGTCGCTGGTCGCCGATCGCGTCTGGGATCTAATGGATAATTGGGTATTAGTCGCGCTGCCGATGTTTGTTTGCATGGGGCTGCTACTCGATCGCGCAGGGATCGCCGCGGATCTGATGCGCGATGTTTCTCGCCTCTTCGGCCGCATGAAAGGCGGCCTCGCCGTCACCGTCGCCCTCATCGGCATCGTCCTCGCTGCGAGCACCGGCATCATTGGCGCCTCGGTCGTGCTCCTCGCGCTGCTCGGCCTGCCCCCTATGCTCGAAGCGCGGTACGCCCCGACCTACGCCGCGGGCACCGTCTGCGCAGTCGGGACCCTCGGCATCCTGATTCCGCCGAGCATTATGCTCGTCCTAATGGCGGACCGATTGGCCATGGCGGTCGGAGACCTTTTCCTCGGCGCGATGCTCCCGGGTCTCTTGCTCGCCGGGCTCTATCTCATCTTCCTCATCGCCTGGCCGCAGTTCCGGCCCGACGTCGCCCCAGCGCCCGAGCACGCCGAGGACGTCGACCTTGATCTCGTCCTCTCGGTTCTCCGCGATATTGTCCCCGCCGCGGTTCTGATCCTGGCGGTTCTGGGGAGCATTTTTTTCGGCGTCGCGACTCCGACCGAAGCCTCTGGTGTCGGAGCCGCCGGGGCCCTCGGCCTCGCGCTGTGGCGAAAACGGCTGGACCGGAAGGTCCTCCGCGATGTGCTCCGCGAAACGACGCTCACGACGGGCTACCTCTTCGGCATCTTCGTAGGCGCCTCCGCTTTCGCGCTGGTTCTCCGCGGACTCGGGGGAGACGAATTGATCTCACGCGGGCTCCTCGGGCTGCCTTTTGGGCCCAACGGCGTCGTGCTCTCCATCCTCTTCGTCACATTTCTCCTGGGCTTCTTCCTGGACTGGATCGAAATAACATTCATCGTGCTTCCACTCGTCGCCCCGGTCGTCGTCGAGCTCGGCTTCGACCTCATTTGGTTCACCGTCCTCTTCGCGGTCTGCCTCCAAACCTCTTTCCTCACGCCACCTGTGGGCTTTGCCCTCTTTTACGTGAAAGGTGTGGCGCCGCCGGGAATCGACATTCGTACGCTTTATGTCGGCATCCTGCCCTTTGTGGGGTTGCAGCTCCTCGGTCTCGCAATCATCTTTGTGTGGCCAGAGATCGCAACTTGGCTTCCGGCACAGGCCTATGATCCGCCGCCGTGAGCCCTCGCGATCGCGACGAACCCTCAAAGCGAAAGAAACAGCTCAATGCGAAAGGACTTGCTCATGCAGAAGCGCAATCAGCCCGCCTGGAAAACCGCCGCGCCCCGCTTCTCCGGAACGCTCCGGGTATGGGCGGTCGCCTTTCTCATCATCGGACTCACAAGCTGTGAACGCGTTCCGTCCAAGTCGGATTACGTCAGCGCTCAGGTCACCGCGCTCTGTGACGGCGAGACCTTAGATGCCCTCCGGGCTTGCCGACTGGCTGTCATCAACCAGTTCAAAGACATGCCCCTCGAAGAGATGCAGCGCCGCTTCCCAAGACCGGAACCCCGCGCGCGCCCTTCCTGCGGCGCCTAGTTCCGTATCGTTCTGCCTAGTTCTGGACGCGATCTTTCGGGACGTATTGTCCCTCTTCAAAACGGTCAAAAACGAGGCCCAGCTGGGGATGTCGGCAAGGCGTTGCTCGCTCGTCGTGAACGAGGTTTTGCTCGGACACGTAGGCGACGTAGGTCGAATCCTCAGTCTCGGCAAAGACGTGATAGTAGGGCTGGTCCTTGCTGGGGCGAATTTCAGCCGGGATCGAACGCCACCAATCTTCCGTGTGATTGAAGAGTGGGTCCACGTCGAAAATCACCCCCCGAAAGGGACGGAAACGATGGGCCACGACTTCCCCGATACCGAATTTGGCTTCGCGCACGCGGGCGAGCATAGCCAAAGCGCGTGCAGTCATCCGAGACCGCTCTGCGGACCGCCCCCGGGTCCGCTAAACAAGAGCGAGTCATGACACAGCGCACCTTCACCATCATGCGACACGCCACCGCGACGCTGATCAGCGACCGGGATCATACGCGGCCACTGAAACCCGAGGGACTCGATGAGGCGAGTCGCGTCGGCGCGCTCATGACCCAGCGCGCGGAAGCCCCCGACCGGATTCTGTCCTCTACGGCGCTCCGCTGCCGGCAAACCCGAGATGCGCTTTGCGCGGGAATCGGCAGGGAAGTCGAAACTGAATTCGACGACGCGCTTTACAACGCCTCAGAACATCAGCTCCTCGATGTGCTCGCCGGGCAAGACGACGCGGGCTCGCTGCTGCTTCTCGCGCATAACCCGGGCGTGTCCATGCTCGCCCTGGCGCTCTGCCCTGGGCGGCCTTCCCAGGCGTCAGCCGATCACGCTCGTCCGGAGGATCAGCCACGAGCGACGGAGGAAGCGCGCGCGCTGCGGAAGCAATGGCTTCGCATGCAAGGGGGATTCGCCCCCGCAGCCCATGCCCGCTTCGAGGTCCTCGCCAGCTGGCCCGAGCTGGCGCCCCATTCCACGCATTTCCTTCGCTTCGAAGAAGCCCCCGCATCCGACTAGCCTGCGCCGAAATCGGCTCGAACTAGGTTAGTATTCGTTTGACCCATTTCTTCCCATTCCGCAGAGAGGTTTTCATGACAATCCCGTTCTGGTGTGTCGTTGTCGTTATCTTCATCCCCTTCATCCTCGCCGGAATCGGCGGCGCAGCGAGAGGCAAAGCCTTCGGTGCAGCCGATAATCGAGAGCCCCGGGTCCAGGCTGCACAATTGACCGGCGGAGGCGCCCGCATCTACGCCGCCCAGGAAAATGCCTGGGAAGCCGCGATCATGTTTACCGCCGCGGTCTTGGTGACCCATGCCGCAGGCCTCTCCGCAGCGTCAGCAGCCCCGTGGACCACCGCTTTCGTCGTCTTCCGCGCCCTGCATGCCATCTTTTACATTCAGGACATCGACAAGGCGCGCTCCGGCGCCTTCCTCGGCGGGCTCGTCTGCATCATCGCGCTCATCGTGAAAGCGGCCTAACACGCGCGGGGACGCAGAAGGTCGCCTCCCGCCGGTAGGACCGCTACCAACCGCGCAGGTCGATCTCCCACGCCTCGAGAACTGCTTCGTTCTCCGTTGCCCCGTCCACCAAATAGGCGCGTTCGTGATAGGCGAAGGTCGGGTCGACATGCGCCGGTACGAGGCGGACGCGGTCGCCGACACGCACAGGCGACGGGCATTGCCAATCAAGTAGCGACGCAGCTTCGGGAGAGGCGCCACCCTCCTCGCCTGGAACGCCTGGAGCAAAAGTCACGTGCTCGTCGGAGCAGAAGAGCACCCGCGCGCCCGGCATGACGGGGTTGCCATGGTCCATGCCGAGTGATTTCAAGCCGACGTCGGCGACGGCGTACCCCGCATTCACCGAGATGACCGTCGCCACAAGGTATACCGCCTGCGCAAAAGGCAGCGCCAGCGACGCGTAGGCCGTATCCATCAGCGCATAGGAACCGGCTTGAATTTCAGTCGCCCAGCGATTGCAATCGAAGGTCCCCGTCCCGCCCGCGGAGATCAGCGCTCCGCCGACCTCAGCATGGGCCGCCAACAGCTTCTCCATGCTCGCTTCGCAACCCGCCTCACGTGCCGCGCGGTCCGCCTGCCCCACGACATGCCCCTCGTAGCCCATCACCCCGCGCACCTCGAGGCCCGCTTGCCGCGCCTGCTCCGCGAGCGAACCCGCAGCCTCTGGAGCACAGCCACATCGCGGCAGCCCCACATTCACGTCAATCAGCACCTCCCCCACACCGCCCCGGGCCGCCGCCTCGATCGTTTCGACGGAATCCACCGCTACCGTCACCCGCGCGCCTGATCGGCGGACCGCTCCCAGACGCGATGCATCCAGCACCTCGTTGGCCAGGAGCAAATCCTCTCCCAGTCCCGCCGCGGCCATGCCTTCGATCTCTCGAATCGTCGCAGCGCAGAACAGCGCGTGGCCCTGGGCGCGCTGCTGCTTCGCGAGCGCCGTGCATTTATGCGCCTTCACGTGGGGCCGAAGCCGTTCACCGGGACAGGCCTGCGCCATCGCCGCTAAATTCGCAGTCAACCTGGGCGCATCGATCACCAGCGCCGGCGTTGGCACGTCATGGAGCTTCATCTGTCCCCTCCGCTTCTGAGGCCGCTTCTGCCTCTGGGTCTCCGACCCTATCGGAATTGCCTGCGCTCTGCCGATCCTGAGCTGAACACCGGTCGCGCTTGCCCGCCGCGCATCGGGTATATTCATGCCGTTCGCGTCCGGCTCGGCAGGCTCTGCAGGCTCGCTGTCAGACACGCATTTTGATCACGCGCAAAGCCAGAACCGGTTTTGCCAAGGAGGTTTTTCATGAGCGCTGAACCCACGCATCCGGCCGCAGATCTCTCTGACCGCGCGTCTTTTCACCAGATGAAGAACAGTACCCAGGAAGACTGGAACATCATCGCCAAACATCATGGCCAGCTCTGCGATGGCGTCGCCGACCGCGCACTCACCCATCTCCGACTCCTCGACGGCGACTACGGAGGCTTCGCAGTCGATCGCCTCACCCATAGCCTCCAAACCGCCACGCTTGCCCTCGAAGATGGCCGCGACGAAGACTATGTCGTCTGCGCCCTGCTCCACGATATCGGCGACACCCTGGCGCCCGCGAATCATCCCGAGATCGCCGCCGCAATGCTGAAGCCCTATGTCAGTCCGGAACTCACCTGGATCGTGAAGCATCACGGCATCTTCCAGGGATACTATTTCTGGCATTACATCGGCATGGACCGCAATACCCGCGAAAATTTCCGCGACCATGAATGGTTCGAGTCCTGCGCTGAATTCTGCGAAGTCTATGACCAGGCGGCCTTCGAGCCCAAGGGCAAGACGCTGCCCCTGGAAGAGTTTGAGCCAATGGTCCGCCGCGTGCTTTCCGCAGACAAAGTCGCAATGGCGAACGCGGAATAACACGCATACTCAACTGAGGTAACCAAGGTGCTCGAGCTCTATCACAACGCGGCCTCGACCTGCTCCCAGAAGGTGCGGCTCGTCCTCGCTGAAAAATCGATCGACTACGCATCCCGCGATGTCGACCTGCTCGGCGGCGCCCAACACGATTCAGAGTACGTCAAGCTGAATCCGAACCACGTCGTCCCCACGATCGTGCATGACGGGACTGTCGTGATCGAGTCGACGCTGATCAACGAATACCTCGAGGACGCTTTCCCCGAAAAGGCCATGCGCCCAGCCGACGCCGCCGGTCGTTATGCCATGCGCGCCGCGGTCCTTCGCATCGACCAGGTTCATCCCGCGACCGGGATATTGACGTACGCGATCGGGCCGGGCCCGCTGATATCAGCTCAGGGGCAAGAGGCGATCGATGCGCATGTTTCGGCGATCCCCAACAAACAGCGCGCCAAGGAACGGCGCAGCGTTCTTGAGAACGGCGTCAAGGCGCCGGAGTTTTCCGCCGCGATGGGCGACTTCGTTTCGCTACTCGACCGCGCCGAATCGGACCTGGCCCAACATCGCTGGCTCGCCGGAAATCAGTACAGCCTCGCCGACGCGGCGACCCTGCCCTATATCCTTCGCCTTGATCACCTGGCGATGATGCCCATGATCGAATCCAGGCCGCGCCTGTCCGATTGGTACGCACGGGCGCAGACCCGGCCGAGCTTTGAGGCTGCGATCGGGGAGATGCTCCCGGAAGGCGTGATCAATCTTTTCCGCGCGAACGGAGAAAAGGTCTGGGGCGAAGTGAAAGCAACGATCGACGCCCTCCCCGCCTAACCTTCGAGCATCTTGCGCAGTGCTTCATTCCGCGCCTTCTTCTCTTGAATCTGCTCGCGTCCATCGTCGACCAGGGGATGAGAATGCCCGAGGATGGCCTCGGCGTAGGCCGGGCGACCTTTGAGCCGCTCCCAGTAAGCGGCGCACTCAGGCCTAAGAGCGCCGAGCGCCACGGGCGTGGTCTCGGGCGTCGAGAAGAAGACCGCCTCGACATTCGCCTGCCGCAGGCGCTCAAAGGTCACAAGCCAACTTACATCGGCCAGCGAAAAGTTCTCGCCGAGAATCCAGGGACCTGTCCGTTTCGAAAGCTGCACCTCAAGCCGGTCGAGATGCGCGCCGAGTTCGTCGCGACTCTTTGCCACCGCCGTCACCATCGGCGGAATCGTATGAATCTTTTCGAGTCCGCGATTTTTCATCACCGTGAACAGAAGCGGTCTCCTCTTGTCGAAATGAAAGAGAAAACCTCGAGAATTCGGCTGAAGGGAATCTGCTCGATCATCGCGGCAAAGAGCGAAAGCGCATTGTGATAGAGCTCGAATTCCTCACTATGCGGGAACCGGATCTTCTGCTGAAAGCCGGGCGGGACGGGATGTCGCTTGCGCCGACGGGCTTCCAGAAGCCATACGCCGCCCCGAGGCACGCAAGGCTGAGAAGTAATCCCAGGGGCGAGAAGATCGACATGTCTTCTCCTGAGCGAAAAATGGCGCGCTGCACTCAGGAAGAAACCGTAGCGCCCTGCCTCAGCAGCTTCCCGGATACGCGTTTCAGGTACAGAAGGGACGGCAAAACCCCAAGAGCTTTGCTAATCCCGAAGGTGCAGGCGATTGGCGCCCTTCAATCCGGCCCCCGAATACAGGAGCATTCCTCATGTCGAATCCGATCAGCAACGTCACCTCCATCTCGAAATCCGCGGGAGCCAAGAGCAGCCCCCAAGACACCGAGAGCGCGCCTGAACTCGAAGTCGATCCCTCTTTCTCGGCCGATGCCAACGCGCCCGCTCCGAGCCTCGAAGTCGACCCCGAAGACGCGGCGCCCCTGGACGCACAGGCCGGCGACTCTGGCTCCAGCGCCGACGCCTCTGCCTCGAACTCTGGCTCAACGTCTGCCCCCGCCCCAGCCCCAACCGCTCAGAAGCAGAGTGGCGGCAAAGGATTGGCGATCTTCCTCGGCCTGCTCCTCGCGGGCTCGGTCGCGTTCAATGTGAAGCAGTCCAGAGATCTTGCGGTGCTGAATAGTACGAACGAACAATTCGAACTCGCCCTCACGGCCGCCGTTGATCGCATTGACGTCGAGACGATTCGCGCGGAAAGCGCCGAGGCGACCCTGGGCGGCATCGATGGTGCGGTCCAAACGGTCAATGAACGCGTCGAGGGGCTACTCGAAGCGCTCACCGCACTCAGCGAGGCGACCGCGAAATAGCGGACGCAGGCGGGACCAGCGTAGCCGGGCTAGAAAAAGCGGTACTCGCTCATGGGATGCGAATCGACCTTCCTCATGGAGAGAAAGGCGGCGCAGCTTTCCACCATGCGCTTCAGGTTGCGCTGATACTTCGCTTCATCTCCGACTGCGTCGTAGAAGGCCTGGGGATTCGAGAGCGCCTCGAGCGGAAACCCCTCCTCGACGATGCCGCCCCAGGCGGGGGCATCGTCGGTGAGCGGGCGGACGATCTCATTTCGGATATACGAGGTCGTGCTCTGGGTCTCGATCGCGACTGCGCGGTGTACCGTTTCCCAGGTCTTAATGAAGTCCGCCTGAGAAACCCCGTCCTCGGGCTCGATACAGCCAACGAGGCTGAAGCCCGGCATCCGCTGCCCCGGGCCGCCGGGCGGTGTCTCGACTCGGAGGGGCTGAGACTCGACCACGAGATAGCCCGCCATTCGGTCGCATTCTCCCACAAGAATCGCCTCCACAGGCCCACGATCCTGCACGCATTCAAGCCAAAAGGTGATCAGCGCCTGTGGTGCATGCTGCCCCAAATGGAGTGCTTCGCCGTCCGCAACACCGGAATCCGTCACGCTAATCTTGAGCTGCGTCGCCCCCTCGCGTGCGAGCGCATCAGGCAGATTGCCGAGGAGGCGGTCGCGAAACGCATCAGCGTTCACATTCGAAGAATCGTTCCAGACGAGATAAGCGAGTTTTTCCATCCCCAGAGCGTATTGAAAAAGACTGCGATTACCAGCTCATCCGAGCGAAGTGGCGAACGCAAGCCCCCGCTTCAGCCCTCTGCGGCGAGCTGCTCAAGCATCGTCCTGGCATCCTCCCGCATCAGCCCAAGCATCTTCGAATCAATCCCAAGCGCCTCCTGAGCATGCTCCAGAGTCTTACGCGAGCTTTGGTCGACATACGCGTGAGATTCGAGACAGGCTCGCTCCAGCGGATCCATCTTTTCGAGTGCCTCGCCTTCCTTCGGAATGACCCCGGTACCGACTTCATGACAAAGCTGGTTGGAGATCGCGACGGTCGCCGCCAAAGGATGCGGATAGCCGCCGACTAACACTTGGTGATGCGCCGAGATGGCGATTTGAATATCTGAAGGCAACTCCCAATGCTTCGCCATCACCTCCCCTGTCCGTTGATGCACGCGGTCGAGTGCGGGCCAAATCGAGGTGAGATCCGGCGGACCACGACGGCGCGTTTTTCGTTCTGCGAGCGCGAGCAAGGTCCCGGCAATTCCGACGTCATGAAGCAATCCCGCCATAAAAGCGAACTCGCCCTCAATCGGCGTGTAGTTGCAAACCAGGCGAGAAAGATGCGCGGTCTGCGTGGCATGCTGCCGCAGCGTCTCCATCGCACCGCCGTAGTCTTCGGACTTGAAGACCCTCATATTCACGGCGATTTCCATCACGATATCCCGAATCTTGAGCAACCCGAGCCGCATCGTTGCCTCGCTCAGCGAAGTAATCTTCACGACGCCGGACATCGATGAGAGACTGACCATTCGGAGGACTCGGCCGGCGATCATGCTGTCTTGCTCAAGCAGCTTGACCACGTCGCTGATCTCGACATCCACCTTTTGCGAAAGTGACATGAGTTCCATCGCAACCGCGGGCAGCGTCGGCGGGCTGTAATCAGGGGACTCCACGTAATCCAGGAGCTCTTTGACCAGCTGCTCTTCGTCGAGCAGAACATCCGCACCCTGGGAGATCACGACCTTCCCCTGCCCGTACCCTTCTTCACCTTTTTTCTTACCGCGCGGAATCAATGCCACGAACGAATCGCCTCTTAAAGTTTCCTTCTGTGATTCGGCAAGGCAGAAGGAAGCTTGAGATGCCGAGGCCTTCGCTCTAGAAATCACAGACTTGCTCAGGCCTCTCCCCTAGAAACACGGGCCGATTCAAGGGGTTTTCGCGGGAGTGCGCTTGCGTTGACGCCGCGGCGCGGGATCGCCATCTTGCTTGAACGAACTTGCTTACGAATAGGAAAGTCAGGAGACAACGTGCCCGCCAGTAACGACCATATCCGTCAGACCATCGAGAACTACCTCGCCTTCATGAACGCAGGAAAAGCAGACGAAATTGCCGCGCTCTACGCCGAGGACGCGACCGTCGAGGATCCGATTGGTACGCCGCCGTTTCAGGGACGCGAAGCGATTCGGGACTTCTACGCCAAAGCCGCGGGCAACGTCAAACTCGAAGCGACGGGCAACCCCCGCGTTGCGGCCGGCGAGGCCGCCTTCCCCATGCGCGTCGTCGTCGGGCCCAGCCATATCATCGAAGTCATCGATGTGATGGACTTTAACGACGAGGGTCTGATTCAGTCGATGCGCGCGTTTTGGAGTGCGGAATAAGCCGCGGCTATGGCTGTGGCCGGGGCTGGGGCTGGGGCTGACTCTGCGGATGCCGCTTTGGCGGCCCCCAGAGCGTCGTGCCGACCGCGCGGATTCCCTTGCGAAGCGCCTCCGCTGCCGGCTGACCGAGCTGGGCAACCGACTTTTGTGTTGGGGTAAGGGGCGTAGGCGGCAAGACCTCTGGCTTGGCTGAATGCGCCGCGACCGAAGATGCCGAGAGACGGGACGCCGTCACTTTGATCGCCCGTTCACAGTCCTCTGCCATCACCTTTCGCAGCCGACACTCGGCTTCAAGCCGCGGCCGGAGCGCTCGGTAAAGCCCAACCACCGCGCCTGGCTGCACGGCCTGAATCGAAGCCGCCAGCGCCGCGGATGAGGACCAAGGCCCGACCGGCCAGACTTGCGCGGGCGCCGCTCCCCGCTCCGACAAAGACGCCGGCGACTCAGGCTTCTCCGCCTCCACCCGTAAGGCCCCGTCCACCGCCGCCGCGACCCAAGTCCCGGGCACCATCCCCGCAGCAAAGCCCGGATCCAACGCGGATAAATTCACGATCTGCATCAGCATGGGGGCGAGCTCTTCCCAACTCTCCCCTTCGAGCCCGGCCGCAGAAGGGATGTCGCTCGCCTGAGCCCTCCCGGCCCCCAGCACAAAACAGGCTCCCAAGCCCCAGATAAAGAGGCTGCGTGCTGCCCGCTGCGGAATCGGCCTTCTACAGCAGCCGCGCTCGCCGCCCCCACTCGCCGGAATAGTGCTCTGCTCGATCACTCTTTGATGCATCGACTCGCTCCCCCCGAAGCCCTCAATGCCAGTCGCGCGTGAAAGGACACGGCGTTTCACACCCGACTCCGCGTCGGCTGCTCCGCCCGCCTACCCGCCGATGTGATACATCTCGACGCGCTGGCGGTCCTTGCCCGTGGCGCCCTCGATCTGAAGCAGCTCCTGGCGTTCCTCGCTGTAGCGGTCGGTTCGCGCGGACCAGGTCGAGGCGATCCGTTCACGAATGGCGTCATCGTCGGCGTCACCGCGCAGCAGCTCGCGCAGATCCACGCCGCCCTCCGCGAAAAGGCAGGTGACGAGGGAACCTTCCGTCGTGAGGCGCGCACGACTGCAATCGCCGCAGAACGGCGTCGACACGCTCGTAATCATGCCGATCTCCCCGCTCCCGTCCGCATAGCGATAGCGCGCAGCGACCTCGCCCACGTAATTCGGATCGACGGGTTCAAGCGGAATCGCGGCACCGATCCGGTCGATAATCTCGCTCGCGGGAACGACCTCTTCCATCTTCCATTCATTGCGTGTACCGACGTCCATGAACTCGATGAAACGAAGAATATGGCCCGAGCCTCGGAAATGCTGAGCGAGGTCGACTAACCCGTGATCGTTCATCCCGCGCTGAACCACGGTATTGATCTTAAGCGGCCCAAAGCCGGCCTTCTCTGCCGCTTCGATCCCCTCGAGCACACGGTCTACGCCGAAGCGACCCCCGTTCATCTTGTGAAAGATGTCGGGGTCGAGACTATCAAGTGACACCGTAATGCGTTTTAGCCCCGCCTTCGCGAGCGACTCCGCATGTTTGGCGAGCAAGCTGGCGTTCGTCGTAATCGCGAGATCGAGCGTCGGATCGAGGCGCGAGAGACGCTCGATGAGATCGGGGAGGTCCTGACGGAGAAGCGGCTCACCGCCCGTGATCCGAAGCTTTTCGACGCCAAACTCCAGGAAGATCCGAACGAGCCGCTCGACCTCTTCGAAGGTGAGAATCTCTTTTCGGGGTAGGAACGCGTATTTCTCGCCAAAGATCTCGGCGGGCATGCAGTAGGGACATCGGAAATTGCAGCGATCCGTCACCGAAATGCGGAGATCCCGCAGCGGGCGGCCGTGCACATCCATGAGTCCAGCGGAACTACTCAACGAAAAACTCCAATCGGGGCGCACCGATAAGTCGTTTGGGTCACTCAGTCTCGCAGGCTTTGGACGACTTCGCCCGACGAACTCGAGGCCCGCCGCGACTTGCCGTCCGCTTGCGCGTCCCCGTTCGACGGACGCGGACTGAGCGCCTCCCGCTCCCAGTCGAGCAGAATCTTGACCGAAGAGTATTATATCTTACACTCTGCCCCATGCACCTCCTCGCCCGAGAAGAAGCTGGCCTCCGATGCCTTCTCCAGGTCGCCCTCGGCGAAATGGCAGGAGAGCCTGTGCCGATTGCTCAGATCGCGGCCGCCGAATCCCTTTCGAGCGTCTACGCGGCGAAACTGCTTCGCCAGCTGCGCCTCGCCGAGCTTGTGACGAGTACCCGAGGTGCGGCCGGCGGCTACCGATTAGCGCGCCCTGCCCGGGAGATCACAGTCTGGGACGCCATTCAGGCCCTCGACGAGAGCTTCCTTCCCGGAGCGGATTGTGCCTGTCAGCCCGCAGACCGGGTCGATTGCCGACGTACCACGACCTGCGCCGTCTCCTCGCTTTGGCGACGGATCGGACATCAAATTCGCGCTTCCCTTGAAGCGGTGAGCCTGGCGGAACTGTGTGAAGGCGCGCTTGACCGGCCCGAACATATCGCCCTACCGATGAACCCGATTTCGGGGACCGAAGCCTTTACGGAGAACGCATCATGACGAATTTAGAACTTACTGAAGCAGCAGCGGCCAAGGCGCGTTCCCTGCTCGCCAGCAGCGAATTCGAGAATGGTGCGCTCCGCGTTGCGGTTCGAAACGGCGGCTGCAGCGGCATGCGATACGAGCTGCTCTTCGAGGGCGAACGAAACGAAGAGGACGATGAACTCGAGTTTCACGGCCTCCGCGTCTGGGTCGACCCCGAGAGTGCAACCTATCTCGACGGCATCACCATCGACTTCCAGGACTCCCTGAACGACGCCGGGTTCAAGATCAACAATCCGGGCGCAGCCGAAACCTGCGGCTGCGGCGAGAGCTTCGCGCTCTAGCTCAGATCCGATGCGTTCGTGATGACTTTGCCGATCAGCCCATATTCCAGGGCCCCTTCGGCGTCCATCCAGAAATTGCGATCGCTGTCCTTGGTCACGCGCTCGACAGTTTGACCGGTCTCGTCCGAGATCAGCTTATTCAGCCGCTCGCGGACCTTGAGGATTTCCTCCGCCTCGATCCGGATATCACTGGCTTGTCCGCCGGCCCCGCCTGAAGGCTGATGCAGCAAGAAGCGTGTGTTGGGCAGCGAGTAGCGGTTCTCTTTCGTCGCCCCGAAGAGAATCGGGACAGCGATGCTCGCGACCCAGCCCGCTCCGATCGTCACCACCGGCGACTCGATGAAGCGGAGCATGTCGTGAATCGCGAAACCCGAGTCCACGTGTCCACCCTGCGAAGTAATGATCACCCGAATCGGGTCGTGATTCTCCGCATTGAGCAAGAGCAGCTGGGAAATCGTCTTTTCCGCGAGCTTGTCGTCCACGCCACCGGAGACGAGCACGGTCCGCGTCTGGAGCATCTTCAGACCGAGCGCTTCCGGCGCCTCGTTCTTTTCTTCAGCTTTGTCGCTCATGCTTCGAATCATTCCCTCGCGCAGATCCAACGTCTCTCTCCCCGCCCTGCCCGGCCAGCCGGCCAGTCTCGTTTCAGCCGCCCTTCGTTTGGGCGCCCGCCGGACGTTAGCAGCCCCGCCGCGCGTCGGCGCTTCTGGCCCCCGGCAATTGCTGCCTGACGGGAGGCGCGGCGGAGTCTGAGAGATCTCCCACGGCCATGCTGATCTAAGTACACTCTCAGAAACCACCACAAGGAGCGCTTCTGATGGAAGTCCCCATGCTGATCACCGACTTCCTGCGACGCGCTGTCCGGCTCTACCCGGACAAGACCGCCTGCGTCGACGGCGCGATCCGCCTCAGCTACCGCGACCTCGACGAGCGCGTCAACCGACTCGCGAACGCCCTCCTCGACCTCGGCCTCGAACCGGGCGACCGGGTCTGCATGCTCAGCCCCAACTCCCATTTTTATCTCGAGAGCTTCTACGCGACGGCTCAGGTCGGCCTGATCCTCGTCCCTCTCAACTACCGCCTGGTCGCCGCGGACCACGAATACATCCTGAATCATTCCGGCGTAAAAGCCGTGCTCGTCGACTGGGAGCAGGTCGATACCGTCGACGAGATCCGCGACCAGCTCCCCCAGGTGGAGCATTGGATCGTGGCCCAAGACGAGGGCGCACCCAAGGCAGGCTGGACTTCGTGGAACGCTCTGCTTGAGCCCGCGAGCCCGGTCAAACCACCGCACCCGGAAGGCCTCGGCGAAAACGATCTGGTTTCGATCAACTACACGTCGGGAACGACGAGCCGGCCGAAGGGCGTCATGATGACGCATCGCAACCTTTACCTGAACGCGTACAACATGATCGTTCACTTGAGCATCCAGCATCAGGACCGCGAGCTCTGGACGCTGCCGATGTTTCATTGCAATGGCTGGGGAGGCGTTTACGCACTCACCGCCGTCGCAGGGACGCATGTGATCCTTCGCGCAATCGACGGCGAAGACATCTACCGGCTCCTCGAGGAAGAGAAAATCACCTTCGCGTGTATGGCGCCCGCGGTCCTCCGCACGATTCTCGACTTCCCTGAAAAAGACCGGTTCAAGATCGAGACGAAGCCGCGTTT
The DNA here is from genome assembly GCA_045106235.1 of Myxococcota bacterium. GTDB lineage: Bacteria > Myxococcota_A > UBA9160 > UBA9160 > UBA4427 > UBA4427. The sequence continues at coordinate 39,002 of JBGCEJ010000039.1, forward strand.
TACGGTCGCGGGTGCGCCGCCCCCGGCCGCGTTCATTGAACGCCTCGAAAACGAATTCGGCTGGGAGTTCATCCAGCTCTACGGCCTAACGGAAACCGCGCCTCTGATCACGATTTCGCGCCCCGACGAAACAACGGAACGAACGGACTGGGCAAGGCGGTCTCGGGCCGGCGTCGCGGGCATAGGCGTGGAGATCGAAGTCCGGGGCGATGACGATCAACCCGTCGCGAAAGATGGCGTCGCGGTCGGCGAGATTTGCGCGCGATCCAACGTCGTCTTCAAGGGCTACTACGAGCAGCCCGAGCAAACCGATGCCGCGATCTATAACGGCTTTTTCCATACCGGGGATCTCGCGGTTTGGGACGAGTTCGAAAACGTCCACATCGTCGACCGCAAGAAAGACGTCATCATTTCCGGCGGCGAAAATATCAGCAGCCCGGAAATCGAGGACTGCCTCTACCAACATGCCGGCGTCCTTGAATGCGCTGTCATTGGCGTCCCCCATGAAAAATGGGGAGAGACACCCGTCGCCCTCGTGCTCCTCCGAGAAGGACACGCCGCAACGGAAGAAGAACTGATCGCGTTCTGCCGCGAAAAGATGGCCCATTTCAAATGTCCGACGCAGATTCGTTTCGTCGACGAATTGCCTCGGACCGCCACGGGCAAACTTCAGAAATACAAACTGCGAGAGGCCTTCTGGGAAGGCGATCGCCGCATCAACTAATTCGAGGGGGAAAACGAATGAGCGAAAACACCAACGCTGGAATGTCGAAGGGTCGTGCCCTCGGCCTCGTGACCGCGTCCTACGTCATGGCCCTGGCCGCAGGCTGGGCAACGATCGTCTTTGGCCCCGACCTACTCGGGACCGACAACCCGCTCTGGCTCGCCTTCGCCGCGGACGTGGTTGCGACCCTGGTCATCTTCGGCTGGAGCATGGCTTACGATAATTCAAGCTTTTACGATGCCTACTGGAGCGTGATTCCTCCGGCGATCGTTGTCTATTGGATTTTGATCGCTGAGCCCGGTGTGCCCGAGATGCGTACCGCCGGCGTCGTATTTGTGAGCTTTGTCTGGGGCGCGCGACTGACCTACAACTGGGCGCGCGGCTGGACCGGGCTCGATCACGAGGACTGGCGCTACGTCGACTTTCGAAACATGTCCGAGCGCTTCTACTGGCTGATCAGCTTCGGCGGCATCCACTTTTTCCCCACCCTGATCGTCTTCGCCGGGATGATGGCGGTGTACCCCGCCGTGGCCACCGCTGGACGTCCGCTCGGCTGGATCGATGCCCTCGCTCTGCTCGTTGGCGTCGTCGGCATCGCCTTCGAATGGATCGCCGATGCCCAGCTTCATACCTTCGTAAGCGGCCCGAAGCAGCCTGGCCAAACCCTGCGAACGGGCCTCTGGCGATATTCGCGTCACCCGAACTATCTCGGCGAGATGATGATCTGGTGGAGCTTCTTTCTCTTCGGCCTCGCGGCGAATCCCGCTTGGGCAAAGACCGCCGTCCTCGCTCCCTTGGCCATGACGAGCATGTTCCTGTTCGTCAGCATCCCGCTGATAGAAAAGCGCTCGCTTGAACGACGCGCCAACTATCAGCAGGTCATCGACGAAACCTCAATGCTGATCCCTCTCCCGCCGCGGAAGGCCAAGGCCACTTCGAACTAGCCGCCCAGCAGCTGCTTGAAAATATCGAAGGAGTCGCGCTCTTCTTCCGAGATTTCCCCATCGGCTTCAATCAGGCCGGCGATGGCGTCGACGAAGACGCGGCGATGGGCCGTCGGAATCGAGGTCGGATCGAGATCATCGATCTGCGGGGGGCTCTCCAGCCATTGCTGGACTCGCAGGTCCTCTTCTTCGTCGAGGTCGAGTCGGCGAATCAAACGGGAAATGAACACCCGCTCCTCCGGCTGGATCTCAAGATCCGCCCAGGCAAAAGAACAAACGAACTCGACCAGCCGAAGCCGGTCGCGTCGATCGAGCTGATCGAGCATGGATTCCTCTTCTAGATGCCCACGAAAAATCAATCCCGGGGCATTGGACAGGGCATTGGATAAGTCAGGCCAATCTGAATCGGCTCCGAGCGGATCCTTTCCGGCGGACCGATTCAGAACAGATGGGTCGACCGAACCGGATGACGACGCGTCTTCTGCGCGCGCGGAGCTTAAGCGGATCACGTTGCTCATGCCAATCACCTCTCGCACTTCGATTCTGACACAGCGTCAGTCAAAGCGAACATTATTTTCTCAACAAAGCGACATGAGCCACGCTTGAAACCGCCTTTTGCGGTTGGACGTCACCCCAACCGTGTTTGTTCCCGCCCGCTCTCGTGCGTTTCTCGTCGCTTTCATTTTCAACACCGAACGCTTCTCTGCCCGCCGCAGAGTACGCATTCCGAGAAAACTGACAAACGGCCAACATCAGGCTGAACGCGTGGACTCCCCTGGAGGTCCAGGATGTGCGTCGCCTAGCGTCTTCGCTCGCTCGGTCGCCGACGCATCCACTTTTCGCATCGCCCGGACCGGCAGAAGCGACTCGCGCACATCCGGCGTCCACTTCAACCTCTCGAACTTCGCCGGGGTTGCCGACTCGAAATCTCGGTGCTGAGACAGTGTTAGGCTCGCCTCGTGCCCGGCCTTGGTCATCAGATGCGGATCAGGCAAACGGATTCGTTCGAGCCATTCAAAGATTCCGTCAACGCGCCCCACGTCTTCGCCGAGATAGGAGAGGAGTCCCTGCGCCAAGGTTTGCGGCAGCGCTTCGGGCGCTCGGGACGCTTCCGAGAAAGACGCGATCGACGCCGGCCGCGCGGGCGAGCCTGCAGGATACTCGTCCGCATCCAACCCGCTCTTTTCGTCGCCCTTGCTGATCGCCTCAACCCGCGCCACGAACTGATAGCCGCGCGCATGCACCGTTCGAATCGAGGACGGTCCGCGTCCCCCTTCCCCGAGCAACTTGCGCAGCTCATTCACGAGCCCGGAAAGCGAGCCCATCCCCACTGCGGCCCCTCCCCAAAGCGCTTCCATGAGTTCGTCGCGTGGAACCACGCGGTCTCGGTCGCGTATCAGAAGCGCGAGTAAGTCGAAGACTTTCGGGCGAATGGAAACGCGCACGCCGTCGCGCTCCAGAAGGAAACGTTGATCATCAAGCCGGTAGGATCCAAATCGAATACGCATCGAGTCTTTGTTTACCGACTCCGCCTAGCACGCTCCTTCGAAGTCCCATCAAGAATGCGTCGTCGCGCGTTAATCTCCGGGCTCAAGGGTGACATCGACCATTAACTCATCCGCGAGTTCCTCGAGCGCAGCGCGAATCTCTTCAAGCGGCATATTCGCCGGCGGAGCCAGCTCGGCCTGGGCGCGAAACAATCGCTCTCCCGACATCGGCGCACTCTCGACCACCGTTCGAAGGTCTTGGACGCTGACGCCTTGCGCCGCCAGCGCGCGGGAGATTTCCCGGATAATGCCGGGCCGGTCCTGCCCGACGAGTTCGAGGCGGAAGGAGTCGCGGTGGTCGACACTGGCCATCGACCAATCGCTATCCACGACGGAGGCCTGAAGGCCCGCCGCGGCGAGGTCCGGCAGGGCCGCGATCAGCCCCTCGGCCTCCTCGTCGGGGAGGTGGATCTGGACGACCCCCGCAAAATGCCCCGCGAGGCGCGCCATCCGGCTCTCATCCCAACTCCCGTGGAATCGGGCAATCAGCTGGGCGAGCTCTTCGACGAGACCGGGCCGGTCCTCGCCGATCACCGTCAGAACCAATGCTCGAGCCATATTTTACACTCCTTACGGAATTCATTTTCACAAACAAAAACAGATACTTACAGAATCGGTCGCAAAAAAGTGAGGTTTTTCTGAAAAAACTGCGCCACGTGACGGTCTAAACCGGCACTTCCTATACAGAACAAGCCGATATCCCCTTCCCAGGGAGGCCCGACGTGTCATCGACACGTCGGGTCGCTTGCATTCTGGGCTCCGCGTGTTTTTTCCGCGAAACCGCCGCTCAGCCCTTCCCAGACTTCTGAGAAGTCTCCGACCACGCGACCAGGGCCCCCAGCGCCCGGACAGCCCGGTGGGCGCTCGGGTAACAGATTCGACCGTTCTCACGAAGCGTCGCAGGCCCCGGATTCTCGGGATTGGACGCCACGAGCTCGGTCACCGAGAGCACGGGCTTATTGTGCTTCCGGCTCGCCTCGATCCCGGCCTCGACGTAGCGCCGGTCCTGCTTTTCATGGAATCCAGCGATGCGCTCCAGACCATGGTCGGGAAAGTAGCGCCCGGACCGAAAGAGCCCGGCGGTGGACGCCTGAATCCCGATCCCCAGATGAATCACCGCATCGACATCGGGATGCGCGCAGATCAGATCCAGCACTTCTGGAATTGTGTCCCGGGTCTCCCCGCCCGCGAGATCGACGGGATTCCCACCACTCCACCGCGCAGGCACGCGTTCATCGATCGCCGCCTTGATCTCCGTGGGAAGTTCCAAGAGCTCAAGCCCCTCATCCGCACAAGCGTCCGCAGCGAGCACGCCCCAGCCTCCCACGGAAGTAAAGATCACCACCCGGCGCCCCTTCGGTCGCGGCTGCGTCGAAAGCGTCGCCGCCCATTCGAAAGCTTCCTCTACGGTCGGCGCACGCAAGACCCCGAGCTGCCGGCAAAGACCGTCGAAAACACGATCGTCGCTGGCCAAAGCGCCCGTATGACTCGCGGCCGCCTTCTGCCCCTCCGCTCGCGCGCCCCCCTTCACGAGAACAAGGGGCTTCTTCGCGGTCAAACGCGCCGCCGCTCGCCGAAACGCCCGGCCGTCCCCGACGCCTTCCACATAGGCAAGCGCCACATCTGTATCCGGATCCACCGCAAAATATTCGAGTAACTCGGGCAGGCCCGTCTGTGCGGAATTGCCCAGCGAAACCGCCTTGCTGATTCCCACGCCCGTCGCGACGGCGTAATTCAGGTAGGACGAAACGAGGTTGCCGCTCTGGCTCGCAACGCCGATTCGGCCCGCCGGTGGGTTAGGCGCAACGATCTGTGCACACATGGACTCGGGCGTCGAAATAACGCCCTGGCCGTTCGGCCCCACGAGCAAGATGCCGAGCTCCTCGGCGACGGCGACGAGCTCACGCTGCATCGCCTTCCCCTCCTCCCCCGATTCTCCGTAGCCCGCACTCGTCACGAAAGCGGCCCGGACGCCCTTCGCGGCGCAGTCCCGCAGAAGTTGGATATTTGCTTTCGTCGGCGTACACACGAAAACCAGATCCGCTTTCCCTTCGGGCAACTCCGCCACCGTCGAGTACGTCTTCTCCCCGAGCACATCCGCCGCGTCCGGCTTCACGCCAAACAGCTCGCCCTTATAATCACAGCGCATCAAGTTGTGGAACGTGACGAAGCCGAACTTCCCTGGATGACTCGACACCCCCGCCACCACAATCCCGCGCGGATGAAAGAGCGGTCGGAAACGGTCGAGAATCGCCTGGTCGGAGAGCGGTGCAGGTAGCTCTGCACGTTCCTCTGCAGCAGAGTCTCGGACCTCGACGAGCGCGTCCACCGCGATCGGTTCGCCTCCGGAGACGATCAAGGGGTTCAGATCGACGCTCTCGATCTCCGGGTGTTCGATGGCCAGCCGCGACAACCCTTCGAGTAAATCGGCCAGCGCTTCGCGGTCCATTGCAGGCTCGCCGCGATGGGGCTCGGTAAAGAGATGGCTTGTCGAGAGGCCCTCGACCATTCCGTGCGCTTCAGCACGCGTAAGCGGCGCAATCGCAAAGACCGCGTCGCCCAAGGCTTCCGCCAAAACTCCGCCGAGCCCAAGCAAGACACAAGGTCCGAACTGAGGATCCCGCACCACGCCCGCAATCAGCTCGCGTTGGCCCCGAACCATTTCCGCCACAAGCAGGCGCACATCCCCATCTTCGGGCGTCGCCTGAGCGAGAAGGTCCCGCGCTTCAGACTCGACGCTTGCCGCATCCGCCAGCCCCACCCGAACCAGACCGCGCTCGGTCTTATGCGCGATCCCCTCCCCAGCAAGCTTGAGAACGACGGGATACCCCATCCCGTCTGCGCCCTTCACCGCACCCGCGGCATCCTCCGCAAGAACCTCCCGAGGAAGTCGCACTCCGAAACGCGCCACGATTTCTTTCGACGCGTGTTCCGAAAGCGTGTGCGTTCGAGGTGAAGAAGAAGCGGCCTGAGAATCGGAGGATGGCTTTGTCATGATGCGCGGAGACTACTCGACCTCGCCGCCAGCGACAAAATCGGCACGACTCGCAAAAAGAGCCGCAGGCCCTCGAAATCGCGTATGATTCCCGACTATGACACCTGAAAATGACGCCGCATCCAACGGCCTCTTTGCGCTCCTTGAAAGTGGATTTGCCAACTGGGTCGTGACCCCCTTCAACAAGATCATCTTCTTTGATCTGGTTTTCTGGGACAACGCAAGCGGCGACGCCGTCCAGCTGCCCATCGTCGTTGCCTGGCTCGTGCTCGGTGCGCTGTTTTTCACCTTTCGCTTCCAGTTCGTGAATCTCCGGGGCTTCCGCCACGGCGTAGACTGTGTGCGCGGACGCTATGAATCCCCCGGCGATGAAGGGGAGATCTCGCATTTCCAGGCGCTGTCCGCGGCCCTCTCCGCCACGGTCGGACTCGGCAATATCGCCGGCGTCGCTTTCGCGGTCGGGATTGGCGGCCCCGGCGCCGTCTTCTGGATGATCATCGGCGGCCTCCTCGGCATGAGTTCGAAATTCGCCGAATGCACACTCGGCCAGCGCTATCGCCTCGTCGACGCCTCGGGTCGCGTCACCGGCGGCCCAATGGTGTATCTGCGAGACGGACTCGCCGAAATCGGGCGCCCTGGCCTCGGCCGTTTCCTTTCCGTCGTCTTCTCCGTCATGTGCATCGGCGCGAGCTTCGGCGGGGGCAACATGTTCCAGTCGAATCAGAGCTTCGCGATCGTGAAGCAGGAAGTCCCGTTTCTCGCCGGCGACGGTGGCCAGATCACCTTCGGCCTCATCCTCGTTGTCCTGGTCGGACTGGTCATCGTGGGCGGCATTCGGCGGATCGGCGAAGTCGCCTCGATCCTCGTCCCCGCCATGTGCCTGATCTACATGACCTGCGGGCTCTTGATCGTAATCACCCACGCAAGCGCAGTCCCCGAGGCCCTTGGCCTCATCTTTTCGAAGGCCTTCAGCTTCGAAGCCGGACTCGGCGGCTTCGTCGGCACCCTGGTCCAGGGCTTTCGGCGAGCCGCCTTCAGCAACGAAGCTGGGATTGGCTCCGCGGCCATTGCCCATTCTGCTGCCCGGACGGACGAACCCATCCGAGAGGGCCTCGTGGCTCTGCTCGAGCCCTTTATCGACACCATCGTCGTCTGCACCACGACCGCTCTCGTGATCATCGTGACGGGTACCTGGAACGATCCCGAGGCCGGCAGCGGCATCGCCATGACCGCCAGCGCTTTCGCGACGGTCTTCCCCTGGTTCCCCAAAGTACTGACGGTGATCGCCGTCCTCTTCGCCTTCAGCACCATGATCTCATGGAGCTACTACGGCGAGCGCTCCTGGAAGCAGCTCTTTGGGGAGCAATCGATCCTGGTTTACCAGCTCGTCTTCCTCGCCTTCACCTTCGGCGGCGTGATCTTTGAAGACGCACAGGTCGTGCTCGACTTCGGAGATCTTATGATCCTCGGCATGGCCTTCCCCAACATCGCGGGGGTCGTCCTCCTCGCACGTATGGTCAAGCAAGACCTCGACCGCTATTTCGAGCGACTCGCCGCCGGCGAATTCGACGCGACCTAGCCGAATCCCTGCCTAACGCGCAGCGCCCAAAACGCGGCCATGAACTAACGTGACTGGGGCGCTGCGACGGGCTGGGCTTCTGCGTCAGACGGACGGACGCTGATCATCGTCTCCTTCGAGAACTTGATGCGGCCGGATTTCCCAAGGGCACCGCCCAGGGGCTGTTCACCGAACTGTGGATGAATCCGCGTTGACACGGTTGCCCCGGTTTCAGTCCCGTAGAAATACGCGCCAACGAGGGGGAAATCTCCGACGGTGAGAGGAGCGCGAAGGGTGTAGATAATCTTCGCTCGGGACCAGCGGTTGGCTTCTGCGCTCGAGGACACCCCTTCCACGTTCACGAAGGTGATGCCTCGCCCTTCACGTTCGGGTCGCCGGCCGATCCAGTCGGACTGCGGCCCTTTCGGACCAATGATCGTGGGCGCACCCACGACTTCCCAACCTACGCTGGGCGCGGGCCGTGCGTAGAAACGATGTGCGCGATCGACCAGCCCGACACCCACGGAGGGTCCCGCGCCACCGGTCACTTTCACCGTGACCTGGAACTTCTCGCCGGGCGCAACCTGCGCCGGAACCTCAAGCTGAATCGTCGAGTTTTGATCGATGAGCGTCAGGAGCTCGACCAACTTGCCGCGGTCCTCCGCCGAGAGTTCTGCGTACTGACCGGTCCCGGCGCGGATCGCGGAGAAGTGTTGCCCTGCAGGCATTTCGGCCTGCGCCCGAGCACCAAGCCCCGAGAGATCCTCGGGCGCCGTCGAAGAATGGCACGCGGCGCAGTACGGACCGACGTCCGTCTGAAAATCCGGGGTCCCACCGGGGTAGGCCCCCGCGGTCGCCGCGGAAAAGGCGAAGAGCGAACTGGCCAAGGCGAGACCGAGACGACCGCGGGGCTGTCGATCATTTTGCTTTTGTGGATACATCTCGGTTCCCTTTGCGAGCACGCTCAAGACCCGCGAAGGCGCCAAAAGGCGCCGCGGCTCTCACGATTCCCTGCCTTCTCGGCAAAACGCCCGAATCGGCTGAGTGCGTCGCGGACGCCTTTTCGTCGCAACTTTCGGGCAGATGATCCGCATCGGTCCTGCTAGGGTTCGCCCGTCTTCAACCACAAAGGATCCTTTCATGGAAATCGGAAAAATCGGCGTCTGGACCTGGCTCGACCATTTGAGCGCACCCGAAACCGCCGCCTTCGCGCAACGCGTCGAAGGCATGGGATACAGCGCGCTTTGGATCCCTGAAGCCGTTGGACGCGATCCGTTTTCACTGATCGGCTACCTCGCCGCCGAAACCGAAAAGCTGATCCTCGCGACGGGCATCGCGAATATTTACGCACGCGATCCCATGGCGACAAAAGCGATCTGGAAGACGATTTCCGAGATGGCACCGAACCGGTTCATTCTGGGTCTCGGCGTCTCGCATCAACATCTCGTCGGCGGCGTGCGCGGGCACGATTACACGAAGCCGCTCACGACGATGCGCAACTATTTGGAGGCCATGGATAAGGCGCTTTACATGGGCAAAGAGCCCGAGGTCGATGCACCGATCGTTCTTGGCGCTTTGCGCGACAAGATGCTGGGCCTCTCGGCCAGCGCCGTACAGGGCGCGCACCCCTACCTGGTTACGCCGGATCATACGCGCCGCGCGCGGGGCGTGATGGGCGATGACGCCCTGCTCTGCCCCGAGCAAATGGTGATCTGGGAAACCGACCCCACCAAGGCGCGCGAAATCGCGCGTGCGAACCTCAAGGTCTATACCGGCCTGCCTAACTATCAAAACAATTTGAAACAGTTCGGGTTCACCGACGAAGACTTCGCGGATGAGGGCTCGGACCGACTCGTTGACGCGCTCGTGATTTGGGGCGAACCCGACAAGATTGCCGAAGCCTGCCAGGCACATTTGGATGCCGGAGCGAATCATGTCTGCATCCAGAGCTTCCGGTCAGACGGCACACCCGGATCCGACGAAAAGCTGCTCGGCGAACTTGCCGGGATCATGCTCTAGCTCGCCTTCTCCCTTCGACTCTCTCCTTCGACTCTCTCCTTCGACTCTCGCCTTCGCCTTCGCCTTCGCCTCTCTGGCAAAAGGCCATTGAATAGGAAAACTCGGATGTCTGCTTTCTTTTCCGAAACTGAGCTCGGGCGCCTCGCGCTTCGCAACCGCGTCGTGATGGCGCCCATGACGCGCTCTCGCGCCGGAGCGGACGACGAACCCACCGAGCTCATGGTCGAGTATTACCAGCAGCGCGCGAGTGCAGGCATGATCGTCAGCGAAGGGATCTATCCGAGCGCCGACGGCAAAGGCTACTGCCGGACGCCCGGGCTCGTCACAAAGAAGCAGGTCGACGGCTGGCGCAAGGTGACCGAAGCAGTGCATAACCGTGGCGGCACGATCGTCGCGCAGATCATGCATTGTGGGCGCGTCACCCATGCGGACAATAAAGATCCCAAGTCCGAGACCGTCGCCCCCTCCGCCCTCACCGCGAAAGGCGAGATGTACACGGACACAAAGGGCATGCAGGCCTTCTCGGCCCCCCGCGCTTTGACGGAAGAAGAAGTGCCCGGTGTCATCGCCGAGTACGGACGCGCGACGGAGCTCGCCTATGACGCAGGCTTTGACGGCGTCGAAGCCCACTGCACCAGCGGCTACCTCCCCGCCCAGTTCCTTTCGACCGGAACCAACCATCGGGAAGACAATTACGGCGGTTCCCTCGAAAATCGCGTGCGCTTCCCGGTCGAGGCGATCCGCGCCATGACTGCGGTCGACGGCGCAGACCGCGTCGGTTTTCGGATCTGCCCGGGCAATCCCTTCAACGACCTCTCAGACGAGAATCCCGAAGAGACCTTCCGCGCGTTCCTGGGAGCCATCCGAGATTTAGGCCTCGCCTACGGCCATGTGATCCGGTTGCATAAGGTCGAGCTCAACAATATCGAACTCGCCCGAGACGCTTTTGGCGGGCCGCTCATCGTCAACGACAGCTTCAAGCTCCCGGAAGCCCAGGCGATCGTCGAGGACGGCCAGGCCGCTGCCGTCTCCTTCGCCCGCGCCTATATCGGCAACCCGGACCTCGTCGAGCGTTTTCAGCAGGGCGCCGAGCTCAACCGCTTCGACCCCGGATCGATGTACACCCCGGGCCCGGCGGGCTACACGGACTACCCGACGCTCTAGCGCCGGCCTTTCGCCTGCCCGCTTAGCTTCTCCTTAGCCTTGATCCTTCGCCTTCAGCGCGATTCGACCGCGCATCCCTGCGTGGCCCCCGCGGCGACCCAAGCCATTCCTTCCTCGAGCATGCGGGTATGCTCGGGCTCTTGGTAGGCCTCGGGTAGATGTCCCATCGCCGAGTAGAGCGCGCGACCTCGGCCGATGCAGTGTGTCCACAGGATCGGGTGGTCCTCTCCCATACGAAGGTCGCGGTCGATGATCGCAATCTTCATGCGCGGCGAGTAGGTCGACTCATCGAGGGTCGCGAGCACTTCGAAGCCCTCGCCCCGCACGCTGCGATCAAAAGAATACCATTCGTCGGTTCGTACCCAGCGCTCGCTCAAATGCCGAGTGACTGGATGATCCCTCGCCTCGACCCGAACCGTCGCCTCCTGAAATTGTGGACCCATGGGATGCCCCACGAAACGCGCGCCGACCAAGCGGTCGGATTGAGCCACCCATTTGTAGTTCGGGTCGCCGCCTGTGCCGTGAATCCCGAAGAAGCCACCACCGCGTTCAAGAAACGTCATCAAAGCGGCGCGCTGAGCCTCGTCCAGAACGTCGCCGCTCACATTGAACCAAACCAGGGCATCAAATGATGCGAGCTGCTCCGCGGAATGAACGGCTCCATTCTCCGTCGCGTAAAATCCCCAACCCCGTGCCTTCGCGATCGCTTCGAGCGCCGGCACCCCTGCCGCAATGCCCTCGTCGTGGCGGTAGCCGTTCGTTTTAGAGAAGACCAGAATCGCAGGGCGCGGTAAATCCGCCGGAATCGCCGGCCCAAGGGCGTCGTGGTCCGAGGACGGAAAAAAGGTCCGGACCAATTCGCAGCCCGACAAAAACATGAGAACGAAGGATGCCAACAAGATCCGCCGCGCCGCGCCCCATCCCGACTTGACCGAGCGTTTTGGTTGAAAGAGCACGCTGCCTCCTCGCTTAGGCTCGGCTCTATTTCGAGAGGGCCGTAAATTTCTGACGCTGTTCCGCGCTGCCTAACATCACAAGTTCGCCGCCCTCGGCGAGCAGGCTCTCTCCGACTGGGTTCGCCGTAAACGCGCCGTCGTACCGAATTCCAATCACGTTCAGTCCGGTCCGCGCACCAATCTCGCTCTCGGCGAGCGGCTTGCCGGCCAGACGCGGCGGGATCGGCTCAACAAAGAGTTCCGTCCCTTCACCGATGACCACCAGCTCACGGCCGCGAATCAGTGACATCAAGGTCTGGACCGCAAGCGAAGCACGACTCAGCGCGAAATCGGCGCCCGCGCGGTGAATCGCTTCTAGATTCCAATCGTGACTGATTCGGCTCACAATATGCGCATCGTCGCTCAGCCTTCGGCAGTACACCGAGAGAAAGATATTGGTCGCATCGTCGTTCGTCGTCAGCACCACCGACGGGGCTTCATCGATCCCCGCGAGTTTCACCGTCTGGAGATTCGAAGCGTCTCCGATCACCACCCGGTCCGCGATCTGCGCCAGCTCATCTCGGAGCGACGCGTCCTCATCCAAAATCGTAACCGAGGCTCCCCGCGCTCGAAGCGCCAGGGTCACCGCTTGCCCGACCGAGCCGCCGCCGATCACCAGAACCGGCTTGTCCGATTCGTGATAGATCACGAACAGCGCGTCGAGATCCACGATCTGCTCTTCTGTCCCCACCACAACGGGCACACTGTGCTCTGAAAGCACGGTATCGGGCCCCGCCCGCTCCAGTTCCCCGCGCTCCCAGACGCCCACAACGTTCAAGCCCGTAAGCCGACGCAGGTTCGTATCCCGCACGGTCCGACCGATCAGAGCGGTCCCGTGAACCGGGAATTCCGCGATCACCAGATCGCCGAACCGCCCGATCCGATGCGCCGATTGCGAGCCCGCGGTCACCCGGTTCGCCATCTGCTCGCCCAGATTCTGCTTCAGCGGAATCACGTGGGTCGCGCCCGCCAGTTCTAGGACATCCACCGAGTCGACCGACTCCGCGAATGCGGCGATCGGCACGTCCGCCGTCACCTCACGGATGGTCAGCGTGATATTCGTATTCTCCGCATCATCGTCGAGATTCGCGATCACGAGCCGCGCCTGCTCGATGCGTACCGCCTCGTAGGTCGAACGCTGGTCCCGCCGCCCTGTGACAACGTTGACCCCGTCCCCATGCATCGTGGCCGCGAGGGTGGGATCGGGCTCGACCACGACGTAGGGGATCCCGAGTTCGTTCATGCGCTCGATCAGGCTGCCCGCAATCCCGTCATAGCTGCAGATCACGACGTGATCCGACGCGTCCTTCATGATCTCCCGAGGCGCCCGCATCCGAATCTGCGCTTCAAGCCAAGGCGCGTAGAAAAACCGGATAAAGGTGAAGGGCGCAACGATCAACAGCATGATGATCCCGTACACCAACACCACAACGGTGAAGAGTCGGCCCAGATCACTCTCGAAGGTGATGTCGCCGAAGCCCAGCGTGCTCATGACCGTGAGCGTCCAGTAGAGCCCGGTCATCCACGAATGCTGCTGCCCCTCGTAGAGCATGATCAAGTGAAAGATCACCGAACACGCCGCAATCGTCGCAATCAGAAGCGCAGCAAAACGCCCGAGCGCGGACAAATTGCGCTTCGCCTCCCCGTCATCGAGGAGATATGCAAGCTGAGAGGGCAGAAACTTCAAGCGGTCTGCCTCACTCCAACCGAGTGCAAACGAGACATCAACGGAAGCATTAGGCGTCGATCCGGCGGTACTTGATCCGCTGCGGCGTGTCGGCATCCGCGCCGAGGCGACGGCGGCGATCCGCTTCGTAGTCCTGGTAATTCCCCTCGAACCATTCGACGTGGCTATCGCCTTCGAAGGCCAGAATATGGGTCGCAATCCGGTCGAGGAACCAGCGATCATGGGAGATGACCACGGCACATCCTGGGAAATCGATCAGCGCATCTTCGAGCGCCCGAAGTGTGTCCACATCAAGATCATTGGTCGGTTCATCGAGAAGCAAGACGTTGCCTCCCGTTCGCAGAAGAAGCGCGAGGTTCACGCGGTTGCGCTCGCCACCGGACAGGTCGCCGACCAGCTTCTGCTGATCCGAGCCTTTGAAGTTGAACGAAGAAACCCAAGCCCGGGACGGCACTTCTTTGCTCCCGATCATGATTTTCTCGTCGCCGCCGCTGATCACTTCCCAGACGGTTTTTTTCGGGTCGAGATCTTTTCGTTCCTGATCGACATAAGAGAGCGCGACCGTCTCTCCGAGCCGCAGATCTCCCTTATCGGCTTTTTCTTCGCCGGAGACCATCTTAAACAGCGTCGTCTTCCCCGCGCCGTTGGCGCCGATGATCCCAACAATGCCACCCGGCGGAAGCTTGAACGACAGGTCTTCGAAAAGAAGCTTCTCTCCGAACGCCTTGCCGATCTGGTCTGCATCCACGACCACATCACCAAGTCGCTGCGGAACCGGAATCGAAATCTCGACCTTATCCGGCGCGCGATCCGTCCCCTGCTTCATCAACTCCTCAAAGGCGTTGATTCGAGCCTTGCCCTTCGCCTGCCGGGCACGCGGACTCATCTTGATCCAATCAAGCTCCCGAGACAGCGTCCGCGCGCGGGCACCCGCCTGCTTTTCCTCGACCTGAAGCCGCTTGTTCTTCTGCTCGAGCCAGGAGGAGTAATTGCCCTCCCAGGGAATCCCCGCCCCGCGATCGAGTTCGAGAATCCACCCTGCAACATTGTCGAGGAAGTACCGATCATGGGTAATCGCAACGACGGTCCCGGGATATTCCTGCAAGAAGCGTTCGAGCCAAGCCACACTCTCGGCGTCGAGATGATTCGTCGGTTCGTCCAGCAGAAGCATGTCGGGCTTCGAAAGCAGCAACCGACACAAAGCCACGCGACGCTTTTCACCGCCCGAAAGCGTTGTCACATCCGCGTCCGGCGCGGGACAGCGAAGCGCCTCCATCGCCACATCGATCGTCCGCTCGATCTCCCAGGCATCCGCCGCATCGATGCGATCCTGCAGCTTCCCCTGTTTCTCGAGCAGAGCGTTCATCTCATCATCGTCCATCGGCTCCGCAAATTTCTCGGAGAGCGCATTGAACTCGTCGAGCAGCGCGCGAATCTCCGCGACGCCCTCCTCCACGTTGCCCAGCACATCCTTTGCCGGGTCCAGCTCCGGCTCCTGCGGCAGATACCCCACGCGCAGGCCCTTCGCGGGCTTCGCTTCGCCGAGAATATCGGGATCAACGCCGGCCATGATGCGGAGCAGCGTACTCTTACCAGCGCCGTTCGAACCGAGCACGCCGATCTTCGCACCCGGGAAGAAGGAAAGTGTGATCCCGTCGAGGATCACGCGGTCCCCGATCACTTTCCTAAGGTCATTCATCGTGTAGACGAATTCATGCGCCAAGTGTGGTTCTCCCCGAAACGGTCTCGCGCGGTGGCAGTGCAGCGCCCCGATTCAGGAAAGCGCCGCGCTCTTCGCGCATCAATGTTGGCCGCAAAGTCTAGCAGGCCGAACCCTTCACAGCGCTTTCCGCACAAGACGCATTGCCCCCGCGAGAGGCTTGGTAGACTGAGGTTCCCCCGCCACCGCTCAACCGGAATCGACTGGATGCTCCCGGCACGACCGACTCGACCAGCCGCCCGCCCGGCTCTCTCGCGCAACCTCCTCGCGATGGTCCTCTTGGTCGGCCTATTGGCGGGGTGTGGCTTTGGCGGAGATCCCGAGATTCTCATCCTTACCCGCGCGGACGACCCGGTCTCAGCAGCGATCGCCACATACTATGCAGAGGCTCGGGACATCGCCGACGACCGAATCCTGGCTCTCCCCATCAGCGGCGCCCTCGGCCAGGACGAAATCGACCGGAGTACTTTCCAAGAAGAAATCGAAGCGCCTCTCGAGTCGTACCTCGCCGAACATGACCCCGATCAGGACATCACCGTGATCGTGACGACGCTCGGCATCCCGCTTCGGATCGGCCATTGCCCACCTAACCAGCTCAGCTATCCGCTCGATTGCGAGACGGCGGCGGTGGATGCCGCGCTGGCCGGCTTGGGCCGCATCCCGCCGGCGGGCACTGCGCTCGCGGACGTCGAGAACCCCTTCTTTCTTGACCCCAGGCCGTTCTCGGCATATCGCCGCGAAGAGCCCGAGGGCGCACTGCGATTCTTGGTCGCGCGGCTCACCGGAAATGCGATGCCCCAAGAAGAGGGGAGCCCATTGCCATCCGGCGTGAAGACGCTCATCGACCGAGGACAACCCGAACCGACAAAAGACCCCACGCCCCCGCTCTGGCAGATTCGCAGCCGACGCTCCCGCGGCGCCCGCACAATCGCAACCGCCGCATTACTCGACCCCATCCAGGATCGCCTTGCCGCGTTGGGACATTCCGTCTGCGACGCATGTGACGCGGCAACTCGCGCACCCAGCGGCATCATCCTTCAGAGCACCGCAGGCCCTGGCGAGACACCCGACCTCATGGCGCCCGGTCTCGTGATCGGACTCGGTGCCCTGGAAGCCTCTACCCGTCTCGACCGCTTCATCGCCGAATGGACGGAACGCGGTGCCGCTGCCTTCTCCACCCATCTCGCCGACCCAAGCCTCGCCGGCGTCACCCGCCCGACACCGCAGCTCGAATCACTCGCTCACGGAAGCAGCGCGATCGAAGCCCATTTCAAGAGCGTTCCCCATCTCGGCTGGATGAACGTTTTTATAGGCGATCCTCTTCTCGCCCTCACGCTCCCACCCAAATCCGAAAAAACCCCTCAGGAGGTCGCGGACCGTGACCAGGACGGCATCCCTGATGCGGATGACAATTGCCTACTCGTCCCGAATCCCGCACAGCGAGATTCAGACTCAGACCAGCTCGGCAATCTCTGCGACGCCGACGTCGACAACAACGGGCGCGTCCTCACCTCCCGCGGCCTGATCTACCCCATCGACCAGCGCGGCGACCTCGAAGCGATCGCCCTCACCGCTCAAAACGGTCCTTACAATGCTGACCATGACCTCGACGGAGATGGCCAAGTCGATCAGAACGATCTCGCCCTCGCTCAACTCTGGCTCTTTCGCGCCCCGGGGCCAAGCGGACGCAAAGCCACCCACCCGAACGACTAGCCCCACACCCCGAAATCCAAACCCAAAGGCACTTAAGGCACTGAGGGCACAAGGCTGGAGAAGAGCAAACCGGGCCAGAGGTCGACAGCCAAAGGCCCTCGCGAACGAGCTCAATCGTTCTTTTCTGATCGCAATCCGAGAATCAGACTCGACGTATCGAACCGGCCTCCGCCCATCCGCTGAATCTCGGCGTATCTCTGGTCCACCGTCCGCGTCACCGGCACAGGCGAACCAATCCGGTCCGCCTCCGCCAGCGCCATCGAAAGATCCTTGCGCATCCAATCCACCGCGAAGCCGAAATCAAAATCTCCATCGATCATCGTCTCCGCCCGGTTCTTCATTTGCCACGACCCGGCGGCCCCTTCGGCGATGACCTCGACGACTTTCTTCACATCGAGCCCAACGCGCTCTCCAAAAAGGAGCCCCTCAGAAAGTGCCTCCAGCAACCCCGCGATACAGATTTGATTGACCATTTTCGCGAGCTGACCATGGCCGGCGGGCCCGAGCAGAAGATGCTTCTTCGCATAATGATCCAGAAGCGGCGAAACCCGATCATAGACCGCCTCCTCACCGCCTAACATAATCGTCAGCTGGCCCTGCTCCGCTCCCGCCTGCCCACCCGAGACCGGCGCATCCAAAAACCCGAGCCCCCGCTCAGCGGCTTCCCGGGAAAGCTCGCGCGCGATCGAAGCCGAAGCCGTCGTATGATCGACGAAAACACTCCCCTGCGGCATCGCCCCGAACGCGCCCTCCTGCCCCAGCGCAATCTCGCGAAGATCCGGATCGGCCCCGGTACAAGCGAAAACCACCTCCGCCTCACGCGCCGCTTCCGCGGGTGTCGCTGCGATCTTGATTTCATGCTCGCGGTAGGCCTCGCCCCAGACTTCAGCGCGCGACCGAGTCCGGTTGTAAACGTGTACGACATGCCCAGCGCGAGCGAGATGGCCGGCCATCGGAGCGCCCATCACGCCGAGGCAAAGAAAGGCGAGTTGACGCCGCTTCATTTAAGGACGCTCCTTGTTCATGACCATGTACTCTCGGCTTGGCCGTCCCTGAGACCGACCGTCAGGTCCTTCTCCGAGGCAATGCGTTCCGCGAGCGCACCTGGCGCAAAATCCGTCGCCGCCGGGGCCTCGCTGAGCGTCTCAGGAAGCCCGTCCACGTACACCACCTCGCGCGTCCGCACCCCTGGAATGCGATCCCCCGGCGTCAAGATCCCGACCAGGTTCAGCGGATCACTTCCTGACACGCGGACTCGCACCCCCGTCCGGGGTTTCCGCCGCACGGCCGCCAGCAAATCGAGCGCCTCAGGCATGGCGAACTGCTCGCCCGTGAACCCCGAAACGAAACGACCGCCGCGAATCACACCCCGCGCCTCCAGCCGCCGCAGAGCCCAGACAATCTCTCGCCAAGGCAGCGCCAAGTTTTCACGCGCGACAATATCGCGAAACACAATGCCCCAACGAACGAGGAGCTGTTCAGCAACGGCCTCAGCCAGTCCGTCCGCATCCTCAACCGGCGCCCGCTCCTCGAGCCGAAACCATCGGCCCTCGGCCCCCGCGAGCATCCCCGAAGCCAAACCACGCCGAAGCCCTCTGCGCGCTCGCAGACCCGCCCGTGTCTTCTTCTCCGGCGCCCGGGAGCCCAGCAGCGAACGCAGCGCCTGAAAGCCGTCCGCCGCAACCCGCCCCTGTGCCACCAGCTCCCAAAGCGCCGACTCCACTTCCACAGGTTCAACGTTCAGCGCGGCGACCAATTCCGAATGAAAGAGCGCTCCCCGCGCATCGAGTTTCGCGAGCACCTGTTCACTAAGGCGTTCCGGAGGCGCTTCCTGCTCATCGCCCTCCGCAAGAAGGTCTTCGTCAGGCCTCGACTGACGCGGATCGTTCCGCTTTCCAGCCCCAGAGGCCCCCACCTCTTCCGGCGCCTGCGAACGATGCGCCTGGAGCAACCACGGCAGGTCCGCCCGCAGAACGAGAGAAAGCGGCGTTGACCGACTCGTTCCGGCTCGACCTCCACTCGGTGGCGCGACGCGAAGCCAAGAGACTTGGCCCGAGAGACAATGCGGATCCAACCATTCCGGCCGATAGTTGCGAAGCCGCGCCGGCAGGACCTCTGACTCCCAAGCGCCCGCGGCCAGATCGAAGCCCTGGAGTTGCTCAACGATCCGAGCCACCGCCGGCGTCCCTTCGAGCTGCGCCCCCGGCGCCACATGCTGCCATTCAAAAAGAAAGCGCAGCATGTCCTGCGACGAGACCGGCTCGACCGACGCGCGCAGCTTCGCTTGAGAATCCCCGTGTATCCGGGCCAGCAGCCGCCGTGCACAGAACTGTTCCTCGCGATCAGCGCCCTCATTCGGCGGATCAAATCGCCCTCGCAGCACAAACCCTTCGGATTCAAGCGCAGCCAAACCGATCTCGACCAAGCCCGTCCGGACGCCCAAGCGTGCCGCCAGCGCTCCCGCCGAAATGGGCCCGGTCGTCTCGAGATGTCCCTTTAGCGCATGCGCGACAGCGACATCTTCGCCGATCGGACTTGCAGCCTCCTCAAGCCCAGCCGCCGCCTCCAGCGAAGCCCAAGCCCCTTCCGGAACCGAGCCCGGATGTAGAGCCGCAACCCAGTCGGCACGCTCGGTCGCCGCCCAGAAGACTTCGCCCCCTTCGACCGCAATGCCCTCAGCAACAACCTCGATTTCAAACGCACGCCCCGTCGCCACAAGCTCACGAAAGAACGGGGCCCATTGCGGCTCAGCAACACCGCTCACAGGGCCGGGCGCGGGCAACAGACCGACGCCTAACAAGAGATCATGCAATTCCTCGCGGTCGCGCGGATTCGGCGCCGCCTGATCTCGGACCTTTGCGATCGCCTCCTCGTCGAGGCGGGACAGGTCCCGCTCCTCGACCGGAAGCCCTCGCCTTACCCGAACCGCCCGAGTCCGCCGTTCCTCGAGCGGAGCATCATCGAGATACGTGAAGGGCTTGCCGTTGAGAATCTCGTGGGAGAGTGGCGACGGCTCCGTCGTATCGACGCAGAGGATCTCAAGGGAGCCATCCTCCATCCGCTCGATGAGTTCCCTGAGCCCTTGCGCATCCATCGCATCCGTCAGGCAATCGTTCATGGTCTGCCGAACCAGAGGATGGTCGGGGATTTCGACGGGGCCTGCGACATTCTCCTGACAAGCCGCCGCCTGCGGAAAAACCGCCGCCATGAGGTCATCCGACTCCATACGCTGGATCGCTGGTGGGTTTTTCTTGCCCCCGCGAAAGCGCAGGACCGCGAGAGATCTGTTCAGGTTCCAGCGCCAACGCGCTGTAAACAAAGGCGTTGGCAGGACTGCCTGGCAGAGCGTCTCCTCGATCCCATGCGTTTTAAGAAAGCGCGGGACATCGGCCAGGGGGAAGCTGTGATGTGGGCCGAGGGAAAGAACCATCGCATCATCATTCGCCGCAGCCTGGAGCTCAAAATTGAAGTTCTTACAGAATTTCTTTCGCAGCGCGAGACACAGCGCACGATTGAGCCGCCCCCCACGCGGCGTATGAATCACCAACTGCATCCCGCCCGCATCATCAAAGAAGCGCTCCAAGACGAGCCTGTCCCGTGTCGGCAGACCACCCAGCGCCGCGCGTGACACGCCGAGATAGCGCGCCAGCTGGAGCGCCGCGTCCGCCCCCACTCCGCATTCTTCCTGAAGCCAGCGGCATGCCCCCACCTCGTCCGCATCCGCCAGGATGGGCTCCAGCCCCTCACGCAGCATGGACACTTCATCCGAGAGTTCTTCCGTTCGCGCCGGCGCCTCCCCCGCCCAGTGCGGGACGCTCGGCCGATCTCCCTTCGCATCGACCACGCGCAGCTTCCCTGCCTCAACCCTGCGAACCCGCCAGGTCGAACTCCCCAGCAAAAAAACATCGCCGGGCATACTGTCGATGGCGAAATCTTCACCGACGGTCCCGATAAAGGTCTCATCGGGATCCGCGATGACCCGGTAGTCCGCGACATCTGGAATCGCGCCCCCATTCGTCAGCGCAGCCAACCGTGCGCCCCGACGCGCACGCAGCTGCCCACCGATCTGATCGCGATGAACGTAGGCGGCGCGGCGGCCCCGGCCTGTCTCGATGCCTTCCGATACAAGCTCAACGACCTCATCGAACCGTTCCCGGCTGAGCCCCTCAAAAGGTGCCGCGCGGCGGACAAGCTGAAAAAGGTCTTCCTCTTTCCAAGGCTCGGCCGCGCAGGCGGCCACAATCTGCTGCGCCAGAATATCGAGGGGCTCGACTGGGGGAAGGATGCGGTCCAGCCGCCCTTGCTTCACGCCCCGCAAGAGACCTGCGCATTCGACCAACTCATCTCGCGTGAGCGGGTAGATCCTCCCCTTCGGTAAGCCGCCGCGGAAATGGCCCGAGCGACCGACGCGCTGCAGAAAAGTCGCGATGCTTCGGGGCGATCCGATCTGACAGACCAACTCAACGGGCCCCACGTCGATGCCGAGTTCGAGAGAAGCCGTGGCCACCAACGCGCGGAGCTGCCCCGCACGCAGCGCCGTCTCCACCCGCAGCCGCCGCTCTTTCGACAGGCTCCCGTGATGCGCCGCGACGCCGTCCTCACCAAGAAGGTCCGCCAGTTGATGGGCGAGACGCTCTGCCATCCGGCGCGTATTCACGAAGATCAGCGTCGTTTTATGAAGCTTCACCTGCTCCGCAATTCGGTCCAGGACGTCGCTCATCTGCTCGGTGGAAGCGACCGCTTCAAGGTCGGCCCCCGGCAGCACAGTCTCGAGGTCGAGCGCCCGCTTATGCCCCTCGTTCACGATCGTGCAGCGCGCCGCGCCATTTTCATCCGTTCGGTCCGGCCCGACCCCGACCAGCAATTTCGCAACGCGTTCGATGGGCTTCTGAGTCGCCGATAGCCCCACCCGCGTCGGGCGCTCATCACACAGCGCCTCAAGCCGTTCGAGCGAAAGCGCCAGATGGGAGCCTCGCTTATCCCGAGCGAGCGCGTGAATTTCATCCACGATCACCGTCCGCACGGGCCGCAAAATTTCCCGCCCTCGCTCGGAGGTCAGCAAGAGATAAAGCGATTCCGGCGTCGTCACGAGCATCTGCGGCGGCTTCTTCAGCATCGCCGCACGTTCGGATTGCGGCGTGTCTCCGCTGCGCATGCTCACGCGAATTTCGGGTGCTGCCAGTCCCATCCCGCGCGCGACCGAAGCAATCTCCGCCAAGGGTGTCTTGAGGTTTTGCTGAATATCCGAAGCCAGGGCTTTCAGAGGCGAGACGTAAAGCACCTCGATCCCGGCCGGCCGTTCAGAGACCTGCGTCCCCGCGGCCGAAGCGGGGCGCCGGTCCGAAGCCACGCCACGTCGTCGCCCCTCCGAACGCCGATCTCGCGCACTCTGTTCGGGCATTGGATCCAGCGTAAACAGCGACTCTGAGCGCCCTGCCGCATCGGGGCCATCGCCGGGCACAGGCGCCCCCAGACTCCGTTGACACTCAAGGCTCCGTTGATAAAACGTGTCGATGCAAACCATGAACGCCGCAAGCGTCTTACCGGAGCCCGTCGGCGCGGCGATCAGGGTGTCTTCCCGGCGTGCGATCGCGGGCCAACCCGAGACCTGCGGCGCAGAGGGGCCCTCAGGAAACCGTCCCTCGAACCAGCGTCGCACTGCGGGATGAAACGAATCCAACACACCCACCATGCCGGGCAATCTAGCTTTGCGTTGGCGCGAGCGAAAGAGAGGCGAAAAGACTTCACGCTTCGAGTATGCTGATTCTCGTGTTGATCCCACGCATCGTCTCACTGGTTCCGAGCGCGACGGAGACCGTCTTCCGATTGGGGATGGGAGATGCTCTCGTCGGCCGCTCCCACGTCTGTGATTGGCCTGAGGCCGCGCGAAGCCGTCCCGCCCTCACGCGTCCGCGACTGGAATCGACCTCAAGCCGCGGGATCCACGACGAGCTGCGAAGCCATCTCGCCGAAGGGCTCGCGATTTACGAGATCGATCTCGAGGCCCTGCGCGATCTCCGACCGACCCACCTTCTCGTTCAGGACCAATGTTCTGTTTGCGCCGTTTCGCCGAGCGACCTCGAAGCGGCCCTCGCCGAGTGGCTCGGCGAGAAGCCAACCCTCGTGCGCCTCGCGCCACATCGACTGGATGATGTCTGGGAAGACCTCCAGCGCATCGGCGATGCCCTGGGATGCGGCGATCGCGCGAATCGTCTTCGCCTCGAGATCAATCAGCGCCTAGCCGAGCTCTCCGCGCAGGTCGCGACAAACAAGAACATCCGGACCGAGCCGCCGCGCGTGGCCTGCATCGAGTGGTTAGATCCGTTGATGGTCGCTGGACATTGGGTGCCGGAGCTCGTCCGGCTGGCCGGCGGCGAACCGGTTTTGGCCGCGTCGGGCGGTCCCTCAACGACACTTTCAACGCGCGCTCTGATCGAGGCGGACCCTGATTTGATTTTCGTCGAATGCTGCGGCTTCGACCTCGAGGCCTCCCAAAGCCATTGGCAGGAGCAGAGTGACTTGCGTTCCGAGCTCCGTGACTGGCTCGAAGCGAAAAGGTCCGCTGAGGACAACCAGCACTCTACACCTGCAACGCGGCAAGGTGAGGAACGGGAAAGCCCGTCGCGGATCGTCTTGAGCGACGGCGATGCTTTCTTCAACCGCCCTGGACCGCGGCTCGTCGACTCCGCGGAGATCCTCGCTGAAGCCATCTGGGGGAAGCCGCTTGCGGGTCGAGAAGCCGAATTCGGGCGGGACTGGATCCCGGCGCCCGGGCTCGCCTAGCTCAGTCGATCCGGCGACGGGCAAAGTGGATGCGTCGCCTCGATTTTCGATTTGCCAAGGATCGCTTCGCCCAGGATCTGGCTGGTCACCGCCGAGAGCAGCACGCCATTTCGGCCATGCCCCGCCGCAACCCAGAGGCCGTCCACCTCTGCCCAGGGCCCCACCCACGGCAGACCGTCGGCGCTCACGGGCCGGAGCCCCGCCCAGGCGCGCGTAAAGCTCGCGTCCCTGAGCTCCGGGAAGAGCCGCCGCGCGCGCTCAAGAAGCGTCGCCACGCCCTCGGCGGTCACACGACGATCGAATCCCACGGACTCCTCGGTAGCCCCCACAACCCAGGAGCCGTCCCGCTTGGGGACGGTGTAGATCCCCGGCGCCCAGCAGATCGCTCGGGTGCCTGGAAGCGGCGCATCCAACTGCAGAATCTGGCCGCGGATCGGCCTAACAGGGAGCATCTCCGCTTGCGGACGGGCGAGCCCTGAAGCCGCTAGCAGGCTCGGCGACCAGGCTCCCGCCGCCACCACGACCTGCTCCGCTTCGAAGCGCCCCGCGCTGGTCTCGACGCCGGAGATTCGACTGCCCGCGCAAAGCAGGCGCTCGGCCCGCACGCCCGTCAAAAACGTAACGCCGCGATCCCGCGCCGACTGCGCGAGCGCGCGCACGAGGAGCGGCGGCCGCAGGTGGGCCTCATGCGGCGAGAAGAGCCCAGCCAAAGCGTCGCCCGAGAGCGCGGGCTCGGCGCGGCGCAGGTCGGCGGGATCCACTCGCTCAAGCTCGGGATCAAATGGCCAAGCCCCGGCGCTGCTTTCCGCCTGCGTGCGCTTCGCCTCGAGACGCGCCGCCTCCTCGGGATCGAACGCGACCTCGAGCAATCCACTGCGCTCGAACTCGGGATCGATGCCCGCCTCGTCTTTCAGCCGTGCACAGAGCCCCTCGAAGAGCGCCAAGCTCTGCAATCCCAAATCGAGGAGCGGGCCGCCGGTATGGGCTTCGCCGAGGGGCGCGAGCATCCCGGCCGCTGCCCCGGAAGCGCCTGCGGCCAGGGCCTCCCCTTCGAGCAGCGCGACCTTAAGCCCTTCTTGCGAGAGGCGTTCCGCGATCGATACGCCGATTACGCCGCCCCCGACGATGATGAGATCGAATCTTCTCGGAGCCATTACGAGGTCGGCGCGGCCCCCTGCGCGATTCGCGCAGCACGGGCTTCCGCGAGCGAGATTACATCCGCGAGCAGCGCTTCGTCGCCGCCGCCGCGGGCGGTGTAGCGCTGCATCACGCGCCCGTTCTCGACCAGGAAAGTGATCAGCGTATGGTCAATCGCACCGTCGGCCGTCCGAACCGAACCCACGCCCCAGCTGAGAACGAGATCCGCCACAAGCTGCTCCGGCCCCGAAAGAAAAGACCAGCCCGAGAGATCGGCGCCCCGGGCTTCGGCGTAGGCTTTCAGCTCTTCGGGACCGTCGTTGGCGGGATCGAGGGTAATCGACACGAAGCGAATATGTTCACGCAGCGCCGCGGGGATCCGCTTCTGAACCGCGACCTGATTGGAAGTCTGGACGGGACATGGACCGGGGCAAGCGGTGTAGATGAAATCTACGAGTAAAACGAGATCCCCAAGCGATGCGAGGCTCAGCGTGCGGCCTTCTTGATCGACCAGCTCGAAGGGCGGTGCGGGACTTGAACGGACGAGCCCTTCCCCCAGCTTGCGCCAGCCCGCCTCGGCAGGCGCCTCGCCGACAATCTCAAAGTCCTCCACTTCGTAGCTGCGACCCGTGAAACGAAGTTCGAAGGCGATGACCTGTCCGGGGGACATCCGCTTCAATACGCCGGAATCGGGCACAGCGAAATTCATCGTCATCGCCGGCATCAACCCGTCGATCTCCTCATGGTCGATCAGAACCTGCGATCCTTCGCGGTCGACATCTTCGACGATGCCTTTCGCGGCATAGACTCCGGGGCCACCGTCCTCACCTCGACCGCAGCCGAGGGCGAGGTTGAGGGCGAGCGCAGCCAACAGACCGACCAAGAGCACACCGACGCGTCTCCTTAAAAAGCCCATTGCCACCCCAGGGTTGCGGACCAATCCCGTTCAAGCTGCGGCCCGTCGAGATCCTGATGGACTGGGATGCCGAATTCGAGAGCCAAGCGCTGGTCGTCGAGCTGCGGAATGGTCAAAGCGAGTCCGGGAAACGCCGTAAACGTCGTGCCGCCCCGCGCCTTCGGGTTCGCCGATGCGTCGGTCAGAACGGCGAACTGAGAGTCTTGTCCGCTCAAGTTATTGCGCTTCTCCCAGCCGAGCCGAAGCGAGGCGCTCACCCCCGAGACCAGGCGCAGCGCACTCCAGAGTGAAGCCTCAAAGCGACTGCCTTCGCGGTAATCCAGATCGTTCCGTCCAACCGGATGCCGCCCGACCGCCTGGGCTCCCCAGGAGATCCACTCAAGGTCGCCGCGATAGGTCCAACCCCATTCGAGATCGACGGTTCCGTTGCCAATCTGGGAGTCGTAAGGCAGACGCAGATCGCCTCGACTCTTCCGGAAATTGCCCGTCGGAACATCGAAGCCAAGATGCAGATGCGAACTCTCCGCCCCCTTCCGGATAAAGGGAATCAGCATCGCGAACCGAAGGTCACCAACGCCTTCGGTCTGCTCCTGACAGGCGCGGCTCGCACGCCCGCAGGCGCCGAAGCGCTCGAGTTCTTTCTGCAAAAAAGGCACCTCTGCGACCAGCGTCACGCGGGGATGCGGGGCGTAGGCGATCTCGAAAACATGCGCCGTGACCTGGAGCGAACGCGGCGACTGCTCGTAGTCGACAAAAAGGCTGTTGCGAACGCGCTCGGGGCGGATGTCTCGGTCCCCGATCAAAAGCCCCTGGGACTGCGTGCGGACGAAGCGGTACGCCACCCGAACTTGATCGACCTGCAGCGGCTCACCGTGGCGAACACCCACAGGCGGCGGCGGTCCCGCGCCCGGCGACGTCACTTCCGCCGTTTCAAGTTCGGAGCCCGCTGAATTCGCTTCCGCTTCCCTCGCCGTGTCAGCGTCCGCGGCGCTCGCAGGCGGCGCCGCTGCCAAAACGATCAGCGCACTCAAGGCCACGAGAAGCAAGGACATCGAGCGCCCCAACCAATGTGCCTCCGTGGTGTCAGTGGCGCCAGTGGCCTCGGCGGCCTCCGTGGAATCAGTGGGAAGAAAGACGGCCCGGCCGCCCCACCCCATTCTGTGACCGGCTGGCCCCGTTCTCATTTCAGCTCTGTCGCGAATCACATGCGCAAGCTAGGGAAAGGGCTGTTCGGGAGCAACGCATCCGGCTCGCCCTCGCGGCGCAATCCGCCATACGAATCATCAGCGAGCCCCGAGCGAACGCCGAAAATCCTCTTCGAGTCCCGCAAGGTTCTTGCGATACGCTCGCTTGGCGCCGCGATCGAGGCTCCCGGAGCGAAGCACGCCCGACCAGAACTGCTGCAGCGCATCTTCGCCACCGCGCGCCTGCACGAGATAATCGATCATCGCGTAGGACTGGAGATAAGCCAGCCGTGCGGCTTCCGGCGCAAAGCCCCCCAGACTCGGGGTACTCAGATCAGCCAAGCTGAAAAGCTGGCCCCGCTTCGCCATTTCCGAGAGAACAGCCCTCTCCCGGGTATTCAACGTGCGCTTTCCGGTCGCTCGGGCTTCGAACCATTCCGCGATGCCCTCATTCATCCAGGCGGGGAGCCGAAGCCGCGGCGCTTCGGCATCGAAGGCAGCATGGACGAGTTCGTGATGCAGCACGCGTACGAGTGATCCGGTCACGACCTGGCCGCCGCGAATATGAATGGAGCCGCCGTAAAATCCCGCCGCAGGGAAACGGAAAAGCCCCGAAAACTGCGCGTCAAAGAGCGTCGGGTCCCAGACGTAGACCTCGAGTTTCTTTTCAGGCCGCAACCCAAGAAGCGAATCCAGCCGATCGTAGGCGGACTCGAGTTCGCGGAGAACTTGCTGTTCAAAGGCGCGGGAGCCGCGAAGGCCGCTGTGCTCATCGATGTCCACATCTTGAAAGAGCGTGAAATGAAAAGACTCTCGGCGCTCGAAGCGACCGTCCGCGCCATCGTTCCCGATCGCCCGCGAAGACTGCGCCCCAGAGCCAACGAGAATGCAGCCAAGCCAAAGGCCGAGAAACAGACGCGACATGAAACGGGTGTATTTCCCTGAATACGAACGGGGCGAAGCCCCTCTACTCGGTCGAGCCAACGCGCAGCGAGTCATGATCATTCAGTCCCCGTTCGGCTCGATTCGTTCCAGCCGAGAAACTTGCTTATGCTCTGGCTACGCCCTTTCGCGCAACCCCAAAGAGAATAACAGGAAGTCCGCATTGTCCGACCGTGAAAGCGCACAACTGTGACGAGGATCGCTGGAATCATTGCCCTAAAACGTGCGGTCTGCGGAATGACGGGATTGCTTGTGCTCAGCGGTTTGGGCTGCGCGACCCTGCCCGCCGAAAGCGAAATCCGCGTAACGCCGGAAATGCTTCGAGACGCGGTCGATACTTTACCCCCGGTCGAACCGGGCACCTTGCGGATCGCCCTTGCCTTCTCAGGGGAGAGCGATCTCGACCTCGGCGTCACTGACCCGACGCTGGAAACGATCCGCTTCGCCCGCCCACGCGACACTCGAGGCGGAAAGTTCTCGGGCGATCGCGGCTGCGGTGATCCAGCACCGCGAATCGAAATCGTCTCGTGGAAAGATGTCTGTCCCGGTCGATTCGAAATCACCGTGGAACACGCCGCGGACTGCGGCGGCGCACTCATGGAGGCAAACAAGTCAAAGCCGCAGTGGCAGCTGCGCATCGATCACGACGGCGTGGAATGGAAAGAGGGGCGCATCGCGCGGAGTGCCTTCGTCCCAATCATCTTCGAGGTCGAACGCACGAACACGACGCCCGCGCATTGCCGACGTTAGGCGCTTCGGCTGTCCCCGCCCTGAATCAGGGAAGCACGCCGCCTGAGAAATAGGTCACGGCGGCTCGGCCGGCCGCGGCAACGAGCTTGTTAAAGCGGCGGATATTATCCGCGGCCTTTCGCATCGCCGTTCGTTCAGCGCCGTAGGCGGGACAAAGGTCCGCTCGGCGATTCCAGAGCCGCTCGACTTGATCATTCGTGGCGTTCGCCCAAGCGTAGTTGCCCCGGTCGAGCGCCATCGGCAGGATCGTGTTTTCGAAATGGTCGATCTGCTTCGTGAGCTTCTTGCATTGCCCGCGGTAGCGACCTCGCTCGCCCGCTTCCGGAGAGGAAGCGCTTGCGGCCGCAGCCATCAGGAAAACCAACGCGAGCCCAAGAATGGCCGCGCCCCGAAATCGATGTTTAAGGAATCCAAGCTGCATGTGAGACGCATCGGCGGGCCCGAGCGGAAGCTGTAGCGCCGGCCCTGCTCTCCCGACCCGCATCAACCAAACCGCCGGCGCAGCAGCTCAACCAACGCGTGCCCCGCAGGGCCACCCCTCTCCGTCCCCCTCGACTGCAGGCCGCTGGCCCCGTCTCCCAAACCAGAGGGGCGGATGCGAGAGCGGAGATCCAAGCGACGAGGGGCCCTAGAGCCGCTCCGCGAGCAGTAGGGCCTGTCGCCGCGCCAGCGCCATCCCCGTCCACATCGGGTTCACCGACGGGCATTGCGGGAAGATCCCCGTATCCGCGATGTAGAGATTCTCCATATCGTGACAGCGCCCGTCCTCGTCCACGACGCCGCGGGTCGGGTCGCCGTGCATCCGCGTCGTGCAGAAAACATGATTGCCCCCAATCACCAGGTTCTCGGGCCGGACAGCATCCGAATCCAGCACCCGCGCCTGCTCCGCATCCGTCATCACGTCCGCGACCCCGGGCACGCCCGGCAGAATCTTCCGCGCACCCGCCGCGAAAAAGAGCTGAGCAATCACATGCAGCGCGCGGCGCATGATCAAACCGTCCTCAGGGTGCAGCCGCCAATGCAGCACAGGCGCCAAACCACGTCCCCGCTTCTTGACCTGCCCGAGTGAGCGATTCGCACTCACGATCGCATCCCAGACGCCCATGTAGGGCAGTTCCGCGAACCGAGCCTGTAAGTCTTCCCCAAAGCCGGGGAACCGCATAGAGAGGAGCCCGGGAGGAGCCCAGAGCGTTTCCAGCTTGAAGCCCTCCCCGAGAAATCCAAGACTCTGATAGCCCTGGGTCGCACCGAATTCGGGGTGCGTGGGCTCAGGGAAGATGCCCGCAATCGCCACCCCGGGATGGAATTGTAAATTCTGACCAACCTGCCCGGACGCATTCGCGAGATCATCGCTCTGCTGCAGCAGCATCGGCGTCGCAGTACATCCCGCCGCCAGAACCACCGCCTTCGCATCGATCCGGAATCGATGTCCCCCGGACGCCGCGCCCCGCGTCGATCCGCCATGGGAGAACGGCGCCACCACCTGTCCCGAAACCCCCGTGACGCGGCGGCCTGAGCGCCGAATCGACTGCACTTCGAGGCTTGTAAAAACCCGCGCTCCCGCACGCAAAGCCGCCGGCACATAACTCACATCCATGCTCTGCTTTGCTCGGCTCCGGCATCCCGTGAAGCATTCCCCAGAACCGCGACAGCCCTTCACGTTGCGAGAGATCGGCTCGCTGGAAACGCCCATCTCAGCACACGCATCCCTGAACAGCAGATTTCGCGGGCCTTGGACGGCATCCGGGGTCGGCGCGATCCCCAGAAATTCGCCGACCGCGTCGTAGTGCGGATCCAGGTTTTCCCGATTCGTTCGCTCCAGTTCAAAATCGGAACACCAACGATCGAACACCGCCTCCGGCGGACGCACGCAGATCGCCGAATTCACGAGCGAACCGCCTCCCAAGGCCACCGCCTGCATCGTTGGCATAGGCGTGCCTCGTGTCACCCGCAGCCCGCCCTCCCGCATCGTCCGCGTCATCGACAAATTGCCGTCCAGTTCGAAGTCGCGCACCGTAAACGGTGGCCCTTCCTCGACCAGAATGACGTCCTTCCCCGCCGCCGCTAGCTCATACGCCGCGACGGCGCCGCACGGCCCTGAGCCCACCACGACGACGTCCGCCTCAGTTTCAAAATCATTGTCGTATTCCGCAAAGACCCGCACGCGTTCCCGCGCCGCGCGAAGCCAATCTTGATCATCCCGAGCCTCGCCCGTTCCGTCCGCTCCGACCGCTCCGCTCATCGCGCCCTCCGAACCGAACGCGCATACGCCGGATGCCGCGCACCATTCTCAGGATCGAGGGGCCGACGCTCCTCGAGATGGACCGCTCCGTCCGTCCGGTCCGACTCCTCGTACTCAATCGAACTCACAAGCCCGCCCACACGAGGAAAAAGCAGCTCCGCATCGCTCACCGCAGGTTCAATTTCAAAAGGTGAGAGGCCTAGCGCGTCCAGATTCGCGGGATGGCCGAGATAGCCGAGCACGAGCACGCCGCGAAGCGCAGTAAAGACAAGACGGACAAGCGCATGAGGATGCCCCGACATCTGCTCCAATACGGAAACACGTGAGGCTGCGGATAGGCTGGAGAAACGGCTCCGGCCGCCGGGCGACCGCGCCGGAAGCAAGAGCGTTCCGTGCTCGCATAACACAAAGAGCGCGCGAATTTGCCAGCGCTGAGCCCGGGGCAACGCCGCAAGATGCCGATCGACGTACAGGGGGAGCTGGGCCTCGAGCCCGGTCACCGCGAGACCCACCTTGCTCGGAAACATCACTTCAGCGGTCGAACGAACGAAGGCAACTTCACCTCGGTGAAGCACGCCAAGTCCCTCTCGCGCCGCAGGATAGCCCGCCGCGAATCGCCGGTACCCGATCCCGATCAGCCCGACAACGAAAGCAAAAACAAAGAGTGCGGAGATCACGAGCGAGAGGATACCTGAGTACGGCGACAAAGCACTTCGCGAGGTGAGCCGTGGACGTTGGACTGCGAGCTAGCTGACCGGCTTCGTCAGCCCATTCACCCATACGTAGGCTTGATTCTCGATTTCTTGCAGCGCAGCCAAATCAAGATCGCGGGCGCTCAGGATCGTCTCCATCTTATCGATCTCGCCCCGCTCCGTCGCCACAGCGAGCGCGAGCAATGCACCGAGCTCCCCTTCATGATGCGTGAGCGCCAGGCTGACATCCGCGCCCAACCGAAGCTCACGAACGAGGTCATCGATGGGACACCCGAGGAGCGCATCGGCCAAAGAGAGCATCCCCACCAGAAAAGCCTCTTCCTGGAGTTCATCCCGCATAGGCCCCTGGAACGTCTTCTCAACGACAAGTTCCATGAACCGCGCTCGCCGCCCCGCCGCGATCAGGAGAGGGTCGCGCCCCACGTCTCCGTCTCGTCCTTCGACGAAGAGAAGGAGCGTGACCCAGCGCGAGAGACGCTGACGGCCGAGATGCCGAACCGCATCCTCGATGGTCTGCAACCGAACCCGAACGGCTTGCCCCGCGGTGTTCACGAGCCGCAAAAGGCTGAGACCGAGCTTCCCGTCCTGCTTGAAGGCGTTGACGATCTGATCCGTGTCGGCCTCGCCGGTCACCATCTTCAATAGACTGATGAGTGTCGTCTTTGAGGCCTCGATGTCGACGCCCTCCAAGACGACGGGCTTCGCGAAGAAATACCCCTGAAACCAATCGAACCCGTGTCCGAGGCAAATCTCGAATTCTTCGGCGGTCTCGACCTTCTCCGCCAGCAGCTGAAGCGGCCGCCTCCGCAGCCCGCGCACCAAACGCCGGAGATCACCGCGGTCGACCGCAGGCAAATCCACCTTCACCACATTCGCAAAGGGAAGCAGCACCTCTCGCGGATCATCCACCACCCAATCGTCGAGGGCGATTTCGTATCCCGCTTCTTGCAGCGCCTTACATCGGGCAATCACTTCTGCGTCCGGCACGACGTCTTCAAGAATCTCGATGACCACCCGCTCCTTGGGCAGCACCTCGATCATCTCCGAGAGCAGCACTTCTCGGTTCACGTTGAAGAACCCCTGGGCACGACCCAGCACTGCATCCATTCCGAGGGAAGCGAAGGTGTTCACGATGACGCGCATGGCGGCATCGCTCGCGTCCTTGAAGTTCGCGAACGAAGCATCTTTCGAGCCCCGAAAAAGCAGCTCGTAGGCCACAACCTGTTGGTCGCGATCGACAATGGGCTGACGACCGACAAAAACTCCCTGACTCACGAACCATCCCCTCCAGAGGTTCTCTCCTCTTCGGTCGAGATGGTCTCTTGAGTGAGTCTCGAAACGGCAGATGAATCGACTCAGACGAAAATCCGAGGATCTACGGAGCCCAGCTCAGGTTTCGTACGGAGGCTCCTCGGCCCAGTTCAGACCTTCCGGAAAATCACGGGAGACCTGAAGCGGAAAGGCCGGCGCCCGTTTCTCGAGAAAGCTCGCAATGCCCTCACGGCTGTCTTCATGGGAACCCATATAATTCATCGCCGAAGAATCGAGCTGATGCGCCGCCATCGGATGCGCCGCGCCGAGCATCTGCCACATCATTTGCCGCGCCAGCGCAACCGATACGCCACTCGCGTTGTCCACGATTTCCCTCGCGAGTTCCCGTGCTCGGGGCAGCAGAGCGTCCGGTGACAGTATTTCGGAAACGAGGCCGCCCTGCTTCGCCTCTTCCGCATCGAAGACCCGGCCCGTGGCCACCCATTCCATCGCCTGGTTGATCCCGACGACGCGCGGCAAGAACCAGCTACTGCACGCCTCAGGGACGATGCCACGCCGTGCAAAGACAAAGCCGAAGCGCGCCTTCTCACTCGCGAGCCGGATATCCATCGGCAGAATCGAGGTCACGCCGATCCCCACAGCGGGACCATTAACGGCCGCGATGATGGGCTTGCGACATCGGTAGATCCGCAGCGTCACGATCCCGCCTGTATCGCGCGGCTCTTTGGGGCCACTCGGCTTCGCTTTCACGGAGGCCGGATCGAAGGTCTTCGCCCCGCCGCCCAGATCAGCCCCCGCACAGAAGCCGCGCCCGGCACCCGTCACGATCACCGCGCGCACCTCGTCATCGGCGTCGATGAAATCAATCGCCTGAAGCCACTCCCTCGCCATCGCGTGATTGAAAGCGTTCAATCGATCGGGTCGGTTCAGCGTCAGGGTCAGAACGCCCTCGTCCTTTTCGAGTGTCATCGTTTCGAATTCGGGGGTGCCGCTTGGGGCCATGGATTCTCTCCAGCTGCATCGCGACCCTGAGTGGTCCGCGGATCGTCAGCATAGCCATCTGCAACGAGGCCCCGTGATGACCCGACGTCGCGCTTTCACTCGCCTCGGCTCAGCGGCGCGGGGATGGGTTAGTATCCGCCGATGCGGATCGGCGTCGTCGGAGATACCCATAATCAGCTGGGCAATGTAAATCGCATCGTCGAACTCTTCCGCGAGGCCGAGGTCGAGCGCATCATCCACACCGGCGATATCACGCAACCCAAGGTCCTCGAATGCTTCGCCTCCCTCGACCGCCCGCTCCTTGGTGTTTTCGGAAACAATGACCTCCCCGAACGCGAACGGCTGACACGCGAAGCCGAGCGACTCGGAATGGATATCCTGGACCCACCGCGGCATTTCGAATGGGCGGGGCGACGAATCATGGTCGTGCACGATCCCGACGACTACCTGCCCAGCGCCCATCCCGAACTCGATCTGGTCCTCCACGGTCATACCCATCGCCATCGTCATGAGCGCGCAGGCCAGACCCTGATCTTTAACCCCGGTGAATGCGCGGGCTTCATGGCGGGGCGCAACTCGGTCGGAGTCGTTGACCTGCTTGAACTCGACGCCGAAGTGCTGAAATTCTAGGACGCAAAAGAACATGAGCTGGAAAACGGAAGTCGATGGAATCAACGCCCGGCGAGAATCCGCCCGAGGCATGGGCGGCGCCGAAGCGATCCAGCGCCAGCATGATCGTGGGCGCCTCACCGTCCGCGAACGCCTTGCCGCATTAGTCGACGAGGACTCACTCGAAGAACAAGCCCCGATCGCGGGTGAAGCCGAGCGAGACGACGAGGGCAATCTCATCGCCTTTCATCCCGCCAACTACCTTCTCGCCCTCGCCGAAGTGGACGGCCGACGTATCGTCGTCGGCGGCGAAGATTTCACCCAGCGCGGCGGCTCCCCCTCCCCCGCCGGCCTTCGCCGAAGCGTCTACGCCGAAACCCTGGCCATTGACCTCCGCCTCCCCCTGGTCCGCTTCCTCGAAGGCGGTGGCGGCAGTATCGCCGGCACAGGCGGCAAGAAGTCCGCCCCTCGAATGGCCGGGGATCCCGTCTATGCCACCTCCCGCTTCCTCTCCATCGCCGAAATCATGGACATCGCTCCCGTCGCCTCCGCCGCAGTCGGTGCCGTCGCCGGATTTCCCGCGGCCCGGCTCGCCGCCTCCCATTTCTCCGTGATGACGAAGGATACGGCGCAGGTTCTGATCGGCGGCCCCGCCCTGGTCGAGCGTGCATTAGGCGAAAAAATGACCAAGGATGAACTCGGCGGTGCGAAGGTGCATAGTCGCTCCGGGGTCGTCGACAACGTCGCGAAGGACGAGCGCGATGCCGTGGATCAGATTCGGCGCTTCCTCTCCTATTTGCCGTCGAATATCCTGCAGCTGCCCCCGGTCGAAGAGAACCCGACCGACCCCGTCGACCGACGCGAGGAGATGCTCCTCGATGTGATTCCCCGCGAACGCCGCAAGGTCTACGCGATGCGCAAAGTCGTGAAAGCCATCTTTGACCAGGACAGCTTCTTCGAGATGACGAAAGGCTACGGCCGCGGCCAGATCACAGGCCTCGCCCGCCTCGGCGGCCGCCCCGTCGGCGTCCTCGCCAACGATCCGTATTTCTACGCCGGCTCGATGGATTCAGAAGGCGCCCTTAAGGTCCAGCGCTTCGTGAACCTCTGCGAAACCTTCCATCTCCCGGTCGTGAGTCTCGTCGACGAGCCCGGCTTCCTGATCGGCTCTGCCTCGGAACAGGCCGGCACGATCCGCTTCGGCGTCGAAGCCATCCGCCGCGTCGTCACCGCGCGGATCCCCTGGTGCACGGTCCTCGTCCGAAAAGCTTACGGCGTCGCCGCAGCAGCGCATTTCGGCGCCAAGGCCCATGTCCTCGCCTGGCCCTCCGGCGAGTCCGGCGCACTGCCCATCGAAGGAGGCGTCGCCGTCGCGTTCCGCCGTGAGATCGAAGCCGCAGACGACCCCGAAGCGAAACGCAATGAACTCGAAGAGGCCTTCGCCGCCCGACGCAGCCCCTTCCCCCGCGCCGAATCCTTCTCCGTCCACGATCTCATCGACCCGCGCGAAACTCGCCCCCGACTCTGCCGCTGGCTCGAGCACGTCTGGCCGCTGCTCGCCGAGCAGGTGCCCACGCGACTCCCCGACCCACTCGGCCGACGTTAAGCCCGCCTCCGGCGCCTAAACAGCCTTGAGCCAAGCCGGCGGCGCCGGCGAATAGACAGCCTTGAGCCAAGCCGGCCCCGCCGGCGCTTAAACAGCCCGCCGCTGTCCGATCTTCGTTCCCAGACGCAGCGGCGTCCCGGCGGGCTCCGGATCGAGTGCGAACTCGCCCGGTGGCAAGAGCATCACGATCGTCGAGCCGAATTCGAAATGCCCCCATTCTTCGCCTCGGGCGAATCGGGGCGCGGCTTCGCCCAGGTTTTCCCGGGCGGCCCGGCCCTCTGGCTGATTCGTCGTGAGCGTTGAAAAGCCCAGCCGAACGCTGCCGACCATCGTTGCCCCCACTGCGACAAGTGCGATCGCCGGAGATTCCGCCCCCTCTGAGGCAGCAGCCCCACCCTGCGAAGGCTCTGGTTCAAGGTACGCGCAGATCCGCTCGTTCTTGGCGAAGAGTCCATCGACCCCCTTGAGGCCCACGGGGTTCACGGGCCAGAGCGCCCCGGGCCAATAATCGACGCGCGTGATTCGGCCCGCGATCGGTGTGTGGAAACGATGATAGTCGCGCGGCGAGAGGTAGAGCGTCGCGTATGCGCCGCCCTCATATTCCGCCGCAAGATCGCGGTCGCCCAGAAGATCTGCGACCGCATAGGCGCGGCCCTTCACCTGAAGCAGGGTCCCGTTTTCAATCCGCCCAGCGGCTCCCCAGGCACCGTCACAGGGCGAGACCAGCGTCGCTTCATCCCCCTCAACCGGACGCCGCCCCTCGGCCAAAGCCCGCGTAAAGAAGCTCTGAAGTGAGGGGAAGCTGGAGAGCGGGTCCCGGGTCTCGGACAGATCCACCCCCGCAAGCCGCGCGAAGAGCTGAATTTCAGCCCGCTGAATCGGGGCGGGTAGCCGAAGCGACGCGAAACGACCGGCCCAGCGCGAGACCAGATTCTTAGGCAGTAGATGCAAGCCCCCGAGCAGCGCCTGCCCAGCGATTCCGAGGGGCGCAGGGGGCGACGAAGATTTCGATTCCGTAGCGGCGTCATCGTTCATTCGCGTTAGGATAACGTGACTGGGGAGGATCGGCGGACTTGGACGATATGGAAGATACCGAGAGCGAAGACTCGCTCGTCGGCCAACTTCTGGACGAGCGGTACGAGATCCAAAGATCCCTCGACCGCGGCGGAATGGGCACGGTCTACCTCGCTTGGGACAGCACCCTCGAGCGTCAGGTCGTGGTTAAGATTCCCCACGCGCGTCTGATGTCCGACCGCACCTTCCGGCAGCGCTTTCTCCAAGAAATCCGCGACCTCGCCACCCACGAACATCCCGCCATCCTGCGCATCGAAGGCAGCGGCGAACACGGCGAAGTGCCCTACGCCGTCGTTCAGTACTTGAGCGGTGGCAACCTCCGCGACCGCAT
Organism: Myxococcota bacterium; assembly: GCA_045106235.1. Taxonomy (GTDB): domain Bacteria; phylum Myxococcota_A; class UBA9160; order UBA9160; family UBA4427; genus UBA4427. Next base: position 76,629 of record JBGCEJ010000039.1, read on the forward strand.
CTCGAGTCAGGGCGGACAGCAGACGCCCGAAGAAGTTCTGGAGTGGCTCCCGACCATCGCGGATGCGCTTGATACGGTGCATAGGAACGGCAGCCTGCACCGCGACGTCAAGCCCGCCAACCTCCTCTTCGACCAGCGCGGCAACGCCGTGCTTTCGGATTTCGGCATCGCCACCGCGATGGGCGCCGCCGATCCGGACGCCCCGACCCAGGAAGTCCGAGCTGAACTCACGGTGGTCGGCACGTTTGTGGGCTCCCCCGCCTATGCCCCTCCTGAAGCGATCGACCGGATCCTCACGCCGTCCTATGACCAATACAGCCTGGCTACCGTCGTCTATCTAGCGATTACGGGCGAGCTCCCTTTTGCCGGAAAAACGAATGAGGCGATCCTTGTCGCGAAGGAAAAAGGCACGCCGCCCAAGATCGATCACAAGCGCTTGAAAGCGCCGCTCTCGCGGGCCGCGGAAAAAGCAATCATGAAGGGGCTCGCGCGGCAGCCCGAGGATCGCTTCGAATCGTGCACCGCGTTCGCGGAGGCCTTCGCATCAACGCAGTCCGTCACCCTACCCAGCGGCGGCGGCGCCAAATGGGCCGGCCTCGCAGCAGCCCTGGCGATTGGCGTCTTCGCGCTCAGCCAGTTTTTCGGGGCAGTGAAGGAGGGCCTTGCGCCCGTCGCCCCGGAAATACAAAGCGCAGTCAACGAAAACGAATCGGTCAACGAGGGCGGTACGAGCGAAGCCGCGGGCTCAGCGAAGCGCGAAGAATCGAAGAGCCGTGAGACGTCAAAGCCTAACGCGGCGGCGGCGGCTGATACGGCTTCTGCCGACTCGATCACGGCGCTGCTCGGCAGCAAGCCCGAAGAGATCGACCGTGCAATTCTGATTTGTGAAGGCGGCGGGGGAACAGCGGAACAATGTGCGCGCGAAGTCTTCGCCGACGAACGCCTGCGCGAAGTCATCCTCACGCCCTACACGCTCGACCGGACCGAAGTCACGAACGCGGCCTTTGCCCGCTTCGCTGAAGACACGGGCTATCAGACAACTGCCGAGGAGCGTGGGTACAGCTGGGACATTACGCGCTGCCGGCGCTGCAGCTGGCGTTCGCCGAGGCCCGCGCTGCTTTCGAGCGAGATCCCCGATGCGCCTGTAGTGCATGTTTCTTGGAGCGACGCCCGGGCCTATTGCGAATGGGACGGCGGACGTTTACCGACCGAAGATGAATGGGAATTCGCCGCCCGAGGCAAGGAGCGTCGCACCTATCCATGGGGCGAAGACTGGGACGCGTCGCGACTCCGCGACGTGAATGCCCCGGGCCTCGGACTCGAGCCCGTTGGATCCCATCCGACCGGCGCCACGCCCGAAGGCATTTTCGATCTCGCAGGCAGTGTTTGGGAATGGACATCGACCGCAAGCGGCGAAGGCGAGCGGCGGATCTTCAAGGGCGCGTCTTGGTCCGACCGCATCCCGGCGTATTTCCGCGCGGCCGCTTTTTCCGAAGACGCAGCAGACTACTCGAGCATCTCGCTCGGCTTCCGCTGCGCCCGGCCCTAGCGAATCGGCGTAAACTCCACCCGCCGGTTCATGCTCCGCGCGTAGTCCGACTGCTCGTTCATGAGCGGATTTTTCTCGCCGTGGGCTTCAATTTCGAGACGCCCCGGGTCGATGCCGCCCTGCTCGACCAAATACCCGCGCACCGTGTTTGCGCGGCGCTCTGACAAGCTGAGGTTATGTTCGTTCGTGCCGCGATCATCCGTATGCCCCGCCACGTTGAAGCGCATATCTCGAAGCTTCGGATCTTTCAGCGCCCGTGCGAACTCGTCGATATTGCGCCGGGCCGAATCGTTCAGCGTCGCTGAATTGGTTCCGAACTGAATCTGCAGGTCGAGTTTGGCCGGACGAATGGAGCGCGTTCGCTCGCCGAAAAAGCCAACGATATCCGCCGAGCGGTACTGTACGGCCCCGCGCCCCTGAATCTGCTGAACCACATGGGCCACGCGAATGGCATCGGCGGGACGACCGTTCAGAACGGAGCGCAGCCGCCGCACGAAAGCGGGGCCTTCATGGGGCTCGAAGGAAACGACGACATCGGAGTCGCTGATGCCCAACTCGCCCCGGGTAATCGGCTCGGCCGTCACGACCGCGTAGACCGTGTCTTGCCCGACCGGCGGCTGAACCTCGAGGGTAAATCCGTCTCCGCGACTCGGCAGGTCGACCGTGCGCCCCGCCTCCACTCGTCCCGCCGAAACATCCATGCGCGGATAGAGCAGCGTCGTCGAACCATGCATATCGACATGGACAGCGGTCAGATAGCCCGTTCGATTCGACTCGAATCGGTAGGCGAGCTCGTCGCCGATGCGCAGTGGACCGCCGTCGCCCTGATTCACGAAAACTCGGACGCCCTCCCCCGAAGCGCCCCCCTGAACCGCGCGCAGCACCTCGATCGTATCCTCGCGCGGAGAAGCGCTGCCGAGGCTCGGCATCAAGATGCCCGCGATAATCAAGAGCGCGGTCACAAACGGGGTCACGCTCGGGCGCCGGGCATTTATCTCAGTCGGTTGATTCATTTCCATCTCAAAGTCTCCGCAATCGAACATTCCCGCGCACACGCGCCAGACAAGCCAGTCGATATTTTTCCGGATCCGGCGCCACCTGCTCCGTGATCTGGATCGTCTTCATTTCGTCGCCGAGCGGATCAGGTGGTACAAGACCATCTGCCCCGCCGACCAGCCCTACAACGCATACCCCGCAACCCCCGTCGCCGCATTCCCAATCGACGGGTTCCCCGCGCTCGAGCCCGGCAGCCTTCACTGCGTCCAGGAGCGTTTGCCCCTCCGCCGCTTGGATCTGGACCGGCGGGCCTTCTGCACCGCGCTCAAGTACAAGTTCAAAGGTTCGAGCCGCGTCCATCGCAGCTTCCTCTTCAAAGACCATCACTGTGGCCTCTTCTGAGAGATCCGTGGCGCCCCCGTCTTCAGCTTCCTTCGACTGGGTCCGTACGGGTGCAGTTTCCTCGAAATCGACCGATGCATCGGCAGCAGAGTCTTCCTCCACCGCCTCTGCTTCAACAGCCTGAGTGACCTCGACGACTTCGACGACGGCCTCCTCTTTCAGCTCCTCTTGCAGCTCCTCTTTTACTGGGTCTTCGCGGCGCCCGAGGCGCTTGAGTCGCGCCGCAAGACCGGGACTTCTGTTCTCATTCAGTGCCTGATCGGCGCTGGAAGGTTCCGCCGCGCGATTGGGCCGCGCAGCCGGTGCGCGCTGCGGAGCCGCCTCGAGCAGAGTCGCCTCCTCCGGGGGAGGCTGTTCAGCGGGCGCCTCCGCCTGCTCGACGACCGCATCGATCCGAAACCGATGCGTCGCAAGCCGGAACTCATCCCCATCCTGCAGTGGCACCGGCTCGCCCAGCTTGATGTAAGTGCCGTTATGGGCGCCGCGATCGTAGAGCCGAAGACGGCCCTCTTCGTGAACCACCTGGGCATGCCTGCGCGAAAGACGAGAATCCTCTCGGTCAAGGACGAGGTCCGAAGTGCGCCCCAAGAAAAGTCCTGCGTCAGGCACCCGGTATTTCTCGCGGAGCCGACCGTCTGGACCGTGATGGCGCAGCTCCCACAGCTCCTCTCTGCGTCGGACGAGCAGGATCTGCGACCCCAGCCAAATCTGATCATCCTCCCGAAGGCCCCAGCCCTTACCGGCGGGAACCCGAAGCCAAACCCCGGTCGCCGAGTCCAAATCCTCAACGAACGCACTGCCCTCTTTGACAAAGAGCCGGGCATGCTGCGCTGACATCTGAGGGTCGTCTGGACAGTCCAGTCCCTCCGCCGTGCGGCCAATCTCAAGCCCGGACGCCGGTACGACCGCGTCGCGCAAAACTTCGCCCGCAGCCCCCAGATCCTGAACAACCCATTCTCGCACCTTCATCGCCGACCGTCCGGAAGCAACCTCGAATTCCCCATCCACCTACATCGCCAGCCAGCGAAAGATCGCAAGTAAGAGGACAGCACCTAACACCGAGCCCCCGAGACGCAAGGGACTCTGCCCCCGAAGCCTCTCAGCCCAGCCCCGCTCCGGGCTCCCGAAAGCCTCCGTGGATGCCGTCGTTTCGCGGCGTTCAAGGCCTTCTGTCACGCATCGCAGATGATCCTTGCCCATCACCAGATTCATCCCCACTTCAAGCGGAAGACTCTCCCAGACAGGTTCGCCATCGATGAAAACACTCTTCCCTTCTGCGGGCGTCATGATCCATTCCCCGTCTTCATTGCCCTCGATCAAAGCATGCTCCCGAGATGCCGAGGCGGTATAAAGACGGACATCATTCTCTTCTGCCCGACCGAGGCTGATATGCCAATGCCGCACGTCGAGTCGAATCCGCTCGCCCCTCCCCATGGAAGGCTCTATGCGCTCGAGGAGGAGTGGGGGCAGCGAAGCACTGGGCGCAATCGTACGCGGCCTTTCAAGCCCCGCAGTTGAAACCGCAAGCTGGGTGGCCGCCTCCGCCGCGACCTCAGCTCCTTCCGGTAAAGCCTCCTCGACGGGCTCCGCAGCCACCTGCGACGGTGGCGACAGGGACGAGGACGACTCTTCGACCGGCAACGACAAGAGCGTCGCCCCCTGCTCCGGAAGCGCGTCCTCCGACTCGAGATCTTCGGCGAGGGACTCGCTAGGCGGGGCCGTCGGTTCAGAAGCAAATTCGCGTGCCGTGGCTTCCTCGGCGGCCGCCTCTGGTTCACTTCCGGCCGCCGGGTCGGGGTCGAGCTGGGGTTCGGCCTCGGGCTCGGGCTCGGACTCGGACTCGGACTCGGGCTCTGGCTCGGGCTCGGGGACCGAGACGATCGTCTCCTCTTCCCCGATCAAGACCGGAGGCGCAGACCCGGACCAAC
>JBGCEJ010000040.1:0-45934 GCA_045106235.1 Myxococcota bacterium
GAACGATTAGAGGCCGCTCAGAAAACCTTGCTGCCCCTGAAGCCCCGACACGATCTGTTCCAAATTACTGAAACGCGCAATCAGCGTCTCTTCCCGCTTCTCGAGCCGCGACTCGAATCGCTCAATCGAATCATCGAAATCGCTCAATCGGTCCGCATAGGCCCTGTCTCGGTTCGCAAGCGCGCCGTCTCCGGATCGCACAAGTCTTTCAAGCCCCATCGAGAACGCCGACGCGAATCCCTCGTCGAAGAGATCGGGCTCTTCGTCGGGGTTATTCGGGTCGATCGGGTCGTCGGGATTATTCGGATCACGAGCAACGCCGGACAGAAACTCCCGAACCGAAAAGGCGTCCTCCGCCAAGGCTTCTTCGAGCTTAGTCTTGTTGACCGAAAGCCGTCCACCACTCTTCAGCTCAAGACCAATCCCCGAAATCGTACCACCGCGATTCTCTCCACCAGAAGGGGCGAAGGGGTTGTTCGGGTTCCGCGAAAACTCGTAGCCGCGACTCACCAGCGTTCGAAGCTCACTCTGTACGGTCCGGAGCGTAAAGTCGCCCGAGAGCGGCCCCGATTGTTTCGTCGCTTCGTTGTAGCGAAATTGGTTGTCGATGAAGCTCTGGACTTCATTATAAGCCTTCGCGAATTTTTCGAGTCCCGCCGCGACTTCTTCAATATCAACATCGACCGTGATGGTTTCGGAGATGCGCGGCTCGTCGAGAAAACGTTGATCGTCGTCTGGAATCTCCGGATCAATGGGCTCGATCGGGTTCTCGGGATCGACACCCTGCGAAGCCCCGCGCAACCGAACCGTGAGCCCCGGCAGCACGTCATCAATCAGGTTTGTTTCGCGGTCAATATCCTGACCAAATACGGAAACAACGGAATTCCGCGCTTGCTGGGATTTATCCTCATCGAGGACAATCGGTCCGGTGACATCCAACTCATTGGATGCGCCTGTTCCCGTGGAAGTGAGAACCAGCCTAAACTCATCGTCACTAATCTGAAGCACATCCGCCCGAACAGTCCCGGCGTTGTTCACATCCGCATTGATCTGGTCTCTCAGCGCCTGAAGCGAGAGGTCCCCACTCTCGGCATCCGCTTCGATGACAATCTCGGTCGCCTCGATTTCCGGTACAACGGTGTCATCTCCGTTGGGCAGCGTAATCGTGATCGCGCCCCCTCCCTGCGCCAAGACGGTCGTCTCGGTTGCCGAATCGAAGACCTCCGAAAAACGGCGCGAGTTCGTGGCCAGCTGCTTCACGGTCACGTCGATCTCACCAGGCGAGGCACCGAAGCCCGCCGAGACCGTCACAATATCTTCATCGGAAGTCGAAGCCTCGTAACGAAGGAACTCCTCTTCCGTCGAGTCGCTGCTGCCCGTTGAATTTCGGTTATCGAGCTCCTGTGCGGCTTCGCGCAGGGCGACTAACTTCGTATTCAACTCGCGCATGAGACCGCGCTGGGTATCGATCTCCGAGCGACGCGTGTTTAACGTCTGGAGCGGCGCGCGCTCAAGCGAAAGCAAACCCTGCAGGAGAGCGTTTGTGTCGAGGCCGGTCGCAAGACCACCAAAAGTGGGTCGGCCGGAACCGGTTAATGAAGAGGCCATACTGTCATCCCCTTGAAGACGTTTCGCAGAGACTCGGCCTCACGCCTGCCCTGCGATGGAGTGATTGCGCTATCGGCCCTCCGCTCGTGCCAACTAAGTCCGCCGTTCCCCGCGTTTCAATTTGAATGGGGCGCTTCGCCTGCGATGTCGAATTCCTGAGTGCCGTTCTTCAACTTACGCATCGTCGTTCCCCATTCTTCGATTCGCGGAGCGACCTCGTACTCCAGCGCATCCGCAATCCGAATCGGGTCTTCTGCGGATTGCGCCTCAACCAATTCCTCCAGCCACGGATAAATCTTTGACTGGACCGCGGCGAGTATTTCCGATTCCCTCAACAGCACATTCGAAACGGAATAGGTGATTCCCGTCAACACGCTCATCGAGTCTGTCACGTTCGCGAGCAGTTCGGCGCCCAGATCACTCCGGCCCGATCGGTAATGCTCCACCGTCGCCGCGATCGCTTGGCAAATTTCCCCCGTGTAGTCCGCCGCTTGATCGAGGACGGATCGCGCAACATCCGTCGCCGGCCGTTCCTGAATAGAAACCTTGAGGACGCCCTGCAAACTCAGCGACTCGAGGGCAGAAAGCTCTTCCGGATCAAGCGCTCGACCATCCACTTCGATCCCGATAATGACGTTCTCGTTTGCATCCTCGCCCGCCTGGCCCGCCTGCCCTGCGGCGCTCACCAACTCCGCGAGGTTCGTACAGGACGAAGGATCGAACTGTTGTGCATCACCATTGAGAATCACTTCCATTTCGCTCTCCTCGCACGACTGCCCTCCCCAGAAGAAGAGAATGGCGAAGTGCGCAGGCTTTCTAAGAGCAAGCGTTATGCCAAAGACGGAGGCGCCAATGAATTCCGATACTTCGCTGGATGCGATGCACTCACGATGCCCTGAATCGCTCTACAATCGCTCTACAACGGGGCACGCCCCTTGCAATCTCTCTCACTGAACCCGCGCGGGAGCCTTCTCTGCCGCGCAGAAGACACAAGGAGAGTTCGAGTTGAAAGCCTTCAGTTCAGATCGGAACGCCGCTCGGCAAGAAATGACCGCCGAAGCGCCCCCCTCAGTCCGCTTCGTCGCGGAAGTCTCGAGCAACCACCAGCGCGACCTCGATCGCGCCCTGAAATTTGTCGACCGTGCAGCGGAGATCGGCTGCGACGGCGTGAAGTTTCAACTCTTCCGAATCGACCAGCTCTTCGCTCCGGAAATTCTCCGAAAATCCCCGGTCCATCGCGCGCGCCGCGAGTGGGAGCTCCCGGAAACCTTCATCGCGCCCATCGCGCGACACTGTAAACGCCGGGAAATCCAGTTTGGCTGCACGCCCTTCTACCTCGGCGCGGTGGATGCCCTCGCCCCCCACGTCGATTTCCTCAAGATCGCCTCCTACGAGCTGCTCTGGGACGATCTTCTCGTCGCCTGCGCTCAGTCGGGATTACCCCTCGTACTTTCCACGGGAATGGCCACCCTCGACGAGGTTCGTCATGCCGTCGAAATCATCGAATCCGCCGGGGGGCGCGAACTCACGCTGCTCCACTGTGTATCGGGCTACCCCGCCCCCGCTTCGGCGGCGAATCTTGGCGCCATCGATACGCTCGCTGCGTTGAACGACCCCGCTTCCCCCCTCCAAATCGCGAGCGGCTGGTCCGACCACACCGTCGAACCCGGCGTGATCCAGCGTGCTGTCCATGCGCATCCGACCGAAATGGTGGAGTTCCATCTCGACCTCGAAGGTCAGGGCGCAGAATTCGAAGCGGGACATTGCTGGCTGCCCTTCGACATGCAGGAAACCATCGCCCAGGTCCGGGTGGGACATAGAGCCGAAGGACAATCCGCGAAAAGGCCCGTCGCCCTCGAATCTGAGGAACGCTCCTGGCGGGCCGACCCAAGCGACGGCCTGCGGCCCTTGATTTCGCTGCGGCACGATTGGTCGCCTGGCGCGTGACCGAAGCGGGCATCACAGATCTCCTCCCGCCAGGCTCCCTGGATGAAGCGAAAGAGATATCGGTCGACTTCATCGTCGCAGGGAGTTCAACGCTCGGCCTCGGCCACGTGATGCGAAGCGCAGCCCTCTGCGAAGCCGCGATCCAGCGAGCTCACCCCGTTCGGGTCTTTTTCGACGGCGACGACAATGCGCGCTCGGTTTGGCAAGTCGCGTCACCCCGCACCCCGACTAAAAATATTCGTCCCTGGTCGAGCTACGAAGAGCCCCCCAGCGCGCACGTCGCCTTCCTCGATTTCCCGAGCGAGAAAGACGAATGGCTGCAACAGATCAAGCGACGAGGCGCACTATCGGTCGTTCTCGACGATCCACGCAGCATTCCCCTCGCGAACTGCACGATCAACCCCGCCCTGCACCACGGCCTCGACGAGGACAGCCTGCAGCGGAGCGCTTCCGAACAAAGTCCTGCCCCGGCTGAACCCGCTGCCCCGGCAGTGCGTCAATCGAACCTCCTCGAAGGCCCCGCCTACTCCATCCTCGCCGAGGCACACCGCGAAACAACAGCGCCGCCCTGGCCCCTCCGAAACGAACTCCTTCTTTCAATCGGAGGCGCCGACCCCCATCACGCCACTCCCCGGCTGGCAGCAATCCTCGACAGGCTCGAGCAAGAAACCTCCGCTCTCTCGGTCTTCCGAGAAAAACATGCCGTCCTCGGCGCGGCCTACGCCGACGCTGAAGGCAGTACGCAAGAAACCCTCCGTCGCGGTGGCTGGCAGGTCCATCGCTCTCTCCCCCCAAAGACCATGGCCCGTCGCATGCAAAATGCTCGGCTCGCGATCATGGGGTTTGGGACGAGCCTCACTGAACTTGCTTGGCATGGAACGCCGCATCTCTCCGTCACACATCATCGATTCGATGACGTGCATGCGGAGAGACTCGAACGTCACGGCGTGGGCCGGCACCTCGGATATGCCCCTGACCTCGACGCGGAACATGTGGAAACGATCCTAAGAGCGAGCCTCTCCGACGGCCCCTGGCAGCAGTCGAGCGCCAACCTCGCCCATACGATGCTCGCCGGCGGCCGAGGCGTCGAGCGCATTCTCGATCATCTCCTCTGCATGGTTCATGACGCAGAATCGCGCGCTGCCGTTTAGCCTGGCTAAAACAGAAAACCGGCCGGCACTTCAAATTCTTGGATCGGTTGTTTGAAGGGCAGACGGGAGTCTGCAATTCGGCTCGGCCGATCGGTCTGGAACGCGTCTTCAAACGCGTCGAACCAGGTCCTGGCGCGGTCCACACCGTTCTTCGCCGCATTGATCAGGAATTGCGCTTCGTCTAGAAGATCTTCCATGCTCGGCTCGTGACGTTCCGGTCGACGCGTCGCCGCCAAAACGCTGTAGATTTCAGGCTGCACCAATGCATCTAGCCACGGCATGCGCTCGAGCCGCGTGCGAATCCGCTTCTCGTGATGCGCCATGCCGCGAAGAATCTTGACCTTCTGCGCATCGTGCTTCGCTTCGATGAGCATTTTTCGCTTCTTCTCTAAGAAAAGAGAAGCCTTCTTTGCCTCTCGTTCCACTTCACAAAGAAGGGCGCGACTCTTCGCCACCTCCGGTGCGTAGTCCGCGAGGGTCCTCGGGACGGATGCATCGAAACACGCCAAAATTTGCGAACGAGCGTCGAGAGACTCTTCTCCTTCTGCCTCAAGCAATTCCTGGAAAGGTCGATTCGGGACGCGTGGGATCCTCGCACCGCCTTCCGTACAGTTGACCAACTCCACGCCGGCATGTTCGAGGTATCTGCGAATTTCGCGGTACTGTTCAATAAACGAAGCGTAGACCCGCGATGTCGCGACGCGCTCTCCATCGTGCCAACCATCCACCCAAATCACGTCCCCCATATCGTAGTGGTTCGGCGTGGTCTCGGTGTCCAGCGTGGGATCGAGTTTGGCCTTCTCTTTCATATTCGTCGTGCGGACTTTGCCGTCCTCGCTCATCTCGACTTTGACGAAATCGTATGCCGTCCCCTTCGCATAGGCGCGCCCGTCTGTAAAAGCGAGATCCTGACCAATCAAAGCCACAGTTTTCGCCCCCAACATCGCTGCGATCCCGACGGCGCCCTGGGCGACGGTTCCACCGCCGACGCGAATACTCTGCTCCCCCGTCACGTTGACCATCCACTGGGCAAAAGGACTCGAGCTCACCGTCGCTGTAAAACAGGCCCGCGTCGGCACATCGTAGATCGCCGGATGACAATCGGGAGAGAGTACGACTGTAAGATCCTCCGTTGCCCCCGACTCAGTCAGCTGGTGCGCAACGTCTTGGCTTTCCAAAATATGGACGAGGTCAGGCGTAATCCCGGCTGCGCGAAGCGCCTTCAGCGTCTGCCCGATCGAAATAACAACGACCCGGTCCCGATATTTGCGGAGCAGCGGCAGCTGTTTATCGAGAGAAGGCCCCGCGGCACACACGACGACGACCTTGCCCCGAAACTGATCCGCCAATGCGCAAATTTGAGTCGATTCAGCGATCCGTCGACCATTATGCGCAACCAGCAGCGCCCACGGCATCAACTGCTCCACCGACGTCATGATCCGGGTATCTGTAGCCTCTTTGATGCGCTGGGTGCGTTCAAGTACGGCCGCGATCGGATCGGGGTCCAGCCGCAAGATCGCGGGGTGCGGAAAGGCTTGGATTCGCAATGCAGTGGAATACCGCGCGCTGAGGAGCTGTGTAAACTGGTCCAAATCGTAGGCGATATAGCAGTCCCGATTCTCCTCCAAGAGCTCAACGACGGAAGTGTTCAGAAGCGCCGCTCTCAGTCGTTCGAGCGAGGGTTCGAAGATGATCAGCGTACAGGGATTTCGCGCCAAAAATGGTGCGAACTGGGTCCCCATGCCGAACCCAAGCGCGATCATGAGATCAGCGGGCTTCTTCGCCATCGTCTCTGCGACGCGTTCCGCATCTCGCTCGGTATCATAAGCCGAGCCGAGAATCACACCCCGCTCACGTAGAACCGTCGCGCCGTCACGCGCTTCAAATTCCTCGATCTCATGTCCCCCTCCATCCGTAGACGGCTCGGGCATCGCCCTCAATGCTTCGTAGAGTAAAGGGCTTCGCTTCTTGACTGCGCAGAGATTCTTTTCATAAACCTGTTGAGATCCCAACCTCGGCCTCCGTTCGGTAGATCAGACCCTGATCGCGCTGGCGCGCACGCGCCGAGGCGTCGACCTCGCTCCCTGCGAATCCCTCGACCGCAAAAGAAAAGCGACGCCGACCGCGCATAAAGGTCGCTCGGGTTTCATCCGTCTCAGCTGCCGTATGCGAGAGCCGAAGGAAGAAATCGTCGTCGACCTCGGCAAAGTCAAGCATCGGTGCAACAGCCGCTTCGCCTCGGTCTGCCTGGATCAGGAGCCCCCTATGACGGTCCGCAACCGAAACCCAGCCCTCCGTCGCCCCCAGACAAGAGGTCGCTGAAACCGAAGAAGAAACGGCCCGGCTCTGCGCCAGTTCCAGGCCTTGCGTCAGGCTGCGTGTTTCCGGCTGATCACCGCCGTTCACCGTTTGAAAGCGCAGCGATTCCCTATCCCAACCCTGGGGCAAAAAGCTGAAGAGGCCGAGACGCAGGCTCGCAATCCGAGCCTCATGAAAGGAGAGGTCATGAACGACGTCGAAGCGCGGCGCGTTCCGGTAAAGCCTGAACTGTTTACGCCATGGCCCAAAAGCGGTTTCGATCGCGCATTCGAGCGTCGTGCGAACAGCGCCCGATGAAGCCGATACGCGTCGCAGACTCGCCCTCTTCAAGTCCGTGTGTTTTTGCCCGTTCTCGAGGCCCAGGACGATATGCCCGCTGTAGAAGTCCGGCGTGTATTCAATGGCATCGAATGTGCCATGGGGGATGGTGCCCAAGACCGGGGCTCCTCCCAGTTCGGGAAAGCGGACGGATTCCATCGCGGCCCCTCGGTGGGGCAGAAAGCGCATTTCGACTTGCTCCGTCGAAAACACATTCTCTTCCTCTGCCGGCGAAGCGTCGCCCTGGTCGACTTCCAGAGCTTCGCCCGAAGCGACAAATCGAAATGAAAGGACGCCTCCAGCTTCGAGATGCGGAGTGAGGACGAGCGTCGCGGCGCGAATACTTCCGTCTCGGTGCCGGCCATGCACGTCTACCTGAAATGCGTCCGCGTCGAGGGCTCCACCGCGAAGGTTGCGCAGCGAAAAGCCATGATAGGCGCCGACAGGCAGCCGCAGAGGAATTTCAATGGGCATCCCTTCCCATACGGCCGTCCCCGGATTGCAGAGGATCAGATTCTCGCCGTCCGCCAAGCCCGGCGTGAACGTCGCGAGGCGATCTGCAGCATGCGCGCGGGCCAGCCCCATGCGAGACTCAAACTCCCCCACTTTCTCTTCCGTGGCGCGGGTTCGGAAATCACTCCGCCAAAGATCCACGAGCTCCGTTAGAGCTTCTTCGGCCAGAGGCGCGAAGGTCGGCGAATTGGCGATCCCCTTGGCAGCCCGTTCGGTCCGAAGGAGACCATGGCAGCGGGTGTTCATCCCAAAACCGTCCCGGCCCGAAACGGCCCAGCGCGTCGGATTATATCGCGGCTGTTTTTTGCACGGGATCGGATCTCGCGAGCTACCGAGCGTGACCCGAGGCAAAACAGCACCCTCTTCTGCGACGTCCCGTGGCAAGCAAAACTCGAAGCGGGGATCTTGGGCATAGGCCCGAAAGGTCTCCAAGAGGCGTTCCATCTCCGCCCCGATGTCGCTCCCGTTGGGAAGGGACCGCGAGGGCCGGTAGTCGAAAATTTCGACATCGCCGCCGTAGAAACAAAGCGCCTCCGCAGCAGGGTTGCGCAGAATACGGGTGAGCAGCGTGTCCAGCTCGGCGGGCGGAATCTGACCATGGGCGATCCGCTGAAGCTTCTGAAAGACAATCGAATCGTTCCACAGAACCATCGGCCCATCGCCCTCCGAATCGAAGAGACGTGCGGGCTGGCCCCGAAGAGCGCGAATTTTGGCTTGTGCGGCGGCGGGATTATTCCATTCCATGACGAGATGCTTCGCACCGATCCCTCGATAGAGCGGAACCAAGCCATCAGAATAGGTCTGTTCATTCACGAAATAGGACTCGGGCGAAAAGCCCATCGTTTCTTGGTAGCCCTGCTTTCCGAGCTTCAGGTTCTGTCGATTAATCTCGACGGGCGCCAGGGGCGCCACGACTTGAGCACGGCCGGAGCCAATCAGCTCAATCAGTCCCCGTTCCGCAAGGCCACGAAAGCGCTTCACGAATTCGGGGTCTTCCGCCTGCAAAATTTCAAGTGTTCGCGAGCTCGCCTCAAACCCAATCGGAATCCCGAATTCTTCAGGAAGCCGGAGCAGTGGCCAATAGCATCGCGCGATCACCGTCGGCCGATCCGCATCAGGCAGTGCTGAGAAGTCCAGATTCGAGTGGAATGCCGTGAAGAGCTTGAGCGGCCTCATCGGAGCCGCTCTTCAACCACGCTGCAAAGGACTTCGATCACATGATCCTGAGCGCGCTGAGAAAGTTCGGGGAAGAGCGGAAGCGAGAGCAGACGAAGATAGGCGTCTTCCGTCGACGGAAGGTCTCCGAAGCGCGTCCCGGAACGCTCGCGGTAGAAGGGCTGGAGATGAACGGGGATATAGTGGACCTGTACGCCAATCCCGGCGGCATGCAGCGCCTGATACACGGCGGCGCGCCCGCCCTCAATCCGGTCAATCTCCAATCGAATCGGAAAGAGATGCCAAGCCGATTCCGTTTGCGCGGGCACGTCGAGCAATCTCAGCCAGTCCGCATCGGCGAATGCTGACACATAGCGCTCAGCAATCCGCTTTCGCGCCGCCAAATTTTCTTCCAACCGGGCGAGCTGACTCAGACCGAGCCCCGCAGCGAGATCCGACAGACGGTGATTGCCCGACAGCGACTGCATCTCATACACCCAGCCCCCCGACTCTTCGAGTGCCTGGGACTCCGGCAGACCGAGCCCCGTAAAGCTCGCGGACTCGCGCTCCATCCCGTGCTCCCGAAGCCGCGCAAAATGACGTGCAGCACTTCCCCCTCGCGTTACGATCGCGCCCCCCTCGCCCGTCGTAATATGCTTTGCGGGATGAAATGAAAAGCAAGCCGCGTCGCTGTCCGAGCCGACCGCCACGCCGTCTCGCGACGCCCCCAGCGCATGACAAGCGTCTTCGATCAAGAAGCGGGAGGTCCCAAGCGCGCTTCGGTACAACGACACATTCGCGGCGTGCCCTGCATAGTGGACGACAACCGCTCCCCGAGTCCGTGGGCTAATTCTCCGCTGCATGTCTTCCGGACACATCGCAAGCGTCGCCGGATCAATATCCACAAAAACCGGACGGCCTCCTGCCAGCAGAACCGCGTTCGCCGTCGCCAAGAAAGTCAGCGAAGGAACCAAGACCTCATCTCCGCTCGCCAGGTTCATCGCCTGCAGGGCGATCTGAAGCGCAGAGGTCCCACTCGACACCGCCACCGCATGCGCTGCCCCAAGGCGTTCTGCGAGCCCCGCTTCGAACGCCCGACCCGCCGGGCCTTGCGTCAGCCGTGATGAATCGAGCACCTTCGCCACAGCGGCGCGATCTTCCGCCCGCACATCGTGCTGGCAGTAGGGAATCATGACGCGTCGGGTCCGGCGATCCCGACCTGCGATCCCTGCGACGACTCAGAAGTCGCGCCGGTGTCGGCGGACGACGCAGCACTCGACCCAGAGGCCGAAGCGTACGTCGCAAAATCGCCGCCAACAATCGAAGCGACGTGGCTTCGCAAATCCGCAACCGACATCCAATCCGTGTTGGCATCGCTCGAGTACACAAACTCGTCCGGTACCGCACTGCCCAGAGCGAGGCCTTCCGGCGCGCTCCCAGAGTCCGGCGAGATGATGTAGTGGCGACCGTAATCGACCGTATTGCGGGCCTCTTCCGCCGTCAGCATCACCTCATGTAGCTTTTCACCGGGCCGTCGTCCCACCTCCTCGATTTGAGCGGTGGGCGCAATTGCACGAGCCAAATCGACGATCCGCATGCTCGGAATCTTAGGAACGAAGATCTCGCCTCCCTGCATCTCCCCCACCGCGTGAAGAACCAGGTCCACCGCATGATCGAGCGAAAGCCAGAATCGGGTCATTCGCCGATCCGTAATCGTCAGAACACCGGATTCCGCCTGCCGGAGAAATAAGGGGATCACGCTGCCGCGACTCCCCATCACATTCCCATAACGGACGCAAGAGAAACGAAGATCGCGCCCGCCCGAGTACACATTCCCATGTACGAACAGCTTTTCCGCACAGAGCTTCGTCGCTCCGTAGAGATTTGCCGGGTTTACCGCTTTATCAGTCGAAAGCGCGACCGTACGACGCACGCCCGCATCGATCGCGGCATCAACGACGTTCTGCGAGCCCATAATGTTCGTTTTGACCGCTTCCGCCGGGTTAAACTCGCATACAGGAACGTGCTTCAGCGCCGCCGCGTGGACAACGAGATCAATCCCGTCCATCGCGCGAACGAGCCGCTCCCGGTCGCGGACGTCTCCGATAAAGAACCGCAGGCGCGGATCATTCCCGAAGGCTTCCGCCATATCGTATTGTTTGAGTTCATCCCGGCTGTAGATGCGAATCGTGCAGTCGGTTCGCTCAGAGAGCACCCGACGCACGAAAGCCTGACCGAAGGATCCCGTTCCCCCGGTCACCAGAATCTTCAGAGGCGAATCAGAATCGCCTCCACCGCCGTTGCCCTTTTGCGCGGGCCGCGCCTTAGTCCAAGCCACGAGGACAGGTAAAGCAATTGTGATGCCAACCCGTTGCCACCGTGTTGCGCAGTAGGACGCTCTAGAAGGGAATTTTTTGCCGAGTGGGATTCAAGATGGAATCCCGCGTACCGATCGGAACGCCTAACGCGTGATCGAGCTCGCTTGCGCGGCAGCTTGTGCCAGCACTTCATCATCGACGGATGCGCTTGCCGAACCAACGGGTCGCTTCGCAATCTCAACCCAAGCCTCATTCAGCGTAGAGAGAACCATGGAGGCCGCGTCTAGGGGTTGTTCCGTACCGCGTACGTTCGCCTCAAGCAGACAATCCGTGACGTAGAAATAGAGCGCATCGAGATTTCGAGCGATATCGCCGCCCTGCTCGAGATTCAAACTATGTTGGAGTTCATTCACAATGGCGAGCGATTTTGCAATCGAGGTCGCACGGCCGGCGATTTCGCCTGCTTCTTGATGTCGCTTTGCATTGCGGATAAACCGCAAGGCTCCTTCGTAGAGCTTCACGATCACCATCTCGGGCGTAGCCGTTTTGATTTCCATCTCACGATATCGAGCGCCCAAGAAAACCCCTTCATTCAAAAATAATCATCTGCGGACCGCGTCGCTCTTTTCGCTGTCGGCGGCCTGCGCCTTAAGCTGAAGCATCGTACGGTCCACGCAAACCCGGGGCGAGCAATCTCGCCCCGGGTTGCAAGGAACACTGCGCGAATCGTTTCAGAAAGAAACGAAGCCGCGCGAGTCTCTAGCCGAGAAGCGACAACGCACTCTGCGTTGACACATTCGCCTGAGACAGCACCGAAATACCGGCCTGCTGAAGCACCTGGTTTCGAGTGAGATCGGCCGTTTCGCTGGCGAAGTCCACGTCGCGAATCCGCGATTCAGCCGCCGTCGCGTTTTCTTCCGCCACTGCGAGCGACCGGATCGATGATTCGAGTCGGTTCTGAACCGTACCGAAGCTCGCGCGAAGCGAAGCAACATTCGAGATCGCGCTATCGATTGCACCGAGTGCGCTTCGTGCCGCCGTCGCGGTACTCACCGTGGCGTTGCCCGAACCCGATCCCAGGCCAATTGAAGAGGCACGCGAATCGACGCTATCCACCGTAATCCGGTCATTCGCCGTCGCATCGACGCCGATCTGGAAGGTCGTCGAACCACCCGCAGCCAGGACACTCGTTCCATTGAACTCGGTCACAGCCGCGATGCGGTTAATTTCAGCCGTGAGGTCCTGAAATTCGTTATTAATCGTCTCTCGCTCGCCCTGTCCGAGCGTGCCGTTGGCCGCCTGAATCGCGAGCTCCCGCTGGCGAATGAGAATCCCACTCACCTCGTTGAGCGCACCTTCACCGACCTGCAGCAGCGAGATACCATCGTTCGCATTCCGCTGTGCCTGCGAGATACTTCGGATATCGGCTCGAAAGCCTTCCGAAATTGCAAGCCCTGCGGCGTCATCCGCAGCACGCGTGATGCGGAGACCCGACGAAAGCCGCTGCAGACTCTTCTGCAGGTTACCCGTCGAGTTGCTCAGGTTTCGCTGAGCGTTAATTGAAGCAACATTTGAATTTACGCGAAGTCCCATCTTGGAACATCCTCCTTGATTGACTCCGGCTCACGGAATCCTTCCTGAGCCCTTTTGATTGGAGTCGTTTCACTTTGCCGATGCCCCTGACGACCAGGGGCATCGGCGTTATTCATTCACTGACCGGGAATTACCCGAGCAGCGACAAAGCACTCTGAGTTGAAACATTGGCCTGCGACAGCACGGAAATACCCGCCTGCTGCAGCACCTGGTTTCGCGTCAAATCTGCGGTTTCGCTGGCGAAGTCAACGTCTCGAATTCGAGACTCAGCCGCCGTCGTATTCTCAACCGCAACGGCGATCGACCGGATGGCCGACTCGAGGCGATTTTGAACCGTACCGAAGCCGGCTCGAAGCGAAGCAACGGAAGCGATCGCACTGTCGATCGCACCGAGCGCCGCACGGGCACCGCCCGCAGACGTCAGATCAAGCGCACCGACACCAATATCGCTCGCCCCAGCCTGCACGTTCGAAACCGAGATGCGGTCGTTCGCTGAGCTGTCCGTACCGATCTGGAACTCAACCGCGCCCGTCGCATTCAAGACGGAAGTGCCGTTGAAATTCGTCACCTCCGAGATGCGCGTGATTTCTTCGGAGAGATCCGTCACTTCGTTGTTGATCGTTGCTCGTTCAGCGGAGCCCAACGTGCCGTTCGCGGCCTGAATCGCCAGCTCTCGCTGTCGAATCAAAATGCCACTCACTTCGTTGAGCGCACCTTCTGCGACCTGCAGAAGCGAAATGCCATCGTTACCGTTGCGCTGCGCCTGATTCAGACTACGAACATCGGCTCGGAAGCCTTCCGAAATGGCCAAACCCGCCGCGTCATCGGCCGCTCGCGTGATGCGAAGCCCCGAAGACAGACGCTGCAAGCTCTTCTGCAGGTTCCCCGTCGAGTTGCTCAGATTTCTCTGCGCATTAATCGACGCGGTATTTGAATTTACGCGAAGTCCCATTACTCGTTTTCCTCCATGAGAATTTCATGGCACGTCATCCTTAACGTGCCCGGCCTCGAAGCTGCGCCGCCGCTTGGGATCACTCGATCCAAAACGACGCAACGCCGAAACACACAGAGCCTCTAGTGCAATGGGAATGCCAGAATCGCCCTCACGTAGGCCCCCGGCAGCCCATGAGCAGGCGTCATTCGGGCACACGCAACTGCAGCGCCAAGTCGAGTAAAACCGGATTTCGGAGCGCTCACTCGCCGTCTCGGGATGCGGCCTTCGCGTTTCATCTCGAAACGGGGCTGTGTGTTGTTTTTCAGAATGGTCTGGCGAACGGGAGAGACCGGACCCATTCGCCGAGGACCGTGGGCGAATCGGTATCAATCTTGCTTCTTTACTGAGCTATGCAAAGTATCCAACGTCCCCTCGCGACATCGGAGCGATCTCTCGCGTCGCCGCCCGGTCGCGGCCACCTCGAGTGCGGAACACCAGATTCGCGCCCGGTGGCCGGATTTTCAGATCTCGAGACCGAACGCCGTATTCATGCATGGCTCAATGCCGGACTGCGCCCGCGGCGGCCAGGCCGCCTTCAGCGCGAATACCCCTTCCTTTTTGGCCCCGAATCCAGCGCCGTGCCGATTACGCTCTACCTTGGTCGTCGCCCCGCGGCGTTCTGCATCCTTTGGCCATCCAACTTTCGCCTGGGACAAGGCAGCCTGCGGGTCGGCTTGATCTCACTCGTCTACACGGCACCGGAGTTTCGGGGCCAGGGCTATGCATCCTCCGTGATCGAAGCGGCGATCAGCGAAGCCAACCGACTCGGACTCGGCTGCGTAGCCCTCTGGAGCGACCTCGATGCGTTCTACACGCGGCTCGGGTTTAGACCCGCAGGCGCCGAAACGCTGCTTCAGCTGGATCGCCCCCTGCTCGACCGCGCGCTTTCCATACACGCACGCTCGTCCCCTGAGCTTCTCGAGACAGACGTGCCGCGCTCTCCCTCGGCCGCCGATTGGGAACGCATTGAAACCCTGCGGGCGCAGCGGCGCTGCAACCACCCTCTGCGTCTCCTGCCGGGCCCCATGGGCGGCATCCCGGATATGCAGGTCCGGGTCGCAGGCGAAAGTTCGGCGGCCCCGGATTTCGGATTCGCGATGCGCGGGCGCGGCGACGATTTCCCCGGCTTCATCCATGAATGGGGTGGAGACACGGGCGGAGCACTCCAATGCCTCCGTGCCTTGACCGGGAACGATCCCCTCACTCAGTCGACTTTACTCCTCGCCGCGGACGCAGACGCGGAACTCGTCGAGAGCCTACTCGCCGCAGGGGCCTCTTCGGCGACCCAGCCCCTCGCCTGGTTTCGCTTTGCCGACGTCGAGGCCTTCTCCGCGGAGATCTCCCGCTGCATTGGGCAGCACTTCACTCTGAGGCGGGTGAACACAGACAATCCGCTCGATCACGAGAAGGAGCTCAGCCTCCGGTCCGCCCACGCAGAGATCCGCCTGCCGACACAGACGGTCTTGAACGGTTTCTTGGGCTCCGCCCTTGAACTAACGCGCCAAGACTCAGCCGCGGAACTATTGCCCCTCTTTCGCCGCGATACGCCCCCATCACTCCCCCTTCCCTTTTTCATCTCCGGCCTGGAATCGATCTAAGCGGATGATCTGGATTACTCGACTCGACGGAGAGCGCATGCTCTTGAATGACGACCAGGTGCTTTATGTCGAAGCCACCCACGACACCCTGCTCGTCCTCAGCACAGGGGAGCGTCTCCGCATTCTCGAATCTCCAGAAGAGCTCGTTGACCGCGTTGCCCAGTGGCGCCAGCGGACGATGGGCCTTTCCCTTCTCCACGACTTCGAAGCCGAGACGGACTAGAGGAACCTCATCCATGGATCGATTCAGCCTACTCGGTTTATGCCTCGGGATCGGCGCCGTCTTCGCGACGCAGCTGATTGAAGGCGGAAATCCCGCCGCTCTCGCCCAAGGCCCCGCCGCCCTCATCGTTTTCGTCGGCACTCTCGGCGCAACCCTTCTTTCCTGTGGAGACCGGGATCTGAAGCGAGCCAGCGCAGAATGCATCGACGTATTCCGTCCGGCTCACGCCGAATTCGAACGCATGCCCGCCCGGTTCAGAGATCTCGCCTTCGTCGCTCGGAAAAGCGGACTCATTGCCCTCGACAATGCGGAGGGCTCTCTGCTGAGCCCCTTCATGTCCCGCGCCCTGCGACATGTCATCGACGGCTGTGATTCGAGCCAGCTCCGAGGCGTCCTCGAAGCCGATGCGCGAACCCGAGAAGCCGCCGCCCAAGGCGCGGCCGAGGTCTTCGAAGTCGCCGGCGGCTACGCTCCCACGATGGGCATCCTCGGCGCCGTCCTGGGACTTATTCAGGCGATGGAATCACTGGGCGACCCCAGTGCGCTCGGCGCCGGCATCGCGATCGCTTTCGTCGCCACCATCTACGGCGTCGGCATAGCCAACCTGCTCCTCCTCCCGATTGCCTCGAAAATACGGCAGCGCGCGCGCGATCAATATCGCGAGGACCTCCTCGTCATCGAGGGAACCATCGGCCTCGAGAGTGGCATCTCCCCGCGCACCTTGGAGCGTGCTCTCGATGCCTACCTTGTTGCCGAAATCGAGACCGCCCAAAGATGAAGCCGCTGCTCCCCGATCCGCTTAGCGACACGCACAGCGCCCGCGGCGGCCGAGACCGCTGGCTGCTCTCCTACGGCGACTTCATGACGCTGCTGCTTGCCCTTTTCGTCGTGCTTTACGCCAGCGCGCAATCCGATGCCGATCGCAGTCAGAATCTCGTTGAGGGCATCCAATCCGCCTTCAAATTCGCCTCCCCTCCGCCCTTGATCGCTCAGCCCATCCCAATGGATATGGCACGGGCTTCACAAGCGGACGGAGAGACGCCCCTCGAAGCCGCTCCCCTTCTGATTCTCGAAGACGAAATCCGCGCCGCGCTCGAGAGCGACGAAAACACGATCGGTGAGAAATCCGGGGCGAGCCTGCATCGCAATGAACGCGGTCTCGTCCTCTCTTTGGCCTCCGCGGAGTTCTTTCCGGAAGGCGGCGTCGCGATCCCGCCGGAGCGACGGGCCGCGCTGGCTACCCTGGCACCCTTCCTGGCAGCGCATAGCGGCTCCCTGCATTTCGAAGGGCATACGGACGCCCAGCCCATCGCGAGTCAGGACTATCCCTCGAACTGGGAACTCTCGACCGCCCGCGCCGCAGCCGTCGCGCGGCTTTTCATTCAAGACCACGACATCGACCCACTCCGCGTGGCCACCACGGGCTACGCTGAATTTCGACCCATTGCCGGTCCCAACGAACAAGACCAGCAGGCCCGCAACCGCCGCGTCGAAATCGTCATCCTGGCTGACGGCGAATTGGTCGTTGACCAGGATGCGACGAGCGGCACGACCGAACTCGATCGCCTCCTCGACGTTCTGCCTCCGCTCCCGAACGAAGCCGACGCTTCGCTCAAAGCCGAGAGCCTTGGGCCGCCGCCCCCCGATATCCCCCTTCCCTAATCCGGAAACGGGCCGAGCGCGGAACGGCCCCAAAACAAAAAGAGGACGCGCCTCGAAAAGCGTGTCCTCCTTGAGCCTCCTTCAGGCCCTTGTCTTTTATTTCGGAGCTCAGGCACCGGCGGCGGATTAAGACACCGGCGGCGGATTAAGGCGCCGGCGGCGGGCTCTTCGACTGGGCCGTGGCCCCCGCGTCCGTCGTGTCGCCTGCAGACTGACCCTCTGCTGCGGATTGCGGCTCAGACTTCAGCGCGGGAATCGCCGCCTGCGTCGTATAGCGAGGATCATCGCTGACCACCTGAACACCCCGGCGAGTCGATGCATTGATCAAGAGTGGTGCCGAGAGATTGAGAAAGATCTGCTTGCCCATCAACGAGACGATGCTCAGCAGCTCAACCTGCTCCTTTTTCTCAATTTCAAGCGCAGCGAGATGGTCCCGATCGACCGGCGGATCATAATTCGGGAAGAACGTCCAAGGAGACGTCACAACGAACGCAAGATCCGGGTCGTCTAGACAAACCAGCCAAGCGAAATCCGCCGCATCCGCATGCTCCACGACCACGAATCGCGTCTTGTTCGGGAAGCCCGGAATGGGTTCAAAGTGGAGGACATCATCCTCCGTGACTTCGATTGTTCCAACTCGTCGACTTTCGACACGCATCATTTCACTCATTGTTTTTTCCTCCAGATTGATTGGTCGGCCGGTACTCAGGAGCGCCAAGCTCGGTCACCATTGAACTCGTAAGCGCCGCTGCCTCGACATTCGCCGAAGCGACGCGCTCGAAAATCTCTTCCCTCAGGATCCCAACTTCTTCAGGCGCATCGATCGCGATGCGTACCTGACCACTTGTCGAAGACACCACTGTGACTCTGACGTCGGGGCCGATTCGCACGCTCTCACCATGTCGCCGCGTGAGCACTAACATGTGTCCTCCTTAAATGAAATCCAGCAGAGACGGAGAAATCAGTCGAGCCGTCACAGCGAGTGAGGCCTGCAAGGCCGTTTCTCGCTCAACAAGGTCCGAATACACTTCAACCGAATCAGCGTCTTCAATAAATGAAATCGCGGTATCGAGCTTCACCACTTGATCTTCCAGCCGACTCTCAAAAGACTCAGCCTTTCTCTGCTGACTTCCGAGCGCAGACCGCTCAAGCACCAGGTGGGCTCGCATATCTTCGAGATCGCCCTGGGCGGTCTGCATCGCCGTAATATCGCCGGTATCGAGCGCCGTCCATAAGTCGCCGAGGACACCGAAGATATCCATAGGTCCTTGAAAAGCCTGCTCTCCGTTCCGGGTAACTTCGACGGATACCCCGGTATCAATATCGATCGAGATCGCGCTTGGGTCCCCAACGAACGTCACAACGGGGGTCGGCGAACCGGAAACGAAAGTCCCCGTCTGTTCGAAGGGAGGCGCATCGCCTGCGGTGCCGCCAAACACATAGCTTCCTTCGGGAGAGCGCTTGTTCGCGAGATCAAAGACCTGGTCAAAAATATCGGCGACCTGCCCCTTCAAGATATCCCGGCTCTCTTGGGAGGCCGTATTGCTCTGCGAAAGTACTTTTGCGTCCAAGACGAGACCGGCTGAATCCGCTAGCGCGTTTTCCGTAGTCCCCAGCCGGGGCGCAGCAAGCTGAATCCCGCGCAGGTATCGCTCCGTCTGGCTGAGAGAATTCTTCAGGCCCAAGGTCTTTCGATAATCCACGGGATCATCCGAAGGACGATTCAGCTGAAGACCCGTTGCGGCCTGTTCCTGCGTCTCAGCGAGACGGTTCCTCTGAGCCGAAATTGCGTCAGTCCCGTTTCTTGAGATCATGGCTTGTGTGATACGCATCGCCGCCTCCTAGAACGCGTCGAGTAGAGCTTGGAAGAGCGTTCGCACGGTGGTAATCACTCGGGCGTTCGCCTGAAAATTAGTTTGGAGCCGGACCAGATCCGAGACTTCCTCGTCGATCGAAACCGCCGAGACGGAATCACGGCGATCCTGAAGGGAACCCAGTACGGATTCCTGCTGCGCGAGTTGGCGGCCCGTGCTCGCGGAATCTTGACCGATCGTGGCACCAAACTCCGCGAAGGCCTCTGTCACGCTGAGCGTCCCGCCTGTGGGCGAACCCGCGACATCGCCCGAGATGTAGTTGACGACATCGTCGCGCTGTAATTCCTTGAACCATTTCGCGCCGGCATTGTTGGCGGGATTCGCCGGATCGACGATTCCCGTATCGTTGGCCGCGGCCCCTTGCCCCGGGCCGGTCGATGTCGCGCCGACGGCGATATTATCGAGGCTGCCGCCCTGCCCGGGATCGACGTCGGCCGCGATCGCAAAGCTCCGGGCAAAATCGTCGGTGGAATCGCCGTCGGGAAGCCCCACAAAGAAATCACGCTGGACATCATCTGCGAGGCCGTAGCCCGCGCTATGCCGCTCGTTAAAGCTATCGGCCACGGTATACGCAAGCGTATCCAGGTCTCGGATAGCCCCCGCGATCACGGAATCGCGAGACTCGATCAAGCCCCCCAACTCCCCGCCCCGGATCTGCGCCGTGACATCAAATGTCCCGCCAGAGCTGGTGTAGTAGATCTGGGAAAATGTGGCATCGAATGGGTTCGCGGAAGAAGGCACGACCGCCGCCACCAGCTCATTCACCAGATCTCCGTCCACCAGAGGCGCACCCCCTTTGATCCGGATCGATGTCATTCCGCTTTCGTCTACGCGGGTGGTAATTTCGACCCGCTCGGCCAAATCCAGAATCAATTGTTCTTGGCGGTCTCGCAGATCATTTGCGGGAGCTTGTGTTTCTGCCCGAACGATCTCGACATTGAGCTCGGCGATATTCCGTGTGAGATCATTGATCGCAGGAAGCGCGCCCGTGATTGCGCGGTCGACTTCTCGTTGAAGCCCGCGAAGCTGAGCATCAAAACGGTTGACCGTATCCACCAAATCCTGGGCGTTGCCAAGCGCTTCCGAACGCTCGCCCGGTTGCCCCGGCGTCGCAGAACTTGCGAGGCTTTCCAGCGACCCATAGAACTCCCGAAGGGCCGTATCGACCCCACCCGAAGTTTGATCATTGACGATGTTCTCGACTTCCGTGTAGATCGAAGCCCGCGTATCGAGCTCCGACAACCGGGAGGTTTCGGAAACCAACCGCCGTGCGACGAATTTGTCGAGGATGCGTTCGACCGAGATTTGGTCGACGCCATTTCCAATCGCGCCCGTCGTATCCACGGTCGGCCCGCGCGTCTCGAGGACCGGCCTTTGCCGCGTGTACCCGGGCGTATCGACGTTGGCGATATTATTGCCCACCGTCGCAAGGCCCCGTTGGGTCGTTTGCAAGCCGCTATTCGCTGTGCTGAGTGCGTCGCCAAGTCCAGCCATGATCTTTCCTTAAATCGCCTGCCGAACGAGTCGGCCCCGACCAGCTCCGCCTTCACGGCGAGAACCAGGCCCATAGCTTCCTTCCGCCGGCACGGTCTGCCCAAGCAAGCGCAAGGTTTCCTGAACACGAGACAGCGAGCGGTTCGCAAAACGCTCATTCGAGTTCAATAGGCTCTGCGTCGACTTAATCAGCGCACGCAGCCGGTGATAGAGTGAAATCAGGCGCTCTCCGTCTTCGCCCGCAGCCTCAATCAGAAGCGAGAGCTTGAGCGGGCCCGCTGGCAGACCCAGAGCATCTCCAAGCGCGCGCGCAACGATGATCCGCGACTCTTCAAGGAGCTGGGCTTCTTCGGCGAGCGTGCGCTTCTCCTCCACCGTTTCCTCGAGCACACGCGCCTCCAGCAGGACGAGTTCTGACTCTTCCCGCTGCAGAACACCGCGCATCCGCAAGTAGAGTTCTTCTTCCGCAAGCAGAACGGCTTCTAGTCGAGTGACATGATCGGTAACGAGGCTCATCGTTCCTCCCTCTCTCTCTTAAGCTGAGGCAGCGGCTTCATCGGTTTAACCGCTTCGGCCTCCGTCCCAGCCGGCGATGCGGTCTTCGGCGAGAGCGTTCCTTCCAACGACGAGGCAATTCCGAAATCACCCTTCTCTGCCACCATGCGCCCAAGTTCCTGAAAGAGATGCTCCTGGTACATCCGCCCGGCATCCCCGCCATCAAAGAGTCCTGTCGTCTTTTCGGGCATGCTTCGCTTGAGCATCTCTCCCACAAAAAACGCATCGAAAGAGCGCAGCGCAGTTTTCTCGTCGGCGTTCTTCGACGTGGCGCGGTCCAAATTATTCACGGTGGGAAGTGGCGGTGTCGTCACTGGGTCCATCACATCATCTCCACATCGGCGGACAGCGCGCCGGAGGCTTTAATGGCCTGAATAATTGAAATCAGATCGCGAGGCGTCGTTCCCATCGCGTTGAGTGCTCGAACGAGATCACCGATTGTGACCGTGTCTTCGATGACGCTGAGCGGACTCGCCTCCTCAAACGCCTCGACTTCCGTATTGGTCAGCGGGACCGTCTCGCCCTGTGAAAAGGGTGCCGGCTGTGAAACCTGGTTCGTCGGGTTCACAACCACGGTCAGGTTGCCATGCGATACGGCGACGGTGGAGACACGCACCGCGTCTCCCATCACAATCGTGCCTGTTCGCTCATTCAAGATGATGCGCGCGGCCTTATCCGGATCGACATCCAGAGACTCGACCTTCGCCAAAAAGCCCACAACATCCCCGCGATACAGTTCGGGCAAGATGAGATCGAGGGTGCCGGAATCTCGCGCTCGGGCCACCTCGCCTGAAAAGACCTCGTTGATCTTACGAGCGGTGCGCTGAGCCGTCGTGAAGTCCGGGCTATGAAGCGCGATCTCAAAGCTTTCTCGCCCAACCAGCGAATACGCCACTTCGCGTTCAACCGTCGCCCCCTGAATCAACGTTCCGACAGTCGGATGATTAAGGGAAACCGAAGCTCCCCCGCCCTCCACCGAGAAGCCGCCAACCGAGAGTGCGCCCTGTGCAATCGCATAGATCTGGCCATCGTTCCCCCGCAGCGGCGTCATCAAGAGCATGCCGCCTTCGAGACTCCCCGCATCTCCTACCGAAGAGACCACCGCATCGATCGAGCTGCCTGTGCGAGCAAAGGGCGGCAGAGTCGCCGTCACCATGACCGCAGCTACGTTCGAAACACGAATCTGGTTGGGATCAATTGAAATCCCCATCTTCGCAAGCAAGCTGCGGAGTGATTGCGTCGTGAACTGAGTCTGCTGCGCATCCCCCGTTCCGCGCAGCCCGACCACAAGGCCATAGCCGATGATTTGGTTATCGCGGACGCCCTTCACCGAGGCCATGTCTTTCAGCCGAGCGCCGAATACCGGACTCGCCAGAAGCAAAGCGAAGGCGATCCCGGCCAAAACTGGGACCAAGCGAGGGCGGGCGATCTGTGTCGGATTCATTGTTCGCATTAGAAGGGGTAAATCCAATCGATCACGCGAGACATCCAGCCCGGCCGTTGTTTATCGTCGATCACACCCATGCCGTCATAGGCGAGGCGCATTTCCGCGATTGCATTGGACATGACCTGGTTTTCGATGGAGAGATCTTCACGTCGAACGAGCCCCTCGAGCGCGATGTACTGCGCCTCATGGTTCACGACGACCGAGCGGCGGCCCCGGATATGCAAAATCCCGTTGGGCAGAAGTCCGACGACGCGACAGGTGATCACGCCCGTAAACGTGCCGCTCCGGCTGGTTCGTCCTTCACCCGCGAAATCCGAGTTCATGCCGCTCTGCAAGACGTTGATCTCAGAGCCGTCATTCCCGTCCGGACCGCTGCCGTCGAAACCAAAAACCTTCATCAAGCCCTTGAAGGGGGTCGTCACCAATGTTTGGAGCCCGACCTGCGAGGAGAGGGAAGCTGAAGTTGTGCGTTGGGAGTCGGTCTCGGTACTCGCATCCCCTTCCGCTGAAGTCTGTTCAACGATCACGACGGTCACGAGGTCGCCGACCGCAGCGGCTTTTTCATCAAAGAAGAGAAAAGACCCGCCGGAAGTGCCCCCATTCCAGACCGACCCCGCGCTGGGCGGCGGCGGCGGTGCGGCGGAGACCGGCTCGTAATCCATGGGCTCGCGCCCCTCGCGCCAGGACGTCTCGACGCAACCCGACGTGAGAACCAGAAGCGAGAGTCCGAACAAGAGCCGTGACAGGCGATCCGCGCGATTAGAACGCAACATGCACCCTCCCCGACCGATCGAGTCTGCCCGAAAGCTCCTTCTTCGATTCCAGATTCAGCACCCGAATCCATTCTCCTACGCCGCCCGCTTCTTGCGCGCGACCGACGGATTGCAGCCTCAAGGCGCCACTCTCAAGAACAACCACCACGCGGTCACCGCGCTCGACAACGGGCACTTCCTCCACAGCCGCCGAAAAGATCACGTTTCCCCGGCGGATGCTGCGCCGCATCCGGGTTCCGACGAGGTCTTCGGTAACGCCGAAATATCCAGAGCGCAGGCGAGCCTGATCGCGCTCCACGACCTCGAGATCTCCGCCTTTCAGGACATCACCGCGGCGAAGGTCCCGAGAAGCCACAACGACGTCCTCTCCGATCTGAACATAGGGTGAGACGATCGAGCGCTTGATGAGCCGATTGCCCGCGAAGAGGCTCACCGTCACCGCGACGCGACCGCGGTAAGGCGCCTCGGTCCTCGAAGAGAGCTCCGTTCGGAGGGCCCCCGGATAGCGCTCTCGATCAAAGTTGAAGGACGAGAGCGCCGGCACCCGAACAGAGGCCTCGCTGTCCGCGGCATCCCCTTCAAGAAAGACGATCAGGTCTTCGCGCACCCTTCGCGCGCCGTCTTCGGCATCGCTTATTTCCGTAACTTCCGAGGCGGCAGAACCGGCAAAGCCCGCGAGTCCCAGGAATGCAATCAGGACAAAGACGAAGGCGGAAACCGAAATCGCCCCAAAGCCACCCCGTGCGGGAATCGCGCGGAGCGCTCCGGCCGAGGCCGCTGCCTCCGGCGCCCTGCGGCGCGTGTGATTTGCCTGATCTGCCATCATGAATTTAAATCCTCCTCTGCCCTAGAACATCAAGGCCGGCTGCGCGCTACTGCGAGAGCTGAGATGCAGTGCGGAGCATTTCATCGCCCGCCTGAATGACCCGTGAATTCACTTCGAAGGCGCGCTGGGCCAGGATCATCTGAACAAGCTCCTCAGCCACCTCGACGTTTGAGCCTTCGAGGAAGCCCGCTGCGATGCCGCCGTAGCCCTGCTGTTCAGGAATGCCCTGCTCGGGATCACCGGAGGCATCGGTCGCTTCAAAAATGTTGCCCGCGACCTTTCGCAAGCCGCTGGGGTTCGAGAAGCGTGCGAGCTGGATCTGGCCGAGGTTCGTCGGCGTCGTCGAGCCCGCGGTATCCGCGTTGATCGTGCCATCGGGCAGAATCGTGATCGTGAGCGTGTCGTTCGGGACCGTGACATTTGGAATCAGCGGATAGCCGAGCGACGTCACGATATTGCCGTCGCCGTCCATCTTGAACGTGCCGTCCCGGGTATAAACCGTTTCACCGGTGGGCTTCTGGACCTGGAAGAAGCCCTCGCCGTCGATGGCCATATCCAATTGATTCCCGGTATTCACACGATCGCCCGCGCTGAAGAGCGTATTCACCGCCGAGAGCTGAACACCGTGGCCAACCTGGACGCCGACGGGCAGAATCGATCCATCCGAAGCGGCCGAACCCGGCGCCCGAAGGGTCTCGTAGAAAAGGTCCTGAAACTCCGAGCGGCCCTTTTTGAAGCCGGTCGTTCCGACGTTCGCGATGTTATTCGCGATCGTATCAATATGCGTCTGCTGCGCTTCCATTCCGGTCGCGGCGGTAAACAAGGCTCTCATCAGCGAATCCCTTCAATCAACTGTTGGGTGGTTTCATCATTCATCTGCATGGCACGCAGATTGGTTTCGAACGCTCGCTGGAGCATGACCATCGCGGCCAACTCCTTTGAGCTCTGAACATTGGAGGTCTCAACGGATCGCGGGATGAAGCCCGGATCAACCGCGTCGACCTGCGCGGCCTCGGGCGTCCCTCTAAAAACGCTTTCGCCTTCGCGAACGAGCGCATGCGGATTCTCAAAGTCGACGACCTTCAGCCGGCCGGCGACATTGCCCACGCTATCGATGATCGCGCCGTTCGGTTCAATCATGGAATCGGAGCTCAACAAGGCGATCGGGCCGTTCTGGCCCATCACCGCATCACCCGAGGGCGTCGCCAAGAAGCCCTCGCGATTGACCATGAAGTTTCCGGCGCGCGTGTAACGAAGACCGTTGGCGGTTTCGACCTCAAAGAACCCAGAGCCGTCGATTGCGGCGTGAAGAGGCGAGCCCGTATGTTCGGCTGAGCCGCGGGTAAAATCGGAGGAGACCGAGTCCGTCGAGACGAATGCGCTGGCTTTCGCCCCAGGCTGCGCCTGACCTTTGGCATCCTGCAAAGAAGCTTCGAGGGCGGTCCGGAAAACGGAATGGCTGCGCTTAAAGCCCGGCGTCCCCACATTCGCGAGGTTATTCGCAACCACATCGAGATCACGCAGCTGCGCGCTCGCTCCTGATGCCGAAATATATCCGTCGCTTCCCATAATTCTCTTCTCCTGCCGGTGGCTCAAGTGGCCCAGTCGGCAGCATGATCCGTTGGCGGCTCTACCCGCGATAAAGCAAGCGTCGTGCCAGCCTCTGTTGCGAGCTTTCATGCCTCTCGGGCGCCTCAGTCCGCCAAGACCGTTTGGCTGCGGCAAATATTGCCGAGCCGGTTTCTCTAAATGAAAGACGCCGTTTCAGGCTGAAAGCGATGCCTCCTCTCATCGTGCAGACCTCGCCCAACGCCCTTGATTCTCTGAGTCCGACGAAGAAGATGATGAGAACGGCGCGGAGGGAGCCTGCGCTTCCTCTAAGAACGACTCCGCAAGCGAACGCAACCGAGTCGAAAGAACCGACCGCGGCGCGTCGAGCAACAAGGGCTTCTGCCGAAGGACCGCCCCCCGCATCGCCGAGTCCTCAGGCAGCACGCCGCGCAAAGGCAGTCCGCGATCAAGGAAGCGCTTCGTCAAACGGTCGAGGGCTTGATGTGTTCGTTTCGCCGTGGCGCGATCCGGCGAGCGGTTCACAATCAACTCGATGGCGAGCTCGGGAGAACGCGCCCAAAGCCGCTTTGCAGTTGCGTAGGCGTCCGCCAAACTCGTCGGCTCAGGCGTCGCTACGAGCCAGACACGCCGACATCGCTGCGCCACATCAAGGACGGCCGAACCGATTCCCGCGCCTAGATCAAAAACGCTGAGCGGCGTCTCGGAAAGCAAGGCCTGAAGCTCCGCATCACCCCGCCGGGCGAGTGCCGCGGCCAGGGCGTCCCCGCATTTTCCGTCCTCGCCGACGACCAATAGACGCAGCCCCATCGGGCCCGCGCATAGCGTCTCTTGGAGCGCGACCGCCCCCGCTCGGTAATCCGAGAGATCCCAGGACGGCGCGAGGCCCATCAGCAGATCCTGATTCGCGAGGCCTGCGTCCCCGTCCACGAGCAAGGTCGCAACCCCTTGTTCTGCCGCGGCCAGCGCAAGGTTCAGCGCCAAGGTGCTCTTGCCGACGCCGCCTTTCCCGCTCACGATGCCCAGGCTCTCGCCCGGCTTCCCGCGCCGAGCGGCCTGCCTGAGTCCCGTCGCCTGATGAATCCTCATGCTGCTCGCTCCAAAACGGCCCGAGCGAGCACGCGCGCATCCGCAATTTCAAGATCTTCCGGCACGCGCTGTCCCGTTCCCAACCAAGCGATGGGCGCACAGTCCTCATCGAGTGCGAGATTCGCGATCTCCGCAAGGGAATCACATTCATCCGTCTTCGTGATCAAAACTCGGTCCGGGGCCAGCGACGCGAAGCGCTCCACCTGCATGCGGTGCACAGAACGCTTCGCCGTCGCGTCGAGTACCAGGTCCACGGACAAAGCGCGCCCGAGCTTTTGCCGCAGCTCCGTCAGCGAACCGAGCAAAGGCCCGTCGACGCCACTGCGACCCGCTGTGTCGACCAAGACCGAACTGCCGCGGTACCGGTCCAGAAGACCGGGGAGTTCTTCAACGCCGCGAACCTCGGAAAAAGGCGCGTCGACGAGCGATGCGTATTCCCGGAGTTGCGCCGTCGCCCCGATCCGGAAATGATCAAGCGAAGCAAAAGCAACATCGCGCTCCCCTTCTTCGTTTCGAACCGCCAGTTTCGCAAGTGTTGTCGTCTTCCCGACACCCGGCGCGCCGACCAGAATCCGCAGCCGGTCTCCAATATCCGTCCGCGGCGGCGCAACATGCCGTTCGATCCGCCGAGCAAGCACCTCTTCAATCGAATTCGACCGATTCCCCGTCTGCCCGCCGCCCTCTTCGCCCGCCCAGCTCCGCGCGATCGATTCCGCATGGTTCCAGTCGAGCCCGGCGCGAATCATCGCCGAAACCGCGGGCGCTCCTTTCGCCGTCGGGCTCGAAGAACCTGAGAGTGCGGACTGAAGTGCCGCCCGCAGTCCGCGCATCTCGCTGCGCATCTCTTCTTCAAAGTCGGCGCGACCGCCCAGTCGCGCGACCTCAGCCTGAAGCCGCCCCACGGTTTCAAGCAGCTGGGCGCTCGCCGTCTCCTGCGCCACCGGCGCGGCGGTCTGCATCGTCGAAGACGCGACCTGCGAGGCCTGTCGGTCCTTCCCCCAGTCCCCCGGCTCTAGATCCGATTTCTGCGGGCGCTCGCCGCCTGCTTTCCGTTCGAGCGCAGCCTGTACTTCGACCCGGTCGCGCGCCATCAATCCAAACGCACCGCGCCCCTTGCGAATCGTCCGTGTCGATAGAATCAACGCGTCTTCACCCAGTTCAGCGCGCACCTCAGCCAACACGGCCTGAATCGAAGGCCCCTCAAATCGCTTAATGTGCATCGGCCTCGAGCCTCACAGTTCCCATCGAAACGACCTGCACGCCTCCTGGCAGCTCGCCGTGGGAAAGCACAGCCAAGCGCGGCAAGAAGCGGGCAACGATCTGCCGGAGTGGAGACCGAATGCTCTGCGTGGCGAGCAGGACGGGACCGAGTTCATCGCCGCCGGCGCCCACTTGGTCGACCGAGGACTGGACGCCGCGAACGAGACCGTCAAGGGTCACCGGATCCACCGCAAGGAAGGAGCCGCTTTCGGAGCGCTGTACGACGCTGCGGAGATGTTCTTCGAGTTCCGATTCCAGAGTGATGACCGAGAGTTGGCCATCATCCCTCAGGTAGGGTTTTGTGATCGAACGGCCCAGACGCTCCCGCACCAGATCCGTCAACAAGTCCGGGTCCTGAATCTTCCCCGCATGCTCCGCGAGGGTATCGAGAATGGTTCCGAGATCCCGAATCGAGACGCGCTCCGAAAGCAGCGCGCGCAGCGTTCTATGCAAAAGCGAAAGGCTGACGATGCCCGGCACAATCTCTTCGACGCTCTTGCCTCCCGCTTCGCTGAACTGATCGAGGAGGTCTTGCACCCGCGACCGTGTGAGCAGCTCGACCGCATGATTCCGAATCACTTCCGAGAGATGCGTCGACAGCGCCGTCGACGCATCAACAACGGCATACCCCGCCTCGGATGCACGGTCGCGATGACGCTCCTCGATCCAGCGCGCCGGGAGTCCGAAGGCCGGATCGGTCGTCTGAATCCCGGGAATCTCCTCCGCGTCACTGCCGGGGGCAATCGCCAGAGACCGTCGGTCGGGAATCTCACTCTCCGCCACCTCGTCCCCTCGCACGCGAATCGCATAGCCACCGGGCTGGAGGTCCAGATTGTCGCGGATATGAATTAGCGGGACGATAAAGCCCAGCTCCGAGGCGAGCTGCCGACGGGTCGATCGAATCCGAGCAAGCAGTTCGCCTCCGCGGCTCTCATCCACTAGAGGGATCAGGTTGTATCCAATCTCGAGCTCCAGATCGTCGAGAACCAGAGCCTCTCGGATCTGTTCTTCTTCGGTCGGGGGAGCAACCTCTTCCTGCTCAGGAACAAATTCAGGCTCTGGTTCAGGGGGCTTCACCACTGAAGCCACGATCCCCGCGCCCACCGCCAAAACCGCAAAAGGACCGAAGGGCAGCCCCGGCACGATCGCCATCACCCCGAGCATCGCCGAGGCCATCCCCATCGCCCGTGGTTGCAAGATCACCTGGTCCCGGAGTTCACCGGAAAGAGAATCTCCAGCGCCCGCCCGACTGACGATGACACCCGCAGCGGCCGAAACCACCAGCGCCGGCACTTGGCTAACAAGACCGTCACCAATCGTCAGCGTCGTATACGTCTGCGCCGCTTCCGCAAGCGGCAGCCCCTCTTGAAACACGCCGACGGCAAGCCCGCCGACGAGGTTGATGAGCATGATCACGATGCCGGCAATGGCGTCGCCCTTCACGAACTTGGACGCACCATCCATGGCACCATAAAAATCCGACTCTCTCTGGACCTCGACCCGGCGCTTCCGCGCTTCCGCGTCATCGATCACGCCTTGATTCAGGTCCGCATCGATCGCCATCTGCTTGCCGGGCATGGCGTCCAAGGTGAAGCGCGCCGCGACTTCGGCGATGCGCCCCGCACCCTTACTGATCACGACCATGTTGATGATCACGAAGATGAGAAAGATCACGATGCCGATGGCGTAGTTGCCACCCACCGTAAACTCACCAAAGGCCTTAATCACGTTCCCCGCAGCGTCTTCACCTTCGTTCCCATGGAGCAAAATCAAGCGCGTACTGCCGACGTTCAAACCAAGGCGCATCAGCGTCATGATCAGAAGCAACGACGGGAAAACGGAGAAATCGAGGGGCTTCTCAACGAAAAGCGCCAGCAAGAGAACCAAAAGCCCCAGGGTCAGCGAAAGCGACAGGAATACATCGAGGACCGACGCCGGGACCGGCACAACCATCAGCGCCAGAATGAAAAAGAACGCGCCGCCGAGCAGCATTTCGCTCATCGGGAAATTCTTCATGCGGCGCTCCAGCTCTTTCCACGCTTCGGCTTCAGCTTATAGACATAGGCGAGCACTTCAGCGACGGCCTGATAGAGCGCTTCCGGGATCTCCTGATCGATTTTGGCGGTCTTGTAGAGCAGCTGCGCCACCGGCGGGTTCACGACGACGGGAACGCCCAGCTCCTCGGCCCGGGCGCGAATCCGCAGCGCGATATGGTTCCGCCCCTTCGCAAGCACCTTCGGCGAGCTCTGCTCTGGCGGACGATATTGAAGTGCGACCGCGAAGTGAGTCGGATTCATCACGACGACGTCCGCCTCACCAATCGCATCGAACATGCGGCGCTGAGCCACTTCGCGCTGAATCTGACGAATCCGGCTCTTCACCTTCGGGTCGCCTTCACGCTGCTTCGATTCGTCGCGAACCTCTTGCTTAGTCATGCGGTTCTTTTTGGCATGCTGGTAGCGCTGCCACACAAAATCGACGACGGCGAAGACCGCGAAGACCGCGAGGATTACCCACATCGTGCGCTGCAGAAGTTCTCCCCCCACGCGCGCCGTTTCCGTCACGCTGGCCGCCATCAGCGTCAGCACTTCGGGAATCGCAGGCCTCATGAAATACCAAACGATCCAAACCACAACGCCGACGCGGAACAGGGCTTTCGCAAGTTCATAGAGCCGGTCCATGCTGAACATGCGCTTCATGCCGGAGATGGGATTCATCTTCTCGGGTTTGAAGGCCATCGCCTCGGGCGAGATCATCCAGCCGATCTGCACGAGGTTCGACGCGAAAGCCGTGACCAAAAAAACCAGCCCAAAAGGCGCCAAGGCGAGCCCAGCCACCGCACCGAAATACAACAGCACCGCGTGATAGTCGGCGAGTGAATCCGGACGAACCAAGGTGCCGCCCCAAGAGCGCTGGGTCATCTCGTAGATTAACCCGCCCAAACGCGCGCTCAGCGGAGACGCCAGAGCCAAAGCCGCGGAGGCAAGTAGAAGCACGGTCGAGACATCTCGACTCTGTGCCACCTGCCCCTTTTTTCGCGCGTCCTCGAGCTTCTTGGGCGTCGCTTCTTCTGTCTTCTCTTCCTCATCCGCCATAGCTGCCTCCGAGGAGCGTCTGGAAGACGCGGGTCGGCCAGACCTCGATCACGTCCTTAAAGGCATGGACGTAATCACTCGCCCCGAGCCCCAAGACCAAGAGCAGCATCCCGACATGGAGAGGCAGATTGACGATCAGAAGATTGAGCTGGGGCATCGCCCGCCCGAGCACCCCCGTCGCCACGTTCTCAACGAAAATCGCAACGGTGATCGGGGCTGCGAGGCGGAAAGCGACTTCCCAAATCACACTGCCGAGCTTTGCCACTTCGAAGAGCAAGATGCTCTCCGGCATGCCGCCGCCGATCGGCATGATCTCGAAGCTTTGAACGATCCCCATGATCAGCTCGTGATGGCCGCCGATGACCAGAAAGATCAGCATCGCGAAGGTATTGAAGGCGGAACCAATGGCGACGGAGGAAGCGCCGGAAGTCGGGTCGATACTCCGCGCGGCTCCGAGACCGCCCTGGACCGCGGCGA
The DNA here is from genome assembly GCA_045106235.1 of Myxococcota bacterium. Classification (GTDB taxonomy): domain Bacteria; phylum Myxococcota_A; class UBA9160; order UBA9160; family UBA4427; genus UBA4427. The sequence goes on from JBGCEJ010000040.1 coordinate 31,859, forward strand.
ACTCCCCGAGCTGCAAGATCCCCGCAAAGATCAGTCCCGCGCCGATCCCCACGGAAGCGCCAATCATCACTTCGGTCAAAACTGCGCCGCTGATCGAAAGGACGTCCCAATCTCCCCTCGCCATCGCATCGACGCCGACGGGTGCTGCCGCCCAGGCAATCAATACCGAGGTCACCACCCGAATCCGCATGCTGAGCGAGGGATGACTAAAGAGCGGCCCCGCCAACATCATTACGAAGATGCGGATGCTCCCGAGGAGCGCATGCAAGATCGGCATCAAGGCGAGCTCGAAGGTCACGGTCCCCCCTGCGCGATGATGCCCATCACCCGTGTCGTGAACTCCATCATCATCTGCATCATCCAGGGAAAGAGCACGCCAAAGACGCCGAACACAGCCACGATTTTGGGGACGAAGGTCAGCGTTTGTTCATTGATCTGGGTCGCCGCCTGAAAGACCGCGATGATCAAACCCACAAAGAGACCCGCCGCGAGTACGGGTGCCGAGACGTAAAGCGTCGTCAACATCATGTCCTGAAGGACTGCGGAGACTTGTTCGAGAGACATCGTCTTCTCCCCGGTCTACAGGAAGCCAGAAACAAGCGCGGTGAGCGTCAAGTTCCAGCCGTCCACGAGCACAAAAAGCATGAGCTTGAAGGGCAGCGCAATCATCACCGGAGGCAGCATGATCATGCCGAGGGAGATCAGCATCGAAGCGATCACGAGATCAACCACCAGAAACGGGAGGTAGATCATGAAGCCAATCTCGAAAGCCGCTCGGATCTCGCTGATCATGAAGGCCGGCATCAAAATCGAGAGCGAGACCTCTTCTGAGGTTTCGGGAATATCGACCCCCTTCATCTCAACGAAGAGCAGGAGGTCTGCCTCGCGTGTATGGGTCAGCATAAAATCGCGAACCGGGGCGATCCCGAGAGCGAGGGCATCATCGCCGCTGATTTGCTCTTCCATGTAGGGCGCGAGCGCATCCTCGTAGACAGCCTCTCCTACCGGCGTCATCACATAGACCGTCGTCATCAGCGCCAAACCGACGAGCACCTGGTTCGGCGGCAGCGTCGCCGTACCAATGGCCTGACGCAGGAGCGCCAAGACGATCAAGATGCGCGTAAAACAGGTCGCCATCAGCAAGATCGAGGGCGCAATCGAAATCGCGGTCAGCACCAGGACAATTTTGAGCGTATCGGATAATTTGTCCGGCGCTGTCGCGCCGTCCACTGTGATCGAGAAAGTGGGAGCCGCATTCGATTCCGAGATGGCCTGCTGTGCCGAGGCGTCTCCCGCTGCCATAAAGACGGCGAAAAACAGACAGACGAGCGGCGCGACGCCGAGCCACGCACTGAGAACAGGAACCAGTCGAGGACGCCGCGTAACAGCGACCGCAGCAGCATGCTCCGAAGAATCGTTTACCGTGACGTCTTCCGCGGGCTCCTTTTGCAGCTCTGCTAAGCGCTGTAGCCCCGAATCACTGGCTCCAATGAGGAGCCGTTGACCGCTCACTTCCACGAGATGGAGGTGTTGTTTCATGCCGAGGGCGCGACTCTCGAGGATCTGAATGCGGCGGTCGCTCCCGGTGCCGAGCGCATTCGGACCGAATCGAACGAGAACTACGCGCAGAAGCACGATGGCTCCCAACACGACGCATAGTCCCGCGATTGTTTCGAGCATGGTTTCCCCCGGAGCCAATCCGCCTAGCTGGCTTCCTTGCGTGCATTCCCCGAAAGGAGTTCGGTGATCCGGATCGCGACGCGATCATCCTTCACATCCAGCTCGCCCCGCGCAATCAAGCGATCGTTCACGTACACATCCGCAGGCTCGCCGTCCATCCGGTCCAGTTCGACGACGGATCCCTCACGAAGCTCCAGGACATCCCGAACCGGGAGGTTCGCGCTCCCCAGCTCGACGCTCAGCCGCAGAGGCACTTCCATGATCAACCCGAGATCACTCCTGGGTTCGGGCAAAGCCGTCGCCGCGAGGGGCTTCTCTTCGTCACCCGCCACCTCGGGTGTGCCACCTTCGCTCGCCACCGCCTCATCGATATCCGGCAGCTCGTCATTTCCCGCTTCGTCACTCATCTTGGATTACTCCGCTCCCTGCATTCGTGCAGTCAGCTGAACCGCTCGTTTCGCGCCGCGTGTCCCCGCGACGCCTACAAATTTCCCTTGTCCCCCCATCTTCACGACGAGACTCCCATCGCTCGGCGCATCGAGCGGAATGAGCTGACCCGGCACGAGCGCCCCCACCTCCGCAAGAGAAAGCTGGGCCGTCCCGACCTGAGCGCGCAGCTGAAGCGGCACCTCAAGGACAGAGACCTGGGATGTTGCCTTGAGCTCAGCAGCCGCCCGCTCCGACTCGTCGACCTGCGCCGGAAACGCCGCCGAAGGGATCGCAACGCGTACCCGGCAGGCCTCGCCGAACCCTTTGACTTCAAAGGTCGCCAAGATGGCCGGCGAGGGTTTCGCCTCAGAAACCACGCTCCGCCCCGCAAGCCCCTGCCATTCAACCTCAATGGGCGCAATGTTCTGCCACTGCCGTTCGAATTCCTTCATTATCTCCCGCGCCGTTCCCTCGTAGAAGCGCCGCTCGATCTGCGAGTATTCGCGGGTCGGCGGGCGCGTCGGCTTGATCGTCGGTCCGGAACCAAAGCTCATACTCATCATCTGAAAGAAGAAGGGGCGCGAGAGCAGCAAATATCCAGCTTGGCCAGAGGGCTGCATCGTGAAAGTCACCAGGAGGTCAGTGGGCAGCATCAGCTCCGCCATCTCATCCACCTGGATCGCACGTTGCCCGATCAAAGAGAATGCGAGAACACGCTGATGCCGATTCGAAAGTTTGAGCCCGTGCGCATAGGCGAACCCCTCGTTCGCATCCTGCAGCTCGGCTTCGGCCGCCACCACACTGGAAGGCTCTTTCGAAGCGCCCCCCGTTTCGTCCGCAAGAACTGCGGGCATCTCTGCAAGAAGAGCATCCAGCTCTTCTCGAGAGAGCAGTGCCTCTTCGCCGGCGGCTTCGCTCACTGAACAACAAACTCCGTGAACAGAACCGAGCGCACATCCCCTGTCTCAAGGACATCATTCACGCGCTCAAGAATGTCTTCCTTGAGCAGCGCCTTGCCTTCGAAATCAGTGATATCGGAAAGCTGCTTGCTCGAAAGCAAAACAATCAGCGCATCTCGCACCTGCGGCAGCCGCGCATCCAGCTCACCACTGAGATCGCTATCGCTCGTCTCAAGCTCAACGCGGAGCTTCAGGAATCGGTTGTAACCGTCCCCCGTCACGTTCACAACGAAGGGCTCGAGACCATAAAGACGCTCTTTGAAGTCCTCCGTCATCTGTTTTTGCTTCGCCGCGGCCTTTTCGATGGTGGCCTCTGCCTCCATCAGCTCTTCGGACGGCACCGCCGGCGGCGGGACCTGGGAACTCGCAAAGAAGAATGCACCCCCTGCTCCGATGCCGAGGGAAATCAGTGCCGCAACAACGATCATGACGATTCCGCCCTTGCCGCCGCCGCCTTCGTTCTCAGCGCCTTCTTCCGGTTCTTTCTCTTCTTTATCCTTGGCCATCTTGTTCTCCATACAGCACCCAAAAGGGCGCGATCAGGGATTTCGCGAGGCTCGAGAGGCGCGTCGACCCGCGCCAAAGCAGCTCGCGTGATCATTAACGCGAAGTCATCGCTCCGATCGGAGGACGCCGCGCGCCATCCGTTTCGATGCCGAATTCCTTGAGTCGTCGCCAAAGCGTCGTGGTCGAAATCTGCAGCAGCGCCGCAGCGCGTTTGCGATTCCAGTTCACCTGCTCAAGCGTGTTCAGAATATGCGAGCGCTCGATCACCTGAAGGCTGTGAATCGTTTCGCCCTCTCGGACCATCGACTCCTCGCGCATCCGCATGGGCAAATCGTCGATCTCGATTTCCGCCGTCTGACACAGCGCAACGCCTCGCTCGATCGAATTTTCCAGCTGCCGAACATTGCCCGGCCAGGCGTACCCTGAAAGAAGCTGCATCGCGTCTTCGCTGATGCCCGAGACGCCCTTCCCGGCGCGTTCTGCAAACCGCGCAAGGAAATGACGCGCGAGGGACCGGATATCTTCTGGGCGCTCGCGAAGCGGCGGCACATGAATCGGAATCACAGCAAGTCGGTAGTAGAGGTCCTCACGGAAGGTCCCTCGAGAGACTTCCTGCTCAAGGTTCTTATTCGTTGCCGTGACCAGCCGAACGTCGACGTACCGCGTCGTCTCGTCGCCCACAGGCCGCACTTCGCCCGTCTGCAAGAAACGCAGAAGCTTCACCTGCATGGAAAGCGGCATCTCCGCCACTTCGTCCAGGAAGACAGTGCCTTCATGACCGTACTCAAAGAGGCCCTTCTTGTTTGCGGTGGCGCCGGTGAAGGAACCGCGGCGATGGCCAAAGAGCTCACTCTCAAGCAGCGTCTCCGGAAAGGCCGCCGAATTGACTGCGCTGAAAACGCGATCCGATCTGCGCGACAGGCGATGAATCGCACGACCGATCAGCTCCTTACCAACACCCGTCTCTCCTGTAATCAAAACTGAGCTGTCGGTATCCGCCACCTTGCCCACGAGGCTAAGCAGATTCTCCATCGCCCTTGAGCTGCCGACGATGCCGGTCAATGCACTCAGATCGCTCGCTTCATCGGCTGCGGTCGCGGCAGGCGCAGGCTGAACGGCCTTCGTCTTCGTCAGCGCTTCTTCAACCATCGAAATCAGGTCACCCTGTTCGGTTGGCTTTCGAAGATAGTTCGCTGCACCGCGCTGAATCGCTTCCACCGCGCTCTCGATGCTTCCCTGCCCCGTCGTCAGGATGACGCTCGTGCCCGCTCTTTCGTGCCGCGACCGCTCCAGAAGTTCGAGGCCTCCGCCCCCTTCAAGCCGAAGGTCCGCAAGAATCAGCTGAACCGGCGCACCTTGCATGACGCGCTCTGCCTCTTCAAGGCTCCGGCAGTTCACAACTTCATGGCCCTGTAGATGCAGCGTACTCGACGCGCTCCGTACAAAAGCCTCTTCCCCATCCGCGATCAAAATCCTGGCCACGTTACGTGTGCCTCCCATCCTCAGTACACGGCCTTGCAGCCGAAAAATGTTCCTCTCACTCCGCCGACACTCATTCGCGTCAGGGGAGTGGGGCCACCGGTCGTTCAGCGAAGACTTCGCCTTCGAGCTGATCGACGGCACGCACAACCCGCTGTGACTCCGACAGCACCCGCTCGACCCATTCCGTCGGAACGCCCGCCCGAGCCGCTTCTCCGCGCATGCGGTGAATCGCATGGGTCAGCGCGCCAACCGGCGTTTTCAGTTCTTCCGAGACCAAATTGGCGAGTTCACGCGCTGCGTCCGAGCGCCGTGCGGCATCGCCGATCCGTCGGATCGTCAGGTTCAAGCCGTGTCGCAGATCGCGGAACATCTCGAGCAAAGCGTCCCCGGTCGAGGCGTCGCAGTAGACCAGACATGTAAGTCGTGGACCGGCCGCTTCGCCCATCACGAAACCAAGGCATGTCCCGGCCCGTTTTCCGCCCGGTCTTCCTGCTGAAGGCGGGTTCAGTTTCCGGATGCCTGCGTAGCGCTCGGCTTCAGCCAAAAGCGCCTCTTCAGACGGCGAGGCTTCGGCTTGCCCCCGGCTCGGCTGTGCGAGCTGCCCCGTCTCGACGCGAATAATGTCGCGACTCGAATGATCCATCCGGAGCCATCGATGAATCTGGAAGGCCTCGGTCAATTCATGATCGATCAGGTCAAAGAGTTGCGCTTCGGATTCGACGGAATTGAGTCCCGCAAGCAGCCCCCGCAAAATCACTTCGTGTCGATGATTCTCTCCCAAACCAGAGACAATGCGTTCTGCCCCAGCGCTCTTCAGAATACGCCGCTGTGATAGGCCGTTTCGAGCCATACCGACCCGGTCCCAGTCCTTGAAAGCGCGATCCCCTCGGACTAGCCGAAGAAGGGCCGCTCCAAGCGCTCCCTGATCGAGTGGTTTGGCGAGCAAAAATGAAAGCTCTGCCTGCTCCACGGCGTTCCCAAGCACGGCCAGGGTTTTGCCCTCAGCAATCAGCGCCCGTGCAGTCGACGGGAACCGCTCGCGAAGGTCGACCAAGAACTGAATCGCACCCTCTCCGCCGATCTCTTCATCGACAAGAACGAGAGCGATATCCTCGCGACCGAGCGCGATCAACGCGTCCGCGCTATTCGCCGCAGTGAGCGCCGAAAAGCCAGACTGCGATACGCAATCGGCAAGGAAGAGACGTGAGCCGATGACCGGATCCACAATCAGGACTCGAGGCTCCCCTTTCGAGGAGCGAGCTCGGTCTTCCACTCCGGTGCCCACTCGGAAATCTTTGCCGGCCCCACTGTTCAACATTGTCCCCTCCGTTCCGCATTGAAAGCTTCATTGCCACGAACAGTTCAAAGATCGGCCCCTAAGGCCTCCTCTTGAGCAGTATTCATGCAATTTTTAAGATTCAGTGGAACGGGATTCAATTCGCAACTTTCATTGCGAACGACCTCAGGACAAGGCCTGAGTGGGGTCACCTCCTTAGACCGGAGGCCTCAACCAACAAGGGGAAATCGGCGTTAGTTCGCCGCGCGATCTTCCTCTTCGCGGCGAACGCGGCGCTGGGCACGGGTCGCCCGATCAGCAACAGGATCGCGCTTGTAAACGAATTCGACGCGTCGATTAATCGAGCGATTCTCGGGCGAGTCATTCGGCACCAGAGGCCGCGTAGAACCGTACCCCGCAGCCGCGATCCGACTCGGGTCGATGTCTCCTGCGTCGATCATATAGCGAAGCACAGCGATCGATCTCGCCGTCGAAAGATGCCAATTCGTCGGGAACACTGGAGTACTGATCGGAGAACCGTCCGTATGCCCTTCGATGGAGAGCTCGTAGGCGAATTCCTCCGTAATCCGGATAACCTCATCCAAAAACACGAATGAGATCGGGAGCAGCGTATCGGACCCGGGCTTAAAGAGTGCGCCCCCCTTCACGCGAACAATCACCCCACGCTCGCTCGATTCGGCTTCTACGATTCGAGAGAGGTTATTCTCCGCGATCGCCTGCTGGACCCCCTGCATGATCTTCTGGTCCATCGACGGCGATTTCGTTTGGCTATCCAGCTTCATAACGTCGATGAACGGCGTCGACTTTTTCTCGCTCCACTCAATCATGCTTGAGCTCTTGACTCGGAACTGACCGGGATTGTCCTCGATCAAGCCAAGCGCTGCCTGGATCGACCCCATCGCCTCAAGAAAGAGCTGCTTGTCCGTGTTGGCAAAGGAGAGCATCAGCACGAAGAAGACGAGAAGCAGACTCATCAAGTCGCCCATCGTGGCGAGCCAGGCGGGCGCGCCTTCTTCGCAGACATGATCTTCGGCTTCGCTGGGATCGAGACCCATTGGGCAAACCTCCGGTATCCCGACTAATCTGAGGAAAGGGCTTCGCGCTCTTCGGGTGAGAGATGCGATTCGAGCTTCGATTGAATCACCATCGAGTTATCGCCCTTCAGAATGGACTCGACGCCGGCGATGGCAAGCTTCTTCACCGCCACCTCTTCCGCCGTTCGGTTGGCCAACTTCTCGCCAATGGGCCCGTACACAACAAAGGCCAGAATCGCGCCATAGAGCGTCGTCAGAAGCGCAACCGCCATCGACGGGCCGATCGAGTCTGGATCGTCGAGGTTCTGAAGCATCTGGACCAGGCCCACGATCGTTCCGATCAGCCCCATCGAGGGCGCCGTCGCGCTCATGAACTTAAAAATCTGCTGGGCGCGTTCATGCCGCGTCTTCATAGAGGAGAGCTCGCCTGCCAGCGTCTCCTTGATGATTTCAGGACTCAGGCCATCGACCCCCAAACGAACGCCCCGAGCCATGAACGGATCATCAATCTGTTCACCTTCGAGTGCGACGAGGCCCTCTTTACGCGCCTTTGCCGCCAAGTCGATAATCAGGGGAACGAGCTCCGCTTTCGGACTCGACTTATCAATGAACGCCTGAGAGGCCGCCTTCAGCCCCCCAATCACGTAGGGAATCTTCTGGTTGATCATCGTCGCGGCAAAGGTGCCACCCACCACAATCAGCGCACTCTGGGCGTCGACGAAGGGCATAACGCCGCCGCCGAGCATCATGGCGCCAAGGATCAGGCCGAAGCCGAGCACCATCCCAATGATTGTTCCGAGATCCATTACCTAACAGCCTCCGGGTAGGCCTCTCGCAAGAGAAGCCTCCACTCTTGGAAGGCGTATCGGACATGCGAGCGCCGCGCTCCATCCGGCAAAGGACGGGTCAGGGCTCAATGGAAATCCGGAGGACGAATTGAGAAGGATGCTAGGGGTTGGTGGCGAGGGCGTCGCCGCGATCGCGAACGGTGTACTCAAGGCGCTCAGAAAACACCTTGATCGGCACCCAATCGCCCAGATCCGACATGCGGGGCATGCCGAGGGTCATCGCCCCAGTCGGGTCGATCACCCAAGGATCGCTGGGATCCTCGAACCAGAGCGTGACCATATGGTGCTGCCCATCCGAGGGCCGGACGACGATCGCTCGGTAGACCTCGGTCGCAGCGAAACCGAGATCGCGCAGCGCATGAAAAGCCAAGAGTTCGAGACCATCGCAATCATCGCCGCCACGGGCGAGCGTCTCTTCCAGGGTCGCCCAATGATCGACTGCGCCGTCTTCCCGGTAATGCTTCTTCGCCTCGCCCTGAATCCAGGCAGCGACATCGGCCGCGAGCGCGCGTTTGCGATCCGCTCTGAACTCGAAGTATTTGGCGCGCAGACCTGTATCGGCCGTTTGGCTCGCGGGAAGGTGATCGTTCGCTTCGCTATAGCCTGCAGATTCGACCGCAGGACCGCTCTCGAGGGGCTTCAGCAATGAAGCGTCGAAGCGCTCACGCCGCTGCCATCCCTGGATCTTCGGACTCCAGAGATCGTCGGCTCGCGGACGCTGAAAATAATCGAGTCCGTCTTCGGCACCGAGACTGCTCGAGCTCGCCAAGGGCTTTGGAATTCCCGCACACCCGAGCCCCAGACACAGCATGCTTGCAGCTGCGACGGCGGGTAAGAATCGATTCCACTGGGAGCGGACAGACATAACCGACGTATCGGCCACATCCCTCCAAAGATTGAGCCCTGCGTTTAGCCGTGAATCATCACGTTCTGCGCATCACAGGCGCCCACGAGCCCAAAGAGCACGACGAAGAAGAGAATCATCATCGGAATGCCGCCGATCACGTAGAGCCAGGAACTCAGGTCTCCGTTGATTCCCGGACCGTCCTCATTGACCTCATTCTCATCGTTGCGCTGGTCTTCGGACATGTCTTGATCCCTCGTTCTTCTTTCAGGTCGTATAGGAGAAAGCCCCACAGGGGCTGAAATTCGGCGAGAGAGTAGCGACTCGGGGCCTCGACGCCATGCAACATTCAATCTAGCTCGCTGCAAAAGGCCCCAAGTATTGTCGCCATTGGCAGCGAATTCCCTCGGGGATCAGGCTCGAAGAAGCATCCCAACCAATGATCAGTTTGGCGCAGCCGAGCGAGGTATTGACGCTCCCCCGCCTGTGACTGCCCCACGCTCAGATCTCCACGTGGCCGGAACCCCCGCCAGGTCCGCCTCGATTCGAAGTTCCCGCAGCGCCCGCTCAGCCCCCTCGACTCGCTCGCGATCCCGCACGAGCGCCTGTCGAAGTTTAAAGGAGAGCGGCGATGAGGAATTGCCGGAGCTACTTGAACCAGGAGGCGCGACCGCCCATTGATTCGCGCCGCCCTCTTCCGCGACCCCATCGAGTTCAACTTTCGTCTTTTGCAGCGCACGCTGCGCCTCCTGCAATTCCGTATCGGCCTTGCGAAAGCGCCTTCGCCACTCAGACTCAGAAGCGCCCGCCACAGGCCGAGCCCCACCGTTTCCGAGGTACCCGCTCGGCAGCTGCAAAAGCGCATCCAGTCCGGGGCGGTTCGATGTCCCAAGGCTGCTGCGGTCCCCGGCGCCGGTCGGACTTGACGCCGGCCGGCCCGTCACGATCAGCTCCGGCTTTGTGTCGCCAGGCGTGGCCGCTCGCGCCGCACCCTCTACGACGTCCATTCCCGGATCACTCGACTCCTCCGCTCGGACGGGAGCCCCTCCCGCAAAACAGCCCAGCATCAGCGGCAAGAGCCCAACGAAAACCCATTTGCGCAACGCAATCTCCACGCCTGATCTCCCTGGCCTTCCACAGCCCGTCTGCCGCACTTGGCTCTTCCTTGCCTATGGCTTGCCTGTTCCTGCCAAGACCCCAAAAGCATAGCGAAGCGCCGCATTCGCTGAATCCAGACACCGATCGGCGGAATCGGTGTCAAGGGCCGGTTCCGAAAGCCGATAAATCATTCGATTGTCTCGCCTACGGCAGAGAGAACGCGGCAAACGCGTTGAAAGGGAACGGCGATGGAACGGGAAAAGCTCTACAGGCTTCTCCGACTCGGTCTTGAAAAGGGCGCGAGCGATATCCACTTCCAGGTCGGCTATCTGCCGCTCTATCGATTCCACGGGGAGCTCGTCGAACTGCGGTTCAAGGTGCTCACGCCGCAGGACACGGAAGAGATCGTCAAGATCCTGATCGAGCACGATCCGCTCGGCCGCGACCTCGACTTCAACGAGCGTGACCTCGCCTTTGAACTCCCGGGCGAAGGTCGCTTTCGCGTCAACATTTCCAGGCAACGGCGATTCTTCAACATCGTCCTGCGCGTCATCCCGCTCCAGATTAAGACCTTCGACGATCTCAACCTGCCTTCGGTGTTAGGTGATATCGCAGAAGTCCGCCGTGGCTATGTCCTCGTCACCGGTCCGACGGGAATGGGCAAATCAACCACCCTCGCGACCATGCTGAACGAAGTGAATCGCCAGCGAAAAAGCAAGATCGTCACGGTCGAGGATCCGATCGAGTTCGTGTTCACCCACGACAAGAGCATCATCACGCAGCGTGAGATCGGAACAGACACATTGTCTTTCCCTGATGCGCTGCGTGCCGCCCTCCGCCAAGACCCCGACGTGATTATGGTCGGGGAGATGCGTGATCTCGAGACGGTCGATACCTCCCTAAAGGCTGCGGAGACCGGACACTTGGTCTTCTCGACGATCCACACGGCGGACGTTGCTTCGACAATCAGCCGCCTGGTTTCTTTCTTCCCATCCGAAGAGCATCTCCAGGTCCGAGCGCGCCTCGCAGACAACCTCAAAGCGATCGTGTCCCTTCGCCTGCTCGCGAACAAGAAGCAGAATGGCCGCGTTCCCGCGGTCGAAGTCATGCGCTCGACACGCTCGATTCAGGAATGCATCCGAGATCCGCAGCGAACCCATGAAATCACGGAGTACATCGCTCGGGGTCGCAGCGAGAAAATGCAGACCTTTGACCAGCATCTGCTCGACCTCCTGAAGGCGAATAAGATTACGATGGAGGCCGCGCTGAATGCCGCTTCCAATCCAACGGATTTCCAAACGAAGCTTGAGATGGAGGGCCTGATCGACAACGACGGTGAAGTCGATACCAAGCCCGAAGCACCGTTTGAAATCGAACCCGATGACCGGTTCTAAGGGGGCGATCCAAATGCACCCAAAGCCCGACCCTATCATCGAAGAACGAATCAGCCGTGCCCTCAGGATTACCGCGAGTCAGGCGTCAGGCCTTGCCGGCGGCGCAGCAACGCTGATCTACACGGCCTCGGCGAATAACGCCCAAGAAAGCCGACTCCGTGCGGCGGCCGGATTCCGGACCGCAGAAGACGCCCGGGAAGTCGCCAACGCCATTGACGCCCTTGTCGCAAGCGCGCTCACAACGCGAGAGCCTCAAATGGGCCCCGTCTCCGGCGCCGTTGCGGACCGAAATAACATCGGCGCCACGCTGGCGATGCCGCTTCTCGCCCGCGGCCTGGCCGTTGGCGTATTGGTCGTCATCCCAACAGCACAGCTCTCGGAAGAGGCGCGCGAATCGATCGAAAGCCTCGGCTGGTCGATGGCCTGTCAGATCGACCACGCTTTCCTGAGCCAGGAATATGCAACGCTCTCTGCTGCCTCTGAAAAGAACCTTGAGATCGCGGACGAGAAGAGTGACGAACTCTTAAAACTGTCCGAGGAACTCTTCGCGCAAGACATCGAGCTCCTTCGCAACAACGAGAAGCTTGGCAAGATCGAGAAGCTGAAGAATGACTTCATCGAGAAAATGTCCCGTGAGCTTCGAACGCCGCTGAACAGCATCATCGAGGCTACGATCACGGTCCTCTCGAGCGAAAATGAAACGCTCTCCGATGCTTCGAAGCAGACTCTGCGCAGCGCCCTTGATGAAGGCGCGGCCTTCCAGAGGACTCTGCAGAATATTCTCGACCTCTGGCGCATCAAGCAGGACGAGTTCCCGATCGAGATCCAGGAACTCTCTGTTACGGATGTGATCGACGAAACGATCTTCAGCGTGCAGGATACGATTCTCGATAGCCCGGTCGAGATTGAGAAAGAGATCCCTGAGCCTCTGCCCAAGATCCGCACGGATCTCGCAAAGCTCAACCAGATCCTCTTCTTGCTACTCGACAACGCCGCCAAGTTTACGGAGCAAGGAACGATTCAGATCGGCGCGCGCCTCGAAGGCGACCGGCTCCATTGCTGGGTCAACGATACCGGCATCGGAATCTGCCCCGATGATCAGAAATATATCTGGAACGAGTTTTACCAGGTCGATGACCGAGCAAGCATCCGGTACCGCGGCGCAGGCCTTGGCCTGACGCTCGTACACGACCTGCTGATCCTACTCGACGGCGAAGCCACGCTCACAAGTGAGCCCGGCACAGGCACCCGCGTCCGGTTCGAAATCCCGGTCGTCCTGGCGTAGCCCTGTCGAGAGCACGGCTCAGGGCGCTGCAGAGAGCGCTCTAAAGAGTTGGAGCGAGAGCCGGAGCGTCGTGTAGACGCCAATAGGCGGTAGTAGACGGTAGACGCTATTCCGACGGCGGCGTATCGAAGGGCGAAGGAGCGGCTGCAGGTGCGTCCTCCGCTGCTGGGGCTGCCTCGCTCGCAAACGACCCACTCGGCGCCGCGGCTTCAGCGGCTGCAGCAGAGAGTGCCTCAACCGGCGCTCCCATCGTCTCTTCGGCGACTTCTTCCCGGTCCCCTGGCTTCACGAGAGCGGCTGCGATCTCGCGCAGGCTCATCACCACTTCCTTGTTCTCTTCCGACGTCAGCAGCGGGCGCGCACCCTTCTTGAGCTGCTTTGCGCGAATCGAGGCCATTCGAACGAGCTGAAAACGGTTCGGGACCTGCTCCATGCAGTCTTCGATGGTGATTCGTGCCATAGCTGATTTCGTCCTAGCGGTGGGATGAGGAGGCGGGAGAGTAGTTCAGGCCCAAGACGAAGGAAACCCCGGCCAGGTCTCCTAGCCGGGGTCCCTTGACCCAATCAGAGGGCTTTCCAAATCGGAAAGCCGCCCGGACACAGGCGCATTTAGCGCTTGCGGCGAGCAGCCTTCTTCTTAGAAGCCTTCTTCTTTCGAGTCGCCTTCTTCTTCGTGGCCTTTTTCTTGGCCTTCTTCTTGGCCTTCTTCTTCGTAGCCTTCTTCTTGGCCTTCTTCTTCGTGGCCTTCTTCTTGGCCTTCTTCTTCGTGGCCTTCTTCTTGGTGGCCTTCTTCTTCGTGGCCTTCTTCTTGGCCTTCTTCTTCGAGGCCTTCTTCTTGGTGGCCTTCTTCTTCGTGGCCTTCTTCTTGGCCTTCTTCTTGGTGGCCTTCTTCTTCGTGGCCTTCTTCTTGGTGGCCTTCTTCTTCGTGGCCTTCTTTCGAGCTGCCATTACTGGGTTTCCCCCCTTATCAATCGCTTCGTACGTCCCGGCCTGCGCCTCCGCCAGGTTCCAGATCGAAACAGTCCCGATCTTTCTCCCGACGCAAGTATTCACAGACTCGGCTGCAAATACTGATCGGCCTCAAACGGCGGCAACTTGAAGGAACAAACAAGCCTTCTTGTATCAAACCGCGACGATAGAGCGTTTGTTGCGTCCGAGGAAACAACACGAAATAAATGCCGTCAAGAGAATTCGTTAAAAAAAACAATAGGATGTGACC
>JBGCEJ010000041.1:0-116083 GCA_045106235.1 Myxococcota bacterium
GGGTGGGACGAAGTGATGACACATGTGTGTGACGGAGAGCATCATGAGTTCCAGGAAAGTGGCTTGGGGGGCCCAGTCCTTTTCCTCGAAGAGCGAGGGGCCTGCGCTGCCTGCATTGTTTACGAGATAGTCGACATTCCATCCCTCGCTCTGGGTGGCTTCCCAGATCTCGCGGGGGGCATCGGGACTCGCCAAGTCCGCGGAGAGGGTGTCGACCCTCTGGCCCGTCTTTTCACGCAACGCATGTGCAACATCCTCGAGTTTTTCGCGCCGCCTTGCCACGAGGATGAGGTCGTATCCGCGCGCGCCGAGCTGATGTGCGAATTCGACGCCGAGGCCGGCTGAGGCACCCGTAATCAGGGCTGTTCGCTGCATGGCATTCTCTCCTTGGTCGCGAGCCGGCAGGGTAGCGCGTCCGCTGCGGACCCGATTCTGCGCGTTGAATTCGCGCGGCCAATCCCTACCCTTTCGAAGCACTGCGGCGATCGCAGAACAGCGCTCGACGAACACGCGAGGCCCCGGCGGCGACGACGCTTTGGGGGGCTAAAGGGACTGCAATGGAAACGATTTTGGAATGGACGCCTCGACTTGGGGCGCTGCTCACAATCCTGATTGGCGCGGCCGGGTTTTTCAAGCCCACCGTCATTACGGATGGCTGCGATATCGCTCTTAACTCGAATAAGGCCATCTCCGAGTCACGGGCCGTTTTTGGCGGGCTGAATCTGGGCTGGGGGCTGACGGCGCTGATCACAGGCAATCCGACCGTTTTTCTGGCGCTTGGATGCGCATGGGGTTTGGCGACCGCGGCCCGCTTCTTTTCGATGGTCGCCGACGGCTCAACGATTCAGGAATCCATTCCGCCAATCGTGATCGACGGGACAATCGCTCTGCTCTCTCTGACTATTCTTCTCTAAAATTTGTTAGGCCGATTCCGCGGCGGGGGCTGACGCCTCGCGCGCGACGAACGAAGGACACGAACACATGAGTTACGAAAACGAAAACGATGCCCCGAAAACTGGAGAGCTCAAGGCGAGTTGGCCTGCTTCTTCGGCCGACTACACGGTTCTCTTGGTTGATGAGCCGGCGCCCCATGTTCGGCGCTTCACGCTGAACCGACCGGATAAGCGAAATGCACTCAACCACGCGCTTCGCGCGGAAGTGCTGCATGGTCTGCGTGAGGCGGACCAGGACGACGATATTCACGTCATGATCGTGCGCGGCGCGGGTTCGTCGTTTTCTGCGGGATACGATATCGGCGGCGGTAACGAAGGGCTGGAATACCCGTTCTTTACGCCCCAGGGCGAGGGGCAATATCCGCGCCACGTGACCGAAGGGTGGATGAGCATCTGGGAACTTTCGAAGCCGGTGATCGCGCAGGTGCACGGCTTCTGTCTGGCGGGGGGCAGCGAACTCGCCACAGGATGCGATGTCGTTTACATGGCTGAAGATGCCCAGATGGGATATCCGGCCGTTCGCTTCGGCGTGCCGGATATGCAGTTCCATGCTTGGCTCGTCGGTATGCGCCGCGGGATGGAGATGATGCTGACCGGCGATTCGATTAACGGCGTCGAGGCGGCGCAGCGCGGCTGGGCGACGCGAGCCTACCCCGCGGAAGAGCTCGAAGCGAAGACCTTGGAGATGGCGCAGCGCATGGCCGCGCTGCCCCCGGATATCGTGCGGCTGAATAAGCGCGCTGTGCATCGCCAGATGGAAGTGATGGGGATGCGTCAAGGTATCCGGCAGGGGACGGAGCTCTGTTCCCTGGCGATTCATCAGAAGAGCTTCGATGAATTTATTAGTCAGACGGGCGCGGGTGCCGGCAAGTTGACGTCGGCTCTCCAAAAACGAGATGAGAAGTTCGGCGACTACCGCACGGGCGACGACGAGTAATTCATTACGAAGGAGCGCGGGATGAACCCCGATGAGATTCGACTACTGGACCCCCAATTCTATGGGGGTGATCCCTATCCGACGTATGGCTGGCTTCGCGAGAATTCGCCCGTGCACTGGGATGCCCAGCATCAGATTTGGGGCGTCTCGCGCTTCGCGGATATCGTTGCCGTCGAGAAGGACGCGCGTCGCTATACCTCGGCGAAAGGGTCGAGGCCCCGCGCCGAGGGCGATGCTTCGATGATCAATAAGGACGACCCGCATCACAACGTGCGGCGTCGTCTCGTTTCGCCGCGGTTTACGCCACGGGCTGTGCGGAGCCACGAGGCCGAAGTCGCGGGCTATGTGCGCGAGCTGATCGATGCCGTCATTGAGAAGGGCGAGTGTGAAGTGGTCGAGGAACTCGCGGCGCCGCTGCCCGCGATGGTGATCAACGAATGGCTCGGCTTTCCGCCGGAGATGTGGCGCAAATGCAAATGGTGGTCTGAGGTCACGATGCTCGCGGGTGGGCAGCACCAGAGCGATGGGTCGATGAATTTCGGTGCTGTGCCCGACGCGGTGCAGGCGGTGGGCGAGTTTGCGCAGGAAGTGCTCGCCTTGGCGGCGCTTCGGCGGGGCGACCCCCGAGATGATTTAATTTCGATGTGGGCGAATGCGGAGCATGACGGCCGCAAGCTCGAGGATGCGGACATCATCTCCGAGGCGCTGCTCGTGCTCGACGGAGGCGCGGAGACGACCCGGGCGGTGATTGCGTCCACGGTGGTGAATCTGATCGCGAACCCGGACGAGAAGCAGAAGCTTGTGGACGATCCGAGTCCGGCCAAGATGGCGGTCGCGGTCGAAGAGTTCATTCGGTACGTGACGCCAATTTTGAATATGAAGCGAACCGCGACCGAGACCCATGAGTTTCAGGGGCAGACGATTCGAGAAGGAGATGAGCTTCTGCTCATGTACGCCTCGGCGAATCGTGATCCGGCGCAGTTCCCCGATCCGGACCGCTTCGATGTGACGCGGGAAAAGAACCAGCATCTCTCCTTCGGTCTAGGGACTCATTTTTGTCTCGGAGCCAGCGTGGCGCGAATGGAGCTCCGTCTCATTTTCGAAGCGCTGATGAAGCGCATGCCGGATATGCGACTCGCGGCGGGGGCCGAGCCCAAGATCGTGCCGAGCGTGTTTACGCGAGGTCTGGATGCGGTGAAGATCGAGTTCACGCCGTCTGGGATTTAGCGCCTGCTCTCCACTCCTGAATTCAGCGATGCGAGGTCGTCGATATGAACGTCAAACCTTTGGGTGGTGCCCTTGGCGCCGAGATTGAAGGGGTCGACGCCCGGACTTTGAGCGATGCGGAGGTGAAAGACGTCTACGCCGCCTTGCTTGAGCATGAGGTGGTTTTCTTTCGGGAGACCGGACTCGACGATGAGGGGCATATGGCGCTCGCTGCGCAGTTCGGCACGCCGAGCGTATTCCCCATGTCCCGCGCGATGGGGGACGAGACGCCGAGCTTTCAGGTGATTCACGATGGGCCTGAGAGTGAGCCCGCGACGGATTACTGGCATACGGATGTGACCTGGACCGAAGAGCCTCCGCGCGCCGCGTTTCTGCGTGCGACAATCGTGCCTGATCGCGGCGGGGATACGATGTGGGGCTCCATGACCGCCGCCTATTCGGCACTTTCGGATCGCATGCGCGAATTCTTGGAGACGCTGACGGTTCGCCATTCCAATGAGAGCTTCATTGTTGGGATTCAGAAGAAACTCGGAAAAGCCGCAGCGGGTCCCGTCGCCGAAAAGCTTCGGGCATCTTATCCCCCCGTCGTTCATCCGCTCGTGCGGACGCATCCCGAAACCGGAAAACAAGCGATCCTGTTCGGGGGGCAGTTTATGGAGTCGATCGAAGAACTCAGCCCGGCCGAGAGTCAGTCCGTCCTGGCCTTCGTGAAGCAGCATATCGACCAGCCAATCTTTCATGCACGCTGGCGCTGGGCGCCCGGAGATCTTGCGATCTGGGATGAGCGGGTAACGGTACATCGCGGACTGTCGGATCATTTTCCGCGGGAGCGCGAAGTGCGCCGATGCGTGATTGATGGCGACCGTCCTTTCTTTTCGAGAGGGGGCGTTTCGTCTCACGAAGAACCCGCAGGGAGTGCGAAATGAGTTCAAACGGGCCGAGGCCGCAGCGCCGTTGGTTCTCCGAGAATCCGGATAAAGCCTGGGCCGAGAAGTTTTTCCTGACCTTCGTCCCTGTCTTCTTCGCCTACAACGGCCTGGTTCAGTCGATGGGCTGGCTCGATGTCGGGAATTTCTGGCATATCACGCAGAACGCGGCGATGTGGCTTCCATATTGCGTGCTGCTTCCGGCTTGGTTGCGACGGGACTCCGGTGTGCCGTGGCGGGAAAGCTACTGGTTCAAGTTCAATCTCTACATGTTCATCTTCGTATTCTTCGTGACTTATTTTCACACGGAGTACTTCTTTGACCTGTTAGGTCTTCGCTACCGCTTCGATGACGTGTCCCTCTATTTCGATGCTTCGCTGGTCGGGCCGGATGAAGAGACAGCGGCCGCGGCGTTCAAGAAGGTGCCGTACGGGATGTACTTAAACGCGGTGGCTTTCTTCGTTGTGTATCACTCCGTAGCGGTCGTCTGTATGCGCTATGTCCGTTCGATGACTCTTGGATGGGCGGCGCCCGCGCGTCGGGCAGGCTGGATTGCCATCGTTTTTGTCGCGGCGCTCTTTTTCGCATGGGCGGAGACACGGCTCTACGTGACCCAGGCCGCCTCGACGAATGTCTGGTACGTCGATCTCCAGGCGATGCTGACCTGGGGCTCGGTCTTCTACTCGCTCTATTTCATTGTCAGCTTCCCGAACGTCTTCCGCCTCGATGAAACCATGAGTGAACGACGCTGGACGCTTTCCCGGACGGCACTCGAGGCGAGTGCGGCCGGGGCGATCAGTCTTCTGCTGATCGATCTCTGGGGCGGCTTCATCGGAGCCATCGTCTGAAATGAAAATACTCGTCACCGGGGGAACAGGGCTCGTCGGCTGTCATGCGACCGCCGCGCTCCTGGGGGCAGGGCATCAGGTTCGCCTCTTCGTCCGGGACCCGGGGAAGGTCGACCGAGCGCTCTCGCCTCTTGGGTGGAGCTGCGCTGATGTGGAAATCGCGCAAGGAGATCTGGCCGGAGACGTCTCTGCTGGCGGCAATGGAGGCGTGCCGCCCGGCCGGGCAGCAGTACAGGACAGTCTTGAGGGTTGCGAGGGATTACTTCACTGCGCCGGGCTTTTCTCGCCCTCGCTTGAAGACGAGGCGCGAGTCAAGCAGATCAACGTCGAAGGCACCCGGAATGCGCTCGGCGCGGGTGCTGAATCGGGCGTCGCACGTATGGTCCACGT
The DNA here is from genome assembly GCA_045106235.1 of Myxococcota bacterium. Lineage (GTDB taxonomy): Bacteria > Myxococcota_A > UBA9160 > UBA9160 > UBA4427 > UBA4427. The sequence continues at coordinate 5,282 of JBGCEJ010000041.1, forward strand.
CTCAAGCATGCTGGCGCTCTTCCCGCCGCGTGGGGCGGAGATGAAGGCGACGGACGAAGTGGCGCAGCCGCGCTCGATGTATGCGCAGACGAAGGCGAGCGCGGAGCGGATCGCCAGGGCGCTTCAGGAATCGGCGCCGCTCACTATTATCTATCCCGCGGCGGTCCATGGGCCTAACGATCCCACTTTTAGTATCGGGCCTCAGTTGGTTGCCCAGGCTCTGGGCGCGAAGAAGGCCCTCGTCACGGAGGGGGGGCTGGCTTATACGGATGTCCGAGATCTGGCGCAGGTCATCTGCGCGCTCTTTGACGGGGCGGAGCATTCGGACCGTTTGATGGCGCCCTCGTTCTTCGTCACCCACGAGCGCTACCGAATGCTGCTTGAGCTCGTCACGGGGCATGAGATCGGTGCGCAGAAGATGCCGGGATTTCTTCTTCGGGGTCTCGGACGGATGGGTGATCTCGCTCAGAAGTTCGGTCGGGCAGCCGAACTCAACTACGAGGCTGCGGAAGTGCTGACGCGGAGCGTCCCCCTCGACGACCGGGAGAGTGTGGCCTTGTTGGGGCGCCCGAAGCGGTCCGACGAGGAATCGTTTCGCGACCTCGTTCGCTGGATGGTTTCGGCGGGGCATGTCTCGGCTGAGCGGGCCGGGAGTGCTGCCGAGTAAACGGGGCGTACTAGTCGAGGAGGGCTGCGCCGATGCCCTTCATGAGATGCGGCCTGAGCGGGTAGGTGGAGGAGCCGAGGAGTTGGGTCATGAAGATGACGGCGATGTCTTCCTCGGGATCGACCCAGAAATAGGTGCTGGCGGCGCCGCCCCAGCCGAAGCTTCCCTCTGAGACGGGGAGTCCCGTGTACGTCGAGTCCGTAATGACGCTGCCTGTGAGTCCGAAGCCGACGCCGAGACTATCGTTGGCGAGAGTGCGGCCATAGAGCGCAGCCAAGGGGCGCGCGCCGAACGTGTCTTGGGGAAGTTGGTTGGTCATCATCATTCGCAGGACGCGGGGGCTGAGCAACTGTCGCTCGGCTACGCGGCCCTGATTCAAGAGCATTTGGGCGAAGCGCATATAGTCGTCCGCGGTTCCGACCAGGCCTCCGCCGCCGCTGGGGAGAGCGGGGCGCTTGCGGTAGCCGCTGAGCCTTGGGTCGTCTTGCAAAGCCATTCCTTGATCTGGGGTGGGGATATAACAGGCCGGAAAGCGGTCCAGTCGATCCTCGGAGACGAAGAAAGCGGTGTCCCGCATTCCGAGCGGGAGGAAGATTTCTTCTTCAAGGAAGGCATCAAAGGGGCGGCCCGTCGTGACTTCGATGAGGCGCCCAAGCACATCCATGCTGACGCCGTAATTCCAAGCGGTTCCTGGTTGCGCGATGAGAGGAATTTCTCCGAGGCGCTTCACCATTTCTTCAAGGTCAATGCCTTCATTCGGTCCGGGCTCGCCGAGGGCGCTGGGACGCGCGCCGGGTTTCAGGCCCGGTGTGATCCCCGCTTCGGTGTACATCTTGCCAAGCGGCGAAGGCGCGATGAAATTGTAAGAGAAGCCGGAGGTATGCCGGAGCAGATCAAGGATCGTGATGGGGCGTTCGGCATCGACGATGGCGGAGCGCCCGTTCGTCCCCCATTCCATCACCCGCACATCAGCGAGTTCCGGAAGATAATTCGCGACGGGTTCATGGAGTAGAAAGCGCCCCTGCTCATAGGCGATCAGGGTTGCGACTCCGGTGATGACTTTGGTCATGGAGTAGAGCCGGTAGATCGAATCGCGTCCCAGCGGCTCGCCGCTTTCACGGCTCATCGTTCCGTAGATATGCTCATGAACCAGTTTTCCGCGCCGTGCGACTTGAAGCTGGAAATGCGGGATCTGCTCGCGATCGACAAAGCCTTCGAGGACGCGGTCGAGGCGAGCAAGCGCGGCGCTCGAAAGGCCGACGGACTCGGGGTTTGCTTGAGGAAGGGACAGGGCCTGAGTCGAGAGCGCGGCGGCTGAAAGGGAGGGCCTCGGCGCGGCTTCGGCGTGCGCGGAAGCGAGAGCGTTCTGCTCGGTCGTGCGAGTCGCCGGAGGCGTATCGGTTGAGAGCCCGACCTGCGCACATCCGAGAGTCGAGAGCACTGTGACGCAGAGTAGCGTCGCACCCAGACGGAGGGCCGATCGGCTGAGGCCGGATCCGGCATGCGTGTTTTCTGGCGTCGAATGAAACGAGCGACTTAATGCGCGAAGGTCGTGTCGGCGATTTTTCATGCAGGGGCTCCCTGAGGCTTTGGGGTTTTGCTCTTGGTGCAAGCCGTTGACGGCCTAGGGGAGAAGCGCGCCGCCATCGACGTCGACGGTTGTGCCGGTGACGAATTCGTTGCGGACGACGAAGAGAATCGCTTCCGCCACTTCTTGGGCGCGACCCGCCCGCGGAATCACGTTGGCGGCGGTCATGGCATTAAACGTTGCCTCCCGCTCCGCATCCGGGAACGAGAACATCTCCGTATCGATGGTGCCGGGCGAGACGACGTTGATGCGCCTTGGCGCGATTTCTGCCGCGATGGCTCGGCTCCAGGCCTCGACGGCGCCGCCGACCGCAGCGAGGGCCGAGAGTCCCGGCTGTGTCTTGCGCGCCGGGGAACCGCTCACCAGGACGATCGTGCCGTCGGCGGACATATTCGAAAGGCCGAGTCGGACGGTATTTGCGTAGCCCCAAAGCTTGTCAAAAGAGCCTTGGAATCCGTCGAGGTCCATCTCGGGGAAGGGCCCGATGGCGCGGTCGCCTCCGGTGGCGCAGCCGATCAGGATATCGACCGGGGCGAGCTCCTCGAGGAGTTCCGCGAGCGCCTCCCGATCTCGAAGGTCGATGTCGACGAGGCGGACATCGGCTCCCAGGGCCGCTTTGGCGGTCTCGCGCTGCGATGCGCGCCGGCTGGCGGCAATCACCTCCGCGCCCCCGTCGCGCAGGCTGATGGCCGTCGCGAGACCGATGCCCGAAGTCCCGCCGATGACCAATGCGCGTCTGCCCTGAATGTCCATATTCGGGTTTTCTCCTTGGGACGACGATCGCAGTCGATTCAGGAGGCCGCAACTGGAGGCCGAGCCGCGAAGACAGCGGAAGAGGGCCGAAGGTGGCCGAAGAGGAGCGGGCAGGGCGCAGAGTCCCGGGATGACGTGATAGACTCAGAGCGTCTTTTAGAGAGGAAATTCATGGGCCGCATCGTTTTCAAGAATGGCCGGATCTTCGACGGATCCGATGTCCTGCCGCAGGGCACAAACGTGATTGTCGAAGGCAATCAAATTCATGCCGTCGGCGCGGAGCCTGTCGAAGGGCAGCCCGACGACCGCGTCGTTGATCTTGCGGGCAAGACGCTCATGCCCGGGATGGTGCAGTGTCATTTTCACACCGGCTTTGGTCCCGATGCGGGCAATGCCTCGCCCTATCTCGGTTTGAATATGCCCCCGGCATTTCTCGGCATGGTGGCCGCGAAGAACGCCCAGATCGCGCTGGATTTTGGTGTGACGAGTTTGATCGGCTCGAGTAACGGCGATCTGCTCGATGTCAGTCTCAAGGAAGGCATTCTGCTCGGCCTCACGAAGGGGCCGCGTGTGATTGCGTGTACGCGAGAGTTCATGACGTCGGGCGATGCGGCGGATGGCGATAATCGGGCTTGGTTCATGGGCGTCGAGAATAAGGGGCTCACGCGCCGCGTTGATAGTGCCGACGAAATGCGCCAGGCGGTCCGCGAAGAACTCGGCCGCGGTTGTGAAATCGTGAAGCTCTCGATGAGCAATGGACACGGGAGTCAGCCCGTCCCGGACTGGAATTATTTCTCGCGCGCGGAAATCGATATGGCGGTGGAGACGGCGCATAACCGCGGGGCGATGGTCCGCGCGCATTGTCCGTCGACCTCGGGCATCATCGAATGCGCTCGTGCCGGCGTCGATATCATCGACCATGGCGACATGATCGATGACGAGGGAATCGAGGCGGTGGTTGCTGCGAATGCGACGATCACGCCCAGCTATCTTTGGTCCGAGCGCTTTCTCGGATTCGCTGAAAGTTGGGACTACGCCAATGGTCCTTTTCCGATCGGCGACGGATTCCCTGAGCCGCAGTCGCGAACCCTTGAGCGCCTCGCCGAGGTGCGGAGGCAATTCGAATACACCGTCTCTATGCTGCCGAAGATGATGAAGGCCGGAGTGCGGCTCGTTCTGGGCGACGATTACGGCTTCGCCATGATGCCCCACGGCGATTATGTCTCCGAAATGGAGACCTACGTGAAATACGGTGTGGAGCCGATCGAAGTGATGCGCTGGGCGACTCGGAATGGCGCGGAAGCGATGGGTGAGCGCGGCGCCAAGCTGGGCACCATCGAGGTTGGGAAATGGGCCGATCTGCTGGTCGTGAATGGTGACCCGACGCAGGATGTTTCTCTGCATCGCGACCCCTCGAATATCCAGCTCGTCCTCAAGGACGGTCAGGTCGAGAAGGATCTGCTGGCTTAGATGGGCATCGTTTCGTACAGCCGCGCGCTCGCGCTGCATGCGGAGAGCCAGCCGGAAGCGCCGGCCTTTATCCACGAAGGACGCACGACGTCCTACGCGGCGCTCGAGCGGGGGGCAAACCAACGGGCGCGTTTCTTCGCGAAGCAAGGCGTCGAGTCCGGCGACTTCGTGACCTTGGCCTTGCCGAATGGTCTCGAGCTTCTGGAATCGCTCTTTGCGTGTTGGAAGCTCGGCGCGACGCCCCAGCCGATCTCAGCGCGACTGCCTCAGCACGAACGCGAAGCGATCATCGAACTGGTGGAGCCCAAGCTGATTCTGGGCGTTGATCCTGGACTGCACGACGGCTTCAAGGCTCTTGCTCCGGGGACAGACGTTTCGGGGGAATCAGGCGAGGCTCTTCCCGACTGCGTCTCAAAGTATCGAATGGCGATCTGTTCCGGAGGCAGCACGGGGCGTCCCAAGGTCATCGTTGATCATATCCCCAGCCAGGCTGACCCCGAAGCGCAATTCCAGGGCCAGGATCCCGGGACGAGCATTCTGATTCCCGGCCCGCTCTACCACTCGGGGCCCCTGATCAATTGCATCTCTGTGCTTTTTGGTGGCGGTAAGGTCGTCGCGATGACGCGCTTCGATTCCGCCGAGGCGTTAGGTCTGGTCCAGGAGCATCAGCTCCATCTCGCAATCTTCGTTCCGACCATGCTGCTTCGGATCTGGAAGCTGCCCGAGGCAGAGCGGAATGCCTTTGACATTTCGTCGCTTCGAAGGGTCGTGTCGAGCAGTGCGTCGCTTCCGGATTGGCTTCAGCGCGAATGGATCAACTGGATCGGTCCCGAACGCGTTTGGGAAGCCTACGGCGGGAGTGAGCGGATCGGTGGGACTTTGATCTCGGGGACGGAATGGCTTAAGAAGCCTGGCTCCGTGGGGGCGATGACCGAGGGCAGGAAGCTTAAGATCCTCGGCCCGGAAGGGGAGGAACTGCCTCCGAACGAGATTGGAGATGTGTACTGCATGCCTCCAGGCGGTCCCGGCTCAACCTATCACTATCTCGGCGCGGAACCGAAGCGCACTTCCGACGGCTGGGAGACTCTGGGTGATATGGGGTACCTCGACGAGGACGGCTTTCTCTTTCTGGCCGACCGCCGCACGGACCTGATTATTTGCGGCGGCGCGAATATCTATCCCGCGGAAGTCGAAGGGGCAATCGAATCCTATCCCGAGGTCATGTCCTGCGCGGTGATTGGGCTTCCCGACGAAGACTTAGGTGCGGCCGTGCATGCGATCGTGCAACGCGAAAATGGCCCTGGGGCGGTCGATGAAGAAGGATTGCGCGCGTTTCTTGAGGACCGCCTCGTTCGGTACAAGATTCCGCGGACCTTCGAGTTCGTAACCGATCCGTTGAAAGACGATTCAGGAAAGGTCCGTCGACGCGCGCTTCGCGAAGCGCGTGTCACGGAAAAAGGGGAGAAGATCTCGTGACGTACAAAGTAATTCAGTGGGCGACCGGCGGAGTGGGGCGAGCTTCGATCGAGGGCATTCTTGATCACCCCGAGCTTGAACTCGTCGGCTGTTGGGTGCACAGCGAGTCCAAGGAAGGCAAGGACGTTGGTGAATTCATCGGCCGCGAGCCCGTCGGCGTGAAGGCTACCCGGGACGTGGACGCGCTCCTCGCACTCGGAGCTGATTGCGTGATGTACAGCCCGCTGATGGCGAACCCCGCGGAGGTCGAAAAGATCCTCGCGTCTGGCGCGAACGTCGTGACGCCGCTGGGTTGGGTCTATCCAAAGCAGATCGACACGTCCGGCGTCGAGGCCGCCTGTGCCAAGGGGAAGTCCACGCTCCACGGGACCGGCATTCATCCGGGTGGGATCACGGAGCGATTCCCCCTGATGGTGTCCGGACTCTCACGGGCCATCACCCATGTTCGAGCAGAAGAGTTCTCTGATATCCGAACCTACGGCGCGCCTGAGATCGTGAGCGAAATGATGCTTTTCGGTAAGACACCGGAGCAGGCAAAGACGAGTCCGATGGCCAAGATTCTAGGCGGTGGTTTCATGCAATCCGTCGACATGGTGGCGGATGCGCTCGGATTTGATCTCGATGCCGAGAAACGCACGATCCATGAGATCGCGGTCGCCACGTCGCCCATCGAATCGCCGATCGGAGATATCGCGCCTGGCCACGTCGCTGCGCAACGTTTTGCTTGGCAGGGCCTCGTCCGAGGTGAGGTTGTGATCACGGCGGCGGTCAACTGGTTTATGGGCGATCAGAACATTGAACCCGTGCCCGGCGGCGACCCCAGTCTGCCCTGGTCTTTCGGAGAGGGAGGTGAACGCTTCGAAGTCGAAATCACGGGCGACCCGACCACGCATCTGACCTTCCACGGCTGGCATCCCGAGTCGATCGCGTCGGGTCTCGAACGGAACAACGGGATCGTCGCGACGGCGATGCATTGTGTGAGTGCTATTCCGTACACGTGCGCTGCGGATTCGGGGATCAAGACCTATTTGGATCTGCCATTGATCGCGGGCCGCGCCGCTCCGTCTCTCCATCGCTCAGGCGGTGGGGAGTAGGGCGCTGCGGGCGCGGATCACGAATCACTCCGCGCCCACTCTCTGCTTATTTCGCGTTAGGCGAGTACCAGATGGGGGATGTCCAAGCGCGCTCTTGGATGGTTTTCGGGATGCCTTCCGCACCACAGAGACCCTTCACGTTCTCGTCCCCGGCATTGCACGCGTAGGTCGAGAAGCGACAGCTCGGATTCTCGAAAACCCGGGCGTAGTACACGGCGCGAATTCGGGGGTCAAAGGTGGGGTCGGTCCACACGGTGCAGAGCTGGTTCTCGCCGGGGCCTGAAACTTCGCAAGTCTGCGTGTCGACGCTTGCGCCGTTCTTCTTGTCTCCTGCGACGTTGAAGATCTCCTGGTGAAAGTTCCCGGCATCGTCCGCCCAGCCTTTTACGATCTGGACGCGTTGGAGGAGATTTCCGGGATGCTCTTCCGTGCCGATATCACGCATTGCCGAGACTATGAAGACTGGGCCGGATTGCTGTTCGGCTGAAGCGGCGCTCCGCGTCGGAAGATCCGAGCCCATAGGCACGCCGCCTGCGTATCCCTGGGCGACGAGGTTGCTTTGGTCGCAGAGGTTTTCGGGATAGTCCCAGCCCCCGAAGAGCCGAACCGTCATGCGCGGGCCGCTGGTGCCGTAGACCTCCCGATTCCGGAGCCCGTTGAAGAGCGCTTCGCGGGTATTTTCTTCGGACCAGACCGCGGCGAGGCCTCCGAGGTTGAGTCCGGGGCCGGGAATGCCGGTGTTAAAGGACTCGGGCTGCCATTCGGCCGTCGCGCCGGGGGTGCCGGTGTGAATATCCGTCGCGGCGATCATGCCGAAGGCGTAGGGATTCACGCCGATGCGGTCGGCTTCGCGCATGCCTTCGATCAAGGCGTAGCGCGCAAAGTCAAGGCGCGAACGGCAGCCCTTTCCGCCCAGCGCCCCCCATTCCATTTTGCCTTCGCAATTCTCGACTTCATGAAGAGCTCGGAACTTTTCGAATTCGCAGTCTTCGTCGGAGCCCAGGACCTTCCAGAGTCCGTTGTTGCATTCGGACTCGCCTTTGATCTGCATCATCTCAACAATGGGTTCCATACGCGCGCGGAGTGCTGCGTAACGGGCTTGCTCTGCTTGTGTCGATCCCTCTGGATATTCGATGGTGAAGATCCGTCCATTGCTGAGGTTGGAGTTGTGCGGGATGGCGAGGACGTCGCAACCGGGCACGCCGTTCGTGCATACGCGATCGAGCGCTTGCCAGAGACCGAGGCCTTCCGGCTCGTCGTAGTAGGAGACGGGCAGCTCTGGGACCTGGTCGTTTCGGAAGATGACGTTGCGATGAATCTTGGTGAGATCCGGGGTCGCCGTATGCTCGTAGGCGACGAAGGTCGTGAAGTCGCAAGAGGGGCCGTCGATGTTATGTCGGGCTGCTGCGGCTTGGATGTTCTTCCAGCCGTCGATGGCGGCGTTTCGGCACTTCGTGCCGTCATCGCCGCAGAGGGGGGCTGAGCGCAGGCTGTCGATGCGGCCGACGATGTCCTTCGTTCCTTCGCCCACGCTCGCCGCGGTGAAGGGCCGGCGATAGGTTTTGCAGAGCTCGGTGTTGAAGTCTGGGTATTTCGGATCGGTGCAGAGCTGGACGCCGCCGATGCTATGTGCGTGGTCGGTGACCGCCGCGAAGTCGAGGGGGCGGTCGATCGTCAACGACTTTGTACCTTTGCCGTCTGCGCCGAGCGGCGGGAGCGTGCCCGCCTCGCCGCGGGCGAAGCGGTAGGCATCATCCGGCGTGAGTCGGGTGTCGAAGATATAGGCGTCCATCGAATAGGACGTATGGATATGAAGGTCGCCCCAGTAGACGTTTTTCTCTGGGTTGTAGTCTCGGCATTGACCTTCTGCTTGCGCGCTTGTCGCGCTCGCGAGGAGCAGGCCTGAAATGAGGGCGAGGAATGCCGCTCCGAGAAGGGATGTGAACCGTAGGAGAACCTGTGGATTAGCCATCTCGAAACCCTAGTTAATCTGAGGGGCTTGGGCGACGCGCAAGATGGTGCTCCGGTTGGGGGAGCGCTATTCCAGAGGCATGATGTATTTCGAAGAAGTGCGGGTGGGAGAGGCGACGGAAGTGGGGCGTCATACGCCGTCCCGGGAGGAGATTATCTCCTTTGCGAAGGCGTGGGACCCGCAGCCTTTTCACATCGATGAGGCGGCAGCGAACGCTTCTCTTCTGGGGGGCTTGAGCGCCTCCTCGTGTCATACATACTCGATCAGCTCGCTCATCTACTCACGCAGTGACCATAAGCTGTACACCACGGCGATGATGGGGCTTGAAATGCGCTTTCCTAATCCGGTTCGGCCGGGGGAGGAGCTGACCCTGACCCGCGCGTTTCTGGATGCCCGCTTGTCCCGGTCTCGGCCAGGGCAGGGCGTTGTGAAAAGCCGCTCGACGCTTCTGAATGCCCAAGGTGCCGAGGCGATGGTGCAGACTTCAAATTACCTGGTCGCGTGCCGGCCGGTTCGAGGCCTGCTTGGTTAGGCGCGGAGGATTCCGGACACGGCGCGGTTCAGGGATTCGATAAACAATTTGCGATCTTCGCTTGCGCCTTCTGTGTTTTCTTCGAGGCGCGCGCGGTCGGCAAGCGCATGGAAAATCAGCAGAATCAGAAACCGATTTCGCTGCTCAGAAGGGAATGCTTCGGAGCGGTTGGATGGCTGCGATCGGTGTGAAGCCGCTTCCTCGCCGTCGTCCTCAAGTTGACGTCCGATGCGCTGAGTCAAGGCGCGTGTGGCCGGCCCCATTTCTGTTCGGGCAAGTCCCTCAGCCTGGATCCGGAGGTAGGCGCGTCCGCTCGCCGTATCGAGTTTCTCGGTGAGAGGGATGATCAGGACTTCGAGCAGAGCGGCCAGTTGATCGCTGGGCTCGGTTTCGGCTCTTTCCGCGAGGAGCGTTTCACGACGGGCGTCGATCTGGGTGCGGTGGGTCTCGGCAATCGACTCGAGCAGCCCCTGTTTCGAGCCAAAATGGTACTGAACGGCGGCAACGTTTCCTTGCCCCGCCGCTCGAGCGATTTGGCGAAGCGTAACGCGATCAAATCCTTCCTGTGCGAAGAGCATCTCTGCGGTGAGTTGGATTTTTCTACGGGTGCTATCGGAGGTCATCGATCAATCGGCTCTATTTGTTAGTTGCTGGCGAGGGCTTCATTGGTGATGCGAAGTCGGTAGTTCAACCATTCCATTTCATAGCTATTTCGAAAAGTCGATTCCGCTTCTTCGAGCAGCTTGGACAGCGCGGCCTTTCGCGCGAGGAGTGAGGGGCGGTGGTTCGGGTCGCCCGCGAGCGAAATCTCGAGGAGATGAAGCGCTTCCACATTTTCGCCGTGGGAAACATGTTCGGTCGCTTTCTCGGCAAGCGCGTCGAGGCCTGCGAGGGCTGCGATTTCTGCAGCGACTTCGGAGCGGTGGACGGGATAGAGCTCGGTGGTTGAATCGAAGTGAAACCAGGTCGCGTAGTATTCCCAGATGCTCTTCACGGCCCAGGAAACGCGGCCGTGAATCTGCGTGAGTTCGAGTTCAGGAGGCAGCACCACTTCCTTCATGAGGTCTTCGACGGACTTCCCTGCGTTCATGCCTGCAATCACAGCATCGTGAACGAATTGCGTTGCGTCCCGCATCTTGATGAGTGCTGCGAGGATTTCTGCTTTGCCCTCGATTGGGTCTTGGTGGCTGGGGACGATCATCTCAGGCTCGAGCGCGATGATTCGCTCAAGCGACGTGATGTACTCGATGGGCTTGCGGACTTTCTCGCCGCGCATGGTGAAGACGTTCGGGAATTGCGGAAAATTGGGTCCGAAGAAATCGCCGGAGAAGAGCACCTTCTCGTCGGGCAGCCATAGACAGACATTGTCCGCACCTTCGGCTCCCGGCGTCGGGAGGACGACGAAGCGCACGCCGCCTTGCTCGAACTCAAGCGCGTCGGGCTGGTCCACGAGCACCGTCGGCTCGACGCCGCCATACGCAAACATGCCACTTTTGGGGGGCGACTCAGGCATCCAGGTGAAGAGCGTGCGGTTTCGGAACCAGAGATAGTCCTCGAGCTCCTTTAGGTATCGCTGCTCCTCGGCGTACTCTTCATGGGCGACGACCTTCGTTCCTTCGTCGATCCAGAACGGCGCACCCCCCGCATGGTCCTGATGAGAGTGGCTGAGAATGACGTGGGTGATCGGGCCTTCGGGGAGAGCCTCGTCGAGGAGGCGACGCTGCTTGGCGGCCTGGGTCGCAAGCCCCGTATCGAAGACGACGTGGCCTTCGGATGTGGCGATGACGTGGGTATTGCCGACGCCGCGGGCTTGGTAGATGGCATCGCCGAGTTTACGAACCTCGATCGGGATCTTGATGAAATCGGATGAGTGGCCACCGCCTTGATCGCCCGCGCGCGCCGCGACAACGCGGGTCGCAAGGTCGCCGGCCGCTTCGGCCGCGCGGAGTTTCGCGCTTCGCTGGGCATCGTCTGAGGTGGCGAAATAGGCCCCGCCGGCGAGGAGCAATGCAGCAAGGCCCAGAAGGATGTTTCGAGGCCGAAAGGGGGAGGGCTCTGAGGGCATGATGTCTCCTTGATCGAGTCAGTCGATCAGATGGGGAGACCTAGGTTAATACGCCTGTTTGAATTTACCAGGGCCTACGGAGGAGCTCTTCCTCGAGGCTCCCTATGCCCGGGCTTCGGACCGGCGACGGAGCAGCGCTAGAGAACAGGCTACGACCCGGTTACTGGTCGGCCAAAGGCCCAATAGAGGCCGACTACAGGTCATAGAGGTCGGCGAGATTCGCTCCGAAGAGCGGGGCGTGATGGGCGCCGTCGAGGAGTGATGCAAAGCGATCGATCACGCGCTGAGAATGAGGATAGGTCCCGTCGCCATGAGGGAAATCGCTCGCCCACATCAAGCGCTTCGGATTGAGGCCCCCGATGGCGTGTTCAATGCTGAAATCGTTTTGGAATGTGAAGTAGATATTCTCGTCGACATAGTGGCTGGGGCGTTCATCGATCCCCGTGAATCGGTTCCAATGCCGGTGGGTCTCGAAGGCATGATCCATCCGGAATTTGAAATGCGGGACCCAGCCGGCATCCGCTTCCGCACAGACCACCTTGAGCTGCGGATGACGATCGAAGACGCCGCCGAAGACGAGCATCGAGGCGATATCTTGGACGCCGCGTGCCATCACCATATGTTGCACGATGCGGTGGCCACGCGGGGCGATGCCGTTGTCGCTCGGCGTCGTCAGGATGTGAAATGAGACCGGGAGCCCGAGGCTTGCGCAGGCCTCCCAGATGGGGTCGTAGGAGGGCTGATCGTAGTCGTCAAAGGCAGCATGGCCTGAAAAAAGGACGCCTTTGAATCCGGCTTCGGCGGCCGCGCGAATTTCCGCCACTCCTTCTTCAGGCGTTCGTAAGCTCATTATCGGAACGGCGAGGAGCCGATCCGGGTCGGGCTCAACAAATTCGAGGAGCCAGCGATTGTAGGCGTCGAAGCAGGCTTTTCGGTAGTCGATATCGGGCAGGCCGCAGAGGACAAGTCCGAGGCTCGGGTAGATGACTTCCGCGCCGATGCCTTCCTCGTCCTGCGTTGTTAGGCGATGCTTGCCGTCGAAGCCGCCGGGGTGAAGTTCGTCCCAGTCGGTCGGTGAACCGAATTGTTCAGGCGTGCGCCCCGCCGTGCAGACGAGCCCCATGGGTACAAACTGGGCAAGCTCGAAACCGGGCACGTGAAAGAGGGCGCCGCCGCGCTCGGGGTCGTAGCTCGCGATGGGACGTCGGTCCCGGTAGCGAGGGTCGATCTCGTCGTAGCAGGCCTCGATCTCTGCGACGTGTGAGTCTGCGGAGAGGACCTTGCGAGGGGCCGTCTCATTCGAGGAGAGCTGAGATTGGGGCTTTGCGGGGGGCTTTTTGGACGTCATCGGGCTCTAAGACCGCGGCGCAGGGTTGCCTTGAGGTCGTGTTTCTCATGCTAGCATTCCGCATTCTCAAGATGACGCAAAAAAGCGGCCCCGGAGTCCGCAAGCCCAGGAGAACGACCATGCCTGCACGCTTCAATCACATGGAACTCACACTGCCGATCGGCGAGCTGGAAGCGAACCGGCAGGAGATCCGGGATTTCTACGCGGATCTCTTCGATTGGGACTCGCTCGATGTTCCGATCATGGGACAGACGGGTTTGCTCTTGCGGACCGACCCCGAGACCAGCCAGTTCATCCTCGTGACGGAGCAGAAGAAGCATCTCCAAAGCCCCGGCTATGACCATCTGGGTCTGCTGATGGATACCCGGGAAGAGGTCGATGTCCTGCTTGAGAAGTCGAAGAAATGGCAGGCGAAGGACGATCGCGTGCAGATCAAGGAATACGAGGATCTGGTGTCGGGTGATCACACGACGCACGCGTTCTACGTGAAGCATCTCCTGCCGATTTGGTTTGACGTGCAAAGTCAGGAATGGGCGAACGGGACGGCGCCCGAACGGGCCTGGACGTTCGGTTAGTTTCGGAGCGAAGCCTATAGGCCAGGCCATATGGCTTGGCTCAGCGGCGATGAGCGAGAAACGAGAAGCAAAGCAAGAATAGGCCGGTGCGAAAAGCGCGGGTGAAGATGAAATGACAAAGAAGGCGAGGAGGCATGCGCATGTTGGACGTACTCATTCAGGGTGGCACGGTTGTCGACGGCACAGGGGCGGCTCCGCGATCCGCTGATGTCGGGATTCGTGAGGGCCGGATCGTTGCGATCGGGAAGATCGACGAGTCGGCGCGCGAGACGATTGACGCTTCGGGCAAGATCGTGAGCCCTGGTTTTGTCGACGTGCATACGCATTATGACGCCCAGGCGTTTTGGGACGGAACGCTGAGTCCCTCTCCCTACCACGGTGTCACGACGGTCATCGGCGGGAACTGTGGGTTCAGTATTGCGCCGCTCGTTCCCGAGGCGGGGGAGTACCTAATGAAGATGCTCTCGCGGGTTGAGGGAATGCCGCTCGAGAGCCTGGAAGCGGGGGTGCCCTGGAACTGGAGTTCCTTCGGCGAATACCTCGATCAGCTCGAAGGGAAGCTCTCCGTCAATGCAGGTTTCATGGTCGGGCATTCCGCAATTCGCCGCAGCGTAATGGGCGAACGTGCCGTGGGTTCCGAGGCGAACGAAAAAGAGCTGGCCGAGATGGTGGCGCTGCTTCGGAAATCACTCGATGAGGGGGGGATGGGCTTTTCTTCGACCATTTCCAACACGCATAACGATTTTGACGGAAATCCCGTGCCCTCGCGTCATGCGTCGCGCGAAGAGATCCTCACCTTGTCGCGCCAGGTGCGTGATTTTGAAGGCACATCGGTCGAGTTCTTGCCCGGTGTGGGATGGGGAGAAGAAGCGGCCAACTATATGGCCGATATTTCACTGGCGGCAAACCGGCCCGTGAATTGGAATGTGCTCGTGCCGAACGCTGCGAATATTGGCCACGCGGAGCAGCAGCTCGCGGCGACGGATATCGCGCGCAAGCGCGGTGCGGAAGTGATTGCGCTCACGGTGCCTCAGCCGATGACGATTCGAATTAATTTTCACTCGGGATTCATTTTCGACTCGCTGCATAACTGGGCGCCGCTGTTCAGGATGCCGATCGATGAACGCATTGCGTACCTGAAGGATCCGGCGAACCGAGCTCAGCTCGACAAGGACGCGCATAACGAAGCGTCTCCCATGCATATGCTTGCGAACTGGGAGATGTTCACCGTGGATCAGGTTCAGGCCGACAGTCTGAAGGCCTATCGCGGGCGCAAGATCGGGGAGCTTGCGAAGGAACTCGGCAAGTCCGCATTCGACACCCTCGTGGATATCGCTTTGGAAGATGGTCTGCAGGCGTATTTTATGCCGCCGACGATGGGCGAAGATGATGAGACCTGGCGCATGCGCGGAGACCTCTGGAAGGACGATCGCACGGTGATCGGCGCTTCGGATGCCGGCGCGCATCTGGACATGATCGATACGTTCGCCTTCTCAAGCCAGGTGCTGGGGGAGGGTGTGCGGAACCGCAAGCTAATCAGCCTCGAAGAGGCCGTGCATCAGCTTACGGAAGTGCCGGCGAAGCTCTACGGCTTGCGAGAGCGCGGGGCGCTCAAGGAAGGGTACTGCGCGGATGTCGTGGTCTTTGACGCGGCCGAAATCGGTCTCGGCGAGACGTATACGAAATTCGACCTCCCGGCCGGGGCGGGACGGCTGTACGCCGACGCCGAAGGAATCGAGCACGTTTTCGCAAATGGTGTGGAGATTGTGCGCGAGGGTACTGATACCGGCGCCCGACCGGGTACAATCCTGCGCAGCGGTCAGCACACCGAGACGGTCGAAGTCCCGGGTGGCCGCGAGGCGTAGCCGGCAACCCCTCCCGAGCGCGCCTGGGAAAACGCGTATGGCGAAACGTGTCACGGGCAGTGAAACGGGACGGACAGGACTCAGGGGCTTTCTGAAGCCGCGCTTTCAGGACTTGGCCATGCGCCAGATGAATCCGATGCGGGCTGAGACGGTCTTGCAGGCCGAAGGCGAAGTGCTCGAAATCGGTTTCGGGACCGGATTGAATCTCGAGTACTACGGGCCGGCTGTCAAAACCCTGGTCGGTCTCGACCCTTTGGATGTGACCGAGGTGAGCGCAGTTCAAAGGCGGATCGACCGTGTGTCTTTCCCGATCGAGCGGAAGGCGCTGCGCGCGGACGGGGGATTGCCCTTTGATGCCGGGCGTTTCGATACGGTCGTGACGACCTGGACGCTCTGCTCGATTCCAGAGGTGGAGAAGGCGCTTCGCGAGATGCGCCGCGTTCTGAAGCCCGACGGTCGCTACGTGTTTATCGAGCATGGGCGAGCGGACGCCGAATCGACGGCACGCTGGCAGGACCGCATCAATCCGCTTTGGCGCCGGACCTGCGATGGCTGCAATATCAACCGCAAGATTGACCAACTCGTGGAAGACGGGGGCTTCGCGTTGGAGAAGCTTGACCGTTTTCGCGGGAAGGGCCCGGGT
This sequence comes from Myxococcota bacterium, assembly GCA_045106235.1. GTDB lineage: Bacteria > Myxococcota_A > UBA9160 > UBA9160 > UBA4427 > UBA4427. The sequence continues at coordinate 21,330 of JBGCEJ010000041.1, forward strand.
ATCGTGGCGCAGATGTACCGCGGCGTGGCGCAGCGGATCGTTTAGCCGCCTCGGCAAACAGCCTGGGATACGCAGCCGGGCTCGCCCTGCACGACGCCGATCTGGGGCAACAATCTTGGTCGCAATCAGCTTCTCAGCCGCTAAAATTCGGTTCCGTTGAGACGAGGCCCGCGCACCCCCAGTTGGGGAACGACCGCGATGCGCCTTGTCCACGAAACAAGGACTCGCGATGAACGACGAGAAGAAGCAGGCCCTCGAGGCTGAAATCCGCAGCTACGTGGGGAAGGCGATTGGACCGCAGGTCACGGGCCGTGACCCGATCAATGAGCCCATGATCCGCCAATGGTGCGACGCGATGGGTGAGACCCATCCTGCCTATCTGGATGCAGACGGCGCCCAGAAAACGATCCACGGTGAAATCGTTGCGCCGCCCACCATGCTCCAGGCCTGGGTGATGGAAGGCTGGGCGATGCATGAAGGGTATGACGAGCCGAAGAATGAGCAGCACCGCTTACATAAGCTGCTCGCCGATAACGGCTATACGGGCGTCCTCGGAACGAACACCGAAGAAAATTACGCGCGGTACCTGAAGCTCGGCGAAACCGTCAAGGCGCTCACGACGATCGAAGAAATCTCGGAAGAGAAGGCGACGGGAGCGGGCATCGGATACTTCATCACCACGAAGACCGAGTTCGAGAACCAGGACGGGGAAGACCTTGGCTGGATGAGCTTCCGTGTTTTGCGCTTCAAGCCGGCGAACCAGCAGGCGAGTGCGGGCGGTGGCGGCAGCGAAGACGCTGCGGTTGCGGCGAAGCCGGCTCGCATCAAGCCGCCGATGGGCCACGATAATGGCTGGTGGTGGGAGAAGGTGGCCGAAGAGGACATCCTGCCGATTCAGCGATGCACCGGATGTCAGAAGCTGCGTCATCCCCCGCGCCCCATGTGCGATGCCTGCGGTGAACAAGGATTCGACTCGATCGCCGCAAGCGGAAAAGCAACGCTCCTGACTTATACGGTCATTCACTATCCCCAATTCCCCGGCTACGAGTACCCGATCATTTCGATCATCGTGGATCTCGAAGAAGGGGAGCGCATGGCTTCGACGCTCGTCGACTGCAAGCCCGAAGATGTGCAGATGGGAATGGCACTTGAACTTGTGATTCAGGAAGACGAGGACGGATTCAAGATCCCGTTCTTCAAGCCAGCCGCCTAGGCCGGCGCCTGCTCCTAAACCAGGACAGGATAAGGCAGGACAAGACAAGTCAGCGCCGGGCGCCCAGTCCAGGAATACGTGACGCGAAAACGAAGGACACTATGCAAGACACACTTTCGATTAATGATCTCGAAGAAGGCCAGGAACTTCCGCCCCTTGATCTCGATGTGACGACGACGATTGTTGCTGGAGGCGCGATTGCCTCTCGGGACTACACGCCGGTCCATCACGATAAGTCGGCTGCGATTGCTCAGGGCCTCCCCGATATGTTCATGAATATCCTGACGACCCAGGGGATCTGCAGCCGTTACGTCACGGACTGGGCGGGGCCGAATGCGGTCGTGACCCGGGTGCGGACGAAGCTGGGTGGGCCGAATATGCCCGGCGATATCTTGAAGCTGCGAGGCAAGGTTGTGTCGAAAGACGGTGACCTCGCGGACCTTGAGATCTCAGGCAACAACGCCTGGGGGAATCACGTGACTGCCACTTTTACTCTGCGCTTACCGTGATCAGTTAGGCAGTCTCGTCTCATCCTGCCCTAAGTCGAACGTCTCAAACGAAAGATCTTAATATGCCGACCACACTCCATAACGAAGCGGCCATCGCCGGTATCGGTCAGACGAAATACTCGAAGAATTCGGGCGTCTCCGAACTTCAGCTTGCGACGGAAGCCGTTCGCAATGCGATCGACGACGCGGGCATCTCGCCTTCTGAAGTCGATGGTCTTGTGACCTACACGATGGACTCGAGCGATGAGGTCGAGGTGGCCCGTACGGTCGGGATCGGCGACATGACGTTTTGGAGCCAGGTGAATTACGGCGGCGGCGCTGCGGTTGGGCTGATTGCGCATGCCGCGATGGCTGTGGCGACGGGGCAAGCGAAGAATGTGGTGGTTTACCGCGCGCTGAACGGTCGGTCGGGGCAGCGAATGGGGCAGGGCGTTTCCGGGCAGATCATCTCGAGTGATCTGATCCATTGGTCTTGGTACATGCCTTTTGGACTGCTGACGCCGGCGTCCTGGATCGCGCTTCAAGCCAAGCTGTACATGGAAAAATACGGCGCCACCTCTGAGCATCTCGGCCATATCGCTGTGACTCAGCGCATGCATGCGCAGAACAACCCGAATGCGGCCATGCAGGGCAAGCCCATGACGATGGACGACTACATGAACTCGCGGATGATCTGCGAACCGCTTCGTCTCTTCGATTGCTGCCAGGAAGATGATGGCGGCTGTGCGCTTCTGATTACGACGCCGGAGCGCGCGAAGGACATGAAGCAGAAGCCGGCGGTGATTCGCGCCGTGACTCAGGCTTCTTTCGAGGGGCAGGAGCAGATGACGAGCTTTTATCGCCCGGACCTCGCTGCACTGCCGGAAATGGAGTTGGCTGCGAAGATCGTTTACGAAATGAGTGGTCTGGGACCGAAGGACATCGATGCGGCGTGTCTCTACGACGCGTTCACCCCCGAGATCCTTATGCAGCTTGAAGCTTTTGGTTTCTGCGGCCGCGGTGAGGCGAAGGATTTCGTGACGGACAAGTCGCTCACGATTGGCGGCGCGCTTCCGAATAACACCCATGGCGGTCTGCTCTCGGAAGCCTACCTCCACGGCGTGAATAATATCGCGGAAGGTGTCCGACTCATTCGCGGGACATCCTGCAATCAGCCGGAAGGCGTTGAGCATAGCCTCGTGACGAGTGGCGTTGGCGTGCCGACTGGCGCGGTGATCTTCGGCCAAGCGTAGAGCCTAAAGCCTCGGTCCTGGCGATCGGCGCCCGCGGTCTACGCGAGCGTTGGCTGCCGAGCCTTTATTCCTGCTCCTGCGCTTGCTGAGCCTTCACGCGAGCTTCCTCCCGGGCAGAGACGGCCTGAGATTCTTGTGGTCCGGCGAGTTCAGTCTTGCCGTCGACAGTTTTGACGCCGCGGCCGAGCTCCTGGAGTATCGGGGTGCAGTACGTGATCCGTCCGGTGAGCGAGGGATCCCGCGTTGTGCAGAGCGCGAGAGCCGCTTCGGCCATGGCCTCCCGGGACTCCGCTTCCGCGAGCGCTTCTTCGGGAACGACACCGAGCGCCTCCGTTCCTTCCGTGGGAACCGCGCCGACGGGCGCCATGGAGTTCACCCAGATTCCGTCGTTCACGACCGAGGCCGCGACGCCGACCGTCATTCTCTCGAGCGCGGCTTTCGTGGCACCGTAGAGAATCGAGACCGCATCGAAATCCGAATACGGGGCCGTGGGCAGGGTCGACGTGGCCGAGGAGATGTTCAGGATCCAGCCGGCTCCGCGCGCCTGCATGTTCGGGATGACCATCTGTGAGAGTCGCCAAGGCGCATAGAAATTAATGTCATTCGCGACGCGGAACCGTTTCTCCGTCGTTTTGGTGAAGGGCAGGTAGAACGCAGCCGCCGCATTGTTGACGAGGATATCGATGGGGCCGAGCTGAGACTCGGTGCGTTCGACGAGTGCTTCGAGATGTTCGGTATTCGCGATATCTCCGGCGATCGCGATCGCGCGTCCGCCGCGTTTCTCGATATGTCTGACGGTTTCGCCGAGAGAGCCGGGCAAATGCTCATGCTTATCCATCGTGCGTGCGGTCGCAGCGACAGCGGCGCCTTCGGCTCCGAACCGTTTCGCAATGGCCGCGCCGATTCCCCGGCTCGCGCCCGTCACCAACGCAACGCGTCCCTCGAGTTCTCCGCCTGCCATGTCGTTCCTTTCCGCGCCCGAATCGCCGGCGCATGAGATCGGCCGACGCTAGCGCGCTCGCTGCTAAGACGCCGGGATATCGAGGGCGTCGTTCGCGGTCTGCGTCGCCCAGCGATAATTCGACTTACCGTTCGCGTGTCGCTTGAGCTCTTCGACACGCACGATGTGCTTGGGCGCTTTGTAGCCGGCGAGGCTCTCTTTCACGGACTGGATCAGCTCAGCGTCACTGACCTGCGCATCGCGCATCTGAACCACGCCGACGATGGCCTGGCCCCAGCGATCGTCCGCCACCCCGACCACATTGCAATCCGCGACGGCGGGATGAACCTTGAGCGCTTCTTCGACTTCTTCCGGGTAGATTTTTTCGCCGCCGGAATTGATGCAGGCGGAACCGCGTCCGAGCAGCGTAATCGTGCCATCCGCTTCGACCGTCGCGAAATCGCCGGGGATTGAGTAACGCCGGCCGTCAATCGTGGGCCAAGTCTCTTCGCTTTTCTTTGGATCTTTGTAGTAGCCGAGGGGCAGGGCGCCCCCGAGCGCAAGCCGTCCACGTTCACCGGAACCCGGCTCCACTTCTTTGCCTTCTTCGTTGATCACCTTGGTAAACTCGCCGAGACTGAAACGCGCCGTGGTGGCCTTCTTGGCTTCGGTTTCAAGCTTGGCTGCGAAACCAACGCCTTCGGAAGATCCCAGGGAGTCCATGAGTCGCATGCGGGGATTGAATTCGAGGAGTCGCTGTTTGATGGGCGCGCTCCACATGACCCCTGAAGAGAGGATCAAGAAGATCGAGGAAAGATCGAAGGGCTCTCCCTTGGTCTCGGCAGCTTCAAGGGCTTCGAGCATGGGGCGGCTGAAGGCGTCTCCCACGATGGTGAGATGGGTCGCGCCGTGTCGTTCAACGGCGTCAAAGAGCGCCGCGCCCGAGAACGATTTCTCTTCCAGGGTGATGATCGCGCCGCCGGTCATATGCGTTGTCAGCGCCGAGATCCCGGAAGTGCCATGCATGAGCGGCGCGGCGGCGAGCTGGCGCGTGACTCTGCCCGTTTCGGCGATGGAGCGCAGGGTCGAGAGCACTTCGGGAAGTGTCGTCGGAACGCTTTGCTTGAGACCCGCATAGGTCGCTTTCATGGTCTGGATCATGTTCGCGTGGGGCCACATCACGCCCTTCGGATTTCCGGTCGTGCCTCCCGTGAAAAGCATCCAGAGATCCTGGCCGGAACGTTCGATACGGGGGGCCGGCGCGTGGCGGGCGACGAGCGTCTCGTAGTCCTCTGCCCAAGGCTCTGGGGCGGCGTCCTCTGCTCCCGAGCCGACCTGCACGAAGAGGCGAACAAGAGGAAGCTCATGGCGGATTTCGCGGACGGCTTCGGCCAAGGCCGCGTCGAAGAAGAGCGCCTCGGCGTCTGCGTCCACGAGGAGCGATTTCAGTTCCTTCGCCGTGTAGCGAAAGTTCACGTTGAAGGGGGTGGCGCGCTGCTTGAAACAGCCGAACTGCGTCTCGGAGTATTCGGGCCCGTTGTAGAGCGCGAGTCCGACGTTGGCGCCGACGGGGAGATCCGCCGCGGCGAGGGCTGCGCCAATTCGGGCGGCACGGTCTTCGTACTCGCGCCAGCTGCGACACGTATCGCCGCAAAGCAGGGCATCCGCATCGGGAATCTCGTCCGCGACGGCTTCCCAGCAGGTGGCGAAATTCAGATCTGAGACGTTGGCTTCCATGGGGGGGAGGATCGCGCGGCGCCGCGCTGCCGTCCAGCGGCAGAACGGTGAGTCAGGCTGGACGCTTCGCGCGGCGGCGTCCCGAAGCGACCGCCCCGATCCCCCCGACCCCCTCGAGCCGTGGCCCGGAGGGCCTAGCCGAGCAGCGGTCCGAGTCCGCGGATCGTGGCCTCTGCCTCAGCCATCGTGCGGTCAACGATCTCTTTGCAGGAGAGAATATCGTTAATCGCGCCGGCGCCCTGACCGCAGGGCATGGCGTGTCGGTCCGTTTCAATGCCATCCGTGTGGCCGGCGAGGGCGCGCATCGTGCCCTCTTCGGAGGACTGCATCATCTGCTCGGGGAAGCGCAGAATCGAATCGGGATCCCGCTCTCTGGCTTCGACGTAAGCGTTTCGGATCACGCGCATGGGCTTACCCGAATAACACTTTGTGATGAGTGTGTCTTCTTCGCGGATTTCACCGATACGTTTCTTGTACGCATCCGCCGCGCGCGCTTCGTGGGAGGCGATAAAGCGCGTTCCCATCCAGGCGCCCTGGCAGCCAAAGGCGAGGGCGGCAGCGAGGCCACGTCCGTCGACGATACTGCCGGCGCCGAGTACAGGAATCTCGACGGCGTCGACGATCTGAGGAATCAGAGCCATGCCTGCGACCTTACCCGTATGCCCACCGGCCTCGGTCCCCTGCGCGACGACGACGTCGCATCCCGCTTCTTCAGCCGCAACCGCGTGGCTCACCTTGCCGCACATGCTCATGACGAGGAGCCCGTTGTCGTGGCATTTCTGTACGAGCGGGCCGGGGACGCCGAGTCCAGCGATGAAGGCAGAGGCCCCTTCTTCGATAATGACATCGATGGCTTGCATCATCTGCTCGGGCAACGCCGCGAGCAGGTCCACGCCAAAGGGCTTATCCGTGAGTTCCTTCACGCGGCGCATTTCTCGCCGTATGCCGTCGGGATTCTCCGCGGCCATTCCGAGCGTGCCGTAGCCGCCAGCTTCCGAAACGGCTGCGCAGACATCCGCGTAGGCGACCCCGCCCATACCCGCGAGGAAAATGGGGACGTCGATTTTGAAGAGCTCACAAAGCGGTGTTTTTAGGGCCATTCCGAGAATCTACCTCAGCTTTGTGGCGTGAGCGCGGGGCCTCCTTTAATCCTCGGATCGGTCGCCGACGGTGAGAACCGGGCAGGAAGCCGTTCGCACGACACGGTCCGCGACGCTGCCGAGCGCGACGTGTTTGAGGCCGGTCAGTCCTCGGGTGCCCATGACGATCAGGTCCGCGTTCTGGGTCTCCGCTTCGTGGACGATGGCAGAGGCCGCAGCCTGGTCGACCGCAACGCCGCGTGTTCGGACCCCCTGGTCTGCATATTTCTTGGCAATCTTGTCCACGTGGGAGCGAACATCGGCCCCGAGCTTCTCAAAGAATCCTTCTGGCAACATTGTGGGTCCGCCGACCAGAGGCGAGGCCATCGGAATATCCACTTGATAGGCGTGGACGATCGTCATTTCTGCATCGAAATGCTTCGCATATTCTGCGGCGTGATCGAGGGCCTTCTCGGCGGTGGCTGAAAAATCCGTGGCGGCGAGGACGCGTTCAATCTTCATGACTACTCCTTGTTTGGCCCCATGCTAGGAAGCCTCTTGTTGAGATTATTTGATGCCCATCAAGACCCGAAGGTCGCGCAAATTTGTCCAAACATCGGCGGGAAGATGATCTCCCGAGGACCCTCCGAAGCCGAGGACCTGGAGCTCTTCGAGATGGGCATACGCTTTTTCAGCGAAGGGGCCCTTCGGGTCCGAACGAATTGCCGCTTCGAGATGTCGCTCGGAGAGGTTGACCCAGAAACCATCCAGGCTGCGGGCTTCGACGACGCCGAGCCAGTAGTAGGCCTGGGCCGTTTGGTTCTTTTCCTGCTTCGTCCGAGACCGCGTAGCGGCCGCCGTCTTTGCACGGTCTGCTTCGAGCCAGCGGACGAGATGGCTCGCCGCGGCGAGATCCTGGACGAGCCCGTCACGATCAAAGGGCCCGTCGGCGAGGCGCCCCGCTTCCGCCGCCCATTCAGTTCCTCGCATGAGAGAGGGGGGCTGATTGAGTGAGAACTTCTCCTTGCCCAGGTTGCTGAGCGCAGCAATCCAATGGTCGAGTCGACGCTTTAGGTAGAGCGGTTGATCTTTTCGCTGTGCGAAGACGCGCAGCGTTTTTCGGGCTCTAGGAACATCGGCCTGTGTGCGAATCACGAGATTGAGATAGTCGACGAGCACGCCGCTCGCGTCGAGTTGAGATGGGAGTTGGCTCGGGTCGCGAAGGAGGTCTTCCCAGGTCTCGAGTGCCGAATCGAAGCGCCGGACTGTGACGTAGAGCCAGGCTTTTTCGCGGGGGTCGAGTTCGCCGACCTGACTCAGGAGTTCATCTGCAAGAGGGAAGCGGATCGCGCTGGGAAGTCGGACATGGCAAGCGACGCAGGTCTGCAGACTCCCTGTCAGGAAGAAGCGCGCCGTATCGTATTCTTCGGCGCGGTAGTGTTCGACCGCTTCGCGCAGATCGTTTTGGAGATTGATCGAAAGCGCCTCGAATCCTGCTTCTCGACCGCGCGCATGATCCCCGAGCGCGCTGGCTGCGCGTTCAAGGCGCTCAAGCGAAGCGAGGGTCTTGGCCCGCTGGGCAGGGTGGGCCCATCTCTCCTCGTCGAGGCTCTGGGGAATCAGTGTTTTCATCTCGTCGAAAACCCGGCGCATCGTCGGCCGCGGTTCGCTCGGGGTCGCGCCTTCGGCAAGGGCAGGAGTCGCCGCGAACGCGACTCCTAGAGCAGCCATGAGCCCGAAGGCAGCCATAAGCGCTGATGTAGCCGCACGTCTCGCCAGCCCTTGGCCTCGTTTGAGTGCGCGCTGCTTGCGCTCTTGGCTTCTTTTTATTTGATCCATTCGCAGGGTTTCCCTTCGAGACTTGAGGCGATGTCTTTCTAAAGTCATCGTGACGATGGAAGGCCTTTCAAGTGCAGAGTGGCAATTTTTGTAGAGTTTTTGAGCCAGGCTCATCGAGTGCGAAGGGAATGAGGCGTTAGGCCACACCCTGGTCTGAGTGCTCGGCTCGATCAGGCGGCGTGTCGCCGGAGTCTGGTCGATCGAGTCGCTCCTCGCGTCGATAGAGTGTCCGCCGATTGACGCCGAGGATGCGCGCCGCCTCCGCCTTCTTTCCTTGCGTGACTTCGAGAGTCGCTTCGATATAGGCATCCGTTAGTTCCCGGGCAGAGAGTCGCCGTTCGAGTGCCAAACGCAAGAGAATGTCTTCCATGCTCCCGCTTCGGGGATCGATTTCGGAAGAGATCAAGAGGTCGTTCGCGGTGATTTCGCCCGTTTCATTGAGAGCGAGTGCGCGTTCGATGCAGTTCTCGAGCTCGCGGGCGTTGCCCGGCCATGTCGCGCGCGTGAGCTTTCGGACCGCGGGGTCGCTCAGGTGGCAGCGGCCATCTGTCGAGTGCTTGCGCAGGAATGTCTCGGCAAGCACAGGGATATCGTCGGCGCGCTCGCGCAGCGGTGGAATGCGAATGGGAATCACGTTGAGGCGGTAGTAGAGATCCTGCCGGAAGCGTCCATCGGCGATGGCTTCATTCATGTCCTGATGCGTCGCAGCGATGATGCGGACATCGACCTTGATACTCTGCGTGCCGCCGACCGGACGAACTTCGCGGTCCTGCAAGACGCGCAGGAGTTTTCCTTGGAGGCTGATCGGCATATCGCCGATTTCGTCCAGGAAGAGGGTTCCGCCAGACGCTGCTTCGAAGAGGCCTTTCTTGTTTGAGTGGGCCCCTGTGAATGCACCGCGGACATGTCCGAAGAGCTCACTCTCGAGCAGGCCTTCCGGCATCGCTGTGCAGTTGATCGGGATGAACGGACTCTTGGCTCGGGTGCCGGTGAAGTGAATGGTTCGAGCGACCACCTCTTTGCCCGTTCCGCTTTCGCCGGTGATGAGGATATTGCTGGCGTTGCTCCCGACCTTGCGGATGAGCGAGTAGATCTCGTTCATCGCGCTGCTCTTGCCGACGAGTTCGCCGAAGGAAGAGGCGCGGGCGACGGCGCGTCTAAGAGAGCGGTTCTCTTCCTCGAGGGCGCGGCGTTCGAATCCGCGCTCAAGGGAGAGCAGGAGTTCGTCCGCCCGGAAGGGCTTCGTCACGAAATCGAGGGCACCCGCGCGCATGGCTTCGACGGCGCTTTGAATCGTGCCAAAGGCGGTCATGATGATGACGGGTGTGTCTGGATGCCGCTCCCGTAGGGCGGCCAAGAGTTCGAGGCCGCTGATGCCGGGCATCTGGAGGTCGGAGAGGACAACATCCCATTCTTGGTGTTGGCCCGCTTCGAGGGCCTGCTCGCCGGAAGTACATTTCGTGACCTGGAAGCCGGCCTCGGTGAGGAGGTCTTCGGTCATGTCGAGAATCGCGGGGTCATCGTCCACGATCAGGACGGATCGGGGGTTGGTTTTGGGTGCGTGCATTGCCGTTTTTCTCCTTATCCCCGTGTCATTGCATTCCCCATGCCGAAAGTTGCGCACGTGAGATTGCTCTCAGGTGATTCTTAGAGACTCTTCTCGTGTGGGATGTGACATTATGGCTCATGGTGAGCCATTGTGGCACGATATGCGTCGAAGACGGGTAAGAATTCGCTTCTTGAAAGTTCTTCTCCTGGGTTATGAGCGATTCTGGTTCTGAAGAGCGACTGTCTTGCGTGTGCCCTGCCGGGGAAGACGGCTGGAACAGAGTTCATGCACGAGGGGAGGTCAGGGGAATGGCTGATGACGTGGGGGGCGATGGGGCCGAGCTCCGAGAGCACTTGGCTCGCCTTCAGTCCATTCTTGATTCCCTCGTCGATGGCATCGTGGAAATCGATCAATCAGGCGAGATCCTTGCGGTGAATCCCGCCACTGAGCGCATCTTTGGCTACGCAAGCCACGACGTCGTGGGCAAGAACGTTAAGGTGCTCATGCCCGCCCCCTTTCGCGATGAGCATGACGAGTACCTCCGTCGCTACCTCGCAGGCGGCAAGCCAAGGATCATTGGTTTCGGACGAGAGGTGAGGGGGCGACGCAGAGACGGCTCAGGTTTCCCGCTCTACCTCGCCGTGAGCAAGGGCTTCCGAAACGGCAAGCTGATCTTCACGGGGATTGTTCGGGATCTCGGGGTCCTGCGTGAGGCCGAGCAACGCGCGCATGAGGCGGAGCAGCTCGCGGCCCTTTCCACCATTACCGCGGGCATCACGCACGATGTGGGTACGCCTATGACGACGATTCTTGGCTACGCCGAGCTGATTGAGGGCTCGACGGACGAGGAAAAGAACCGAAAGCGCGCGACGCATATCGTCGAGCAGGTTCGGCGCGTGACGGACCTGCTCCGGACGCTGCTTAATATTGCACGGCCAAGGCGCGCTGAGCCTGAGCCACTCAATGTGGTGGATATCCTCGACCATAGCGTCGACTTTTTTCGTGAAAAATTGCGCGGCCACGGTATCGCGATCGAGCGTGACTATGAGAGTCGGCCGGCGCTGATGGCGGATCGTGATCGGTTAGAGCAGGTCTTTTTGAATTTGATCGTGAACGCAGCAGACGCGATGCCGAATGGCGGCCGACTTCGCCTAGGGGTTCGAACCCCCGATCCGGATGTCGTTGAGATCCGAATCGAGGATTCGGGGATCGGTATCCCGCCTGAAGTCGTCGAACGCGTATTTGATGCCTTCTATACGACGAAAGAGCGTGGGAAGGGAACAGGGCTCGGCCTCCTCGTGAGCCAGCAGATCGTTCGCGATCATGGCGGGCGAATTCACGTGGAGAGCGAAGTCGGGGAGGGCACACGCTTTGTGATCAAGTTGCCGGTCGATCTCCCGAGAACCAAGGCGTCTTAGCCCTTCAGCCCTTCAGCCCTTTAGGTCAGCGATTGGACGGCTTGGTCGATCATGGATTTTGAGTTTTCCGCGTTTGGCGCGCTAGGCGCGAAGGCGGTCTCGATTTGGGCGAGGACTCTCTTCTCTGACTCCGTTGGGCCGCTGCCTCGAACAAGGCGTTTTTGGAGCGCGCCGGCGAGTCGGTTTGCCCGACCCACGACATCTGTTTTCAGTCGCTCGCGTGCCTGCGCGGAGAGGTGCTGGCAGAGCAGCTCTGTGTAGGTCACCCAAGCCTCAAGTAGGGATTCATGGGGGCGATGCTCAAGCCAGATCTCCAGCAGATGGGCCGCGCCCCCGTCCTTGGGGATCAGATGTTCTGCTTCGGCCGCGCGAATGGCTCCGCGCTCGGATGGATCGATCTGTCCGTCGGCCCATGCGAGAACGACGAGAGGGGCAACGATGAGCGCGGCCATGTTATTCGCACGGATGCCGAGTGCGAGGAGGCCTTCGAGGAGCTCTTCGGAATTGATTCCGAGAGCAGCTGCGAGTTGGTCGCGGTTGGATTCGTGTTCGAGTTTTTCGTGGAGGCGGTCAATGAGCTTTTGGTTTTCGGCCTCGAAGAAGAGGTTCTCAAGAGCGCGTTCACGCTCGGCAAGCGGATTCGTTTCGGTCATGGGGTGGGCTCTCTCCTCGGAACATGGGCAGTCAGTGTTGCAAGGAAATGCACGAGGTATGCCAAGCAGGCGCGCAGAGCCTAAGCGGGAAGGGAGCGCCGAGAATGGTCCGGGAAGCGATCTGTGTGAGATTGGTGGAGGCGAGCTGTCTCGGGCGCGCCGAAATGTCTCAGTGCTCGGCGCCGTCGATGCGCGCATCGAAGTCCCTGCGCGTGACCCGGTCGCGGTCGAAAGGCGGGCGGCGCTCAAAGGGCGTCTCTCGCACAGCGCAATCAGACATCGCGCAGCGCAAGCACGCGTGTGGCTCGCAGGGGTCAAAATGGACGACGACATCCCCCTGGTCCCCGTCTTCGAGGAGAACATCTTCGATTGCATCATGAATCGTGTGGACCTGGGTGACGTCAAAAAAGCGGGGCACCATCAAATGAAGGTCGAAATGTCTTCTCGCGCCGGAGCGCCAGCTCCGAAATTCGTGGAGGTCAATCCAGGAATCGTCTCGTGCGCTTTCGAGGCGCGCGGCCGACTCCGCAATCAGGTCCTCGTCTGCTTCGTCCATGAGGCCGCCGAAGGCTTCGCCGAGAAGATGAAGCGCTTCAAGCGCGACATGGATGCCCACCCCGATCGCGATCAGCGGATCCGCCCAGGTCCAGCCGGTGACCGCGACGACGGCGAGGCCCGCAATCACACCAATACTGGTCCAGACATCGGCCAGGACATGGCGGCCATCCGCAATCAGCGCGGGTGAGTCCGTTTCTCGCCCGACCCGCGAGAGATGCACCCCCAGGCCGCCATTCACGACGGCAGAGGCGGCGAGAAGCGCGAGGCCGAGATCAAGATCGTGGAGCTTTGGCCCTTCAATGAGTTCGCGAACGCCTTCCGCGATAATCACGAAGGCGGCGAAGGCGACCGCCGCACCTTCGATCCCCGCGGAGATGAATTCGACCTTGCCATGGCCGTAAGGATGAGAAGAGTCGGGCGGCCGAGCGGCAAGGGACAGGGCGAAGACGAGCATCCCTGCGCTGACGATATTGATTGTCGATTCCATCGCGTCGGCGAGGACGGCTGTGGATCCGGTCAGAAAATACGCAGTGAGCTTGGCGGCGAAGACCAGGATGCCCAGCCCCAGCGCGAGGCGACCCGCTTGCATCCGGCGTGTTTGCGTCGGCGTGGGGCCCTTTGGCTGCTGTTCCGCCTGAGACGGTCCCGCAGAAGAAGCGGTTGGATTCGACATGGCCGCAACAGGATGCGCGGGGTTGGGCTTAACGTCAATCTTGAGCGTCGCGTAGGGCTCTTTGAACGATGCGATCGAGTTCGTTCGAAAAGCGCGAGCGGTCGCGGGGGGCGAGCGGGGGGGGCCCACCCGTGGCAATGCCGGTTTCGCGGATCGAGGCTTTGATGCCGCGGGTCGCCAAGGCGCCGCCGATGGACTCGGGGGTGAACTCCCGCCCGTTGGTTCCGAGAGCGAAGGCGCCGACCTCGAGGCATCGTGCCGCCAATGGAATATCGGCTGTGATCACGACATCCAGCGCGCGTATCTCCTCTGCGATCCAGTCGTCTGCTGCATCCGGTCCATCGGGAACGACGATCATCTCGACGCCGAGATCTCGAGGAACATTGATCCGCTGGTTCGCGACGACGATCACGGCGAGGCCGATGCGCGCCGCCACGGCATAAACTTCGTCCTTTACGGGGCAGGCGTCTCCGTCGATGAAAATTTCGGTCATCGAGGGTCGCGGTCGAGTTGGGCCGCAGGGGGCGTGATCGGGGGTGTGATTGTGGTCGGGGGCGGGGGCGGGGGCGAGGTCGAGGTCGAGGTCGAGGTCGGGGCGCTGGACCGGGGCGCAGGAAGAATCGTCGGTGCATTGATCTGGCGGCGAGACCAGTCGGGATCATCGAGTTCAATCGGGACGAAGGCGCCGAGGAACGGAAAAGGGAGCGTACTCGAAACCGAGGAGAGCCCCGCTTCGCTGACCTCGGCGCGCCATGGGACGCCGCCGATACCGATATCGGTTCCGGTATAGGTGAGGGGGCCGGTTTGCACGATGTCCTGAAGAACGACTTGGCCTGGGTCCTGGCGTATTAGCCCGACGACGAGCGCGTCGAGAATCCAGGCGCGTCCTCTCTCGAAGCGGTAGCGCTTCTGGTTACTTTCCAGCAAATAGGTTCCGTCGATCGGGAGAGCATCGCCGCTCTTTACCGCATCGGCCTGGGGCAGAGCGGCGACGACACAGCCGCCGTTCGAGATCAGGAGCAGGAGCCCGAGCGATCCGAGCACGGCTCGCTTGGCGGGGCGGCCGCTCAATTTCGCTAAGCGGGCGATGCGGGCGATGCAGGTGATACGGGCTTTTGAAGTGCGGAGCATGCAAGGGCCTCTTCTTGAGGGCGGATTCTAACGCGCTTGCCCGAGGCAATGCGCGGGACGATGCCAGCCGTTTTCGGCCGCAGGGAGCTTGCCTTGGAGAAGTCGAAGGAGGCGCCTTGCGTCGTCGGCGCTGGGGTTGGGCCGAGGGGTACGCAGCAGGGGGCCTGCGCGTTGGCCCGCTTGGAATGGCGCTTCAAGGCCCCACATGCCACGGGCGCCGGCGCTTGCCCAGGCATATCGGAGATCTTCGAGTCGGATGGTCTCGGGGCCACCCGGGGTGGCAGCGGGCGTCACGAAAGCCCCCAGGTCGCCGTCCGCAAACCAGTCGAGGAGCCTACCTTCCCAAGTACTCAGCATCTCTTGGGCCTCGGGTGATGCGGCTGGGGCGGGATGAACCTGCCAGCTCGGGCAATCCCATTCCGGCCAGCTGTGGAGACCCGCGTAGACGCCCTGATCCGTGCGCGCGACGAAGGATCGCAGCCAGGGTTGGAAAATGGTGGGGTAGGCGCGGACGCGCTCGATCCGGAGGCTTTGCCCGGCCTTCTCGGCGTCTGCACGCAGCACATCCTCGAGATCTTGGGTGACCGCATGATGCACACCGACCCCGATCAAGAGGTAAAGCGTGGACAGCACGAGACTCCCGCCGAGGAAGAGCCGCTTTCGCTTCGCCGAGAAACTGGAGAAGCCCGCGGCGAAAACGCCGAACGCCAGCATCGCGGAGTAGGCGGGGTCTACGATTGCGACGCCGTTCCAGGCGATGCGCGTGCGGTCGAAAGGGGCGAAGAACTGCGTGCCGTAGGGCGTGAAGGCGTCGAGGAGCGGATGGGTGACCAGGGCGATGACGGCGAGCGCGATCCAGGCGCGGAGGGGCGTTTCGTTTTCGGGATCGCGCCATTTGTGGAGCGCGAAGCCGAGCAAGGGGCCGACTGCGAATCCGAACCAGAGGGAATGAGATGTGCCGCGATGGTAGAGCCATTCCCCGTAGCCGTTTTGCAAGGAGCCCAGCAGGACATCGAGGTCTGGAGACATGCCGATGATGGCGCCCCAACCGAGCGCGCGACCTCGGCCCAGCGATTTGCCCGCGACCCATTCCGCTGTGGCAGCGCCCAGTAAGGCTTGGGTGACGGGTTCCATAATTATTGGGGACGCTCTTTGGTCAGGGGAATGTTATTCGGGCGACACCTACGCCGGCTTCAGAGAGTAGCGAATCGGAAGGCGCTTGATGCCGCCGACGAGGTTCGAATGAAGGCGGTCGACCGGTCCCGCGACTTCGATTTCGTCGATGCGGGGGAGGAGATACTTGAAAGCCATTTCAAGCTCAAGGCGCGCCACATGGGCGCCCGCGCAGAAATGTTCGCCTACGCCAAAGCCGACGTGGGGATTTCGTTTTCGGTCGATGCGAAAGGAATTCGGATTTTCGAAGACATCTTCATCTCGGTTGCCTGAGGGGTAGAAGAGGCCCAGGGTGTCGCCCTCTTTGATTTCGACGCCGTTTACGATCGTGTCCGTCGCAGCTGTCCTCGCGAAGTGGATGATGGGGCTACTCCAGCGAACGACTTCTTCGATGGCGGGCTTGAGCAGGTCCGGGTTCGCTTGAAGCAGGCGCAGCTGGTCTTGGTTTTCGATGAAGGCGAGCAGGCCGCCGCTGGTCGCATTCCGCGTCGTTTCATTGCCGGCGACCATGATGATCTGGCACCACGCCAGGATCTCGATCATCTCGAGCGGCTTGCCATCGACTTCCGCCTTTGTGAAGAGCGTGATCATGTCTTCTTTGGGATTCTTGCGGCGTTCTTCGACAAGGCCCGCGAAATAAGTGAAGAGTTCCGTGATTGCGGCCTGACCGTCTTCTTCTTTGGTCATGCCCTCCGGATGGTATTCGGGATCGTCGATGCCGATGATGCGATTCGTCCAGTCGAAGATCAGGTTCCAGTCGGGTTCGGGAACGCCGAGGAGCCATGCGATCACGGCGATGGGGAGTGGGGCGGCGACCTTCTCGACGAACTCGACGGAAGCGCCGTCGCCCTGCGCGAGGAGATCATCGACGACGCCCTTGGCGATGCGTTCGATATCGCCGTGGATGGATTTGAGGGCGCGGGGGGTGAAGCGGTTGCTGATGAGCTTGCGATGCATGCGGTGCATCGGATTGTCCATCTCGATCAAAGAGGGGGGACGCACAAAATCCTCGTCGCCATAGGATTCGCGGATGATGAGCTTTGGGGCAGAGAGGAAAAGGTCGGGCTGGCGACCGATGCTCGTGATGTCGGCGTGCTTTGTGATCGCCCAGTAGGGGGCGCTGCCATGGAACATCTGGCGGACGGGAGACTCGCGCCGGAGCTGCTCGAAGGCCCAGTACGGATAGCCGTTCTGAGCGTATTCGGCGGGGGAGAGCAGGTCGATCTCATCGAGGGAGCGTTTGGGCGGCTGATCGGTGGCTGCGGTCATGGGAGTTCCCTTTTCGGCTTTTGCGAGTGGATTCGAGGCGAGCGTGGCATGAGAGGAGCAGTGTCGGCAAGCGCCTTGGGTAGGTTCCCGCGACTGTGCCGTTTTTCGGTTGATCCGCCCCGAACCTTGTGGGGCAGGGGGCGAATGGGCGATTCTTTTTCAGCCTCTTAATCTCGGTTTCAAAGCATGAAGGAGCAGAACGGCGATGGTGGAACTTTCCGGCAAGAAGATCATGATCACGGGCCCCGCAGGCCAGATTGCTTTTCCCCTCGCGGAACGCCTGGCGCGGGAGAACGAAGTCTTCGGTGTGGCGCGGTTCAGCGATGCGGCCACTCGGGAGCGCTGCGAGGCGGCCGGGATTCACACCGCGGCGGTGGATCTGGCGAATCCGGATTGGTCGAGCGCTCCCGCTGAGGTGGACTACCTAATTCATTTCGCGGCCGCGATCGTGCCGGGCGAAGATTTCGATGCTTCGATTCAGATCAACGCGACTGGAACCGGGCATGTGATGTCGAAGTATCGAAATGCGGCGGCCTGCCTGATGATGTCGACCTGCGGTGTGTATGCGGCGCCGCGAGATTACTCGAAGGCCGTCCTCGAGACCGACCCGCTCGGCGGAACCCCGCAGCCCTACGCGCCGACGTACTGCATCTCGAAAATTTCCCAGGAAGCGGTGGCGAAGTTCTCCGCCGAAGAGTTCGGCCTGCCGACGACGATCGCGCGAATGAATGCCGCGTACGGCGATAACGGTGGTTTTCCCGCGATGGTCGTCGATATGATTCTTGGCGGCGTTCCGATCGGCGTGATGCCCGACGGGCGGGGCCATGTCTGTTCGCCCATCCATGAGGATGATATCTACGCGCAGACGCCCGGTTTACTCGCCGCAGCGAGCACGCCGGCGACGATCGTGAACTGGGGCGGAGACGAGCCCGTGCCTGTGCCGGAAATGGCGGAGTACATCGCCGGGCGGATCGGTCGCGAGGTGAAGGTCCTCGAATCCGAGGAGGGGATTCATCAATACTGGCTGGATGCGACGCGGCGAATCGAGCTTGCGGGCCCATGTCGGGTGCCTTGGCGCGAAGGCGTCGACCGGATGATCGCGGCTCGCCACCCGGAAATCGAGCTGCAGTAGAGGCCTCTCTGCTGAACCTCCAGATCCGATTTCATCGGTTATCGTCTGTCCGACGGAAACGACCAAATTCAACTGCTTCGACCAACCCGAGAGCTGACTCGCAGGAGCCCCACCCATGTCCAACTCGAACACCCCTTACACCATCATCACCGCGGATTCTCATGCGGGCGCGAGCATCTCGGATTATCGCGAGTACCTCGATGCCAAACATCAGGCGCTCTTCGATGATTGGCGCGGCTCTTACAAGAATCCTCAGAAGAAGCATATCGGCTCGAAGAAGCATAAAAACTGGGACGCGACTGCCCGAATCGAAGACATGGACTCCGAAGGGGTGGCCGGCGAGATCATCTTCCCGAACACCGTCCCGCCATTCTTTCGCACGAGCGTTTTGATCTGCGGCAACCCGCCCGCGGATGAGTACAAGATGCGACTCGAAGGCATTCGCGCGCATAACCGCTGGCTCGTTGATTTCTGCGCGGAGTTCCCAGAACGCCGCGCGGGCATCGGCCTCGTCTATTTGAATGATATCGACGACGCCATTGAAGACATCGAGTGGATTGCGAAGCAGGGCCTCCGCGGCGGAATTCTGCTGCCCCATGTCCCAGACGACTGCACGCATATCCTTCCGCTCTACGCGCCGGAATACGATCGTCTTTGGGCCGTGTGCCAGGAACACGATGTCGTGATCAATCAGCATGGGGGGACAGGCTCGCCGGATTACGGAAACTACCCTGTGGCCCTTCCGATCCGCTTGCTCGAGACGCCCTGGTTTTCCACGCGGAGCTACCAGCATCTTCTGATGTCGGGTGTTTTTGAACGCTTCCCGAAGCTCAACTACATCCTTACGGAAGCGGGCTGTGCATGGGTGCCGGAGACGCTCGCTCGATTGGACATGATCTGGTCGCGCGTGCGGACAGGAACGGTCGGGGAGTTCCAGTTCAACACGGAATCCATGCCGCCGGAGCCGCCGAGCTTCTACGCCAAGCGGAACTGCCACTACGGGGCGAGCTCAGCGGCGCCGATGGAGATCAAGGATCGCGATGCGATCGGGGTCGATCATGTGCTCTGGGGCTCGGACTATCCTCACTACGAGGGGACTTATCCGCATTCCCGGCTTGCGATTCGGCATACCTTCAACGACGTGGCTCAGGAAGAGACGCGCGCGATGCTCGGGCTGAACGCCGCCTCGCTCTACGATTTTGATGTCGACAAGCTTGCGCCCCTCGTCGATAAGATCGGAATTCGACCCGAAGACGTCGAAGGGAAGCCGCTGTCGGACGCGGAGTTCCCGGAGAACTCGATGACGATGGCGTTTCGGCGCTAGGCCTCTCGCTGCGAGCGCGCAGTCTTTTCCTGGCTTTCTGAGCTTGACGCTTGGCGTTATTTTCTGGGTGTTAGGCGGAGCGCTCGCGGGCGAGCCGAGTCAGCTCGTCCTCGAATCCGAAATCGAAGGATTGGGTTTGGTCGAGGCCTGCGCCTTTGTACCAGCGCCAGGTTCGCTCGACCGCGCGCGGGAAGTTCAACTCGGGCTCCCAGCCGACATCTCGTCGCAGCTTCTCGACGGAGAAGAGTGTGCTGCGATCCCAATGATGGATATTCGGAGCAATTTGCTGGACGAGCATCGAGAGCATGAAGCGGTTGATCTGAATGGGGTCGGGCTTCTCGCCCGATCGGATATCGGCTTTGGTTTCGGTTCGCGGGAGCTCGACTTCGACGCGGCCCTGCCATAGGTCTTCCATCAGGGAAGCCGGGATGAAGACCTTCTCCGGGGTCTTGCCCACAATGGCACCGAAAGTGTCGACATACCCTTCCTGGGTGAAATAGTCGCCGCCCGTCAGGTTGTAGCGCTGACCGAAGGTAATGGGCTTACAGAGCATCATCCGCAGCGCGCGGGCTTGATCCTCGGCATGACCCAGTTGCTGCAGCATGCGGCCCGCGCCGGGGATCAGGATCGGGCGGTCCTGGAGCAGGCGCTGAAACATGCGCTGTTCACGGTCGGGGAGGATATTGCCCGCGCCCATCACCATTGAGAAGGGCACGATCGAGCAGGGGAAGCGGTTTTCTCGCCACTCGCGCAGAAGGATATCCTCGCAGAGCAGCTTGTTTCGGCCATAAGCCTGTTGGTCGGGGCCGCGCTCGACCGGGTGGTTTTCCGTGATGGGGAGATGGTCGCTCGCGGCATAGATCACGGTTGAGCTGATGAAGATGTAATGGGCGATCCGGCCGCGGAAAATATCGACCATCAGCTCGACGTCCTCGGGGAGATAGGCACTCACATCGATGACCGCGTCGACATTCACCGCGCCGAGGACCTCACGCATCTGGGCGTGGTCGGTTCGGTCGGCGTAGACCCGTTCGATGCCGAAGGGGAGGTCGGCTTTGCTCTGCCCGCGGTTCAGGATCACAACATCATGTCCGGTCTGCGCGAGCTCATGCACGAGCGCGAGGCCATTGAACTGGGTACCGCCCATCACGAGCACTCTCATCGATCCGTTCCCTCCTTCCGCGCGCGCCAGCAGGGCGCCGCGAGCCTTGAAATGATAACGCGGACGAGCCACGCGTCGTGGCCTAGAGTTTGTCCGGCAGAGATTCCTCGGAATCGGCGAGCGGCCCGACGAGGGGCCCCAGGATGAGTCACGATGAGAAGGAGAACGGAATGAGCGAATGGCCCGTCCCCTCGAAAGAGCGGATGAACGAGATCTTCGAGTCGGTGAAGAATTGGGGGCGCTGGGGGCCGGACGATGAGGCGGGCGCGCTCAACCTGATCACGGACGAAGTGCGCCGCCGTGCGGCGGCTTCGGTCCGACATGGACGCGCGGTGAGCTGCGCACTTGATTTACCCGTCCAGCCGGCGGTGGATAATCCGCATCCTGCGATGCATATGATGATCGTTGGCGGGGATGATTGCTGCTTGCCGGAAATGGGACTCGAAACGACGATGGACTTCGTGGGAATTTCATTTCACGGAATGGCGAGCTCTCATCTCGATGCGCTCTGTCATGTTCATGTCGACGGCAAAATGTACAACGGCTACCCGGGCACGGATGTGAAGAGTACGGGCGCGAAAAAGAACAGCGTGATGTGCGGGAAGGCGGGCATTCTGTCGCGGGGCGTTCTGCTCGATCTGCCTCGAACCCTGGGCGTACCTTGGCTTGAGCCCGGCCAAATGATCAACCCCGACCATCTTGAAGCGGCGGAATCAAAGCAGGGCGTGAAGGTTGAAGAGGGCGACATCCTTCTCGTCAGCACGGGGCGAGACGCCCGCCGCGACAAACATGGGAAATGGCATCCGATCGAAGAGGGCATGGCCGGGATGCACCCCGAGTGTGTGCCCTGGATTCATGAGCGCGGGGTTGCCGTTCTTGGAAGTGACGCGATTTCGGACGTGATTCCTGCCCCGCCCATTGAGGGATGGGTGATGCCCGTGCATCAATGCACGCTGGTCGCGATGGGCGTTCATTTGCTCGATAATTTGGCGTTAGGCGAGCTGGCCTTGGCCTGCGCTGAACTTTCGCAATACGATTTCCAGCTGACGGTGGCGCCTCTTCGGATTGAGGGCGGTACGGGATCGCCTGTGAATCCGATCGCGCTGCTTTAGGCTGCGCGGCGGAGACTCGCTTTGGGATTTCTGATCGCGAGTAGCGGGCGATGCGGCACGATGGCTCTCTGCCAAGGGCTGGATCGATTTAGCGATCATACGGTGGCCCACGAGCCTGCGCCGAACCTGCTCGAGGAAGCCTGGCTGAAGCATACGGGCGCTCTTTTTGAGACCGAGACCTTTCGCGCGCGCCTTCAAGGTTTTGCAAGCCGGGCCGCGGCGAGGGAGGCGTATGGCGAGTCCTTTCGCGCGCCGAACCTGCTCGCAGAGATATATGAAGCCGCCCCCGAAACACGCTTTCTGATCATCGTGCGGGATCCACTTGGCTATATCCCGTCCGCCCATAGCAAGCGCGTCTTCCGGAAGCATAATGACTGGGATCGCTGGCGCATCGTGCCGCCGGCGACGGAGGTGGACCTCGCGGCCCTCTCCCTCGCTGAGAAACTCGCTTGGCATTGGATGGCGGTGAACTCGCTTCTGCTCGATTTTGCAGAGACTTCGGGGGCTGAGGTCCGGGTTGTGCTCCACGGGGAGCTTCGGGAGCGGATCGGGGATTGGGCGATTTTTCTCGGGCTTAAAATCGTCGATCCTACGGGGCTCGCAGCATTCCTTACGGAGCGGCCGAACGCTTCCGTTTCGTCGGAGCGGCCTGAGGGATTCGATGCGGATTTGCTTCGCACGCTCACGTCGCCCGTTTGGGAGCGCGCCCAACGAGCGGCTGAGCTCTAGGCCTCTTTTCGCTCGGCTTCACGAGGGAGCGCCTTTTAGATCCGACTCGGAGCCCGCTCTAGAGTGCTGGAGTCCGTCGCGCGGCTCCTCTAGAGTCCGGGGGCTCGCAGGACTCAGCGGAAGACTGGCCCAAGCGAGAGTGATGAAACGAACGCATGGACGATCCTTCGACGATCGATAGGGATGAATGGCGATGAGCAACGAAACAACTACGACACCGGGCCTGGGGACGATGGCGGTCCACGCCGGTCAGAGCCCCGATCCGACGACGAACGCCCGCGCCGTTCCGATCTACGCGACGACTTCCTATGTCTTTAACGACACCCAGCACGCGGCGAACCTCTTTGGTCTCTCTGAACTCGGCAATATCTACAGCCGACTCGGCAATCCAACGAATGACGTCCTTGAAAAACGATTGGCCGCCATGGACGGCGGTGCCGCGGCGCTCACATTCGCATCCGGGCAGGCGGCGATCACGGCCGCACTTCTCACGATCTGTCATGCGGGACAGAACTTCGTTTCCTCGACGAGCCTTTACGGGGGGACCTGGACGCTCTTCACGCAGACGCTCAAGAATATGGGCATCGAGGTTCGCTTCTTTGATGCGGACCATCCCGAGCAGATCCGCGACCTCGTCGATGAAAATACGCGCTGCGTTTATCTTGAGAGCATCGGGAATCCGAAGAACGACGTCCCGGACTTCAAGGCCATCACGGACATTGCGCACGAACTGAAGCTGCCGACAATCTGCGATAACACCGTGATGACGCCGCTTCTGCTGCGCCCGATCGAGCACGGCATCGATATCGTGGTCTACTCGACAACGAAGTTCATCGGTGGACACGGCGTGCATATCGGCGGCGCGATTATCGACAGTGCGAAATTTCAGTGGGCGGAGGATCCGGATCGCTGGCCCGAGTTTTGTGGTCCGAGCCCGTCCTATCACGGGGCCGTGTTCGAAGAGGCGCTTCGGCCGATGGGCAATATCGCCTACATCATGCATATCCGGACGCATTGGCTTCGGGATACGGGCGCGGCCATGAGTCCCTTTGCGGGTTTCCTGACGCTGCAGGGGCTGGAGACGTTGCATCTGCGGATGCCGCGTCACTGCGAGAATGCGCAGAAGGTGGCTGAGTTTCTGGAAGCGCATGATTTGGTCGAATGGGTGAACTACCCGGGATTGCCGAGTCATTCGCATCACGCTGCGGCGAACAAATACCTGCCGGACGGGAAGGGCGCGATTCTCGGCTTTGGGATCAAGGGAGGCGAGGCGGCCGGCAAGAAGTTCATCGAGAGCGTTCAGCTGGCCAGCCATCTTGCCAATATTGGCGATGCGAAGACGCTCGTGATTCACCCCGCGTCGACGACGCATTCTCAGCTGAGCGCTGAGGAGCAGGCCCAGGCTGGTGTTTCACCGGAGTACATTCGCGTTTCCGTCGGGATTGAGGATGCCGTGGATATCATTGCGGACCTCGATCAGGCGCTGCAGGCGAGCCGTTAGGCGCTCGCGGCGCGGCGCGGCGCGCGCGGCTTCGGCCTGCGTTGCGCCGCCCTGGGAGTTCCGGGCGACCGGCGATAGAAGAGAGGCGAGGCTTGAGTTCGGCCACGAGCACAGACGATCTGCGAACCGCGGCGCCACTCGCGCATGCGTCTCTCTGGGTTTCGCATGAGACGCAGGTTCTTGAGGCGGGAGGCGTGCTGCCCGAAGTCACGGTCTGCTACGAGACCTGGGGCGAGCTGGACGCCGAGGGATCGAATGCGGTTCTGATCTGCCATGCCTTGAGCGGAGATTCCCACGTCGCGCGGCATGATGCGGCGGATGATCCCGGCTGGTGGGAGATTCTTGTGGGGCCCGGAAAGCCCGTGGACACGGATCGCTACTTCGTTGTCTGCGCGAACGTCTTAGGCGGCTGCCGCGGCAGTACGGGACCGAATTTTTCAAACCCCGAAACGGGCCGACCCTACGGCGCAGACTTCCCCGTCGTCACTGTCGGCGACATGGCCGAGTGTCAAAAGCGCTTGCTCGATCATCTTGGAATTGATCGACTGCTCGCGGTTGTGGGCGGTTCTTTGGGCGGACTTCAGGCGCTTGCCTGGGCGACGCATTTTCCTGACCGGGTTGGGGCGAGCGTCGTGATCGCTGCGGCGCCCCGTCTGAGCAGTCAGGGCATCGCCTTTGACGTCGTGGGTCGGAACGCGATTCGCCACGATCCGCATTTCTCGGAAGGGCAGTACTACGATGGGCCCGCACCCGAAGCGGGGCTGGCTTTGGCGCGGATGCTTGCGCATATCACGTACCTGTCTGACGAGTCCATGCGCTCCAAGTTTGATCCGACACGACTTCAGCCGAGGGCGATCGAAACTGGCTTCGAGAGCGTGTTTTCAGTTGGCTCATATTTGGCGCATCAAGGGGATCGCTTCGTTGAGCGCTTTGATGCCAATAGTTATGTGACGCTTTCGACGGCGATGGATCTCTTTGACCTCGGAGAGTCTAAAGAGGAACTTGCGGCGGCTTTGGCGGCTGCGAAATGCCGTTGGCTCTTTCTTAGCTTCTCGAGTGATTGGCTCTATCCGCCCAGCGCCTCGCGGCAGATTGTCGATGCCCTGGTCGGGCAGCATCGATCGGTGAGCAGTTGCGAAATCGAAAGTCCCGCCGGCCATGACTCCTTCCTTCTGGAGGAGCCAATGGCGCAGGGCGGGCGAATGGTGGCTGCTTTCTTGGCGAGGCAAGCGGGCATCTCTCCTGCGATTCGGGTTCCAGAGGAGCCGCACGCGGATCAGCCGACGAGTATCTTCTATGCGCATCGCCTGGATTACGAGATGATCCTGCGGCTGATGCCTGAGAAGGCCAGCGTCGTCGATCTCGGATGCGGTAATGGCGAGCTGCTCGCGATTCTACGCGACCGCGATCATGCACCTCTGCTGGGCGTCGAGCGCGATCAGGCGGAAGTGGGGGAGGGCGTGGGGCGCGGGCTGGACGTGATTCATGCGGACCTCGATGAGGGGATCGCGTCGATTCCGGATCAGAGTTTCGATGTCGCGTTGCTTTCTCAAACGCTGCAGTCGATCGTGGATGTTGCGGGTGTGCTCAAGGAAATCGTTCGTGTGGGTCGCCGGGGGATCGTGAGCTTCCCCAATTTTGCGCATTCGCCGATGCGCGAGATGTTTATGCGCGATGGGCGGCTTCCGAAGGAGGAGGGGCTCTACGCGTACGATTGGCATAACACGCCGAACCGTCGCTTCCCCTCGATTCGAGATTTCGAGGATTTGTGTGCGGAACTTGGCATTCGGATCGAGGAAGCAATCTACGTTCAGTCCGAGACGGGCGAAGAGATCAGCGATGACCCAAACCTGGGCGCTGATTTGGCCGTGGTTGCTCTGTCTGCTGAATAATCCGATGTTTTTCAGGTACTTGGGGCTATCCACCCGAAGTCGAGCATGCGGCTGAACGCGCTGAGATCGAACCGCGACCTGCGTACACTTGGCATTCCGGCCAGAGCCGTGCATCCTGCGGGCGTATGAGTCTGCATCTCCGCCTCACGAAAGAGATCCGAAACGGTCCGACTGGCCCCCACGTCGGGGCGCTTTTCGATCTCGACCAGACCCTGCTTGCGGGGTTTTCCGCGACGTCTTTTCTGCGGGAGCGCTTTGTCACGGGCCGCATGTCGCCGCAGGAAATGTCCGCGACGTTCTACGGCGGACTCGCTTATGGCCTCGGTCGGACGGGCTTCTCGGGGTTGATGTCGGCGACCACCGCGGCCTATCGCGGGCTTGCGGAGTCGACGCTTCAAGAGATCGGCGAAGAGACGTTCGTGAAGCATCTCGCGCGCCAGATCTACCCAGAGTCACGCGCCCTTGTCGAGGCCCATCAAGAGGCGGGGCATACGGTCGCGATTATTTCGGCAGCGACGCGTTACCAGGCGGCGCCGATGGCGCGCGAGCTCGGGATCGAGCATCTCCTCTGCACCGACCTCGAAGTCGAGGACGGCATCTTTACAGGGGAGGTCGTACATCCGACCTGTTGGGGAGAGGGCAAGGCCACCGCCGCCCGCGGCCTGTCTCAGCGTGAAGGCGTGGATCTCGACGAGTCCTATTTCTACACGGACAGCGATGAGGATTTACCCCTCCTTGAGATCGTCGGCCGTCCGCGGCCGCTCAACCCAAACCGGGGGCTTGCCCAGATCGCGAAGGAGCGCCGCTGGCCTGTCCGCCGCTTCAAGAGTCGAGGGCGACCCGGTATGGCCGATTTGGTCCGCACGGGGCTGACCTACGCGAGCGTCGGCCCTTCGGTCGCGGCGGGGGCAGCGGCAGGCTTGGTGAATGGCTCGTACCGCGAAGCGTTAAACGTATCCGGTGCGGTTTGGGGCGACCTGGCGACTTCGCTTGCCGGGATCGATCTGCGCGTTGAGGGCGAAGAACATATTTGGTCGCATCGGCCCGCCGTTTTCATCTTCAATCACCAGAGCGGACTCGACCCGATCCTGATGCTCAAGCTCGTGCGGCGAGATATGACCGGCGTCGGCAAGATGGAGCTGCGCAAAAATCCCGTTTTCGGACCGCTCTTTGCCGCGGCGGGCGTGGTCTTTATTGACCGCGCGAATTCGAAGAAGGCCATTGAGGCGCTCGAGCCCGCGGTGAAGGCGCTAAAGCAGGGGCGATCGCTCGTGATCGCGCCGGAGGGAACGCGGTCGCTGACCCCGCGGCTGGGGCCTTTCAAAAAGGGTGCGTTTCATATGGCGATGCAAGCCGGGGTGCCGATCGTGCCGGTCGTTTTCCGAAACGCGCTCGATGCCTTTCCGAAAGACGCAGCGATCGTCCGACCGGCGACGATCGAGACCGTCGTGCTGCCCCCGGTGGATACGAGCAAGTGGACCCCCGAGAACCTCGACGATGAAATCGAAAAGGTCCGCCGGCTCTACCTCGAGGTTCTTCACCAGGACTAACGTCCTTCACTAGGTGGAGCGGCCTTCAGAGCTCGTAAACGAGCCGTCCCTTTTCGTTTCGATGGGCTTCGGCTTTGCCTTCGAGGCGAAGATGTTCGAGATGGGCATAGGCTTCGCTCTCGGCCATATCACCCCAGCTGCGCTCGCGGAACATGCGCTTCATGAAGGCGTTGACGTCGGAAGGGCCGAGTTCTCGGGCGATGTCGGCGATTTCATTCAGGCGGTCGTAGTGATGCTCCTTGATCGCCTGCGCCCGTCCTTCGAGGTCGCTAAAGGGATGGCCGTGCGCGGGGAGCGCGAGATCGACGCCCTTGATTTCCCCGACGCGGTCGAGCGAGTAGAAAAACGATTTCAGGGGATCGGGCAGGTAGGAGACTCCGCCGATATGGGGCGTGATCGAGGGCAGGACATGATCCCCCGAAAGAAACGCTCCGGTTTCAGGGTCGTGGAGGCAGATATGGTCGGCGGTATGGCCGGGCGTATGCTGCACGAACCACTCGCGCCGGGCGAGCTTGATCACGTCGCCATGCTCCACGTGGTGCGTCACGGGGGGGACAAATTTGCTGCGCCCGAAGGTCGCGGCGGCAAACCAGCGGGCTCTATGTTTGAGTTCTGAGCGTTCCTGCGGCCCCTTCCAGGGCGCCGGCGTCGAGACGCGTTTCAGTGCGCCCAAGATATTGCGGATTGGATTCTGGGAGCGCCGACGATCGCGTTCCAGTTGTTCCATATGGATCGTGAGATCGTCGACGGAGGCCTCGGCGTGGTGGTCATCGCTTCCGTGGACATGATTGTGGCCATGTCCCGTCTTCGCCTCGACGGGGCCCGAATGGCGATTTCGCTTGCCCGCCGGGCCACCAAAATGAAAGGCGCGATGGGCGATGATCTTGGCGCCGGATTCTTTGTGGATGCGCACAGCGCCACCGAAATGGTCCGGGTGGGAATGCGTGATGAAGACGGTGTGGATATGCCGCGGCTCGAGGTCGGCTTGCTTCAGGCGCTGGACGATGGCGTCCCAGGTACTGGCGCCCGGCAGTCCTGGATCAACCACGGCGACCCCGTCGCCATCGACCATGGCGTACATGTTCACATGCCCGAGGCCGGGGAGGTGGATCGGCAACTGCATGCGGAGGATGTCTTTGGCGACCTCGGTGATTTCTTCCGAGGCTTCTTCTTGTTCTTGTCGTCTAGGCTTGCTCATGGTCTCCGACTGTAGTCCAGAACGAGAGCGCTATCTTGCACTCGATCGGGCTAGAATCCGACGTTCAATCAGGAGATTTCATGTCTGCTCAATCCGCATCGATCGCCCCCGAAACCCCCGTCATCGTAGGCGTAAGCTCGATTAACGAGCATGCGGAGGATCCCCTTTCGATTGGGGAGCCCCTGGCGCTGATGGAGAAGGCGCTGCTGCAAGCGGCCGAGGACGCAGGGGAGAAGCAGCTTCTCCAGCAAATGGATTCGATCTGGATGCCGCGCGGCTTCTGGAGTTACGCGGACCCGGGGCGGCTACTTGCGGAGAAAGTTGGGGCTTCGGGGGTACGATCCGTCGTGGCTGAGGTGGGCGTTCTCCAGACGACGGTTCTGGGTGCGGCTGCGACGGCGCTGGCCGAGGGCCGGGGCGAGGTGGCGGTGATCATCGGCGCCGAAGCGCGGGACCGGGCCTCGCGTCTCCAGCGACAGGGACTCGACGTGCCGCTCACCGAACAGGCCGAAGGACAACCCGACGAGACGATGTCTCCTGCCGCGGAAATTATGGGAGCCTTCGAGATCGAACTGGGATTGATCACGCCGACGATTCAATACGCCATGATCGATAATGCCCTGCGGTATCAGGAAGGGCAGTCGATGGCGGCGCATCGCGAGGAACTTGGCGCGCTCTGGGGTGACTTCAACAAAGTCGCCGTCGGCAATGAACATGCTTGGAACCGCACGGCAATGACGCCTAAGGAAATCGTGGAGCCGAGCGCGTCGAATCGGATGCTCGCCTATCCCTATACGAAATCGCTGGTCTCTCAGTGGAACGTGAACCAAGCGGGCTGCCTTATTCTCTGTACGTACGGCAAGGCGAAGGCGCTCGGCCTCGATGAGAGCCGCTTCATTTATCCGCTCGCCGTGACGGATTCTGAATACATGGTCACGCTCAGTGAGCGTGGGGAACTCCACCGCTCGCCCGGCTTTGCCCTTGCTGGCGAACAAGCGCTTTCGCATATCGGTCGCGGAATCGAGGACATCGATCTTTTTGAGCTCTATAGCTGCTTCCCTGCCTCAGTTCGCATTCAGCAGCGCGAACTCGGCCTCGATCTCGGGCATCGCGTGACGCAGACCGGGGGGATGACCTTTGGTGGTGGGCCGCTGAACAATTTTGTGGTTCAGAGCTGGGCAAAGATGGTGGAGTCGATGCGCGCCGAGTCCGCGGAGCTTGGCTTGGTGACGGCTGTGAGTGGTCTTCTGACGAAGCAGGGGGTAAGCGTGTTCGGGCGTGAGCCCAGCGTCGCTTTCGGCCATGCCCAGGTGACGGAGGCAGCCCGGGAGAAGACGGCGACGGTCAGCGTCGACCGCGAGGCTCAGGGCCGCGCGCGCGTGACGGCCTATACCGTGTCGCACGACCGAAATGCGGCGCAAGGGGTGCCGCTGATCTGTGATTTCGAAGATGGGCGGCGCACGCTCCGCGTCGTCGCGGACGAGGCGCTCGCGGAAGAGGGCGAGCGCGCTGAACTCTGTGGGCGAGAAGTCGAAGTCGGGCCCGAGGGCGCCGTGCGATTCTGTTAGGCGAAGCGGAGCGACCCTCGGCGACCGGCGACTAGAAAATCGCGACCCCGCGCTCGATCATCCAGAATGCAGCCAGGGAGCCCATCACGTAAACCGCGGCGCGCTGAGGGAGCGGGAAGGGCAGAGGGATCCGGCGCAGAATCTCGGCCGCGACAATCAGGCCGGCGACGAAGACCAGTTGCCCCAACTCGATCCCCACATTAAACGAGAACAGCGCCATCGGAATTTCACCGCTCGGGAGGCCTACTTCGCGGAGTGCTCCCGCGAAGCCCATCCCGTGAAGCAGCCCGAAGAGCAGGGCCATCGGCCATGGATAGCGGCGCATCAGCGTCGGTTTCCCGTCCGTCCCGATGGCCTCCCGGGCAAGCTCAACTGCGAGAGCCAGCACGCTGGCCGCGATCAAGACTTCGATCGGGCCTGAAGGCAGGTTCGCATAGCCGAGTGCTGCGAGACTCAGGGTGATCGAATGCCCGACGGTGAACGAAGTAATCGTCTTCAGCAGCGCGCCATAGCCCACGCAGAGAAGGAAGAGCCCGAATACGAAGAGCAGATGGTCCGCGCCCGAGAGAATATGGTCGAAGCCGATCTGGAGATAGTCGACGAAGACGTCCCATTTGCTCGCCTTTTCCGGGACGATCATGTTGGGTTCGCCGCGCCGGAGAACGCGCTGGATTTTGCGGCCATCGGCGAGTTCTATGCGGACGAGGGTGTCGATTTTGGCGGGTCCGAGTCCCGCGACGCCGAGGGCGCGACCGATGAGTCCGGGCTCGCCGCAGTCGATCACCCAGCGCTGAAGCACGGCGACGCCTTGCTCTTCGAAGCGCGGGGATTCGAGGACCGGGCAATCGGGCGGCAGGACGGGCTCGATATTGCTGCCGGGGACGCTGAGCGATGAGCGCTTCCAAAGCACCGCCACTTCTCCCTCTCCCGTTTCGGAGAGCTCAAGCAGCGCGGGAGCGAGCGGATGGGCCGTGGCGTTCGTTGCACCCAAGAGGATGACGACGCCGGCCAAGGCGACGAGGAGGCCGAGGGCGGGGAATGGTCCGCCGCCGGAGCGGAGGAAACGGCCGGAGCGGAATGAACGGCCCGAGCGAAATAAAGAAAGAGGCGCAGCGATCCGGGGCATCAGCGTTCCTTGAGGCTTTCCTAAAAGCATTTCGAGGGTCATTTCGATGGGCATTTCTAGGCCAGGGGCTCCGTCAGGATCCGCCCGCCGCGGAGGGTGTCGCTCCGGCGGGTTTTTCCACGACCATTTCGTAGCGTGTTCGTAGGTCGCTGAGAAGCGCCTCAAGCTGTTCTTCTCGGCGTTCTTGATCGAGCTGATGTCGAATTCGGTCGCGGACGCGTTCGAGTGCCGGAATCTCGCCGGGCTCGGACTGCTCGACTCGAACGAGATGGATTCCGTAGGCGGATTCGATGGGGAGAGACCACGCGCCGACCTCCGCGTTGAAAACCGCTGCGCCGAAACGGGCGCCGAAGTTGCGCTCAATCTCATGCTGTGAGCGTAAATCAAAGGCATGTCCGAGAGGGAAGGGGTCGCCGAGCGCGGCGAGCATGGAGACGCTCTCGTGCAGATCCGTGACGGCCGTTTTGTCGGGGCGACGCAGTTTCGCGAGAACAGTTTCGGCGTCTTTTGCGGCCGAGTCGGGGCGCCGATCCGCGCTGAAGAAAACATGGAAAAGGCTACGCCGGTCGGGTTCGCGGAGCGCTTCGGCGCGGTCGCGGTAGGCGGCCATGATCTCGGACTCGGCAGGGCGTGATGACGCATCGAGGGTCGAGCCCAGGAGTCGCATCTTCTGTACAAGGATGCGGCGCACGACGATATCGCCTTCGTGGAGTTTGAGCGCGACGGCCCGTTCGAGCAGTTCGGGCGCCTCCTCGAGGTCGGCGCGGCCTTCGAGGAAGAGCATCTTCTGAATGAGTCGCGTTTTTACGCCGCCGTCCCGTTCGAGGAGGCCGCGTGCGAGCGCTTCGCGGTAGAGGATCTCCTCGTCGCGCTCTGCTGCGAGCATCCCTCTCCATTCGCCGTCAGTGGGTGGACGCCCCATTTGCTCGAAGAATGTGTTCTGCAGTTCGGTCTGGCGCCCCACATCGATCAGAAGCGTTTGGGTGTTATGTGAATCCTCGGCGCGCCCATCGCCGCCCGCATTCCAGCTGCGGGATGCAGCGAAGAGCGCGATGCCCAGGAGGATGAAATGCAGGAGTGGAGAGCGAAGCAGGCGCAAGGAGATCTTCCGGCTTACGCCATTTCGATCATGACCTTCGCGCCGGCGTCCGGGGACTGCGCGATGGCGAAGGCTTCCAGGAAATCGTCGAGGCCGAAGCGGTGGGTGATCATGGGGCTGAGGTCGCGGCGGCTGAGCAGCTCGAGCATGTCTTCGTAACGCTCGGGATACTCCATCGAACCCTGAATCATGATCTGCTTCATGAGCACAAGCATGAAGGAGACGGGGACGGGGGATCTGTGGAGAGCGACAACGGAAATTCTCGCGGAGGGGGCGCAGTGTTGGATGACTTCTTCAAGAAGCGGTCCCGAGCCCGTTGCTTCGATAAAGACCGTCGAGCCGACCACCGGCGCGCCGTAGTGATTCTGGCGGCCGTGGATTTCACCGAGCGAGGTCCAGAGGTCTTCCTTGGCGCTGTTGATCGTGGTGGGGACACCGAGCGCGCGCGCCACTTCGAGGCGTTTCTCTGAAAGGTCGGCGACGACGATGTCTTCGATGCCGCGGTCGACGAGTGTCGCGGCGGAAGAGAGCCCGATGGGGCCGCCGCCGAGCACGACGACCTTGTCCCCGGGCGCGACGTTCACCTGATTCACCGCATGCATGCCCACGCCGAGGGGTTCCGCGAGTGCGGCGATTTCGAATGACATCTCGTCGGGGATTGGAAAGAGGCTCTTTCCCTGGGCGGCGCCGCGAATCAGAAGGCGTCGGGCGAAGCCGCCTTCGGGACCGCCGTTGCCCAGCCCGAAACCCGCCGCTCCGGGGTTGAGCGCGACGCGGTCGCCGACGGCAATCCCGCTCACTTGCGCCCCGACTTCTTTGACCGTCCCCGCCAGTTCATGACCGATGGGCATGGGGCTTTCGGTGGGGGCTTGGACGCCGCCCAGCTTTGCGTAGCCCACGTCGCTGCCACAAATGCCGCAGGCACCCACTTCGAGGATGACATCCTCGGGGCCAAGTTCAGGTTCGGGAACTTCGTCGAGGCGGAGGTCGCCGGGGCCATGAATCCGAGCGAGCTTCATGATTCGGCGCCTTCTACTTCTGCCGTTCCAAGCTGCCAATAGTTCTGCCAGCTTTCAAGAACGTGCGGATGACTTCCGAGTCCCGTTTGGCTGGCGGGCCAATTGGCGGGTGGCAGCGTGAGCGGGTTCACTCCGATTTCTGCGCCATACACGAGGAAGTGTTTTCGGCGAACGAAGAGCCATCGGCCGTCTCGTTTTGCATAGGAGTCGTGGTACTGGATCGCGTGAATGATCCACCGATCGCTGTCGATTCCGCCGTCTTGGATCTCGCCGCGGGTGTAGACGATGCCGGATGCGGTTTCGTCATCCTGCAGGTCGATGACATGGTTTCCGACATGGAGGAAGGTGATCCCGACGCCCCGAAAGGACTGATTGAAGTCGGCCCGCAGCGCATCGTGCCCGGACCGTTCGCGGCCGACGCGGACATCGGGCACGAACAGGTCGACGAGCTTGTCGATTTCGCGGGCATCGGCGAAGACCGCATAACGTGCCGCCAATTGTTTGATCTCTTCGTAGGCGAGCAGCTTTTCGATATCAGTCATGGGGAAATGCGTCCTGAGTTAAGGGGACTCGCCGGGGGCGTCGAAGGTATTAGAGACGTTGGAGGTATTCGAGGTATTTGAGGTATTGGAGGTGTTGGGGCGAGCTCGGATGAAGGCGAGATCAGGCGAGCGAATTTTTGAGGCTGTCGGGCGTTTTGCTGCTGGGGAGCTTGCCGTGATCCCAGGAAATGAAGCGCTCGGGTCGGACCTTGAGCAGGACGCGCTTACCCGCCATTTTGACTTTGACGTCTTCGGGGATTTGGCTGACGTCGGGCAGGGGGCTTCCGGTCACGGCGTTGGCCTCGACCATGGTGGCGACGGTTTCGTGAAGGTCGGTGGTGATTTCGGCGCGGCCTTCGATCATGACGCCGCGGAGTTCGCTGTAAGCCGTACCGGTTTCGACCAAGACGGAAACGCGCTCGTCGCGCTCGGCGTTCTTCACCTTTTGGCTCGAGGCATAGGTGGCGAACTTGATGGTGAGGTCGTCATCAAGGGCGTAGAACATCGCGACGGCATGCGGGAAGCCCTTGGGCCCATTGGTGACGAGGGTCATCGTATGGCCTTCGCGCAGGTAGGCGCGAATCTCATCTTCGGTCATGCGGATATCGTCTTTGCGGGGCATGGGGCGCGTCTCCAGGTTTCGCGAGCGGCAGGCTGACCCCGGAAGACTATCCCACTCTCGGGCGAAATCCTTGGCCCGTCGGCGCCGATGGGGACTCTGCCGGCAAGCGCGCGAGACTTCTTCTAGGCTTCCGGGAGCGGCGTGGGCCGTGGCTCGGGCGCCACCGCGAAACAAGCGGGGCAGCCTTGGCTGGAACGAGACGGAACTGAGAAGAGGAGCAAGCGACGTGAACGCCCTGGTCATCGGTGGTACTGGCCCAAGCGGCCCCTTTGTTTTGAACGGGCTGATTGAGCGCGGCTTCGAAACGACGATCTTGCATAGCGGCCGCCATGAACCGCCGGAGCTTCCTCCCAATATCGAGCATATCCACACGGATGCCTACGACCCTGAAAAAGTCGAAGCGGCGGTCGCGGGGCGCACGTTTGATCTTTGCATCGTGACCTACGGACGTCTGCGCCGGAACGCCGAGATCATGGCGGGACGATGTGGTCGGTTCATGTCCGTGGGGGGCTTCCCGGGCTACCGCGGCTACATGAATGCGCCGCTCTTCGATCCGCCGGGCTTTCCGGTTCCGACGCGGGAGGATGGACCGCGCGTGATGGATCCCTCGGAGGACGAAAAAGGCTACCGCGTCGCGCGAACCGAGGAGTTCCTTTTTGAGGCGCAGCCCGATGCCACACATTTCAGGTATCCCTGGGTTTATGGCGCGCGCCAAGGTGCGCCGCGAGAGTGGAGCGTCGTGCGGCGCATCCTGGACAAGCGGCCGCATATCATTGTTGCGGATGGCGGGCTTAGCCTTTCGCATTTCGGCTACGCCGAGAACGTCGCTCATGCGATGATGCTGGCGGTGGACCAGCCCGAAAAATCGAAGGGGCAGGTCTACAATACCGGCGACCAGGAAGTCCTCAGCATTCACCAGATGATCGAGATCGTGGCGCAGTCGATGGGGCATACCTGGGACATCGTTTCGATGCCCTGGGAAATCGCCTGGCCTGCTCGCCCCCTCGTTGCGCAGCCCTGGACAACGCATCGGATCGTCAGCATCGCGAAGCTCGAGCAAGAGCTGGGGTACACGGATCTGGTGACGCCGAGAGAAGGCCTCGCTCGCACGGCGCGCTGGCTCGCGGAGAATCGGCCGGAACCCGGCGGGATGGAAGAGATGGTGCTGGATGATCCCTTTGACTACGCGGCGGAAGACGCCTTGGTGAAGCAGTACCGCGCGGCGATGGCGGGGATCAGTGAGCCGGCTTGGCATGAGGGCAAGGCGCCCGGATACGGGATGGCCTATAGCGGTCCGGGCGGTCGCGACCGGTCCAACGAGAGCTTTGAGTAGAGCGATCCAGCCGGCGCGCTCAGCGGTCTAGCGAATCGCGCCTTCGCTCTTGAGCGCTTCGATGCGTTCTGCCGAGAGACCGAGCTCGCCGAGCACGACGTCGGTGTGTTCGCCGAGCCGCGGCGCATGTCGTGCGATGGAGGCAGGGGTGCGACTGAAGCGGTAGGGCGGTGCGAGATAGCGAACCGAGCCGAAGCGCGCGTCGTCGATTTCGCGGACGGTTCCGCGTTCGGCGACGTGGGGATCCGCTAAAAAAGCATCCAGATCGTTCACGGGGCCGAAGGTCGCACCCTCCGCCCGCGCCCGCGAAACGAAGTCTTCGCTTGTGAAGCGAGCCACTTCTGGGCCAAGCACCTCAACGAGCTCGACGTAGTTCCCCAGCCGCGTGCCCATTTCGGCAAAGCGCGGATCCTTTGTGAGGTCCTCGCGCCCGACGACGCGGCAGAGGCCAGCAAATTGATGGTCCTGGATGATCAAGCCGACGACATGTCCGTCGGCGGTGGGCCAGGCGCGGAAAAACGCGTCCGCGATATTCGCTCCCGCGCTGGTCTCGTCGGGGAGGTCGGGGAAGGCACGGGGCGTCATCGGGTCGGGCAGGGCGAAGGCCGCGTAGGCATCGATCATCGCGATCTCGACGCGCTGTCCCCGGCTCTCCGGGTCGCGCTCGCGCGCGAGCAGCGCCGCGAGGATGCCACTCACAGCGGTGACGGCACTGGTCTTGTCCGCGATGGGCCCTTGTACGGGCGTCGGTGGGCCTGAGCCGCCTTGCGCCGGCATCATGCCGATGAGTCCCTGCATGAGTTGGTCGTAGGCGGGGAGGTCCGCGTAGGGGCCTTCGCTCCCGAAACCATTGATCGAAGCGAAGATCAAGCCGGGATGGAGCGCAGAAAGCGTCTCAAAGCTGAGCCCCAGGCGAGACATCACATCCGGGCGAAAATTCTCAACCAGGATATCGAATTGCGGAATCAGCTTGAGGATGAGTTCACGCCCGGCGTCGCTTTTCAGGTCGACCACGAGCGATCGCTTATTGCGGTTCATTTGCGAATGCATCGCGGAGTAGAGCGGCTCACGGAAAGGCGCGCCGCTATAGCGGGTTTGATCTCCGCCCGGTGATTCAAGCTTGATCACGTCGGCGCCGAGGTCCCCGAGCGCTTGCGTGCACATTGGTCCTGAGACCACGCTTGTGAGGTCAAGAACGCGCAGTCCGGCACAGGGGCCCGGACGTTCATCGGGGGAGGCTTCGTCGCTTGTCATCTGTGTTAGGCGTCCTTTGCTGAGCGCGTGGTGGCATCGGCCGAGACAGCGATGGCGAGCTTTCCCTTCACTTCGTTGTTTCCAAGCCGCTCGAGGGCATCCGGGAGTGCGTCGAAGGGGACCAGTTCGTCGATTTCGACCGTGAGCTGGCCCGAGCGGTACCACGCCAGCAGGCGCTCTTGCGCAGCCTCCTTGTATTCGCGTCCGTAATTCGTCGGGATCACCCCGATCACCGAATAGTTCTGCATGACCATATGGGCGGTCTCGACCTGGCCCCATTGGCCACTCGCGAAACCGACCGCCAGGATGCGCCCTTCGTGTGCGACGCATTTTGTGGCGCGAGTGAAGGCATCGCCTCCGACGGGGTCGTAGATGACGTTTGCGCCTTGGCCCGCCGTCTCGGCCATGACCGCTTCGGCAATATCGGCTTCGCGTCGATCGATGACGAGGTCCGCGCCAAGCCTTTTGCAGAACTCGACTTTCTCCGGGCCCGCGACGACCGCAATCGCCTTTGCGCCCAGGGCCTTGCCGACCTGCAGCGCAGCAGAGCCGGTCCCTCCCGCGCCGCCGAGCACGAGTAGGGTTTCGTCGGGCTTAAGGGCGGCGCGTGTTTCGAGTCCGAGATAGGCGGTATGAAAGGGGATGAGGAAGGCGGCCCCTTCGGCATCGGACATTTCGTCGGGGACGGGCAGGCAGAAATCGTCGAGGGCCAGGCATTTCTCGGCATAGCTTCCGGCACCGGTGAAGAAGCTCGTTACCGCCATCACGCGGTCGCCGACGTTTCGGTTCTCGACGCCTTCGCCCCAACCTACGATCCGGCCGACGACCTCTTGTCCCTGAGTGAAAGGTCGCTGCGGCGTCATCGCGTAGGCGTCTTTACACATCAATACGTCGGGCAAGCCCACGCCCGCGGCCTGGACCTCGAGAAGGACCGTGCCCGGATAGGGCTCGGGTTCGGGGGCGTCGGGATTGAGGACGAGTGCGTCTTTGGGGTCGCCGACGGAGACGGTCTGCCAGGCTTTCATGCGAGACTCTTTTCTATGCGGATGCTAGGCCGAGTGAGACGAGATAAACGGGGCTAGGGCTTCGGCGATTTCGGCCCAACCCGCATCACGGAAGGCGAGGGGGGCCGCAAGGAGATCGGTCATGCCCGCCGCGCGGAAGGCATCGAGCTGTTCTTCGATTTGTTCTGCATTGCCGACGATGCAAACGTCCGCGACTGTGTCGGCCTCGCCGAGATCCATCATGCGCCGATAGCGGGGGAGCATCTCGTACTGGCCGAACTGCTCTCGCGCATGGGCGCGTCCGGCGTCGGGGTCATCGGTCAAGACGACCGGGAC
Source organism: Myxococcota bacterium (assembly GCA_045106235.1). GTDB lineage: Bacteria > Myxococcota_A > UBA9160 > UBA9160 > UBA4427 > UBA4427. Next base: position 59,806 of record JBGCEJ010000041.1, read on the forward strand.
CACACCTCCGACCCGAGGTGCGGGGCGTTCGGCTTTGGCTGCGGCCTCACGAACGGCGGGCGCGATCGTGTTTTTGATAGCGGTGGGGTTACTCCAGGTGGCAATCGTGCCGTCGGCAAATTGGCCGGCGACGCGGAGCATATGGGGTCCGAGTGCGCCGACCAGGACGCTGCCCATGGGCGTGGTGCCAGGGGCGCCGTAGACCGAGCCGACTTTGAAGAACTCGCCCTCAAACTGAACGAGCCCGGCTTGCTCCCGTTTGCCCTTCGGATGGGCGCCTTCATGGAGCGCCGGCATCAGAATTTCAAGGTACTCGCGCGTATGCTTTGCCGGCTTTTCGTAGGGCAGGCCGTGCATCGCGATGACGAACTCATTCGAGCATCCGATCCCGAGATGAATCGGCCTTCCCACCGCGGCTTGAACGGTCGCGGCCTGGCGGGCAAGAGCGAGGGGATGAGAGAAGTACGTGGGGATAACCGCGGAGCCGAGTTCCAGTCGTTCAGTGGCCTCGCCTGCGGCTTGGATGCAGGCGAGGGCGTCAAGGGACCACGGGAGATAGGGAACCCAGCCCGATGCGAAGCCGAGTTCTTCTGTGCGGCGGGCGCGATCGCGTACTTCTTCGATCGTGCTTGAGTCGCCCCAGGGCTCAGAAACGAAAATACCTATGCGCATGGCTTAGGTCACGGGTTCGCGGCGCGCGAGATGGCGGTGGCGGATAGCGAGGGCGTCGCTTCTTTGGGCCGGCGAATAGCTCGGCGTGTCCGGCGGGAGGTTCGCTCGGACGTCATCGAAGGAGACGATGCGACCCGACGGATGGGGTTTTGAGTTCGTCCAGATCCAGCGATATTGGAGCATGCCTTCGGGGTGGCCGCTGGTATCAATCCAGTTCTGCACACCCGGGTCTTTGTGGGCGATGACGAAACGCGCCTTGCCATCGGGATCGACCCGCGCCTGGGTATGGTTCAGGCCAGTCTGCCGAGTGGCCCAGTCCATCGTTCGGAACCAAACGTCGCAGAGTTGGATCTGCCAATAGCGTGCGTCCGGGATTTCGGTTTCGATGATCATCGCCTCGTCGGGAGCAAGGGACCACCAATCGTTCCCGTAGACGATATCCGTCGCTCCTCCGACGAAGGGCTTGGGTTTTTGAATTTCGCCCTTCACGTGGTCGCGGCGCAGTTGCTCGATCCATTCCTGCCAGAAACGGGCGGTTTGCAGAGTCCAGCCACCGGCTTCGTCGAGGAGCTCGGCCATCCGCGCCGGCGTGATTGGGCGGGGAGCGACGCCTTCGCCACCGATGCGCTTGATCTGAAAATTCGCTGGGCGTTCATTTTCCCAGTCTGCGAAGTACTGCCGGACGCAGAAATATCGCGTTTCCGGCGGCATCTCCATCCAGTTCCCCGTGTGGCCCTTCGGGCGCTTCGACGAGAGCAGGATCTCGAAGCGGCCATCCGGCTCGCACTCCACTTCGCTGAGCAGCGTCGTGGCGAAGACTTGGTCGTCCCCGAGCTGCATATAGCCGTCCTTAGTTTCGAGCAGCGCCTCGAAGACGTTCTGCCGATTGCCAGAGACGATGTACTCGGCATGGGGGCCGACGCGGCACCAGAGGTATTGGTTGTCGACGTTCTCGGCGCCCCATTTTGATTCTGAATCCGGTGTGCGGACGAAGCGGGGCAGGTCGGGGTCGCTCAGCTGCAGCGCTTGCAATACGCCGCCCGTGATCAGTCCGAGTGCGTATTTGATGCCTTGCGCCTGAAGCTCGCCGGGGGTTTCGGTCTCGCCGACGGGGAAATTCAGAAGGTGTTGGCCAGTTGCGTCGAGGGCATGGCAAAAATTCCGCCAGGCTTCTCCGTTTAAGAGTCGCTTCGCGTTTTCTTCGGGCGTTCGCTCTGGCCCACGCAGTTCATCACGAAGAACTTGTCCACTTTTTCCGCTGCCGCCGACGGCGGGTGCTTCGCTTTCTTCGCTGGCCATGATGGTGCTCCTCGTCTTGCGCGCTGGACTCTGGGCGAAGGCCTTAGCTAGGCCTCGTTCGGAATATCGTAGCGGGCGTAATAGTCTCTAAAACGTTCACGTTCTTCGTCGATATCGAGTCCCGTGTCCGCGAAATCGTAGCGATGGGCGCCATGCTTGCCCTTGGGCTTATTCTCGATGTAGTGCTTCTGCGCCGCGCGACTCGCTTCGGGATAGTCGATCTCGAAATGCTGATAGGCGCCCGCGAGAGCCGTGGTGGGATCACTCATCAGGTCGGCATAGCGCATGTCGTAGCATTGCTCGGGCGGGAGCTTGCCCGAGTCGCGGAGCGCGGTCATTCCGTCGAGGAGCATCTTGCAGGTCTCGCCAGTGAACCAGCCGGCCATGGCGGCAGCATCGACTTCGTCCGAGCGCACGTAGGCCGTCGAGTAGAGGATGCTCACGACGGAAGGCAAGACGCGGAGAGGATCGCGATGGGTGAAGACGATGCGTGCGTCAGGATAGACCGCGAGCAGCGCTTCGAGCTGGCTCATATGGGAGGGCGATTTCAGAACCCAGCGGTCGCCCGGACATTTCCACTGCAGTTGCTGGAGCATTTGTTTGTGGAACTCGAATCCGGGGATGCGGTCGCATGTATTGTACCAGCCGGCATAACTCGGGACGACGTGCCGTCCCATCCATTCGTCGCTCACGAATGAATGGGCCATCAGCTGGACGTCCTCGACGGGAATGGCGCCGCCAAGTTCATGCATCGTGTCGTATTCGGGGACGATGTCGCACCAGAGTCGGATTTGTCGGTCCGCGAGTTCGATACGCGGATCGGTCTCGTAGGTGGCGGTCTCCGGCGGAGGGTGGGGGCTGCGGACTTCCCAATGGCGCGGGGCGCGGTGGCGAGGGTCGGCAGCGAAAAGCTCGTGGGTGATCGAAGTGCCTGTGCGGGGGAGGCCTGTGATGAAAATCGGTTGTTCGACTTTCTCTTGCGTGATCTCGGGGGTCTGCTTGCGCGCTTCGGTGAGCTGAAGGCGAATCTGCAGCGAGTTCAAGAGATCGTCGCGAACCAGCATTCGGCCCACCGTATGCAGCTTGGCTTCTTCGCAGAGCGCGCTCACGAAAATACGGAAAGGCTCCCAGAAAACATCGCTCCCGAAATCCGAGAGCCCGGTCCTGGCTTTCGCCTCGGCGGCGAGCTGGTCGGCGTCGAGCTCGATCCAGTCGGGCTGGCTGTTTTCGTTTAACGCTTGGACCCAGGACGGGCGAGGGCCGGGCTGCCAGATCGACACGTGAAGAACCCCGCAGGAGCTGATTTCCCAGATGAGTGAGAAGCCAGAGAGAGTGAGAAGCCAGAGAGAGTGAGAAGTCGAAGGTGAATAAAACACGGGACAAGCGATCCACGCTGGCCGCCGCGGATCTCCATCCTAGCCCTGCGCGCGTGCTAGCGTCGAGTGCCATTCCGCAGGATCTCAAGGAGAGGAAAACGTGTCTGAAGCCGAAGATGCCCCTCAAAAAGCAGTCGCTGATCCCGAAGTCTACCGAGAGTCCCTCGACGGATGGATGAAGAGGCAGAAGCCTGAGGCCGAAGGGATTCGGGTGCACGACGTGGACATGCCGCGGGCCACGGGTTTCTCGAACGAGACCGTGTTCTTTAGCGCCAGCTGGAATGAGGCGGGCATTTCCAAGACGGAGCGCTTCGTCGCGCGGATTGAGCCCGATGGCTCGGCGCTCTTCCCCAAACAAACCGCGGAGTGTGAGTTTTCCGTCCAGGTGCAGCATCGGATTATGGATGCGGTCCGAAAGACCGGAGCGGTGCCGATGCCCTCGCTGCTTCCGTTCGAGTCGGATACTTCTGTGCTCGGTCGGCCGTTTTTTGTGATGGAGTTCATTCCGGGGGTCGTGCCGGCGGATGTGCCGCGCTACTCGCAGGCGGGTTTCCTGGTCGATGAAGCGACGGAGGCCGAGCGAAGTCGGATGGTGACGAGCGGCGTGGAGACGATGGCTGCGCTCGCGGGGTTGGACTGGAAAGAACTGGGTCTCTCTTGGCTGGACCGAAAGGGGCAGGGGACGCCCACGCTTGCAGACCAGCTCGAGCTGTACCGAGGCGAGACGGAGGCCTCGCTTGGCGAGCGGGACCATCCGGTCTTGATGAAGAGCCTCGATTGGCTCGACCGCAACGCGCCGGACGCGCCTGCAGGTCTCTCTTGGGGGGATAGCCGCCTCGGAAATATGATTTGGCAGGACTACCGATGTGCGTCGGTTTGCGATTGGGAAGCCGTCTCGCTCTGTCCGCCGGAAGCAGATATTGGCTGGTGGGTCATGTTCGATCGCCAGTCCTTCGACGACCTGGACGCTCCTCGGTTGCCCGGCTTTCCGACCCGGGAAGAAATGGTTTCGCTTTGGGAAGCGAAGACCGGACGCTCCGTGGCCGATACGATCGACTACTGGGAGATCTACGGGACGATGCGTTTCTGCGCCATTATGGTGCCGTTAGGCGACCGCATGGCGCGTGCGGGGATCGTGCCGGCCGAGGCCGAGATGTATGTGAAGAACGGCACGACGGATTCCCTGGCCAAATTGCTGGAGCGCCAAGGCGCCTAGCGCCTTAGTCTCACTTAGGCCCTTCCCTTAGCGCTCCTTAATCAATCGCCCCTTAAGCCTCGCCGCGGATTTCTGCGAGCGAGGGTCCGACGCGGTCCGCAATTTTTTGCATCTGTTCGACGTCGAAGCCGAAGACTTCGGCCGCAGATCCACCGAGCGTCGTGCGGACTTCTGCCTCGCTCTCGATGGGGCCAAAGGTGGCTTGAAGCGATTCCATCGTTTTGGGCCAGGTTCCTTCGATATGCGGAGAGTCGGAACCCCGCATCAGCTTGTTGACGCCGATCTGATGCCGGAGGGCCGCGTCTTCCGGTGAAAGCATGGAGGCACCGAAATAGCATTGTCGCTGGAAGTACTCAGTCGGGCGAGCCGTCAGGCCCGTGCTGAAATACTTGAAGATGTCGGAATCGAAGTTCTTTTCGAACTCGCGTAGTCGTTCGAGGATCCAGCGCGAGCCTTGCTCGGTCATGATCAGCTTGAGGTTCGGGTGGCGCTCGAAAACCCCGGCCCAGAGGAAGCAGGTGAAGGGGCGATGGGCATACTACGAGACTTCGGAAACGAACATCGCGGTTGCGGCTGGGCTGTCTCCATAGTCGGGTGACCATCCGGAATGGGTGTGGACGGGCATGGAGAGCTCTTCGCAAACGCTCCAAAGCGGTTTGTAGCGCGGGGCGTGGTAGTAGGGATTATCGCCGGTGCCGGCGGGAATCAGGATGCCACCCCAAAGTCCCATTTCTATTGCAGCGATCACGTCTTTGACTGCGACGTCGATGTCTTCCACGGTGACGAGAGCGACGCCGGCATGCCGGCCGGGATTTTCGTTGCAGAGGTCCGCGAGCCAGCGGTTATAGGCTCGGTTGCCTTCGAGGTTTGCGCGGGGATCGACTTTTCCATTTCCTTTTCGTAAGCGGCCTGCCATTGGTCGAAGGCGCTGCGGAGATTCGAGGGGAGATATTCCCGATACGTTGCGGGCTGGGCGCCGGCGTGGCAATCGGCGCGGATGGTCATCAGGTTGGACATCACTATTTCTCCGAGCAAGGGAAGTTCTAGGAATCGCGCCCCGGAGATCTAGCGCTGCTGTGGGCCCGGGAGACGAGGCGGGGATTTCTAAAGATCCTTTCCATCGCGCAATGCGGAGGGGGCGAATACGCCAAGATGGGAAGTGGATTGCCCCCGCTCTCAAGCCCCGCAAAAAGCTGCACAGCGCAGCTCATCTGCAAGCGATCCAGTATCCCCCTGGCGGGGCGTTGGAAGCCCGTTTAGAGGTTTTCAGCAGGGTGAATTCGGCACGCGCCCTGCATTGTCACAGGGTATGGAAAAGAATACGACCCGACACACGACCTTGAAATCTACCGCGCTGACCGGACTCTTTGCTGCCGCGCTGACGCTGCTTTTTGCGGCGCCGTCTCTGGCCCTCGGCTTCACCGTCCACGGCTACGAACTCGGCGAGCGAATTCAGCTCAAGAGCGGCCGCAACGTTTGGACCGCAGAGTTCAACGTGAGCCTCGAAGGGGGCGCGGTAGATACGAACTCGTACTGCGTTGACCTCGATACCTATATCGGGGCTGGGACGTACGAAGTGCGGGACGTGTTGGACGCGTTTGATGCGCCTGTGCCCGTCGGCGAAGCCGCACGCGACTTCTCCTGGGCGGGGCATGTCATGAATCGCTACGGAGCGCGTATCGACTCGCTGGTCGGCGAAGGCGTCACGCGACGTCAAGCGATCACGGGCGTGCAGGCCGCGATTTGGGAAGGCATCTACGAGGGCGAGATCGTTGACGCTACTAGCCTCTCGACGGGTGCGCGAGGCGTCTTCGATCAGATCCTCGCGAATCCCTTCGTGACGGGCGGTGGGGTCGTGATCGTCGACCTTGCTGGCAATCAGGATCAGGTCGTTTCAGCGCCGGTGCCCGAGCCGAGTGCGGCTCTGGTCTTCGGTCTGGGTGCCTTGCTCGCGGGTCGGGCGACGCGAAAGAGTTAGGCCTTGAGGTCGGGGATGCGCTGCTTCACGAAGCTGCCGACGCGTTCCATCGCCTCGGTCGCTTCGGGGAAAGCGCCGCAGAGTCCGACGTAGCCATGGACCATTTCGGCCGCCAGGTCGACGATCACCGAAGCGCCTTCGCGGCCGGCTCGAGCAGCCAGCCGCGTTGCGTCGTCTGAGGTCGTATCCACTTGACCCACGCTGAGATACATCGGCGGCAGATCGTGCAGCTTTGCATAGAGCGGCGAGATCATGGGGTCGTCGAGGCTGCCTGAGGCGCCTGCGTAGTCTTTGAAGCGCGCCCGGATCCATTCGGGGCTGACGAAGGGGTCCTTTCCTCGCGGATTTTCGGCGGCGTCCCCGGTCTGTTTGGCATCGAGCCATGGCGTTAGGCCCACCAGGCAAGCCGGGGTCGGCTCACCCGCATCCCGCAGCGAGCAGATGGCCGCAAGCGCAATTCCTCCGCCGCAGGAATCGCCTGCAAAAGCGATTCGCTCCGCGGGGATTCCTTTCGCCAGCAGCGCCCGGTAAGCGGTGAGGGTGTCTTCAATGGCGGCGGGGTAGGGCGCTTCGTCGGCCCAGCGATACTGAAAGCAGATCACCTTCGCGTTCATATGCCGCGACATGTGTTCACCGTAGTCGAGATAGTGATCGATCACGGTTGAGACGAAGGCGCCGCCGTGCACATGCATGACATAGCGTGTGCTTTCCGCGTTTTCGGGCGTGGCGATGGACTTGGCTTCAATGCCGTCGAGATCCATCTCTTCGATGAGCGTGCCAGGGCTTGCGCTCGTCGGATGAATCGAATGCATCTTTTCGCGGACGATTTCGAGGGGGTCGTTGTGGTCGACATTGCCGCCCGGAATTGCATTCATCAGCGCTTGATATTGCTTGCTGGCCATCGAGGCTCTCTCCTTTGCCTCCGAGCGTTGGAGGCGCACGCGAAGTATACGCGGGATCTGGGTTGTGCCTTTAGACCCGCGCGCGGGCGGGGTCCGAGGCGGGGGCGGGGGTAGGGCTAGAGCGCCTTGAGCTTGGGGGTCTCTATGAGCTCAAGGCATGTGCCGTCGGGGTCGCGGAAGAAGACGGCGTTGAGCCCGCCGTCGATGGGGACATCGGGTCCCATCTCGAGGAAGCAAGAACCCGAGTGTTCGATGCCCATTCGGTCGAGCTCGGCGCAGCTCGCCTCCGCATCCGCGACCATAAAAGCCATTCGGAACAGGCCCAGATGGTTCGCTTCCACATGCGGGGAACCCACGGGTTTCGGGTCCTGCCATTCCAGCAGATCGAGGATGAGCGAGTCGGGATTGCCCGCGACGGCCAGGAAATCGGCGCGGTAGCGACAGTCGCCGGTGAAGCCGAAACCTTCGCCCGGGGCGGGCGGGGGCTCGGCGCGCGGTGCGATGGGCGTCACCCCGAGCACACGCTGGTACCACTCGGAGGACGCGTCGAGGTCGCTGCAATTGATGTTGATATGGGACATTCGGACGGGACCGGGACGTTCGACGAATTCGATGCAGGTCCCGTCGGGATCGGCGCAGCAGAAGAAGCGAACGTCATGACCTTCGATGACGGGGACCGAGACGGGTTCGCTGCGTGTTGTGACGCCCGCGCGGGCGAGGTCTTGGTGGAGCGCCGTGAGGTCAGGATGGGTGAGACAGAGGCGCATGAAGCCGAGGGCGTTCGCTTCAGGGTGGGGCTGGCCGACGGGTTTCGGGGTTTTCCATTCGAGCAAGTCGACGGCGGGGCCCAGGTAGCCGCGATCATCGTGCAGGAGATGCGCGTCCCAGACGACTTTGCCCGTTAGTCCGAAGCCTTCGCCGTCCTGGGGGAGTGGGTTTGTATGGGACTGCGGCGCCAGGCCCACCTGATCGCGGTAGAACGCGAGAGAGCGGTCGAGGTCTGAGCAGTTCACGTTCACATGCATGACTGAAATGGGAGAGAGCGCCACGAGAGCCTCCTAATCGATCGCCTCGCCTCCGCCCGATTTGAGGCGATGGGCGAGGCGGGGGATTTATTGATTGCGGCCGCGGGCGATGACGTCTTTGCGGCGATCGCCGATGGCTTTGCTGTCGATCTGCTTGGAGGACTCGATGCCTTTAGCAAGCTCGTAGGCCATCGCGTCATTGAGATGCATGGAGTAGCCCTCGTCGATCATGGTCTTCACCTGTTCCATCACGCCGGGGACGCAGGAGCAGATGTCGGCGGCGATCGCCTTCGCTTCGGCGATCAGGTTTTCCGGTTCGCAGACGCGGTTGGCGAGTCCCCAGGCTTCCGCCTGTTCCGCCGTCACCGCGTTTCCCGAGAGGCTGATTTCTTTGGCACGGGCGAGGCCGACGAGTCGGGGGAGGCGCTGGCTGAGTCCCCAACCCGGGACGATGCCGACGCGGGCGTGGGTGTCGAGGAACTTCGCGCCCCTTGCCACGAAGATGAAATCGCAGGCCAGGGCCATTTCAAAACCTGCGGTGGCCGCAGCGCCATTCACAGCCGCGATCACCGGGCCCGAGAAGTTCTCGAACCCCGCGCGCATTTCGTCTTGTCCCTTCACGCTTAGGTCGTAGCCCGTCTCGCCGTCGCCTCCACCGCCGATTTCCTTCAGGTCCATCCCCGCACAGAAAGCCCGCCCGGCGCCGGTCAAGACGACGGCACGCACGGCGGGATCGGCTTCAAGCGCAGCAAGGGTCTCCCCGAGCGCAACGCGAATTTCAGCGTTCAGCGCATTCATCTGATCGGGACGGTTGAGGGTGACGAGGGCCGTTGCGTCTTCGCGTTCGACGAGCAGGACGGGGTCGGACATGAGAGAGAGCTCCTTGGTGGATTCTGAGCGAATGAAGAGAGAAGAGAGGGCTGCGCTCTTGGAATTGATCAGCGCAGAATATTAGGCGTCATGTGCGTTGACTCTGATACCGCCATCGACCGCAATGATCTCTCCGGTAATGAAGCTTGAGCGATCCGAACAAAGATAGACGGCTGCATCCGCGATTTCGTGTGGCTGGCCGAGGCGCCTCATCGCGTGGACGCCGATTGTGGCGTCCTTGATGTCGGGATTATCTTTGAAATAGGTCTCGATGCCGGGTGTCGTGATGCCACCGGGGGCGACGGAATTTACCCGGATCCCGCGCTGCGCGTATTCGGCGGCCGCGGTCTTGGTGAGCGCAATCACGCCGCCTTTTGCGGCTGCGTAGGCTGCCTGCCGAACTTGGCCCTTGATCCCCGAAAGAGACGAGATGTTCACGATCGAGCCGCCGCCGCTTTCAAGCATCGCCGGAATCTCATGTTTCATGCAGAGCCATACGCCCGTGAGTGTTACGGAAAGGCATTGGTCCCAGCGCTTCTGATCCAGCTCGTGGGTGGGGTGGAAGCCGGCGCCCAAGGCGGCGTTGTTGGAAACGCAATCGAGCTTTCCGAATCGTTTGACCGTTTCCGCCACCATCTGCGCAACGCTTTCTTCGTCGGAGACATCCGTTCGCGTGAAGGTGGCTTCAAAACCCTCGGCGGCAATCAGCGCGCTCGTTTCTTCGGCGGTCTCGCCGTCCCAGTCTGCAGCGCAAACCCGCGCGCCTTCACGCGCAAAAATGAGCGCGGTTTCCCGACCAATTCCGCGACCCGCGCCGGTGACGATCGCGACCTTGTCTTTCAACAATTCCATAACGTGCCTCAGCCTTCCTTTCGGGGCGGGGGCCAGCCGGGAACAAGCTTGTTCTTTTTCGCGAAGCTTGGGGCGTGAAAGGTCTCGCCGCTGCGCGCGCGTCCCTCTTCGGTCGTGAGGATCCAGATCAGAGTTTGAGCCGGGACTTCCGGTGGCGCGCCGTGGGCGATCTGCTGCTGATAGATGGGATTGTCTTTACCCATCAGAGCGAGCTGGGCTTCGGTGGGCACGTATCCGGGGTCGATATTATAAGCGCAGATGCCCTGGTCGTGATGTTCGAGATGAATGAAGCCGGCCATCCGATGAAAGGCGCTTTTCGACGCACCGTATGCAAAGCCCCAGCCGCCCTCATTGGGTTTCGACTTCGGTTCGAATTGTCCCGCGTTCGAGGTCATGTTGACGACGGTGCCGGAGCCGCGCTCGATCATATGGGTCAGAACACGACGCGTGATATGGAGCTGGCCGAATACGTTGCCTTCGAAAACCAGGCGAAACTTGTCTTCCGGCACCTCCATGAAAGGATCCATAATGCCGGCGCCTTGGTAGATGCCGTTATTGTAGAGCACGTCGATTCGGCCCCATTGCGAAAGGGTCTCGTCGACCGCCGCGTCGAGGGTCTCGCGCTTCAGTAGATCAAGGGCGAGGGGGAGGGCGTGGCGACCCCGCTTCTCCACTTCGGCTGCGGTTTCTTCAACGCTGCCGGGAAGGGCTGTTTGCGTGCCCGAGGCGGCAACGGAGGATCCGTAGTCGTGGGTCTGGCCGGCGTGGAGGGTGCGGGCGGTAACGACGACATCGTAACCCGCCTCTGCGAGTGCGATCGCACCGGCCTTGCCGATTCCTCGGCTGGCTCCGGTCACGAGGGCGACGGGGGCGGGTTCGGGCATGATTGGATCCTCTCCTGAGTTTCGGCTGAGGGTCCAGTTTGAGGGGCCTTGGGCCCGCGCGCCACTCGAAAATAGAGGGGGTTTAGACGTCTTGCTCGCCTCTGAAAGCCTGACGTATCGTCGGGCGAGCGGTGGGAACGGAGGCGGCGCGGCTCTGCGACCTCGCGCTGTCCCTCGGGCTTACGCTTCGAACGCTGAATTAGAAAGGCATAACATCATGGCAATTCGAAAACTCGAAGACGACGCTCTTCCGATTCCAAACGGCTGGTTCGCTGTGAGCTTTAGCCATGAGCTGCGCGAGGGGGAAGTGAAGCCAATCGAGTATTTCGGCCATGAAATGGTGTTGTTCAGAACCCGCTCGGGCGCAGCCAAGGTCCTCGACCCGTTCTGTCCTCATCTGGGCGCGCATCTTGGGCATGGCGGTCGCGTGATGGGGGAGACGATTCGATGTCCCTTTCACGCTTGGCAATTCGACGGCACGAGCGGGAGCTGTACTCATATCCCGTACTGCGAACGGATCCCGGCTCAGGCGAAGTTGCGGTCCTGGGATGTTCAGGAAAAGAACGGTCTGATCTGGGTCTGGTATCACTCGGAAGAGGCGGCGCCCGAATGGGATTTCCCGGAGCTTTCCGAAATCGGTCATGCGGATTGGTCCGAACCGAATTTCTTCGAGATGGAAATCGAAGCGCATATCCAGGAGACTCACGAGAACAATAACGATCCGGTGCATTTTCAGTTCGTGCACGGGATGGCGGAGGAGCCGGAATCGGAGATTCATTTCTCCGAGGACGGTCGCCACTATCAGATCGTGAGCCATTCTGAGCGCGAGACCGAGTGGGGCACGTTCAAGACTTCCCTTGTTCGTGATTCCTGGGGCCTGGGGCTCAATGCGATCTGGACGACGGGGATTCCCGAAGCGGGTTCACTCCTCTTCGCAGCGACCACACCGATTGATGAACACCGGGTCCATTCACGCTGGCTCCTGACAGCGACGAAGAATTGCGTGGACATGGTGGGGGAGGAAATCATGACGAACCTGAAGAAGGGCGTAAGCGACGATTTTCCGATTTGGAAGCACAAGGTCCACCGCGGCCGGCCCGTCCTGTGTGAGGCGGATACCTATCTTGCGGACTATCGGAAATGGGTGCGGCAGTTCTACACGCGACCGATCGCCGACGCTCCGAGCCCTGGCGGCGAGTAGGCGCCCGAAAAGCATCTTTCTCTCGGCTTGGGGGCATGGCATCTTCTCGACTGATCGCGGCGTATTCCGCGAGAGGAGAAACGCCCGTGCAGAAGCTCTTCTATCTACTCTTCGACTCTGCAGATGCGGACGGAGACGCCCTCCGCGACGCGCTGTGTGAACAGGCCGTGCCGACGATGCAGGCTTCGGGCGCGAAAGATGTGACGGTCTTCGCGACGGACTCGGATGTCGCCGAAGGCAATCCCGTTCGGCAGGTGAATCCGCCGATTCGCGCGATGGTTTCCTTCTGGCTTGAAGATGCCGGGGATCGCGGCCCGAGCGAGGAAGCGCTTGCCGCTCAGGTTCAGGGTTTGGCGGGCTACCTCGTGGTGGAATCTCGGCCGATGATCCATGAGATGCCGCTGGGGAAGCGGACCGAGGGGATGAAGCAGATCTCCTGCGTCACGAAGCGCGCCGATATCAGCCAGGAAGAATTTATCTCGATCTGGCATCACGATCACAAACAGGTTGCGATCGAGACGCAGTCGACGTTTGGCTACGTGCGGAACGAGATCTTCCGAGCGCTCACGCCGGATGCCCCGGATCAGTGGACCGCCTTCGTGGAGGAGTCGTTTCCTATGGGCGCGCTGACCGATCAGCATGTCTTCTATGACGCGAAAGATCAGGCGGAGTATCAAAAGAACTTCGAGACGATGATGGAGAGCTGCGCTCGTTTCTTAGATCACTCGGCGATTGAAGTGACCTTCGTTTCCGAATATTACCGAGGCTGATATGGAAAACGGAATGCGAAGAACTGGACTTTTACGCGCGATCTTGATGGTTTCTGCGGCGGCTTCTCTTGCCGTGGCTTCTCCCGCTTCCGCTGCCGCGTCGGATGTGGCGCCGGGCGAAGGCCGCGACTACAGCGAGACGCGAGAAGAGTGCCGGCAATTCACGCCCCTCCGTCAGCCGTTCTTTGGCGATACCCACGTCCATACCGTCTATTCCTTTGATGCAAACGGCCAGGACACGCGGAATACACCCCGCGACGCCTATCGTTTCGCGAAGGGCGAGCGGATCGGCCTTCAGCCCTACGACGCGGAAGGGAAGGCTGGACGCACGGCACAGCTTCGCCGCCCCCTGGACTTCACTGTGCTTTCGGACCATGCGGAATTGCTCGGCGAGATCCGGATGTGTTCCGTCCCCGGAACGCCGTCCTTCGATTCCGATTTCTGCTGGATCTATCGCGCCTTTCCCGCTTCGACGTTCCAGCTCTTCGCCGTACGGAACATGATGCAGAAGACCCGCTTTCAGTTTTGCGGTCCGAACGGTGAACTCTGCGCGGATCAGTCGCGGCTGGTTTGGCAAGATATTCAGGCCGCCGCGGAAGAGGCCTACGACCGAACGAGCGAATGTTCCTTCACCAGCTTCGTCGGCTACGAATGGACAGCGACCGTGGGCAACGGAGAAAATCTGCATCGCAACGTGATTTTTCAGAACGCCGACGTTCCCGATCTACCTCCGAGTTGGACCGATACGCCCTCCGCCTTCGATCTCTGGAAAGTCCTGCAGAAGGAATGCGTGGAAGGGGTTGAGGGCTGTAACGCGCTGACGATTCCGCATAACAGCAACCTCAGCGGTCCGGGCTTGATGTTCGCTTCAGCGAAGCTTGCGAAGTCGGGGGACATCGATCTGGCCGTCGATGCTCGAGAAGCGGAGCTTCGTCAAAGATGGGAGCCCCTGGTCGAGATCATGCAGCATAAGGGCGAGTCGGAATGCTTGCCGGGCCGGAATTCAAAAGACGAGTTCTGTGGTTTCGAGAAGCTCCCGTACAATAGTTTTGCGGGCGTTGGCCGGGTGGCAGACGAAGGGCTGACGGCGATTTTGGCTGAGGATAATCCGAACGCGAGCCTCGCTCCGGATCCGCGGGGCATGGTGCGTGAGGCGCTGAAGAAGGGCGTCGCGCTCGAATCGGAGCTCGGTGTGAATCCCCTGAAATTCGGGATCCTGGCGAGTACGGATTCTCATCTCGGGACGCCGGGTCTCGTCGCGGAAGATGAACCGAAGGGGCATGGCGGGGCAGGGGCGCGAACGACGATCGGGCTGCCCGACGACCTGGAGTTCAACCCGGGCGGTCTCGCGGTGGCATGGGCTGAGGAGAATAGTCGCGACTCGATTTTTGCCGCGATGCAGCGACGCGAGGTCTACGGCACGAGTGGCACCCGGCCGGTTGTCCGTTTCTTCGGCGGCTGGGACTTCGATCCTTCGATGTGTGAGGCCTCGGATTTCGCGAAGCGGGGCTACGCCGATGGTGTTCCGATGGGAAGCGATCTCCCCACGCGCGACGAGGGGGACCGGGATCCGACCTTTGCAATTTGGGCGCTGCAAGATCCGGGCAGTGATGCGTCACCCGGCACTCCGCTCCAGCGCATTCAGATCGTGAAGGGATGGGTTGAAGACGGCAAGACGCGGGAGAAGGTGGTGAACGTGGCTGGGGGGAAGAACCGCGCGAAGGTCGACCTCGACACATGCGAACCGAAGGGGGCGGGCGCACGCCAGCTTTGTTCGGTTTGGCGCGACCGCGATTTCGAGCCCGAGCAGAACGCCTTTTACTATGCCCGGGTCCTCGAGAATCCGACCTGTCGCTGGAGCCAACATCTCTGCGTTGATGCGGGGGTGAAATGCGATGAGCCTGAGACGATTACGGAAGGCTTTGAGGGCTGCTGCTCCGAGCGGCATGTGCCCATCGTTCAGGAACGCGCCTGGACCTCTCCGATCTGGTACCAGCCCGAGTCGGCGCGGAAGGCGCAGGCGGCGAGTTCTGTGGAGCCCGAGGTTGAAGCCGAAGCCGCGCTCGTGACCGCTGCGGGTTCCGCATCGGCGATGCGGCCGTGAAGAAGGGAGCTTTCTGGATGCGTTCTCAGAGCCTGGCTCGACTGGCTCTGCTCGTCGGGGCGATGTTGGTTGCGGGCTGTCAGGGCGAGCATCAAGGGCCGGGCGAGTCGGCGGACGTTGCGATTCCAGACTCGATTGTTTCGGCCCGTGCAACGCGGCAGGTTGAAGCGCGCGCGCGCGGCGGGGTCGGCGATCGCAAGCAGATTCTCTTTGGGGATCTGCATGTGCATACGACGTTTTCGCCGGATGCGTTCATGACCAGCCTGCCGCTGATGGGTGGGTCGGGGATGCATCCGCCGGCGGACGCGTGTGATTTTGCACGGATCTGCGCTGACCTCGATTTCTGGAGCATTAACGATCACGCCGAAGGGATTAGTCCGCAGCATTGGAGCGAAACGATCGACTCCATTCAGGAATGCAACGCTCGCGCGGGAGATCCGAACGATCCTGACTCCGTCGCGTTCCTGGGTTGGGAGTGGTCTCAAGTGGGCGCGACGCCGGAGACGCATTACGGACATAAAAATGTGATCTTGCTCGAGACGGAGCGGGATAAAGTGCCGGCGCGACCGATCGCAGCACCGCGGCCGGAATTCCGAGTGGCGGTGATCCCGCCTGCGGCGCGGATGATGCTCTCGGTCATGGATTTTTCGGACCGTCAGCTCTACGCCGACTACGCGGTCTACGCCGAAGAGGTGAGTTCGGTCTCGAATTGTCCGGCGGGCGTCGACCCGAGAGAGTTGCCGCTGGATTGTCATGAAGTCGCCGATCATCCCCGCGTGTTGCATGAGAAACTTGACGCTTGGGGAATGCCTTCGATCGTGATTCCGCACGGCACCAGCTGGGGCCTGATGACGCCGCGTGGCTTCTCGCTCGCGCGTGAGCTTGAGTCTGGGCAGCATGACCCGAACCGACAGCTGCTCTTCGAAGTCTATTCGGGGCATGGTTCCGCGGAGCCCTACCGCAACTGGCCCGGCGCCTTCGCACAAGGGGAGGACGCGCTTGTCTGTCCTGCGCCCACCGCGGATTATTTGCCGTGTTGTTGGCGCGCGGGAGAGATTATCCGGGAGCGATGCGAGTCTGAATCATCGCCGGATTGCGAGGCCCGTGAAGTCGAAGCGCGTGAGATCTATCTCGCGGCGGGCGCCGCGGCGCACCTCACGGTGCCCGGAGCGGACGTAGACGATTGGCTCGACTGCGATCAATGTCGCGATTGTTTCAATCCGGCCTTTACGCATCGCCCGGGCGGTTCCGTGCAGTCCGCCTTGGCGCTTCGCCGTTTCTCTGATGGTGACCCGGATGCGGGCGGGGACCCCGCGACGAGCGCCGCCGGGATTTCGGAGGACGGAGCATCAGGGGAAGGGCGGGAGCAGGCTTTTCGGTTCGGCCTGATCGGCGCGAGCGATACCCATGATGCGCGTGCTGGGAACGGCTTCAAAGAGTTCGCGCGGCTTGAAAATACCGAGGCGCTCCGGCGTTCGGGCATGATGCAGCGCCTGCAGGGCGATGATTCCGAACCCGTTGCGCGTGCGCGGGCGATGAACGTGAACGAAGTTCCCTTGGCATCGCGTCGAGATATGGAGCGCGGGGCTTCTTTCTTGATGACGGGAGGCCTCGCGGCGGTCCATGCGGAATCGCGCCGACGCGAATCGATCTGGGAGGCACTGACCGAGCGCGAGGTCTATGCGACTTCGGGCGACCGGATTCTGCTTTGGTTTGACCTTTTGAATGCGCCCGGTGGCGAGCGGCCTATGGGGACGGTTGTGGCCGGGCAGGCTGCTGCTCCGATTCTCCGCGTCTCGGCGGCAGGGGCCTTCGAGCAACTTCCGGGCTGTCCCGATTTCGTCGATGGGGCGCTGACGCCGGAGCGAATCGAGCGGATTTGTCTCGGGGAGTGTTATCACCCGAGCGATCAGCGGCGCGCCATCAACCGGCTTGAAGTGGTGCGCATCCAGACGCAGACCCGGGCCGAAGAGCCCATCGAGACCCTTGTCGAGGACCCTTGGCGCGTCTTTCCCTGCGACGACCAGGGAGAGGGCTGCACAGCTTCATTTGAAGATCCGGATTTCTTAACGGACGCGGGGACTTCTGGGCGAGAGGTCATCTATTACGCGCGGGCGATTCAGGAGCCGACGCCGGCGGTGAACGCGGGGGGCTTTCGATGTACTCGGGATGCCGAGGGCGAATGCATCGAAGTGAATCCGTGTTACGGCGATGACCGCACGGAGGCGGATGACGATTGTCTTTCGCCGAATGAAGAACATGCTTGGTCGTCGCCGATCTTCGTGCGAGCCGCCGCAACGACGAGCGCGCGTTAGCTCCGGGGCCTTCGGATCTTCGAAGCGCGTGGAGGGGGAGAGAAGGGAAGGCCAATTCAGCCCCCGCCTCAGGGGGCTCTTACGGCGAGAACGGCAACTCTCGATCCCTCAGAAGCGAAAATAGGGCCTTCTGAGGTCCAATCTGGGGTGATGCCTTGCCCGAAGCGGTCGCTCCTTCTAGGGTCTCACATTGATTATTCCGGACCCAACCTCACGAGGAGCAGCCCCCGATGCGCGGCAAACGATCACGCGAGCAACCGCAGAGTGAAGTGAACATGACGCCCATGCTGGACGTCGTCTTCATCATGCTGATCTTCTTTATCGTGACGGCTTCGTTTGTGAAGGAAGCGGGCGTGGACGTGATTCGTCCCCCGGCGCAGACGGCGATCGCCAAGGACAAGGGCAATATCCTCGTCGCGATCACGGAGAACGGACAGATCTGGATTGACCGACGTCAGGTCGATCCCCGTGACCTGCGGACCAATATCGAACGCCTTCACGGCGAGAATCCCCAGGGCGCGATCGTCGTTCAGGCGGACCAGAAATCGCAGAACCATCTGCTCGTTGCGGTGATGGACGCGGCCAAGGCCGCCGGCGTGAAAGAAGTCGCGATCGCCGCAGAAGGTCCTTAGTCCGATCCTTAGTCCGGCCCCTAGTCCGGTCTTTAGGCCGGTCTTTAGGCCGGTCGTTAGGCCGGGCGTTCGCCTTCGATCGTGACGCGGTACATGAGGCGCTCGGCGTCGGCGTAGTCGTCGATGGCGTAGTGCTGGAGCCAGCGGTTATCCCACACCGTGACGGTTCCGGGTTCCCAGCGCACGCGGCAGGTAAATTCGGGCCGCGTGGAGACGTCGTAGAGCATGGCAAGCAGGCCGTCGCTCTCGGGCTTGGAGAGGCCGACGATCTGCTGCGTGAACATCGGGTTCACGTAGAGACTCTTTCGTCCCGTCACCGGATGCGTTCGCATCACGGGATGAACAGTCTCCTCGTAAATCGCATCGCTGTACACGTACTGGATCGCGGCTTCGCCCTTGTACTTCGCGTCGCCGGTCGTTCGCGGGTCGAATGCTTCGCGGGCGCTATGCACGGCGCTCATGGGCGCAAGAAAATCGCGCAGCGGTGGGGAGAGCATTTCCCAGGCCCGCTCCATCGACGCGTAGACCGTATCTCCGCCGACCTTCGGGATCACCTCGCCGTAGAGGACCGTAATTGAGCTCGGCTTTTCGAAGAAGCTGTTGTCCGTATGCCATGAGGTTCCGAAGAAGGCCTGTTCGCCTGCGGGCTTGAGAACGCGGATGACCTCGGGGTGTTCCTCCATGCCTTTGGCGATGGGGTGGACGTCCGGCGTTCCGAAAATCTTGGCGAAGGCGACCTGGGCATCGCGCGTGAGCTTTTGATCCCGAATGCAGAGCACGCCGTAGCGATGAAAAGCCTCAAGCAGGCCCTCGCGTTCATTCCCGGAGAGAGGGCGGGAGAGGTCGAGCCCGCGAATCTCGGCGCCAAGCGCGCCCGAGAGGCCGGTGATTTTCATTTCGCTGTTCATCATGAGGTCCTGGAATTTCTGAGATGAGGATCGAGCGGAGACGCTCTGGTGCTGTGCGTCGACGCCTGCCTTAGGCGGCCTAGGCGGCTCAGGCGAGCGTTCTGTACGTGCCAGACCGCATGAGCTTGGGTCGGGCTATTTCGAGGAATCTTACCCTAAGTTGCCTAAATTGCTCAGCTTATGGAACGCGGTCATGGGGCTCGGGAGGCCTCGGTCAGGCGTACGGGGGCTTGGCGGGGCATTGCCGATCGCCTCGGAAACGAGACGGAGGCAGGGGTTACGCAGGACAGCAGCAAGCGCGGTCGCTAGCGGCTGCGGCATCAGGACCAGCAGACGACGATCCGCCGATCGCCTTCGTAGGGCAGGCGCCCGTGAGAGACCGAGGCATTATCGATGGCGAGGATATCGCCCTTCTTCCACGACTCGACGACCAGGTTCTGCCACACCACATCCCGGACATGCTCGAGGTCTTCAGGAGGGAATTCCGAGCCGTCGAGGCGCGTCGAATGCATGGCCTGGGCTTCGCCGGGCTGCTGCCGCAGGCGCTCCTCGAGCGTGGTCGCGATCTGGACGAGTCCTTGATGGCGTTCGGTGGGGCGGTAGGCGGCGATCCGTTTGTACTCGCTGAGCGCGGTCGTGAGGTGGAACGTGGTGATGTGGTTATACCAAGCGGTTTCGCCGCTGATCGGATGGTCTTTTGAAACGGGTTGCGTGCTCACGAGCTTGAGGGCATCGCCTTCAGACCATTCGGGGGTAAAGCCTTCGGCGCGACATTGGGCTTCGACTTCCGCGCGGTCTGTGGTGTTGAAGATCTCAGGCCAGCTCTTCAGCTGGTTCGGATTCGCTTCCGCGTCGGCATCTTCATGGGGGCTCGCGTAATTGCGCACGATGCGGATTCCCCCTTCGATAAATCGATCGCGCACCCCTGCGTCGAGATCGCGCCAGACCTTTCGGAAATCACAGAGCGGTGTCTCGCCACTGTCGGGAGCGGGTTCGTCCATGCAGTAGAAGAAGAGATGGGTGGGGGGCTCCGCGCAGAAACTCATCTCGCAATGCTGCGGGATCGGGAAATAGTCGGGGAGCTCACTCGCGTTGAAGACATAATCGGTCAGCGCACCGCGGGGCGAGGTGCCCATGTAGTCGTTGCCGAGGGCAGGGGAGACCACCCGGGCGATGCGTTCGAAATCCTCTGGTTTTTCTGCGTCGAAGCCGCGGAAGCGAAATGCTCCGTGCTCGACCAAACGGTCGCGCACCCAATCGGCATGCTTCTCAAGACCTTGAGCGAGCGCGTCGATGGACTTCGCTTCGGGCGCATCGCTTCGAGGTTCAAAGACGAGGGGGAGTTCACCTCGAACGGACCAGGGCATATCGGCGGCGGTCGTAGTGGATGCTTTGGCCATCGTGCTCTCCTCGGGCGGACGTGCAGGGGGCTTGTCTGGGGCGGCCGCGCGCGGGAAGCCGCCGCGATAATCTAGCATGCGCTTGCATCCTGCTCGGCACGGCGGTTCACTTGTCCTCGGGGGTGATATGTCAGCAGAGATCAGCAGTCGGCCAACCGGCTCCGGAGAGGCAACCGTCCGGGCAATCGTCATGGGGCTCGTCCTCGCGGCGGTGCTTGGGGCCGCGAACGTTTACCTTGGCCTAAAGGTGGGGATGACGGTTTCGGCTTCGATTCCGGCGGCGGTGGTCGCGATGCTCCTGCTGCGGCGGGTTTTCCGCGGGGGCAGCGTCCTCGAAGCGAACCAGGTGCAGACTGCGGCCTCGGCGGGGGAGTCCCTGGCGGCGGGGATCCTGTTTACGGTGCCCGCGCTGGTATTGATCGGCGTTTGGCAGAGCTTTGATTTTTGGGCCACGACCTTCATCGCGATTGCGGGGGGCTGGCTCGGCGTCTTGTTCATGATTCCGATGCGCCAGGTCTTCATCGAAGAGAGTCCCGAACTGCCGTATCCCGAAGGAGTGGCCTGTGCCTCTGTGCTGGAAGCCGGGATGGTCGACGCGGATTCCGAGGAAGGGGCGGAGTCGGCACGCGCCGTCGTGCAGGGCGGCATCTTAGGTGCCGTCGTTAAGCTCCTGATTGGTTTCTTGGGGGTTCTGCAGAGCGCGGTCGAAAATGCGGTGACGCTGGGTGGCGTTCGGCCGCTGTATTTCGGGGCGGATATCTCACCGGCGCTGCTTGCGGTGGGATATATCGTGCGGCTCGAAGTGGCCGCGCAGATCTTTCTGGGGGGCTTCCTCGGCTGGTTGGTTCTTCTGCCTTTGGCGCCTGAACTGGTGGGGACCTTTGCGACGGATACGCCTGTGCTGGTTGAGGCCGTCTCGGGTGGCTTCGAAGGGGCGGGTACAGAGCGGGCCTGGACGCTTTGGTCTTCTGGAATTCGCTATGTCGGGGTCGGCGCCATGGCCGTGGGCGGCCTCGCGGCTCTCTTTCACGTGCGCGGCGGGCTTGCTCGGGCGCTGCAGGAACTCAAGAAGGGCTGGCGTGCCGACGCGGCGGAGGGGCCGCGCCTCGATTTGGCGCCGGGGCAGATTGCGTTCTTCTCAGTGCTCGCGGTGTGCATCGTGGCCACGCTCTATTGGCGTTTTACCCAGGATCCCGGGGTGGCGCTCTTGGCCACGCTGATCATGGTCGTGGCGTCGTTCTTCTTTGTGGGCGTTGCGAGCTATATCGTCGGCCTGGTTGGGAATAGCAATAGTCCGGTCTCGGGGATGACGATCACTGCGGTGCTGATGACCGGCGGGCTTCTCTGGCTCTTTGGCTATACGGGAGTTCAGGGGATGGTCGCAACGCTCGGGGTTGCGGCGATTGTTTGTTGCGCGGCCTGCACGGCGGGGGATGTGTGCAACGATCTCAAGACGGGCGCCCTGGTCGGTGCGACGCCTTGGGTGCAGCAGCGTATGCAGCTGGCCGGGGTTGTGGTCGCGGCGCTCGTGATGGCGCCTGTGCTCCAACTGCTTCATGACGCCTACGGGATTGGTTCGCGTGAACTGGCCGCGCCCCAGGCAAGCCTTTTCGCGAGTCTGGCACGGGGCTTCTTTGGGGACGAGCCCTTGCCTTGGGGGCTGGTTGCCGTCGGAGCCGCTCTGGGCGTCGCGGTCTTAGCAGTCGATGCATTGCTTGAACGCGCGGGTGCTCGCTTTCGGCTTCACCTCATGCCGGTCGCGGTGGGGCTCTACCTGCCCTTCGGCTTGTCGGTCCCGATCCTTGTCGGCGGACTCATCGAATGGTTCGGCCGACGGCGCGGCGAAGTCAGCGAGGGCTCTTCGCGGGGCGTGCTCTTCGCGTCCGGAATCGTGGCGGGAGAAGCGCTCGTCGGCGTCGGAATTGCGATGCTGATCGGGCTCGGAGTGGAACGTCTGAACCTTAGTTTCGCCGGAACGGGGTACCTAACCGTAGCCGTTGCGCTCGGGGTCGTGGCTCTCTTCGCGCGGGCGACTCGGGCTCGCGACGCTTAGCCTCCCGCGATCGGAGGAGGGGGCCGTAGAGGTCTGAGAGGTCTGAGAGACTAGAACTCGCCGAGCTCGCGCTTGAAGACGTACTCCATGGGCTCCGCAAGGAAAATATCGTAGGCGCCCGTGATTCCTTCTCGTCCAGACGGGGATGCCAAGACGGAGGCGGGCAGAAAGAACATCGCGCCCATCACGACGCGAATCGCGGCGAGCGGCCGAACGAAGGCTGCATCCAGTCCAGTCGCCGTAATGCGTTCCGCTTCAGAGCCTTCCCATTCCCAAGCCGCTGAAGGTGCGGCGCTCATCAAGATCAGGCAGGCAGCCATTCCGGCAAAGAATCGATTCGGGCTCATGATGGAAATCCTCTTCATTTCGGGAACCTCGAAAGCGTAGCAGAGCGGCATTCGGTCAAGCCACCGTCGATCGGCTCTCATTCGAGCCCAGAACTTTCTTCCCTCAGCGTGGCTCGGGGAGGCGTCGGCGCGAGTTTTGAACCCTCTGAGCGCTCCCGGAGGCGGGTTTTCAGTCCGTGCATACCGTTCGAGAGATCTTCCAGGATCAAGTAGCCGAGGGGGACGAGGAACAGGGTCATGATGGAAGCGTAAAGCACCCCGAAAGCCAGGGAGATCGCCATCGGGATCAAGGGCACGGCGGGGACTGCAGCCTCGCTCATTAAGGGCATCAATCCGATGAAGGTGGTCGCGGTGGTGAGCACGATGGGGCGGAAGCGCGAAATGGCCGACCGGCGGACGGCATCGCCGAGAGCGAGGCCTTCCTCACGGTATCGGTTGATCGCATGCACCATCACCAGCGAAGAATTCACGACTACGCCCGAGAGCGCGATCATCCCGAGAATGGAAAAGAACACGACGTCCCAGTTCAGCAGCATATGTCCAAGGACGGCCCCCACCATGCCGAAGGGAATCACGCTCATGATGATCAGCGGCTGCCCGTAGGAGCGAAGCGGGATCGCGAGGAGGACGAAAATCAGGACGAGCGCGAGCTGCACGCCGCCGAAGAGACCCGAAGCGGCGTCGGCCTGTTCTCGTTGCTCGCCGCCGTAGCGATAGTTGATCGTCGGATAGAGCTTTTTGAACTCCGGGAGCCACGCTTCAAATTGGCCGATGACCACTTCGGGTGTGGTCTGCGACCGGTCGACATCGGCGGTGACCGTCACGACGCGGGTCCGATCGATCCGGTTGATCGAAGCAAAGCCGCGGCCGAACTGCGCTTGGGCGACGGCCGCAAAGGGGACCTCGATTCCGTCTTGGGTGCGGATGCGCATTTCTTCGAGGGCGCCGAGAGAGCGTCGCTCTGCCTCGGGGTAGCGAACCATCACCCGGACATCGTCACGCCCGCGCTGCACGCGCTGGGCTTCTTCCCCGTAGAACGCTTGGCGGACTTGGCGAGCGAGATCGTTTTGGGTGAGGCCCAGGGGCAGGGCGCTGTCCTTGACCGAAAGCTTGACCTCTTGCTTCCCGAGTCGGAACGAATCGGCGATGTCGAAGACGCCCGCGAAATTCGCGAGATGTTGCTTCAGGGTCGCGGCGGCTCGGGTGACCTCGTCCAGATCTTCGCCTCCGAAAAGTTCGATATTGACGGGTTCGCCCGCGCCGAAGGCATCGGAGGAGAATGCCATCTCGACCGCATCAGGGACGGGCCCGGTCAGCTCGCGCCAACGCGCGAGCACATCCTCCGTGGAGAGCTCTCGGTCGATGCCTGAGGTGAGCTCGATGCCGATCTCCGCGAGATGGCTGCCCCCGACGGCCCCGCCGCTACTGGGGCCGGAGCGCGCGATATGCTCGCCGATCGACGCGAAGCTATGAACAAAGATCGAAGGTCCCGCGGTCTCTGCATCGATCTCCTCTTTCATTTGGTCAGCGGCGGCTTGCAGCTGTTCAACCGCAGCGAGAGTCCGCTCGAGCGGGATACCGCGGGGCATCGTCAGGGACGCATAGGCCACATCGCCCTCGACCTGGGGAAAGAACTGGTACCGGAGTCGTCCGCTGGCACCGAGTCCCGCAGTCATGATCAGCACGCCGATGGCGATCGCCACGGACGCATAACGCCATTCGATGGCCCGCTCGAGAACGCCGCCGTAGTGGACGCGGGCGAGGCGCTCGAGCCCGTCAGAAAGGGCGCCCTGGAATTTTCGCCAGCGTCGGCTGATGGCGTTGGAGCCGCCTTCGCTTTCCGAAACACGTCGATGAGCGAGGTGGGCGGGGAGGATGAGCAGCGATTCGATGAGGGAGAAAATGAGGCAAGCGATCGCGCCCATTCCGATCGTGCCGAAGAACGCACCCATGCGGCCGGGTACGATGATGATCGGAATGAAGGCGGCGATGCTCGTTAGGACGCCGAAGATGACGGGCGTGAAGACGGCTTGCGTGCCTTTGACCGCGGCGTCGACTTGGTCGAGCCCTTCGGTTTCGGCGGTATGAACGCTCTCGCCGATGACGATCGCGTCGTCGACGAGGATGCCGAGGACCAGGATGAAGGCCATCACGGTCATCGTGTTGATCGTGAGGCTGAGTGGGGGGAAGAGCATCAAGGCGCCCATGAACGCGATTGGAACCCCCGCCGCGACCCACATCGCGAGTCGAAAGCGGAGGAAGAGCGCGAGGACGACGAGCACGAGGAGCATGCCGCTGATCCCGTTGCGAACGAGGACGGAGAGGCGCACGACGAGTTCGAGGGATTCGTCCGCGAAGATGGTTGCGCTGACGCCCTGGGGCAGGGTCTTCTGGAAAGGGCCGATCCAGTCTTTGACGGCCTGCGCGGCGTCGAGCGCGTCTTCGTCGCCAACGAGTTGGACCTTGATCATGACGCTGGGGTCGCCGTTAAAGCGGCCCCGCAACTCCGTGTCTTCAAAACCGTCGAGCACGGTTGCGATCTCATTCAGGCGAACGATCGTGCCATCGGTTCGCGTCAGGACGACGATTTCTTCGAAATCGATGCGGTCGTAGGCTTGCCCCTTGGAGCGCAGCAGGATTTCGCCGCCGCCGGTTTTGACGGAACCGCCGGGGAGGTCGAGGGAGGAGGCGCGGACGGCTTGGGCGACGTCTTCGAGGTTGATGCCGTGGCGGCGAAGCGTCTGCTCGGAAACTTCAATTGAGATTTCATAGGGACGGTCGTACCGGAGTTCGGCTTGGGAAACCCCGGGCAGCGAAGTGATCTCGTCTCGCGCACGCTGGCCGAGGCGCTTCAAGTCGCCTTCGCCGATTTGTCCGGAGAGCGCGACCTTCAGAACAGGTCGGCGGATCTGATACTTCGCAACACTGGGTCGCTCCGCCTCAATCGGGAAGGTGTCGATCGCATCGATGCGATTTTCGATCTCGGTCGCCGCTGCGTCCACGTCCGCGCCGGTGTTGACTTCAGCGGTGACATTACAGACGCCTTCGGCTGCGGTGGAGACGATGCGGTCAATGTCCGGGGTTCCGTCGACGGCTTCTTCGATGCGGATGCAGATTGACTCCTCGACTTCGGAGGGAGAAGCGCCTCGGTATTCCACGGTGATGGAAACCGCCTCGGCCTCGATCGGTGGAAACTCCTCTTGGCGAAGGTTGGGCAGGGTGATCCAGCCGCCGGCGAAGATCAGCACGAACATGAGGAGATTCGAGGCGACAGGGTTTCGAATAAACCACTCGATGATGCCCTTCATGACTGCGTCGCGTCCTGAATCGGGCGGACCGCCATGCCTTCGACGACGATTTGAAGCGGCGAGATGCAGACGCGTTCGCCCGGGGCCAGCGGACCTTGGACGAGGACCTCGTCCCGATCGATCCGCAGGACGTCCACCGAACGGGTATGCAGCGTGTCTTCGGAATCCACGACGAGTAACTCGCCGTTATTTCGCATCGCATAGCGCGGCACGAGCACGACGTTTTCAACGCTGGGGCCCTCGATTTCCGCTTTCACGAAAAGGCCCACGGCCAGAGGGACAAAAGGGATGCCGGGTGCAGCGTTCGGCGTCGTCTCAACGGTCTTGACGGTCGCTGCAGACTCGCCCTCCGCGGTGCTTTTGGGCGTGGCGCGCGCGGCCCCGTAAGGATCTTCCACTCTGGCAACGACGTTAATCATGCGGCTTCGAGGGTCGATTTCGCCCTCGGTGCGGACAATATGCCCCGTCCACTCTGCGGGGCGCCCGGCAAACGTCGCGCTGAGGCGGACGCGAGGGGCGTCCGCTTGCTCCCCGTCGCGAAGGCTTCCCGGGAGGACCGGGCCGAGGTCGAGAAAGGCGAGCTGGTCATCCGCCAGGGGAAGTCGGATTTCCGCGTAGTCCGTGGCGTAGAGGCGCCCGACGACGCTGCCCCGATTCGTGAATTGCCCGACGTCGACGTTCTTCTCGCGAACACGCCCCTGAAAAGGCGCCCGAAGCTCTGTGCGATCGAGATCTCGGGTCGCCTGTTCGAGCGCGGCTCGCGCATCCTGCCAATCGGCTTCAGCGACTTCGGCGGCGCGTCTCGCATCGGCGAGCTGTGAAGGACTCGCCACGCCCTTCGCCGAAAGGGCCTCCTGTCTTTTGAGTTCCGCTTGTCTGAAATCGCGTTCGCCTGCGGCCCGGCGCAATGCGGCGCGGCTCCGGTTTTGAGCCAGTTCGAAGTCGCGTTTCTCGATCCGCAAAAGCGGATCACCCGCTTCGAAAAAACCGCCCGGGGCGAGCGCCGGGGAGACCCAGATCACGCGGCCCGCGATTTCCGAAACCAGATCCGCTTGGGTGCGCGGAATGACCGTGCCTTGGGTTCGCACTGTATGCCGCAGAGTTTGCGCTTGGGCGTCGATGACCCGGACAGTCGGAATCGCCCGATCATTTTCGACCCGTTCGATACGGGGCGGTGTTTTGATCAGCACGACGAAGATGAGTAGGGCCAGGGCGATGATCACGAGTGGAGCGAGGATTTTGGGATTCATCGGGCGCTTTCTTTTACGGCGGTGGCAACAGTGGCAGCGGCAGGGGAGGTCGGTGTCGCGGGAAGCGCGGCGCCGAAAGTCGGTTTCGTTTGGGCGAGGTCGCGTCGGCTCATCTCGAGCTGAGCGCGCAAATGCGCTCGAACGGT
This sequence comes from Myxococcota bacterium, assembly GCA_045106235.1. GTDB lineage: Bacteria > Myxococcota_A > UBA9160 > UBA9160 > UBA4427 > UBA4427. The sequence goes on from JBGCEJ010000041.1 coordinate 87,314, forward strand.
ATTGGTGAGGTCGAGAAGCGCTTCGCTCGCGCCGGGTCCGTTGCGATCGATGATCGCCTGGGAGAGGTGTTTCAGCGGCGAGTGAATCGAGCCCTGGGTCACGCTTTCTTCACTTTGGTCGCGTCGGAAATTGGGCGGGAGGTAGTCGGAATAGCGTGTTCTGAGTCCGTGCTGGACAAGGCGAAGGACGAGGTTGCCGCTCGCTTCCACGAAGGCATCGCAGAGGGAGCGGAAGCGCTCTGAACGACGCTCCTCTGCGTCGGGCGCCTCGATCATCTCGTGAATCAGGGCGACCATCTGCGCGCGCTGTTCGTCGCTTGCTCGCTCGGTGCCGAGGCGGGCAGCCATGGCGAGGAAGCCGCTCAAGGTTTCGAGGGTCTGGTCAACGAGCTCGGGATTCGGCGGCGTTTCCAGCGCGAGGAGATGTTCGACGACCTCAAGGCTGGCTTCTTCGATCGGGTTGACCCGAGCGCCGCCCTGGCGGATATCGGCGATGCCGAGCTGCTCGAGGCGCTTGAAGGCGGCGCGGACCGTGCTTCGGTGCACGCCGAAGCGCTCGGCCAAGTCTCTTTCTGAGGGGAGACGCTCGCCGCGGCGATATTGTCCGCGTAGGATGTCATCGCGCAGCGCTGCTGCGATCGACACGTCCTGCGTGATTGAACTCATTTGAGGTTCTCTAGCTTGCCGTGCGGGCTTGCAAGAGCCGAGCTAAGGGCAAGATCCGGGCGGGCGCGCGGATATCTGGTCGGACCAGTATGGCGCGGCCAGATGGGCTTGTCGAGGCCCTGGAAGGCGCCTTGGCCCGGATAAGCGGCTAGCGGCCCGCCATTTGGGTACGAATCGCGCGGCGGCGGCCCATCACTTCTTCGGTTTGGGCATCGATCCGGGCGGCGAGATGCTGAAACTCCTCGCCGGTCGCGGATTGGGTGAGCTGCTCCCGAACGAGGGCGAGTTCGCGATCCGCACGTTCGAGGTTTTGAAGGGCCAAACGGAATGTGCCCGCGCGGAGCTTGAACTCTCCTCGGAGGCCAAGAATTTCCACCAGGCGGAGTTCGTCTTGGAGCCAGCCGGACGGGTCTTCGATGAGCCCGACGTAGTGCGTCGCCCGGGCGGTCTCAGCTGCCGTAAGCGCTTCGTCCGCCAGCGATTCAGCGTGCTGCAGCGCACCTTCACAGGCCAGCAGGAGGGCACTTGTCGCATGATGGTCTCGGCGCATCGCAGGGGCCGCGCCCTCTGCGAGTCTGCGGGGCCACTTCGCGGCCAAGGTGCGATGTTCAGCGCAGGCGCTCGCCGAGCCGGTCTCCGCAATCTCTGCGCCTTGATCGATCCAGCGCTCGGTCATCGTGTTCGCGATGGCATCATGATGGAGAGCTGCATAAGCGAAGGCTGCCAAGGCAAGCGGGAGTGCGTAGACCCCCCGCCGTCCTAAGCGGGCGAAGGTGCCGACCGGGGCGTCCTGAACGACGGAGGCGGAAGGCGCCCATTCGAGCAGGATCAGCATTGCCTCTGCACTCTCGCCCTGATCGACGACGGAGGTGAGTTCCCGCGTCGAGAGAATCGTGTCGCATTCAACGAGGAGAGGCTCAGGTCCAAGCTGTGTTAGGCCTTGCTGCAACGAGCTGTGTGCGTCCGCTATGCGCCCGCGTTCAATGGCATGTCGTGCACACCGAACATAGTAGGCCGCCCGGGCACGCCGGTATTCGCCAGCACTCCCGAGCGCAACATCAATGAATGCGCGAATGTCGGTCCGCTCGCCGGGGCCCCACTGGATTGGGAGAAAGAGATGCAGAACGAAAAGTGCACCCTGGGCGACTGTGAATACGGTGATCGGGGCGAAGCCCGATTGGATACTGGCGAGGTTGGCGCTGCCGGGACCGACGGTCCAGAGGAGCCATGCGAACTGTGCAAGCAGAGGTGCCGTCGCCAGTGCGATCCGGCTGATTCGATGTCGCTTCGCATCGCCTGAAGAGGCAAAGGTCGCGCCGCCGAGAGGCAGGTTGCTGATGCTCAGGTCCATGGGGCCGAAGGGGACTGAATGGAGCTTCTGTCCGACGCCAAACCGAATCTCGAAAACGCGGAAGCCCGTCGCCAGAGCGAGCAGAGCGCGCAGCAGCTCCCGCAAAACCACGCTGAGGATCAATGCGAGGGGGAGGGCGATGACGAGATGGAAAGTGATCCAGGCGACTTCGCGCATTTGAATGCTGTGGCTCCTTCCCCTGTGTAATCGACCCTTTGGGGTCGGTTCTTGAGGGGGCCTCCCAACAATCTGGTGCATCCGCTCAGGGATCCGCCTCGGACTCTGTCAGGCAGACTGGAAGCCCTTGGATCGGGTACGCTCGGGAATCAGGGGGGGTGTTTTTTGTGAGCGATGCACATGATTCGGTGGCTGGGACCGCAGGCAACCAAGGGGGGGCCGGAGGCTCGGGGCCAGAGGACGTCGGGGGGCCGGAGGATACGCGGGCTTTGACCAAGCGGATCTTGATCGGGTTAGTTGCCGGTTTGGCGACGGGCGTGCTGCTGAATCAGGTGGGCCCCGGACAAGCATGGGCCGCTTTCCTCGTGGACGGTGTCTTCTTCGTCGTCGGCCAGATCTTCTTGGCGAGCTTGAAGCTGCTGGTTGTCCCGCTTGTGCTGGTCTCTCTTGCCTGCGGTACCGCAGCGCTCGAGGACGTCACGAAGCTCGGGCGCATCGGCGGGAAAACCTTGGGTCTCTACCTGATGACGACGGCCATCGCGATTAGTCTCGCGATCGTGGCAGCCATTCTCGTCGAGCCGGGCGTGGGCTTTGATCTTGCTTCAGAATCCGTCGAGTTCAGCGCCAAGGAAGCGCCGGGGCTGGCCCAGACCCTGATTAACATCTTTCCCGATAATCCTTTTAAGGCGATGAGCGAGGGGCGCATGCTCCAGGTCATCGTTTTTGCGGTTTTGTTAGGCGTCGCGATGACCCTCGCAGGGGAAGCGGGCCGGGATTTGTTGCGCGTTTTCGAGAGCGCCAACGCCGTGATCATGAAGCTGGTCTTCCTGCTGATGGAACTCGCGCCCTACGGGATTTTCTGCCTGATCGCGAAGGTGTTTGCGGAGCAGGGGCTCGACGCATTCGAGAGACTGGTCTGGTATTTCGTCTGCGTGCTTTGCGTCCTCGTGCTGCATGCGGCGCTGACCTATCCCTTGCTCTTGCTGCTGCTTGCTCGGGTGAATCCGCTGCCGTTTTTCCGCAAGCTGCGCGCGCCGATGACCGTTGCTTTTAGTACCGCGAGCAGTGGGGCGACCTTGCCTGTGACGCTGCGGACCGTCGAGGAGCGACTCGGCGTTGATACTTCGATCTCTTCGTTTACGGTTCCACTCGGCGCCACGATCAACATGGACGGGACGGCCATCATGCAGGGGGTGGCGACGGTCTTCATCGCTCAGGCGTACGGGGTCGAAATCGGACCCTCGGGCTACCTGACGGTGGTCTTGACCGCGACGCTGGCCTCGGTGGGGACCGCCGGCGTGCCGGGTGTCGGGACGATCATGCTCGCGATGGTGCTGAGGCAGATGGAGCTGCCGGTCGAGGGGATTGCGTTGATTCTTGGCGTGGACCGCCTGCTGGATATGACCCGGACGGCCGTCAATATCACGGGGGATGCGGCGGTGTCCTGCGTTGTGGCGCGGAGCGAGGGGAAGCTCGATCTGGAGACGTTTCGGGCCGCCTAGGATGGGCGAGTGGGCCGGAGCCGGTCGGCTGCCCGCTGGCCGACGGCACCGCGGAAGGGGAGGAGCTCTGTTTTGCCTCGGCCGGAATCCTGCGCCAAACTCCCCGCTCTGCGCCTCTCTCCGACTCGGTAAACGAGTCCCCTCAAATGAAGGAACACAGTCATGAAGCTCTATACAGGAATGGGTCCGAACCCTCGCGTGACCACGATTGCCGCCGCCGAAACCGGCGCCAAAGTCGAATTCGTCGAAGTCGATCTCGTCTCGGGTGAGAATCGCAAGGGCGACCATCTGGCGCGGAATCCCGCGGGCCAGCTGCCTACGCTCGAGCTTGATGACGGTACTTGCATTGCCGAGATTACGGCGATCGCCGAGTACTTGGACGAAAAATTCGGCGGAACGCTGATCGGCTCGACGGCGGAAGAGCGCGCGGAGACGCGGATGTGGGTACGCCGCGTGGATCTCAATATCTGCGAGAACATGGCCAACGGATTCCGCTTTTCCGACGGGCTTCCCCTTTTCGAAAGCCGAGCGCACTGCATCCCGCATGCGGCGGACGATCTGAAAGCGATCGCAGCCGAGAAGCTCGAGTGGCTCGACGGATTGATGGGCGACAATGACTTCATCTGTGGCGACCGGTTCACTCTCGCCGATGTGATGCTTTTCGCGTTCGTCGAATTCGGAAGTGCGACGGGTCAGCCCTTGGATGCGAAATGCGAACGCCTGCAGGCCTGGTACGCCCGCGTGGCGGCTCGCCCGTCCATCGCCGGTTAATCCGCGACACGGGTCAGACTCGCTCGAGATCAGGCCGTTCCGACCGGCCGGCATTTGCCCGCAGGGGTCGGTCGGTTCGGCCAGGTTCAAAGCCCCCCGCAGAGGCTTTTAAGCGCTTTGCCGCGGAGGCGCAGAGCCTTGGAACGCAGTTCGCCGGGTGGGGTCCGTATTTGCGATCGTTGCATAGATCGACGAAGTTGGCTGTGTCTTGCGCAGGGGGGTGCTAGATTCCGGCGGGGCATCCGGAATGGGCCCGAGGCGATTGAGTGCCGGGGAGACAGGAAGCGTCTCAGTGGCTTGGTCGTCGCTTGAGTGTGGAGTGAGCCTCAAGCAAAGATATTCATCAGATATGCGTTTCGCAGGGCGCGGCTGACCAGCCGCAGAGGTCGAGGGGCCGGCCCGCGGAGCAAGGCCAGCGGGCCGCTTGGAGAAGGTACTCCGGGCGGACGCGGCGAAGGGGAGAGCAGATGGCACGCGCAAGTCGAATGAGCGTTTTGAAGCGCAAGCGAGAGAGCGAAAAGGCGGAGAAGGCGGCGCGAAAGCGCGAGGACCGGATCTACGAGAAAGAATTCGGCAAGCCGAGGGAAACCCATACGGGCGAGGCGACCCAGGACGATCTCGAGGCCTATGGACTCGTGCATGCCGAAGAAGAGGAAGAAGACGAGGACGAGAGCTAGCGGCCCGCTCCGGTCTAGCTTCTCTGGTCGCTTCTGTATCGCTTCTGTATCGCTCCGGTCGTACTCCGGCCATCGCTGCGATGGCCACGGCCACTGGGGCGGTCGACTCGTTTACCCCTGCGGATCCTTACGCAGGGCGATCGCCGATGATGGTCAGGCGTTCCATGACGCGGGCCTGGGGCCAGTAGTCGCTAATCGCCAGATGCTGCGTTGAACGGTTATCCCAGAAGGCGATGCTGTTCTTTTCCCAGCGAAACCGAACCTGGTACTCAGCGATTTGGACTTCCTGGTAGAGCCGCGCAAGGATCGCCTTGCTTTCTTCCGTGGGGATCCCGTCGATATGCGACGTGAAAATTGAGTTCACGTAGAGGCATTTTCGGTTCGTGACAGGATGCGTCCGCACCATGGGGTGGCGGGCCGGCGGAAATTCGATGCGTTTCTTTTCCCGTTCTTCCTCGTTCATGCCCAGGCCGAATGAGTAGACGAAGTCATGAATCGCATCGCGGCCTTCGATGGCCGCTTTGATTTCATCGCTCAGCCCTTCGTAGACGGCTTCGGTATCCGCCCAAAGCGTGTCTCCGCCGACTTCCGGGACTTCATGGGCCCGAAGAATCGAACCCAAAGAGGGTTCTTGGCGCCAGCTGACATCGCTATGCCAAATGTTCTCAGCGCCGACGGTCTCTTCGTCTTTCGCGAACCGAATCACCTCGGGTGTATCGCCGGCAGGGAGGAAGGGATGCACTTCGAGTTCGCCGAAATTCCGAGCGAAGGCCGCATGTTCTTCCTGAGACAGATCTTGGTCTCTGAAAAACAGCACCTTGAACTCGACCAGCGCGGACTGCAGCTCCTTAGAAAGGGAAGGGGAAAGCGGCTTTGAAAGGTCAACGCCTCGGACCTCGCCACCGAGGCAAGGGCTCGCCAGCGTCACGTCGAAATGATCGAATTCCAATGCCTGCAATCGGGCGCGCGTTTCCGCAACGTGGCGGCGGGGCCCAAAATGAGGGCGAACGGCGAGGTGAGATCGATCCATGGGAACCGCCAAAAAACGCGCGCTGTCGAGTTCAATTCGGACAGCGGACCGCGAGGAGGCGGCCGAACCGAAATGCTACCGCCCTGAGCCTTCTCCGCCACGTCGGCCCGCGCCCCTTTCCGTTAGCTGAGTAAGACGAAGCTGATGCCGAGGACGACCAGCAGGATGCCAGGGAGTTGCCGCATGAGCCCGCGCTCGCCGAGCAGCCGGATTCCCAGCGCGACTGCGATCAGCGCCTCGATTTGGCCGACGGCTTTCACGTAAGCGACCAAGGTCAAGGAGAAGGCCCAGAACCAGCCGAGGCTCGCGATGAATCCAGTCGAGCCGATCATCAGCATCCGGCGCCAATGTTGTCCGACGGCGCGAAAAGAGGCGGGCTCTTTTTTTCCAATCCAGAGACTTAGCAGCACGACCTCCATCCAGGTCGTGTGGAAAAGGGTCTGGACCGGCGCTGCGAAGGCGCCGTCGGCGATCTCGGGATTCGAGCTTGCGACGATTCCGTTGCCCGCTTTGAGTGCGAAGCTTGCGATGACGAGGAGTGCGGCGCAGAGCAGCGCGTATCCCCCGGCTGGTCCCATACGGAAAGCGCGGGTCCAGTCGCGGACGCCGCCTTCACGACCGAGGTTGATGGCAATGACCCCGAGCGCGCAAACCGCGATTCCGACCCAGCCGAGTGCCGACGGGAACTCGCCAAAGAGCATTGCACCGGCGAGTGCGGTGAGGACCACCTCGAGTTTGTGGAATACGATCGATTCGCCGAAGCTGCCCGCGCGGAACGCTGCGATCAGAGCCACGTTTCCGAGGAGCTGGGTGAGCGCTGTGACGAGGCAGCAGGCAAAGAAGGCGGCAGGGAGCTTCGGCAGTCCGGAATGAATCGAGACGGCGACACAAGTGGCGGCAGCGAAGGGCAGGCAGAACGCGAAGCGCGACCAGCTGTTCAGCGCCGGCGAAATTTGACTTGAAAGGTTCTGGGCAAACGCATTGCGGGTGGTCTGAGCGAGGGCGGCGCCGATGGCGAGAACGATCCAGAGTTCAGGCTGCATCAGTGGCCGACCCGTTCGGGGCGTTTGAAGTTCTGCCGCGCGCGCTCGACCGCGTCTCGCGTTACGCAGTGCTCGACATGATCGTTCACGATCCCCATCGACTGCATGAATGCGTAGGCGGTGGTGGGCCCGACGAACTTGAAGCCGCGCTTCTTGAGCGCTTTCGCCATCGCGCGCGAAGCATCGGTCTGGGTGAGCGTAGCGAGCGTCTTCTCGTCGAAGTCCTTGGGGCGACCCTCCGCTTCGGGTTCGAAGGACCAGAAGAAGGCGGCAAGGGAGCCCCATTCTTCGCGGAGTTCGATTGCGCAGCGCGCATTATTCAGCGCGGCCTCGATTTTTCCGCGGTGACGGATGATCCCCGCGTCCTTGACCAAGCGGTCAACGCTGCGCGCGTTCCAGCCCGCGATTCGCTCGAATTCGAAATTCGAAAACGCCTTTCGGAAGTTCTCGCGCTTGCGAAGAATCGTGATCCAGGAGAGCCCGGACTGAAAACCCTCGAGGCAGAGCTTCTCGAAGAGGTGGCGATCATCCGAAACAGGAAAGCCCCATTCCGTATCATGATAGGCTTGGTAGTCTGGGGCATCGCCGCACCAGCTGCATCGCGCGTCTGCGTCCAAACTAACGTCCCTGGAAATCAGGTCGTCGCTTTTCGAGAAAGGCGCGGACGCCTTCCGCATAGTCATCGCTCTTGAAACACGTGGCGATCGCCGCGGCGACTTCTTGCGGGCGGCGCTCGGATTCGGGGCGGCCGTTGTTTGTGATGGCGGTCTTGGCCGCGCGCAGCGTGAGGGGCGCGTTTTGGGCGATGAGCTTTGTGGTTTTCTCGATGTAGGCGTCGAGCTCTGTTTTAGGGAGGACGCGATTCACGAGGCCCATATGGTGGGCTTCGTGCGCATCAAATCGTCGCGCTGTCATGAAGATTTCTTTCGCGTTGGGCTCGCCCACGACGCGTTCGAGGTTCGCGAGCCCGCTGGCGCCATAGCCGAGGCCAAGTCGGCCGGCTGGAATCGCGAAGGTCGCGTCCTCCGCGCAGTACCGAATATCTGCAGTCAGCGCGATCGCACATCCGCCGCCGATACAGAAGCCATGGATTGCGGCGATGACGGGTTTGCCGATCGCTGAAATCGCATCAAACGCCGCCATATTGTCCATATCGTATTGGTCGGCGCGGTCTCCCGTCCGGGCCTCCTCGAATTGCGAGATGTCCGCTCCCGAAACGAAGGCGAGGTCGCCTTCGCCCCGAAGAACGACCACACGGATCTCTCTGTCTGCGTCGAGCGCGCGTGCAATCTCGGGGATAGCGAGCCACATCTCAGTCGTGACGGCATTTCGCCGCTCCGGGTGATCAAAGACGATTGTGGCGACGGGGCCATCACGTTCAACGCGGATTTGTCCAGGCATTTCACGAGCATAGCGAAGGTGGGGCGGCGCGTTCGCGGTCTCAAAGCGGGCGCTGGGCACCCGCGCTTGATTTTGCCAGACTCTTAGGTGGCGAGCATTTGCGATCGCCCAAAACCCGCGGCCCTAAGACGAGGAGATGTCCCATGAAATTCTCGATGATCTTCGAAGCACAAATGGTGGATCCGTCCCCGGAGAGTGAACGGCAGGTTTTTCAAGACTGTGTTGAACAAGCCGTCCTCGGAGAGAAGGTGGGCTTCGACGGGATTTGGGCCGTCGAGCATCATTGCCTAACGCAGTATGCGCATATGAGTGCGCCGGAGACCTTTCTCGCTTTCGTCGCGGGAAAGACATCGCGCATTCGCATCGGCCACGGTGTGGTGTGTCTCCCGTTCAAGATGAATCACCCGATCAAAGTCGCAGAGCGCGTGGCGACCCTTGATATCTTGTCCCAGGGACGAGTGAATTTCGGAGTGGGGAAGGGCGGAACCGAGACCGAAGCGGGTGCCTTCGATGTGGACATTCCTGAGATCGATGCCCAGCTTGAAGAGTCGTTTCGGATGATTCCCGAAATGTGGGCCTCGGATGTGTATTCACACGAGAGTGAACTGATCCGCGTTCCTGAGCGCCGCATTCATCCGAAGCCCTGGCAGACGCCGCATCCGCCCCTCTTTATGGCGTGTACGCGCGAGACGACGTTGAACCAGGCGGGGGAATGGGGCGTCGGCGCGCTCTGCCTCGGCTTTGGTGGTCCCGAGGACATCGAACAGAAAAACAAGGTCTACCGCGAAGCGATCAAGCGCCGTACTGCCGAGAGCCAGGTCGGCAAAGTGGTCAACGATCACCTTTCGGCGCTTTGCCCTGCGATCGTGCTCGAGGACGGGGCTGCAGCGCGGCGAATCGGCCATCGCGGCCAGCGCTTCTTCACCGAATCGATCAACCATTTCTACCAAGGCGGGCCTATGCCGTCCGCGCCTCCGGAAGATGAAGATTCCGCTGCCGTGCTGAAGCGCGACGGCGAAGCGCTCGTGGCCTATCTCCATGAAGAAAAGATTGAAGCGGGGACAGAGGCGACCGGGCTCTTCAACACAAACCACGCGTACGGGACGGTGGAAGATGCGATCGGCTACGTCGAGCGGCTCATCGCGGCGGGCGCGGACGAGGTGATGTTCATCGTCCAGATGGGCTCGGTGCCTCAGAAAGCCGCGCTCGAAACGATTGAGAATCTGGGGACGAAAGTCATTCCTCATTTCCGATAGGCGTTTGCGCGCCGCAGTCTATTCGAGGAGCGGCCGCCGCCAGAGCCGAGGCCTACGCGCCGCGGCGCGCAGCAGCTGGAGGCGGGGTCAGCGCGCTTGTTGAGGCATGACCTGGATCTTTTCTACGTCGTAGCCCGCCTCGCCGAGCCGCGCGCGCAGATCCGCCTCGATCTCGGGATCGAGGGTCGGTTGGCGTGACATGATCCAGACGTAGCGCTTCGAAGGATGCCCCACGACGACATGCTGATAGTCCGGATCGAGTTCGAGGATGAGGTACGAAAGCCGGATCGGCCAGATCGGTTGCACGCGCCACTCTGAATTCGTGACTTCGTTATGTACCCAGCCCCGCATGGTGATGATTTTCTCAGGACCATCGAATGCCCCGACGCGGAACCGGTTTTCGATGTCAATTTCGCCGTCCTCGCGGAGTGTGTATTCCTCGGTCGAATTATGCGCGCCTTCCTCGGCACTCGTCGGCATGCTTGAGATCACATACCAAAGGCCCGCGAAGCGCTCGAGATCGACGCTTTCCACCATTTTCAGCGGCTTTGATGCATTCGGACCAACGCCTACGCCTCCACTGGCGCATCCAATGCCGCCGATGACAAGAAGGACAACGAGGGCGACGCCGATGCGTGCCCCGCGTGCGAGGGAAGGCAGTTCGTTCCGTAGAGCAAAAGCGCGTGCGTTCTGTCTTTGAGGCATCAAGTTCTCCGAGCGCGGGCTCGGAGGTCTAGGGGCGAGCCGCGATGCTCGCCGCTTTGGCGTCCGAAGGTGCGCTGATCAGCCACGGCGTTGTGCCGGTGACGGGCCACGTTGTATCTTCTTGAAGCATAGCCGCGAGACTCGCCGGGACACCTCGAAGGGCCGGCTTTCCAGGCGCTCGCCCAGCCGGCACACCGTCTCCGATCGCGAAAAAGAGCGCGTCCTCTTCATGCTGCATGGCTGAGCGGATGCCGTGATCGGACATGACGACGAGCCAGTCATCCGCGTCGAGCCTCGCGTGGAGCGCGGCGAGGCGTTGATCGATATAGCGGTAGGCATCGAGCAGGGGACCCTTGGCGTCGTCCTGTCCCTGTCCGTCGAGTGCTGCAAAATGGGCATGGGTCAGCAGGTCAAGGGCTTCAAGTCGGAGGAAGAGAAAGTCGACCTTGCCCTCGCGCGCGATTTCCTCCGCAGCGTCCATTTCAGCCGCGATGGTCTCGCCGAATTGTTTCGTTTTGGCATCGTGCAGGAGGGCGGGGAAGGCCTCGCGTTCGTCAGGGCGAAGCGCGCGGTACGCATCTGCTGACGCGAGCTGGCTCTGTCGTCCGTCGGGGCCGATCAGCTCGGCGTGGCGGCCCGCTTCGATGCGGCCGTGGGAAAGGAGCATGTTCGCGGTGACCCTTTCGCCCGCGCCTAACGTGGCGAAGAGGTTGGGGCGTTCGGGAAGCACCCAGGAAAGGAAGTCGACAGGGTTTTCGCCGACGGCTTCGAGCCCGGCGAGTTCGAGGCCGAGGTGATGGATCCATCCCAGGCGGCTGCGTTGGGTGTTATGCGCAGGCCAGACGAGGCTTTGGAGTGCCGCGGCCGTGAAGGCGGGGCGACTCTCGAGTACACTTCGATACCCCTCGCTCGTGAGGCGATCGTGGAAAGGGAGCTCTTCGCGGGCGCGCAGGTACTCCGCGAGCCGCCAGTCGCCGCAGTCTGCCAAAATGGCGAAGACGCGTCGTCGGCCGTCGGCCGGGGGCTGCGTCATGGGGGCGCGGGCGGGGGGCGTATCGGCGGAGCGGATTTCGGGACGAATCGTGATTTCCGATCCCGCTTCGGGCCAGGTGGCGCCAGAGGCTCTGATCTGATCTTGGTCGTCTTTGATAATCCAGCGCTGAGGATGAAGTCCGGCTCGGACTTCGACCCTTACTGTGTTGGAAGGGCCGAAGGCGTATTCGCGATAGCCCGCATCCGGGGGCTGGTCGGCGCCGGGGGACACGGAGAGTGTTCCGCTCGCGAGGGCCGGCGGAATCTCGAAGCGGAGGAAGCCGGGAGCATCGAGGTCGATTTCGCCCCGGGCCAAGGCGAGAGCACGCTCGATTTCCGCACGCGTGATGCCTTCGAGGGGAACGACGCCGACGGCGGCGTCATAGGCGGCGAGAGCCTGCTCGGGATGACCTGCGCCGAGGAGTTCGGCGATGAGGCGACGATGAAGCCCCCATTTTAGATTGGGATCACGAATTTGGTCGCCCTCCGCGATGGATTCGCGCAGGAGGTCAATCGTGTTATGCGCGGGGTCGCGGAGCTGCTCAACGGAGAGCCGGAGGGCGTAGCGTGCGCCCAGGTCAATGGGATCCCAACCGGTCGCTTTCCAGGTCTCGAAGCTCTGCTGCACCGCGTCGAGATCGCCCCGCGCGGCTTGGGCCTGAATGCGAGACTCATTCCACGCAAGCGTCAGAGCATGGCCCTTCGGCGGGGGTGTGTCGCCAAGGACGCGCAGCGCGTCTTCATAGGCGGATCGACGTTTCCATCCGAGGGCCAGAACGATCCGCTGAGGAAGCCAGCTGGGGTCGGCTTCGAGACGTTCTTCGAGGCTTGTCAGGACGTCGGCCTCGTCTTGGATCGCGCTTCTGAGCATGAGCTCGCTTTGGAGGAGGTCGAGATCGTGCCGATGAATTGGAGCTGCACGCTTTGCAAGCACCGCCGCGTTCTCGACGTCGCCCTTGGATTGCCAGAAGCGCACCATGAGTTTTGAAAGCACAGAATGGGGGACCCAGTCGTCCGCCTCAGGCTGCGCCAGAAGGGGAGCGAGGAGTTCCTCGCAGGCGGAACGATTCCCCGTCGATAGGAAAGCGAGACAGCGACATTCTGCGACTTCGCGTCCTGCACCCTCTGCCGAAGCGCCTTTGGTGGAAAGCGAAAGCGCCTCTTCGAATCTCTCCTGGGAGAGCGCCTCGCAGGTGGCGTCCGCAACAGCGCGATCCTCTGCGGAATCGCAGGAAAGAAGCAGGAGCAGGAGAGTGAATCCGAGAAGATGCTGAATGCGGCCGTTCGTTTTGCGCATGATTAGCGGACCGCCTTCAGCTCACCGCGAAGCGCGATCTTGCCGGATTCTGCAGGTCGAAATGCGAGCTCGAGGTTGGAATAGAGGTCGCCGGGTTGAGGCGGTGCTGAATTGGTCGAGGGGCTGGCATCGGTTTCACCGTCGAGGCCAAGGTTGAGAGGCCTTGTGTCTGGTTGAGCGGCTGAGGCAGTGAGCGCTGCGAGGTCGACCTCAAGTCCCCCGAATTCGCTGGCACTCCCGGCGTTGGCCACAACCCTCGTGTTTGAAGATGCGCCGATTCCGCGAAGGGCGGCCTCGAGCGCGAGGTCCCGGTATCCGATGAGCAGCGCTTCGTCCGTGACAACCCAGCAAGGGGCGAGTCCGGGAAGCAGCGGGAGGTCCAAATAACATCCACCTTCGAATTGACGGCCGGTCGCGTTCGTGAAACTCCGCGCGGTGCGCTCGATGGGCCAGGTGTTTTCGAGTTGGTTGAGTGCTTCGCCTAACGCTTCGCGGACGGGGCCGGCAAGGCGATGGTGAAGGGCGAGGGCGGCCAAGGGGAGCGCGCTGTCTTCCGCCGGAGGCATGAAGGCAAATTCCCAGGTGCCGTCGAGCAGCGCGCCCTCGAGAAGTCGGCCCTTGAGTGCAAAGAGCCGGTCGCCCTGGCTGCCGGAGGGAATGAGTTTTGAAAGCGCGAGTCCGCCGGCGGGCCGGGCACGTGCGTAAAGGAGTGCTTCGCTCTGGGCGAGAACCGGGGCGGCGGGGGGCTCGTCGCTGGGGATGAGGAGTCGAAGTGCGTTGGCTTCACTGGGCGGCTTCGCGAGTCCCTCGACCTTCAAGCTGCCATCGCTGTCGACATCGAAGCGGAGTTCGATTCGCCCATCGGCTCCGATGGGCCAGAGGAGAAGGCCCGCGTGTTCGCCCCGCAGCCGTCGGGCGGCTTGGGCGAGCTCGTCGATTTCTTCTTGGGAAGGAACGCATCCGATCGCCTCTGCTCGATCCAAGCCGAGATCGAGCGCGTCGACGTTGAAATGCGCCCAGACTTCATCGCAAGAGGCCAGGCGTTGTCGGAGTTGGCGGGCGCTGCGGGCGAGGGGAGTTCCTTCGAGTGCGGCGCCCCGGTCGAGCAGCCGCGCAAGGGCCACGCCGTCAACGGAGAGGGCGCGGACGCCCTGAAGCGGATCCGAGTCCTCGCGGGAGACGCAGGCAAACGCGGACAGGCCGATCCCGAAGATCGCGATGACAGCGAGAAGTCGAAATCTATGGACGTGCTGACGCATGAGAGGCTCCGTGGCGGAGCGCCCGAGCGGCCTCCATACGCAATCCATCGGCAAAAGCGCGGCAGAATTTGAGCTTTCAGTTGCCAGCGCGGTCTCAGGGGCGGTCGGGGCTGTGGATGGAGAGCGGGGCCAATTCCCTACCTCGTGCTCTGTGCCGTCTTCGCTTCCTCGGCGATCAAGGGGTTCGAAAATCCGTTCTCATTCGCTTTGCGGGATTCACCAATGTCATCGCTCGCGAGAAATGAGAAGGGCATTGGGTCGGACACGAGCGTGCGCGGTCGGGGGCGGAGCGTCAGAGAACGTGAGTTCCGTGGAGTCGTCTGCCTAGACCTTGAGGTAGGCGAGTTCGCCGCTGCAGAGGGTGGCCCGGACATCCTCGGACTTGAGCCGATTTCGGGCCACGGCCCAGGGCACCGCCAACAGGCAGAGGTCCCCGGCATCACCGATTTGTGGCGCCCGGGGGCTTCGCTGGTCCGACTCGGCCAAGGGGCTCGAAGCTGCGGGCGAAAGCCGTGCGGGATCGAAAAGTGCGAGCGCGCTTTCGGGGGACACGCATTCGTCGACGCCGAGGACAACACCGGTTTGGGTTTCGCGACGGACCGCGGCACGCATAGCCCGCCACGGATCGGGGTCGCCGAAAGGCGCATCGGTTCCAAAGGCGAGGGGGACGCCGGCGCGCGCCCAGGATCCGACGCGGTAGAGATGGGGTTGATCGAGTGCAGCCACATCGCGTTGATAGGCATCCCCGCGCTCGGCAATGAAATTCGGCTGCGTGCAGACGCGAAGGCCTATGCGCTCGATCGTTTCGATGGCCTCTGGTGTCGCGATCGAGGCATGCTCCAGGCGATCGCCCGGATGGGTGCCGGCGATCTCAAGCGCGGCGAGGGCGAAGACAAGTTCCGCACGCGTCACCGTATGGATCGCAACGCCGCGATTGGCTTCATGGGCCTCGCGAACCGCCCGCGCGAGTGCGTCGAGGTCGGGGAGGGCAGGTTCATCGAGCAGAATTTTATGGGCATCGACCGCGATGCGCGCTCGCGATCCGCTTCCCGCAGCCTCAGCGCTGTCGGGGGCGCGGAGATCGAGGCGGCCCATGATCCGGAGACGCTGGGGCAGCGCGCCACATGTTTGGGCGGCCCGAAGAAGCGCGAATTCTTGGGCAGCGTTCGTCGGGGTCGCGTCGGTGACGCCGGTGACGCCGAAGCGCGCCAGCCGTTCTCCGACTACGGCGAGATCGGGAGGTTCTGCTGCGGGGAGACGCTCGCGGAGCCAAGCGTCCATGCGGAAAAGGCGTCCGGTCGGGCGGCCGCTCCCCTGTCGCTCGATGCCCTCGGGCGCCGCGGAGGCATCCCCTGTTTGCTGGATCCCGAGCGCCTCAAGCCCGTTCGAATTGACGAACCACATGGCACCGCTGCGATGCTGAATCCGGACGGGGATATCTGGCGCGAGCTCGTCGAGGCGATCTCGGGTCAGATCCCCGGCAACGGACTCGAAATAGCCCGCGCCGCGAATCCAGCCGTTGCGCGGCGTCGCATTCGCTAGCGCCGCAGAGAGTCCCTCGGCGTTCTCAACTGCGCTCGGGCCGCAGGCGACGGAGCCGAGTGCAGCGGCGAGGCTCATCAGATGGATATGGTGATCGTGGAGGCCTCGCAGGAGCGCGCCCCCGCCTGCGTCGATGCATTTTTCTCGCCCGACGGGCGTGAGGCCCGGGGCGATTTCGACGATCCGGTCGCCCTGGCAGCGCAGGTCTCGGCGTTCGCCACCGATTTCTGCGTTCCGAACTAACATGGATTGGTCCAGGCGCGGAGGGCTTGGTCGGAGATCGAGGCGAGGGGCGGGGCCTGGCCCTGGGCCGCGCGCGCGCGCGGTGCCGCAACCTGAACCGCGCCTTCTGCTAAGCGGAGCTGCCAGCCTTCGGCCGTTCGTTCGCGGGGTGCGACGAGATTTTCCTGACTTGCTCTGGCCGAGTAGGCCGCGACGTCGCGGAGTGCGATATCGAGAAGGCCTCCGCGTCCCTTTCGGAGCCCGCCAAGAACGAGGGCGGCGAGGTGCATGCCCGTGAGCGGGTCGGCTACGGCATCGCCGCAGAAGGTCGGGGTTTCCGCGGGGCTTTCGTTCTCCTGGAGGGCCCAGCCGAGGCCCGCGGCGACGCCGGCATCGTCGCCGAAGGCAATTCCGGGATCGGCGCGGCCATAGCCCGTGATTGAAGCCCAAATGCGTCCTGGTTTCGCGCTCACCCAGCTCGGGGCGTCGTAGCCGAGCTGGGATAGGGCGCGGGGGCGTGCGCTCTCGATGACCAGATCGGCGTGTTCGAGGATCGCTTCGAAGCGGTTTCGGTCGCCGGGGGCTTTTAGGTCGAGCGCGCAACCCTGTTTACGGCCGTGCATCAGATCGAAGAAGGCCGCGGGGCCGAGGCGTGCGCCGTCGGGGCGATCCGGGCTTTCGATCTTCAGGACTTCGATGCCACATTCAGCCAGCAGGTCCGCGGCGAGGGGCCCGGCCCAGAGTGTCGAAAGGTCGAGGAGTCGGAGAGGGCGATCGGACCCGATTTGCGTGAACGCGCCGGTCGGGCGGGGGGCGACTTCGCTTCCGTGACTGAAGTGGGCGAGAGCGCCGATCTGCTCGGGCGCGGGGAGGTTTCTTGGGGCCTCCGCCACGGCGAGTCCCAGGAGCCGAGCTCGATCGACGAGTCGCGCGACATCTTGGGATTGGATGGCCTCCGCGAGGGCTCGCCAGCGTGGCTCGGCATGCAGATCGCTCTCGGATTTCCAGACGGGATCGGCAGCGATTTCGAGCCAAGCCGGCAGGCTCTGCCAATCGACTTCGCGCGGGAGGTGAACGGCGATGACCCCATTTTGCGCGGTAAGAAGTCGCGCCGCGCCGCCGCAGGAGACATCGCCGCGCCGTGACAGTCCGGCGATTGCAGCCCGCTCACCGAGCAAGGCCGGGGCATCCAGATGCGCAAAAACGTTTCCGGGCGAGAGCGCGCGGAGTGCGACTTCCGCCCCCCGGGCCGCTGTGGCCAGCGCTCCCGCGGCGAATTCTGGGGGGCCGTCGGCCGTGCCACTGAGATACATCGCGCCGGAGCGGGCCCATTCCTCAGCGGGCGTGGTCGAGGCGGAATCTGCGGCGCGGTGGGCCTCTCGGCCGCCCGCTTGGGCCTCGATCGGGGCCGAAGTGGAGGCGGCAGTGGAGGCGGCAATGGAGTGGGCTCCGGAATGGGCACCGGAGGCGAGGGACGCAGGTAAGCCGCATTCCTGCAGCAGCTTCTCGGCATGTGCGAGCGCCTTGGATGGCGTGGGAAACGGCTTAGGTTCCCGGCGCTGAATAGGGCCGTTCACGGGGAGAGGGAGGTTTTTTCGGGGGCGGCTCATCGGTTTCTCGCGCTGGGATCACGATAGCATTCGATCTCGGGAATCCGTATTCTCGGTCATCCTGCGCAAATCTAGACCGAGCGGGCAAGCGTCGAAGAACGTCGTGCCGATCGGCTTTAAGAGAGGAATAAGAGGAATGGCTGTTTTCAAGGCGGGTTCGCGACTGAAGAGTGCGGTGTGCAACTCGGAGCTGATGGTCGTGCAAGCGCCGGCGGGCGATGTAGATCTGACCTGCGGCGGTGCTCCTGTGGTCGAGCTGGCTGCGGACGCGCCGGCGGGTGGTGCGATCGATGACGCGCATAAGAACGGCACTCAGATGGGCAAGCGCTACACGAATGAAGCCGGCGATATTGAGGTTCTCTGCACGAAGCCGGGAGAGGGTTCGCTCGCGATTGGCGGTACGGCACTCGAACTGAAGGGCGCGAAGCCGCTGCCGTCCTCGGACTAGCTTCTCCTTCGTTTCCTTCGTTTCGATTTCCGTCCACGACTCTTCCGCGCGCGCTCTGCGCGCACGCATCCTGACCCAGAACGCGAGACTCCGATGAACCTGATGATGATTCTTGAAATGGCGGCCGGTGCCTTTGGTGATCGGGTGGCCTTCCAGAACGGCGACGACCAGCTGACCTACCAGCAGCTCTTCGACGCAGCGGGGGCGCTTGCGGCTTCGCTAGATGATGGTCGGACGAAGCATCTCGCGATGCTGGATGTGAGCACGCTGGCTCTGCCGATCGGGGTTTTCGGGGCTTCTTGGGCGGGGGTGCCTTTTGCGCCGCTCAATTACCGCCTAACGGATTCTGAGTTGGATTCGCTGATTGCGCAGCTCCATCCGGGGCGACTTGTGACGGACGCGGAGCGGGCTGCGCGTTTGGGAGAGAAGTTCGAGTCCCCGGACGGGGCCGATTTTGTCGCGGTGGGATCACGCGAGGATTTGCTCGGTCAGGTGCGCGGAGACGGGGCAAAACCGTCGGAGACGCCTTGGTCGATGGAGCCGGAAGATACGGCGATTCTGCTTTTCACGAGTGGTACGACGGGCGCGCCTAAGGCGGCGGTTCTTCGCCAGAAGCATCTCGTTTCGTATGTCCTCGGGACGGTGGAGTTTATGGGCGCCGACGAGAAGGATGCTTCTCTAAACTGCGTGCCGCCGTACCATATTGCCGGCATGGCAGCGATTGCGAGCTCGGTTTACTCGGGGCGCCGCGTGATCCAGATGGCGAATTTTACGGCGGACGGTTGGCTTGAAACGGCACGCAAAGAGGAAGTCACCCATGCTTTCGTCGTGCCGACCATGCTTTCGCGCATTGTCGATGCCCTCGACGGACAAGCCGACGCGGGGCTGCCGAGCCTGCGCGCGCTGTCCTACGGCGGCGGAAAGATGCCGCAATCTGTGATCGAAAAGGCGATGAAGCTTTTTCCGGGAACGGATTTCACGAACGCGTACGGACTGACCGAGACGAGCTCGACGATTTCGCTGCTCGCGCCGCAGGATCATCGCGACGCGATGGAGAGCGCGGACGAAGGCGTTCGGCGACGGATTGTTTCCGTGGGGCAGCCCTTGCCGACCATCGAAGTGAGTATCCGGGATGCGGATGACCATTCCGAACTGCCCGCAGGCGAACGAGGGCTGATCTTCGTGCGCGGCGAGCAGGTTTCGGGGGAATATCGCGGGAAGGGCAGCCTGCTCGACGAAGAGGGCTGGTTCAATACGCGGGACGGCGGCTACCTGGATGAAGGCGGCTATCTCTTCCTCGAAGGCCGAATGGATGATGTGATTGTGCGCGGCGGAGAAAATATGTCGCCGGGTGAAATCGAAGACGTTCTTTTGACCCATGCTGCGGTCGCAGATGCCTGCGTGATCGGGATTCCGAGTGAGCAATGGGGCGAGGCGGTGGCTTCGGTGATCGTGCTGAAGGAGAAGGCGGAAGCTTCGGCCGAGGAACTTCAGGCCTGGGTGAAAGAGCGGCTTCGCTCTTCGCGGACGCCAGAGCGCATCGAGTTCTGGGAAGAGCTGCCCTACAACGAGACGGGCAAGCTCCTGCGACGCAAGGTGCGGGAAGCCTTTCAGGGCGAGGCCTAAGCGGGATGCATCCGCCGCGTTTTGACGCCGCGGAGCTGATCCGGTTCTTGGTCGACCCCAGCGCGGCGGAATCCCTTTCGCCGGCGACCGAAGGCCCTGGCGTGGTCGTGCTCGACCTCGCGGCGACGCCGGCGGAGGCCGCGCGACTCGCTGAAGCGGAGCTCCTGGAGGCGCTCCCGATTCTGCCTTGTGTGACGATTGCGGTCGGGGCGGATCCCGATGATTTGGCGGGGCGAGCGCTGGCCCAAATCTGCGATGTGCAGGTGGACTCGGATGAATCTCTCTCGATTCTGCTCGCAGGCTTCGAGGCGACTCCGCTCGCGGCCTTGGCCTTTGCGCAGCTGCTCCGGGGTGCGCCGCGCGCGTCGGTTCACGCCGGCTTGGTCGCGGAGTCCTTCGTCTACTCGACGCTCCAGGCGGGGCCTGAGTTCGCGGCTTGGCGCGCGGATTGGGAAGCCCGCCGCGGGCGAAAGGGGCGAAAGGGGCGGACGGTGCGCGCTGGTCGAGCGGGAGCGAAGCGCGTCGGGGCGCTCGGGGCATCGCCCCAGGATGCCGCCGAGCCGGCTTGCCGACTTGCGCGGGAGGGGGACGAACTCTCGCTGACGCTGTCGCGGCCCGAAAAGCACAACGCTTTTTCGGCGGCGATGCGGGACGGGGTGGCGGAGGGACTCGCCGTCGCGTTGGCCGATCCCGGGATTCAGGAAGTGGTCCTGCGCGGGGAGGGCACGTCGTTTTGCAGCGGCGGGGATCTTGACGAGTTCGGCTCCTTTCCGGATCCGGCGCGGGCGCATGTGATTCGAACGACGCGGAGCCCGGCGCTGCTCCTTGCGCGGCTTGCGAGCCGCGTGCGATGCGAAGTGCAGGGGGCCTGCGTCGGAGCAGGGGTTGAGCTGCCCGCGTTTACGGGGCGGGTCATCGCGTCTGAGGACGCATTTTTCCAGCTTCCGGAAGTCGCGCTTGGACTGGTGCCGGGCGCGGGGGGGACGGTGAGTCTGCCGGCACGGATCGGGCGTCAGCGTACGGCTTGGCTTGGACTCTCGGGGCGTCGGATCGATGCGCAGACTGCGCTGGATTGGGGACTGGTCGATGAGCTGCGACTCGGGCAGCATGTCACCCGGCGCTGAAGCGGGCGTCCCAGCAAGACCGAATTAGATAAGGCATGAAACGCCGCGGAATCGCGGCAGGGAGAAGGCATGAGCGGACCGCTCGAAGGGGTGAAAGTCGTTGAAATGGGTGTCTGGGTCGCGGGTCCCGCGGCAGGGGGCATCTTGGCCGACTGGGGGGCGGATGTCGTGAAGCTCGAGCCGCCCGGGCTCGGCGATCCCGCGCGGATGTTTCAGTACATGCTGGGCGGCGATATGCCCTTCAATCCCGTTTTCGAAAATGATAACCGCAGTAAGCGGAGCATCGTCGCTGACCTCCGGAAAGAAGAAGGGCTGAAGATCGCCTTGGAATTGATCCGAGAGGCCGATGTGTTTGTGACGAATATTCGGCCAGCGGCGCTCAAGCGACTCGGCTTGGATTCGGACACGCTCTGCGAACGATTCCCGAAGCTGATCTACACCGTGATTACGGGCTACGGCCTCGACGGGCCCGAGGCCGATCGCGCTGCGTACGATGTGGCCGCTTTTTGGTCGCGGTCGGGGATCGCACATGCGCTTACGCAACCGGGGTCGCATCCGCCGCATCAGCGCGGCGGCATGGGCGATCACAACGCCGGCCTCGCCGCGGCGTCCGGGGTTTGCGCCGCGTTGTACCAGCGGGAGAAGTCGGGGAAGGGCCAGGTCGTCTCGACTTCGCTGCTCCGTGAAGGGGTGTATACGCTCTCCTTCGATCTCGCCGTGGCGATGCGGTACGGACTCACGATTCAGGTGGGGAACCGTGCGACGATGGGGAACCCGGCGATCAACAACTACGCCGATTCGGAGGGCGATTTCTTCTGGATCGTGGGGCTCGAAGGCGAACGCCATTGGCCGCCACTTGCGCGAGCGGTGGGCCATCCGGAATGGATCGAAGATCCGCGCTATGCGAATCCCAGGGATCGCGCTGCCAACGCCGAAGGGCTGATCAAGGACCTCGACGCGATCTTTGCGACGAAGACGCGCGCGGAATGGGGAGAGATCTTCGACGCGGAGGTCGATCTTTGGTGGGCTCCGGTCCAGTCGATCGAGGACGTGGTCTCGGATCCCCAGGTGATGGCGGGGGGCGGTTTCGTGGAAGTGCCGGATGGTGAGGGCACGACCTTGTTGCCCGCGACGCCCGTCGATTTCGGGGGGACGCCCTGGGCGCCTCGCTCCATGGCTCCGAATCACGGTGAGCATACGGAGGAGATTCTGATCGAACTCGGCCGCAGTGGCGCGGAGATCAGCAAGCTTCGCGAGGACGGCATCGTCGTTTAGCGAAGGTTCCGTCCGGGGACTTTTGTTCCCGGACGGAGCTGATTGGCCGCTTAGGCGCGGCGCTCTGCGTGGATTGAAGACGCCGCGGGCCTGCTAGAAGGCGATGCGGGCGCCGCCGACCTGCCACGAATAGAAGAACTCTTGGCTGAGCGCTTCGTTCGGAAGGAAGTTGAAGGTCATGTGGGAGCCGAGGAAGAGGTGCTCACTGATCTGGTATTCGATTCCGACACCGAAGTTGATGAGGAAATCGGTCGCGGAGTTATCGTTGGAACGGTCATCGTCTTCGACAACGGCGAAACCGAGACCGACAAAGCCGTAGGGCTGGACGCGTTCAAGTCCTGCAACGCCAATATCCGGGATATTGATGAAGAGATTGAGCGTCGGCGCGATAATCGTTTCATCTTCGTCGATGCCGACCTGGAGCATGGGGCCCACGGCGACGAATCGATCGAAGTAGTAGGGAAAGTCGAAGTTGAGCAGAAGCGATGAAGGATCAGCCGTGAAGCCTAAGCCTGCGCGGCCGGACCAGCCGCTCGCTGAGGCGTCGCCGCGATTGAAAGGGTCTCCGGCCGGCGGCTCGGGGTCCGAGTACGAATCGTATGTGTCTGACTCGTATGTCCGAGAATCGGAAGGCGGTCCCCATGAATCATCCGGCTCGCTGCCCCAGTCCTGGGCCGCCGCGGGCGTCGCGAGTGCAAAAAACAGAATCGTCGCGAGCGCCGAGGCGAAAGCCGCGCGTGCGGTTGTGGGCGCGGTTGACGAAGCGAGCGGAAGCGAAGGGCGTCGAGCGAATCGCAGCATGATGGTCTCCTCAGATCGGGGGCGATCGATTCGGCGAGAGGTTCCGCGAAACGCGCGGCGATTTCAAGCGCCGACGGTCATGGTTTTCCTTCACGGAACATTTTTGAGTTCAGCGGCAACGAAGGCGCGCTCGGGATCGGTTTGAGATGATTCGGAACGTTCATTTAGGCATGCCCTTTTGGGGCTTTGCGGATTGGCAAGGCGCGCTTTATACCCAGGACAGCCGTGCGTCTGATTTCCTC
Source organism: Myxococcota bacterium (assembly GCA_045106235.1). Taxonomy (GTDB): domain Bacteria; phylum Myxococcota_A; class UBA9160; order UBA9160; family UBA4427; genus UBA4427. The sequence continues at coordinate 110,371 of JBGCEJ010000041.1, forward strand.
ACGCAGTACGGCCGCGCATTCAATTCCGTCGAAGGCAATACGACCTTCTACGCGACGCCGAACGAACGCACCGTGGCGCGCTGGAGGGCGGAGACGCCAGACGATTTTCGTTTCTGCTTCAAATTGCCGAAAACGATTACCCATGACGCGGTTCTGTATGACGTGCGACGCGAGACAGAGGGCTTCCTCGACTGCATCGCGCCGCTGCGGGAACGGCTGGGCCCCGTGATGGTCCAGCTGCCGCCGCATTTTGGCGCCCAAGACTTGCCGCGCCTGGACGCCTTTCTTGGGGAGCTGCCCGATGGTTTTCGCTACGCGGTCGAGTTTCGCGACGCCGAGCTGGCTCAGGACGGGACGCCTGCGCGCTTGGCGGAGGATATTCTGGAAGAGCATGGCGTGGGGCGGGTGATCATGGACACGCGGGCGCTGCGAGCGGGATCGCCGGATCATCCCGATGTCCTGGCCGCGCTGCATAAAAAGCCGAACCTTCCGGTTCGTGAGGAAGCGCTTTCAGAGGATCCGATCGTTCGCATCGTTTTTCATCCCGATGAAAGCGTGAATGAACGCTGGCTCGATCGCTGGTCCCGCATTCTGGCCCACTGGATTCGCGATGGTCTGCGGCCCTTCGTCTTTATCCACTCCCCGAGCAACCGCGAATCGCCCCAGATCGCGCGGGACCTGCATGCGCGTCTCGGAGCGCTCGAGCCCGTCGGCGAATTGCCGCCTTGGCCGGGGGAAGAGGGCGAGTCCGCGAGTGGGCAGCTTGCGCTTCTCTAAGCCCTCTCGCTCCCCTAACTCCTCTCGCTGTGGCAGCCCCTGTCGGGTCTGCGAGGGCGAGACCTCTTTCGCTCTGACCGCGCGGGAGATGCTCCTTGGGACGCGCGCGCATTTTGACTATTTCGAATGCGGCGCATGCGGCTGCGTTCAGTTGGCCGCGCCCGCTTGTGATGAGGCCGACGTGGATGAGCGGAAGGAGACATACCCGGCCGACTACTACACGAAAATGCGTGAACCGCGAATCGGGCGCGTTGGCGGTGTATTGGGATGGCGCCGGCATTGGACGCGATTCCGGCTGGGCTCTGGAGGCTTCGGGCGTCTTCTCTCCGGGCGTCGATACGCTCGTTTTGATTGGTTTAGGCGGACGGGAACGCGGATGGGGGACAAAATTCTCGACGTGGGATGTGGCTCGGGACGGCTTCTCGCACGAATGCGCGCCGACGGTTTTGAGGACCTAACCGGTCTCGATCCTGATTTGGACTCAGAGAAGGGCGCTCGCCCCGGCCTTCGCTGGATCTCGACTTCGCTCGCGGCGGAGGTCGGGAGTGGAGCAGAAGAGGGCGAGTATGACTTGGTGATGGCCCACCATAGCTTCGAGCATATGTCCGACCCGAGAGCGGCGATGCAGGCCCTGGCATCGCTTCTGCGCGACGGCGGTTTCATCCTGCTTCGCATTCCGCGCGCGGATAGCTGGGCCTATCGACACTACGGGGCGGATTGGTCTCAGCTGGATGCCCCGCGCCACACGCATCTCTTTACGCGGCGGAGTATCGAAATACTCTGCGCGGCTGCGGGTTTGCGAATCGCGCACGTGGAGGACGACTCGGGTCCCTTTCAGATTTGGGGGAGCGAACTCTACCGTCGTGATATCGCGCTTTCGGAGTCGCGGGCGCGGCCGGCGGGGCAGCGGTTGCGGCATCGCCTGCAGCGCCTTGCGGCGCGGAGAAAAGCTCGGGCTTTGCAGCGCCAGGGCCTAGGCGATCAGGCCTGCTTCTACCTTGAAAAGCGCGAGCCCGGCGGCCGTGGCGGTGGTTCTGGCTCTGGCTCTGGTGCTGACGCTACATGAAACTCGGCTTCGTTCCCAAGATCTGAGCGGCCTCGAGCCGGTCGAATTCCTTTTCGCTCATGCCGAGCTCGCCCTGGAGGATTTCTCGGTTGTGCTGGCCAAGGGTCGGCGGGGGCGTGCGATGGAGCTCGCGTTCGAAGAGCGAGAAGTCCCCGGGAAATGACGGATAGCGCGTATCGCCTGTCACGGGATGGTGCATGGTTTGGAAGAACCGGCGATGGGTGAGCTGAGGGTTCGGCGAAAGGGAGTGGTTGTTGATCGAAGCGCTCGCGGGCACGCCGGCGTCCAGCAGCTTTTCGATGACCTGGTCTCGGGGGCGTTCGCGCACCCATTCTCCGAGACGTTGGCAGAGCGCTTCATGTTCTGCGTAGCGTCCGCGATGGGTGGAAAGCTTGTCGGAGAGTCGCCACTCCTCGGATTTCAGAACACGGCAGAGGCCCGCCCATTCCTCATCCGTCGTGACGGAGATGGCCACGCGTTCGTTGACCTCTTGGCTCTCGAAGATGCCCTGGGGCGCAGCGTGGGGCATCTTGTTCGAGTCGCGGCCGAGCAGGGTGCCGAAGGCAGAATGTTCGAGGACCTGCTCCGCAGCGACATTGAGGGCAGGCTCGACCAAAGCGACCTCGACGACTTGCCCCTGTCCTGTTCGGGTGCGTTCTTCTAGCGCCAGGCCTAATGCGAAGATGGCATGGACGCTGCCCAGCGGGTCACAAACGCCGCGGATGACCAGCGGCAGATCTTTGTACCCCGTCACCCAGGCGAGTCCGCTGACCTGTTCGATGGTCATCGCGAAGCCCAGGCGATCGCGCCACGGCCCTTCGAGGCCGAAGGCAGGCATGCGCATAAATATCACGCGGGGATTCAGCTTCTTGATCGTGTCGGGGTCCAGACCGAATTGAGGCATGACCCGGGCGGAGAAATTCTCGATCACGACGTCGGCTTCGCTGATGAGTTGTTTGACCAGCGCGAGGCCTTCTTCGCTGTCGAGCTTGAGGGTAATGTCGCGCTTGCCTGGGTTGGCGCCGTGGAAAACATGAGCCCATTCCCAAAGCGGGGTGCGCTCTCGGGCAGCGCCCGCGAAGCGCATGCCGTCGGGGCGCTGGATCGATTCGATCTTGATCACGTCGGCGCCGAGGTCCGAGAGGATCGAGGTCGCGTAGGGCCCGGCCCAGAAGGCGGTCAGGTCGACGACGCGCAGCCCTGCGAAGGGCAGGTCCGCATGACCGAGGTCGATGGGTTGTTCCGATTTTTCTTCTTCGAGCAGAGCCAGAACCGCGTCGCGGTCTGCGCCTAACGCGGACGTCGAGCCAATCGGTTTCGGCTCGATCGTTTCCAGTCGCCAGGGCGGACGCGGTTGCAGGAAGCCGCCCGGCGCACGCTCGTACATACCGCGGGAGATCATTTGGTTGAAGCGCGGCAGGTCCTTGCCGTGACCGATCGGGGCGATCGGGATGCGCATCATTTCACAGAGCTCAATGATTTCGTCGCTGGTCTTGTCTTTCGTCCAGCCGTGAATGAACTCCTGCATGAAATCGATTTGTTCCATGCGTTCGCGGCCTTCGAGGTAGCGTTCGTCCTGCGCAATGTCCTGGCGGCCAAGAAGCGCGCAGAAATCCGTCCACTGCTGGCCCGTTTGCGTACACACGCCGATATGGCCGTCTTTGGTGGGCTCGATGGACGGAATCTCGATCGAACGGGGCAGCAGGCCGCCGATGAACTGGCTGCCCATATCGCCGAAGACTGTGAGGCATTGGATCATGGATTCGAAGCGCGACAGGTCGACGATTTGACCTTCGCCGGTTTGTCTTGCGGAGCGCCAGGCGGAGAGCGCGGAAACGGCGGCGAAGCTGCCGGCGACCCAATCGCCAAGGCGGCCCCCGGCGGCGACGGGTTCGCGGTCGGGGAGGCCGCGGTACTCGACGGAGCCCGTGGCGGCTTGAAGCGTGAAGTCATTGGCGGGATGTTCGGCCCAGGGACCTTTTTGGCCGAAAGGGGAGATCCGAATGATCGAGAGCTTCGGATTCGCATCGAGCCATTTCTCTGGCTCGAGTCCGCGTTCCTCGAGCCCGCCCGGGCCCCAATCCTCGATCATGACGTCGGCTCGGGCGGCGAGACCTCGGAAATACGCCCTGTCCTGGGCGTCGCGCGGGTCGAGGACGATGCTCTCCTTCGACGCATTGAGATATTGGTAGAGAGGGCCAGATTCACCCTCGGGCAGATCTTGGAAGGAGGCCGTCCAGGATCGCATGGGATCCCCGTCCGGGCTTTCGACCTTGATGACGCGCGCACCGGCGTCAACGAACATTTTGCTGGCGTAGGGGCCAGCGATGTCACTGCACAGATCCAGAATCAAAAGATCTGCGAAGGGAAGCGGGACTTCTTCGGGCATTGGCTGTCGGTTCCTCCTCGGAGAATCTACCCTAGTTGGCGACACTTGGGGGCGCGAAGTCCCTTTGATCGGGAGGCTTCGACCCAATTGATGGAGCCTCCATCTAAATCATCATTCCGCGCCACCGCGCGCGCATGAACAGGGAGAGAAGACGTGCTGACGGAGTTCAAAGGAAAAGTGGCCGTTGTGACCGGAGCAGCGAGTGGGATCGGTAAGGCGATTTGTGAGCGCGCCGCGCGCGAGGGGATGCATGTCGTGATGGCCGACGTGGAGCAGGACATGCTCCGCAACTCCGCGAGTGAAATCGAAGGACTCGGCGCGGAGGTTCTCGCCGTGCGCACCGACGTTTCACAGCCCGACGAACTCTCCAAGCTTGCGGAGGAGACCCTCGAACGCTTTGGCAAGGTGCATGTGGTTTGCAATAACGCCGGCGTCTTCGCGGGCGGCCTGACCTGGGACGCGATCGGCACCGACTGGGAATGGGTCATGGGCGTGAATGTCTACGGCATCCTTCACGGCATCCGCGCTTTCGTTCCGATCCTGCTCGAGCAGAATGAGCCGGGACATATCGTCAATACCTGCTCGATGGCGGGGCTGATTAATACCCCGCTCTCCGGCGCGTATAACGTCAGCAAGCACGCTGCGCTCTCCTTGACCGAGACGCTCTACCACGAACTGCAGACGAAGGACACGCCCGTCGGCTGTTCAGCGCTCTGTCCCGAGTTGATCAACACGGGGATCGGTCGCTCCGACCGAAATCGGCCCGCGCATCTCAAGCGACCCGACGGTGCGGGCACGCCGGAACAGGAAATGGTTGAGAACGTGATCGGCGCCAGTGTCGCCTCGGGCATTCCGCCGGCCGAAATGGCGAACCGCGTCTTTCAGGGGATTCAGGACGACCAGTTCTACCTGCTGGCAGATGAGGATACGAGCTGGATTACGGCGTGCCATACGCGCCTCGATGATATTCGCCTTCGCCGAAACCCGACTCAGGGCGCTATGTCAGGATCGAACTAACAGCTTGCAGCGATCGCTTCTCTATCAGGTCGGCCAGTCGGGCGCCGAAGCCGGCATCGATCTTGAGTCTTGGGTTTCGGATCTTCACCTCGCGGAAGAGCTCGGGCTCGAGTCGGCCTGGTGCTTTCCGGCAGTGGGGGAGTCCGGTGATTTTCAGGGCTCCGCGCCGGAGGTCTGGCTTGCGGCGTTGGCCGCACGGACGGAGAGACTTCGGCTGGGCTGGGGCGTTCCGGGCTTGATGCCGCCGGCCAAGCCGCCGCTCCGCGTGGCGGAGCAGGCGGCGGCGCTCGACCTGGCCTGTCAGGGGCGGCTCGACTTTGCGGTCTTGCCGGGTGCGGCGGGTGCGGAGGTCGAGGTCGAGGTCGTGGAAGCCGCCGCGGATGCGGCTATGGGCGAAGCTGAGCCGGGAGCTCCTGCGGGTTGGGACGAGGGCGCGCGCATGCTTGTTGAAATGTGGGACGCGC
>JBGCEJ010000042.1:0-13841 GCA_045106235.1 Myxococcota bacterium
CGCCGAGAAGACCCGGGTTCGGGTCGGGCCCGTCGTCGTTTTCTCGAAGGGCCGGTCTGCTGGCACAGCAGCGAGAAAGCGCGCTGAGAAGGCGCTCCAGGCCGAAGAGGTCGCCCTCCGAGTCGATCTGGGGCTGGGAAAAGGGTCTGCGAGGGTCTTTACCTGCGATTTGACCTACGACTACGTGAAAATCAACGCCGAGTACACGACCTAGAGGACGCTTATGGCCGGGGCTGACGGATTCGCCCGGGGCAGCTCGAGGCCGCATGGAAGCGGCCCCATAATTCTGCTAAACACCCGCAAAATCACACGTTCCGAGGCCCCCCTGGCGGTGCCTGGAGCATTGAATTCAAGACTCGACTCGCCCCGGATCGTCCGGACGCGGGCCGCATAAAGCGCGACCCAAGCCGATTGAATCTCGAAAGAATGAGATTCGCGAAAGAAGGCAAGGGGCGGAGACTCGGATTGCGATGCATCAGGTCAGGGAAATGGACGGCTCGGGGCGGAGGCCCAACCGCAAAAGGAGAAAATGATGTCCGATACGCCGGCCACACCCGAGGCCGTGGCGCCTGCTGCAGCCGCAGCCACTGACGCCGCAACTAACGCCGCAACGACCGCAACCACCGAAGCCGCTCCCGCAGAGACGATGGAAGGCGCGCTTGCGAGCACCACCAAAGAACAAGAAGTTTCAATCCGATCGCTTCTCGAAGCGGGCGCGCATTATGGTCATCAGCCGGGTCGCTGGAACCCGCTCATGCGCTCCTACATCTTCGGTGAACGCAACGGCACGCATATCATCGACCTCGACCAGAGCCTGCCGCTCTTCCAGGAGGCGCTTAGCTTCCTGAAGGAAACGACGGCGGCCGGAGGCTCGGTTCTTTTCGTCGGCACGAAGCGCCAGGCGGCGGGACCGCTCATGATCGAAGCGAAGCGCGCGGGTCAGCATTACGTGAACAATCGCTGGCTGGGCGGCATGCTCACAAACTGGAAGACGGTTAAGAAGTCAATCGACCGCTACAACAACTATCTCGAAATCCTGGGCAATGAAGAAAAGCGCGAGGAGCTCTCGAAGAAAGAGCAGTCGAGCATGCAGCGCCAGGTCGAGAAGTACGAAAAGTCGCTTGAGGGCATCCGCTCGATGGACAAGCTCCCCGATGCGATTTTCATCATCGACACGGGCAAGGAATCCATCGCGGTTCAGGAAGCCAAACGGCTTCATATCCCGATCGTGGGCATCGTCGATACGAACAACTCGCCGCGGCATATCGACTTTGTCGTGCCGGGGAACGACGACGCTATTCGGTCGATCGACCTCTACTGCACGGCTGTGGCGAACGCCTGCCGCGAAGGCTGGGAGCAGCATCAGGCCGCTCTGGTTTCGCAGCGCAAGAATACGCCCAAGGCCGAGGCTCAGGGCGACGCCGCTTCGAAGACGGGGCGCCGCGTGGTTGAAATCAAGCAGCAGCCGCGCCGCGGCCGAGGCCAGGGTGAGCGAACGGCCGGGGGTGGCAAGAGCTACTCCGCCGGCTCCGACAAGCCCGAAGAGGGTGCAGCGCCCGCAAAGGCCGGCAGCACAGACAAGCCCGCAGACAAGCCCGCAGGCGGCGAGAGCTGATCGAAAACGACCAGAGACCTGGCTCGCCCGTTCGTCGGGCGAGTCGGGATTCTCGGCGGTTCAAAAACTAACACGAGCAAGTCCGAGCGTCGTACGGCGAGGGGCTTGTGGAAGAGCGAGCACAGATCGCGGCCCACAGGTGGGGCCTCGCGGCGTGGGCTCTTTAAGGCGATCGAAAGATCGAGGAGACCGGAATAGTGGCAGGGATCTCTGCAAGTGATGTGAAGGCGCTGCGTGATTCGACGGGCGCGGGCATGATGGATTGCAAGCGCGCGCTCGGCGACGCGGATGGCGATGTAGAAAAGGCGATGGAGATGCTCCGCGAACGCGGGCTCGCCAAGGCGGGGAAGCGCGCTGGACGCGATACCAGCGAAGGCGCTGTGATGTTCGTCGCGGACGGCGGCAAGGGCGCGCTGATCGAACTCGGTTGCGAGACCGACTTCGTGGCGAAGACCCCCGACTTCCAGGCGCTCGCAAAGAGCATCCTCGACGTTGTGGCTGCGGAAGAAGCGACGGACGCGGAAGCGGCCCTGAAGCTTAAGATGGACGGCGGCACGATCGAAGAAGTTGTGCAGGCATCGGTCGCGAAGATGGGCGAGAACATTCAGTTGAAGCGCGTGGCTTCGGTGAACGTGACCGGCCAGACCGGCGGTTACGTGCACGGCACGGGCAAGCTCGGCGTGCTGGTGGCTCTCGATACGACGGCTTCCGGGGATGCGGTCGCGGCGGTTGCGCGGGATATCGCGATGCACGTGGCAGCCCATGATCCGACGCCGATCGCGGTGGACAAGGACGGCGTTGATGCGGATGTCGTCGAGAAGGAACGCGCGTTCCTGACGAAGCAGGCACTTGAGAGTGGAAAGCCCGAGAACGTCGTCGAGAAGATGGTCGATGGCCGGATCAATAAGTTCTTCTCCGAGAACTGCTTGGTGGCCCAGGGCTTCGTCAAGGATCCCGACAAGAAGGTCCAGGATGTGCTGAAAGAAGCCGGTCAGGCGGCCGGAGGCGAGATCAAGGTCGCTTCCTTCCACCGCTTCAGTCTCGGCGAAAGCGCATCGGAATAGCCCCATAATCGGCGGGTTCACCGCGGATTGGGTCGATCCCGCCCGTAAGCGCCGAAAGGGGCTGGGCGGGGGCCTTATCTGCCGGGTGGAAACGGCCGATAAAAGGGATGGAACCTAGCTTGCTGGGGAAGTGCCTAGAGGCTCTGTATCGTAGGGGTCACTCAAAGGGGAGGCGGGACCATGGCGGAAGAGGAAGACGTCGCGGCAGTCATCGACGAAGGTCGTGAGTCGATGGACAAAGCGATCGAGCGCTTTCACAAGGAGCTGAAGCGCGTTCGAACGGGCCGGGCCAGTACGAGTCTGCTCGACGGAGTCAGCGTCGATTATTTCGATACGCCGACGCCGCTGAACCAGCTCGCCACGCTTTCGGTTCCGGATCCGCGCATGATCGTCGTTTCGCCCTTCGATAAGACGGCGATTCCGATGATCGAGAAATCGATTCTGTCTTCTGATCTGGGTCTCACACCGAGCAATGACGGCAAGGTGATTCGGCTGCAGATTCCGCCGCTCACCGAGGAGCGCCGCAAGACGCTCGTGAAGCAGGTCAAGAAGATCGCCGAGGATCATCGAATCCGCGTGCGGGATGCCCGACGCGATTCGCTTTCGCTACTGAAGGATCTCGAAGACGATGGTCTTTCGAAGGACGATCGCCACCGCGCTGAGAAGAAGGTTCAGGACGTGACGGACGAGTACGTGAAGAAGATTGACGAACTCACGGCTCAAAAAGAAAAGGACGTCCTCGAGGTTTAGCCTCGGATTGGAACGGATGGCGCACCCGGACATCCAACTCGACCGTGTTCCACGACACGTCGCCATGATCATGGACGGCAATGGTCGCTGGGCTGTGGGCCGCGGCCTCGAACGCAACGCGGGGCATCGCGAAGGGATCGAGAGCGTGCGCGAAATGATTCGCGCGTGTCGCGATTACGACGTGGACACGCTCACGCTCTACGCCTTTTCGATTGAGAACTGGAATCGTCCGCGCGGCGAAGTTTCTGAACTCATGCGACTGCTCGAGGAGTACCTCGAAACCGAACTCGAAGAAGTGATGGAGCATAACGCGCGCGTCCTTTCGATCGGCCGCCTGGACCGTCTGCCGCCGAGCACGCGCAAGGCGGTTTCTCGCGCGGTTGAACGCACGGCCAAGAACGAAGGGATGAAGCTCGTCTTCGCGCTCTCCTATGGGGGCCGGGCTGAGATCGTGGATGCCGCACGCCGAATCGCGCGCGATGCGGAGTCGGGAAAGATCGACGCGGAGGGACTGGATGAGAAAGAGTTCGCTTCGTATCTCTACGCGCCGGAAGTGGCGGATCCAGACTTGTTGATCCGAACGGGCGGCGAGCAGCGCGTCTCGAATTTTCTGCTCTGGCAGATCGCGTACAGCGAACTTCATCTTTCCGACAAGATGTGGCCCGACTTTAGGCGCGCGGATTTCGAGGAAGCCATTCTCGACTATCAGCGTCGGGAACGGCGCTACGGCTTAACGAGCGCACAAGTGCAGACGGGTGACGACGGGCCCGACAAAGAGTCCGCTCCGTGAAGCGACTCGCCATCCTCGGGAGCACGGGGAGCATCGGTGAGCAGACCCTGGATGTGGTTGCTGCTCATCCGGACCGTTTTCAAGTCGTTTCGATTGCGGCGGGTCGCTCTGTTGAGCGCTTGATCGAACAGGCGAAGCAGTTCCGGCCGCGCGTTCTCTCCGTGGGCGATGCTGCGCAGGTCCCTGTCATCGAGGCGGCGCTCGCGAGCGAGGCCGGGCTCGAAGTCTCGGTCGTTTCGGGGGATGCGGGGCTGTTGGACGTGGCGACGGAGCCTGCCGATCTCGTTGTTGCGGGACTCGTCGGTGCCGTCGGCCTCCAGCCGGTTCTTGCGGCGATTCGTGCGGGGACTGCGATCGGTCTCGCCAACAAAGAAGTCATGGTTATGGCGGGCGCTCTTGTTCGGCGCGAAGCTGCGGCGCATCAGGTTGAGATTATCCCGATCGATTCGGAGCACAGCGCGATTTTTCAATGCCTCACGGGAAGTCGGCCGGAGGAAGTTTCGCGGCTGATTCTGACGTGTTCCGGAGGACCTTTTCGGACCTGGGCACGCGAGGACATCGAGAACGCCAGCGTGGAGCAAGCGCTTGCGCACCCGAACTGGTCCATGGGCGACAAGATTTCAATCGATTCCGCGACCCTGATGAATAAAGGACTCGAGGTGATTGAGGCGCGCTGGCTCTTCGACGTTGAAGCCACGCGGGTCGATGTGGTCGTGCATCCACAATCCATCATCCACTCTTTGGTCGAATACCGGGATCGCTCGGTCTTAGCGCAGCTGGGGCTGCCCGATATGCGCGTCCCGATTGCGGTCGCGATGGCATACCCCGAGCGAATCGAACTCGACCTTCCGCGCCTTGACCTCGTTGAAATCGGGAAACTGGATTTCGAGGAGCCGGATCGCGCCCGATTCCCTTGTCTCGACCTCGCATACCGGGCCGTTTCGGGAAGTGAGGCTGCGCCCGCTGTATTGAATGCGGCGAACGAAGTGTCGGTTGGCGCATTCCTGAATCGGCAGATCGCCTTTCCTGAAATCGCGGCGCTGAACGCCGATGTGCTTGAAGCGCATCTCGCCGAACACGCCGGAGAGCGGGTCGAGTCTTTGGACGAGGCGGTGGCTGCGGATGCTTGGGCGCGGGGCGCCGCATCCGAGTGGCTTGCGAAGCGCGGAGATCAATAATGGCGGTCTTTGACACACTTGTGGCTGTGATCCCGATGCTCGGCATTCTGATCGTTGTACACGAGCTTGGACATTTCCTCGTGGCGAAGGCCTGCGGCGTGCGGGTGCTGAAGTTCTCGATCGGCTTTGGTGCGCCGATTGGTTTCGGAAAGCTGCGCATGCGCTGGGAGCGAGGCGGCACGGAATACGTGATCGGCTGGATTCCGCTGGGTGGTTTCGTGCGGATGCTGGGCGAGCCGATGCCCGGTGATGAAGACTTTGCTCCGGCTGTTCCGGAGGATGCGAGGCCGGACGAGTTCCTCGAGGCGAAGCCCGTATGGCAGAAGCTGGCGGTGGTCTTTGCGGGGCCCGCGATGAATATGGTGCTTCCCATTGTCTGCCTGCTCGGCATTTTGTGGGTTGGATTTCCGCGCCTTGATTCGGTGGTCGGGATGGTCGAGGCGGGTTCGCCTGCGGCTGCTGCGGGCGTAGAAGTGGGCGACCGGATTCTCTCGGTCGACGGCCAGTCCGTGACCTGGTGGGATGAGGCCATTCTGCCGATCCAAGAACGCAAGACCGGGGGCAATCTTGCGCTTGAGGTCGAGCGGGACGGAGAGCGGCTGAACCTCGACGTTCCGATGGCGACGCAGAAGACCCGTGATCGCTTCGGTGCCTTTGTTGATACGGGCTGGATCGGGATCAATAATCGCAGACTCGCACCGCTGCTCGGCGTGCCTTCGGGCAAGAGTGCTGCGGCGCGGGCGGGGCTGCGCTCGGGGGACCTGGTGGTCGCGGTCGGAGAGGGTGTCGATCCGAGCCGCGTCGGGCTCGCCGATGCCGCGGAGAACGCCCGAGAGACCGACCTTGAGGATTGGGAAGCGCTGCGGAGCGCGCATGCCAAGGCCGTCGCGAAGGCCCAGGCCGAAGGCCGCTCGGTGGTGATGTGGCAGATCGAGCGACAGACGGTGTCGATGAATGCCGGGGCCGGAGTACCGAATCCGGGAGCAAGCCCGGCGCAAGCGTCGGGGCAAGAACCGGGGCAGAGTCCGGCAGCGGCGCGGCCTCCGCCCGAAATTCTGACGATGGCGCTGCCTGCGCGTGCCGATTTTGAGACGCTCGGTCTCCTCCCTGCCACGATTCTGGTGGGGTACGTGTCTGCGGATAAGCCGGCGGCCAAGGCTGGGCTGCAGAGCGGGGATTTGGTTCTTGCGGTCGACGGCGATTCCATCGGCAGCTTTGGCAGCTTCGTCTCGCTGATCCAGACCAGCGGCGGGCGCGAGCTCGAGGTGACCTACTCCCGGGCAGGGCAGGTGGGCACAGTACAGCTGGCCGCTCAAGAAGAGACGGTGGCTGGGCTTTACGAGATCGAGGGAATGGAAGAGAAGGTCTTCCAAATCGGCCTCGGCGCCGCGGTTTCATCCCTGCCCGGTGCGCGCGGTTACCACAAAGTGCGGAATCCCGTGGAGTCCGTGCCGCGTGCTTTTGAGATGGCCTGGTCGATGACGACGGCTTATCTCGAAGGGCTCGGGAAGTTCTTTACGGGTGAAGTGGGGACGGACAAGCTCTCCGGTCCGATCGGAATCGCGCGGATTGCTCGGAAATCGCTTGACCGCGGTTGGCTCGACTATCTGCAGATGATGATGCTGATCAGCATCAATCTCGCGGTGCTGAACCTGCTCCCGATTCCGATCCTGGATGGTGGCCAGGCGTTGATCTATAGCATCGAAGGGATTAAGCGTTCTCCGCTCTCGCTTCGGACGCGAGAGATGGCGAGCTCGATTGGGTTCGCGATGTTAGTTCTTCTGATGGGGCGCGCTTTCTGGAACGATCTGACGCCGTTCTGGATGCGCTTCGTGAACTGGCTGTCGAACGGGCCTCAGTAGGCGGATGCCCCGATGTTAAGGATTCTGGCCGTCGAATCGGCGACGGATTGGCTTTCTGTTGCGCTGCTCGAAGGCGAAGAGATTGTCGGGCTTAAGGCGCCGAGCGCGACGCGCCAGCATGCGGGAACGCTGCTGCCTACCATCGACGCGCTGCTCAGCGAGGCGGGTTGGTCTCTTTCCGGGATTGATGCGCTGGGGATCTCGACGGGGCCAGGATCGTTTACGAGTTTGCGAATCGGTCTCGCGACGGTGAAGGGGCTGGCCTTCGGGCGGGAGTTCCAAGCGGTGGGCGTATCGACGCTCGAGGCGATGGCGTTGTCTTGCCTAGATTCGGGCGGGGCCGGCGGGGCATCGCCGGACAAAGAAGATGAAGTGGTGGCGCTGCTCGATGCGCGGCGCGGCGAGTGGTATGCCGGGGCTTGGTCTTCCGCGGCGGAGCCCGGCGGCGTGATGACGGTGGCGGCGGCGGAGGGGCTGTACTCGCCCGAGGCGCTGGCGGCGGATTTGCCGCGGCCTGTCCGCGTGATCTGCCCCGAACCCGGCGACTGGGCGGCCGAGTTTGCTTCGGCCGGGCTCGGGATCGCTTCGCGGGTGGAAGGGGAAGAGGCTCGGCCGCGCGCGGACTGGGTGGGACGCTTGGCCGCCCGTCAGCTCGCAGCAGGGGAAGGCATTGCCCCGGAGGCACTCACGGCGCGGTATCTGCGTCGGGCGGAGGCGGAAGCCAAGCGACTGGGTGGCCCGGTCGAGGCCGGAGAGATCGCGCGCGTCGAGGACTCGGCGCAGTAGCGGCCGAGGCCATGGGGAGAGGTCGGGCTGGAACGGGTGCGACCCGCAATAGGATGCTGGCAAAGTCCTAAAAGGTTCCGTAATCTCGCGCAGTTAGAGCCGTTGCTGTGCGAAATCGGCCGATGCAGAAACGCACTCCGCCGCGGAACCCGGCTCGGATTGCGATAGGGTCCGGGAGGCGCTCACGCGGCTTGCAGCGCCGGATCTCCTCAGCGCAACAAACGACGATCTCAAGCGACGAGCAGCAATCAGTTCGAAGAATAGATCCCCAATTATTTTTGAGGCGGAGTCGGATTCGACCCCTCTGCCGACCCAACCCAACCAAAGGACTCAGGACAACCTCTCATGGCACTGAATATCTACTACGACAAAGACGCAGACCTCGGACGACTCCAGTCCAAGAAGGTCGCTGTGATTGGTTACGGCAGCCAGGGACATGCCCACGCCCAGAATCTTCACAACTCGGGCATCGAAGTCATCGTCGGACTCCGCGAGGGCTCGGGCAGCTGGTCGAAGGTGGAGGGCGCGGGCCTTCGCGTCGCCACGATCGCCGATGCCGCGCGTGAAGCGGACCTGATCATGCTGACGGTGCCGGATGAGCTCGCCGCCGAGATTTACGAAAGCGAGATCGCGCCGAACCTGGCGCCCGGCAACTACTTGGCCGTGGCCCATGGCTTCAACATTCATTTCCAGGCCATCATCCCGCCGCAAGACCTCAACGTGATCATGATCGCGCCGAAGGGCCCCGGTCATACGGTTCGCGATCACTACGAGCAGGGACGTGGCGTCCCGTGTCTCGTTGCGGTGCATCAGGACCCGACGGGCGACGCCTTTCAGATTGCTTTGGCCTACGCGTCGGCGATCGGTGGCGGCCGCGCCGGCATCATCGAAACGAATTTTCGTGAAGAGACCGAAACGGATCTCTTCGGCGAGCAGGCCGTTCTTTGTGGCGGCTTGACGTCGCTCATGCAGGCCGGCTTCGAGACTCTCGTCGAGGCGGGCTATGCGCCGGAGATGGCGTATTTCGAATGCATCCATGAGACGAAGCTCATCATCGATCTGATCTACGAAGGCGGCATCGCGAACATGCGCTACTCGATTTCGAATACCGCTGAATACGGCGATTTCGTGAGTGGTCCGCGCGTGATTGATGCGGATACCAAGGCGCGCATGAAGGATGTCCTCACGGATATCCAGACGGGCGAGTTCGCCAAGCGCTTCATTCTCGAGAACAAGGCCGGCAATGTCGGCATGCACGCGCGACGCCGCGCGATGGCCGACCATCAGCTTGAGGAAGTGGGCGCACGCCTGCGCGGTCTGATGCCCTGGCTCTCGGAGAAGCAGCTGGTCGACCGCTCGAAGAACTAATTGGCTTCGTGCCAGGGGCCTCGAGGAGCGCGGATATCCGCGCTCCTCGGCCAGCCCTAATTCGGAGTACGCGGGGGGCGGATGGTCGCAGAAGAACTGGACGGAAAGCGCCGTCGTCGTCGCAGGCGGCGACGGAGACGAGACGATCCGGACCGAGCTGGGTTCGCCGCCTTGCTGCCGCAATTGCTCACGACGGGCAATCTCGCGGCGGGTTTCTTCGCCATCATCAAGGCGAGTAGCGGCGAAGTGATGATCGCCTCCTATGCGATCTTTATTGCCGCCGTGTTCGACATTCTGGACGGGCGGGCCGCGCGCATGACGGGCAACGTCAGTCGCTTTGGCGCCGAGTATGATTCGATCGCGGACACGGTTTCTTTTGGTGTCGCTCCCGCTGTGCTCGCCTTCTATGCGGGCCAATTTACGACGCTCGGCTGGGCCGGCTGGGTGATGGCTTTCACGTACACAGCCTGTGCTTCGCTCCGACTTGCGCGCTTCAACGTGCAGTCGGGCCGCTACCAAGGTCGTTTCGATGGACTGCCGACGCCGGCGGGAGCGGGAATGGTCGTCTCGGCGGTTTGGTTCAAGACCTTTCTCGTAGGGCCGAATATTGGACTGGGGCTTCCCGCGCTGGTGCCTGCGCTCGGCGTGACGTTTCTCGGGCTGATGATGGTGAGTCCGGTTCCGTACCACAGCTTTAAGAACGTCCGCTTCGGTCGGAACTATTCCGGCACGGTCCTGCCCGTGATCGTGATGCTTCTCTTGATCTTGGAGCCCGGCCTGAACTTCTTCCTCGTCGGTGTCGCGTATGTCGCCTCCGGACCTGCGGGCGCACTTTGGCGATGGCGAACGGGGCGCGAGTTGATCCCCGCGGAAGTGGTCGGAGAAGAACCTGAAACGCCGCCGGGTGAGGACCCGGAAGCGCCGTCGAATCTGCATTCCCTGGTGGATCGCGAGTCCGGCGAAAATGCGACCGAGGGAAGCAGAACACGATGAGCAGCGAGATGATTCGAATCTTCGACACCACTTTGCGCGACGGCGAGCAATCGCCGGGTTGCAGCATGAACCTGCAGGAAAAGCTGACCCTCGCGCGTCAGCTCGAGCGGCTCGGCGTGGATGTCATCGAGGCGGGTTTTCCGATCGCGAGCGATGGCGACTTCGAATCGGTCCAGGCGATCGCGAAGGAAGTCGAGCAGGCCATCGTCTGCGGCCTCGCGCGCACCGGCGAGATGGACGTCGACCGCGCCGCCAAAGCGGTCGGGTCGGCGAAGCATCCCCGTATTCATACCTTCATCGCGACGAGCGATATCCATCTCGAATATAAGCTCCGCATGAGCCGTGAGCAGGTCCTCGAAGAAGTCGACCGCGCGGTCCGGCAGGCGCGTGGCTCCGTGGACGATGTCGAGTTCTCCGCAGAGGACGCGACGCGATCCGACCGGGACTATCTCGTTGAGGTTTTTTCGGCTGCGGTCGCCGCGGGCGCGACGACGCTGAACGTGCCCGATACGGTGGGATATACCACGCCGGCGGAATACGGCGCGCTCATCGAGTACCTCCGCGCACGGGTCGAAGGAGCGGATCGCGCAATCTTCTCGGTCCATTGTCATAACGATCTAGGCCTCGCCGTAGCGAATAGTCTGGCTGCGGTGCGCGGGGGCGCACGTCAAATCGAATGCACCGTGAACGGGATCGGCGAGCGCGCGGGCAACACTTCCCTCGAGGAAGTCGTGATGGCGATCAAGACCCGCTCGGAAGAGTTCTCTGGCCTTGATACGCGGATTGCGACACAGGAAATCTATCCTTCGAGTCGGTTGCTCTCCTCCGTGACGGGCGTGCAGGTTCAACCGAATAAAGCGATCGTGGGCGACAACGCGTTCGCGCACGAAGCCGGGATTCATCAAGACGGCGTGCTCAAGGCGGCGATCACCTATGAGATCATGACCCCGGAGTCGATTGGGCGTGCGTCGAACGAGCTCGTCCTTGGGAAACATTCGGGACGCCATGCCTTTCGGGATCGCCTGACGGAACTCGGCTTCGAGGTGGAAGGGGATGAATTCGAGCGCGCCTTCAAGCGCTTCAAGGATCTCGCGGACGCGAAGAAGGTCATTTACAACGAAGATCTCGAAGCGATCGTTGCGGACTCGGTGCAGACCGTGGACGACCGCTTCGCTTTTGAGTCCCTTTCGCTTGCGTGCGGGAGTGATGGACCGCCGAAGGCGGTTGTACGACTCGCCCTCGACGGAGATTCGGTCACGCAAGAGGCCAGCGGCGTGGGGCCGGTGGACGCCATCTTTAAGGCCATCTCTGATCTCACCAAAACCGAGAGCAATTTGATTCAGTACCGCGTGCACGCGGTGACCTCAGGGCTCGATGCCCAGGGCGAAGTTTCTGTCACGATCGAAGAAGCGGGGCGACGCGTGATTGGCAACGGCGTTCATGAGGACGTCATGGTGGCCAGCGGAAAAGCGTACGTGCATGCGCTGAATAAGCTTGAATGGCATAAGCGACAGCACGAAGATTTGGACGCGCCGCGCGGCATCTAGCTTCCCGCTAGTCCCCCACGCCCGTCCGCTAGCACGAATCCCCGAGGCGAAGACCTCGGCGCGATTCGAGAAGGAAAACCATTGGCAGAACGAATCGTATTACTCCCCGGCGACGGGATCGGCCCGGAAGTCACCGAACAGGCGCGGCGCGTCCTCGTCGCAGCGGGTGAAAAGTTTGGACTGGAATTTGAGTTCGAAGAAGAGCTGATCGGCGGATGCTCCATCGACGCCCACGGCACGCCCCTGCGCGACGAAGTGATTGAGCTTTGCCGCAAGAGCCGCGCCGTTCTGCTCGGCGCGGTGGGTGGCCCTAAATGGGACGATATGCCCGTCGATGTACGCCCAGAGAAGGGGCTGCTTGGCATTCGCAAGGCGCTCGGCCTCTTTGCAAATCTGCGCCCGGCGGCGGTCTTTCCGGCGCTCGTCGACGCTTCGGCCCTGCGTCCCGAAATCGTCTCGGGCGTCGATCTACTTGTCGTGCGCGAACTCACGGGCGGCATCTATTTCGGCGAGCCGCGCGGGCGCTCCGGCGAGAAGGGCAGCCGCAGCGCCCTCAACGCCATGGTTTACGATGAAAACGAAGTCGAGCGCATCACGCGCGTCGCCTTCGAACAGGCGCGCCTGCGCCGCAACCACGTGACCCACGTGCATAAGGCGAACGTGCTCGACGTGTCCCAGCTCTGGGTTGAAGTGGTCCATGAAGTGGCGAAAGATTATCCGGACGTTGAACTCGCCCATCAGCTGGTCGATTCCTGCGCGATGCTTCTTGTGCAGGAGCCCAAGAAATTCGACGTGATCGTGACGGGGAATCTCTTCGGCGACATTCTTTCGGATGAGGCAGCGATGATTACGGGCTCGCTCGGCATGCTTCCCTCCGCGAGTCTCGCGACGGGCGGCTTTGGTTTGTTTGAGCCCGTGCATGGCTCGGCGCCGGATATCGCGGGGCAGGACCTCGCGAATCCCCTCGCGGCGATTCAGAGTGTTGCGATGCTGCTGGAGACGTCTTTCTCCGCGAAGGATGCAGCCGCGGCGGTTCGCAAGGCGGTCACCGACGTGCTCGATGCGGGACATCGCAGCGGCGATCTCGTGCTGAAGGGCGAGAAGCGGGAAACCGTGGGCTGCCAGCGCATGGGCGAACTCGTGCTTGAGGCGCTCGCGAAGGGCTGAGTCCGGCGCGCCGAGTCTTGATTTATGTTAGGCGCCTGCTGCCACCGCAGCGGGGTGCGTGAAGGAAGGCTCAGCGATGAGTGGTTCGGAAGAGAAGGGCGGGCCGCTTCGGCTCGTTGTGTTCGGCGCGACGGGGCATCTCGGGCGCGACTTGATCGAGCAGCTGGACGCGAGCGATTGGCCCGTCGCTGAAATCGTCGGGGTCGCGACAGCGGCTTCCGTCGGTGAGGACATTGAGTTTCGGGGTGATGTCGTGGAGATCGTCGGCGAGTGGCCTGCGCTCAAGGGGCGCGACCTCGTCTTTATCTGCACGCCGACGGCACCTGCGCTCGAAGTCGTCCGCGAGGCGCTTCGTGCGGAAGTGCCCTGTATCGACTGTACGGGCGTTTTGGCGGGGCAGGACGGTGTCTTGATGCCCGCGATCGGACCCGGATTCGCGGCGCTTTCGCCGGCGGAGAGCGAAGCCTTCGCTCAGGCGCCGCTGCTTGCCTTGCCGAGCAGTACGGCTTTGGCCTGGGCGCCGCTCCTGGCGTCGTTCGGGTCGAAGCTTTCGCGCGTGATCGGAACCGTTGTGAGCAGCGCCGCGGCGATGGGGCGACGGGGCGTTGTCTCCCTCTCCGAAGAATCGATTGCGCTCTTCAATCAGGATGGGGATCAGCCGGTTGGGCCTGCGGGACAGCCGGTGGCCTTTGATGTCATTCCAGGCGGAGGCATCGATTCA
>JBGCEJ010000043.1:0-4267 GCA_045106235.1 Myxococcota bacterium
CTCAAGCCGCAGCAACGAAAACCGACTAGACGATAGAGATGGAGGTAAAGGCCTTCGCCGAGGGTGCCGACCTCGCCCGGCGATGCGGCTGTTCTCGCCCAAGGCACCCGCGTCCCGACCATCAACGGAATCCCGATCGCCAACAACGAGGCAGGTGCTGCTATCCAGAGCATCACATTCAATGCGGGACAGGCCGTCGTCACCGCCAAATACAAAGACGTCGGACGGATCCGCGTCTCCATGAAAGACGAAGCTTCTGTCACAGCCGCCGGCGGCCTCCGGGGCGCAACGGACGCTTACGTTTCGCAACCCGCTGACTTTCAGATCAGCGCGATTACAAGGCCCGATGGCTCAAGCAATCCGGCGGCCGGCGTCGCTTCGGGAGATGTTTTTGTGGCTGCCGGCGCCCCCTTTCAAGCAACCGTTCGCGTTCTCGATGCGGAGGGAGACCTCGCACCCAATTACGGTCGCGAATCCTCCGCTGAAGCGATTCGCTTGGTTTCGGATTCGCTCGTGGCGCCGGCGGGCGGGCGAAACGGCACGCTCAATAACGGCGCGATCGGCAATGCCTCGGGATTCGCGAGGGACACACCGGATGGCGTCTTTACCGGCACAGCGTTTTCTTTCGATGAAGTCGGGGCAATTCGTCTGCGAGCTTCCGTCGCCGACGCTGATTATATGGGCAGCGGTGCGGTGAGTGGTGGCGTCTCAGGAATCGTGGGCCGCTTCCGGCCGGATCATTTCGACGTCACGTCCAATGTCCCGCGCTTCGCCACGGGCTGCGGCGTCGGCGCCTTCACCTGGATGGGCCAGCCCTTCGGTTTTCGGCCGGGCGAAGAAGCCGTCCTCACCGTTCGGGCTGCCAATGCCGCAAACGCGACTACGGCCAACTACGCAGGGGACTGGTGGAAGATCACGAATAGTGCGCTTCAAAATCGCAACTACGCAGTTGGGTCGTCCACCCTTGACCAGAGCGGGCTCCCCGCGACAAGCGCCGACCCTGCAATCGCGTCGAATGGGGACGGAACAGGAACCCTGACCTTCTCCACAGGAAGTGGGCTCCGCTCTGTTCGCACAACGCCCACCGCTCCCTTCGACGCGGAAATCGCACTCTCCATCGATGTTCTCGACACCGATGGCACAAGCTGGACCGCCAACCCATTTACGCTCGGGGGCACCACCGCCTCGAACGGAATCGCCTTCGATATTTCAAAGCGGTTTCAGTTCGGACGCATCCAGATCGGAAATTCACACGGTTCCGAAAGGGTCGACCTTCCCGTCTCCCTGCGCACTCAGCGATTCGACGGACTTATCTTTATCGACGATGACTACGACAGCTGCAGCGCGATCTCGACAACGCATCTGATGCTCTCGCCGACCCCAGGGACGCTCTCCACTTCGCCGAATATTCCAAACAGCCCGCTTCTCAGCGGAGCCAGCGGCCTCTTTTTCGACGCGCCCGATACGACCGGGACCGTCGACATCATGGTCAACCTCGGACCGTCGGGGGCCGGCCTGCCGTGGCTTCAGTACGATTGGCCTGCCGATGGGAACCTCGATGGCGCCTTCGATGACGATCCCAGCGCACGAATTACCTTCGGGATTTGGGAAGGCCGAGACTCTTTGATCTACCTGCGAGAAGCCTACTAGCGCACTCCTTCGCCGCGGTTCCGAGTCTCCCTTTCACCGGTACGCGGCTGAGTCGCCGGCGCGGCTTCTGATGCGGAGGAGTGGCTTAGTGGCCGCCGGACAAGACGAGCGTCTTGATCGGTAGGGTGAGCGCTTCGGAACGAAGCATCCCCGCGTGGATCAGAGCGAGGGTATCGACCGCGTGGAGAGCGACATAGCGCACCAAGCCGGTTTCGGGGTCCTCGAGTTCCTCATGATGATTCGAGTAGGCGTTCGCGATGCACTGGGCGCCGGGAGGAAGTTCGTCGAGTCCGCCCTCGAAAAGCGGCTCGAGGTAGGCGAGAACTGTACCCGGCGGGCGGCTTTGGCCCGCGACGTCGACGAGTTGGTCGCTGGCACGGACCTGCCCGGATGCAATCGCGGGCTGCACGTCCGCCACAACCATCGGGATGATCGTCAGCGGGAGCGCCGCACACGTGATCTCGGCGATCATTCCGACTTTGATCACCTGTGCCTCGACCTGGCCGAATCCTGCAGCGACTGTTCGGTGGCCAGCGTCAGAAGGGATCAACACGCCCGCTGGTCGCATGAACGGATTGACCAGTTCACCGACCCGCAGCGAAAACTGCTCGACGCGCGCATCAACTCCCGCGCGCACCACGGTCTTTTCGAGCTGCGTAAGGGCCTCGGCGAGCTGGGCCTCTGCTGTCTCGCGTTGAGAGGGAAGCGAGGCGCTCATCGCCAGTTCAGCGGCATGGATTTGGCCGCGAGCTGTGTCCACGGCGCCTCTGCGCGCCTCAACGATGCTTTCAAGGTCCTCGATCCGTCGGCGCGCCACGATACCTGGGTCGCTTCGCTGAAGCGCGTTCTTCGATTCCAGATCTTCCTGCGCTCGCCGAAGCGCAGCCTTTGCTTGGCGGAGTTGTCCCTGGGCGGTTTCGAGGTCGGCGCCGCCTAGTTCGACGCGCGCATCGATCTCCGCGACTCTCTGACGCGCAGTTTGCACCGCCGCTTTGGCGGCTGAGGGATCAAGCGTGAAGATGACGTCCCCCGCCTTGACTTCGCCCCGCGGACCGACGTTCACAGTCGCAACCCTCCCGCTGACTTCCGCGATGATCGGAACCGAGCGAAAGACGAGAGTGGCGTTGGTGGTTGACGGGTGGGAGTAGAAGACGACGGTGATTAACAGAATGGTGAGCGTGACACAGCCCGTAATGCCGTAGCGAAGCTCGTACCATACGGAAAAGAAATTTAGATCACGTCCGATTCGCTTGCCTTGGACATAGCGTCGAAATAGGTAGTCCGGAAGAATCGTGAGCAAAGAGCAGAAGAGCACCTCAAACATCGATTAGGCCTCCACCGGTTTCGACGGCTGATCCGGTGCGCCGGATGAGGACGCCGCTCGAGGCTTCGTTTCTTGATTGGCTCCTGGTCTCGGCGATTCGGCTGGGTCCCCAAGGTCGCCGCCTTGGTCCGCTTCCGCATTCTCCGGGCTGATTCCAGCCAAAGCTTCAAGTGAGTCCGCAATGCGAGCGAGGGGCCCCGAGATCACCGGCAGTTCGACCATCGCCAAAATGAGCGCGCCGACCCAAAAGGCGTTGTTGTGTGTAAACAGACCGATCAAGCCGAGGGCTGCCACGAGCTCCATCTGTGATCGCCGTCGTCGGTGTGCGACCCGTTCCGGGAGGGAGTGCAGCCAGAAGTAGAATCCCCCGAGCATCAGAATCGCGACGAGGAGAATGCCCGCCACCACGAGAAGCATCTGGTCGACCTGGCCTGGCGCCGTCACGAAATAGGGGAGATGCTCAGATGCGATCGGATGCCGAATCGGCTCCATTGCGAGGGACCTCGTGGTTGTAGGGAGAGTGGTACTCTACCTCCTGCTAGTCAACGCAACCATAGAGCTGATTCCGGCCCGTGGATTATTTCCAACTGGCCTTCGTCTGGAGGCTCACACGAGATTGGGAGTTCCTTAATTCGAGGCTGGCAAGGGAGCGCACCTTTGGGTGCCGAAGCCTCCGCACTGGGGTTCGCACAGGAAGGGAAGAGGGCAAGGGATGTATTCGGTTGAGCGCACCTTTCTTCGGCATGGATGCGGCAGCGGCATGTCTTTATGTAGAGAGCAGCGACCGAAGCACGGCCGCCGCTTCACTTGCCCAGGTTCATGACCGAGCTCGGTCTCCAATGAACTCAGTTTTCCCATTCGATCGTCGTCTTGCCCGGAAAGGGGGGTGCCTCCCCGGCGGGGGGTATTTGTCAGAAACGCGCGCATCGGTGGTAGCGAAAACGCTGCTTGAACGGCTTATACGCCAACGCGATGACCTCGGGATCGACCGGTCCCCTGCATCGATCACGCCAGGCAGTTCCTCGACCAACCGATCGATGAGCGCTTGAGACTACGCTGATCTCCCGGGGCAGAAATCGGGATGTCGGTCCGCACACCGCGCGATCGAACACTGAGCTAGTGTAAGTCGTTGCCTTCGCATCAATGGGTCGCGCGGATAGGAGTTTTAAGCTGCGTTTTCGGCACCACTGATACTCGTCATTCTGACAAGTAGGCCCCAAGGGGCTCGTTCCGGGCAGAGAGGCGGGTAAAGAGGCGGGTAAAGAGGCACGTCGAGAGGCGCGGGAGCGGCGA
>JBGCEJ010000044.1:0-46491 GCA_045106235.1 Myxococcota bacterium
CATGTGATCCAAGATGCGCGTCCCAAAGCGGCCCTGATTGATGATCCCGAGAAGCAGTCTCTTGTGGCAGAGATCGCGCCCGATCTGATCGTCGCTCCCCCCGAGCTCGGCCTTGCGAGCGGTCCAACTCCTGAGCTCGAAAAGTCCAAGGCCTCGGCCCACGCGCTGATCTGTTACACCTCGGGCACAACGGGGCAGCCGAAAGGCGCGGTGCTCAGTCATGCCAATTGTTTGGCGAGTGCGGCAGGACTCGAACGCGCATGGCACTGGACCGAGCAGGATCGGCTCCTGCTCGCGCTGCCCCTCTTCCATATGCATGGGCTAGGCGTCGGACTCCACGGAACGCTCTTCACTGGGGGATCCGCGGTCCTGCTCCCGGGCTTCGGCCCCGACGAAATCCTGACGAGCATCGAAACGCATAACGCCAGCCTCTTCTTCGGCGTGCCCACCATGTACCACCGACTCGCAAACCATTCTCTGGCGGGCCGGCTGGCCGAGCTCCGGCTCTGCGTCTCCGGTTCAGCCCCACTCCCGGCGGCACTCCACGAAAAAATCGAGGAGGTGAGCGGCCAGCGCGTCCTCGAACGCTACGGCATGACCGAAACTCTGATGTTAGTTTCGAACCCTCACAGCGCCGAGCGACGCCCCGGCACCGTCGGCTGGCCGCTTCCGGGGGTTGAGCTTCGGCTGCAAGGCGATCCCGCCGAGATTCAGGTGCGCGGGCCCAACGTTTTCGCGGGCTATTGGGAACGTCCCGAGGCGAATAGGGAAGCCTTCACCGAGGACGGCTGGTTCCGCACGGGTGACCTCGGCGAGATCGACCAGGATGGGTACGTCTCGATCGTTGGCCGAGCGAAAGAGCTGATCATCAGCGGGGGCTACAACGTCTATCCCCGGGAAGTCGAGGACGTGCTTCGCAGTCATCCCGGCATCGAAGATGTCGCGGTCGTTGGCGAGTTCTCGGAAGAATGGGGCGAGCGGGTGGTCGCCTACGCTCTCGGCGACGCGGTCCCGGAGCTCGAGGCACTGCGCGCGTTCATCGACGACCGCCTCGCCCCCTTCAAGCATCCTCGGGGCATATACAAGATCGACACGCTGCCCCGGAACGCGCTCGGCAAGGTCCAAAAGCATCGTCTCGACCGGGGCAAGGTCCTTCAGGACTAACCCCCCGCCGAAATCCCTCGATAGAACGAGCGTTTCCTATGTTAGGCTTAGGCAACCTGACGACGCTTGCGAGGAACCCACTATGCCTTCCCCTTTCTCTCGATCACTAAAACTCCCGTTCCGGCTCTGTCCTCCAGCCTTCCTTTCAGCCTTTCTTCCCGCCTGCCGGGCCGCGTTCGTTTTCCTGACGCTCCTTCAGGGAGCGGGAACGGCGACCGCCGGGCCCGTCGTGATGAGCGGTGAATACGGTGCATCGAATGGTCGACTCGTGAACTTGCCCCTGAACCCGCCGTCGCTGCCTTGCGATCCGCAGCAAAGCGCGCGATGCCACTCCGCGCGCGTCGATCAGGGGATGGGCCCGGTCCTCGACCCACTCGGCGAACCGGGAAGCGGCGTCGGCGTGCCAGGCGCGGGCGTCCGGATCATCGACGGCGGCCTGGACGTGGCCAGTCCGTTCAGTCTTCCGCCGGGCGCCTTCAGTCAGGATGCCGGGCCGCAATTCGCGCCTGTCCTCGGGGACTACCCAAGCGTCGTCCAACTCAATACGACGCTCACTTTCTCGCTGCCGGCTTCTTCACGAGCCGTGAACCCGCCGAGCGCGACACGCCTTTTCCGGGCCAATGGATGGAACGCGCCGGGCCATGGCCAAGCCGGACGAATGGCCGCCACCACAACGCCCATCAGCGCCGAGACGCAGTTTACGCATGACATCACGCTGAGATATAAGGCCGGACCCAACGCGTTCGGCGGGACGATGGCGGCGCTTCAAAATGGGAGCGGACAACTCTTCCTCGCTGCAACGGAACCCTTCAACTCCGCGACCGGAAGCGTCAATACGTCGACCTACCCGTATATCGGCACCAACCCACTCCCCCAACCCGTGCCGAATAGCCCTGGCACCCGGCACGGAGCGGGCTGGGACTACACCCGCATGGGCAACGGGGCGCAGGGGATCATTCGCAACTTGGGCGGGCTCGCCCCGCCCTGCACGGCGTCGCTGCCGCCCGCGCCCGCAGGCTGTGGGCTCGTCACGGACTTCACCGGCTTCACGATCGCCGTCATCCCTTCTGCCGTAACGACGCATCACCTCTACGCCTGGACCACGGGCACGGTCGAGGTGCTTTTGACGGGCACGCTCGGCGCCGGCGTCCCGAATGACCAACTCCTGACGGCGATGGGATACGACACGATCTCGACTTCGGCCTCAGGCCAGGTCGTCCGCAATATCGGACTCGTGGCAGGCTCTTATACGCTTCGGACCAGCCCAGGCGGCGCGCGAAGTGGGCATCAGATCATTGGTCTGGATATGCGGTTCACCCCTGAGCCGCAAACGACCGCGGCGCTTGTCATCGGGCTTGGGCTGCTTTCTGCCCTTGGCGCGGGGCGGCCGGCGCGGCAGCGGCCGGCTTTGGATCATTGAAGAGATGAACAGGCCACGCCTAATTTCGGAATGCGTGGGACGCTGGGACGGGGGCTCTCGAAGCGCCTGATTTGTCAGGGCTGAGACGACGCTGTGTGGCGGGCCGGACGGGATTCGAACCCGCAACTTCTGGCGTGACAGGCCAGTGCTCTAACCAGTTGAACTACCGGCCCGCAACAACGTGGCCGCAATTTTTAGCGGAGAAGCGGGCTCACCGCTAGCGCAGAATGCGCTCAGTTCGGTCTCAGGATGAATTAGCTGTCCAGGGCTGGCTCTCTGGCGCGGTGCAGCGCCGCTAGCGCCCGCCTGCGGCCGCGGAAGCCGTCATGGCCACAGCCTGCAGCTGCAGGATCAGGCCCAAATCGCCTTCCAGCCGCAGCTGACCGGACATCAGCGCCTCGAGCGGGTGGAGATCGCCCACGCGAATGAGCTCTGCCTGCTCGGCGCCCAGCAGAATCGTCGCCTGGGGCTCCTCCGGTATGGGTCCTGCACCGACGCGGATCCCCATCCGCCAATCTGAGGCCGCAGGATCCGATATCACGAGCTCGATCAGGCCCTGTATATCGCTGAAGCCCTTGATCTCCGCGGGCGTCCTCGGTGCCCCAGCCTCGGGAGGTGCCAAAGCATCCGCCCCTCCCTCGCGAAGGGCCGAAACGCCGTCTGCAACCAGGGCCGGCCGGCCCTCCCAGAGCGCTGCACGCCAATCAGCAAGGTTCTGAACCACCGTGATCTCACACGCCTCTTCCCGGTCGCGGGCCACCGCGAGCGCTCCGGACGCGAAATGCAGAGTCCAAGCCCCGCCTGGATCTGGCTCTCCCCCCTCCGCGGGTTTGAGCACGACGCCCACCTTCAAATCCACATCGTGGTTCTCGGGAGGCACCTCCACCGCGTTAAAAAAGGCGGGGATGAA
Source organism: Myxococcota bacterium (assembly GCA_045106235.1). Taxonomy (GTDB): domain Bacteria; phylum Myxococcota_A; class UBA9160; order UBA9160; family UBA4427; genus UBA4427. The sequence continues at coordinate 3,495 of JBGCEJ010000044.1, forward strand.
ATCCTCCATGAAGGCTTGGCTCGAGATCGGGGCGTCGGGAAAGGTCGTCATCTTGTTGGAGGGTAGGTTCTCAACACAGGCGGGACCAGTTTCCGGGTCGGTCCCAGGTCGGTCTAGGTCGGTGCGGTCCGGTTGAGGCCGGACAAGCTCGGTCGAGACCTCAAGCCATCTCCCGAGCCGCGCCCCCGCAAAAAGGTGCAGGCAAGCGGCGCGCGCCACGCCTGCAGCCTCACGGCAAGTTTACAGCTCAAGTGTACGAAACCCCTCGACGAAAGGAGTTGAACCAGAACCGCCAGATCCCTCGTATTCCGCCAAGAAGGAAGCCGCCCGTGCCTGAAAATTCAATCGATGCCGTCCTCGAGAAAGTGCTCGCTCGGGAGGCCGCTGCCCTCTCCTTTGAAGATCGCGCCCAAACCGCCGAGCTCTTCGATCAGCTCGCAGCGGCGGCGCCCCTGCATATCCCGACGCTGCTCAATCGGAATCGCTATCGCCTCGAGAACCCCGACTGCGTTTCACCGAACCGACCGCGCGTCTTGATCGGCGGGATGAACGACGGGCTCTTTCCGAATTTCCATTCGATTCCGCTGCTCCGCATCGCCGATGTCGTCTCGCTCACGACCGGGCCCGACGAAGGCCGAACGGACCGCGTCTCCTACGATATTTGGAGCGAGCGCTTCAGCGATATCCTGGACCGCCTGCCCGAGGGCTTTGAACCGGACTTCTTCTTCGACAACCAGATCGTCGGTGCGCATATGGTTCCCGCTGGCCTCGAGGAAGCGCCCTTCCCGACCGTCGGCAGCCTCTGCCATCTCTTTCGCTCGGCGTCCAACCTCGACATCGCGGAGAACTTTGACGTCCTGCTCCCTCTGTCCAAAACCTTCGTCGAACCCCTCCGAAAAGCCACAGGGAAAACCGTTCTCGACCTGCCCTTCGGTCTCAACTGGGGCTCCTTCCACGAGATCACCCGCCCCGCCCCCGTCAAGGACATCGATGTGTCCTGCACGATCGGGTCAAAGCTCGTCTTGACCGGGCATTCGCCCATGCGCCACCAGCTCCACGTCCTCATGAAGGACCTTGAACGGCGCTACGGCGACCGCTTCAACTTCGTGACCTCCGACGGCCTTCCGCGCGAAGAATATTTCGACGTTCTGCAGCGCAGCAAGATCAGCATCAACCTCGACAATTTCCATGGCCCCTACAATTACCGAAATTGCGAGATCATGAACTCAGGCGCGCTGTGTATCCACGTGCATGAGCCTGATCAGTTCAGCGTCAAAACGGAGATCGCAGACTATTTCCGGGACGGTGAGGAAATCGTCGTTTCTTCTCTCGAGGACTTCGAAGCCAAGCTGCTGCATGCCCTCGAGAACCCTGAGGAGACCGCCGCGATCGCAGCGGCAGGACAGAACCGACTCGAAACCGATTATTCCTACGAACAGCTCTACCGGCGCCTCTTCGACGAGATGTCCCGCGTCGAGATCGATCCGGAAAAACGCGTCTCGACCGCGCGTGGTTACTACACGTTAGGCGCGAACTATTTCAACTACGAGGACCCGAACCATCGCCCGCTCGCCTTGCTCGCCATCCCTGGCGCCCATGAACAGGAAGACGGCCCACGCCTGAATAACCTCCTCGTGCTGGGCGAACGCCTCTCGGAGCCCCTCGGCCGCACCCAGGTCTTGCCTCTCCTCGGGGCGAGCCCGGAAATCGCCCGAGCCTTCAGCTACGGCATCGAACATGCCATCAAAACGATCCCTGCACTCCAACCTGAAAATGCAGTCCTCCGCTGGACTGCCACCCTTTTAGGCATCGAACACGGCATTACGAACCGCGACGAAGTGCTCGAGACTCTCGCCCTCCTGGAATCCTCAGACGTCCAGTTCAATCCCCGGGACTATCTCTTCATCAAGCCCGAACTCGACTATCTTGGTCAGCCCGAAGCCGGCCAGATTCACTCAGGGCTCTTCCAACATCGCGTCGTCGCGGCGTACGGCGACGAAGCGCAAACCCTCGAGATTCACCTTGAGATGATGCGCTGGCAATGCCTTCGCTGGTTGTACGAGAACGAGACCGCAGCCGACCTTGAAGCGGCGGGCCAGAGCACGGCGGATGCGCCAGACCGACTCGCGCAGCTGCTTGAGATCTGGCCTGACAACTCGACGCTCCTCATCCGCAAGGCGGAACGACTGCGAGCCATTGATCCCGAAGCGGCACGGGAAGCCTTCGAGAAGGCGCTTGAACTCGACCCCGTCAGCGAGGCGGCCATGCAAGGGCTCGCTGAGAAGAGCGGCGATGCACCGAGCGTTTCCCGGTCTGCAGAAGACGCCCCGCTTTACGGACGAAACGGAACGGGCGCCTTCCCGACGGCCTAACTCCGGGAACCGCAAGTGAGATCCGCTACCAGAGTGGACCAAAACGAACGTGGTGGGCGCGCACGGATTCGAACCGCGGACCCCCTCGGTGTAAACGAGGTGCTCTAACCAACTGAGCTACGCGCCCACGCTTCGTTCTTAGTTGACTCCCGCCGGGTGCGGCACTTCGGCCGTGGCGCGGAGGCCGCCCGGAGCGATGTAGATATCCTCGATTTCGTGGATGCCGTCGGCATCCTCGAGGAAATGATCCGGATTCGCGACCGCCAAAGCGTTGCGCAGGACTTCGTCCATATGCTCCGCGATGATGATCTTCAGGTTCTTCTTGATCACGACCGGAAGATCCTTCAGGTCCTTCTCGTTCTCCTTGGGCACGATCACGGTATCGATACCGCCGCGATGCGCCGCGATCAGCTTCTCCTTGAGGCCACCGATCGGCAGGACTCGACCGCGCAGGGTGATTTCCCCCGTCATCGCGACATTCGAGCGAACCGGAATCCGCGTAAGCGCCGACGCCAGTGTCGTCGCCAGAGTGATCCCCGCGGAGGGACCATCCTTCGGCGTTCCGCCTTCCGGCACATGAATATGAATATCGACCTTGGTATGGAAGTCGCTTGTGAGTCCGAGCTGCTTCGCCCGAGAGCGGATATACGAGAGCGCCGCGTTCGCCGACTCCGTCATAACTTCGCCGAGGCGTCCCGTGACCTGAAGCTTCCCCTTACCCGGAGTGACTGCGACTTCGGTCTGGAGCAGTTCACCGCCGACCTCGGTATAAGCAAGGCCCGTCGTGACGCCGATGCGATCCTCTTCTTCGGTCTGGCCGAAGCGGTATTTCTGAACGCCGAGGAACTTTCGGACGAGCTTGGGGCTTACCTTGATCGCCTTGAAATCATCTCCCTTGGAGACCTTTTCCCGCGCCACCTTTCGGATGACCGCCGCGATTTCGCGTTCGAGACCGCGCACGCCGGACTCACGGGTGTAATGCCGGATGATCTCGAGCAGAGCGCCCTCGGTCATCTGGACATCGTCTTCCGAAAGTCCCGTATCCGTGCGTACCTTGTCGACCAAGTGGGCCTTCGCAATCTCAAGCTTCTCGCTCTCGATATAGCCGGGGATCTGAATGATCTCCATGCGGTCCATGAGCGGTCGCGGAATCTCGCTTAACACGTTCGCCGTACAGATGAACATCACGCCCGAGAGGTCGTATTCGACGTCGAGGTAGTGATCCTCAAAGGTATTATTCTGCTCGGGATCGAGGACCTCGAGCATCGCCGAACTCGGGTCGCCCCGAAAATCCGTGGACATCTTGTCGATTTCGTCGAGCAAGAAGACCGGATTCGAAGAACCCGCCTTCTTGAGTCCCTGGATGATCTTGCCGGGCATCGCACCGATATAGGTTCGGCGATGGCCGCGGATCTCCGCCTCATCGCGCACCCCCCCCAGCGAAATGCGCACGAAGTCGCGTCCCGTGGATCGTGCGATCGATTTGCCAAGCGAGGTCTTACCGACGCCGGGCGGGCCAACGAGACAAAGGATCGGTCCCTTCGACTTTTCGACGAGCGTCTGGATCGCGAGGTACTCGAGGATTCGATCCTTCGGCTTTTCTAGGCCGTAGTGATCGGCGTCCAGGATATTCTGGGAGACATTGAGATCCGACTCCTCTTCCTTTTCCGAATCCCAGGGAAGAGAGAGCATCCAGTCGATGTAGTTCCGAACCACTGTCGCTTCCGCCGCCATCGGCGACATCTGCTTCAGCTTCTTCATCTCCTTTTCGACCTTCTCACGCGCATCCTCGGGCATTTCCTTCGCCGCGAGCTGCTCTTCGAGTTCGGTCGTCTCGTCTTTTTCCTGATCGCGGTCGCCGAGTTCCTTCTGGATCGCCCGCATCTGTTCGTTCAGGTAGTACTCCTTTTGGGAGCGCTCCATCTGCTTCTTGACGCGGCCGCGAATCTTGCGCTCGACCTCAAGGACTTCGATTTCGGCCTGCATGCGGCTGAAGACTTCTTCGAGTCGTTCGGACGCAGAAATCACTTCGAGAAGCTTCTGACGATCGGGCAGCTTCAGGTTCAGATGCGCCACGATCGTGTCGGAAAGCTTGCCAGGATCGAAAATCGCCGAAACCGAGTTCACCGTCTCCGGCGCGATCTTCTTGTTCAGCTTGGAATACGAATCAAAAGTCGAATGAATCGAGCGAACCAGCGCTTCCGCTTCCGGCGTATCCGCGCCCTCGTCCGGCAGCTCGTTCACCTGGACGGCGAAATAGGGATCGAGAGAAGAGAACTCTCGAATTTCAGCGCGGGTCTTGCCCTCGACGAGGACCTTGACCGTGCCGTCGGGCAGGCGGAGAAGCTGAATGATCGTACCGAGGGTTCCGATCGAATAGATGTCTTCGGGGGTCGGATCCTCTTCACCCGCGACGCGCTGCGCCGCGACGACAAGCTGACGATCTCCGGCCATGGCGTCTTCGAGCGCCTGGATCGATTTCGGCCGGCCCACGAAGAGCGGGACAACCATATGCGGGAACACAACGATGTCTCGCAGGGGCAAGAGCGGGATTTGCCCGCTGCTGCTCTGGGTCTCGCCCTGGGCCTCGTTCTGGCCCTCGTCTGCGCTGTCGTCACTCATTCCGCGTCCCCCTCGATCTCAATGATCCGTCATCAGCTGTGGCGCCAAGCGTGTCGATGAAGCGTGCAAGGGCGTCGTCCGTGTGATCCGTTTTGACCCTAGCCGCCGAAACGGCCGGGGTGGATGAACGCAGCCAAAGGATCGATCCCCTCTGGCGTGGCTCTTCCGGGATTAGGCGGATTCGGCCTCCCGCTTGAGACCCAGCACAGGCTCTGCGCCCTGCTCGATCACTTCTTCTCCAACTACGCATTCTTCCACGTCGTCTCGTGAGGGCAGCTCGTACATCAAATCCAACATCGCGTTCTCGAGAATCGCGCGCAGCCCCCGTGCACCCGATTTCTGAGCGACGGCCTTCTTTGCGACTGCAGAGAGGGCGCCGTCCGTGAATCGAAGGGCGACATCCTCGAACTCGAAGAGCTTCTCGTATTGCTTCACGAGGGCATTCTTCGGCTGCGTCAGGATGGCAATGAGTGCCGCTTCGTCCAGTTCTTCGAGAGTGGCCACAACTGGAAGACGCCCGATGAACTCGGGAATCAAACCAAAATGCAGCAGATCCTCTGCCTGAACTTCGCTCAACATCTCACCCTTCTTTCGATCACGCTTATTCTGGATATCGGCAGCAAAGCCCAGTCCCTTCACCCCTACTCTTCGCTCGATGATGCCTTCTAGCCCCACAAAGGCGCCGCCGCACAAGAAAAGAATGTTGGTCGTGTCGATTTGTAGGAATTCCTGCTGAGGGTGTTTCCGCCCGCCCTTCGGCGGAACGCTGGCCATCGTCCCTTCGATGATCTTGAGCAGCGCCTGCTGGACGCCTTCGCCCGAAACATCGCGGGTGATCGAGGGGTTCTCGCTCTTGCGCGCGATCTTGTCGATTTCGTCGATGTAGATGATTCCGCGCTGAGCGCGTTCGACGTCGTAGTTCGCCGCCTGCAGCAAGTTCAGGACGATGTTCTCGACATCCTCACCGACATAGCCAGCCTCGGTCAGCGTCGTCGCGTCGGCGATCGTAAAAGGCACGTCCAGAATCTTCGCGAGGGTCTGCGCGAGGAGCGTCTTCCCCGAACCCGTCGGGCCGAGTAGAAGAATATTCGCTTTCTGAAGCTCAACGTCCGAGATGCCGGAACTCTCGATGCGCCGATAATGGTTATGCACCGCAACGGAGAGCACGCGCTTCGCCGCGTCTTGCCCGATCACGTATTCGTCAAGCGCCGCCTTGATCTCTTTGGGCTTGAGTACGCGCTGAGGCGTGTGGCTGGTTTCGTCCTGTCCATATTCTTCGGCGATGATGTCGTTGCAGAGTTCAATGCATTCGTCGCAGATATAGACGGTCGGTCCCGCGATGAGCTTCTTCACTTCCTTCTGCGATTTTCCGCAGAACGAACAAGAAAGGTTCGCGTTGTCTTCTCGTTTTTTCATTCGTCTTCACCCCCCGGTGATCTTCTGCGATCCGCCGGTATTTCCGCGACCCGCCGGTGTTAGCCGATCGAGCCGGTGTTATTCCTGGTCCGCTTCATCCGCGTCAAGACCGCCGCGCGCGCTCGCGACCGCATCGACAATGCCGTATTCGCAGGCTTCTTCGGCACTCATATAATAATCGCGCTCGGTATCACTCGCGATTTGATCGAGTGGGCGACCCGTATGCCCCGCAAGAATTTCATTCATCTTGTGGCGGAGTTTGAGGATTTCCTGCGCCTGAATATCGATGTCCGAAGCCTGTCCGCGCGCGCCGCCCATCGGTTGATGGATCATGACCCGCGCATTCGCGAGTGCCGTTCGCTTGCCCGGCGTACCCGCCGCCAAAAGCCAAGCGCCCATCGACGCCGCTTGCCCGATGCAAGTCGTGTGCACATCCGAACGGATAAAGTTCATGGTGTCGTAGATCGCGAGTCCCGCCGTCACGGAACCGCCCGGCGAGTTGATGTAGAGGTGGATGTCTTTGTCTGGATCATCCGCTTCGAGAAAGAGAAGCTGCGCAACGACCACGTTGGCGACTTCGTCGTAGATCTCCGAACCGAGAAAGATGACCCGATCGCGAAGCAGACGCGAGTAGATATCGAAGACGCGTTCACCTCTTTGATTCTGTTCGATCACCATCGGGATCGTGTATGCGCGCGGCTCCATGCGTTCCATCTTGACTCGGGTCCCCTCTCCTGCGTCTACTCTATGCATTCGGTAAAAAAACTCATCGGCTGTCTCTGTAGTCTGAGTCTTTCGAGGGGGCTTGGCAACTCGTGGACGCAGTTCTCCAGAGAACCTGAACGTGCCCGATGCGCGCGCAAGGGTTTCCCCCGATCGCGCGAGGCAGCGATTCGTGCACATGACGCACAGTCGGTCCCTCGGGTTTAACCTCCCGCCTCGAATCAGACGAGAGGTTTTCCAGGGCCCTGCGCCCCCAACCCTCAGGCGTCTTCTAGGGCTTCGACGTCCTTGATGCTGGCCTGCTCGATGAGATGGTCCATCGCTTTCCGATCCACAACCTCGGCACCGATCGCGAATCGCCAACCCTGTGCGTTGGCCATATCGTGCATCATCTTGGGATCGACACCCTGGCCTTCGGCCATTTCGTCCAGACGCGCGTCGATTTCCTCATCGCTGGCCTCGAGTTCCGCACCCTGCGCCACGACCTCAAGGAGTAGCGCTTCCTGGACGCGTCGCTTCGCATCATCCCAGCCCTCTTCCCGCATCTGCGCCGCGCGGGCGCGGAGATCGGATTCGGGCAACTGATTTTGCATCTGCTGTTCGAATTGCTGGACCTGGCTATCAAGCTGACGTTCCACCAAGGTCGGCGGAACTTCGAAGCTCGTACGTGCAACGAGATCGTCGAGCAGGCTGCGGTGGAGGGCGTGGTCAGAGGCCTGCTTTCGCTGCGCCTCGACCGACTCCTTAATCTTCTCACGCACATCGTCCAAGGTCTCGAAGTCCGGGCCGAGATCCTTCGCGAAATCATCGTCGAGTTCGGGCAGCTCTTTGCGCTTCACCGCGGTGACGGTGGATGCGAAAACGGCAGCCTTTCCTGAGAGCTCTTCGTTGCCGTAGTCCTCGGGAAAGGTGACGTTGAGGTCGCGCTCTTCGCCCGACTTCGCGCCCAACAGCCCCTCTTCGAATCCGGGAATCATCCGCCCCGAGCCGAGCTCAAGGTCAACGCCTTCTGCCGAGCCGCCTTCAAAAGCGACGCCGTCAATCGTGCCGACGAAATCGATCGTGACCTGATGTCCGTCCTCGGCCGCAATGTCTTCCGACTCTTCGACCCAATTCGTCTGCTGTTCACGGATCTGCTCGAGCTGAGTCAGGATTTCTTCGTCCCCGACTTCTACCAGAGGGCGTTCGCCCGAAAGTGCTGATAGCTCGGGGAGTTCGATCTCAGGCTTCACCTCGATTCGAGCTTTGTATTTGAACGCGGCACCCTCTGTCGGGGGCTCTGCTTCAATCTGCGGCTCCACGACGGGCTGAAGGTCAGCGAGCTCAACCGCATCCGCGAGGGTCTCGCGGACCAGCGTGCGCTCGATTTCTTCGCCGAGCCCCGCGCCGTACATCTTCTTGATCACGCCGGTCGGGACCTTGCCTTGGCGAAAGCCTTTGACCTTGGCGGTCTTTTTGAGATCCTTGATCACTCGACCGAAGGCCGCGTCCACACGCTTGGCCTCCACCTCGATCGAAAGTTCGCGGACAACCGCGGAAATTTCGTTGGTTTCGATCTCGATCCCACTCTGGCCGGTTTCGACCTCTGCCATGTTGTTTCCTCTTTTAGCTTTTTCGGATCAGCCGTAGGCGGCGCGATCCATGAAAGTTTAGATTTCGCTCGTCATCCGAGCTCGGCCGACAAGCCGCTGAAAATGAGTTGTGCGAGGTCCCTGCGAGGTCCCATAGAGGGGCGCTTCATTCGTATGGTACCGGGGACAGGACTCGAACCTGCACGCCCGTAAGGCGGTGGCTCCTAAGGCCACTGCGTCTACCAGTTCCGCCACCCCGGCCCATGCGTCGAATGAACAGAATTCGGCCGAGGCCAAGGTTCTGAACAGGCCGGAATTTAGGGGAGTCTTGCCGCCTGTCCACGGCTATGGACATCCGAAGGCCGACTTCCGGGCAAGATCGGTGAAAACAGCCGCTGGTTCGCCCTGAATTGCGCTCCAAAGGCGAGCAGAGTCGCAACTTCGAAGTCGCCCTGCTTCGGGTCCCGGCTTTTGGCCCGGTTTCTGTGACAGAAGGACCAGGTCCAAGCGGGGTCATCGCGTGAAAATTGGCAGTCGCGACGACGAGGGTTCTGCGAGGCCAGGCGATCCAGATCGAATCAGCGAGACCAAGCGTGGGCTGAGTGGTGAGCGCGCGGGGAATCGAACCCCGAACCTAGTGATTAAGAGTCACTTGCTCTGCCAATTGAGCTACGCGCCCAGGCGGAGATTAGAGGGGACTGTGTCCGAGAGCAAGACCACCCAAGCATAAGATCGGACTTCGCCGGACGAAGCCTCATGCTTCTTCGTCGTGTCGTCCAAAACCGCCGCCGCCCGGCGTCTCGATCCACAGCTGATCACCCCGCTCAAGCGAAACAGCGACCCGCCCCGGCAGCGTTTCAGGTTCGCTCCGCCCGTTGCGCAGCACACGATTTCGCCCGACCGCCCCCGCTTCCCCGCCGCGAAGACCAAAGGGCGCGCGCTCACGACGCTCCGTCAAAAGAGAGACCGTGACCGGGCGCAAGAACGCATAGCGACGCACGATCCCGTCGCCGCCGCGACGCTCGCCGCCTCCGCCCGAACCCACCCGAAGACCGAACTCAAGAAGCCGGACCGGAAAGCGCGCTTCCAAAATTTCAGGATCGGTAATTCGCGTATTGGTCATATGCGTATGCACACCCGACGCGCCCTCCGCCTGAGCGGTCGCCCCGGCCCCGCCTCCAATCGTTTCGTAGTAGCCGAACTCCGCGTCGCCGAAGGTCACGTTGTTCATCGTCCCCTGGCTCGCCGCCGCACGCCCCAGCGCCCCGAGCAGCACGTCCACAACCCGCTGCGATGTTTCCACGTTGCCGCCCACCACCGCCGACCCGGGCGGCGGATCCAGAATCGAGCCCTGCGGGATATGCAGCGCGATCGGTGCCAAACATCCGCCGTTCAGCGGAATCCGTTCCGCCACAAGCGAACGCAACACGTAAATCACAGCCGCCCGAACGACGGCGGAAGGCGCATTCAAATTTCCGGACGAAGCGGGACCACTCCCGTCGAAGTCGATGTCCATGCGCGCGGGAAGCGCCCCGGTCGAGCGCTCCGCTACCGAGGCATGCTCGACGCGGAGCTTCACGCGAATCGATGTCCCATCATCGAGTGCGTCTTCGAAAACATGCTCCCCTTGAGACAGCTTCGCGAGTTCCCGCGCAACCTTCTCCGCGGCTCCGACCTGAAGCTGGCGCATCGTGACCTGAACAACGGAAGGCCCCACCTCCGCCGCCAACGCGCGAAGGAGCTGGGCCCCCGCCCGGTTCGCAGCGACCTTCGACTCCAGATCGGCGACATTATCGTCCGGTCGCCGCGCGGGATGCGGGCCCTCGGAAAGCACCGCCCGGATCCGCGCCTCATCAAACACGCCGCCGCGAACCAACGGGAAGGCATCGATCAAGATCCCCTCCTCGCGCAGATGCGTCGAATCCGCCGGCATCGAGCCCGGCGTCTTGCCCCCCAGGTCCGCGTGATGCCCCCGGCTCGCAACGAAAAAAGCGGGGCGTGCAGGCCCTTCGCTGCTCGGCCCCTCCTTGCCCTGCACCGCCGATAAAAACACCGGCGTCACGACCGTCACGTCGGGCAAATGCGATCCCCCCGCGAAGGGATCATTCGTCACCAGCACATCCCCGTCTTCGAAGGGCTCGAACCGCGCCCGCAGCGCTGCCACCGTATCCGCCATCGCACCCAAATGAACCGGGATATGCGGTGCGTTCGCGACCAGGCCGCCGTCGCCGTCGAAGACGGCACAGGAATAGTCGAGTCGCTCCTTGATGTTCGTCGACACGGAAGTGTTTCGAAGCACCGTTCCCATCTGCTCGGCGATGGACATGAAGCGGTTGCCAAGGACTTCGAGGCGAACGGGATCCGCCTCGCTGAGGTTCGCGGCCTGCGCGGCTCCCGCCGCCGCCTGCGCCCGCAGCCGAAAGACACCCCCCGCATCCACCGTCAGCCCAAAGCCCGGATCCAACACCACGGTCCCCGTCGACTCCAGAATCAAAGCCGGCCCCTCAAGACGATCTCCCGCCACCAGATCTTCTCTTGCGTAGACGGGCGCCTCGACCCGCTCGGCCTCCGGGAACCAAGCCGATGTCATGCGCAGCGGCGTCGGCCTGCCGGGCTCGCGCGTCGCGTCTGCCAGAGACGAGCCCTTCTGGCGGGTCGCGTCCGGAAGCCCCGACGTTTCCGCATCCTCCTCACCCAAGGCGCGCAACCGAATCGCCTTAATCTCCACCGCGCGCCCCTCACGGACATATCCAAACCGCAGCCGATGCTCCGACTCAAACGCTGCCCGCCAAGCCGTTCCACTCGCGCTTCCGCCCGCCGCCGCATCCGCGGGCTCAGCGACCGCCAACGCCGTATCCGTCCCGGCATACCCAAGATCCAGGCTGCGCTCGAGCTGAATTCCCTCTTCGCGCAGGCCTTCCGCCGCAAGCGCGCCCAAAGCCTCCTCGCGCAGCTCAGCCCAGGCCGTCGAGACTGAGGACGGCAGATCCCCTTCTGCTTCTCGTCCTGGTTCTCCGCCTTCAACGTCGCCGCCGTCGACGCCTCCGGAGAGCAGAAGCCCGCCCCCGTCGCGTTCACCGTCCCAGGACAGCGACGCCAACCCGATGCCGAAGGCGGAGAGCAAGCCGGCGTAGGGATGCAGCAGGATTTCCTGGATCCCGAGCCGTTTCGCGATCGCGCAAACGTGCTGGCCCCCTGCTCCCCCGAACCCCACCAGCACATGCGCCCGGGGATCCGCCCCCCGTTCAACGGAGACCTGCGTAATCGCCTGGGCCATGCTGGCGTTCGCAATTTCAAAGAAGCCTGCGGCGATTTCCTCCGTCGTACGTTCAAAGCCCGCCGCCGCAAGCGACGCTTGCATCTGGTCGAGCGCGTGCGCGACGGGCGAAGCATCCAGCGCGAAAGGAAAGCGGTCCGGCGCAACCCGTCCGAGTGCGAGATTAATATCCGTGACGGTCAGCTCACCCGGAGCCGCGGCCCTGCCCCCGCCCCCGCCCGCAGAATCGCGCCCATGACCGCCCGCATAACAAAGCGGCCCCGGATCCGATCCCGCGCTTTCGGGCCCAACCGTCAACCGAAATCCGTCGAAACGACACAGCGAGCCCCCGCCCGCTGCGACCGTATGGATGCGCAGCATCGGCGCTTTCACGCGGACGCCGCCGACCTCGCTCTCAAAAACCCGGTCGAAGCCTTCGGACGAAACGACCGACACATCCGTCGAGGTGCCCCCCATATCAAAACCGATCGCCTGGGAATAGCCCGCCGCCTCAGCGACCGCGCGCGTCGCCACAACGCCCCCCGCCGGCCCCGAGAGCAAAGCGCCTGGCCCGCGAAAGCGCGCTTGATCCGTGAGCCCTCCAGACGACTGCATAAAGCGGAGCTCCGCCTCGGGCAGCGCCGCAGCAAGCGCATCCAAATGCCCGCGCAGAAGCGGCGTCAGATACGCGTCCGCAATCGCCGTCTCACCCCGAGAGAGAAAACCGCTCTCTCGCGACATCTCTGAAGAAGCGACGACATGAGCGAATCCCATCTCCCGAGCGATCTCAGCGAGTCGTCTTTCCTCGGTCGGCTCCGCATAGGCATGCATCCAAGCGATCGCCAAGGACTCCGCCCCGTCTTCCCGCGCGGCGCCGAGGACGCGCCGCGCTTCGGCCTCATCCAGCGCCTCGACGATTTCGCCCTGGGCATCCCGCCGGCCCTTCACTTCGAGCCGAAAACGCTGCAGCGGCGCAGGCCGCTCAATCTCGAGATCGAATAACGCCGGCCGCTCCTGGGTCCCGATATCAAAGACGCCGGAGAGCCCCTTCGGCGTCAGCAAAGCGGTCGCGACGCCGCGGCGCTCAAGCAAAGCATTCGTGGCCACCGTCGTTCCGAGACGCACCTTGGCCCTGAGTTCAGAAAGCGCTGTCGCATCTCCGGCGTCCTTCAGAACGCGCTTGATGGCGAGGATCGGCGCCTCGTCCGAGGACAGCACCTTGGTCACGAAATGCATACCGCTCGGCGAAACGCCCAGGCAGTCGGTAAAGGTGCCGCCTCGGTCGATCCAAAAACGCCAGCGCGGCGCGCTCATGGCTCGCGCTGCCCCCGACCGAGCATGCGCGCGATCCGTGTGGATACGCTGGAAAGCCCCGCTTGAAGCGGACCGTCACCGAGGAAATGCGTCGCCACCACAGCCACCACGCCATAGCTCGCCCCCCCGAGTATCAGCGCCCCAAAGACGGAATCGGAGGTCACCTGCGTCAGGCCCCGCAAAGCCAGGAACGCAGCGAAGGAGGCGAGCCCCGCAATCACCGCCGTGCGCAGCCCCGTCTGCGCCAGCGCCCACAAATCCGGTGCCCCGGACCGCATCCGCAGCCAGACTAACGTGACCAGAGCGTTGAGCGTCACCGCGGTCACCGACGCCATCGCCAGCCCGCGAACCCCCTGCACCTGCCCGCCCCACCAATACAGCGGGAAGACCGCAAGGGCGATGAACGTGCTCAACCCCATCGCGCGCCACATCTCACCTCTCGCGTAAAACCCGCGCACAGCCACCTGCTGCACAACCCATCCCGGAACCGCGAGGCCAAGAATCACGAGGAGCCCCGCCACGGGCGTCGAGTCCGCCTGGGAAAACTGCCCCCGCTCGTAAAGAAAACGAACAATCGGAAGCGCGAGAGAAACAAGCGCACCCGAGGCCAGAATCCCGAGCCCGAGCGTCGTCCGCAGACTGTCCGTGAGCAGCGTCCCAAAGGCGCCGCGATCGTTCCTCTGAAAGAGTGCGGTCAGCGAGGGCAAGAGCGCCGCACCGAGCGCTTGCCCCACAACGCCCACCGGCGCCATCATCAGCTTGCGGGCGTAGGTGATCGCCGCGATCGCGCCGGGCGCGACTTCAGCGCCGACCCATTTCTCGTACCACTCGTCGACGGTCGTGAGCCCGAGGCCGAGCATCAAGGGCAAAGCGAGCCAAACGTATTCTCGGAAATCGGCGTCAAGGGGCGCGAAGCGCATGCGACCGACCGCGCCGGGCAGGCGCCGAATCGCGAGCAGCGGAATCACCCATTGCCCCACGGCGGCGCCGGCGAGCGTGCCCCACGCAAAGCCGTCGGTGCCCGGCATGACGAGCGCGCCCAAGATCGGCGCGGCGCTGTAGACGACGGAAGCGGCGGCCTGGGGGCCGAAGCGTCCATGAGCCATCAAGACGCCGCGGAGGACGCCCCCGGTCAGGAAGAAGATCTGCGCCGGCAACACGATGCGCATGAGGCGGAGGGTTTCGCCGAGGGTCGCTTCGTCGAAATTGGGGAACTGGAGACGCAGTAGGGGCTCGGCGTATACCCAAAGCACGGCTGTCAGCAGGACCGAGAAGAATCCAACCTGGGTCGTCACCACCGCCGCAAAGCGGGCGGCGGCTTCCGCGCCCTGGTTCTCAAGACGCTTCAAATACGGCGGCGTGACCGCGACCGCCGAAGCGCCCGCCGCCAGCAGGTAGCCGAGAATATCCGGAATCATGAAGGCGGCGAAATACGCGTCCGCCGCGGGCCCGACACCCACATGGTGAGCGAAGAGCGCATCGCGCAAGAAGCCGAGCGCCCGAGCGATCAGAACGCTCGCTGCCAAGAGACCTGCTGCGCCCGCGACGCGGTTTAGAGCGGATTCGGCTCGCGCCATATCGCTCCGTCCCAGGCCTCGACCACGAAATCATCCCCCTCGCGCCCCTTCACAAAGGCATGATCGAGAGGGACCTTGCCATGAGGCGTGTCGAGGACATATTGCGGGATCGCAAAACCGCTTGTCCGCCCGCGCATCGCCCGAAAGATCTCGATGCCCTCTTCGATCGGCACACGGAAATGCTCGGTCCCCTCAAGCAGCTGTGCCTGATACACGTAGTACGGTCGCACCCGCATCCGCACCAGGGTCTCGCAGAGATCCTTCATCACGGGCAAAGAGTCGTTGACCCCGCGCAGCAGCACGCTTTGATTACCCACCGGAATCCCTGCGCGCAAAAGCCGGTCCGCCGCGGCCGCGGACTCCGCCGTCAGCTCCGCGGGATGATTGAAATGGGTATTCACCCAGATCGGGTGGTATTTCTCGAGCATCGCGCAGAGATCATCCGTCACCCGGAACGGCAAAGTCACAGGCAGCCGCGTCCCCAGCCGGATGAGCTCCACATGAGGGATCTCACGTAAGCGACCGAGCAGCCACTCTAATCGGCGGTCCGAGAAGACGAGCGGATCGCCTCCGGTCAGCAGCACGTCCCGAATCTCCGGCGTGGCGGCGATCCAGTCGAGGGCGACCTCCAGCTCACGCTTCTGCATGGCCCAGCCCTCCTCCCCGACCATCCGCTTCCGCAGGCAGTAGCGGCAATAGAGCGCGCACTCATTATTCACGCAGAACGCGATGCGATCGGGATAGACCCGGATCACGTTCTTGACCGGGGAATGCTCCACCTCGTTCAGCGGATCTTCGAGCCCCGCCGCATCCCCCAGCTCAACCGGCCGCGGCACGACCTGCTTCCGCATCGGACATTCCGGATCCGTCGGGTTCATCAGCGACGCGTAATAAGGCGTAATGACAAATCGAAATCGGCTCGCCAGATCCCGGATCGCTGATTCCTCTTCCGGCGTCGGGTCGATCCATTCCCGCAAGGCCTCAGCGGAGCGAATGCGATTGCGCATTTGCCAACCCCAATCGGCCCAGTCCGCGGGATCGATTCCCTTCGCGGCTAATTCCTCAGAAGAGAGACTCGGCGCAAGGGGCCACGGCGTCCGCGCCGCCGGTGCCGCTGGTGCCTTCCGTGTTGGCGCTTCCTCTTTATGGTCCAGCGCTTCACTCATCCTCAGCGTCACTCCCCAATCGCCCCCAACCGCATTAGCCCCGCCGTCACACAGCGCCCCAACATCTCGGCCAGGCTGCATCCTTCGAGCTCCGCGAGGATGGCGAAGGTGCTGTCGATCGCAAAGGTCGGCAGCGGATTGATCTCGAGAAAGACAGGATCCCCCGCCTGATCGAGTCGAAAATCGACCCGAGCAAAGTCAAAACACTCCAGCGCCCCGAAGGCACGAAGCGACATCTCCGCCATGCGCTGCTCCAAATCCGCATCGAGCAAGCCGGGCGTAACCGCCTCTCCGACCTCGGGCCGCCCCTCTGGATCCGCTGCCACCAGCTCGGCATGAACCCCTTCAAGGGCATGAATCCCGATCCCGCTCTCCTTTTCGAGGGCACGCTGGATCGCGGGCAGGACCTTCGGCGGACCATTCCCAATCAGGGTCACCGTATATTCCGCGCCCGGCAGGAACGCTTCCACGAGCGCCGGCTGGCGATAATCCTTCACAATCCGATCCACTTCCCGGATCAAAGCTTCGCGCGATTCCACTCGGGAGCTCGCTCGGATCCCTTTCGCTGTGCCTTCCCAACGCGGCTTCACGAAAAGCGGAAACGAGGCCGGGAGGTCCGCCATCTTGGCCGCCTCCGCACTCGCGATCGTCGTCTGCGGGGCAACGCGAACTCCCGACGCCCCCAGCCACCGATTGCACCACGCCTTGTCGAGCGAAAGCGAGAGAGAAAGAGCATCCGAACCCAAGGTCGGAATGCCCGCCATCTCAAGCAAGACCGGCGCCCAGGCCTCGCGGTTCCGTCCGCCGAAGCCCTCAGCTAAATTAAAGGCCGCGTCGACGGTCAGAGGTGTTTCGCGACCCAATTGCTTGAGGAGCGCCGGGGGAGAACCCAGCCGAAGCGGGCGGTGCCCCAGTTGAGAAATCGCATCCTCCAGGGCTTCGATGGTTGAGTCGGGCTCGAATTCGGCGTGAGCGTCCGCTGGGTCGCCTTCGCCCCGGGGATAGGTCTCAAAAGTCTCGTAGACGAGGCCGATAGTCAGGGAGCGCATGTGACCAAGGATACCCCCCTCGGCGTCTCTCGGCGGCCCGCTACTCTGTCTTCTTCTCAATTGACCGCCCAGGCTGCCCCCGAAACACGTCGTCAGCGCGAAAGACAAGGAAAAGACGTTTGAGTTCCTCTCCCACAGCTCCCACGGCGAGCGCTGCCCAGGTCAAGACCGCGCGAAAGCGACGTCGCTTGATCCTTGCCTGGCTCTTCGTCCTGCTCTGGGCGGGCGTGATCTGGCAGCTGGGAACGGATAATTTCTCGCTGGCCGAAACGCGCGAGAGCTTTTGGTGGCCCATCGTCGAGTGGATGATCGGAGATATCGACGCGGTGACGCGGTGGAAGGCGCATGTCTGGATCCGGAAATCCGCACATTTCATCGAGTACGGAATTCTGGCCCTGCTGACCTTTCGCGCCGCGCTGCTCTCGGTCAACAAGAATCGGCTTGCCACGGCGGGCTGGACCGCTCTTTTCATCGTGCTCGCCCTCGCCTCCGCGGACGAAGCACGCCAAGCCTTCTCGCCCGTGCGAACCGGCAGCCCCTATGACGTCTTAATCGATCTCTCCGGCGGCGTGATCGTGGTCCTCGGCTTGATTTTCATCTCCCGCCGCATGCGCAGCGAAGGCAATACGGCGGCCGCCGAATCCAGCGTGCTTTCTTAGAAACTCGTAGAGAACCCCCTGGCACACTTTCCGGAAACTCGCTGGTGCACTCTCCGGAAACCCGCTGGCGCACTCTGCGGTAGTGTCGCGGGCACCCTTCACTTCGGGAGAGCCCTCGATTGAACGCCGCCGTCCTTGCCGCCCTCGTCTTCGTCGTTTTCGCCCTCGGCTATCATTTCTACTCGGGATTCCTCTCGCGCCGCATCTTTGCCCTCGCGGAAGACGAACCCGTGCCGGCCATCGAGCACGAAGACGGCGTCGACTACGTCCCGACGAAACTCCACGTCCTATGGGGGCATCATTTCGCCTCGATCGCCGGCGCCGCGCCGATTGTCGGCCCTTCGATCGCGGTGATCTGGGGCTGGCTCCCGGCGCTGATCTGGGTCTGCCTGGGCACGGTCTTTATGGGCGCCGCCCACGATTTTTCAGCCCTCGTCATCAGCGCCCGGCATGAGGGCCGCTCCATCGGCGACGTTTCGGGCAGCGTGATCAACGAACGTGTCCGCACCCTCTTCCTGATCGTGATTTCGCTGCTCATCTGGGTCGTGCTCGCGGTTTTCGCCTTCATCATCGCCACCCTGTTCACCTCCACACCGAGCTCGATCTTCCCGATCAACGTGCAGATCCTCGTGGCCATGGGCCTCGGCTGGCTGGTCTACAAGCGCGGCTTCCCCATGTTCCTTCCCTCGATCGTTTGTTATGTCGGCTTGCTCGTGGCGATCTTCTACGGCGCCGCGGTCGCGGACGCGCTTCCCTTCCTCAAGTCGATCTCGGTCACGACCTGGGTCTGGCTGCTTCTTGGCTATTCCTTCGTCGCGTCAGTCATGCCCGTCTGGCTCCTCCTCCAGCCACGGGACTACATCAATTCCCATCAGCTGGTGACCGGCCTCTTCGTCCTCTCTGCGGGCCTGCTCGTCTCGCAACCCACCATCGTCGCGCCCGTCATCAACCCCGATCCCGAAGGCGCGCCTTCGATGATTCCCTTTCTCTTCGTCACGATCGCCTGCGGTGCGATTTCGGGCTTTCACGGCCTGGTCTCCTCGGGCACGACCTCGAAGCAGCTATCGCGCATGACCGACGCGCGCCCCATCGGTTACGGTGGCATGCTCGCTGAGGGTTTCCTTGGCCTGATGGCCGTCCTCGCCGCGACCGCCGGCTTTACCAGCAAGGCCGATTGGTGGTCTCATTATTCGAGCTGGGGGGCCGCGAATGGTCTCGCTGCCAAGCTCGACGCCTTCGTCAGCGGGGGAGCGAGCTTCGTTGCGGCCTTGGGCATTCCTTTTGAGACGGCGCGGACCTTCATGGCGGTCATGGTGATCGCCTTCGCCGCGACCTCTCTCGATACCGGTGCGCGCATTCAGCGACTCGTGCTCGCCGAGCTCGGCGATGCCTACCAGATCAAGCCCCTCTCGAATCGCTTCGTGGCGGGGGCGCTCGGCGTCGGCGCCGCGCTTCTGCTCGCCGTGACCCAGGGCGGCGGTCAAGGCGGGCTCGCCCTCTGGCCACTCTTCGGCACGACCAACCAGCTGGTTGCTGGGGTGACGCTTTTGATTGTCTCGATCTGGTTGAAGAAGCAGGGGCGCCCCTATCTCTTCACCTTCATTCCGATGCTCGCGGTTTCTGCGGTCACGGCCTGGGCGATGACCGGAAACCTGATCGACTACTACGCCAATTTCGAAGAACTCTGGCTGCTCTCGATCAGCGGAACGGTGATCCTCGCCCTCGATATCTGGATTTTACTGGAGGGCTGGAACGCGCTTCGTCGCGCATGAGCGCCTCAAGCTCCCATCCGGGCACCCTGCCCACCGACTAGAGGGCGCCGTCCTCAGGGCGGCGCGAATGATCAACGCCGCGGTCAAGAATTTCCTGGGCGTGCACTTCGAAGCGCTCTGCGTTCGTCGGCTCGGCGCCGGGTAGGAGCGCGCGGATCACGCCCAAATGCGTCACGACAATGAGGCGCTGTCCATCGGAGTCTTCGGCGCGCGCTTCGACGAAGGCATGCGCCCGCTGCCGAATCTGAATCCGAGATTCACCGCCCCCCGCCCTGATCGCCGGATCTCCCGCTTCGAATGCAAGGAGGTCCCTCTCGTCCCGAGCATGAATATCCGCTCGCGGCATGCCCGACCAGGCGCC
Source organism: Myxococcota bacterium (assembly GCA_045106235.1). Classification (GTDB taxonomy): domain Bacteria; phylum Myxococcota_A; class UBA9160; order UBA9160; family UBA4427; genus UBA4427. The sequence goes on from JBGCEJ010000044.1 coordinate 23,353, forward strand.
GACGTCGAGTTCGCGAAGTCGCTGATCTGTGGAGATTCTGAGATCAAGCGCCGCGGCGACAAACTCGGCGGTTTCTCGCGCCCGGGAGAGATCGCTTACCCAGATATGATCGAAATCGGGAAGACCTGCGCGCGCGTCCGCTTCGCGCTGGACGACCAACTCTTCGGCGAGCGCCTTCGCCTGAGCCCGCCCCACGTCGGTCAACTGACGATCGGCATGCCCCTGCCAAAGGCCCGCAAGATTCCAGTCCGTCTGCCCGTGGCGAACGAGCAAAAGGCGAGTCGAGGTTCTCGAGGTGTTTGCGGGCGGGGGCGGGGGCGGGGGCGCAGGCAGAGACGGAGACGGAGGCATGGGTTCAGAATCAGCGGCGGATGCGCCGAATCAAGAGCGCGAGCGGGTAGATCCCGAGGACAGCCAGCACCACCGGAACGCTCAGGTGGCTGATCAGCAAATGCTTCGGGCCAAGGAAGCCGCAGCTGAGATGAACGATGAGCGCCCCCAAGCCACCGCTTGCAATCAGTGCAATCGCCGAGGCGCGAAAGGGATGCGCCGCCCAACCCCGAACGAGAAAGGTCAAGATCACACCCGCTGGCAGGACCGAGAGCCACACGCTCTCTTCGAAGCACATCAGGTCGATTCCGGCGGGCGTCGGCCGGGCATCCAGGCCGAGGGAGTGAATCCCCATGCCGCAGGCGAGCGCCGCAAAGCCGAGCCCCAAAACCGAAAGCGCCGTGCCCACGGTTTCGAGACGATCTCGGCCGGGGATGCCGGACGCCAGCGCCGAAATCGTTGCACCAAAGGCCGCCACCATCAAACCGAGAAAGCTGCAAAGGTAGACGCCGTTATGCATCAAGGAGCGCGCACCAATCGTGCTCTCCTGCGACCAGAGTACGACGCCGAGCATCGTCGCCCATACGCACAAGATCACCGCATACGCCGAGCGCAGCCGCGGCAAAGGCGTCACCGGTTCGAGGTCATCGACCAGGTTGTCGATCAGCCGTTCTGCTGAATCGCTCATGTTTCTCTTCCCTTTAAGGTCTCCGGATCGTCCGCTTGGACTGGACGCTCGGAGCGCCATTCACCTCCGCTGCGATCGCCTTCGAGCATTTTCCGCAAAGCGCGGTAGCCGCGATGCGCCCGGACCTTCAGAGCCCCGGGTGAGATATCAGCCTTCAAGGCCGCTTCTGCGACGGAGAGGCCTTGTACCTGGATCAGCACCACGGCCTCACGCTGCCCTGCCGGCAAGGCCTCGATCGCCGCTGAGAGTTCCGGAGCCAGAGGTGCGCCTTCTTCAGAAGACGATTCAGATTCGTCCGCCCACTCTTCGACGGGCAGTTCTGTCTCGCGATCGCCGCGCCGCTTTCGCTCGCGAAAATGATCGATAATCGAGTTACGGACGACGGCCCGCATCCAAGGACCAAAGGGGCGCTCGGATCGGTAGGTTGCGCGCCCTCTATGAATCGAGAGCAGCGCGTTCTGGATCACGTCATCCGAAGCGGCGCTGTCCTGAATCTTCGCGCGAACGATTGCCCGAACCTTTGGCTGGATCGCATTGAGGAGCTGCCGGTAGGCCGCGGCATCGCCGGCCTGGGCGGCCTGCATCCACTCGGAATACTGCGCCTCGACGGCTTCGCGATCGGTCGCGGATTTGGCTGATTCGGGCGGCAAGCTCGGCTCCCGCGGCGATCCACCGCGTGCTTCAAAGGGTTTGCGCCCGGAACGTACCGCAAAACAATCGCGCCCAGCGAGGTGAATAGGTCGCCCTCACCCATCGCTGGCGCTGGCACTGGCGGGGTGGGCATGAGAGATCAAATGCTTCGGTGCGTCGAACAATCCGCCACAGCCGCAGCTGCGATGCACCCGCCCCGCCCTGCCCACGCGTCCCGAGTGCAGCGCCCCGGCAAAAGCCGTGCTTCCCACCGGTTTCAGGCTCAGCGAGCAGACAGCCCCCGCCATATTCGCCGCGAGCGCTCCACTCAAAGGGAAAGGCGTGCAGCTGAATCGCGCCGCTTGCTCTTCAGGATGCACACCGCCCATGCCTAAACGCTATTTCGAACACGTCCACAGTGAAATTTCCCTCGCCCTGGGCCGGCGGGTTTCCCGCTACGATCTCTGGCTCGCCATTTGGAGCACTGGGGAGGATCCAGACGACCTCAACCGGAAGCAGGTCCAAACCTTCATCGACGACGAACTCGACCGCTTTCTCACAGAAGAAGGCGCTCGCCTGGCCGGCCGAGCCCGACGACGCCTCGAAAAGACCCTCCTCCGCTTCGATCCCCGCCACCCGACGCCGGAAGAATGGCTGACGCGCCTCGTAGAACGAGCGGACAGGGCCGCATAACTTCCCATCAAAATCAGCAACTTAGGCGAGATACCTGCCCCACCCCTCAAGCCAAGGTCGAGGGCACCCGAATCAGCCTGCATGTCCGCAAGCCATTTCATCCTCCTCGTCGAGAGCCCAACCAGCTCGACCGACCCGCTGGCCGCCCAGCTGGTTCGGCTCGGAGTGGAGCCCATCCGGGTGGCCGACCTTGCTGAGGCCGTCGAAGTGGTGAAATCGAAACAGTACGCCGTCTCCGCGGTACTGGTTCCTGCGGAGCTCCCAGGACGACTGATCCGCAAAGCCATGAAAAGCATGCGCCGGCGCGAACCGGTCTTGCCGGCGATGGCCTTCGGCAAGAGTCCTGACCGTTCCCAGCGAAGGTTCCTGCGTCAGGCCGGAATTCTGCTGGCGCTTTGGGACGGCTACGACGAGAGCATGCTCCGCTTCCAGATCAACCGCCTCGTCTCTGGCGAACAGCAAACCGCTGTGCGCGGATCCAGACGGGCTCCGACCCAGACGCCTACTCGGATCATGGTCGGTGGCCGCGAAAAGTCAGGCATCCTCTACAGCCTTGCCGAAGGCGGATGTTTCATTGAATCTCCGCGGGCGAGCATGGAAGGCGCCGCTCTTCGCCTGCTCTTCATTCTCGACGAGATGCCCTTTGAGCTCGACGGTATCGTCGCGTTTTCGAACGTACCCGGAAACCTTCAGCGACCCAATCTCCCCCTCGGCATGGGCATTCGCTTCGACGGGGTCGACGACGGCACACGCCGACGATTGGCTGATTATATCGGCCAGCGGATGAGCGAACTCGAAGTCTAGGATCCGGCGGAAGAGAACTCCGCCTCGATCAGCGCTTCCAGAGTACGGAATGCCCGACCGCGATGAGAGAGTCCGTCTTTCTCTTCGCGCGAAAGTTCGGCCATGGCTCGGTCAAATCCCGTCGGCGAAAAGATCGGGTCGTACCCAAAACCGCCCTCGCCACTCGGCTCGCCCAGGATTTCACCCTCACAGCTTCCATCCGCGATCACGCTTCGACCGTCTGGCCAAGCGCAAGCCGCAACGCAGTAGAAGCGCGCTGCCCGAGGCGCTGGCGTTCCCGCAAGCTCGCCTAACAAAGCAAGATAGCGCCCGCGATCGTCCAGCCCCGGCCCGCCGTAACGCGCCGAATAGGGCCCCGGCGCGCCGTTGAGCGCGGCGACCTCAAGCCCTGAATCGTCCGCAACGCAGGGCAGCCCGACGACCTTTGCTGCCGTCAAAGCCTTCACCCGCGCATTCTCCGCGTAGTCGCCGCCTTCTTCAGGAAAGTCGACATCGGGGAAATCGGCCAGAGAGAGCACCTCGAAACCGGTCAGGATCCGACCGATCTCGCGGCATTTCCCGGCGTTCTGGCTCGCGACGACAATCCGCCGATCCGCAGTTCCTTTAGTCGAAGACATGCAGCCGCTCAGCTCCCCAGAATGCGGGCCATCGTGTACCCCGCGCCCTCGACGGCCGCCTTCTGCTTGGCCGTGATTTCCTGAATGCCGCCGACCGCGAGGTCCAGCAACCGGTTCAGCTCATCGCGATCGAATGTGCCTTCCTCGCCCGTCCCCTGGACTTCCACGAAGCGCCCCGCGCCGGTCGCGACGACGTTCATGTCGACGTCCGCACGGGAATCCTCTTCGTAGGGCAGATCAAGCATGGGCTCGCCGCCGATCACCCCGACCGAAATCGCGGCCACCTGATCTTGCAGGACGGGTGTCTTGAAAGGCTCCTCTCGATCGAGCTTCGCAAGCCCCAGGGCCAAAGCCACGAAGGCGCCACTGATCGAAGCCGTGCGCGTCCCCCCGTCGGCCTGCAAAACGTCGCAGTCCACCCAGAGCGTGCGTTCGCCAAGCGCTTCCATATTCACTACCGAGCGCAAGCTTCGACCGATCAGGCGCTGGATCTCCATCGTCCGCCCGGAGACCTTCCCGCGGCTCGACTCGCGACTATTGCGCGTATCCGTCGCTCCCGGGAGCATGGAATACTCCGCTGTGAGCCATCCGCGGCCGCTGCCCTTCATCCAGCGCGGCACGGAGAGTTCCTCACACACCGTACAAAGGACCCGGGTCTTGCCCGCCGTGCAGAGCACCGACCCAAGCGGCTGCTCCGTAAAATCTACTTCAAACGTAAGCGGCCGTAGCTCGTCTACGCTGCGTCCATCCTTGCGCATCGTTCTCCCTGTTTTCTTTTCTACTGGATCTGATTCGGCGACGGGATCGCGCTTTCGAACCGGCGCGTCCTAGCGCCCGCGAACGATCCGACCCCGCGGCGGCGCGCTCACTGCAGGCCGCGCACCGCGGCGCGCATCGTAGCGCGCACCAAAGGCCAGTACGGCCTTTGCGAGGGCATCCGCGATCGATTCTCGCTCTCTTGCCCGACGCAGGCCCCGTTCTTCGTCCGGATTCGTGAGAAATCCGATCTCGACCAGGGACGCCGGCATCTGCACACCCATCAACACCACGAAGGGCGCCTGCTTTACGCCCCGCGAGCGCGCCTTGGCCACCTCAGAGAGCTCCTCCTGGGCCAGCTTCGCAAATTCGCTCGACTCCTGAAGATGTTGCGTCTCGATCAAGTCTCCGAGGATCGCGGCCAGCGGATCGTCTTTCTGGATTTTCGGAGCAGCGGCGCCGAACGCGCTGTTCTCCCGCTCAGCCGTCTCGCGGGATTCCTTGTCCGTCGCGTCCAGCGACGCGAAATAGGTCTCGATCCCGCGCGGCTTCCGACTCCGCGCAGCATTCGCATGAATCGAAAGAAAAAGATCCGCATGGGCATCGTTCGCCACCGCAGTGCGTTCTTCAAGGGAAAGAAAACGGTCCGCATCGCGAGTCAGGATCACCTTCACGCCGCGCTTGCGGAGGCGGTCGGCGACCCGCTGCGTCACATCAAGAACGAGGTCCTTTTCATGGAGCCCCGACGGCCCGGTCGCGCCTTCGTCATGCCCGCCGTGCCCCGCGTCGATCACGATCACATCGAAGCGGTCGGGTCCACGCGTTTCCGCCAGCAGCTCACGCTTGCTCTTCGGCGTCGCTGCACCCGCTGATCCGACCACGAGGATCGCCAAAGCCAGCCAAGCCAAGCCACTTCCGCGGATGAGCCTGAAGGCCCCCGGCCGCGATGTCCTCAGCGCTGCCCCATCCACCGGCCGACACACACAAGGCCTTTTCAACAACTTCACGACATGTCCCCCCACAAGACGCTGAGTAGGATACCACGCCTTCACGCTTGGTTCAGATCGACGGGTCAGCCCCAAAATCACATGCCCGCCCCACGAAAAAGTCGCGAGGCGGGCAATGAGATTCAAAGGATTCCAGTCAGGCCGGAATCCACTGCGGATCGCCCGAGATTACTGACCGAGAGAAACGAGATTCGCAAGCAATTCATTCGCGACCGAAGCCGTTCGCGTATTGGCCTGGAACGCACGCTGGCTCACGATCAGGTTCACGAATTGCTGAGCGAGATCGACATTCGACTTCTCGAGCGCATTCGAGCGAATGGAGCCGAGACTCCCTGAGCCCGCCGCAGCGATGATCGGCGCCCCGGAAGCGACCGATTCAATCAAACGACTGCCGCCCACATCCTGAAGTCCTTCCACCGCCACAAAATTGGCGAGGGAGAGCTGGGCCAAGGAAGCCGTCACGCCGTTTGAGAACACACCGTTCACAAGACCATCGCTATCGATGTCCAACGACTCGAGCGTGCCCGAGGTGAAGCCATCCTGGCCCACGCTATTCGTCACGTACGCTTGGCTGAACTGCGTCGAGTTCTCGACGCCAGGCGCGCCGGTCAGAGACCCCAATGTGAAAGTAATCGGCTGGCTCGTCGTTGCGCCGCCAGAGCCATCGATCCCAAAGGTGAAGGTTCCGCTCGGCGTACTCCCCGTCGTCAACGCGCCGTCCCCATCGAAAACCAACTGCCCCGAGCCTTGTACAACCACCGGATCCGTTGTTGCGACCGAGGAGTCTCTAGCACCGAGTGTCACGTTGTAATCCCATGTGCCCGCAGAGTCTTTCGTGAAATAGACCGTTGCCAGACGCCCTGTCCCGAGCGAATCATAAATCCGAACCACCTGAGACTCGTTCGAGGTTCCCTCGGGATTGGCCGGATCGAATGGCCCCAAGTTATCAGCGGCTTCCGCATCCAAGTTCACACTCACATCAATCGTCGAAGTCGCCTGCGGCGCCGTCAGCTGCTGATTGATCGTGATGTCCCCCAGAACGCCGTTCGAGGCCCCCGTCGTATCATCGATGCCGTAGCCCTGAACACGGTTGCCGATGGTGTCGACGAGCGTTCCCGAAGAGTCGAAGCCGAACAAGCCGCTGCGGGAGTACGAAATGCCCGATTGGCCTTCGAGGACGAAGAAGCCCTGGCCTTCGATGCCCAGATCCGTTCCCCGAGCGGTTCGCTCGAATACGCCCTGGGAAAAGATCGCTCCGATGTCGCTCACGCGGGCGCCGGCGCCAACCTGAGCAAAACCTGCCCCCGCCGTAATATTCTGGCCAAGAACGGCCGAGAATTCCGCGCGCTTCTCCTTGAAGCCCGTGGTGTTCGCGTTGGCGATATTGTCGCCGATCACCGAGATCTGGGTCGAAGCCGTTTCGAGCCCACTGACACTGGAGAACAATGCATTCGTTAGTGACATGTTATTTTCCTTCTTTCACGATGCGCCACCTGCGCATCCAGTTCATGATCTTCCTTGATCGGTTTTGAATTGATTCATCCCAACGCGCAGTCCATCCGCGCGCGTCGGGACGGGATTCCACCATGCGTTCAAACGCGGAGAGGCGTAGAACGAGTCCATCATCTTCTTCCATCACTTCGGCGAGAACTTTTCCGAACGTCATCTACTGCGCCCGCGGCCCCGAAGGCGTTTGCTGCCGCACAACAAATTGATTTTCGCCGGTCGCAGTCTGACGGGCGCCCTGAGCGCCGCCGTTCGGCTGAATCGGTCCGCCACGGACTTCGAGAATGTCCGCGACGGAGTAGATCTGATTGCCGATTCGGATACTCGGCTCGCCCGCAAGAATGGCGCCCGTGACCGTGCCTTCCACCATGGGAAGGACCGTGAAGGACTCGTTCTGCCGGTCCGCCGCCTCGAATTCGATGGCGTAGATGCCGGGCTCGAGGCCTTCCGCCTCAGGGTCGAACTCATAGCGATGGTCGCCCGCAGGAAGCGGCAGGTTCGGTCCCGACTCCGTCGAGGGGAGAAACGACTCCTCAAGGACTTTCTCGCCGTTCGCATCGTAGATTCGGACGGTGCCCGTCGCCGCCGTCTCCAGCGTCCGGTAAGACATCCCAACCAAGCCGCCGTCTTCGGTGACTTCCACCTGATTGCCGTAAACAACGACTTCCCGGCCCACCAGGCTTGTCGGCTCAAGAGGGGCCGCATCTTCAGCGCCCTCCCCGTTCATCGCCGTCACGAGCTGATCGATTCCCTCCCGAATCTGGACGAGTTCTTCCACCTGGGAGAACTGCGCCAGCTGAACCGCGAGGTCCCCTGATTCCTGCGGATTCAGCGGATCCTGATTCTCAAGTTGAGCGACGAGCAGCGCGAGAAAATCCGCCTGGCCGGTTTCGCTATCTGCTTCAGCGCGCTCCGCCTCGACCTTCCTCGCGGCTTCAATTCCAAAACTCTCGAGTGCATCCATGATTCTATTCCTCTGCTTCGTCTCTCAGATTTCGAGACGGTGTCAATGAGTCGCTGATCGTTAGGCGCGAAGATCGACGCTTGCTTCGGGGCCTGTGACCAAGATCTGCGGCGGAACTGCCGCGCGCTGCGATGCCGCACGTCCCACCTGGCCGGGCGCATTGCTGCGTCCATCGGCGCCCTGCTCCTGCCGGCGCGTGCCGTCCTCGCCTTCACCACGCGACTGAGCGAAATCGTTCGGCGCTTCCCCCTCCGCGCCAAGGGAGTCACCCCGACGCACGTCGAAGCTATCCATCCGGAGGTCTCGGTTCGCGAAGGCCTGCGCAAGTCGTTCGGACTGCTCTTCCGCCACGGCCTGGGTCAGCGCCTCCTGAGCCACCATCACCACGTCGACCACCCCCGCGCGCACGCTCACGCGAATCTCAATTTCGCCCAGCTCCGCCGGATTCAGTCGCAGTCGCGCCGATCCACCCCCGCGCGTCGCGAGCCATTCGGTCTGCACCGCAATCGCATCCGAGGCCGCAGCCGGCTGGGGTGCATTCGCGGTCGGAGCCGTCGGAGCCGAAGCGGTCTCCGGCGCTGCGGCGGCAATCGCCCCCGCCGCCGCCACACCCGACTCAGCCGGCGCCGCGCTTTCGACCCGTCGACTCGCCTCGCCCGTTGCGGCGTAGGCCGCAGCCGCTTCCGCGGCGGTCGAAGCGTCCCCTTGACCTGTACTTCCGTTCGCGTCCGCGTCGGCGAGGCTTCGCTGATCTGAGTCTTGTCGGGCATCGCCGCGATCCTCGCGCTCGCCGGCGGAGCTCTCGCCCTCAGTCGAAGCACCCTCCGCACGAACCGCCGCAAGTTCATCGGAACGGCTCGAGGCCCCCTCGGCAGGAAGATTCAGATTCGCGTTCGCTTCGGTCGCGGATGTCGCATTTCCATCCGCGGCACCCACTTCCGGCGTGCCGGCCGTCGTCGTTCCAGCAAGCGGCGCATTCGCGCGGTCCGCCTCGGCCGCAGCCGACTCGCCCGTCGCAATCCTCGCCTCTTCAAGATCAGCTCGGCCAACCCCATCCGCCGCCGCCGGATCCCCTTCACTGCGCGCCGCTGCCGCGTCCGCCGAGCCGCCTCGTCCCGCCTCGCCCTCAACGGGCACAGCCGCTTCCGCTCTCACTTCTCGCGCAGTATCCGTCGCCGGTCGCGTTCCCACGTCCGTCCCTGCAGCCTGACCATTGGGATCCAGCGCCGAAACCCGTCCGTCAGAAACGGCCGTGGCTTCGAGCGACGCTCCTTCTCGCTTGACGGTTTGAAGCGCCAAGGGCACCTCTCCAACAACGCCCGCCTCGCTTGCGGCCTGCGCCGACTCTTCCGCAATCGCCTCGTTGATCTCTGCAGAATCCTCTCGTGCGTCGCGGGCAGCTGCCTCGTCCGAATCAGCCGATCGGCCTTCCGTCTCAGAGCCCTCTGAGTCTCGTTCAGCGTCCGCCTGTCCATCACCAGAACGTGTATCGGCACTCTGCTCAGAAGAAGACGCGCGCGCGTCCGCCGACTGCGGCTCCGTGCTCTCTTCTTGGCCGATTGCCGAGCGCAGCACGCCCGAAAATTCATCTCCGGACTCCGCACCTTCACCGGATCGACCGGCTGCACCGAGATCATTCGCTTGCGGGATGGCTTCTACATTCATGCTTTCATACTCCTGTTCATCCAGCGCTCACTTTCTGCGTGCGGCCGGGGCATCCGTTTTGGGATCAAGGGGTTTCAGAAGCCGACGACTCACCTCGAGCGCCCGATCGGGTCGCATCGCAGCCAGCACGCCTGCTGAGCTCTTCTTCTTCATGCTTCGAATCACAGAGACCGCCAAATCCAGATCGAGCTTGGAAAGCAGATCTCCCGCCTTCACGGGCGGCATCGAGGAATAGACGCTGGAAAGCTGGTCCACGCGGTCTTGGCCCTGCGCGGACCATTCCATGATTCGGTCTTCGACCTCTTGTCGAATCCGATCGAGTTCCATCGCTCGGGACTCGACCAAGGATTCCAGCTCGACCACCGCGCGCTCTCGCTCCGCGACGCGCTGTTCGCGGAGTGCGATCCCAACCTCGCGCTTGCGGATCTCCGCGACGATGGCGTCGACGCCTTTGGAAAGACCGGGCACATTAAGAATCTCGGGGCCGTTCCCGTCGGTCTTGGCTCGATTAGCGACGGAGGGCACCGGCTCTCCAGACTGCGCTTCATCCGAAGCCGCCGCGGCACCGTCATCTCCGCCGGACTGCGCCGCCGCGAAAGAACTCGCGCAAACAAGAACGACGCATAACACCCCGCTCAGGAATCGGTTCTTCATCATCTCACTCTCTCCACCACATCCGGTCCCTGCATAGATTCAGAGGCATGTGCCCCAGAGCGGGCGAGCTCTTCCAGTTCGGCCTGCATCAGCGCCTGGCTCTCTTCGCGGTAACTCTCTTCGCGTTTTTCACGAAGACGCTCGATGCTCCGCAACTCAACCCGCGCTTTCGCGACGCGTTCTCGCGCAACCCGGAGCGGCTCGGCCAACTCGTTCAGGCTGCGCTGGGCGATCAGGCAAGCGAATCGTCCGGCCGCGATACCGTCGGCGCGAAGCGCCAGGTATTCGCCGTCGACCCCGGCTTTGGCGTCCCGCGAAAGCAGGACGCGGCCTTGTTCCAAATCTGCCTCGGCCTTATCTACACCGATCTGACGTCGCGCCCGCTCCGCCTCGAGCTCAGCCAAAGCAGCGACCGTACGATCGAGCTCGAATTTCCGGATTTTCAGAACGCTTTCGAGTCGGAAGGTAAATCGCTTCATCCCGCCGCCCCCTGGCCCTGCATCAACGCCGTAAGACGCGCCACGCCGTCATCGATTTTCACAACCTCGCCCCGAGGCTGCGCCAGATAGGCTTCGATTTGCGGGGCGAGTTCGCGCGCACGATCGATCGCCGGATCCGTCCCCGCCTGATAGGCACCGACCGAAATCAGATCTTCCGCGTCGCGGTAGACCGCCAGCGTTTGCCGCGCCTGTCGAGCAAGTTGTTGATGCTCAGGCGTCGTTACGTCAGGCATAACGCGAGAGATGCTTGATAAGACATCGATCGCCGGATAGCGCCCCCGCTCCGCGATGCGCCGAGAGAGTTCCAAATGACCGTCGAGGAGCGAGCGTGCGGCATCCGCAACCGGCTCGTTCATATCGTCCCCTTCGACGAGGACCGTGTAGAGCCCGGTAATACTCCCCGTCCCCGCAGTCGTTCCGGCGCGCTCGAGAAGCTTCGGCAGCGTGCTCCAGACAGAAGGCGTGTAGCCTCGCGTCGTCGGCGGTTCGCCCGTGGCCAGCCCGATCTCCCGCTGCGCCGTACAGAAGCGGGTCAGCGAATCCATCATCAGAAGGACGCGCTTGCCCTCGTCCCGGTAGCCCTCGGCAATCGCCGTGGCGACCCGCGCGGCCCGGGTCCGCATGGACGCCGGTTCATCGCTGGTGGAGACCACAACAACAGAACGCGCCAAAGCGTCGCCCAAATCCCGCTCGATAAATTCGCGAACTTCCCGGCGGCGCTCGCCGATCAGCGCAATGACCGAGACATCGACGTCGGCCTGGCTCGCCAATTGGCCAAGCAAAGTCGATTTACCGACCCCGGATCCCGCAAAGATGCCCATCCGCATCCCCTGCCCGATGGTCACGAAGCTATTAAGCGCGCGCAGTCCAAGGTCAAGCGGCTCAGAAATTCGCGCCCGGGTCACAGCCTCGGTGGGCTCCGCCTCAATCGAGCGCCAAGTGACGTCCGTGAGCGCGCCGCGCCCGTCGATGGGGCGTCCAAGTCCATCGATCACTCGACCGAGACAACCCGGACCACTCGGGGTCCCGTCCACGGATTGTCGCGGACGAACGGGATCTCCCGCACGCGTCCCCCGCAAATCACCCAGCGGCATCAGCAGCGTCACATCTTGGCGAAGTCCGACGACTTCGCTCTGAACCGGCATTCGGTCGTCGCCGGTCAGAATTTCACAGAACGCACCGAGCGGCGCGCGCAGACCTTCGGCCTCGATCAAGAGCCCCACGATCGCACGCACGCGACCTTCCACCTCGAAGGGCTGCCATGTCGGGAGCGCCGTCCGTGCAGCGGCGAAAAAGCGTTCATCCTGGGGCGCAATCATTCTGCATCCTCCGGCGGAGCCGCTTCAACCGCCTCGGAGAGTGCTTCGATCAAACGTGCTCGAACGGCTTCGAGACGTCCGTCCACATGATGCATCGCCGTCTCGACTCGGAATTCCGCGTCTCCGAGCTTCGGATCGCTGCGCAGGGCCACGCCAAACTTTTCCGTCCAACTCGTCACCCGCTCCGCTTCCTGGGCCGCAAAGGCATCAAGCGCCTTGGGCGACAAGAAAACCTGCGCGTCCTCCTCAGTCCTTATCTCGCTCAGAACCCCGTCGAGCACCGAACCCATCAGCGCAGAATCGCTACGCAGCGCCTGCCCAACCCAGGCCTGTGCCATCTCTGCTGCCAGGGCGAGCGTGCCTTCTCGGTTGGAAGCCAGATCACTCGCCGCAGCGCGCGCGAGTTCAAGACCCGCATTTTCGATCGCCGCACACGCGGCCTCGAGACCAAGCGCGGCTTGCTGTGCCGCTTCTTCGCCCCGCGCATAGGCCGCCGCCTCGATCTCTTCGAGCTGGATGTCCGTCAGGTGATGCATCTGCACTTCGGGCTCAGCATCCACTCGATCCATCGCCCCGGATCCACCCTCAGCCATCCCCTGCGACACGCCGCCGGCCGAAGCCGCGGAATGCGCCGCATCCGAGATAAATCCGGCCGCGCCGAATCCCGATCGACCTTCTTGATCGCGTCGCCCCTGGCCGAAATGATTCAGCGGCGTCGCAACGAAAGCATTCTGCATCGGGGATTGATCGGGTCTAAACGAGGACATCGTCACCGCCTCCACCCGTATCAATCGAGACCACGCCCTCTTCTTCAAGACGACGGGCGAGATCGACAACCTGACTCTGCACCTGTTCGATTTCCGACAGCCGCATCGGCGGCAGGAGCTCTGACTCTTCCTTGATCTGATCGGCCGCGCGGGACGACACGTTGGAGAACACCTTCTCCTTCATCTCTTCGCTCGCCGTCTTCAGCGCGATCACGAGATCTTCCGTCGGAACCTCGCGAAGCAGCGACTGGAAGCCACGCTTGTCGATGCTCTCAAGATCATTGAAGGTGAGCATCTGCTTGCGAATATCCGCTGCAATCTCAGGGTCTCGGGAATCCATCTTGTCGAGGATCAGCTGGCCGTCAGCCTTGGACACACCATTCAAGAGCTTGGCCGCGACCTCGGTCCCGCCCAGCGGCGTAGGCGCGCCCACCTGGCGGCTGAACATCGTCGCGAGTTCATCCTCGAGTTCACGAATCACTTCGCTTGAAACCGTTTCCAGATTCGCCACCCGGAGCATCACTTCGGGGCGGACTTCATCGTTCAAGAACGAAACCACCGACGCACCCCGCTCCGAAGGCAGCTGCGCGAGAATCACGGCAATCGATTGCGGATGCTCATTGCCGAGCTGATCCGCAATAAACTCAGGCGCGTAGTCGCGCAGGGTCCAATCAATTCGCTTTTCGTCCCGCCCAAGCTTCTCTCGCAGACGCGAGGCGCGTTCGTCATCGATCGAACTCGAAATCAAGCGCATCGCTTGCTCGCGCCCGCCCTGAATCGAAACTTCACTCTTCCCAATCGCTTCCTGAAACTCCTCGAGCACCTTGTCGAGAATCGGAGCGGGAATAACCTCAAAGCGTGAAACGGAAGCGAGGATCCGTTCCACTTCCCCGTCATCGAGCTTGGCCATTAGCTGCTCTACACGCGCCGGCGTCAGCGCCATCATCAAGATGGCCGCTTTTTCAACGCCGTTCAGGAGTTCATATTGAAGATGCGCCACTGATCAGGCGCCCCCCGTGGCCATCCAGCCGCGAATCGTGCGGACTGAATCCTCTGTACGTAGCTGCGCGAGTCGGTCGACCTGCTCTTGAAGCGACATCTCATCGGTCATCTCAGGGAGACCCGGAAGGTTCCGGTCGGCCTCGGAGAGTTGCCCCGCCGAAAGGGCTGCGGCGCCTTCGAATCCTTCAGCCCCCTCTGGCAGCGCGCCGACCTGGGCAGCATCGAGGCGCTGCATCAACTCCGAGCGCAGATCCACGATCGCAGCACTATCCCCCCCGCCCACGGCCTCAGCTAAGGGCTTGATGAAGAGCTTCGAGAAGAGCAGCAAACCAATCAGGAATGCAACGCCATGCAGAACCGAGGTCAGAAGGACCAGGATATCCGGCGTCAAGAAGCCGCCGTCCCCTTCCATATCCGGTGCGATCTCAATGAAGGGCGCGTTGATCACGCTGATCTCGTCGCCGCGCTCAGCGGAAAAGCCCACCGCGCGCATCGCCAACTGCTCGAACTCCTCGAGTTCTTCTTTACTCCAGGGCGCAAAGCTCGCCTGCTCGTCCCCGCCCTCGGCTCCCTCATCCGCTGCGCCACCCGAACCGCTCGGCGCGGCGTTAATGGGTTTCCCGTCGACGAGCACTGCAACCGAGAGGCGCTGGATCTGGCCCGTCGGCAGAACATGCCGACTCACGACCTTGCTGATCTCGAAATTCGTTGTTTCCGAAGAGCGCGAAGAGGCACTGTTTGAGCCCCCGGCGCCCGTCTCCGCCGTTTCGACGTCGGGCGTATTCGCCACGATACCGGCGACGCCCCCTTCCGCGACGCCGTCGCGCGAGGATTCCGTATCGCGCTGGGTGCTGCGCGCGATCTGCGAGTCCGGATCGAAGACCTCTTCGGTCTTTTCAGTCTGCGTCCAGTCGAGTTCAGCGCTCACCTTCGCAACGACGCGGCCGAGCCCGACCGTGCGTTCCAAAATCGATTCGATCTGCTCTTCGAGTCCCTTCTCGACGCGCTTGCCCGCCGCCATGGACGCACCGCTCGCTGGCCCGTCCATCCCGATATCCGGGGACGGTGCGAGGAGGCGACCCCGATGGTCGACCAAGGTCACGTGTGAAATATCGAGGCCTTCGACGCTGGAAGCGACGAGATGCACGATGCCGCGGACTTGTGCAGAGTCAAGCTCCCAGCCCGCACGCAGGCGCGTCACGACCGAGGCCGTGGCTTCGCGCTGATCCTTTCGCAGCAACATCTTGCGCTTCGGGATTGCGAGCTGAACACGCGCTTTGTCGACGCCCTCCACTTGCTCAATCGTCCGCGCGAGTTCGCCTTGAAGCGCGCGGTTATAATTCACTTTCTGAACGAAATCCGTAACCCCGAAACTCCCCTGGTCGAAGATTTCAAAGCCGGGCGAAGAGCCGCTCGGCAGCCCTTTGCTGGCAAGGCGCATGCGGGCTTCGTGAATCTGCGGCGCCGGCACGAGGACGGCAGTCCCCCCTTCACCGAGCTGGTATTCGATTCGCTCGGAGGTGAGACCGTCGACGACCTGCGCCATCTCGGCGTCTTCGAGTCCACGGAATAACAAGCGGTACTCCGCCGTTCGTGCGCCGTTCGAAATCCACATAAAGAAAGCGATCGAGCCGACGGCGGTCATGATCAGCGTCGCCTGCCGCGCAGGCGTGAGCTCCATGAACTGATGTCTTATATTTTCGAGCCAATCAGGCACGTTCTACCTCAGATCGTTCGCAGCACGCGCTGATAAGAATCAACGGCGCGATCGCGAATCTGCATCATCATGCGTAGAGAAAGGTCTGCTTCATTCAAGGAGACGACGGCATCCATGATGTCGACTTCTCCCTTTGCGAGCCCCACCGCATTGGATTCAGCGGTGTTCTGCTTCGCGTTCACCTCGCCGAGCAGATCGGACATCATATTCGCAAAGCGTCCGCCTGTGGATTCCTTAACGCCCTCTGCGGGCCCCTTATTAAGGGCCGGCGTAATTTCTTGGAGACGCTGAACCAGTACGTTTTCCATGATTACTGTCCTACCCGCATCAGCGCTTCAGCCATGCCGCGCACTTTCTGCATCACGAGGAGATTCGCCTGAAAGGCTCGACTCGAACCCACCAGATTCGCCTGTTCCTCGACGAGGTTCACGTTCGGAAACTCCACGAAGCCCTGATCATTCGCGTCGGGATGGCTGGGTAGATACCGCGTGATGGGATCTCGGGAATCCTTCTGGATGCTCGAGACCTCAACCGCGCGCAGCTTTTTTTCGAGCGAAGAGCCAAAGCCTGAGCCAACGCTTTCGGGCTGGAAAACCGGATCGCGTCGGCGATAGGGGCCGCCTTCAGGCGTTCGGGTGGTTTGGGCATTCGCGATATTGCTCGCGGTCACGGTCATCCGGGTGCGCTGGGCGCGCATGCCGGAGACTGCGATGTCGGTGATTTTTGAGAAATCCATTGTGTTAAGCCTTCCTTAGCTTGTGTGGATGGATGAGCGACTAGCCCTGGCCGATCGCCGTACGCATCAGACTGGAGACGCGGGCGAGGACGTTGGCTTGGTCGATGAAGGCACCGGCATTGCGATGGGCGGTGACGAGTTCCTGGTCGAGGTCGACGCCGTTCCCGTCCGGGCGCGTGCCGCGCGGACCGATTTTGACGCGCGCGCTCGATGGATCTGGAGAGTTCACGTCGATGTGACGGGCATGGGTCCGCTCAAGGTTCGAAGAAGAATCCGAGAGGATGTTCTCGAAGGAAATGTCCCGTCGGCGATATCCCGGCGTGTCTGCATTCGCGACGTTCGACGCGAGCACGGACTCGCGCGCGGCTCGAAACCGCATCGCTGTCTGCAGCGCGCCAATCGCCTCTGTCCCAAAACCCGGCATTTTTTGCCCCCTCTCTCACCCACGGCCCCGTTCTGAAACGCGTGCGCGAGGCCTATTTTGATCAGAGGAAAGAGCAAGCGGCGTGCCAGATCTCTAGAGGCGCTGAGTTGGCCTAGAGGCCAAAAGGGGACGAAAGGTCATTGCAGACGCGAAAGCGGTTCCGGGCGAGCCATGCAGTTTGAAAGGTTTTCCGTGGATCGAGGGGGACATTTTTGCCGGGTACGGAACCGCGACTTGTCCAGACGGCGACTCAGAGGATCAGCGGAGTTCGTACTCGCGGATCTTGTTACGCAGGGTGCGCACGCTGATGCCAAGGGTCTCCGAAGCGCGGGTGCGATTCCCCTCCCAATGGGCGAGCGCGCGAATGATCGTTTCGCGCTCGAGGGTCTTCAGGTTCAAACTCGCGGGATCCATGCGCGGCGATGCATCGACAGGGGACGGAATCCGCCCCCGCGTGATGGCGCTGAGAAGTTCTCCCTCTTCACCGGCCTGGACCAAAGCACTACGCAGGCGACTCTCGAGTCCGAGCTGGTTGCCGGGAAATCCTTCCGCGGCCAGCAACGCCACCAGTTCCGTCGAAATTTCGGGCGAACGCATTCCCATCTCGCGAGCAACACGCCGCGCCACGGCTCGGCAGATTAAGAGCTGGTCTCGCATTCGCTCGCGAATCGGGGGCATCTGGATCTGCGCCGCATCGAGCCGATATTCAAGCTCCACCGCAAGACGCCCCTCTCGGACACTGGTCGACAAGCTCTGCTTCGAAATCACAAGACAGCGCGGCTCTTCCTCGCCCTGCAGGTCTCGGAGCCCCGCGATTAACGCCTCCCCCGCAAGCGTCGGCCACTCGTCCGGCTCGACCAGAACCAGGGTCCCCCCGCGCGCTGCCACAAGCGAATGCTCGATGAGCGAATACAACTCCGAACTTGCAATCGATTCGACGGAACTCGTCTCAATCACGAGATAGGGTCGCCGAGCGGCATGACCCCATTCGTGGATCGCGCGGGCCAGCGCTCGCCGCCCGGTTCCGATTTCGCCTTCGATGCAAATCGAAAAGGAGCGTCGCGCCCACTTCTTGGCACGCTCGAGGGTCTGCAAAAAGGCCGGTTCTTCACTCAGCAGCATAGGATCCGCGGGTTTAAGCGGAAGTGATTGTCGAGCCGTCACGAGTTCGACGATCCGCTGCTCAAGCTGATGGACTGAGAAGGGCTTATAGAGAATCGAGTAGCCCGTCTCTGCCCAGCCCGTCGCCGCGTGCGCGGTCGCATGTGCGGGCGCCAGAACTAAGGTGGGGCAAGCGTCACGGACCTCCTCAGCGCCTTTGCTCGGACCAAGGAGCCATGCCTCGGCGCCCTCCGCCGTGGGATCAATGAGCTGGAGAGCAGGCCGCCCAAGCGTTTTTCCCCGCGCCGCAAGATCGAGTGCATCCGCGAATGCGGCGACTCGGTAGCCCGCGCGTGAAAGCGCGTTTTCGAGGTCGTTCCGAAGCCCCCCATGTGATTCGATGAGCAGCAGCCGGGGCGGCCCGCTTTCAGGATGCATGCAGGGCCTCCACGGGCAGACTGAGAACCAAGCGCGTTCCTTTCGGATCGTCATTGAGAACACAAAGACCGCCCCACTCCGCGAGCTGGACATCAAGGTCGACCCGGGCGTCGCGGGCGGCGGAATTCGAAACCCGGCGCTGGCTATCTCCCGGCAAATGCAGCGTAATCGAGACGAGTTCCTCACTCGGCACGGCATCAAGGATGAATTCCCCTGCCCCGCGAGAGAGGTTCAGACCGAGACGAATCAGCGCAACGAGCAGCCTCTCGAGGGTCGGACCCGGAATCTCGAGCCGCGCCGCCTGCGCATCTTCGTGGTTCCGCCAAACAAGGGTTGCGTTCCGCGCGCTCAGCGTAGAAGCGATCCGTCGTTCAACGGAACGGAAAGCCCCTTCGACCCCCAATGCAGGCCAGTGTTGGTTGGAACGAGGAGTGGAGAGCAGATCGATCTTGGCGAAGAGACCTTCGATTTCATCCGCAGCACTTCGAATCGTTTCGATCCGCGCACGCACGGCGGGCGTCGCCTCAAACCGGGAGAGTTCGCTCGCTGCGAGTTCAACCCGAGCCAGCGCGTTCCGTCCTTCGATCGCAAGAACCCGGGTCAGTGCCTCGCGCGGCCCCTTAGAAGCCCCCTCTTCTTGTTTGCGGGGCAGACTCATCGCCCACCTCCGCCATAGGAAGAGAAGAGCCCGGCCGAGTGCTCTTCGAAGAGCGCCACTCTGTCCCAGGGTGTCCCCAGCTCTAGCTCGGGTTCATCCCCCCATGCGGGCTCCCCCTCTGAATTGCCCTCACCGGCCATCCCCAGCCAGAAACGGGCAGAAGAGCGAATCGATCCTCCTTCCGCCTTTTCGTCAATGATGCGGTAGAGCGCTGTCGCCTGTGCCGTCTTCCCCGCCTTGCGGAGCACATGCGCCGACAGAATCGCCGCTTCAATCATGCGGGCCTTCGCGCCCGGCTGGAAGGCCTGGGTCGATAGCCATTTCGGTACCCTCGCCGCTATAAACTCGGCGTCGACGATATCCTTATTGTGCGAAAGCGTCTGACTCAGGAGTGAAATGAGCTTGCCTCGCTCTTTTTCAAGCGAAGGGGAATCCAAAACCGCGCGAAGTCCCAAAGCGGCCTCCGCATAACGTCCGTCGATCACGTCCGCTTCCGCGACGATCGCCTTCCAGGCCGCTTCATCCTCACCAGGATCTTCCAGCGCGGCCGTCGCCACACGCCGCGCGAGGGTGACTTCACCGATCGGAATAGAAACCCGAGCAAGGGGCAACGCGATCGCCTGAGCGCCGCCGGCGCCGAAACGCCGTGTCACGCTGCGGTAGACCTTCGCCGCCAGCCACGGGAGCTCCAGTTGCTCGAAGCATTCCCCGACTCGCGCGAAGGGCTTGGCCCGCTTCGCACGTTCCATCAGGATCCCGTAACGCCCGCCAATCGAACGCACGAGCTCATTACACCCCTCCGGACCGTCGGCGCGCGCGGTCACCCGCGACAGCAACGCGTCCAGAGTCTCGTCGTATTCCGGTGAGATCACACCGTCCACACCGTCGTAGGCAAGGCGCGTCGCAACCGCGAGCGCAGCTTCAAGGTCGCCGCGATGCGAGAGTTCTTTCATTAAGACCGTGAGCGCATAGGTGCGGACGCCGTCACGCTGTTCTCGAACGGCTTTCAGCACACTCGCTAACCGCTGATCGGGAGATCCCGCCGAAACCCCAAGGTCGACCATGCGGATCGCTGCAACAGCGCCAATGGGGTCAGAGCGATGCCGACCGCTCACGCCGGAAAGACGCTCCCGCGCGCCCATGGGATCATCAAGGGCGAGGTCGAGATCCGCCAAACGAATTTCCGCGGCGTCCCGTGCATCGCGCAAAGGACCGTCCGCCAAGAAGCTCTCCAACCAACGCAGAGCGCCCGAAGCATCTTGGGCATCCAAGGCCGCTTCGGAAGCACGCAGGGCCCAGCCGCGATTCGATGCTCCAAAGGCGGCAGCCCGCGGCAGGAGCGCTTCATACTCCAAGCTGACCTTGCTGACCTTACCGGCATCAAACGAAAGGTCCGTCAGTCGCAGTCGCGCGGCGAGTGCGAGCCGAGCCGACTCTGCCCGCGCGAGTTTTCGGTAAGCGAGATGAGCATCAAAGCGCAGACCCCGCGCGTAGAGAATCTCCGCACGCTGAAAGGCAATCTCCTCACGCCGCAGGCTTTCCACACCCAGGTCATCCAAGATTCGATCGGCACGCGTGAGCTGAGCCGCTGCCTCCGAAATCCGAGAGAGCTGGAGCAGCGTCCGCGCAAGTTCCATTCGCAGGCAAAGCCGATGTCCCTTCGTTTGCGGCACGCGCAGCATCGTCCGCAGACGGTCCTCCGCCGCCAGATGTGCTTCACGCTCCGACGCTCGCCGCGCATCGAAGACGGCATCCAGAACCATCAAGCGCGGCCCCGGTGTATCAAGCCCCGCCGCCCATTCCGCCAACTGTCTACGCGCGATGCCCCACTCTTCGCTCTGCGCCTGCTCCAGAATCGGATCGAGCGCCGCATCCAGACCATCCGGCACACAGAAGGCCGGACCATCAAGCAGCGGCGTTTCGAGATCCCGACTATTCAGAATATCGTAGGGACTGGGCGGGAAATCGAAGCTTTGCGCGGAAGTCCCCGCGAAAGCGATGGCGGCGATGACGGCAAAGCCAACCCAATGGAACAAATGCGATCTCGAAAGGCGCTTCCTGGGCGCGTCTTTAATCACGACGTCGTCTCCGGCGCTACGGATTGGCGCGAACGCAGATCGAAGCGCTGAAGATCGTAGCTATACGCGACCAAAGCATCGCGCTCGTCCGGCTCGATATGATTTAGAACGAGCGCCATGGGGCGCGTGCCCGAGATCTTCCCGGCAGGCGCTGCATCCGCAACGCAGCGAGCCACCCCGCGCACCATTCGCGAGTACGGAGGCGGCAGCAGAATTTCGACCTTGTAGGGATCCCCTTTCTCGAAAGCCTGGGGGACATCGAGGCAAAGCCCCGTTCCGGAGAAGACCACCGACTGCCGGTCTCGCCCCGAAAGCTGGCGCGGGGTATCGACGTGCGCTGCGCCTAAAAGCAGATCGAGCTTCTCTTCGATGCGACGCAGCCGAGCCATCAGGGGCGCGTCTTCCCCGGCTTCCTCTACGGGCTGAATGAGCGGATCGGGCATCGAGAGATCGAAGACCTCTGACTCCACCGCTGACTCTTCGAGCGCCGTCACGCGAATCGGAAGCAGCCCTCGCACCCGAAAATAGGCACGGCGATCGTGGGAAGTGGGCTTCCCGGACGGCCCAGCCACCTCAGACTCAACGTCGTCGGCATATGCTTCTAGAGCACTTTCTTGTTTCGCGCGGTCCGGCATCGGTATCGAGGACTCCGAGAGGGCATAAATTCATGCGCGGGCACGATCCAACTCGCGCCTCACCTCTTCACAAATCACTCTATTCGCAAGAGCCATGCCAGCCGCGCGGGCGGCTCAGTGCCGTTTCGCGCCGTTTCGCGGCTCCACCGTTTCAATCTGCGAAGCGGCGTCCCGAATCGAAAAGCCAGGCGGCAAGAGTTGCCGCGTATCCCTCGCAGCTATGCAGCTTCCCGAGCCGTCGTTGCCGCGGCGAGCTTCGCTTTCACTTCTTCGCCGTCATAGAGCCGAAGGCAGACGCTATCCGCCCCATTCTGCAGCGCGCATTTCACCAGCCCCGGCACAGGCGCTTCGGTCGAAATCAAGACGGGCAGATCGGCGAGCGATTCATGCCGCCGAATCTCCTCAAGCAGATCAAGCCCGGAACGAATCCCCAGATCCCACGCGATGATGAAAGCCGAGGCGCCCAGAACCTCTTCCGAGCTCTCGGTTTCGAACTCCATCGAGTCCATCGCGATGACTTGAATTTCGAGATCATCCTCGAGATCCTCGGCGCGGTTGCGCGCAGCCGGATCGGGGTCCACCACGATCAACGATCGCGTGGCCGCTTCTTCGCCTTCTGACATCGAATCCCTCGGAGAGCGCGCACGCGCGCCCAGCCCTGGAGACTCCCCTCGACGTCTCGTTCAAAGCCCCCTCTTCCACCAGGAGCTTCGCAGAACCCGTATGAGTGTCTCCACCCTTTTACGCACTCTACTTGGGGGTTGCATCGACGCTCGAAGCTTCCGACTTGAGCGGAACTCCGGGCAGACACTTAGGCCTTGATCGTGACAACCCGCGGCTGATCGCGCTCGCGTACGGAATGCTTCCCGATTGCCGATCGCACTCGCCCAAGCTCCTTCTTCTCGTCACGAAGACCTTCAACCAGAGCCGTGCCCGCCGCGATCAGATCCGCATCAAAGGAAGAAATGCGAGAAAGCGCATCCCGGGCCTGCGCGTTGATCGGCGCCAGCTGAGGCCCGCCCGCTGCCTCGACTGCGTCTCGGAAGACATGGAATGCGGCCTCGCGACCACTGTACACCTCAGCCACGAGCACAGGCTCCATGCCCTCGGCAATCGCCTCAAAGAGCGTTTCTGTACTCGCGAGAAGAAGCGCCGCAGCCTCTTCGATCGTCTTTTCGGCTTGGGTGCTCATGGTGATTCCTCTCAGGTCGCCTCAACCCGTCGATTGCGGACTCCCTTAGCCGGCTCTTTCTAGCCACCGTATAAAGTCGTTGCGGCCTGCGTTCTCGGGCGCCGCTTGATCCGTCGTGAACGATTAGAGGCCGCTCAGAAAACCTTGCTGCCCCTGAAGCCCCGACACGATCTGTTCCAAATTACTGAAACGCGCAATCAGCGTCTCTTCCCGCTTCTCGAGCCGCGACTCGAATCGCTCAATCGAATCATCGAAATC
>JBGCEJ010000045.1:0-5523 GCA_045106235.1 Myxococcota bacterium
AGAGGCACGTCGAGAGGCGCGGGAGCGGCGAGTCGACCTGTCCCGTCCAATCTGCAATCTTTTTGGCCCGTGCACGAGGAAGCCCCATGTCGACCGTGAGTGAGTCCATCCCGCCCGCCCTTCAGCCCGATGTCGAAGCCGCGCTCGATTGGTTTAATCGCGATCAAGCGATCCCCTTTGAAGTCACCGGAATCCTCGATCCCGACGAGGCTTTGGCGAAGTCGGCGCCGCGGGAGCTGAAGCTGATCCTCTGTGGCGGCGATCGATGCGAGCAGCGCTCGTTTCGCGTCGACGAAGGTGGGGTCGGCTTTCTCGAAGACGGGCGCGAAGAAGCAAGCGGGCAGGCCGAGGCCGGAGAGGCACAGGCGGAGCTTGATCCGCCGCCGGGCGCGCGGAGGTCCTGGCTCGATCGGACGCTGGACCGAAACGAGTTCTCGGTCGTGTTGTTTTACCGCGGCTTTTGGTGACCGCCGTGTCGCTCCGAGTTACGGAGCTACATGAAGAGCGACGTGGCCGATCAGATCCGGGCCGCGGGCGGCGAACTCTACGGCGTCACGAGCGAGCCGCAGAGTCTCGCGGATCGCGCACAAGCTGAGTGGAAGCTCGACTTCGCATGTGTCGGTGATCCCCATCAAGAAATTCCCGAGACGGCCCGCGACCGCGGCTGGCTCGAAATCTTCGTGCAGACCCGTCTCGATTTCCTGCGGCAATCCGCGAAGGATTTCGAGGTGACGCACCCCAAGGGCTATTTTCAGCCCGGCGTATTAGTTCTCTCGCGGGAGGGGCGCGTGCTCTATCGCTGGCGAAGCGTGCCCTCGCGCAAGAATGTCGGCGGGGCAATGGTACGTCCCACCGCGGAACACGTCTGGTCCGAGGTTCAAGCGGCGCTCGCGGCGGGCCGAAACATGACCGATGCTCCGGATGCGTCTTATGATGAGCGTCCGGAAATGGATGCTCCTGAGACGCCCTGGCCGCTCTTTGCTTCGCTGCTGATCGCGAATGGTTGGTTTCTTCGCCCCGTCGCCTTCGCGCAAGAGACGAATGGACCCACGGCGCTGGCTAAGATTAAGAGGGCGGCGATTCGCCTCGTTGTCTTCTTAGCGCTTTGGGTCGTCGCTTTTGCGACCTTGCCGACGCTGCCTGTGACGGCTGCCCTTGTGGGATGGGTGGCTTGGATTACGCCCAAAGTAGTTTGGCTGAACCGAGAGTTTCAGAACCTGGCGGGGCGTTAGGCCAGCTGGTCGAGCAGCTTCTTCGCCCGCTTTGCGACGGATTTTCGGGGGTCTTTTGAAAGGCGTCGCAGTTCCGGCGCGAGCCAATCGCTGAGGGCCTTGACCTCATCGCGCCAATCGAAAAGCACCTGCATCGAATTATTGAGAACGATCCAGTCCTGATGATGGATGAGGTTGTTCTTCATAATCGCGACGGCCCGTGTCCTTTGTTTTCGAGACAAGATCGGCCGAGTTAGATCGAAGAGCAGGGCGAGGGTCCATTGGGTCGAGGCCTGATCGATCGCGGCGATTTCGCTCTGGAGCCCATCCATGAATTCCAGGGTCCATTCGGGATGAGCCTTCGTGACCCGCTTCATCGCGCTGGACACGCGGAGCCGGACGACTTCATCCGCCGAGAAATAGCATTGATACAGCTCGTCCAGGCGGGCGCGATCCTCGAGGATGAGCGCGACGACGTCCTCGGTCCGTCCCAGAGAATTGGGATGTCCCCCCGTCAGCATGCGCTCGAATGACTCGCTCATCTAGGCTTCGATCCGAACGATTTCCTGAAGTTGCCGGTTTCGCGCCAGGTCAGCGAGGGTGTACTCGTCGAGGGTGTCGAAGAACGCAGAGGTTGCCCGCGTGAGGGCCTTCTTCAGACGACAGGTCGGACTCAGCGCACAATCATTTCGATCGGGATCGAAGCATTCGACGAGGTCGATGGGCTCGAGTTCTCGGACGATCTCCCCGACGCGGAGTGACGCGGGCTCGACCACGAGCCGCACGCCCCCTCCCGCCCCGCGCCGACCTTCAACCCAACCCGCGGCCACAAGGGTCTTGCAGATCGTGCGGACATGATGGGCGGAGATCTTGAAGCGATCCGCGATTTCCACCGCCGCGACGTAGGAGCCGTCCGAGACGGCCAAATAAAGGAGGCATCGCAGGCTGTAGTCGGTGGCCAGGTTGAGTCTCACAGCATTCTCCGGAGCGGACCGAGCGGAAAAGTCGGCACGGCGGTGTAAAAGGTATTCAGGATACTCTATTCTGAATAGGTATCTAATTTACTCTTTAAGGAAAGGCCCCTTAATGCCTCTTGATCTCACGCTGCTCTCAGAATCCTTTGAAAAAGCGATTCAGGAGGAGGGGCGGCTGATGGGCCGCTTTTACGAACTGCTCTTCGAGCGTTACCCGGGAGCGAAAGCTCTGTTCGGACGAAATGCCCCGGAGAAGCAGCAGAAGATGCTGCAAGAGACTTTGGTTGCGGCGATTGAGCATCTTGAGGACGCGAAATGGATCGAAGAAACACTCGGCTCGATCGGGGCTCTGCATGTCGACTACGGCGTGGAGGAGCAGATGTATCCCTGGGTTGGCGAATGTCTGATTGCCGCGCTTTCAGAGACTCTGGGAGACGACTGGACTGCGGCGCATGAGGCGGCCTGGGCCGAGGTGTACGGGACACTCACGACCTACGCGCTTGCGGGAGCGAAGCGCTGAGCCGGCCTGCGGGGATGCCGGGGGAGAGCGCCGCGCCGTACGCTGCTCCTGTTCACGCCCGAGACGGAACGCCAGAAACAGCTCCCCAATCGGGCTCTAAAAGAGAGTCCAGGGTACGGGTAAGTCCGTCGTTGCGGCGAGGGTGAAGCGAAGGAGTTCGAAGCGCCATCCCTCCGCGGTGCGAATCAGTCGGTCGTCATAGACCCCGACATGAAGTTTCGCCTGGTCTTCTGCGGAAACGGCGAGCATTGCGTGCCACTTTCCCGTGGCGCGATCGCCATCCACCTCGATCAGGGGATTTGCAATGTGATGGAACGCGAAGGGCATGATCGCGGCTCCGGTCTGCATGTACTCGCGAATTCCGTCGTGGCCCTTCGCGGATAGGAGTTTTAAGCTGCGTTTTCGGCACCACTGATACTCGTCATTCTGACAAGTAGGCCCCAAGGGGCTCGTTCCGGGGCGATTTCAAGCTTGCCCAGCGCGTGGGCCGCGGGGGCTGCATGATCGCCCGCGGGATTGCGGTCGCCAACACGAGCCGATCCATCGCCGTTCCGTGATTTGCGAAGAACGGTTCGATTTCGAGTCGCCGCGAGAGCCCTAGCCGTTCTCCAGGGCCGACTGATCGAAGTCGAAGCCTGGGTCGTGGTCCTGGGAGAACTCGAAAGCCGATTCCTCGAACGGCTCTCGAAACGAAGGCGCAGCCGCTCCTGGAGGCGGGCCGCGCGACCGCATCCCGACACAATCGAGGATGCGGCGCGCTACTTCGGGCTCCGTGATCGCCGACAGCATCCGCATCCGACCGCCGCATGCCGGGCAGCGCAGCGCGTCGACCTCAAAGACGCGCTGTAGAAGTTCAGCCCAGGCTGTGCGGCGGGGCGGGGGAACAGTGGGCTTGACGATCGCCGGCAGTCGAGTGCCTGCGTCCGTCGAGACGGGGACGGATTCGATCGATCCAGGTTGAAGAACTGCGGAAGTGGGCAGCGGAAAGAGGTCGGCGCCGTGCAGGGGAGGATGATCTCTCCCATCGATCGGTCCGTCGATCCGCGTCGTCGGGTGAGCCGCGAGGGGCAAGGGGTCATCCTTCATGGCGCGCGGAGCCGGCTCCTCCGCGTCCCGCCCCGGCACGATCCGATCCCGGCCGCTGGCGCACGGAGCCAGGATCCCATGGTACCGAACCTGATGCGCCCGGGGTGGCGGGATGAGGGGTGCCAGCCGTTCGAGCAACTCTCTCCGCTCCATCACGACGTGCGTCGTCCCGTCCCGCCACGGCGTCTTCAACCGATAGGTGAGCCTCCCATCAGCCATCGCCCGGAGGCGGTCGAGGGCGAGGGGCGGCCGCGCCACGTATCGACACAACCGCTCGAGTCGTCTCCGATCGTGCTCAGGGACGGCCACGTCGGCGTGGAGGCTCATTCCGCCATGTCGTACACAGCGCGGCGGGACCCCGGCGCTCGGCTCCACGCCGTCCGCTTCCTCTTCGCTTGGCTCCACCCGGTCTCCGAGACGACGCCATGGATCTCCCGCCTCAGGGCCGGTCGCGATCCGCGATCGGATGGAGGCGGCGGCGAGCATCGCCATCAGGGGATCGTCTGCGGCGAGTGGATCTTCCTCCATCGTGATCGCCTTCCGCTCGAACCGCCGCAGGACGCGCCGGGCCGTGCCTGCGAGTACGCGCGCCACGTCCTCGGTCTCGGGCGGCGGCAGCGGAGCGAAGGGGCCGGGCGCGGACGCCGTGCCCGGGTAGACGCCGTCGAGCACGAGCGTATGGAAGTGAGGTGTGAGATTGAGGGCGGAACCGAAACGCTGGATAAAGGTGACGGAACCGCACAGGCCGCGCGTGATCCCGAACTCCAGCTTGGCTCGCCTTCGCTGATCGGCGAAAACGGCGCGCAGGAAGCAGCGCAACACCTCGCTCGTCAGCCGGGCGTTCCACGCGCATCGATATCGGAGGGGATAGGGCAGGGTTAGCACCCACTGCCGAACCGGAACTTCGGGAAGGATGCAGTCGACGAGTTTGGCGGCTGTGTCTGCCATGCGCCTTCCGCCACAAGACGGACAGAAACCCCGCCCCTTACATGAGAAGGCGACGAGCCGATCATGGCCGCAGTCGTCGCAGTGGACGCGCAAAAACCCATGAGCCAAGACGCCGCACTCAAGATAGCCGCGCACTTCGCGCTCGACGAAGCGGGCGACGGGCGCCCCCACCGCTCTTGCGTGGGCGAGGAAGGGCTCGAGTTCGTCGCGGACGACGGCGTGGAGGAGAGTCTTCTCGGGCTCGTGGCGTTCGTACCGGTTGATGACTGGGGGCCATCGGGACCGGGCTCGGAACGGGGAAGACGAAGAGCGCTTGGTCGGGAAGATGCCTCTTTATGCCCGCGGCGGAGAGCTGTGAACCGAGATTCACGACAATGCCCGGAAGGTTCGAAGCTTCCCCGGTGGGCGTTCGTTGTCAGAAACGTACATATCGGCTGTGGCGAAAAGCGGGCCTTGTATCGCTTATCAGCCAGCAAACGGAGTCGTGTTCGGGTGCTGGTTTCGATCGCATCCGGACTAATAGCCGGTGAGTTTCAGTGGGAACGATCGGGCGAACACATGGCACTGCTAATTGCGTCTTCGATCCACGCGTCCAGAACTGCGGGCGAAGATGAGTTAGCGAACTCTGCTATGGGCCAGCGGACGCGGCGGAGTGGGATCACGAGGCGCGACGCGGCGGACGAGTGTGCCCATCCTGTGACCAGATGTGACTGAACAGGCGGGCTAGGCGACGGCGTTGCACGAGTGCAAGCCACCGGACTCAATCAGAATTTCGTCGGCGGGC
>JBGCEJ010000046.1:0-59279 GCA_045106235.1 Myxococcota bacterium
AGGTGGTCCAAGCTCCTCCAGCCGCGAGCTAACTCTTCGTTTTCTATGGGAAATACAATGTGTTCGGAACGGAACACCGGTTTTTACCCCAGTGTACCGGGGTGTACGTCGACGTTCGGGGCCGCGCATCCGAGATTGGGCATCGCACGTCGTGCATAGCAGCGTGGCTCGCGCCGGGGCTCGGCGGGCCCCGCGGCCGGGGCGTGGGCGTGGGCGTAGGCGTGGGCGGAGCCGGAGAGCAGATTTAGGACTCGTCGTCCTCTGCATCAATCCCGAGCTTGTCCATCTTGAGCTTCAGGACGCGGCGCGTGATCCCGAGTGCGTTGGCGGTTCGGGTCTGATTCCAGTGATTGCTCTCGAGGGCCTCGCGCAAAATCTCACTCTCGAAATGGGTCACCGTATCGTCGAAGCTGCGCTCGCCCTGGCGCCATTGTTCGCGGAGCGCCTCGGCTTGCCCGGTGCGGCCCACGGAGATCGGTAGATCCTGTTGCTCGATCACGTCGCCTTCGCAGAGCGCGAGGCCATGCTCGATGGCGTTCTCCAACTCCCGGACGTTGCCGGGCCAGGTGTAGCCTTCGAGGGCGCCCATGGCGGCGGCGCTGAGTTTCTTCTCTGTGCCCGAACGATTGAGAAAAGTCTGGGCGAGCAGGCGGACATCTTCGCGCCGATCGCGGAGGGGCGGGAGTTCGACGGGAACGACCGCGACGCGGTAGAAGAGGTCCTCGCGGAAATTGCCCTCGGCCACTTCTTTGCGGAGGTCGCGGTTGGTCGCAGTCACGATCCGCACGTCGACGGAGATCGAATCGCTGGACCCGACGCGCTCAAAGGTGCGCTCCTGAAGCGCGCGGAGCAGCTTGACCTGGACGGCGGGATCGAGCTCGCCGATCTCGTCCAGAAAGAGCGTCCCGCTGTTGGCGGATTCAAAGCGTCCCGCGCGGCGCTCTGTGGCGCCCGTAAACGCCCCCTTCTCATGCCCAAAGAGCTCGCTTTCGATCAGTTCGCTCGGAATCGCACCGCAGTTCACGGCGATAAAGGGTCCCTCGGCACGCGGCGAATTCTCGTGAATCGCCCGGGCAACGAGTTCCTTGCCGGTCCCGCTTTCTCCCGTGACGAGGATCGTGGCTTCCGCTTTCGCGATCCGCTCGACGGTGCGAAAAATGCCGCGCATGACCTCGCTGCGGCCGACCATGGCGCCGAGCTGTTGGCGATCTTCGACCTCGTCGCGGAGCCGCTCGACCTCTTCTTGCAGTTCGCGTCGTTCGAGGAGATTGCGTGCCTTGATGCGGAGCGCGTCGAGTTCGAAGGGCTTGGTTACAAAATCCGCGGCCCCGCGCTTCATCGCTTCGACCGCCGCGTCCACCGTATTGGTCGCCGTCAGCACGATCACCGGCGCGCGGACCCCGCGTTCCTGAAACTCTGCCAGTAGGTCAAGGCCGCTGCGCCCGGGCATCACAAGATCAAGGAGAACTAGATCCGGCTCCTGGACCGCGATTTCCCGCAAGGCCTCGTCGACCTCTCCGGCCACGACCACCTCGCCTTCCGGCTTGAGCAGCATGCGGAGGGATTCTTGGACGCTGTGTTCATCGTCGACAACCAGGATTCGCGGCATTGCACGAGCTTATCACGCGTGCCGTGACTTTTGGGCCGCCTCGGGGATTTCAGAGAATGCGCTGGGGTGTCCCGGGGATGTGTCAGGGTTCTGTCAGGGATCGATCAGGCCGTGGGTGTTCGCAAGTCGACCAGGATCAGCGTTTCCTGGGCGTCCGCCGCATCAATCGTCAGCGTCCCACCGCTGGCCTCCACGACCGTTTCCGCGATCACGTATTCCAACACGTTCGCCGCGGGATCGAGCTCGGCAAGGCCACTTCGAGTGCCCTGAAGGTCGGGGTTGTGATGGCGCAGGAGAACGCGGAGCCGCGGCGACCCGTCTGCGGCACGCTCGATGTGGCGTGTTGCAACGAAAAGGTCCCCACGTTCCGGGAGCGATTCAAGCGCGCGGTCGATCAAACCGGCGAGGGCGACTTCGAGGGTCTGTCGATCCGCCCAGGCCATCGGCATCTCTCGCTCGAGTTCGCGGAGGACGAGCAGTCGGCCCTCTGCGATGCGGTCTCGGCGCGATTCAAGGAGGCCTTCGATCAGGGTCGAGACATCGACGGAGCCGGGTGCAAGTTCCTTACGTTCCGCCACGCTCGAAAGTCGCGTGAGCACATCGCTGATCGTGGCGACGTCCTTGCCCACGAGTTCGGTGAAGCGCTCGCGGAAAGTGGCGTCTTCGAAATGCTCGGGCAGTAGCTCGGCGAAGGTTCGGATCGAAACGAGCGGATTGCGAATCTCGTGGGACAGACTTCGTGCGAGGCGGCGCCAATTTTCGTAGCCGGGGTCTTCGCTGGGGTCGGCGGGATCGCCCTCGCTCGCCGCGTTCGTATCGAAGACCGTGGCCGCGAGTCTTGCGCTCTCGTCCGCGTTGCGAATTTCTTCGGGTTCGGGCGCGGAGTCAAAGGCAGAGTTGCGGGCAGAGTCAAGGAGAGAGGCGTCGGCGGGGGCCGCGCCGGGAAACGCTTCGGCGCTGGCTGTGGCCTGGGTATGGGCGATGCCTTCATCAAAGGCGCGTTCGAAATCGGCAAAGTCACCGCTGGTTTCGAGGGAACCTCCGGCGGTGGGCGTGAAGAGCGCCGGGTCGGGATCCGCGGGCATGGCTTGTTCGTCGGGCTGCGCCTGCGAGAAAGCGAGATGCCCCGAAAAAGGGTCGCGCTGGGGCGTATCGTCTTCGCCTTGCGCAGAGTCTTCTAGTCGGCCCTCGCCGGCGGCGACTCGCTCCGAGAGAGACGTGAGTTCGAGACTGAGATCCTCCTCGTCGTGCGCTGCTTCCGTTGTTCTCTGGGGAATCGGGGCGGGCGCTCGTTCAGCCGCGGGGCGTGAGGGCTGAGAAGGAGGCGAGGGGCGTGAGGGGCGCGAAGCGGGCGCGTCGCTGATGAAGGCTTCGCCCGGGAAGTGCAAATCGCTCGCTTCGAGCAGCGCGGTCGAAGTAGCGGCAAGACTCGTGCGGACGACGGCTTCGACTTCGGTTCGATCTGCAGACCACGGATACGCTTCGAGCGCTTCGATGGCTTCGGGGCTGAAGCGGCGCTCTGACCCGCCGACATGCGCGGTCCAGGCGCGACTGATTTCTTCGGCGAAGCGGCGCAGCATGCCGGGCTGTGAGTCGAGGCTTGGGATTTCGAGGCTGAGGGGCGAGAACGCGCGTTCGAGGCTGATTTCGAGCCGTTCTTCGAAGCCGCTGGGGCCAGCGGTTGCGAGGAAGCGCAGGCCGAAGCCGACGCCCGAGACCGGCGGCGTGTCGTGCACGATCCATTCGGCGAGTGCGTTCTGTATGGAAGGCGCGAGCTGGTCGATTTCATCGATCCAAACGCTGCGAACGGGGGCGTCTCGGCGCGCGTCCGTTGCGCCCCGTCGGTTCGCCTCTCGGATGCGATGGGCGAGGTCCTCCGCGCTCGCGAGTTCGCGGGCGTGGATTCGGAAGAGGTCGCCTTTCGCGCCGCGGAAGAGTTCGACATAACGTCCGAGGAGCGCGCGTCCGCTGCCGGCGCGTCCGCGTGCGAGAAGCGGAAGGTTTGCGAGGGCGGGGTCGAGGGCGCGCAGGAGTCCGGGGATCTCGACTTCCGCAAGCCAGGAAGAAAAACGTTCCGAGATGCGGTCGCGGTGGCGGCGATCGGCGAGGCTGTCGGATCGGCGCTGTGCGACGGCGCTGCTGACCAGGGCGCGGAGTGTGCGCGAGGTGGGCGGGGCTTCGAGAATCTCGATGTCCGACGCATCGAAGAGGCGTCGAGCTTCTTCGGCGTCGCGGGGATCGCAGAGGAGGATCCAGCGCGAGCGGGCGAGTCGCGTGCGATGGCGATGCGCGAACTCAAGCTCGTGTTCGAAATCGCCCTCCAAGCAGAGCAGGAGGGCAGCGGGTGCCTCTCCTTCGTGAAGGTCGGTGTCGTCGCTGTCAAAGTCGGTCGCGTCCGGCGCCGCTGCGAAAACGTCGGGCGCGGCGAGTCCGCTGAGCCGGCTGAGAGCGGCTCGACGTTGCGGATGACGGTGGACGATCCAGAGCTTCGACATGAGACCCAGAATGCACGTGGCACGTGCGGAAGAAGTAGGAGCAGGAAGATCGGTATGCAGACTAACCCGTTCTCAGTAGCGCAATCCATGTGCCAAGTGCAGCGAATTGCCGATCGCTGAGAGGGCGTGTGCAGCTCATCGTTTAAGCGCCTGAATTGCGGCGATTTCTCGTCCGGAAAGAAGTTCAAGGAAAGGGAGCAAAAGCGGCAGCGCGGCGGCAAGAATTCTGCCATTTAAAGGAAAGGCGGCAGGAAGGGTGGCTTGAGGGGAGGGAATGGGAAGAAGTTTTCCCTCCTTGCCCGACGCTCCCCGGAGAAAGCCGGAGCGTGGCGAGCCGTGCGGAGATGCGGTCTAGGAGCGAGATCGGGTGATGGAAATCAAATGACGGACAGCGGCCCCCGCCCGGGTGGATCTGAAATAAACGGTCGCGTGCGCGTGGCGCGAATGCAGGAGATCGACCGGGTTGCGACGCTCTGGGCTGAGATTACGGAGCATCACGCGGGTCTCGACCCGCTCTTTCAGATGCGCCGAGAGCCAGCTGCTGCAGGGGAGCTCCGGGAGTTGCTGCGCGCGCTTCAGCGCGATCCGGATGCGGTGATTCTGGTCTGGGACGTGGAGGAGACGCCGGAGGGGCTCTGCATCGTCAAGATCGATCATGCGCCGCCGATTCTCGAGGAGACCGAGCGTGCTGAGATTACGGATCTCGGGGTCCGTCCTGGGCTGCGACGGCAGGGCATCGCCCGCCTTCTCGTGAAGGAAGCCCAAGACTGGATCCGGGATCGCGGGGTTTCTCGCGTCGAAATCCACGTCGCGAGCGGCAATGTCGAGGGCCAGGCCTTCTGGAGAGCCATGGGTTACGGGGAATTGATGGACGTGCTGCACAAACGACTGTAATTTCCGCCGCCGGCACAGCCCGCCAGGAGCCCCCACGACCATGTCCAATTCCAAAGCCAATTCCGAAGCCAAGTCGAACGCACAGAAACTGAACCCGATCGCCCAGTCGTTGAACGAACAGCTCGCGACCGCGGCCCCCGAAATCGCGGGAATGCTCTCGGAATACGGCCAGCGGCTGTACTTCCCGAAAGGCATTATCTCGCAGACCGCGGAAGCCAAGCAGAAGGCCACGCGCTTCAACGCGACGATCGGGATTGCGACCGAAGGCGATGGGCCGATGTCCTTGCCGGCGATTTCTTCACAGCTCGGCGATCTCCCCGTCGCGGATGCCGTGACCTACGCGCCGCCGGCGGGTCGCCCCGGACTGCGAAAGCTCTGGCGCGAGAAGCTCTTGTCTGAGAACCCGGCGCTCGGAAGCAAGGCGTTCGGCGAGCCGATCGTGACGAGTGCGATTACGCATGGGCTGAGCCTCGCGGGTGAACTCTTCCTGGATCCCGGAGACGTGATGCTCCTGCCGGACAAGCTCTGGGGGAATTATCGCCTGACCTTCGAAGTGCATCACGGGGCCAAGATCGAAACCTTCCGGTTTTATGACGGGGACAAGATCGACACCGCCGATTTTTCAAAGCGCCTTGCGGAGCTTGCGGAAGGTCGTGAGAAGCTCGTCGTGTTGCTGAACTTCCCGAATAACCCGACCGGCTATATGCCGACGCCCGCGGAGGCGGATGCGCTGACGGCGGCCTTGACCGCGCAGGCGGAAAAGGGGACGAAGCTGGTCGTGCTCTGCGACGATGCCTACTTCGGTCTCTTCTATCACCTCGGTGGTGAGTCGATGACGGAATCGCTTTTTGGTCGGCTTACAGGAGTGCATCCGAATCTGCTGGCCGTGAAGCTCGATGGCGCCACGAAGGAACTCTTTGTTTGGGGGCTGCGCTGCGGCTTCATCACTTTTGGGCCGGGTCGCGCAGAGACAGCGGAAGCGGTTTGTGAAGTGCTCGATGCGAAGACTCGGGGTGCGATCCGCGGCGGCGTCTCGAACGTGCCACAGCTTTCGCAGTCCCTGGTCGAGCGCGCGCTTTCGTCGCCTTCGCTTGCGGCGGAACGCGATGCGAAATGCGATGTCCTGCGTGTTCGCGCGGAACGGGTCTTCGAAATCGCGAATCAGCCTCGCTTCGCCGAGAGCTGGTCGGTCTATCCCTTTAACAGCGGCTATTTCATGCTGGTGAAGGTGGAAGGCGTCGACGCCGAGAAGCTTCGCGTGCATCTGCTGGATGCCCATGGCGTGGGTCTGATTGCGACCAGCCCGACGGATATTCGCGTGGCGTTCTCGTGCCTCGAAGCGGATGATGTGGAGCCGCTCTTTGAAGCACTCCATCAGGCCATTCAGGAGCTTCGTTAGGCGCCGAGTGGTGCCGGGTGAGCGTCTATTTGCTCGCTACTGCTTCCGCGGTTTCGAGGGCGTCGAACTCCCGGACGAGTTCGACCGAGAGCTGGATGCTGTTGACTAACGCCTCGATCGACATTCGTTCGTCGGTGCCGTGCACACGGCGTGCGTCTTCGGAGGCGAGGGCCCGGGGGACGAAGCCGTAAGCGACGATGCCCATTTCGCGGAACCAATGGGCGTCGGTGAAGCCGCCGATCATGCGCGGTACGACGAGGCCCGGCCGCGCATTGCGGGCGGCAAGCCGCTCGATGGCACGGTAGAGCGGCGTGTCCGAAGTAGAAGCCGCCGCGGGGAAGCTCAGGATTTCTTCGATTTCGATGGAGGTCTCGTCGATCAACTCGGCGAGCGCCGCTGAAAAATCGGAACAGCTCTCCCCGGGAAGCAAGCGCGCATCGAGCTGGGCGCGCGCGACCGAGGGGGCGATATTGGTCTTCGGGGCGCCCTCGAGGACGGTGATCGAGACGGTATTTCGAACGAGCGCGTTCTGTCCGGGATTGCCGAGGAAGCGGCGCCGGAAGGCATCGTCGCTTTCGAGGGTTGCAGCGAGATCGTCGAAGCCCGCTCGATCCCAGTTCGGCGCGAGGGGGGCGAGGGCGCTGAACATGCGTTGGACCTCGCCTAACACTCTGATCGGAGACTCTGCGCGGCGGATTCGGTCAAGGGCTGCGATGAGTCGAGGGACGGCCGCGTCGGGGGCGGGCGATGAACTGTGGCCAGCGCGCCCTTTTGCGCGGAGCTCGAGCCAGCAGGGCGCCTTTTCTGTGAGCGTGACGCCCCAGACCGGGGGGCGCTCAGTTTCGACTTTGGAGCCGATCTGAATGCCTCCCCCTTCGGTGAGGAGATAGCCTGCGCCTTCCACGAGATCGGGGCGATTGGCAGCGAGCCAGCCCGCACCCAGCCGCCCGCCGGTTTCCTCGTCGGGAGTGGCGAGGAAGATGATGTCGCGATCGAGAGGGATCTCCGATCGTGCGAGTTCGATCAGGGTCATCAGATGGGTGACTCCGACTCCCTTGGCGTCGAGCGCTCCGCGTCCCCAGACAAAGCCGTCCCAGATCTTTCCAGCGTAGGGATCGACACTCCAATCAGGTCGGTGGGCGGGCACGGTGTCGAGATGAGAAAGCAGGATCAGAGCGGGTCTGTCTCCCTGTCCGCGGAGCCGCGCCCAAACGGCGGCGCGCGGTCGAGCCGTTTCGAGGGCTCCGTCGGCTTGGGGCGTTTCGATGACTTCGGTTTCGAGGCCGGCCCGGTCGAGGGCATCGGCAAAGAGCCGTGCCAGATCCTGCTCCCGGCCGGGCGGATTGACGGTTTGGGTCTGAATCGCCTCAGAGAGAAGCTGGGTGGCCTGCTCTTCGAGCGAAGGTTCTCCGAACAGAGTGTCGAAGGGCCAAGGAGCGGCCGTGCTTGCCGACGCAACGAGCAGCGCCGCGAAAAGCGGGATCGCGCGGGCAGAGAACCGAGCTGAAGGGGTGCTGCGCGGCGACATAGAGACTCCAGGGAGAATGGCTTGCGGTTTGCCCGGTTTGGCCAGGCTGGACCATTGGGAGCGGGAAGAAATCGGAACACATTTGAGGCGTGTGGGGTGAAAAGGATACGGCAAGTCGTGCCGGTGGGAATTCGATGGCGGAACGCGTGATCGAAGTCGATGCAGAGGGGCCCCGGTCGGGCTAAATATAGCGCCGGAGTGAGAGCCCCCAGGAGCAATTGATGCCTTTCAAACCTTCTATTCAGGAGGGTCTACGGATCCTCTCGGATATGGACCCAGAACAGCGAAATCGAGCCCGCCAAATCCTCGGCGGTGCGTTGATCGTACTCGGCCTCCTTCTGGGATTCGCCGTGGGCCAACAGATGGGTTCAGGCACGAGCGCGGATGCCGCCGATCAGCTGGCTGCAGATAGAGTGCAAGGGAATTCCGAACTTTCTGTGACGGACGACCGGAATGGGGATTCGGACGGCGAGTATGCGCTCTCCACGAAGACGATTCGCTCGATGTCGGGGGCGGATTCGGCGATGGACGCGGAGGAGTTTGATGCGCGCCTAGCGAAGCGGCTCTCTGAATACGGTGCGCTGAGTTCTGTCAGTGCCGGACCCGTGATGGACGGCGACATTTCGGCGAATGCGGCGAATGACGCGGACGGGCTTGGGATCGCCCGGGTTGCGACCGCCGCCTATGCGGACAGTCTGGGCTCTGAGAGTATGGGCTATGGCGACTCGGTCGCCCCGGCTGCTCTGCATGTCCTCGACGCAGACGATCACACGGACCACGCAGACCATGCCGACCACACAGTCGAAGGCGGCGTCGAAGAATTTATCGTCGCCTCGGTCGCCACGCTGCCTGACTATGCTGGCGGAAGGGCCAGTGGAATGGCCGGCGGCGCAGGTGCATTCAAAGCGCCGACGGATTCGTTGACGATCGTGACCCGGGGCGAAATTGGTAAGGGTGAGAGTCTCGCGACGGCGCTGAAGGGGCAGGGCATTTCGCCCGGGACCGTTCATCTGATCGCGACCGAGATGCGCAAGGTTTTCGACTTCCGCCGCTCGCGACCGGGTGACAAATACCGTCTCGCGCAGGAGCCCGATGGGCGCGTGCTCGATTTCCGGTACTCGCAAAGTCCGGAAGAGAGCTTCTACCTCGCTTGGGAAGGAACGCGTTACGTCGTCAAAAAAGAGACGGCGGAACTGCGGCCCCAGGTGGCGAAGATTGCGGGCATCGTCGATTCCTCCTTCTACGGAGCGGTCCTGGCCCTCGGCGAACAGAGTGCCTTGGCCAGCGAATTCGCACGCATCTTGGCTTGGGACATCGACTTCAGCCGCAACGTTCATCCCGGTGACGAGTTCGCGATCCTCTACGAGCGGCTCTACCGCCGCAACGCAGATGGTGAAGAAGTCTATGTTCGGCCCGGCCGCGTCTTAGCGGGACGTTATGCGGGCAAGGCAGGCGACCACACGATCGTCCTCTTCGAAGACCATCTCGGTCACGCCGCCTATTTTCGTCCCGACGGTTCTTCCGTTGAGCGTGCCTTCCTTGCGGCGCCGCTTGAGTTCAGTCGTATCTCGTCGCGCTTCACGGGCTCGCGTCGGCATCCGATCCTGAAGATCACGCGCCCTCATCCGGGCATCGATTACGCCGCGCCCCACGGAACGCCGATCTGGGCGGTTTCGGATGGCACGGTCGAGTACCGCGCACGCGCGGGCGGCTCGGGCAACCTCATCCGGATTCGACACGTCGGTGGCTACACCTCTCACTACGCGCATCTCTCCAAATTCGCGAAGAACCTGAAGGTCGGCGACAAAGTCACGCAGAAGCAGATCATTGGCTACGTGGGCAGCACGGGTCTCTCGACGGGGCCCCATGTTTGTTTCCGCGTGAAGAAGGACGGCCGCTACGTCGACCCGATGAAGATTTCGAGCCCGGCGGGCGAACCCGTTGCGAAGGCGAAGATCGAACAATTCGCTGCGGTGCGGGATGAACTTTTGGCGGATCTCGGGCCGGGTGCTGTGAGCGTCGCGGACGAAGCGCTCTGAGTCTCCGAGAAGCCGTCGCAGCCGTCGCGCACGAAGTTGTGCGCCGCGAAGGCGGGCATCGCGATGCCCTCGCAGACGCCCGCGCCAAAGCGGATGCCGTGCACGCGCAGGTGTCGGATGCGGTGGAGCACTTCAACGCGCTGGTCGCCGAATCGGTCCCCCATCTGCAAGTCCATCTCACGCCTCCGCGGATCGATGACAAACATCTGCATGCGGTCGAGTTTGATCTCGAACGGGGTCGGCATCGCGGCGTGATTACGGTGAAGACGAAGCGCGAGGTGACCTTGGTCGGCCCGTTCAAGGCGGGGAAGCCAGAGGGGCCTTGTCGGAGCTTTCCATTTGAGGCGGACGATGACCTCGAAGACGCGCTCGGCGAGTTTTTGACGCGTTTTCTTGAAGAGGCTTCTGCGCCCTGAGCGACGCGAATTTTCGCATGGCCCCGGCGCTTGAACGGGTGCTGGGCGGCGCGGTCGCTCGGGTCGGCACGGAGAACGCGGCGAAGCTGGGCGCGGTGCGGTCCGCGCTTTCCTCCTTCGCTCCAGACGACGCGGTCCTCCAGGTCGAGGGCGCGGGAGTTTCGAGTGGCGTGTCCGAGCAACCGATCGGCTGGTCGGAGATTGCCACGGGCGCGCGGAACCGGGCATGCGCAGCCTTAGCGCTCGGTGATGCGGCGCTCGGCTTTGGCATCGAAGATGGTTTGGTTCAGTTCTCGCTCGAAACGTCTGAGTCTGGATCTGGGGCACGGTCTGGCTCTCCGTCTGAGTCGAGCAGCATCTTTAACGTGGGCTGCGTGTGGGTCACAGACGGCGACCGCGAAGGGCATGGCTTCTCCTCGGCCTTTGCCTATCCCTCGGGTTGTCTCGAGCCCGCATTCGCGGCACAGCAGCCGATCGGTGACCTTTTCGACGATCTTTGGAGCAAAAATCGCGACGGAGAGTCCGCTTCTCGTGGCGACTCCGAAACGGGCGGAGCGCGCATGCCGGATGCAGCTGCGCCCGGCACCTCACCGGCAGAATTCGTCCCATCCGGCCGCCGTGGAGGCAATATCGGCATGCTCACCCAGGGCCGACTCGACCGCAGCGCGTACGGTGCCCAGGCCGTGATCTGTGCCCTGATGCCCTTTCTGCACGTCGATCTTTACGATTGAGGCCCGCTTTGCGAGGCCGAGTGTCGCAAATCCGACTACTATCCCAGCCGCGCCCAATACGACCCGCCCGCGCCCGCGACGCCGGGAAGGAGCCGCATTCATGAGTTCCCAGGATCAGCCGATCGATGGCCGCCAAGATCTGATCGGATATTTCCACGACGCCGAAACGCCCCGCGACCAGTGGCGCGTCGGAACCGAGCATGAAAAGGTCGGCGTGTATGCGGATACCGGTGACCGGGTTCCTTACGAGGGGCCCTACGGCATCGGCGCGCTGCTTGAGAAGATTGCTTCGGCAGTCGGTTGGGACCGCGTCGAAGAACGCGGCCGAACGATCGCGCTGGTGCATGACGGCGCGAGCGTGACGCTTGAGCCCGGCGGACAGATCGAACTTTCCGGGGCACCGCTCTACACGACCCAAGAGACCTGCAAAGAATTCAATACCCACGTCGATCTCGTGAAAGATCTCTCGGATGATTTCGGGATTGCCTGGCTCGGTCTCGGCATCGATCCCTTTCATGAAGTCGAAGACATCCCGCATATGCCGAAGGAGCGGTACGACCTGATGCGGAGCTACTTGCCGACCCGCGGCGGGCTCGCCCTCGACATGATGCACGCGACGGCGACGGTGCAGGCGAATTACGATTATTCGGATGAAGCCGACATGATCAAGAAGATGCGCGCGGGCCTACTGGCGACGCCCGTTGTTTCGGCGCTCTTTGCCAACTCGAGTATTTCCGGTGGGCGTGCGAACGGATTTGTTTCGAAGCGGCTGATGATTTGGCGCGATACGGATCCGGATCGCTGCGGCTTGATTCCCTTCGTGTTCGATCCCGACTTTGGTTACGAGCGCTACATGGAATGGGCGCTCGATGTGCCGATGTTCTTCGTGATTCGTGGGCATGACTATCACGCGGGCGACGGCGTGACGTTCCGGCAATTCATGGACAAGGGATGGCAGGGACTCCGGCCCACGGTTCGCGATTGGGACATGCATCTCACGACGCTTTTCCCGGACGTGCGGCTGAAGCGGATCATCGAAGTGCGTGGCGCCGATACGGTTCCGCGTCCGCATATCTGTGCGCTGCCGGCGCTCTGGAAAGGGCTCTTCTACGACGCCGATGCGCTGGAAGGCGTATGGGAATTGCTGGGGCATATGCCCATCGCTGATATCGACGCCGGCCAGCTCGACGTGGCCAAGCGCGGACTGCGAGCGGAGATGGGGGGCCAGAAGGTGCTCGATCTGGCTCGGGAGTTGGTGTCGCTTTCGGGGGCGGGCCTTCGCCGGATCGCTGCGGAGGCGCCGGATGCCCGGGACGAGAGCGATTTCCTTGACCCGATGCATGAGCAGATCGAAAAGGGGATCAGCCCTGGTGAAGAGATTGCAGAGCGCTGGGCGGGCGAGTGGGGGCGCGATCGTGCCCGCTTGATCAAGGCGACCCGGTACTGATAGTCTCGCAGGAGCGCTCTTTCTCAAGCTCTCCCCTTGTATCCGTCGCCCGACTCGATTTGAGTCGCTTTCCGATCGAAGGCCCGAAGTTCCGATGACCGAACCCGAACGACCGCGCATCCTGATCGTCGATGACGAAGAGGCCATCCTTGAAACGATGACCTTTACGTTCATGGATCTCTACGAGGTCTTCACGACTTCGGATCCGACGAAGGCGCTCGGGATCATGGAAGAGAATCAGCCGATCGCCGTCGTGATCACGGACCAGCGAATGCCGGGGATGACCGGCGTTGAGCTGCTGCGGGAGGTCTACGAACGCTTCCCTGAGACGGTGCGCATTATTCTGACCGGGTTCGCGGATTCTGAAGCGACGATTAAGGCGATCAATGACGGACATATTTACGGCTACGTGAACAAGCCCTGGGAGCCCGACGAGCTCAAGCGAATCGTCTCGCGGGCGACCGATCTGAACAAGCTCACGGTCGAAAATCAGCGCCTGGTCGAAGATCTGCGCAACGCCAACCTCTTTCTCGGCGCGGTGATGGACCGGCTGCGAACAGGCGCGATCGCGGTGGACCGGGACGGCATCGTGCGAGCGGTGAATCAGCCTGCGCTGGCT
The DNA here is from genome assembly GCA_045106235.1 of Myxococcota bacterium. GTDB lineage: Bacteria > Myxococcota_A > UBA9160 > UBA9160 > UBA4427 > UBA4427. Next base: position 13,178 of record JBGCEJ010000046.1, read on the forward strand.
TTCATGGGTCTTGAGAAAGACATCCATGGCTGCGCGATGTCCGAAGTCTTCACGAGCGAGCATCATAAAGAGATCAGCGAGAAAATCCGTGCGCTCTCCGACGAGCGTGAAGGCGAGCCGAGCCGAGAGTTCGAGGAACTCGATATCAAGGTGGGCGCGGGGCATCGGCTGCGGATTTCGAGTCAAACCCTCTCGGACGAAACGGGCGAGGAAATGGGCCGGGTCGTGCTCTTCAAAGAAATTTCCCATGAGCCGCTTACCCGCGACTTCGAGACCATCGTCGATTCGATTTCGGGATACAAAGCGGAAGGATCTGGGGAATTTCGCGAGGAGCTTGAACGTTCGCTCCCACTTCTCGCCGCGCTCGGAGAGCGCGTTACGGGCGCTCAGATTGAGTCCGCGAATATGTCCGAACTCGGGCAGCGTGTTTCGCGCGCGCAGACCGCGATCAGCAGCTGGCTCGATGTCGATGAGATTTTGGCGAGTGAAGAATTTCCGGATGCGCAGCTTTTGCGGGACCGGATGAAGGTGGCGGGACAGCGCTGGGCCCGGTCGGATGCGCTGCCCGAGCGTGTCGTTATGCTCGGCGCGCGGGTCGAGGACTACTATGAAAGCGGTGAGAACAATCGCGAGCGGACGCTCTAGTTGAGCGCCGCGGGAGGCAGCGCGGGCTCGGACGAAATCGCCGCGAGCAAAGGGCCGACGCTGCCCCGTCTTGAACTCCGGGTTGAGCGTCTTCGACTCCGGTTCCGCTTCACGTTTGCCTTTCATGCGCGTGAGGTTCGCTTCGAGGTCGCACGCGGCGACGCTGAGTACGAGCGGATCTTTCCTGAGACCTTTTCGTTTCATGCGACGCGCAACGATCCGACGGAGCTCTTCCTTCAGCTCGAGGATCTGCTGACGAAGCCGAAGCTTCTCGCGGAAAAGGGCAGTGCCCGAGACGCTCGAGGGCTGATCACGCGTATGCTCTCCCAAGCCCCGCGCTATCTCGACGATCTTTGCGAATACCTGGATTCGAAGCAGCGGCTCTCGCCCGAGGCGCGGGTCCGCTTCCACCAAGATGTGGCGATGCTCTCACAAGTCTTGCTCCGCTTCATCGAGACGCGGGAGCTTGAGGGCGGCCGCCAGGTGCGGCTCGCAGGATACTCGCTGCGCCGTCGCATCTATGAGTCGCTTCGGGTCTTGCTTGATGAGCGGGTCGATCCTGAGTACCTGAAGTCCTATGTGGCGGGTGAGGTCAATCTCGTTGACCCGAGCGATGACTCGACGGAGAGTGGTTTCTTCCAGGTCCTGGAGTCGGGGGAGTCCGAGGCCGCGAACCGGATGATTGTGCGGATGGCGGAGCGCGCTTTCTATCTTTGGCTCGAAGGGGTCTGTCTGGACGAAGAGAACGAGGCCTTCGAGAAGGAGGACTCGCCTTTCGCGGACCGGGAAGCGGAAGTGCTGCGGGCGATTTCGGTTCCCGGCGTGGACCACGTCACCCGGAGCAGCGACCTGATCCCCTTTCTCCGTCGGCAGAACAAAAATGCCAAGCGGCTGATGGGCAAGCTCGAGCGCTGGTTCCTGCGCATCTACGATATTCGCCACTCCTCGGCGATCATCAATCATGCTGCGCTGCTCGATTCGGATCGGGCTCAGACCGATCGCGCCCTTTCCTGGCATACGCCCCGTAACCACTCGTTGGCGCTCGCGTTTTTGTTGGCGCCCTTTCTTGCGGGGGCGTTTTTCTATGAGTCGGCGCCGCGGCTGATCGATTTTCTCTGCGCGGCGGAAGTGCTCTTCGTGAACGTCTCTGCGGCCTGGTTTCTGCTCTACCAGTTCTGCTGGAAGCGGGATCTCTCCTTTTTTCACGCCTCGGTCCCGCGGATCGGGGCGGGGATTATCGTGGGCTATCTCCCGGTCTTCTTGATCGACGAGGTCTGGGATCTCGCGAGTCAGCCGAATTTGGCCCTCGACGCGGTGGCTTTGCTGCTCGGCCTGGTGACGCTGCTTTATATCTACGTCGAAGTGGCGCGGCGGATTGCGGACACTTCTGTCGCCTTTGCTCGGGCTCGAGCGATTTTCCTCCTGGGCGTTTTTGAGGCCTTCGGCGCGGGTGTTGTGATGACGAGTCTCGTGGGTCCGTTCATGGTCGTTCGAAATTGGTCGCCCGCGAGCGGTGAAGTGACGGTGGAGGCGCTGCGGGAGACGATGCCGCCGATGCTCGGACAATTGCCCCATGTCGTGGGCTTGCCCTCGCTTTGGGTCTTTCCCTCGGCGCTGCTGCTGATGATCTTCCTGTCCTTCTTCATTGGGATCTTCTTGCAGCTGATGTGGGAAGAACTGCCGATTACGGAACCCCTCTGACCGCCTGCTCGTCGGGCCGGACGCTTCGGGAAAACAAAAGGGCAAGGACAAAAGGGCGGCCTCGGCGGTAGCGACGGGCCCGCCCCCCGCATAAACTTCTTGGACGCCGATCGCGTTTTACTCCGATCGGGAGCGTCCGGCGCGTTCGTTTTGAAGCGCTCAATCGAAAGGAAACCGCATGGAGTCGGAACACCGACGCGTGCTGATCATCGGCAGTGGCCCAGCCGGCTACACCGCAGCCATCTATACGGCACGTGCAGGTCTCGAGCCGCTCATGCTGGCGGGGCTGAATTTCGGCGGCCAGCTGATGATCACGACCGACGTAGAGAATTATCCCGGGTACCCCGACGGCGTCACCGGTCCGACCATGATGGAGGAATTCCAGAAGCAGGCTGAGCGCTTCGGAACCGAGATCCTCTTTCAGGACGCGACCGAGGTCGACTTTTCGAGCCGCCCCTTCAAGGTTTCCACGGACCAAAAGCAGTACACGGCGGATACGGTCATCGTCGCCACCGGCGCCTCCGCGCGCTGGCTCGGTCTAGAGTCCGAGAAGCGACTGACGAATATGGGTGTTTCCGCCTGTGCGACCTGCGATGGCGCGCTGTTTCGGAATAAGCCGATGGCCGTAGTGGGTGGCGGTGATACCGCGATGGAAGAGGCGCTCTTCCTGACGCGTTTCGCGACGAAGGTCACCCTCGTGCATCGCCGAGGTGAGCTGCGCGCGTCGAAGATCATGCAGGAGCGCGCCCTCGCGAACGAGAAGATCGATTTCGCTTGGCATTCCGAAGTGGACGAAGTGCTCGGCGACGAGTTCGTGACGGGTGTTCGCCTGAAGGATACCCGCGATGGCTCGACCCGTGAGCTTGATCTCGAAGCGCTTTTTATCGCGATCGGACATCAGCCGAATACGTCTCTGTTCAAGGGGAAGCTCGACCTGGACGAAACGGATTACCTGAGCGTGACACCAGGCACGACGCGGACTTCGGTCGAGGGCGTCTTTGCTTGTGGTGACGTGGCGGACTCGGTTTACCGGCAGGCGGTGACCGCGGCCGGAACGGGTTGTATGGCGGCGATCGACGCGGAACGTTGGTTGGCGGAAGAGGGAATCGCCTAGGCGCGGAAGCGCAGCGGCGTGATGGAGGGTGCAGGCCTATGGGTCTGACTCGAGAACAGCTGGTTCAGCTTACAAACCGCTCTCCCGACATCATCGTGGGGACCGACCGAAAAGGTCGCGTCATTTATTTTAACGATGGCGCTCACGATACCCTCGGCTACGAATCGGACGAGGTGTTAGGCGAATTCGTTGGCCTCTTCTACCCCTCCGTAAAAGAAGCGCGTCGGATCGGTGAAGCCATGCGCAGTCCGAGATCCGGAGGGCGCGGCGTGGCGACGAATCTCGAAACGCAGTTCATCGCGCGCTCCGGCGAAGAAATCCCCGTCGCTATTTCCGGCACCATCCTCTTTGATGCGAACGGCGAAGAGGAAGGCACGATCGGCTTCGCGAAGGATCTCCGTGAGATTCTCAAAAAGGACCAGTTGGCGACGCTCGGCGAGGTAGCGATCGGGCTCTCCCATGAGATCAATAACCCGCTGGCTGTGATCGTGAATCAAGTGACGCTGCTTGAGAAAGAGATCTGGAAAATCGCGGGGGAGACGGATTGCTCGGTCGAGAACGAGCGGATCGATGCGATTCGGAGAGAGGTCGGGCGGATCAGCGAAGTTGTCAATCGCCTTGGGCAGATGGTCGAGTCGGATTCCTATGAAACGGTGAACTATGTCGGGCCGGCCAAGATGGTCGATCTGCGCAGCGAAGACCGCAAAGCCTACGCTCCCGATCCGCGACTCGCGGGTCTCCGTATTCTCGTGGCGGATGACGACGCGGGAATTGGTCGCACCATGCAGGAAATGCTTGAGGCGGATGGCTGCTCTGTGCGCTTCGCGGAAGACGGAGAACAGGCGCTCGAGATCCTTGCTGAAACGAGCTTTGATTTGGTCTTATCAGACGTTGTTATGCCGAAGATGGACGGCTACCAGCTCTACTCAAAGGTTCAGGAACTGTATCCGCAGCTGCCTGTGTTGATGATGACCGCGTTTCATTACGACAAGGATCACATCATCAAGCGCAGCCGCATGGAGGGCCTCGAAGGCGTCATCTTCAAGAAGCCCGTGGATCCAGATCGCCTCCGCGCCACGATCATCGACTCAGTCAAGAAATCCTAAGTCGAGAGGCGAGGGGCTTTAGCTGGGCCAGCCGCCGAGAATGCCCCCGGTCAAGATCAGGTAGAGCGCCCGGTATCCCGTTTGGATGAGGTAGAGACGCACGCTTCAGCCTGAGAAGAGGGCGTCGGAGAGCATCGTCATGGCGACGATCCCGAATGCCACGAGTGCGCCCACAGCCAGGCCGCCGGAGAGTGTGTGGACGCCGAGTCCGGCGAACAGGATCGCCATACTCACGGCGGCGATCAGGCAGGAGAAGACACTTCCGAAAAGCGCTCCGCCGCTCGGGCCGAGATCCTCCTCAGACATGCCGATTTCGGCCATCCAGGCGTTTCCGAAAAGCGCGGGCGAGTACCAGGCTGCGCCGAGACCCCCAGCGACCCCGGTAGACACAAGAATCGCGATCCAGTTGAGCTGAGAAAGGTCCGGCATCTGTTCTCCTCTGGGGGCTTCGGTTGAAATGCTTCCGCCAAGTTAGGCCTGAATCGCCTGAACGGGAAGCTTCGCTACCCTGTGGCGGCTGAGTCTGGGGAGATTCGCCGCCGCTTTGCCGAAGAGGCTTTTATCATGTCATCCACCACAGCATCGTCCAGAACGGAAAATCCGACGTCACCTCACTCGTCAGGCGCAGAGGATCGCCTTCCGCGGGAGCCTTTCCCGGTTCGCCGCATGGAGAGCTTACTCTCCGCGGAGATCCCGAAGCATTGGTACGGCGAGGACGCCTTTGTTTCACATTTCTTCGATGCGCTTTCTTCGACGTTCCCCTTCGGCGAGTCGTTCTTCGTCCGCTCCGTGAATAACTATCGAAGCGAGATCAAGGATCCGGATCTCATCCGGGCCGTTCGGGATTTCGCGGGTCAAGAGGGCCAGCATAGTCGTCAGCACGATGATCATATGAAGCTGCTTCTGGATCAGGGCTACGCGATGCTCGAACGCCGCAACCGAATCCTCGACCGTTTCATGAAATGGCATACCCGAAAAACGCCGCGCTTCGCCTTGGCGGTCACCGCGAGCATCGAGCATTTGACGGCGCTGCTGGCGCGGCAACTCTTGTCCGATCCCGCGCGCTGGACCGAGCCCATGCATCCCGACATGGCGCGGCTATGGCGTTGGCATGCACTGGAAGAGGCTGAGCATAAGGCCGTGACCTACGACGTCTTGATGCAGGTCGCGCCAAGTCGGTTGCGACGCAACGCCGTGATGGTGATGACGACCCTCGAGTTGAGCTTCGAGGTCTTCGTGCGAACGGCGTACATGCTGCATAAAGATGGCTTGCTGTTCGATCGCGCGGTTTGGTCCAAGGGGTTGCGATTCCTGTTCGGTCAGCGCGGCTTCCTCCGAGGGCAGGGCAAGGAATACGCCGCGTTCTACGGCGCGACGTTTCATCCCAATGACGTGGATGATTCGGCGCTCATCGAAAAACATGCGCCGCTGATTGCGCTTGAGATCGCCAGTTAAGGAGAGCGCGTGTTCGAGACTCTGACAGCCCGGGCGGAAGGCCCCATCGGCGAACTCTGTTTACAGCGTGCGTCCAAGCTGAATTCGCTCTCGATTCAAACACTGCGGGACCTCGCCGCCGCCGCTCGCTATTTCGATACCCAGCGTGACGTGAAGGTGGTCATCGTCCGCGGCGCCGGGCGCGCTTTTTCTGCCGGTGCGGACCTGGGCAGCTTTTCCGGTCCGCAGGGCTATACGACCCGAGAAGTCGCCGAATTTGGCCGAGAGATGGCGGATTCTCTCGAAGCCATGCGCGCGCTGACGATCGCATCGATTCAGGGCTGGTGCGTGGGGGGCGGTTTTGTTTTGGCCGCGGCTTGTGATCTTCGGCTCGCCAGTGAAACCGCGCGCTTCTCCATCCCCGAAGTGGATCTCGGGATCCCTCTGGCTTGGGGCGGGATCCCGCGGATGGTGCGCGAAGTAGGGCCGGCGATCACGAAAGAACTCGTTTTGACCTGCCGCCCCTTTGATGCCGCGGAGGCTCGGTCACTCGGGTTTCTGAATCGAATCCTGCCCGAGGCGGAGCTTGACGACGCAGTGAATGAGATGGCAGAGTCGCTCTCGAAAAAAGCGGGCCATGCGCTCTTCTCAACGAAGCGGCATGTCAACGCAGTGACCGATCAAATGGTCGGGACGATGCGAAGCTGGTCCGATGCTGATGGGCTTGTGACGGCCTTCGCGGATGAAGAATGTGGTGAGGCACGTCGAGCCTACCTGAAGTCTAAATCCGAAAAGGCCTGACGCGATTTTCGACGCGTTTAGTTTTCGGTTTGCAGCCCGGCCTTTGCCCAGGCGCGGTAGCCCCCCTCGAGATGCATGATGTTAGGCACGCCGGCTGAGGCGAGGGTCGCTTCGGCCTTACGCGCGCGCGGCCCGACCATGCAATGTACGGCGATCCCGTTGCTGGAGTCGACTTCATTCAGTCGACCTGCAAGCTCATCGTGAGGGATATGCAGGGCACCCGGGATATGCCCCGCGTCGAATTCAGCTTGAGTGCGCACGTCGAGGACGAGGGGCGCAGTCGAGCCCGCCGCCAAGCGCTGAGCGAGTTCCTGAGGCTCGATGCTCGGGATCGCAGGCTGAGTGGACGTCGAGGCCCCGGCGTCCGCAGTGGGATTGCCCGTCGCTCCTTCTTGTCGATCCGCGCATCCAAAAAGCGAAGTCGCGACGGCGAGGAGAAGGCAGAGCAGGAAAGCAGGAAACGCAGACTGCGCGTGGGCCGGGCCGTGGGCTGCGGAGTGGCCTTCAGAGTGGCCTTCAGAGTGAAGAGACGGGGTCATGGTGGCTCCTTAGAGGGTCAGTTCAGGGTTGTGAGGGGGCGTCGGGCATCGCGCTGAGCATGCCTTCGGCACGCAGCCGGGCGTCGACGCGGGCCTGAAAGGGGGTAATCAGGGGGACGGTGGCCTCTTGCAGCCGAGCGAAGAAGGCCTGGTTGACGGCCGGCGCCGTCTTCATGAGCTTCTGGCCCGAGGGCGTTTTCCAGAATGCGACGACTTCGAGCATCTCCTTTGGGCTGAAATGCTCGGCATAAATCGGGGTATGCATGTCCGTCAAAAACTCGAGATCGCCAAAACGCCGGCCGAATTCCTTTCTCGACTCCTCGATCACGAGATTCTGCATCGGCTCTGTGATCGCGATGCCCCCGGCCGCAATCGCGCCGAGGGTTTGCTCAGCGACGGAGTAGGTCATCTGCTCGGCCATGATCTGGGGCGTGTTCTGAACGACGAGAAACGCTTCCACCGCCGCTCGCATCGCGGGATCGACCTTCTCTTCCGCTTCATCGGCGGAGAAGCTGGGACTCGAAAGGGAGAGGCCGGCAAGCACGATGAGGGCCGTGAGAAGCGCATTCGTCGCCGCGGAGGGACGCCGAAGCGCGAATTTAGCCGAGGCGCGGGTGGGAAATGAGGTGAGGCGCGGGCTTGCCGCGGAGTGCCGGGACATGATGGGCTCCTGCTCAGGCCGCCGGAGATTCGGCGGGATGCTTCTCCGATTCGTCGCGGTCCTAGGGCCGGTCCGTTTCGGGGGCGCTCGGATGATACGCGGAGGCAGCCGATTTCGCCCCCTTGGCGGGCCGCGAACGACTCGCGGGCAGCGTCGCCGCAAGCGTAAGCGCTCGAACTTCTTCGGCGCCCGCCTCGATCAAGGCGTCTGCCGCCGCCTCCAAGGTGCTGCCCGTGGTCAAGACATCGTCGACCAGCCAAATCGTCCGCGCCGAACCAAGCGGCCTCCGCACGCGAAACGCGCCTCGGAGATTGGCTCGGCGCTTCTCTCCGACGAGATGCGCTTGAGGGCGGGTTGCGCGCGTCCGCTTTAGAAGGTCGGGATGCCAGGGGTGACCGAGGCTCTTTGCCAGTCGGCTCGCGATGAGATCTGCGTGATTGAATCCGCGGCGGAGCTTACGGCTCGGGTGGAGGGGGATTGGCAGAATGAGATCCGGGTGAGCGCGGGTCTCACGAAGCACTCGCGTCGCGAGGACCTGGGAGAGGAAGTCGATGGCATTCCGAACCTCGGCTGAAGGCCCGAGTGCTCCCCGCGTATTCTTCAATGCAGGGATCCAAAGGCGGACTTGGCCGACATAGCGCAGTGCCGCGCGGCAAAGATGGATGCCACTTCCGCTCGCGAGGCAGTGGGGACAACCTGCGGCTTCAAGGGAATCCGGCGGTCTTTTGATGTCCGAAGCGAAGTGAAGATCTGCCCCGGGCGAGAAGAGAGCGGTCCCGCATTTTGGGCATCCATCGGACTGCCGCCACCACGGCAAGTTGAGGGAACAGGCGCGGCAGATGTCTTCGTTTCCTCCGGAAGGGGGCCGTCCGCAGACGAAACACTGCGGGGGCGCGACCAGGTCGAGAAAAGTCGAAAGTGGGTTCAAGGCAGCCTCCGGGACTCTGCGTCTTCGCTCTCGTGAGGGCGCGGAAGCAGAGTCTTTTCGGGGACCGAGTGGATGATCACATCGAGCAGGGCCGTCGATGCGGGTTGATGCGGGTCGAGCGGTCGAGCAGTGTTAGGCGGCGGGGCCCGTCGCTTCTTCATCGCGCAGGTCGGGTTCCGGATTCGGATCGACCCCTTCGATCCCGAGGTCAACTCGGGGGGCGTCGCGCCAGAGACGCTCGAGATCGAACTCATCGCGGGTTTCCGGATCAAAGATATGCACGATCGAATCGTTGCAATCAATCAGGACCCAGTTCCCGTCATCAAGGCCCTCCACGCCGAGCGGCGCTTCATCCTTGGACTTGAGGGCGTGCACGATCGCGTCTGAAATCGAGCGGACCTGCCGGTCCGACCGGCCTGTCAGGATCACGAAGGTGTCGGCGTAGGAGGTCAGAGCATGCATGTTGAGCACGATCGGGCGTTCGGCCTTCACTTCGAGGGCGGCCTCGACGATCCAAGATGCTTTCTCATTGGGATCGATTTCCGTCATTTCATTCTCCTGGTGCATAACACTGGCTCGCGAGGATTTGCTCGCGAACGGATTCGGGGACAAGGAATCGAATGGATTCCTCGTTTCGGCAGGCCCTTCGAATCTTGCTGGACGAAATATCGAGGGCGGTAATCGGGACGAGCGCAATTCGCGTATCGCCGGTTTTGTGCTCGGCGCGGATGCTTTCGGCGTCGAATTTGAACTGTGACTTTACAATGTCGGGGATTCCGTCTTCGAGGCGCCTTAACTGGCCAGGAGGCCGCGTCATGACCGCGAAATCAGCCAGCTCGAAGAGTCGCTCCGGCGCCCGCCATTCTCCCATTTCCGCGAACGCATCTTCCCCGACGATGAAAACCGGTGGCGTTCCGCCATTGCGTTCGCGCATTGCTTTTAGAGTATCCACGAGAAAAGAAGGTCCTTCGCGATCGATTTCAATCCGGTCCACCGAAAACGCTGGGTAGTCCGCGACCGCCGCTTCGACCCATTGCAAGCGCAGCTCGGCCGGCGCAATGGGATCTTCACGTTGATCCATTTTATGAGGTGGTGTTGCGCTGGGGATGAAAAGAATTTTCTCTAGGCGGAGGGCCTGCCGAACTTCTTCTGCCGCCCGCAAATGTCCCAGATGAATCGGGTTGAAGGTGCCGCCGAAGAGTCCGGTCTGTCGCGTCGCATCGCCTCCAAGAGGTGAACTCGCGTCGTGATCCCGGCCCGGCTTCGATTCAGGCTTAGAAGCCGTCATCCTCGAATCTGGCCCTCACCCATCAAGATGAATTTCCGCGTGGTCAGGCCTTCGAGTCCCATCGGGCCGTAGGCATGCAGCTTGGAAGTAGAGATTCCAATTTCCGCGCCGAGCCCGAGCTGGAAGCCGTCGGAAAAACCGGTCGAGCAGTTCACGCCCACCGTCGAAGAATTCACGCGCCTGAGCCAGGCCTGACTGTTCGCGTAGCTATTCGTGAGAATGATTTCCGTATGGTCCGATCCGTATTGTCGAATATGGGCGATCGCATCGTCCATTGAGTCCACGATGCGAACCGCGAGGATCGGCGCCAGAAATTCCTCCGCCCAATCGGCTTCAGCGGCAGCGACGGCATCGCCGAAAACGGCGCAGGTGGCAGCATCGCCGCGAATTTCGACCCCCGCCTCATGCAAGTCTTTCAGCACAAGGGGAAGAACCGTCTCGGCCGCACCTCTATGGCAGAGAAGGGTCTCGAGGCCGTTACAGACGGGCATCTGGCGAAGCTTGGACTCGTGGATGACGTTCACAGCCATTTCCGCGTCGGCACTTTCGTCGATGAAAATATGACAGACGCCGGCATCATGAGCGATGACTGGGATCGTGGACTCGGCGATCACCTTGTGGATCAGGCCGGGGCCACCGCGTGGGATCACGAGATCGATTTGCTTGTTCAGCTTCAGCATCACGTCGATGGCGGCGCGATCCGTGGTGGGTACGATCGTAATCGCATCCTCGGGGACGCCGACATCGCGCGCCGCCGCGCGGAGCTCTTCGCCGAGCGCCACGTTCGAATGGATCGCCTCGGAGCCGCCGCGAAGGATGACGGCGTTGCCCGCTTTGACGCAGAGGGCCGCGGCGTCGACAGTCACGTTCGGTCGAGCTTCGTAGATCATCGCAATCACGCCGAGCGGGATCGCCATCTGTCCCACGCGCAGACCATTCGGCCGCACGCTGTGGTTCGAGATGCGTCCGACGGGATCCGGTAGCGCGACGACGTCGCGAAGGCCCTGAATCATGTCCGCCCATTTTCCGTCGGAGATTCCGAGGCGGCCCTGCATCTCTTTGGGCACGCCCTTGGCGGCCGCGGCTTCGACGTCCCGGGCATTCGCTTCCAGGATTCGGTTGCGGGCGGCTTCGAGGCGCTCGGCGGTTCGCATCAGCCATGTGTTCTTCAGCTCAGTGGGCAGCTCGCCCATGATCTCGCTGGCGGCGCGGGCCTTGTCGGCGAGACCGCGGATTTCGGCTTGCATACGGTCGGCGTTTTCTTCGCTGGGGGGTGTCATGCTGGAAGTCTCAAAGCGTTTGTGGTGAATACAGCGGCATCGCTGGATCGGGTCTCGAGGGGCGACTCGCGTTAGTCCTCGTTTCCGATCAACACGAGATCGTCCCGATGGATGATCTCGTCGCCATGGGTATATCCTAGCATCGGCTCGATTTCCTTCGTCGGCTGTCCCGCGAGGCGTTCGATATCGCCAGATGAATAGCTGGTCAGGCCGCGTGCGACCTCCTGTCCACTGGCGTTCACGCAGGCCACCGCGTCTCCGATCTGGAATTGCCCCTCGACACTTAGGATGCCCGCGGGTAGCAGGCTGCTTCCGCGATCCTGCAGCGCCCGGCGTGCGCCTTCGTCGATGAGGATCTTGCCTCGGACCTGGGCCGTGAAGGCCATCCAATGCTGTCTGTCCTTCAGCTTGCGGCCCGCGGAGAAGAGCGTCCCGTGTCGGTCCCCGCGCATCAAATCACTCAGCACATCGGGGAGGTCGCCGTGGCAGAGGATTGTGGCGGCGCCGGAGTTGGCGGCGTTTCGCGCGGCCTCGAGCTTCGTGATCATGCCGCCGCTGCCGATGCGCGTGCCGGGGCCTGCGGCGATGCTTTCGATCTCCGGCGTAATCTCGCTGACCGTCTGGATGAGCGGGGGGGCCGCTTCGCCCGCGACGGGCGGTCTTTCGTAGAGGCCTTCGACGTCCGTGAGAATCACAAGGAGGTCGGCCTCGACGGCATTTACGATCGTCGCGGCGAGATTATCGTTGTCCCCGAACCTGATTTCTTCCGTTGCGATCGTGTCGTTTTCGTTCACGATCGGGATCACGCCCAGCTCGAGGAGTTCGAGCATCGTGCGGCGCGCGTTGAGGAAGCGGTCGCGATCGTCGAGTCCCGCGCGTGTCAGCAAGACCTGGCCGACGTGATGGCCCTCGGGTTCAAAATGCGATTGGTAGAGCTCGACGAGGCCGATCTGCCCGACGGCGGCCGCGGCCTGCTTTTGTCGGATCGAGCGCCCCGTATGATCCCAGCCGAGTCGCGCCGCACCGACGGCGATTGCGCCCGAGGAAACAAGGACGACTTCCCGTCCCGTCTCACGAATCGCAGCGACATCTCGGGCGATCGTGGCGAAACGTTCGCGCCGGAGCTCTCCATTTCGGGTCAGCGTACTCGAGCCGATTTTCAGAACGATGCGCTTCGCCGAGGCGACGTTTTCCCATGCGTTGGATTCGGTTTCACTCATCGCTTGCGTTCTTTTTCACTGGCTTTGGCCGCAGCCTCCGCCTCTTCTTCGGCTTGACGTTCAGCTTCCACCGCATCAAACATCTCAAGGAGCAGCGCGTCGAGCCCCTGAGTCGCTGCCGCGGAGATCATTCGCGGCGCAAGTTCGCGCTCGGCGAGTCTGCGCTTCAAGTCCTCGACCATGTCCTCGTCATGCACAAGGTCGCCCTTGCTTAACACGAGAATTTCTTTGCGTTCAAGCAGCTCCGGCCGGTACCGACCGAGCTCCTTACGGATCGCATCATAGTCTGCGAGAAGGTCGCGGCCTTCCACGATCATCGCTTCAAGATCGAGCAGGTGGATCAGCACGCGGGTGCGTTCGACATGGCGCAAGAACTGATGGCCGAGGCCTGCCCCTTCGCTTGCGCCTTCGATCAGACCCGGAATGTCGGCAACCACGCATCGGCGCTCGTCGCGCTCGACGACGCCAAGCTTCGGAACGAGGGTCGTAAACGGGTAGTTCGCTATGCGCGGTCGTGCCGCGGAAATTCTTGTGAGCAGCGTCGACTTCCCCGCATTCGGGAATCCGATCAGTCCGACATCCGCCATCAGCTTGAGCGAAAGACGGATTCGCAGAGACTCAGCAGGCTTGCCGGGGGTGGCGAAGTCCGGCGCCTGGCGCGTCGAGGTTTTGAAACGCGCGTTGCCCAGACCGCCGCGGCCGCCTTGGGCGATCACGACGCGCTGGCCATGCTCGGTCAGGTCGGCGATCAGCTCGGGTTCGCTCTCGATGGTTTCTTCGAGCAGCTCTTTGTCTCCGAACTCGTCCTCGTCCTCGGAGTAGCGCCGCCGCGTACGAGAGAGCGCGTAGATCAACGTGCCGACGGGGACCGCGATTTCTTTATGGCCGCCGGAAGCGCCCTTGCGATCGTTCCCGCCGCCGTTCTGCCCGCTATCCGCTTTGATTTTGTTCGAGGTCTTGAGGTCGAGCAGCGTGCCGACATTGGTTGTCGCAACGACGACAACATCTCCGCCGCGCCCGCCGTCGCCGCCGTTGGGGCCGCCATTGGTCACGTACTTTTCACGTCTGAACGCAACGATCCCGTTCCCACCCGCACCCGAGTGGACTTCGATCTCTGCCTCATCAACGAAAAGATTCGCGTTCTTCATCTCATCCAGCCGGCGCGCCACGGCGCCCCAACCCATCCCCCAAAAAACAAACGCGCCCCGTCTCTCATTACAAGAGATCTCGGAGCGCGTTCACACTTGGCTCGTAGGCGTGCTCTGCACGCCTAACGAAAGAGCCTTCAGCCCAAGCCCGCTCTGCGGGCGCAAGAAGCAAGAGCCTTCAGCCTAGGCGTGCTCTGCACGCCTAGCAAATCAGTCGACGTTTGCGACGGTTCGTCCGCGGGACTTGCCGTAGCGGACCGTGCCGTCTTTGAGCGCGAAGAGCGTGTAGTCCTTGCCGCAACCGACGTTCGCGCCGGGGTGGATCTTGGTGCCCACCTGGCGAACGAGGATCGAGCCGGCGGGAACTTCCTGTCCGCCGAAGACCTTCACTCCGCGTCGCTGACCATTACTGTCGCGACCGTTGCGTGAACTGCCCTGTCCCTTTTTATGTGACATTTATTCGATTCCTTTATCCCGTGATCGCATCTACGCGAATTTCGGTGTAGTCCTGGCGATGGCCCTGCTTGCGGCGGTAGCCCTTGCGGCGCTTCATCTTGAAGACGTTGATCTTAGTACCGCGGCCCTGCGCAACGATCGTGCCGGTCACCTGTGCTCCATCGACCTGGGGCGTGCCGATCTTGACGTCGCCCTCCGAGCCAACCATCAAGACCTCGTCGAGTGTGATCGACGAGCCGACCTCACCTGCGAGCTTCTCGACACGCACCGAGCCGCCTTGGCTCACGCGATACTGTTTCCCACCGCTACGGATGACGGCGTACATATTCGACCTCAATTTTCTCTGTGGAATTCTTCGGAACGCGCGAGTATGCGTGATTCCGCTTCCACGTCAATGGGTTGGAAGGTTTGCACCTGCCCCCGATAGCGGGGTAAGGGTGCGGATCAAAAGGTGTTTGTCTCTTCAGTCAGGACCTAGGAAGAGGATTTAGACGCTTCTTTATCTGCGTCGGCAGTCTCGTCCGGCTCCGATGTTCCCGCGGGTGATGTCTTTGTCGCTGCGGGCTTGGCTTTGGTGTCCTTTGCGGCGTCGGCCTTCACGTCGGATTCCTGCGATTCAGACTTCGCATCGGCATCAGCCTTCGCACGGGACTTCGCCGGAGCCGCTTTTTTGGCAGCGGGCTTCGGGCTCGATTTGGAGGCCGATTTCGCTCCAGACTTTGCTCCGGATTTCGCGGCGGGCGCGACGTCTTCGTCCTCATCATCGAGCATCGACAGCGAGAGCACTTCGTAATTCCCTGGATCGGGTCGAGTTCGCTTCCGCGCCGGCTTGGGCTCAGCCTTCGCATCGGCCTTGGCCTCGGTCTTGTCGCCTGCCTCCGACTTCGGAGCATCGCCGTCTTCCGACTTTTTCTTGGCGTCCTTGCCCGTAGTTTTGGTCTTAGTTTCGGCCGCGGTTTCGTCGGCCGCTTCGTCGGTGGCTTCTTCGCTGGATCGAGCACTCGGCTTCTTGCGACGACTTCGCTTGGCCGCGGGTGCGCTGGCGTCTGTCTCTGACGTGTCGGCTTTGTTTGCTTTTTGCGGTTTGTCCGTCTCGGCGTCAGCCTCAGGATTGGCGTTCGACTCGTCGTCGCTCTCGCTCTTGCCCGAGCGTCCACGTTTGCGTCCGCCTCGCTTGGCGTCCTTCGAAGATTTTTCTCCCTCTGCGTCGGGATGCTTGTCCTTGAGCCAGGAGATCTCGAGATCGACCGGAGGTCCAGGTTCGAGCACGGTGAGTTCGAATTGTTCTTGATGCATGCCGGGCTTCGCGCGGACTTCGATGTCCCGACCGATTTCTTCGCCGAGTCCCTTGAGCTGTTCCTTGCAGCGAACGAGCAGTTCTTCCGCGACGTGGGGATTCACCGAAACGGCAACCGACCGACCCTTAAACTTCGGCAACCGCTTGCGGATCTGGCGCATGACGCGGAACGCGACGCTCTCCCGGGAGAGGACGTAGCTGCGGCCTTCGCAATGGCTGCAGGGCTCGCATAACGTCTGCACGAGATTCTCGCGGGTGCGCTTGCGCGTCATTTCGACGAGGCCGAGCTCGGAAATCTTCAGGATATTCGTGCGCGCCTTGTCGTAGCGGAGCGCTTCCTGAAGTGCGCGGTACACCTTGTCGCGGTTCCCCGCGGATTCCATATCGATCAAGTCGATGATGATCAGACCGCCGAGGTTTCGGAAGCGGAGCTGATGCACCACTTCTTGCACGGCCTCAAGGTTGGTTTTGAGCACGGTCTCTTCGAGATCGCGCTTGCCGACGAAGCGACCCGTATTCACATCGATCGCGGTGAGCGCTTCGCTCTTGTCGATGACGAGTGAGCCGCCGCTCTTCAGCCAGACTTTGCGTTCAAGGTTTTCGTGGATCTGGCTCTCGAGTCCGAAGCGTTCGAAGACGGGGAGATTGTCTTCGTAATGTTCGACGTTCGGCTTGGGCTCGGCGACGAAGCGGTCGACGAAGCTCTGGATGCTCGTGTGGAGATCCTTGTTGTCCGTGACGATGCGCTTGGTGTCGTGGCCGGCGAGGTCGCGGACGATGCGCAGGGGCAGATCGTGCTCGGAGTAGAGCATGGCCGGCGCACTGGTTTCGGCGTGGCGATGCTGAATCGCGGCCCAGACCGTCGCGAGATAGCGGATATCGGCTTCGAGGTCGGCTTCGCGCACGCCGTCGCCGGCGGTGCGGATGATGAAGCCGAGGTTCGGCGGGCGCACGCGCTCGACGATTTCTCGCAGGCGTCTTCTTTCTTTATCTGAGCCGATGCGTCGGGAGACGCCGACCCGGCGTGACCAGGGTGTGAGGACAAGGTGGCGGCCCGGGATGGAGAGGCTCGAGGTGATGCGGGCGCCCTTCGTGCCGATCGGCTCTTTGGCGATCTGCACGATGATCTCTTTGCCCTCATGGAGGACGGTATCGATGCGCGGGGGCGCTGATCGGGGACCGCGTCCGCGGCCTCGGCCACGGGAGCCGGGCTCACCTGCGGTCTCGCCGGTTTCGAGTTTGCTTTCGAAGTAGTCGCCTACGTAAAGGAAGGCTGCTTTTTCGAGTCCGATATCGACGAAGGCGGCCTGCATGCCGGGAAGGACACGGCTGACTTTGCCTTTAACGACATTCCCGACGACGCTCTTGTCGCGCTTGCGTTCGATATGGAGTTCGGCGAAGGATCCGCCTTCGACTAAAGCGACGCGGGTTTCCCCGACCTCCGCGTTGATCACGATTTCGTTTTGCATGGTCCCGCCTATGGGGCGGCCCGCGAATGATGCTCGCTCTGCGCGAGGCTGTTTCGTTTCGGACCGCCGGCGTTGGCGAGTTCGATCGATTGTTCTCTTGGGCCGCGATGAGAGCGGGTCTGATGGCGTGGACCGGGCGTTGGTTTCAGTCGGTGGGCGTCTTTACGGACGCTCATATTCGCTGACCAACAATCTGGTTGGGATGCTGCAGGCGTTGGGCCTGGGTCTTGGTCCTTTGATGCTTGTTCGCTGGACTTCCGACCCGAAAACGGAGGCGCACGTGTTCTTCAAATCACATGCGTGAATTTGGACTCGTTCTCTATCCTGTCTGTTTCAGGTTCTCGACCTTGAAGATCAAATCGATGACTCGCACTGGTTGTCGTTCTGCTTTCAAATCAAGCGTTTACGGTTTGCTGTGTTCAGCCTTGCCGGTGCAGTCTTGGCCCCAATGGCTGGGGCGATCTCTCCTCCGCAGAGGAAGTTACGAGAGCTGGATGACGTCTCCGTTCGAAAGCAGCACCCCGCCGCCATTCAACGCCTCTATCTCTCGTCGATCTTGTTTGAAGTCACTCGGATCAGGCCAGGTTCGAATTTGTCGTTCCTGGGTTTCGTTACGAGCGCGGGTTCATCCCGCGGGTCGGTTGATCTGGTCCGTTCGGCGCACTCAATCGAAATGCGGCTTGGCTTGGGAGCGAAAGGGGATCTAAGATCCGGCTTCCGCACCTGGGCCAAATCGCTCTGGCGCCAACGCACCTGCGAATTCAATCCAAAACACGTACCGGCATGGCCGTGTAAAAGTCTGGGGTGAGAGTCATGGATTCGAAGCAAGGCGTCAACCAAGATCCCCGACGTGTTCTTCCCTCCGTGGATCGGCTGATGCGAGAAGTGTGTGCAATTCAGCCCGAATTGCCGGAGTGGTCCGTGCGCCGCTGCGCGAAAGCTCTACTGGCGGAGGTCCGAGCTGGATTTTCCCAGGGGGACAATGCGGATTCGTCGAAGCCGATCGAGCCAGAAGTGCTCATCGACCGAGTGGCGACCGAGGCGGCACGCCTTGCCCAGCCACATCCGCGCCGGGTCGTGAATGCCACGGGTGTTGTGCTGCATACAAATATGGGGCGAGCACCCCTCGCTGCTGCCGCGCAGTCGGCGGTGGCAGAGGCGATGGCGGGGTATTCAAATCTCGAGCTCGATCTCGAGAGCGGACGCCGCGGTTCTCGAATGGGCAGCCTGGAAGCGAAGTTGCTCGAGCTGAGCGGCGCGGAAGCGGCCCACGTCGTCAATAATAACGCCGCGGCGGTTCTGCTGGCGCTGAATACGCTCTCATTGGGTCGGCATGCGATCGTTTCGCGCGGCGAACTCGTCGAAATCGGGGGCTCGTTTCGGGTGCCGGCCATCATGGAGCGGGCCGGAGTGAAGCTGCGTGAGGTCGGGACAACGAACCGGACCCACCTCGCGGATTATGCCAACGCCATCGATGACGATGCGGGTGTTCTCTTGAAGGTGCACCGCAGCAATTTTGAGCAGCGCGGTTTTGTTGCCGAAGCGGATGTGGGCGAGATGGCGGATCTTGCTCACGAGCGCGGCATTCCTTTCTTCGAGGATCTCGGGAGCGGCACCCTGCTCGATCTGAGTTCCGCAGGGCTTCCGGACGAGGCGTTCGCGCCCGGCCGACTGAAGCTGGGCGTGGATGTGATCTGCTTTTCCGGGGACAAGCTGCTGGGAGGCCCTCAGGCGGGGATTCTGATGGGGCGGAAGGACTGGATCGAGGCGATGCGGAAGAATCCGCTCGCTCGGGCGCTGCGGGTGGATAAGCTGACCGTGGCGGCCCTCGATGCCACCCTCGACTTGATGTTGGATGCGCGGCGCGCGGAGGAGATTCCGGTGATCGTGGGGCTGCGCGCGCGGGCCGAGGATCTTGCACCTCGGGCAAAGCGACTGCTGGCGGATGTTTCGGCCCTGCTCGGGCCGGATTACAGCGCGCAGGTCGCGCCGAGTGAGGCTGCGGTGGGGGGTGGCTCGCTTCCCGAACACCGTTTGCCCGGTTGGGCCGTCAGTATCGAAGGGCCGCGGGTGCAGGCCCTGGCGAAGCGGCTTCGGGATGCGGAGACGCCGGTCCTTGCGCGCGTTCAAGACGCGCGGCTTTGGCTTGACGTTCGGACGCTGCGCGAAGACGAGTTTCCACTCGTTTTGTCTGCGCTCGCGGCGGCTCTTTCGTCGTCGAAATCCTAGGCAGCTTTTTCATTCTGCGACGAAACCGTCGTGAGATTGTGCAGAATCGTTGATCGGCCACAGGGGTTCAGGTAGCTTAAGGGCACCCCCTACAGCCCCGAACTCGATTTTGGCGGTCGCATACGCGCTCGTTCGAAATGCGCTCTGCAACACTTCATGCGGATCGATCCTCGCGACCGATCTAATGAGGAAGGCTAAGGGAAGCCGCCTGTGAACACGACGAATCCATCGCCCGGCTTCACGCAGGACCCGCGTCATTCGATGACGCCTAACAACACCAAGCCCGTGGGCCCGCGCCTGCTGGCCGTCGGTGGTGGTAAGGGTGGCGTGGGTAAGACCTTCGTGAGCGCGAACCTCGCGACTGCCCTGGCGCGCCTCGGACAGCGCGTCGTCGTCGTCGATATGGACCTCGAAGGCGCAAACTTGCATACCTGCCTGGGCGTGCCTTCGCCTCAGCGCAGCCTTGCGGATTTTGTCTCGGAGCGCGAGGAAGACCTCGGGAAGTTGCTCGTCGATACGCCGCTTCCGAACCTGAAGCTGATCGGCGCGACCCACGGCAACCTCGCCGATGCCCAGCCGAGTCATTTGCGCCGGGTGCGTTTGCTCCGGGGACTTCGCCAGCTGGATGCGGATCTTGTTCTGCTCGACCTCGGCGCGGGTTCTCACGCTTCAGTCCTCGATTACTTCCTCGTCTCCGACGACGGGATTCTCGTGCTTCAGCCCGAACCGACCTCCGTTGAAAATGCCTACACATTTCTGCGGGCCGCCTTCTATCGCCGCATGCGGCTCGCGATGGTGGGGCATGGGGTTCGCCAGTTGGTCACGATGGCCATGGATCAACGGAACGAGCGCGGCATCCGCACGCCGCTTGACTTGCTTCGCGAAATCGAAGCGACGGATACCGCGGAAGCACATCGCTTCGTCGAGACGATGCGCGTCTTTAGACCGCGTGTCATCGTGAACGGCGTTCGCACCGCCGAGGATGTTAAGCTTGGCTTCGCCGTCGGGAGCGTTTGCAAGAAGTACTTCGGAATTGAGGCGGAGTACCTCGGCTACGTGAACTACGACGATCAAGCGCGGCGCTCAGTTTCTATGCGTCGGCCGATCGTTGATATGCAAAACGATTCAGACGTTTCCATTTATCTGCAGCGCATCGCGCATAAGCTCCTCGGCTTGCCCTCGGCCGCGGCCACGCAGCAGGGACGCGCGGGGGCGGCTGCTCAAGCCCATGCACAGAATCAGGCCGCGGCGCGACCCGCCGCGCAGCCGCAATCGAGTTATGTCCCACCCGGGACGCCTAATACTTCCTCCGGCACCCCCTCCGGAACAACCCGCAGTGGCGGTTCCCATGATGGACCGTCCTATTCATCTTCCCCGGGAGTACCCAGATGAGCGGCATGCGCGGGATCGACGAACTCGATCACTATGAGCTTCTCGAGGTCGGACGCGGCGCGTCCGGAATGGATATCGACCGAGCCTATCGCTTGGCGCAGCAGACCTATGCAGACGGGTCCCTCGCGATGTACGGCGTTTTTGAGGCGCGGGACGCTTCGGCGATTCGGGAGCGCCTCGACGAGGCCTACCGGGTACTCGCGGATCCCGAGCTCCGCACGCTCTACGATCAGGATCTGCCTGAGCCTGCGCCGCGCCCGGGCGGGACGGGCCTAACAGGTCAAGGTGCTTCTGCTTCTCCTGAATTCGGGGGCGAGGGCGGTATCGGTCATTCCGGCCAGCCCGCATACGCGAACCAGGTCCCGGCGAGCGCAATTCTGGGGGATCCCTCAGAAGAGCGAATCATCGATTCCTTCGATTCGGCCGTCGAGGAGTTTGATACGCTGGAAGATGAGGGCGGCGGCGATTTCGACGGTGTTCGACTTCGGCGCACACGCCTCTTTCGGGGGTACGAGATCGACGATATCTCCGACGTGACGAAGGTGAGCTGCGCGCATCTCCGAAATATCGAGGACGAAAATTTTGGGGCGCTGCCCGCGGATGTGTACGTACGCGGATTCGTGACGGCCTACGCAAAGACGATTGGTCTCGACCCGACGCTCGTGGTTCCCAGCTATATGGAGCGGATGAAGGGCGCGCGGGAGAGTGGTTCGCGAGGCCTTTTCGCGCGACGTTAGGCGTATGCCGGTTCTCGCTTTAGTGCCCGCTTCTGTGAGGAATCCCGCGCCCGCGCCCGCCGACGCGACCGCGCGATGAGCCAGGACGAAACCAGCGATGCCGCTTCGGATTCGGCCGAAGACGTCGAGGCGATTGCGTTCGTCGTTGATGAGGCTCTGGCGGGTACGCGCGTTGATGCGGCTCTGGCCGGGCATTCCGGAGTCTCTCGTTCCCAGGTTCGACGATGGTTGGACGCGGGACGTGTATGCGTTGAGGGTGAGGTCGTTCGGGCAAGCCGAATTCTGGATGAGGGTGAGCGGGTTGAGGCGGAGCCGCTGGTTGTCGCGCAGATGGATCTGCAGCCTGAAGCGATTCCGCTTGTTGTGCTTTTCGAAGATGCCGATCTCATTGTGATCGACAAGCAGGCGGGACTTGTTGTTCATCCCGCGCCGGGGCATCCCTCCGGCACGCTCGTGAATGCACTTCTGCATCACTGCGCCGGTCAGCTTTCCGGGATCGGCGGCGTGGCGCGACCCGGAATTGTGCATCGCCTTGATCGCGGGACTTCGGGCGTGATGGTTGCGGCGAAAAGTGATGCCGCACATCAGGGGCTTTCGGCGCAGTTCGCTGAGCATACGATTGAGCGGCGCTATCACACCTTCGTACGGGGGTTGCCCCGAGTCGAGGAAGGGCAGGTGGACCGGCCAATCGGCCGCCATCCCCGCGACCGAAAGCGAATGTCGGTGGAGACCCGAGCGGGGCGGCCTTCGGTGACGAACTGGCAGCTCTTGCGACGCTATCCGGAGTCGGGGGTGTCCGAGCTTTCGATTCGGCCTGAGACGGGGCGGACACATCAGATCCGCGTGCATCTGGCTTCAGCGGGGCTGCCGATGGTCGGTGATGTTGTGTACGGAAGAGCGCGTGGCAAAGAGGCGGAGCTCGGCCGGCCGGCGCTTCATGCCGCACGGCTTGGCTTCCAGCATCCGCTGAGCGGGGATTGGCTGGATTTCGAGGCGCCTCTGCCATCTGATCTCCAAGCCCTGGTCGAGGGCCTGGGGCCCGCGGTCGAAGCGACGGACGAGGCGGATGCATGAGCGCTGAGTCGGCGCTTCCAGAATTATGCGATCGTGTTCTCATAGGTCTGGGCGTGCCGCATGGCTTTGGGCAAAAGGGCTCACAAGTTCCTGAAAATGCTCAGTTTATGACTCAGGTGCACGGCATTGCTGTGCATTCAATTTTGCCCTCGTCCGGCGATGGAGCCGCGGCCGAGCTGGTCCAGGCCGACGCGGTCTACACACGGGAGCGAGGCTGTTTCGTCGGCGTCGTGACGGCGGATTGTGTTCCGATCCTGGTGTCCGATTTGGCCGGGGAGCAGGTCGTGGCGATTCACGCCGGTTGGCGCGGCCTGGCTGCAGGTGTGATTGAGGCAGGCGTCGCAGCACTCTCGGGACCGGTTGAGGAACTCGCGGCGGCGGTGGGTCCTTCGGCGCGTGGCTGTTGCTACGAAGTCGATGCCCCTGTGCGAAACGGCTTAGAGCGCCGGTACGCGACGCATCTGGGAGAGGTGTTTCAGCCGGGCCGTGCGGGACATTATCAATTGGATCTACCCCTTTTGGCGACGCATGTGCTGGAAGGTCTGGGCATTCCGAGTCCGCAGATTGGGGTCGAAAATCGGCTCTGCACCGTCTGCAATCCGGACCGATTCGAGTCCTATCGCCGCGATGGAGCCGACGCCGGCCGTCTGCGTCATTTTATCGGCCCAAAGGGCTCGGAATGATTTCTTGGCTGAGGCGACACTTTCTGCGGTCAGTAGGCGAGGGTTGACAGTTCTGGGGCACCCGTTTAGATTGATTCCTCGATCGACATTGTCTGTCGATGACCGCTTGCCCACGCGACCGAATCCTGATGTCCGACTCGGATGTCAGTGCGAGGGCTCCGCTCGACGCGCTGTGTTTGGCGTCATTCGGAAGCTTGCGGTCAAGCTCCTTCATTTTTGAACGCCCGCTGACGCAGGCCATCCGACGCAATCGGCGGATGGAGGCGGGTCGGGCGCGAAAGCTCTTAAGTCGCACGATACGTGCGGTCGAAGGAAGAACTAGCCCTCCGAGGAAACCTGGATCAGCGCAAAAGACTGATCATTTCCCGACTGAATCGCGGTTCCCGCCGCGCACGGCCCCAGCAAGAAAAGAACGCCAGACCTTCCGAGAACCACTGACTGGCTAGCCGGTCTTCCAAGTTCCAGTCCAGGCGCCCCTCCCCAAATCAATCGTTTATCTGATCCCCCCATTTGACCCAAAGATCGTTCCTCGATCCACCAAAGAAAAGAGAGAACCCACGTGAGTAGCGAGCGCGCGTCCGATTCAAAGGACGGATCCGGTTCACAAGGAAATCGAAGTCGACGAGGTCGGGGCCGCAGGTCCCGGACGGGCGGCGGCGGTGGCGGCGGCGGCAACCGCGGAAATCGGGGTGGCGGCGGCAATTCCGGCGGTGGTGGTGGTGGCGGCGACGCGCGTCGCGACTATCTGCCGAGTGATGCCGAGCTGGCGGAAGAGGAAGCCTCGCTTGCGAATCAGGAAGATGACGGCGCAGAGAAGATTGTCGTTCGCGAACTGAAAGCGAAGGCGGTTCCTGAGCTCACGAAGATGGCCGAGTCGATGGACGTCGAAAACGCCGCGGGTCTTCGAAAGCAGGATCTGATTTTCGCGATCTTGAAAATGCAGACGCAGAATCGCGGTGCGATCTTTGCCGAGGGGGTGCTCGAGATTTTGCAGGACGGCTTCGGCTTCCTGCGCGCCCCGGATCAGAACTATCTCGCCGGGCCCGACGATATCTACGTCTCGCCCTCGCAGATTCGGCGATTCAATCTCCGCACAGGCGATACGGTCGAAGGCCAGGTTCGTTCACCCAAGGAAGGCGAACGCTATTTCGCACTTCTGAAGGTGGCGAGCATCAACTTCGACGAACCGAAGAAGGCGAAGCATAAGATCCTCTTCGATAATTTGACGCCGCTCTATCCCTCCGAGAAGTTCGATATGGAGACTTCCGGTGGCAGCATGACGACACGCATCATCGATTTGATTGCCCCGATCGGGAAGGGGCAGCGCGCGCTGATCACCTCTCCGCCGAAAGCGGGTAAGACGATGCTGCTCAAAGAGGTCGCGAACGCGATCGCAGAGGGCAATCCCGAATCGTACCTGATCGTTCTGCTGATCGATGAACGTCCCGAAGAAGTGACGGATATGCAGCGGACCGTGAAGGCCGAGGTGATTTCGTCGACCTTCGACGAGCCGGCGACGCGCCACGTCCAAGTCGCCGATATGGTGATCGCGAAGGCCAAGCGCCTCGTCGAGCACGGTCGGGATGTCGTGATTCTGCTGGATTCGATTACGCGGCTTGCGCGCGCGCATAACACCGTCGTGCCGCATTCCGGGAAGATTCTTTCGGGCGGTGTGGATTCGAATGCGCTGCATAAGCCGAAGCGTTTCTTCGGTGCCGCACGCAACGTGGAAGAAGGCGGAAGCCTCACGATCGTCGGAACCGCGCTCATTGACACGGGTTCACGGATGGACGAAGTCATCTTTGAAGAGTTCAAGGGCACGGGGAATTGCGAGATCGTGCTCGATCGCAAGCTGGCGGATCGACGGACCTATCCGGCGATTGATATCAACCGCTCCGCGACGCGACGTGAAGAACTCCTGATGGATGAAAATGCGCTGAACCGCATGTATATCTTGCGGAAGGTGCTCGCTCCCCTGTCTCCCGTCGACTCGATGGAGTTTTTGAAGGGGAAGATCGAGAAGACGGAGACGAATTCGGAATTCTTGGAGTCGATGAACTCCTAGGCTTCGGTGAGCGTCGAGAAGGCTGGGTCGTACTCGATGTAGCCGCGGAGATCTTCGAGTGCGTTCGGCGTAAGCTCGAGCACTTGAAAGCCCGGGTCGAAGACCTCGCTCTCGTAGCGAAGGCCGAGCGGGGCGGCGAGGACGAACCCGAACCGGGCGTAGTAGGCCGGGTCGCCCAAGAGGAAAATCGCGGACCAGCCCATTGCTTGGGCTCGTCGAATGGCTTCATCCATGAGCGCGCTACCGACGCCTTTTCCTTGTTGTGCGGGAAAGACTCCGATGGGTGCAAGCCCGGCCAAGTGTTGACTACCGGCTGGGTTGGCTGAGGGATGGGTAGCACTCCGAACCGCTCTCATTTCTGGGGTGTATTTCGGATTATGCGCATCCTGAATGAATTTCGGCCGCAGCGGGTGCGTAGGCCCTCATGACGATACTTCCACGTTTCAAGCTGCTCGCTCAATGCATCGTACAAATCGATATGTATTGATCGAACTATCTACTTTACAGAATGGCTCGGGAAACCGAAGTTCCTGGATATGGAGAATTCGATGAGTCCTGGTTCATTGGCCGCCCCAGTCGATCTGACGCTGCCCATCAATTTTCGGATGGCGCTTCGGGAAGCAACGGGTGCGCAATTCGACCCCAGTCTTGCAGCGACGCTCTCCCAAAGGGAGGGGGCGACGCGTTCGAGTTGGGCGGACTGGAAGGAGGCGCTCAAGGATCAGTTCGAGAGTTCGGGCGTTCTCTCGCGCGGTGTCAATCTTGGATTCGACGAAGCGTGCGGCCTGCTTCGAAGAGGGACGCCGCTCGTCACGTACGTGCCCGAGATGGGCTGGCTTGCGCTGCTCGACCGAGAGAAGGGAAAGATTCGTGTTATGCGACCGGGTGGCCCAATGGAATGGGTCAATCAGGCGGAGATGGCGAATTCTCTGAGTGCTTCGTTCGGGGATGAGACGCCGGAATGGGTCGTGCTTGAAACAGGCTTTTTCGGTGGCGCCGGCGGAGCGAAAGGGGGCGACGCTCAGCGGAACGGGGATTCGACGGGTTCTGGATCAGGAAATGAAGGGGGGCCGCTGACGAATCTGCTGCGCATCGTTCATCCCGAACGTTCCGAGATCATCGCCATCATCCTCTATGCGGCATTCACGGGGCTGCTCACCCTGGCGATTCCGGTTGCTGTTCAGCAGCTCGTCAATACGGTTGCTTTTGGGGGGCTTGTTCAGCCCGTTGTGATTCTCGCGTTGCTTCTCTTGGCGGGCCTGGTGATTGCGGGCTGCTTGTACGCGTTCCAAGCCTATCTCGCTGAGCTCTTGCAGCAGCGCATCTTCGTTCGAGGTTGTCTCGATCTCGCACATCGCCTGCCGCGTGTTCATCAGGACGGTTTCGGTTCGAAGTCGGCGCCGGCCTACGTCAATCGCTTCTTCGACTTGGTCACGGTTCAGAAGAGCGGGTCGAAGCTTCTGCTTGATGGCTCCGGCGTGATTCTCCAGGCCGCGACGGGTCTGCTTGTGCTGTCTTTCTATCACCCCCTCATGCTGGCGCTGAGTATTTTCCTTCTTGGGGCAATGGTGGTGGTGGCTTACTCCTTCGGCCGTGGCGCACCCGGAACAGCAATTCGCGAGTCCTACGCGAAATACGATCTCGCCGCCTGGATGGAAGAGCTCGTTCGGCATCCCACGACGTTCCGTACTTCCGCAGGCCGCCGCCGTGCAGAGTCGAAGGCCGATGCGCTGGTCGCTTCATGGGTGAATGCGCGCCGACATCATTACCGCATCGTCTTTCGTCAGTTCCTCGCAGCACTCGGGCTTCAGGCCCTTGTGAATACGGGGCTTCTGGCGCTAGGTGGTTTTTTGGTGGTGACGGGAGAACTCACGCTCGGCCAATTGGTGGCTTCGGAAATTATTGTCGCGTCGGTTGTGGCTTCGTTTGCGCGTCTCGCGAAGCAATTCGAGACCTACTATGACCTCCTCGCCGCGGTGGAAAAAGTGAGCGACCTCTTCGATCTCCCCCTGGAAGACCCGCCCCAGGGTCGAGACGTCGTTCACGAGCCGGGGTCCGTCGCGCTCGGATGTCAAGAGATTGGTCTGACCGGGCCGAATGGGCCGATCTTGCGCGACGTCTCGTTTCGGCTTGAGCCGGGAGAGCGGGTTGCGCTGGTCGGACCTTCGGGATCGGGGAAGGGGCAGTTGGTTGATGTGCTTGCGGGCTTGCGCAGCGCGGATGCGGGTTATGTCACGCTGAACGAGCGCGATCTGCGGGATCAAAGTGCCGAAGCCACGCGTGACACGATTAGCCTGATCCGGACGCCGCAGATCCTGCCTTCGACGCTGCTCAATAATCTCACGATCGTTTCGACGGACGCGACCCTCGAAGATGTTGAAAACGCATTGGACCAGGTGGGGCTGCTCGAAGAAATTCGGAGATACCCGAATGGCCTGCAGACTTGGGTCAACGAAACGGGTGCCCCCCTCTCGCGCAGTCAGGCTGTTCGACTCGAGATCGCGCGGGCTCTGCTCAGCCGCCCCGCGATTATCTTGGTTGATTTCCAGACCGTTGACCTCGAGGACGAGTCGATGCAACCGGCCTTGAATACGCTGCTTGATCCGGCACAGGATTGGACGCTGCTCTGTGTCACTTCGAGTGGTCCGCTGACGGCGCGATGCGACCGTGTTCTGCGGATTGAAGCCGGCGAAGTGGTGGAGGGCGCAATTCCCTCGGCCCGACCTGAAGAAGGAGGTGCCGTATGAGTGCTTCGGATTCGAGTGCTTCGCATATTGAGGATGCGCTTTCCGCGCTTCATCTCGTCGATCGACCGCGGGCGCTTCGTCAGCTCGCACGCTTTCTCGCCTTGGCCTTCGGTGTCTTGATCCTGGCGCTGATTATCACGCCTTGGCAGCAAACTGTGATCGGTTCGGGAGGTGTGGTTGCCTACGCGCCATTCGATCGGATTCAAACCGTCGCAGCGCCCGTCGGCGGCCGCGTTCGTCAGGCCTGGGTGATCGAAGGGTCGCGGGTGGAGGCGGGAGATCTGCTGCTTGAGATCGTCGACAACGATCCATCGATCCTTGAACGACTCGACGTTCAGCGTGCAGCGCTCGAGATGCAGCTGACCTCCGCTCGGGAACGTATCGATCTTTTTGACAAGCAGATCGATGCACTTTCTTCGGCGCGAGAGCAGTCTTTGTCCGGGGCCGAGAGCCAAATCGAGATGGCGCAGGCTTCCGTCCGCTCTGAAAGGCATGCGCTTGAGGGTGCAAAGGCGAAGTTGGCGCAGTCGGAACTCAATTTTCGGCGGCAGAAGGAGTTAGTGGACGAGGGTTTGGTCTCCGGATTCGAGTTTGAGGTCGCGGAGCGAGTCTTCCGCGAATCGCAAGCGAAACTGGCGCAAGCGAAGCAGAGCCTTTCGGCGGCCAGGAGTAATCTGAATGCGCGCCGAGCGGAGCAGGGGCGCGTCGGGACGACGGCGACAGCGGGTGTGGAATCGGCGCGCGGCAGCCGGGCCTCGGCGGAAGTCACTGTGGCCTCTCTGTCCGAGCGCCTCGCCAATCTGGATACACGCATCGCGCAACAGAATACTCAGCGGGTCACGGCTCCCCGCGCGGGCACGGTCTTCCGACTCTTTGCCGCGCCCGGTGCCCAGCTTGTTAAGGCGGGAGACCCTCTCCTTACCCTGGTGCCGGACACCGAAGACCGCGCCGTCGAACTTTGGGTGCGGGGCAACGATGTTCCGTTGATCGAAGAGGGACGCATGGTTCGACTGCAGTTTGAGGGTTGGCCTGCTGTGCAGTTCTCGGGTTGGCCTTCGGTTGCGGTAGGGACTTTCGGCGGTCGCGTGGCCCTCGTTGATTCAAGCGATGATGGCCAGGGGAATTTTCGAGTGCTGATTACCCCGGACGATGAAGAAGACCCGTGGCCCTCGGGCGATTTCCTGCGCCAGGGTGTTCGAGCCAAGGGTTTTGTCTTGCTGGATCAGGTGACTTTGGCCTTCGAGCTTTGGCGACAAGCGAATGGGTTCCCGCCCTCGGTGGCGCGAAAGGGTGACGCTGCGGCCTCCGGGGCGAAGCCGAAAGCATGAGGGGTCAGATGATCTGGGATCGGCATGGCGCATTCGCGCAGCGTGGGATGTTAGTTATCTGTTTGGCCATTCTCGTGACGGTATTGGTCGTTTCGGCGCCGGCGCCGGCCCTGGCGGAGGAGCCGATCCCGAGTCTCGAGGAGGTCGAGCGCCTCGAAGGCCCAGAGGAGGCCGCTTTCGGTGAGATGCCGGAGCGTTCGATTCGCTACGGCAGCGACGCGCTGCTGGTGGAAGAGGTGCGCGCCTCGGCGAACGCGTTCTTCCCCTTGATTCAGGCCTTTCGGTTGGAGTCGGAGTCGCGCATGTCCGCTCGGCAGAGCAAGGCCGGCGCTTTCGACCCCCGGCTTTCACTCGAAGGCGACGTACGCCCGCTCGGCTTCTACGAGAATTGGTCAGGTGCGGGCGCTCTTGAGCAGCCCACGCAGCTTTGGGGGAGCCGGTTTTCGCTTCGTTACCGCGGGAGTGATGGCGATTTCCCTTCCTATGATGGCGGTCGTTTGACGGATTCATCGGGCGAAGTCGCCGTCGGGGTCGAAGTGCCGCTGCTTCGGGGTGGCTTGATCGACAAGAACCGAGCCGCGCTGCGGGGTGCTGAGATCAAGCGGGCGAGCTTCACGCCCGAGCTGGAACTCGAGCTCATCAAAGTCATTCGTGCAGCGACCTTGTCGTATTGGGACTGGGTTGCCACGGGTCGCGTTGTTGAGGTGGTCGAGGATCTCCTGGAGGTTGCGGAAGAGCGGCAGTCACAGATCGCCCGGAGGGTGGAGCAGGGGAGTGAGGCTCGAATCAACCTGCGGGATAACCTTCGGCTCGTCGTCGAACGAAGGGCCCGGCTTCGCGGCGCCCAGCGCGATTTTCGTCAGGCCACTTTCAAGCTTTCTCTCTTTCTGCGCGATGCGATGGGTGAGCGCCGAATCGTGGACGCATCCAATCTTCCACGCGAGTTCCCGGACGAGATGCTGCTCAATCCGATCAACATCGAAGCCGATCTCACTCGCGCGCGTTCAGAGCATCCTCGGCTCCAGAAACTCGCGCTTGAACGGGAGAGGCTTCTCCTCGATCTGAAGCTCGCGAAAAACGATGTCCTGCCGAAGTTGAATATGGGCTTGGAGGGTTCACGTGATTTCGGTGGTTCTCGCGCGGGGATTGATGAGACCGGGAAGCTCTCGAGCGATTCTCGGAGCGCGACCGAAGTCAAGATGAAGATGAAGTTCGAGCTTCCGGTTCGGCTCCGAGAAGCACGCGGGCGACTTGGGGTGGCGCGGATCCGCCTCGAGCAGCTCGATCGCAGGATCCACTTTGCAGAGGGGGAGATCGAGACGGAGGCTTTGATTGCCCTCGAAGCGCTCGAGGCCGCCTACGATCAGACGATCTTCGCCCGTGAAAATCTAAGCCTTGCGAATTTCCTACGCGACGCCGAGGCGCGCAAACTCGGCGCCGGGCTCAGCAATCTCATCGATCTCAATATTCGCGAGAACCAGGCGGCCAGCGCCGCCCAGAATTTGGTGAAGGCGCAGCAAGACTATTTCCGGTCATTGGCGGAGTATCGCGCCCGGGTGGCGACCGATGCTTGATCTGCCCGGCGTGCCCGCGGAATCGCTTGGCTTTCACGTGTTAGGCGAATACGCCCGTCCGCGCGGCCTCGGCGATCGCCGCGACGGCGGGATGCATGATGCGTCGCTCGACCGTGATCGCGTAGAAGTCCTCGCGGACCTCATCCGTTTCGCCGACGATGCTGACGTCATGACTCTTGCAGACTTCATCGGCGACTGCGCTGGGAGCCGCGAATACGCCGGCGGCATGCTGGCCGAAGACTTTCATCAGAGCGGTGTCTTCGATCTCGGCGACGATCATCGGTTTGACATCGATCGAATCAAACCAGCGATCCAGAGAGTGTCGGAGAGAGGCGCTCGGCGTCGGCATCAGCATGGGCGCTCCGTCGAGGCTGGCGGGGAAGTTGCGCCGGTAGCGACGTGCAAGCGTGTGGCTCGCGAAGAAGGTGACGCCGCTGCTGCCGAGGGGATGGTTGAAGGCGCGCACGCGAACGGCGTGCGGATTGAGCGGCACATCCGTCAGGACCATGTCGAAACTCTGGGTGCTGAGTGCCGAGATCAGTTCGTCGGTCTTGCCTTCGTGAAGAATCAGTTGGACTGGGTCATCGAGCTCGAGCGCGATTTGCAGCAACCGGTAGGAGATCAGCTTCGGTACGACGTCAGCGACGCCGACGATCAGTTTGGCGGGGCGATTGCTCGGGCGACCTCGCAAGGCGTCCAGCATCTCTTCTCCGGTCGAGAAGATTTCCTCGGCGTAGCGATAGACGAGCCGTCCGGACTCGGTCAGCGCCAAGTTTCGACCTTCTCGGACGAAGAGCTTCTCGTCCATCGAGTCTTCGAGCTTTCGGATCTGCCCGCTCAGGGTGGGTTGGGCGAGGTTAAGAACCTGGGCTGCCTTTGTGACGCTGCCTTCGCGCGCCACTGTGTAGAAGTAGAGAAGATGGTGGTAGTTCAGCCATTCCATGCGGATTCTTTCGATTCGAATTTTACGAATCATACTCTATTTGCATTTGAAATATCGACAGAAGAGCAGGGCCTCGGATGAAGTTGCGTATTCGTGTAGAGGAATTGGAGTTAGGTGAAAGCGAGCGAGAGGGGATCGAGAAGCGGATTCGCCTCGCCTTAGGGACTCGAACGGTTTCGATTGATTCAGTGGAAATGGCCTTGAGTCAGCTTTCGAATCAAGGCCGAGACGTCCGATGCCGGCTCTCCCTGCGTGATTCGAGGGGCTTGCAGACATTCGTCGAAGAGGATGCGGAAGATTCATCGACCGCAGTGCAGTGGGTGATTTGGCGCATGGTTCATTTTTTGGACCGTCGAGCTCTTCGCGAAGGCTGAGTGATTCGGCTGTTTTACGCGTCTTCCTGCACGGCGTCTGAGTATCGTCCAAATAGATCATTAGTGATCAAACTATCTATTTTACAGATATGTATCGTCAGGGCATATTGGGCCTGCTGACGACGGGTGAGCTGCTGCGCGGGCTCTTAAGGACGACGCAGGCTCGCGGTCTTGTTTCCTGTACCCGTCGTTCGCTGATTGGTCGAATGGCCACAAGAAGGGCAAAGGGGAAGTCATGATGGAAAAGCCGCTCGATGGACGCCGCGTTCTTGTCACTGGAATCGCCAACGAAAATTCATTGGCTCTTGCGGTTGCTGAGAAGCTGAAGACGGAGGGGGCGGAGCTGGTCTGCGCAGGCCTCGGGCCGACGAAGCATCAGGACGGACTTTCGGAAGCGGCGATGAGCTTTCTCAAGGAATCCTTCTCGACCTTTCAAAAAGCGGTTCGGGACCGTCTCGGAGAAGAGACGCCCTGTCTGGTATTTGATGCGTCAGAGGATGCCAGCATCGACGAGATGGCGGGGGAACTCGTGGGAAGCGATTTGCAGCTCGACGGCGTGCTGCATGCGATTGCTTTTGACCGCACGATCCGAGGGGGTGAAGCGACGCCGCTGCTGAATGTTTCGCGTAAGGACTTTCTTGATTGCATGGGCATCTCGGCGTATTCGCTGATCGCACTCATGCGCGCTCTACATGAGCGAGAGCGCCTCAATCACTCTGCTTCCGTGGTTGCGCTTTCGTATATCGGGGCCGAACGGATCACGAGCCATCCCTATCGAAATATTGGCATGGCAAAGGCGGCGCTTGAGCGGATTACGCGAGAGTTGGCTGCGGAGCTTGGAAACGCTGCGGCGATTCGTGTGAACTCGCTTCGTTTCTCGCCCTTCGCTGAGAGCCGCGCCGGGGGCGCGATTCCGAAACTGATTGAATCGGTCGAAGATGCGAACCTGCGCTCGCCGCTTGGGAACGCGACGCCCGAAGCACTTGGCCTGGAGGTTGCCCACTTGATGCGGCCGGGCGTGATGGTGACCGGTGAGACGCGTCACGTGGATGGCGGCTACCACGCTCTGGCGTAGAGGACGTTTAGTCCTCGGCGGGCGGGGGCGGGGGCGGGGTCGGTGCGGCGGGTACGGCGAGAGTGACGCGTTCGTAGTGCTCGACGACCGGAAACGGGTCGTAGTAGTGATGCAGAAGTTGGCGCCACTCTTGGTACTGGGGCGACTCGCGGAAGCCAACGGTATGACTTTCGAGGGTGTCCCACCAAATCAGGAGTAGGTAACGGTTCTTCTGCTCGAGGCATCGCCGGAGCTCATGACGCTGGTATCCGGGGATCTGCGCGACGAGGGACTGTGCGTCTTCGAAGGAGCGCTCGAAGTCGGCGCTCTGTCCGCTGCGAACGTCGAGGACGGCGGTCTCGAGGATCATGGCTTTATCAAGCCGAGCGCTTCGCCGGATTTGGGGAACCGGCCCGCTTTTCCCTTCGAAAAGATCATCTGGCCATCGACGACGATGTCAAAGATGCCATCCGAGCCGCGAATCAGCTCCGCCTCGACTCCCAGCTCTTCCTTGAGTTCGGCCGCCAAACTGGAGGCCCGAGGCAGGTAGTTTCAACGTCCGCAGTATGTGATTTGAATCTTCATGGCAGCCAAGCGTACCCCTGAAGAAGCTGCTCGCGCCCCCCCGTTTCCGAAATATCGCCGTGGGAGACGATGATTCGCTCAAAGGGCCATTCGAGAATTCGCTCGAAGGAGGTCTTGAAGGCCCCTCGGTCTCGAATGAGGAGTCGTTCAAGGAGCGTCGGAGAGAGGCGCCCATGGGTTCGCGCCATGCGGAAGAATGCCTGGGTCAGGGGTGGGCTGTTGTCGCCGATATTGAACGCGAGGTCGGTTGCGATGAAGGTCTTGCTCGGTCGATGGAAAAACGCGATTTCGCTGGCGAAGGGGAATCCGTCGACGCGGACCTGGTCAATCGTTCCGGACCAGCCCGCCTCGGCGGAATTTCCGAGAACGCGGCTGCAGTCGAGATCGGGTCTCTTTTTGTCCAGGTCGGGGGCTGCGTAAAATATGGCATCCGGAAATGCGTCGACCCAGTCGGACACAAAAAGGTGATGAAGCTTGTTAGGCGCGATGAGATACTTCACAGGGCCGACCGCTTCGATTTCTTGCTTCAGCTTTTCTGTGAGGGCGACGGGAGAGTGGAGGAATACGGATCCGTCCGGGAGCCGAATCGCGGTCATGCGCGCGCCCATTTCAAGGCCAAGGAAGCGTAGGGGGGACTCTGCAACCCAGAGGTTTTCGTCGATTTGGCGAAGCATTCGGAGTCACCTGCGGCGCGGTCAGCCTAGGGGCATGGAATGATGAACCGGGGACCGCTCTCGTTAGAGTATGACCTGTCTTCGAAAACGACGTCAATCGGCAGAGGCTCGACGCAGTGTTGCGCAACAGTGTGTTGCGGAATGGGTGGGGCGCGTTCTGCGATATCCGGCTCTCGGAAGGCGTTAGCGAAAGAGCACGTGAAGTCCGAAGCCTGCGATGGTGAGGGTCTCGGCGACAAAACACGCCCAAAAGAAAAACGGCGAAGACTCGCGGGTCGCAACTCCACCTCTTTCGCTCAGGCTTCCCGAGACTACGCCGGCGCCGCCTATGAGCCGGTAGCCGCCCTCGCGCCCAAAACGGCGATAGATCCGGATGAGCGGGAAGAGAATCGCAAGGGCGCCGCCGAGCAAGGGGCGGCCCGTTTCGAGCATAACGAGAACGATGCTGAAGACGATGCCGTAGGACGAGGCGAGCCAGATGATCTGAGGGCCCATTCGGTACTCCCGGTAGAGGCGATGGGGGCGCTAATGGCGCCGGCAGCGCCAAAGGCCACTAAAGACGATGCTGCTGGATCCAATCCGTTGCGAACAGGACCAGGGGCCGAACGGGGACGCGCCGCGTTTCGCCTTGGCCGACGCGTGCGACGGAGACTGCTTTAGTTTCGGTTTCGAACTCGGCACCGAGCCGAGCGAAATCATCAGAGGAGACTTCGAACTCTTCGTAGGCTTTCCAGATCCGAACGCCGCTCTCTCGGACGGGAGCGCCGGTTCTGAGTCGCTTAGCGTGACTGCCCTGGGCGCGCCTTTCGGCGAGATGAAGTGAAGTGCAGGAGTCGTAGCCCACGCCAAGCAATAAGACCGAAGCCTCCAGTTCGTAGAGTCTGGAAAGTGGCGAGTCCTCGCCGAAGGGGTCTTCTAGGGATTGCTCGGCGACGATCGTCTCGGCGAGCGGTCCTCGTGCAGCGAAGGAAAACGCCGGATGCTCGCCCCTTTGCACGTCCGGAAGCCGGCGGAAGAGCTCCGGGATCACGCCCATCGCTCGTGTCGGCGTCGCATGAGGGTCGTAAGCGGGCATCGTCTCTCGGATCTCTTCCCACCACGCTTCGGGAACAGGCGGGTTGCCCCAGTTGGCGGGATCGGAGAGCGCTGCGGAATGCGTTGGCACGACGACCGTGCCTTGGTTGCCCACGGTTTCGATCAAAGCCTCGATGACGGCTTGCGCACCTCCCGACACGAAACCGAGCGCACTCAGAGAGGAGTGGACCAGCAGCGTCTGCCCGGATTCAACGCCCAAGGTATGGAGCGCGGCACGAATCGACTCGACTGTGGAGGGACGCGGGCTGGCTTCAATCGATTCGGATTCACTCATGTGTCCGTACCTTCTTAGGTTTCGCTATCGATGTGATTCGTAAATCTCGCGGACCCACCTGAGCGAGGGCCTTTCTTTCCAGCGGGC
This sequence comes from Myxococcota bacterium, assembly GCA_045106235.1. Lineage (GTDB taxonomy): Bacteria > Myxococcota_A > UBA9160 > UBA9160 > UBA4427 > UBA4427. The sequence goes on from JBGCEJ010000046.1 coordinate 49,180, forward strand.
AATATCTGCCGCGGACCGAGGAGGGACCGCGACCTGGGTGTAGGTGGGATGTTCTGGTGGCAATGCGAAAACGGCGAGAAGGCTCGCCGCCGTGATATCAACCCGGGAGAATTGGTCTCCGACAAGAAAACGACGTCCGTCAGCCAGCAGGCCGTCGAGCCAGTCCAGTTCAGTTTCGATCTTGTCGCGGGCATCCGACCATTGCTCGCGGCCTAGATCCATTCCGTCGATCATGACTGTGCGAACGATCTCCCAAATTCCTGCGAGTGATTTCTGCCCGTCTGGATCGAGGTCTTTCGAGAAGATCGGCAAGACGGATTCCGGATGTTCGACTAACGCTTCAGAATAAAAATAGCGCCTGCTCTGCACGCCCGCGATTTCGTCCAGTCTCGCTTCAATCTCGCGAGCGCTCGATTCATGGTTCGAACTGACCGAGAGCGTCCGATCTTTGTGATTGGAAGTCGCGCAGGCCCAGTCAAAAATCGCGTCCGAGCCTTGGATGACTTGACCTTCTGAAACGAGGATGGGCAGAGAAGAGCCTTTCGCACCGATCTCCTTGGCGAACTGCGAATGAGCGCCGGGTGCCAAGTAGCGCACCGCGTGTTCGATTCCGAGATGGTCGAGTGTCCAGCGTGATTTTTCGCAGTAGTGGGAGATGGCGAATACGTATAGATCGGTCACGAAGATTGGCTCCGGGAAAATGGCGAGGCAATTATATCCTTGAGATTCCCGATCATACTCCGGTTCTCCGAAGGAATCGCTCATTTGAAGCGGGCTACTCAGAAGTCGCTGATTTGAGCGCGATGCCGAAGCTGAGGACGTAACGCGTTCCCTCGGCGACTTTCGTCACGGCATGCGGGCTGCGATCCGGCCTGAAGAGTTTGAGTCTCGGGAAATCGAGGATGGGGTCGTCGCAGAGGAAGTCGCCGCCCGATTCGGCATGGCGAATCACCAGATTGAGTCGGTAATGCCGCGCGCCGTTCACGGAGTCCTGATGCTCTGGGATTTCGCAGCCTTCAGGGAACTTCAGGAGGAAAGCGTCGGCGCCGAGACGCCCCGCGCTGAACGAGTAAATCAGATGCTTCAGGTAGCCCGTCTCTTGCCTGCCCTGTGTCCACTTCATGTTCGACGCTCGGCGTTCATAGAGAATCCGATCCTTTCACTTAGGGAACTAAGGAGCAGGCGTCATTTGATCGAGCGATTCATAGAGACGGATGAAATGAAGCAGGGGGTTGAAGTAGACCGTTACTTCGCTCCCGTCTTCCCGTTCCGCGACAATCATGTCGAGCGCTACAGGACTGTCTATGAGAGACTGCTTCTTCTTGGTGAGTCCGAGGAAAGAGAGGACTTGATACTCTTCGTAAATGGAGATCGTGATAAAGGGGGTTTTCGTCGTCTTGCCGTCCCCTGTCGAGAGGATCGAGTCGAAAAGACCTTGGACCCATCTTCGATGCGTCTCGGCGTCTTCAGGCAGCCCGAGTTGGTCAAGTGCGCGCGAGCGCCAGTGATGCAAGATGGGGTCAACGGGGCATCGAGCAAGAAGGGAATCCGTGAGCTCTAAGATGAGATCGCTATTGCCGGCTCCGACGGCCTCCGCAGCTTCATTTCTTTCAGGAGCATATTCGCAGCGACTGCTGAAGTCTTTGCGTCGCCCATAATGTTCGCGGAGCTTTCCGAAATCAACGTCGTCGGTCCATTGGATATTGGGTGGGTCTACGTCGGCGGCGATGAGCTCGAAGTCGATATCGGGTGCGACGAATTTCTCCGCCGGCTCAATTTGCTGATTTACGGGCGCGAGGCAGCCTGAGGTTGAAACAAGTACGAAGAGGGCTGTAGCGAAGCGTATTCGGAGTCGAGGCGTCATGGTTCTCCCGTCGGCGGCGGCCCGCAGGATTTGCGGTGTCCACCTCAAGGATATCGCAGAGACTGCATTTTGGGTGTTATGTCCGGGTCGGGAGGTCAGACTTCGAACGCGTAGAGCGCGGCGCCTCCAAGCAAGAGCAAGATTCCTAACACTTGGATCCCTAGGACGGAAAGGGTCCAAAATATTCCGTATCTCTCGGAGTGAGTCTGGAAGAAGAGCTTGTAGTTGCTCAAGGGAGTTCTGGAGAAGAACTCCGAAACGGATTCGTTCGAGCTTGTGTCGATCAATCCCATGCGGAGAAGGAACCAGACTCCATAGGCTGTGGACGCGCCGTAGACGAGTCCGCCAGCGAGGCATAGGAGTAGAAACCGCATAAAACTCTGATCGAACATTCGGACACCTCAGACGACGTCGAAGAGGATCGTCTTGCAGTCTACGTATCGGAGAGAATGGGTTCTGAGGGGGGTGACTTCGATCACGGGTTTGAAGTTTCGATCTTTGTTGCGTCTTGCACGGCCATGCGGAGGCTTAGGCTTCTCGGGTCGCTTACGCTTCAGTAGAGCGGGCCTGTTTCGAGTCTCGAATGTGCAGGAGGATTTCATCGACGACGCAGGCGATGGGCGCTGTGGCGTCAATTATGATCGCTTCCCTGGGGACGTCTTCTTGGGTTGCATGCAATCGGACGACGAGTCTGCGTTCGCTTTCTTTTCCGCCCCACTCGTCTTGGCCTCTCCGGTCGAGGCGCTGGTTGAGAGTGTCTGGGTCGACGTTTAGAACGAATACGTAGTCAAAGAGCTGGAGGAAGCGGTCAAAGTTTCTAGAGCCACCACGAAAAAACGACACAGCGTGGGTGTCGTCGCTCGCGAGCGCTTCGACTTTGGGGACGTCCCAGATATGATGTTGATGGCCGAGGCCATCCAGCGGCTCACCCGTTTTGGGGTCACCCTGGTAGGCCAATTCGCGATCGCCATGTACGGCGTGATGCCCGCGCCGCAGGAGCTCATCACAGACCGAGGTCTTGCCTGTGCAGGAGACTCCTTCGACGAGGCAATTTTTGATACCCATTCTACGTCTCCAAGGAAATTCTATTCACCGTGGCCCAGTTTCAAAAGTAACTGCTCGGCCTCCTTCGGGTCGCGAATCTCGGCAATATCGAGATGGGGGTAGGCTTCGATTTCTCTCGGGTATTCCTTCTTGTACATAGGATGGCTCGTGATCGCCCAGAGTAGAACCGAATCACGACTGAATAGAGCCTTGCTGAGCTCCTCGCGATTTCCGTTGCAGCACTTCTCGCCCGAGAGGGTTCTTTGGAGGGTGCGCCGGACGAGCCGCGCGAATGTGATTCGGAATGGATAGTTGAGCCAGACCAGGCAGGACGCGCGCGCCCAGATCTGCGGGCGAACAGCAGCATAATTCCCATCGATCACCCAAGATTCTTGAGACACCGCAGCTGCGACGCGGTTGGAGAACTCTTCGGTGCCCGTTGTCTTCCAGCCCGGATTCCAGAACAAGGAATCTAGCTCGACGTAGGTTGAACCCGTCCGTTCTGCGAGTCGCCGGGCGAAGGTCGACTTCCCAGCTCCGGATGTCCCGACGACTGCAACGCGTTCGAAATTCATAGGCGTGTCTGCGTCCGCAAAAAGCCAAGCCTTGTATGACTTGGCTACTCGCCGTGAGGGCCTTCGAAGGCATCGATTCGAGCTTGAGACTGATACGCGTATGGACTCTCGGGATGTTGCTCAGCGATGTACCGGAAAAGGCCAAGAGCCTCGGAGTCACGCCCCATTCGCATCAGGCAATCTGCCTTCAAGTAGCTGGCTTGGGCGACGAGTTCTGGTCGGTCTTTGAGGAAAGGCAGATTCAACTCCGCCTTCGCAAGTAACTCCGCACACTCGCGCTGCTGATGGAGGCTTGCGAGTTCACTCGCGGCGCCGAGTTCCATCATGCCACCACAGCCAAGAAGGGAAAAGAGGAGAGCTCCGATTAAGGGTCGCAAATGGCACTCTTTCCAGGCGCGGCCGCATAATGAGCGCTCTCATCGTCTGCGGGGTCCGCCTCACGGGTTGGGCTAAGGGTATCAGATTTCTGCGCGAGTTGGCGGCGGATTCTTGAGGCTCCATCGCTAGGCCAATTCCCTTTTTCTCCCAATCAAGGGTTCGTCTAGCTAGTCCGTGCTAGGTCGGAGTGGAGCCGGCCGAACATTGTGGATAGGCGGAGGTAGTATATGAGATGAAGGCCCGTCGCTAGGAAAGGAGCATTCTCAGCGACGATGTCCGGGATCAGTTGAGTCGCGGCATAGTAGAACGGGAAAACTGTGACAGTCAGCTGGAATACGCATACCCAGGCCAAGGAGACGAAGCGTTCGGCAAAATCCTCACCGTTCCGTCCGCCGTTCGCGCGATAGCAGTAGACGAAGCCGCAGATCGAAATGATCCACGAAGCGAGCGCGGCAAGGATTCCCGACCATCCAGGGAATAGGCTGTCAGGGGTAGGTGTGGGGTCCCAGATTGGAATCTGAACTCCGACAACCAAAAATACATAGATGGCGAGATCCTTGGCAGGGACTCGTTTGGCTGCGAGGTCGGCGCGAAGGCCGGCTTCGTTTAGAAAGTACAATCCTGCGTGCTCCCTGCATGGCGTATGACGGACCATCTCGCAGCCTGCGGGGCCCGCGATAGAGGGTTTGTCAAAGGTGGTAGATCGCGGCCACCTGGCATGTGCGGCCCAATTCGGAATTGCAAGAGTCTCAAAGGGTGGACAAGGAAAGACCGCTCACGGCACGTCAATCTTAGTCTGCTGGAGCTCCGTCGGTTTCGAGGTTCTCTAAAGCACCTCGCCCCAATTCGGACCAATAGTCCGCCTCCTTCTGAAGCGCTGAGAGCTGTCGAAGGTAAGGTCGGCAGCTCGGTGAATTGATCCCGTATTGTTCCGCGCACTCTTCAACGAGGATCTCTGCCGCCTTAATATTGGCCGGCGAGGAACACCCAGTAGATAGTTCTGCGACGATTGCCGCCAGAACGAGAACTCTATGGTTGGATCGCATCTTCATGGATATCCGAGGCCTGCCACATAACGGAAACTATCATGACCTGCGAGTTCCGCCTCAAGGGTTCGTAAAAGAGTAGGTCTTCTTCGCCGGGAGGCCAAAGCCGCCTAAGTAGAAATTAACAAGGTCTCTCGTGATGCGGACGGAGCGTTCCGAATACGCCAGAAATAGCATCTCGTGCGCCTGGCTTAGCCGTCTTCGGCCAGGTCACGTCCCGAAACGACGACCGCGGGCCATACCCATTCCGCTCCACCGCTTCGGTTGAGCAGGTCGAGCATTTCGGAAATGGACTCAGCGACTAAGCCAAGCTCAAACGGGAAGGTCTCATGCGAGCAGTCAACGACGAACCCGAGGGTTGAGCTCGTCGGATCCATGTCTAGCGCGACGTAGTTCGACTCTTGGCGAAGGATCGCAACGAGGCCTGGCGGACTCGGGTCATCAGACTCCATGAGGACCGAGACGAATTCGAGTTCCGCGGCGGTGAGTAGAGTGGAGGGCAGCTCTCCAGACTCCCAAACAGGCCCGCCGTTGGCAGCGGCAAGTAGATCGCGATATTCAGCGGGGAACGGAAAGCCAATTCGCCTCTCGGCAGCTGAAATCTCCTCGTTGGTTGCGCCGCCGTTTAGGGGATGGCTAGCAACCAGCTGCGCAAGCAACGTCCGCATCGGTCTCCTTCGCATCAAGATTCGCCCGGATCGATCGTGTCATGCCGATTGGTGGATAAAATTTCAACTCAAAGGCCCGCTCTAAGTAGGTTCGCCGAAGGGTATCAGAGTTCGTCGCGCGTGAGCACGAGCCGACAGCCCGAATGTTGGGAAGGCCCTCCGCGTCATCGGCGGCGGGATGTCGTCCACGGCGCGTCAGGGATCTGTCTGGTTCAGGGTTTGTTATCGGGAGGTGTTATGCAGAAGGCGGAGGGCGGAGTCAAGATGGTGAAATCAGCCTCCGCCGACCTTGGCTGCTTCTTCCGCCGTTTTGAGTCCAAGCCATATGAAGGAGATGGTTGGGATCTGGGCGAGTAGGCCACCGGCTGCAAACATCCATCGCGGAGCCTGCATCGTCCCGCCCAGGATCCATCGTTTTCCGAACATGGACTGATGGAGAAGCCGGAGGCCAGCCAAACTAATCAGGATCGCGTAGACAAGTCCCGCAGAATACAGATCCCAGAGTTTGTCTATCGCGCCCATGTGGTCGAGATCGGCCGGGCGCCGCGCGGGACTGAGCCAAATGAGTACGGGTCTGCCGCACGGCGGACACTCCCAGAATCTGCATCGCTGGGGGCGGAGATCCGTTCACGACATGTCAAAAAGCGCCTGGTTTAGAGCATCGACAAACGCCGGGCAGGTCCGAACTAGGAATCGAGATGGCGCCTATTCTCTTCCCAATTTTGACCATCAAAGGGACGAGTGTCGACTGACGTAATTTCCTCGCGATCGAGACATCGAATGTTGACGGAATATCCATTTGGATGGGAGCGAGGAACGTAGAAGGACTTCACGCCGCACTTTCGGCAAAAAAGGTGATCTGCGGTTTTAGTTCCAAATTTGTAAGAAGTCAGAAAGCTCTCACCAGACAGGATTCGGAAGCAGTCGGCTTCGACGATCAAGTGCAAGAAGCCCGTACGGGAGCAGATTGAGCAATTGCACTCGTAGACGACTAGGTCTGAGGGTGCGTGGACCTCGAATACGACGCTTCGGCAATGACAACTTCCCGTGTGTGCAATCATTTCACCCGCCATAGAACGGAGACTCCCAAAATCTGCAGTGTCCGACTCAAAAGGTTTTCCGAAGGGCATCAACGGTCAATGCCAGGCAGCAGGCACTGTGAGATGCACTCGCGCATCGCGTCCGATTCAGGATTCCATTACTCGGCGTCTGATTTCCGGTATGCGTAGAGCCTTAGTCCCGTAGGCGTCCGTTCTAAGTCGAACTGCCCGATCTGAGTGAGCGCTGCTTCGGCAGAGTCGAGGTTCTGTTCTGAGATGGAGACTGGAGCGTTTTCGTACGACTGCGACCTGCGCTTGGCTAGTAGCTCCAGCCACTCGACGTCTTTGTAGAGGGGGACGATCCCGGCGGCGGCATCAATGCAATGTGGTTCGACACATCGCTCGAGGATACGGTTTGGTTCCGGGATCCACCCGCCAACCGGGTTATCGTCAGCGACGAATTTCCATTCGCAGATATCTCGGGCGTTGGTCGAAGCGAGGCTTTTGAGCGCCTTTCGCCATTTAGTATCTGACATCGAGGAGAAGGGCATTCGAGCCGCCGCTCGGTCATCGCGCGCTCTTCGCTTCTCGGCGATCTGGTCCAATCGGTCGCTCATGCGGGGCTGCCGTATGACGGAGACTCCGGAAATCTGAGAGTATCCGTCTCGAAGGGTTCGCCTAAGGTTACCAGATGGCGTCGCCAGATGGCCCGAGCCGCCAACGTGCCAACGTGAAAACCGAGAGGCTCCCCACTTTGCCGTCGGCGGATTTTGTTGCGGCACGGCAAAGCTCATTTTGGCTGAGGAGATTGTTATACGGCGTCGTCTTCATCACAGAGAGATTCGTTCAGCACCTTGCGAATTCTCTCTTTGTCCGTGAGAGGCCGCGGATCTACGATCTCAAATTCATGAAGATCGAGTTCATCGGCACCCGTCCATTCAAGGTACTCGGAGACTGCCGTCGACTCGATCTGGATCTTTCCGGATCCGGCCCAATGGCGGTTCGTGCCACGCTTCTTAACTCCGGAGATCCAGTAAGCTTCGTACGTCTCGACGTCATGGTGGTTGTCCGCGAAGCCGCCGCGAATCGAACGAGCGAAGGCGCGACCATTGAAGTAGATCGTTCGTCCCGTCTTCGACGCGTCGACGTAGCCGATCCACGCCTCTCCGTTGTGAGAGGCGCCCGTGCTGCGCTCTATATACTTAAGTACTCGCGACATAGCTTCGCCGAGGTGCCGTATGGCGGACACTCCAAGAACCTGCAGAGTCCGCCTAATGGGTTCTTCGAGAAGGTACGCCTCGGAGTGGGTCCGCACCAGGGACTCTCGTGGCTACTCCGCGACAGGCCTCGAAGCCCGTTCCCATCTCTTTAAACACCCTGCCTGGTTCAGGGGGCTGTTGAACGGCGTTGAATTGCCACTTGATCCACTGCGGTACAGGCAGCAGTTTGGGGGCTATCCGATCGAAAATCACAGTCGATCGTGATGTCTTCCATGGCGGGACCAGTGCGAAAATTCCAGATTGGCTGAAATGATTCGTCGAGCCGAGCGCAGAGGAAGTGTTCATGAACTACAACGGCAACGAATTCCACGACTCCGGGGACGTAGGGTTTTCGTAGGCTGAAAACGCCATTCGCGTCGGTCGAGCCCTCTACGAAATTTCCAGAGCAATCGGCTTGCCCCGTGCTTAGGCCTGCTCTGAGCTCGAGGTGAGGCCGAGGTTGACCGTCCATGAGAATTGTCCCGTGAAAGACCTGCTCGTAGATAGGGCCGCCGCACGACAGCAGGGTGAGTCCGGTTAGGATTGCAGTAGCTCGGGTTCGCAAGTCAATACCGCATAACGGGCACTCCCATCACCTGCAGTGTCCGCCTCAAGGGTTTGCCTAAGGGTATCAGAGGTCGGGGCCACGTGGCACGAGCCGCCAACGTCAAAATTGGGAAGGTTTCCCACGTGGTTGGCGGCGGACTTCGGGGACAACTCGACAGAGACCTGTCTGGTTCAGGGGATTGTTATACAGCGGGACGCGGCTTCAAAGCCTCGAGTTCCGCCGGATTGCATAGCTCGGGGGGTGGGGATCGGCGTGCCTCTTTGAGCACCGCCAGGAAATTCTTCGGATCGCATCACTTTGATCAGCTCTGCTGTCTCAAGGTTGAACTCAAGGTCGTATCCGACTACGTGGCTGTCAGACTCAGGCTGCGTGGGAATAGAGACGATCAGAAATGGCGGGGACAACGAGCGGTCGTGCGACCAGGATGCCCAAAGAGAAACGTCGCCGTCTCTTGGGCGCCGGAACAGGCTCAGTAGGCATTGGGGCAGATCTACGGTCTGGCCCGACAGCGTCAGTCTCACCCCAGCCCCCTCCGGTCGAATCGATTGCTTGAATACGCTCGGCTGGTACTGCTTTGGCAGCCCGCGAAGACGCCCGAACCAACCGACGTGGATCTCCTTGGACATACCTGCGTGCGCGCTCGCCGAAGCAATAATCGCGGCGAAGAGAAAGGCGCATAGGGAGCGTCCACGCATGGGGCGAGCGTCCTGCCGTATAACGGACACTCCCATAACCTGCAGGTCCGCTCAAAAGGGTTCGCCTAAGGTTATCAGAGTTCGGCGCCAGACGGCAGGAGCCGACGGCGTCAATGGTGGAAGGTTTCCCACGTCGCCGGCGGCGGGAATCGAGACTAACTCGTCAAAGCTCTGTCTGGTTCAGGGGATTGTTATACGGCGCGCGGGGAATTGCCGGGCGCGCGAATACCTCGGAGTAAACCTTCGACACTCAAGTCTTCGTCGATACTCGGCCAGTGGATTCCTACGCCACCACCTAGGATTTCAAACTTCGCTCGTTCGTCGTCCGTTGCATTCAGAAGCCTAGGGAACCACGCGAGAGGAACGGCGATTCGTCGTCCGTCTGCGAGCACGACGACCAGTTCATCTTCCGACACGGCGACCTCGATCGCTCTCGGATCTACATCAGGGGCGGAAGAAGTCATTCCAAGCATCCTCGAATTCGGTTCGACGCTCTTCGACGAGCGACTGAAGCCGGCGCAGCTCGTGAGCTGCAAAACCAGTTGAAGAGGATAGCTCGACTTGGTCGAGCCAGAACTTCGCCAGCGCATCTCCCTTTTGGATATGGATGTGCGGAGGCTCTAAGCCTTCGTTACTAAAGAAGAAAAACCGATATGGGCCTGAGCGAGCGACAGTGGGCACATCAGCAGTTTACCAGCAAAAGCAACTTCGCGACCGGCTAGCGAGCTGAAGTGGAGCGCGGCCGTATCACGGACACTCCCATAACCTGCAGTGTCCGCCTCAAGGGTTCGCCTAAGGTTATCAGAGGTCGTCGCCAGATGACACGAGCCGCCAACGTCAAAATTGGGAAGGTTTCCCACGTCGTTGGCGGCGGAATTCGGAAACAGCTCGTTAGAGACCTGTCTGGTTCAGGGGATTGTTATACGGCGCGTTCTCTCAGGAGGCGCGGCGAAGCTTCGAGAC
>JBGCEJ010000047.1:0-15221 GCA_045106235.1 Myxococcota bacterium
ACCCCGCAGCTCCATCTTATGGATAATGCCGGCCATCGTAATTCGGTCGCCGAGCGACATGAGTCCGGCTTTGCGGAGATCCATGAGGTCGGCACGAAACTCGACTGCTCCGCCTTCGCCCTGGGTGAACGCGACCGCGAGGCAGCGGGTATGAAGGGGCTCTCCTGAAACGTCAAAAGGCATGTTGGGTATGCCTACTGAGCCAGATCAGTAATCACGGCGCGTCCAACGTATTTCGCGCCTTCCAGCTCGTCGAAGATCGTCTCGAGTTCCGAAAGAGAACCGGTTCGACCGATATGACTCTTGACCTTGCCGGCGGCGGCGAGATCGACGAGTTCGCGCATGTCCTGGACATTGCCGACTGCGGAGTAGATCAAGGTGGGATCCTTGAAGAAGAACTCGAAGGGATGGATCTGAAGGTTTCCCTCTGAGGTTGCGGGGAGGCCGACCGCGACGAAGAGGCCGCTGCGGCGCAGGAGCTGCAGTCCGAGGTTAAAGCCTGCGAGCTTGGCCGTGAAGGCTATGCTCGCATGGACGCCGCCGAGCTCTTTCTCGACGAGCGCTGGGGCATCTTCAGGGCTGACCGCGAAATCGGCGCCGAGTGATTCAATAAACTTGAGCTTCTCTTCCCCCACATCGACACCCACGACGGTATAGCCAAAGGCCTTCGCCAGCTGAACGGCGTAGTGGCCGAGACCGCCCGCGGCGCCGACGATCGCGACAGCGCTGCCCGGCTGGACTCCGTGCTTGAAGAGTTTTTTGACTGCGCCGTATGCTGTTAGGCCTCCGCAGGCAAGGGGGGCTTCCTCATCTCCGATTGAGTCCGGGATCTTGACGAGCCCCTTTGCGTAAGTGCAGAACTCCTCAGCGAAGGTCCCCATCACGCCTTGGGTTTGTGCGCAGTGCCGCGGTTCGCCGCTCATACAAAATTCACACGCCCCGCACCAATAGCCGCCGCCGGTTCCGCCGAGCCCGAGGATGACGCGGTCGCCCACGTCGATGTATCGGTCCGCTCCGGGGCCGAGCGCGGTGACCACGCCGATGGCTTCGTGTCCGACCGGGCTCGTGTCGGGCAGGCCGGCCCAATCGCCGCGTACGATATGGAGGTCGGAGTGGCAGACGCCCGCTGATGCGATCCGAATCATGGCCTGCTCGTTGCCGGGCTCGGGGCTGGGGAGGTCCTGGATCTCAAGGTTACCGGCATTGAGGAGGGCAGCTTTCATCGTAGGGCTCCGTTCGAGGACAAAGTTTAGAGGACGGCTTCCTTGGAAGTATCGCATCTGGAGCGTGCAACGGTAGGGGGGCTGTTTGAGAGCTTCTTTGTCTCGACGGCGTCCCTGGGCAGCGAAATGCGTATCATGTTCCGAGGAGGAATAACTCGATGGGACAAGTGGAAACCGCGATTCGAGGGGGCACGCTCGTGGATGGTACGGGGGCTCCCCGTCGCCGCGCTGATATTGGTTTGGCGGGCGGGCGAGTTGTTGAAATTGCCGAATCGGTAGAAGCGCCGGTCGAGATTGACGCGACGGGCAAGATCGTCGCGCCGGGTTTCATCGACCTCCATACGCACTACGACCCGCAAGTGCTTTGGGATCCAGCGCTTACGCCTTCGAGCTCCCAAGGTGTGACCAGCGTCGTCGCGGGGAGCTGCGGCTACAGCATTGCGCCGACCCTTGCCCGGGACCGCGCTTCGCTCATGCGTACTCTCGATAAGGTGGAGGATATTCGAATCGCCACGTTCGAGGCGGGCGTCGATTGGGACTTCGAATCGTACGGGGAATATCTGGCGGCGGTCGAGCGCCGCGGCATCGCGATCAATTTCGGAGGCTATGTGGGGCATACCGCCGTACGCCTTTTCGTTATGGGCGACGATGCTTATGAACGAGAGGCCCGGCCTTCTGAGATCGAAGCGATGACGCAGGTGGTCGCGGACTCTATTCGAGCGGGGGCACTCGGCTTTTCGACCGACCGGGCTGGATTTCACCTGGGGGATGGGGGGCGCCCCGTCCCTTCGGTTGTAGCGAGTCAGGAAGAGGTCGAGACGCTGATGGGCGTTCTGGGGCAGCTTCAGCGGGGGGCGATTCATATCGCCGCGGGTGAGAATTTCGATTGGGTCTATCCCTTTCAGAAAAGGCTGGGTCGGCCCGTCAATTGGTCTTCGATTCTGACCTATCCGCCGGAGTGGGCTTCCCGGGCGCCCTATCAGCAGAAGCTCGATCGACACTTGGCAGGCCGAGCATCAGGCGCGGACGTTTGGGTTCAAGTGACCTGCCGCCCGATCGTGCAGCGGGTCATGATGAGCGAACCCACTTCGTTCTACCAAATGCCGTCGTTCGCAGAGTTGGTCGCGCTCCCCGAAAACCGTCGCAGTGAGCTTTACGCCGACCCGGCTTGGCGTGGGCGGGTGATGGCTGAATTTGACAGCGGGGAATGGATCAATCCCGGTTGGGCCACGTTTACGGTCGCGGAATCAGAGAAGCATCGGGCGCTGCAGGGGCGCTCCGTTCTGGAACTGGCGGCGGAGCGGGGCGGAACGCCCTGGGATGTTGTTTGCGATCTCGCGCTTGAAGAGGATTTGCAGACGCGGTTTGAAGTGGTTTTCGCGAACGACGATGCGGAGGGCGTGGGGGAATTGCTCGGCGGAGAAGGCTGTGTGCTTGGGCTTTCTGATGCGGGCGCGCATGTTGGTCAGATTTGTGATGCGGTCATGCCGACGGACTTCTTGGCGAGCTGGGTTCGTGACCGCGAGTTGATGAGTATGGAGCGCGGCATTCACAAGGTGACGGGGGAAATCGCGCAGGTGCTCGACCTCGGTCCTGACCTCGGGGTAGTGCGGAACGGAGCGAGGGCGGATCTTGTCGTTCTTGATTGGGAGGGTCTTTCGCCGGGCCCGAGTCGTCGGGTGTCTGATTTGCCGGCGGGTGGAGAACGGCTGGTGGCGGATGAGGCGAAGGGGATCGACGCCGCCTTTGTGGGTGGTGTTGCGATTCGAAGTGGCGGCCAGCCGTGTCATGACGCGCTGGAAACGCTGCCTGGCGAGATCCTGCGCTGCCGCTGACCCTTGTTCGGGGTGGCTGGACTAACTAGCGTTCTCGATGAGATGGCCGCGAAGGAAAGGTGAGGCAGGATGACGAAAAGCACTTCGGAGTTTGCAGCTGGGTCGGATTGGATGATTTCGTCCGACTCGCATCTGATTGAGCCGCCGGACCTTTGGACGCAGCGGATCGACCGGGCTTTTCGGGGGCGGGAGCCGCGCGTTGAGAGCGACGCGGATGGGGATTGGTGGACCATCGATGGCCAGAGGTCGATGTCCTTTCTCGGCGTACAGACGGGAGACCGGTTCGAGAAGGACGCCACGGAGTTGGTGACGGCGGCCCGGTTCGAGGATGTCCGACCGGCTGCGTATGATCCTGCGCTCTATCTCCGCGAGAACGCAGAGGACTCGGTTCTTGGGTCGGTGATCTTCCCGAGCGAAGCGCTTCTTGCGTACGGCATTCCGGATTCGGATCTCTGTTCGGCGACGATGCGCGCCTATAACGATTACGTCGCGGAGTTTTGCGGGGAGGATCCCGATCGACTGAAAGGGGTCGCGCTGATTAATGTCGACGATCCGGAGGAGGGGGTCCGCGAGATGAAGCGAGCGCGGGGACTCGGGCTCGCCGGGGCGATGTTGACGGTTCTGCCGCCGGCGGACCGAGCCTATGACCATGCCTCGTACGAACCCGTCTGGGCTGCATCTGTGGATTTGGATATGCCGATTAGTATGCATGTCGCGACGGGCCGCCAGCTGATGAGCGCGAGCGTTGGCCAGAAGAGCACCTCTCGTGTGACGGAAGCTGCTTTCTATCTGCAGGACCATTTCGTCCGCAAATCTCTCGGCGAGATGATCTTCTCAGGTGTGTTCGAGCGGCATCCCGAGCTCCGCGTGGGCTCAGTCGAGCATGAAGTCTCCTGGGCACCGTTCTTTCTCTTTCAAGCCGATTATTGCTACACGGACCGACCGCTTCGAGGGGACTGGGTCCGCTTCGCGAACGACGCTTTGCCGAGCGATTTCTTCAAGCAGAATTGCTTCATTAGTTTTCAAGAGGACGCAGTCGGAATTCGCGTGCGCGATGTGTGCGGCGTGAATACGCTGATGTGGGGCTCGGACTATCCGCATACCGAATCCACCTTTCCTCGTTCGAAGGAAATCACATCCCGTATTTTGGAGGATGTTCCCGAGGAAGAGCAACACGCGATTCTGCGCGGAAATGTCGCTGCGCTGTATGGCTTTGACTTGGAACAGCTGGAGCGGACTGCGCAGAAGCTTCCGACCCGATCTTGAGGTCGATCTCATCTCAACCCCTTAATCCGAGGCGCGTCTTTGATGTCCATTCCTGAACTGTCGGGCGAGAAAATTCTGATCACCGGTGTAACCGGCGCGATCGCCCGTCCGGTCGCGGCCGCGCTCGCAGCAAAGAACGAGGTGTGGGGCGCGGCGCGGTTCACCGATGAAGCCCTTCGCGAAGAGATCGAGAAGGCCGACGTTCAGCTCGCCCGCGTCGATTTCGAAAAGAACGACTACGCCGCGATTCCGGAAGACGTCACACAGATCATTCACTACGCCTATACGCGTCGGCCCTCGGGTGAGTTTCAGGATGCCATCCAGGTCAACGCATTGGCTGCGGGACATGTGATGCAGCGCTGCAAAAACGCGAAGGCGGCGCTCATCGTCTCCGCGGCCACTCTGTATTCGACGCAGGATGATCCCTTCTACCGGTACCACGAAGACGACGATATTGGTTACGTCCAGGCGCCCTGGGGCCCTTCGAGTCCGGTGTCGAAAGTGACGCTTGAGTCGACCGCGCGTTTCGCGGCACAAGCTTTCGATCTGCCGACGACAATCGTCCGACCCAGTGGGCCCTACGGCACGACTTCAGACATCGCGAGCGTGGTGGTGGACGCGGTTGCGGAAGGCCGTCCGGTCTTCGCGATGCATGATCCGCAGCCATATTCCGTGATCCATATCGACGATATGATCGATCAGATTCCCGCGCTTCTTGCCGCGGCTTCCGTGCCGGCGAAGCTCGTCAACTGGGCGTCGGACGAGGTTGTAACGACGCAGGAGATGGCGGAGCAGGCGGCGATCCACCTCGGGAAGCCCGCGAATGTGGAAGTCATGTCACCGGAGGGAGTGGCAAAAGGGGCCGTTGTGGACACGACGCGAATTCGCGAAATCGTCGGTCCTGGAAAGCGACGGTTCGCCGAGGCCTTCGAGGAGATCTGCAAGCAGAAGCTTCGGAGCTGAACGCTTCTCGTACTCAAGGAGGTCCCGGCGGCGGCAAGCCATTCGACCGCCGCCGGAACTCCTTATGCGAGGCGACTAATCCCGTTTCTCGATCAGTCGGATCGAGGTGTAGTTGGGATCCTTGCGGATTTCGCTTTGACGGAAGGGCATGTCGACCCAGCCCTTGTTGGAAAAGAGTTCCGTCATGTCGGAGAAATGCGGACTCTCCACGTTCGTCGATTGCGAATACGTCACAATCGCCCGGGCGCGCGGGCCACGGCGCGTGAGATCCACGGTTTGGATATAGCTCGAACCTCCGAGGATCGGGGTGAAGCCGACGCCTTGGACCGGAGAGCGCACGCTGATCGCGTTGTAGACTCCAGATCCACCAGAACCGCCGTGGATCGGGATGATGCTGCCATCCTGGCGAGTATCAAAATGGACGTCACCCCAAGCGGCATTCAGTGGAATTTCGAGTTCGGCGTAGTGCTCCACGGTTTGCGCCAGGGCGACCATGATGGAGGCTCTGGCTGATGCGTCTTCGAGGTTGACATCTCGAGGCGTGTTGGCGGGATTATTCTCGTCGAAGGGAACCGCATACACGTTCGAGATTCGGCGCATCCGCGACCAGAGTTCACGCCAGACATGAGTGCCGACGCTGTCGATCTGATTGCGCCCGTCCCAACTCTCAAGCACAGCACAGGCGTTGCTTACATCGACGACCGATCCCTCACCCGAATCAACGAGGGGATCCTCTTCTGCGCATAGCGTCAGCACACCGTCGCGCATGATTTCCCCGCTGTAGTGTCGATTCCCGTAGAGTGCGTCCCCGAGCCATTGAGCGTTGAATTCGCTGCCGGGGTGATCGTCGAGTCCTGCCATGCGGTCGCGGATTTGAGTGATGCCGAGTCGGGTGCGAAAGCCCTGCGAGCGCCCTTCGTCCGTTCCGATAATTTGAGGGAACCCTTCGAGTCGCTCGCTCGGATTGGAAAGCCAATAGCTGTTATTCGAATTTTGGACGTAGTCTTTCCGCTTGAGCTTGGGAAGGTTCGACGGTCCGAAAATCCCAGGGATCACAGCGTCGGGATCGCTTCCGAGGTCACAGTCTGAAGTAGACCCGTCCAGCGTGTACACGCGCGATCCCGAGAGCGCCATGGCAACGAAGGTATTGGCACAGGCCGCGAGCTTCTCGTCCGTGACGTGCGGCACCGTCGTAATGTCCGCATAGAGCGCATTGCCATAGCGGTCTGCCGCGACGGTGTTGACCCAGGGGAGGGCCAGGTTCCGCGACAGAGCCCGTTCGATCGCGCTCACGCTCCGGGCTTGACCAATCTCTCGGTACATCGGCAAGCCGCGCTCGTTGTCCAGGTTGATATCGGTCAAAGCGTAGGCGTTCGTGGTCGACCAATTCGCAGCCGGAGGGAGGATCATGATTGGCCCGAACTGGCTCTTATAGAAGGTATGGGAGGAGGGGACAACCAAACCGTTGGGAAGAAGGACCTCGATGGTGACCTCTTCGGTGGTCATGGCGATCTCTTCGCCATCGTAGACATAGGAGGTCGGATTGCCGGGGACGAGATGAAGCTCGCGCAGAACAAAACGCCGTGCGGTCGAGACGGTATGGCTCCAGGCGATGTCTCGATTGAAACCGATGCTGACGAGGGGGAAACCGTAGATCGAGGCGCCCATTGCGTCGTAGCGACCGGGGATGGTGAGATGAACGGCGTAAAACCGCTCGATTCCGAACCAGGGGAAATGAGGGTTTCCGAGCAGGGCGCCAGGGCCGCCTGTCAGCTCCTTGCCGAGTGCGACGGCATTGCTGCCGAATCGTTCTACGCTGAAGTCGGGTAGGTCGGACTGGGCGACAAGCGCTTCCGCAGATCGCTGTGTGGCTTTTTCCAGGGTCGGTTCTTCTGTGGGGGAATGATCGGCTACGGCTGCGGGAGGCGTCGCGCCTGCGATCGAGAGAAGGAAGTTGGCTGTTCCCGCTCGTTGCGTGAGCTTGGCGAGGACCTTAAGCATGTCAAAGGCGTCGATCGGGCGGACCCACGGCTGGTCGCGGCAATCCGGGTCGAGTCCCGCGAGGCCGGTATCGCGGAGGTAACGGTTGTAGCCTGCGGCATAGCCGTCCAGCAATTCCTGGGTCGAAAAGTCGAGTCGGTCCCAAGAGGCTTGCGTCCGCGCGTCTGAGTTGACCATCGCGAAAACCCAGTCTTCTGGAACGTTATTTCCGCCGCCGCCGAACCAGCGAGACTGGGTCCCGGTCGCGACGATGATGTCTCGGGCGAGTACGCAGAGATTGTCCTCTGCAAAGGCGTATCCATAACCGTAGCCGAGGCTTCCCCAGTCCTTCGCATTGATATGGGGGATCCCGAAGGAGGTCCGCTGAATCCGTGCGTTGTACTTCCCATTCGTCTTCGACTTGCTTTGCGAGGAAGTCCCGAAATCCCACCAAGCCGCATTTGCGGAGGCGGGGAGAATGAACAGAGCGAGTAACAGCGCTACGCCGCAGCGCGTAAAGAGCGCCCATGGATTGGGCAGGATTAGGCGCGACGAGTTAGGTCGATTCGGTCTCAAATTCAGCATTGAAAGCTCCTTGGTTTGGTAGGGATGCGAGATAGGGAAAGCGCGTTTCGACGAGCAACCTCACTCTACATGAAGGAGATGGTGACGGGCCAGATTGTTTGTGTCCTTGGGCTTCGGTAGGTATTAGGCCCCACGCGACCGGCGAGGCTAGAGCTCGCTTGTGACGCCGAAATATTCTTGGAAGGGTCGGAAGGCTTCTCGGGCAGCGGCGATCGTGGCCTTGTCGCCGATTGCGTATTCATGCTTGCCGAACTTGTCTTTCGGTTTAGAGGCGATGTAAGAGAGCATGGCCTCTTTGGAGGCGGAGGGCAGGGGAAGGCCGAGTGCTTCGTAGAGCCTTTCGAGTGAGGCGTCGGGGTTTCTGAAGAAACCGAGGTAGTCAATTGGAGTGATTTGTTGCTTAGGGATTGCGCCGGACTCCATCCACTCGATCATGTCCTCGAGGGTCTGGTAGGTCTCTTTCCCGTCCACAGATTTCCCGAACCCTTTGCCCAGTTCCGTGTTGTCGCTCCGCATGTAATAGAGCACGCCGGATACGTCGACGACGGAGGCTGCCGATTTGACGGGGTCTCTCAACATGAGGGCCAGCTTCGCATCCGGATAGGCATCGAAGAGTGCCGGGAGAACGGGCAAATGCGTCGGCCCCTTGAGAAGCCAATGCTGGGGGCGGCCCGTTGACTGCAACAGCTTGAGGATCTTCTTATGCCAAGCGAAGGCCTCGGCATGATCGTTTTGGGCGACGTAGCGGGTGTAGTTCGGAACGTAGAACGAGGCTGAGAAGGCATACGAGACGAAGGAAGAGTAGGTCCACTCAATGCACTCGACGGGGAGTTCGGCGCCGACTTTATGCATCGTGGCCCATTCGGGTGTGATCCGGTCCTGTAGGCCGACGATGTCCTGGGCTTGGGCGATGCGCGGGTCGGGGACGGGGTCGCCAGGGGAAGGCGGCGGGCAGGGAAATTTGGCTTCCCACATTTTGACTGTGCGTGCCTGGGGATCTGCACCGAGAATTTCCTGCATGATTGTCGTGCCCGATCGAGGGAGGCCGACGATGAAAACTGGGGCCTCTATGCGCTCGTCTTCGATCCGAGGATGGCGCTTGAACCAGTCAATCACCTTGAGGCGCCCCTCAAGGTGAATCAGAAGATCGGACCGAGTCATCACGCGGCCAAAGAAATTCAGGTCGGCCGTGGTTTCAAGATCGGAGAGAAGGAGGCGAAAGGGGGTTTGCCAATCTCCGTCATCGTCGCCGAAATCAGAAAGCCCCGTGTTCGCGCACGCTGCGCGCAGGAGTGAGTCCTCATCAAGAGGGACGACGCCTTGGGCATCGATCCGGCGCCCGATATCGATGAACTCACGCGCCCATTCTGGGCGGGGCTTGGGCTGATAGACGACGGCTTTTCGATCGATCTTGGGCATAGACGGGGACTCTCCGGGCAGACGGAAGGCTCTTTGTGAAGTGTCCGTCTCCCCGTTTGTACCCCATCGTCGCATGCGAGGCGCGGATTCGGCGTGCCCGAGCCCTTCTTAAAGGAGTCCACCATGCGTCCTCTAGCGCAGGCTCAGATGGTTTCGGCGTCAGCACGGTTTTCCTCAAGTGGGGGAATTGCCTAAGGAATCCATTTTAGACAGAATGTCTCATGACACGGATGATCCGTGGGAGGCGTCTACCCCTTGAATCAACCCGATGCGACGGAAACCTGTACCCGTGAAGCGCTCTCTTTTTGCCGCCAATGCATGGGAATGTGCGGCACGGTCGTGACGTTGGATTCAAGCGACCGAGTGGTCTCAGTGAGGGGCGATGCAGAGGATCCTTCGACCCTGGGCTATGCCTGTTTCAAGGGTCTCAAGGCGAACGAGGGGCATAACAGTCCGAATCGGTTTCTGACGCCGATGAAACGACAACGCTCAGGGGAGCTGGCGCCGGTTGAACTTGAGGTGGCGCTCGATGAGATTGCCGAGCGGATGGCTTCGATCATTGAAGAGGATGGGCCTCTGGCGATTGCAGGGTACCGCGGGGGCGGGGCTTTTTTCACTTCCTCATCGGTGATGATGATGCCCGCTTTGCTCGAGGCTTTGGGCTCACCGAAGGCCTATTCGTCGGTCACGATCGATCAGTCGGCGAAGGTGGTGGCGCTCGGGCGCATCGGTGTTTGGCCGCCCGGGCGGACGCCAATGAGCCGAAGTGACGTCTACCTTCTCGTGGGGGCCAATCCTCTGGTCTCGGTGAGCGCGAATGGTTTCGATACGCGCAATCCGACGAAGCGTCTTCGGGCGGCCCGGGAACGTGGAATGAAGTTGATCGTCATCGATCCCCGCGAGACTGAGACGGCTCGGTATGCGGATCTTCATCTGCAGAGCCTGCCGGGGGAGGACTGCGTCGTGCTGGCGGGGCTACTTCACGTGATTCTAGAGGCGGGCTGGCAAGACGATGCCTTTTGTGAGCGGTACGCCGACGATGTTGAAGCGCTCCGGCAAGCGGTTGCGGGCTTCACGCCCGAGGCGGTTGCGGCGCGGGCGGATGTTCCGGCGGAGCAGATCGCTGAGGCGGCTCGGCTCTTTGCTTTTGATTGTCATACGGGACCGGCAGCCGGGGCAACGGGGGCCGATATGGCGCCGGGGGGGAATCTCGCGGAGCACTTGATCGAGTGCCTGAATATCGTTTGCGGTCGCTATCTCCGCGAGGGGGACGAAATTGAGCATCCGGGCGCGATTCAGGCGCGACATCCCGTTGTGGCTGAGGTGATGCCTGCGCCGCGCTGGTGGGAAGAGGGCGCGAAGAGTCGGGTGGGCGGATTCGGTCAGCTCGACGGGGAGCTGCCGACGGGGACGCTGCCCGATGAGATTTTGGAGCCGGGCCCGGGGCGCGTGCGATGTTTGATCTCGCACGGCGGCAATCCGGCTTCGGCGATTCCCGAAATTGAAAAGGTCGAGCGCGCGTTTTCCGCGCTCGATCTCCTGGTTGCGATTGAACCTTTTCCGACGATGACGACGGCGCTGGCGGATTATGTCCTGCCGCCGACATTGCAATATGAAAGGGCCGACCTGCCGATCTGGCTCTATGAGAGCCTCGTCTCTCCGGAGCCGTACACGCGGTATACGGAGGCCGTCGCATCGCCACCCGAGGGCGCGCAGGTGCGCGATGATCATTTCTATTTCTGGAGCCTTGCCAAGCGGCTGGGGCTCACGCTGAAGCTGCTGGGCGAGCCGCTCCCGATGGAGGCGCCGCCGACGACGGACGAGATCCTGGCGCGGACGGCCAAGAACGCGCCGATTTCCTTTGAGGAAATCAAGAGTGCTGAACGGGGGGTGTTCTTCGACCAGGATAAGCAGTTCGTCGAGGCGGGGGATCCGAACAGTCCGCATCGCTTCAGTTTGTTGCCCGAGGATGTTGCGCTTGAGCTGGGTGAGGTCGAGGCGATGCTTGGGAAGTCGCCGCTCGGAGACGGGCCCTTCCGATATCGAATGGCGGTTCGTCGACTGCGTGATGCGAATAATTCTGCCGGCCTCAGTTTGCCCTCGATCAAGGCTCGGCTGCCTTTTAATCCGGCCTACATGAACCCTGATGACATGGAGGAGGAGGGCATTGCAGAGGGCGATGTGGTGGAAATCTCATCGGCTCATGGGAAGCTCCGGGCCTTGGCTGAAGAGGATCCATCGCTCCGGAAGGGCGTGATTTCGATTTCTCACGGCTTTGGCGGTTTGCCGAGTCAGGACGTGAAGTACGCAGAGGGAGGCGTGAGCGCGAATTGGTTGACGAGTACGCGGGAAGGCGCGCGTGAGACGATCAACGCGATGCCGTGGATGACCGGGTTCCCCATCTCCGTCTTGCGCGTCGAAAGCTGAATCCGCCCAGGTCAGCGAATCTTACTTGCATCACTTTCGTCGTCGAGGATGCGTCCCACATCGTTTGTTTCATCTTCGATGCGCTCGGCAAATTCCGCTTCGTCCGACAATTTATCGCGTCGCTTGTCCGTGATGAGGAGCGCTGCCACGGGGTCGAGGCCCTTCCAGAGCGGAACGGAAGACGCTGTCAGCGCGAGGAGGCTCCCCGTCCGTAGAAGAGCGGCGACAAGACCCAAGCCCGCAGCCATGACCACGCGCTCGGTTTGTTCGACGAAAATATCAAGGGTATCCGCGGAGGACGAGTCTTCTCGGACCGAGTCGTCGTCCCCCAGTTCTAGGGCGTCGAAGACGAGATTTTCGAGTGCAATCGGGGAGAACTTTGAAGCTTCCATCGATTTGAGCGCGAGCGGGCTCGCGGTCGTGGTTACGGCGCGTTCTCCGATGAACGGTGAGGTGTAATCGAGATCCGGGTCCGTCGTCTCCGACGTTTGATCGAATTGGCGGAATTCGAGTCGCGTCTCGACGAGAATTTCCGGCGGCGTTGGGTTGGGATCGGTTTCTGGGCCGTCCTCGGGATCGGTCGGATCCGAGGGATCACCCGGATCGGGTTCTGGTGTCGGATCAGGGTCAGGGTCCGGATCGGTGGGGTCCGTCGTCGGCGGAGACGGGTCGGGATCCGGCTCCGGATCGGTCGGATCTGTGGGGTCGATTGGGATGATCGTCGGAACCTCGTAGATGTCCAGGGAGTAGCTGGCCGCTCCCATTATGCCCCCGCTTCCGTCACTCACGTCGAATGCGAAGGAATCACTTGTCGCGCCCTCCGTGTCGAGCGCGTAAAGGAGGTAGCCCCCATCAATATCGGCTTGTGTAAAGCTCATGATCGCGACACCGGGATCCGTGGTCAGTTCGAGGTGACCTGAACTGGGCGCCGCCGTCAATGTGAAGACGAGGTCCGCCGCGGCATTATCGACATCAAGAGCCTGAAGATCGTCGGAAGAAATGGAGGCCGGCGAACCGATCGTCATCGACCCCCTCTCATTCACCTCAAGAACAGGGGCATCGTTCTCGGGGAAGACCGTGAGCGTCACGACGGAGAGCCCGCTCGTTTCCGCTCCATCCGTCACGCGGTAGCTGAAGCTGTCCGTGCCGTAGAAGTCAGCATTCGGCGTGTAGCTGAATGAGCCGTCTGCGTTGAGTACGAAAGAGGCGGCGTCCGACGGCCCCGAGATGAGATGCGTCGTGAGGGTGTCCCCCTCCGCATCATTGTCGTTCGAGATCACACCCGACGAGGCATCGACGCTCAGCGCGAGGTCTTCGTTCATCGAATACCCATCGTCTGACGAGACCGGGGCATCGTTTTCAGGCGTGACCGTGATCGAGACCGTGGCGGTATTCGAGATCTGACCGCCCTGGTCTCGGATTGTGTAGCTGAAGCTATCGAGCGCCGTCTCGGAACCGTCGTGGGTGTACCGAACCGTGCCATCTGCGCGGATCTGGAGCGTCCCGTTCGCAGGAAGCGAAACGATCTGGATTGAACTGAGATCGAGCTGGCCTTCGTAGTCGGAGTCGTTGCCCGCGAGATCAATCACGACGATCCCGCCCTCGGCCAGCGACGCTGAATTGTCGGCGGCGATCGGCGCTTGATCCGGAATCGAGATCGCGAGATCCGTTTCGGCCACGTTGCTGAGATCGAGACCATCGTCGGCCACAAAGGCGATCGTGCGCGTCGTCTCATCGGGCAAGGCCTCGGTGTTGTCGTAAGTCACCGTACGGAGGACCTGCTGGTAGTCGCCCGCGCTCGCGGAGCCGGAGAGGGTCAGGATGCCGGTTCCCGAATCGTAGCTGGCCGAGATCGTCGTTCCCGTCGTATCCGCTGCGAGAAACTCAGCGCCCGGGTCGATCAAGTTGGTCAAAGTGATGGTCAGCGCGACCAGATCCGAGTCCGCGTCAAAGAGCGACGCGTCCGTATCTACAACGAGGACGGGCCCGCCCGCGGCGCTAAAGGTCGCATCGAATCCGGTTCCTGCGCTTGTGCTGTCGTCGGCATCCAGGTCGAGCTCGGCGGCGTCATTCACGTTCGTGAAGGTGATGGTTGCGGTATTCGGCGCCGTCGTGAGACTTCCGTCCGAAACCGCCACGGAGTAGGTCGGAGCGGTCTCGCCGCCGTCATGCACGAAGCTGATTTCACCGCTCGTGATCTGTGACTGCGTGAATGCGGTGATCGGCGTGCCAGGATTTCCGTTGGCCTCGAAGAAGCCCCCACTCAGCCCCGTGATCGTAAAGATCAGGTCGGCATCGACTGAGTCCGAATCCGTCGCGGAGAGATCCCCGCTCGACAGAACGACGCGACCGCCTTCGTCGAGGGTGAGCGCGTTGTTGCCGAAAGTCGCTGGATCGTTTTGCGGCGAGACCGTGATATTGACTCGCGCAAGATTGGAGGTGAGTCCTTCAGGGTCCTTGATCTCGTAGAAGAAGGAGTCAGCGAGCGTTTCGGATCCATCATGGGAGTAGGTGAGGGTGCCGTCGCCGTTGTCGACCAGGGTGCCGTAGCTCGGGGCCGTCGTGATCACGATCGAGGCCAGGTCGAGGGTCCCCTCGGCATCCGTATCGTTTCCAGCGACATCGATGAGGACGCTCGCGCCTTCGTTCACGGCGGCAGTATTGTCGTTCGCGACAGGGGCATCGTTGGTGGGAATGATTTCGAGCGTGGTCGTCGCCACGAGACTCGGGTCCGTTCCGTCATTTGCGACGAACTCGATTAATCGGTCGGTCGAGTTGGGGTTGTCCGAAGCATTGTTGTAGCTGACCGTTCGAAGGACCTGCTGGTAGTGCTCGACCGTGTCGGGCCCGGATAGGCTGAGGACACCTGTTCCTAGGTCGTAGCTCGCGACAATGGACGTTCCCGTGAGGTCGACACTCAAGGACTCAGCCGAGGCGTCGAGCAGATTCGTGATGGTCACCGTCAGGGAAGTCAGCTGGGCATTGTCGGCATCACTGAGCGTCGCGTCGCTATCCGCGACGAGGACAGACCCGAGGCCTTCGGTCCAGCTCGTATCGAAATCAGCAGAACCTGTGCCCGAGCTGTCATCTGCATCGAGGTCGAGCGAGGGCAGGTCATTGATCGCGGTCAAAACGACGGAAGCGCCGGCCGTATTGCTCGTGCCCCCATCCCCGTCGGTCAGGACGACTTCGAGTTGTCGCGTTCCCGGAGTCGGGGTGTCGCTCAAATTCGCGATCGAGAGTGATTTGTAGAGCGAATCGACGCGCGCGGCGGTCGCGTCTGCGTTCAGCGAAATCGTCAGCGTGCCACCCGCATTTCCGCCCGCGAACGTCCCGGCGAGAACGCCTCCAACATAAGCGTTCGAACCGGAGGTTGTGACGCCACCGAGACCCGCAAGGTAAAGCGTTTCGCTGCCATCGCTCCCCGAGGCGATCGAAAACGTCAGCGTGCCGCCGTCGAAGTCCGCGCTGTCTGCATCCGACACGGAAGCAGAAGAGAAGGGGGCAGAGCCGCTGCCTTCGG
>JBGCEJ010000048.1:0-11662 GCA_045106235.1 Myxococcota bacterium
CGAAGCTCTTGGGTTGTCTTCCAGGTGGCGATGCCTTCGATCGGCGGCTCGAATTGAATCGGCGCATCTTCGATTTTGCGACCCACCTTGGAATCTTCAACCTGCTGCTTAACGAAGCGAACCTGGATATCGCTCGTGCGCGAGATCGGCCCCCGCGTATGGGCAGCGATGACGGGAGACCATTCGGCGTCTTGCATTTCGCTGGGGGGAGAGAACGTGCCGTACTCGCCCGCGGGCGCCGCCGGATCGGGATCGGACTCATTCGGGGAGCAAGCCAGGAGGAGCGCAGCGGAGAGGATGAGCGCGACCGGGGCAATCGAGGCGAGCGCCGAGAGGCGAAGCCACGGTGCTGATCTGAGACGTTGGTCCATCATGATTCGTTCACCTTTTTGAGTCCAATGCGCGCCCCGGTCTTCTGGGATTCACGTTCGATGCGGTCGAGCAGAGTCTAGGTGTTGCTCCGTTCGCCGCGAGTAGACACCGACATGAGGCGCTTAGATCCGAAGTGCCGGAAATCGGGAGGGTGCCGATTGGAGCTGCCGATTGGAGCCAGGGGTTTTTCGCTGGCAAGGAAGCGCGAAGCCGCTCCAGAAGACTGAGGCGTCGATGCATTGGGATCTGTTCACTCTGCTTTGATTGCGGCACGCCGTTCCGCGATTCGGGCGAGAGGATTCTTGGCATTAGTCCATGTGCCGCGAGGAGACTTCGGCGCTCGAGGCTTTGATGCGAGGAGTCGAAACTCTGCCTTCCTTTACGCGGGGGAGGGCTTGTCTGCGGTCGGCATCGCCGAAAAAGATCAGAAATTTGGACCGATCCTTGCCCGTTTTGGGGCTGTCTTTCGCTTTACTCTTCAAGGGGCCCATAAGGGATTCGGCGATGAAGCTGCCGAGGTCATGTGAGCCGATTCGGGAGATGGGAAATCTCTTTTGATTTCGATAGGTTAACGTGATGCGTGCGATTCGCTTGAGTTTGATTGGCTTGCTTCTTTGGACGGTTTCGGGCTGTGCCTCGCCGCCGCCATCGCGACTGGTTCTGACGATTTCGAATCAGTCGGGGCGCGGAATCACGGCCGTTCATCAGAAGGACTGCGAAGCGGGCGAGCTTGAGCTCGAGCCGCGTGAAGACTCCGAGATTCGCTCGGGTCAGACGCGGCGCTTCGTTATGCCCCCGAGCTGTGTTGATCTTGTGGCGTACGATGCACGTGGACGTGTTGTCGGAGAGCAGCGGGCGATGACCGTCATCCAGGGCGCTCGCTGGGAGCTTCGGCGCTAGTGCGATCGCATGCGTGCTTTCGTTTTTTGAGAAGGGATATTGAGATGGCGATGCGCGGATTTTTGCTTTTGGTTCTCCTTGGGATGTCGCTGGTTGGATGCGGCACGCGGACGCCTTATGTCCTCGTCGAGTCCGAGTTGATTGAGTCGAGTCGTCGCTCCGCCGAGCCCGACGTGACGGAGACTTCTGCCTTCCGAAAAAAGCGCAGCGGGATCGAGACGCTCGGTTTGCGGCCGCCGGATGTTTGTGCGGACCAGGGCATTAGCGCGGGCGATGGCGCCGGGCGTCTTCAGCTCGGAGTGATGCGTACGCGATGCGGTGTCGAGATGGCGGAGCTTGAGCGCGCGCTTTCGCGGGCGGGGTATGAGGTTGTTTCGTGGAACGCGATTCGACAACAGGTGTCAGGAAAGGAGATCCCGCTTCTTGACGCCGCGAAGGGGCTCGGTGTCGACGTCCTGCTTCAGGTGAATTCGCTCGAGCGATTCGAGCTTCGGCCAGGCCGAGACGCGCGCTGGGAGCGGCGCTTCTGGAAAGCGACAACGGAAGGCGAGCCGCGAGATGCCGCTTCGGTTTCGCGCGAGCGCGCCGCTGAATTCGACCGCTTGATTGCGACGAAGGAGGCTTCCCTCGGCGCTGAAAATCGCATCGGCGCGACGATCAACGTGAGCGGCGTGTGGGTCGAGTCCGGCTCGACGATCTGGTTCTATGAATGGTCACAAATCGACGATGTCTCGGGAAACGCGGAAGTCGACCTGCTGCTCGACTGTCGGAACAAGGGCTGCGTCGAAGTCCGCAAGGCGGAGCCGGTAATCGACGACGGTCCCGTTTCGGGGAGCATCGCTGGCGTCTCGCGGGCCGGCGGGCCGAATGATGAGTCCCAGGCGATTTTCTCGAGTCTCGTGCGGGCGCTGGTGACGGATCTGGCGGAGCGCTTTGCGGGGCGACGTTAGTTCCTTCGCGTGGGGTGATCGTTTCCGGGGATCAAGGTTTTCGGGTGCAGAGCGCGAAGGCGCCGGCGCCGCCGGCTGTCTCCGCGCTCTCGGCTCAGGGCGGCCCCGTCAAAGCGGCGGCGACTGAGCCAAGATCGACCGCCGCGGACCTTCGGTGATGCGCTGGTTGCCCATCCTGAGTGGGAGCTGGCCTCGGGGTTCGGTGTTTCCTCGCTGCTTCTGGCGCAGCCTGGCGCTCGCCCCGTTCACGAAAGTCGTCCTTGGCTGCGTAGGTACCTGAAAATCAAAGGCTTTCCGGCGCCGCGCTGATCGTCTGGGCCGCACCTGAGACTTTTGATGGAGGCGCTCCGAGGCCTAGGCGAGGGCCCAGGAACCCGCTAAGATCCGCGTCCCGATGAAAAGGGTCGAAGACGGATCTGTTCTCAGAGCCCGTCTTCCCTGCGCGCCCGTAGCTCAGATGGATAGAGCACTAGCTTGCGGAGCTAGGGGTCGCACGTTCGAGTCGTGCCGGGCGCGCCATTTTTTCTTTTAAAGCCGAGTAGTTAACGACCTGCTGAATCTCGCCTTCTGGGATCTCGGCGAGTGTTGCCGTATCGTGCCGTTTGCCGCCGCCGAGATCAGCAAAGGAAAGGTCTTCATCGTCTTCCTTCATCGCGTGCGCGTAGTGGTTGAGCGTGGTGGACGGGTCCGCGTGGCCAAGTTGATCAGCAACCCAGCGGATGTTCTTCCCCGCTTGAATCGCCCAACCTATTGACGTCCCTTGGCCTAGCAGTGCTCAGCCTAACGCGCCCTCAGCCGAGGTCCATCTGACCGGAGAAACAGTGCAAAGCGATGCTTGATTCAGAGATAAGGCAGCTTGCGGACGAGGACTACTACCACGCGCAGAAGCTTCTGCTGACGACGGCGACGACGGTTGGGGAAGTGGTTGAAGGGCGCGATCTTTTCATCGTGAGCACAGGCGTGCCGCTGGGTGCGTTCAATATCGGCGTGGCGAAACCGGACGGTGATGAGGTGGGCGAGGCGATTGCCGGGATCGAGCGTTATTTCGGCTCGCGAGATCTGCCGTACCGAATTCAGCTCCGAGATGATCAGGTGAAAGCGTTCGAACCCCAGTTCCTCGAGGCGGGGTACGCGGCGGTTCAGCCGACGCCCGCGATGGTGCTTCGCAAGATGCCCGAGATTCAAACTGAAGTTCCTGGCCTTACGGTCGAGGAGATTTCGGCGGGAGACGTAGGCGGGATCGCGGCGTTTCGGAGCGTGGTCGAAGAGGGATTCGGTATGCCGCAGGGGATGGGTGTGGCGGCGATCTCGGACCGCGTGGTTGCGCATGCGGATACGGCGCTGTTTTTGGGGCGGGAAGGCGGTGCGCCCGTGTCGACCGCGCTGCTCAGTATGACGAACCGCGTCGCGGGGATCTATATGGTTTCGACGGCTGAGGCCTATCGGAAGCGGGGCTTCGGGGCGGCGCTGACCTGGGCATGCGTCCACGAGGGCGCGCGTCGGGGCGCGCGATTCGCGAGCCTTCAGGCCTCGCTAATGGGCCGGCCGGTCTACGAGCGGATGGGATTCGAAACTCTCTCGACGTACCACATGTACGCCTCGCCCGGCTCCGATCCGTCAGGTGGATTCGGGGGTTAGGCGCGTCTCTTGGATTGACTAATGTTATGCAGATGAGCCATTATCGGTAGATTGCCGACTCTAAGGAACGCTCATGCGCTGCTTCTCTTCCGCTGTACAACTGATGCTTCCAGCGATTTGTCTGCTTTTCGTGACGAGTCTTGCTTTGGCTCCTGGAGTCCTTCATGCGCAGGCATCTTTTACCGCGATTGGGGATTTGCCAGGAGGGCTGTTTTCGAGCGCTGCTCATGGCGTCTCGGGAGACGGGCGTGTCGTCGTAGGGCGGGCGAGCTCCAGTTCGGGAGCTGAGGCATTCGTCTGGGATGCAGAGCAAGGCCTGATTGGCCTCGGAGATTTGCCGGGCGGTGTGTTGTCTAGTCAGGCGATAGGTGTCTCCTCGGACGGTTCGACCGTCGTCGGAGTCGGTTCTCCGATCGCGGGAAGCGAGGCCTTCGTCTGGCAAGAAGAAAGCGGAATGCTAGGTCTTGGAGATCTTCCGGGAGGCTTCATCAACAGCACCGCAATTGGGGTCTCCTCAGACGGTTCGACCGTCGTCGGGCGAGCCTTTTCGGATCCCGGGTTCGAAGCCTTCGTTTGGGATGAAGAGGCGGGCCTGCAGGGTCTTGGGGCCCTCGGTGGAGAGGAGTTCTTTAGCGCGGCGCTCGGTGTCTCGGCGGACGGAAGTCGGGTTGTGGGACAATCACGCTCAACGCGCGGTTTAGAAGCCTTCGTTTGGGATGCGGAGAGCGGAATGCAAGGGCTGGGGATCTTCCCGGCGGCAGGTTTGACAGTGAAGCGCGCAGTCTCTCCGAAGACGGCTCCACGGTTGTGGGCAGAGGGCGTTCGCGATCGGGCTCGGAAGCCTTTGTCTGGGATGCCGTTCATGGTTTGCAAGGTCTCGGGGATTTGCCAGGAGGGAACTTCCTCAGCATTGCGGCGGATGTGTCCGCGGATGGTTCGACGGTGGTGGGTCTCGCGACCTCCGAAGCAGGACTCGAGGCATTCGTCTGGGATGCGAATACCGGGATGACGAGCCTGCAAGTTCTGCTGACATCTCTCGGGGTTGATCTCGCAGGCTGGCAGTTGAGTGAAGCGCGGGGCGTTTCAGCGGATGGCAAAGCGATTGTTGGCTACGGCACAAATCCGAGTGGATTCACGGAAGCATTCATTGCGGTGATTCCAGAGCCCTCCTCGGCGATCCTGATCAGCCTTGGCTTGATGGGGCTCGCGATGAGGCGTCCCTCGATCTAGGTCAGCGCCGCGGGTCGATGAGAAGCGTCTGAGGTAGATCCGGCCTCAGCGCGCAGATTGCCGACATCGTGTTGGACTAACGTCGGGCGGGGAGGTATGCGTCGCTGTACCTTTGGAACCGCTCGCGGATTTCCTCCCCGTCAAGGCCCCATTCCTCAAGCGTGTAGTTGTGCTCGCCATGCTTGCCTTTCGGGTTCTCTTTCCTGTACCGAGCGATGTTTTGATCTGCTGATTCGCTGTATTCGAGCTCGAAATGCGCGTAGATCCCGCGAATTGCTTCCAGCGGATCCGAGACGATCTGCTCAAAGGAGAGGTCGTAGAACTGCTTCGCGGGCGGCGCGGCTTGTCCCTCGGCTCTTTCGCCTTTTTCGGCTCTTTCGCTGGAGAGCTGTGCCGCGCGCCGCTCACGCTCGTCCATCATCGCGTAAATGCCTCGCTCCCAGAGCGCAAGGGTCGAGCGCCCGAAAGCCTTCGCGTCGAACGATGTGTTCAGCGGCGCACGAGAGCTTGAGCAGAGACTAAGAACCGAGGCGATCACAGGGACGGGATCGCGGTGGGTCTGGACGATCATCGCGTCGGGGTAGATTTTGAGGAGCGCTTCCGGCGAGAAGAGATGCGTCGCGTCTTTAAAGAGCCAGCGCTTGCTCGGTTCGTTCAGGCCGAGGAGCTGCGCCGTTCGCCGATGGCGCTGATAGGTGGGGCGCATATCGGCCTGGGCCCACGACTTGGCGTAGGAATGAACGTCGGCGTTCGCTTCATAGGAGCTATGCGCAAAGTTCTGGGCGAAGGTGTTCCAGCATTCGTCGGGGAGATGAGCTTCGATTTCGTGGATCGCGCGCATTTCGGGGCTGCGTTCGAAGAGTAGGTCGACGCGGGCGGCAGCGGCTTGGAAATCCGAGTCTGCGTTCCAGTCCGCGCGGGGCGGGCGGGGTTTCGGGGTACGCTGCAGCCAATGTTCGAGGGCCTGCAGGTTGGGGTCCTGGCTGAGGAGATGGTGGAGGGCAGTCGTTCCGGTTCGGGGGAGGCCGATGATGAAGAGGGGGCGGCGAATTTCGCTTTCCGCCGCCTCGGGATTCTCCTTCCATCCGCGCTCGACAAGCAATCGCGCTTCGAGTGCATCGATGATCATGGACTGAAACGCGAATTCGCCGACGGGAGTGAGGGAGGCGTCTTCATCGAGGGATGCACAGAGGACTTCGAGCGCCGGCCGACAGTCGTCTTCGCCAAAATCGCTCAGGCCGCGCGCCGCGCTGGCCCGTTCATGAAGCTGGTCGATCGAATCGCTGAACCGGAACGCGCCCATGAGTCCTCCTGAATGAGAAGGATAGTGCGTCTGGCGCCGCGAGTTCAGCGCGGCGGGACGGTCGAGCGTCGTGCGGCGAGCCCCGCGAGCCCGAGGCCCATCAGGAGGGCCGTGCCGGGTTCGGGGATGATCCCAACAGCGACGGTCGCGCCCGCAGCCTGAATCGTTGTGCCCCCCGGCAGGACCACCGCATCGCCTTCGTAACCCGTTCCGATCTGCAGCGTAGTGACGCCAAGGCCGATCATCCGGAAGGTGACCCGGAATTGAGCGTCGTCGGCTCCAACCTCGCCATCGAGCCCCGGGTCAAGAGGTTGGGCGGAATATGAGGAGAGGGAAACACCATTGAAGATCTGAACGCGGGGACCGAAGGAGCCGATGGAAGATTCCGCGAGGGTGCCGCTCGCGAGATTCGTGAGGCCGTTGAAGGCGCCGACATTCGGAATCGCTACTTGGTGAAAAATTGAGTCGACGGCCTCTCCTGAAACGAACTCAACGATTGAATCATCGTATCCAAAGATCGAAGCGCCGAGTCCGGAAAGCACATCTGCATCGGCGCTGACCCGGATGCCGAGGGTGAACTCTTCTCCGAGATTCATCGCGTATCCGTCGCCGCCGAGCGTCGAAGAGAATTCCGTCACAGAAAAAGTGACGGCACCCGCGGTCGATGTCGACAAGGCCAAGAGTGTTGCCGCAACCATGCTCGTGCCGTAAGTCAGTGCTCGCATTTTGGTCATCCTCACTTCCCAGTGGTTTGTCTATTGGGGCGTCTCCGCGTGGTGAAAACCAGGTCAGCGGAGAGCCTCGTAAGGCGAGAATAACATGAGGTTCGAGTCTTCTGTGAGGTTTTCATGCGCCGGATCCGGCTTGCATTGGCTCTCGTCCGCCTGAGATCCTCTTGATGCGCCCCTGGGTATGCGTTTCGGGAATTCTCCAATTTTCGGCACGTTTACCGTCGAGGTGTCCCCTGACTCGATCCGTGTGTTATTCCAGTTGAAGCCCGCGCTCCCAAGCTCAGCGATACCCGGCTGAGGCGCGTTCCGTCCCGTTCTTCGCAATTTCACCCCGGTTGATGAATCGATGAGTGGCGCAGCCGCTTTTCGTTTCGGGGGTGTTGTATGTCGTTGGCCGCACGTGAGTCCTTCTGCGTCTCTTCGCTTTGGGATTGCATAACACGCACTTGGATTCTTTTGACGCTGGTGATTTTTTCCGTCTGGATCGCGGGCGGGCCTGCGAGGGCGATGGTGGGGGAGGGCGGCGGCGAGTCGAGTCCATTCGCGAATGCGAGTGCGGATGCGAGCGCCAATTTCTTTACGGGGGCGGCTTCGGCGCGTGTTCCGATTTTGGTCCCGCCGGGTCGGGCTTTGGTTACGCCGAGTCTCTCGCTTGGATATTCGAGTCAGTCCGGGCTTTCGTCGGCGGGCTTTGGTTGGGCCTTGCCTTTGGGGGTGCTCACGCGGGCGACGAATCGGGGTGTGCCGACCTGCGACGGCGCGGAGATGAATCGCTATGTGGTTTCGCTGAGCGCTTCGGCGAACGAACTCGTGGAGGCTTCGCCTGATCGTTATTTGCTGAAGGTGGATGAGGGATACACGGAGGCGCTGCCAGACCGGGCGGCGAATACCTGGGAAGTGCGTACGCGGGAAGGCGTGACGTACACGTTCGGTGGCTCGGAGGCGTCCCGGGTCTTCTCGGGAGGCGATGCGTTTCATGATGTGGCGGGCTGCGCATTCACGACGGCCTGGCATCTCACGCGGGTCGAGGATCCGAACGGAAATCTGGTCGAAGTGATGTACGAAAAGTCCGGGAATTCGCCGAGGCCGGTCGCCGTCGAATACGGCGGGAATGCCGATGCGGGGATCCCGCATCCATACCGCGTGTTGATCGAGTCTGAAGCGATCGCGCCCTTCGGGAAGCCGTTGATGCGGAGCTTTACTTCGGGCGTTGAGCAGACCCTGGGCCATCGCTTGAAGCGGATTCGCGTGGAAGGGCGCGAAAGGGTCGACGCCCCGTTCTCCTTGATCCGAGAATATGAGTTGAGCTTCGATGACGCGGGTGTGACCCAGGAATTCATGCTGTCGGCGGTGGCGGCGACGGGGATGCCGACGCGGCGCTTCGACTACTCGACGTCGGAACCAACGCTGGTGGATTCGATGAGTGAGGTGGTAGAAGACGCGGGGCAGTTGGGCATTACGCGGCGCTACGGCACGACCATGAGTCTGCTGGATCTGAACGGAGACGGCTTGCTCGATCGGCTCTGCGTGAACTCGGGGTCTTGGCATGCGGCGTACGGAGATGTTTCGTCACTCCAGTTCTCGGAATACGAACCCTGCGATCGTTCCGGAGGGAATTGGTCGA
Source organism: Myxococcota bacterium (assembly GCA_045106235.1). Classification (GTDB taxonomy): domain Bacteria; phylum Myxococcota_A; class UBA9160; order UBA9160; family UBA4427; genus UBA4427. Next base: position 8,749 of record JBGCEJ010000048.1, read on the forward strand.
CCCCGGATATTCCGGGACTGAACCTCAATCGGATTAGTCGAGTGGTCGAGGGGGCTGACCGCTTCCTGACCCTCGACCTGACCGGGGACGGTATCCCAGACCTCGTTCGTCGTTTAATCGGGCAGAGTGCGATCCATGTTTATCCGGGAAGCTGTAGCGCGGCCTATCAATGTGGCTTTTCGGATCAGCCGGAGATATGGAATAACCCCGGAGATCTGCCCCTGCGCCGAACGAACTCCGGAAATCGGGGCAGTCAGCTTTTGGCGGATCTGATGGACATGAACGCGGACGGGTTGCCGGATCTGCTTCGGGTCGGTGACGATGAGGAGTGGGAAGTCTTCCTCAATACGGGGAGCGGGTTCGAGACGGCTCCGCTCGTCTATTCGGCGATGGATGATTTGCTCTCGTACTCGTCTTATGACGGGGTAAACGCGGACCATGAGCGTGCACTGATTGATGTCAATAATGACGGGCTGCCGGACCGCGTCGCGGCGCCTTCGCATTCGAATCCGCTGAACGGTTCATCGCGCATGCCGCACGTCTACTTCGCGGTTGCGCCGGACGGGGCACTCAACGGACCCCATGCCCTCGAGGATGAAATCTATCTTTGTCCGAACGGGAATGGTTCGACCCAGGCCGAGATCTGCGGGAATGGATCGGCGCTTCCGGCGGGATGGGCGCTGGTGGGCGCGCTTTCGGTTCGGCTGAATACGGGATCGGGATTCGCGCCGCCTGTTTATTCCCCGGCGCCGATCTGGCGCGGTGGGAATCGGAGCGCCAGTCGGCTTCGCGGAACCTGGGAGGATTCAACGGCCAAGCTCACACGGACCTACCGCGACTTCGTCGACGTGAATGGCGACGGTCGCGTCGACTGGGTGAGTAGTGGCTACCCCTATGACGGTTCGGATGACTGGTTCGTTCTCTACAACCAAGGCGATGGCCGATTTGGAGGCGCCTTGAATGTGGTCTCTCCGGCCTTCAACGAGATGCAGGGTTTGAACGGGTTGGGCGCGCATCTTGGTGAGGTTCGGCCCGGCGAGGTGCTTCCGTCGGTCGGCGATTTCATGGGCCGTTCTTTTGCTCATACGGAGCCGGGGGATCGCAGTGACCTGCATGCGACGGTTCTGGATATCGATGCGGATGGTTTGGCCGAGCGGGTGCGGACCTTTGGGAGCAGCTCCGGGGATCGCTGGGAGGTGAAAGCTTTCCGCTTCGAAGATGAGGCGGGGGAGCAGCTCAGGCCTCGACTTCTGACGCGCTTCCATGATGGGGTCGGCGGCATTACGCATTTCGCCTACGCGCCGAGCAGCCGGTTCGTCGGCGGTCCGGGCGAGATCCCACGCATGCCCTTCGTGACTTGGGTCGTGACGGGTTTGCGCGAGACGGACGGGCTTTGCGATGCGACGCCGATGGATTGGTTCACCCTCGCTGGGAATCCTTGTCTCGCGAGTGGACATGAACAGGTGCGAAGCATCGCCTACGAAGGCGGCCTTTTTGATCCCGTCTCCCGGGAGTTTCGGGGCTTCGCATCGGTGGACGTTTTTGAAGGGCCCGCCTCGACCGGCACGCGTCGTCGCTACGAATATTTGCAGGATGACGATTTCCGAGGCAAGACGGCGAGAGAGGAAGTCTTTGTGGGCGGTGTCGACCTCCTTTCACGGACCGAATTTAGCTGGGGCTCTGTCGCGGATGGGCCGCGTACCCAGATTTACGTGGAGGAGCAGCGCGTCGAAGAATTCGTGCTGTATCCGCAGTTTGAAAGCGCGGGGATGTCCTACGCGGATCGCTGCGTCGTCCATCGCAGCTCAATTCTCGACCTAGGCGGAGAGCCAGACCCCCGGACCCGCGTGCATTCCGCCTGTTCTATGGGCTGTGAGGGCGCGGGGCCGGTGAGTTCGGTGTGTGATGCGGAGCCAGTCGGCAAGAAGCAGGTCGAGACGGCCTATGCGGATCCGATCATGTCTGGGAGTGAAGGCGCTCCGGTTTGGGATCGACCTCTCCGCGTTGAGACGACGTACGTCAACGCCGCAGGCGTCTCAGAACGCGTGAGTGAAGTCGAGTACGGTTATGACGCCCGCGGCAACCTCACGCTCGAAAGGCAGCGTGTGAGCGAGGCGCCCGCGGCGTGGACAGAGCGCGTCTTCACGTACGACCAAGGCGGAGCGAACGGGCCCGGCAACATTACAAGCATGGCCGTGCCGCTCCCCCTTTCCCGCGAGCCCACGACCTTCGAATTTTCCGGCGACTTCCGTCTCTATCCGACCGCCGAAAATGCAGCGACCACGACGAATGCGCAGGGTCAATTCGTGAACCAGCGAATCGAGCGCGCGACGGATTTCCGAAACGGCCGGGTACGGCGCACGATTGGCGTCCATGGGGAGGTAGCGGGAGATGTTTCAGGGACGATTTTCGACGACCAAGGCCGAGCGCTCTGTACTTTCGAGCCCGGGACTTCTTGCTTTGGCGAAGGCTTCAAGGGCAGCTCCGAGAGTCGCTATGTCTACGGTACGCCGGGAGCGAATGCGCCCGTGGATCGCCTGAACCATGTCGAGCTTCGGCGTAGGGAGCCTCGCGCACCCAAGGGTTATCTCGTAACCCGGTCTTATTGGGACGCGCTTGGGCGTGAGCGGTTCACGACGAATGAGCAGAGCGTGGCTGGGCAAATCGAGACCGTCGTTGTTCGGCATTTCGAATACGGACCCTCGGGTGAGGTCCGTCGGCGGTATTCGCCCTACGTAACAAATGCGGCGACTTTGAACCCACCTGCAGGCGCCTTCGCGACGGAACTCGACTACGCATTGAACGGCAACTCGAGTGGCTACGTCGATCCGGCACGTCGAGTCCACCAGACCCGGAACGTCGATGGCGCGACGCCGAAGTCCTTCTACTTCGGCGACACGACCCGCATGATTGA
>JBGCEJ010000049.1:0-11016 GCA_045106235.1 Myxococcota bacterium
GCGTCTTGCCACAAGAGAGCCAGCCCCGTACTCTTCCGCGCCTCTGAGAGACCGAATTCGGGTCTGATGACAGGCCCCAGGAGCAGCACTGCCCAATGGCAAAGAAATCGCAGATCAACCGAGATAACCGCCGCCTTCAGCTCATCGACAAGTACGCCGAGCGCCGAGCGGAGCTTCGCAAGAAGCTGAAAGACCCCAACGTTTCGATCGAAGAGAAGATCGAGGTGCAGAACGCCTTCGCGAAGCTGCCCCGAAACTCCTGCCCGACGCGCAAGAACAATCGCTGCGCCATCTCGGGTCGATCGAAGGCCTACTACAACAAATTTGGCATCTCCCGCATCGCCCTTCGCGAGCTCGCGCTCCGCGGACAGCTGCCGGGCGTCCGCAAGTCGAGCTGGTAGGAGATTCCAATGAAGCCTGAAATTCATCCCGACTATCACAAGGTCATCTTCGTCGACTCTGCGACGGGCAACGAGTGGGAATCCCGCTCGACGGTCACGTCCAAGGAAACGCGCGAAGTCGACGGCATCGAAGTTCCCGTCGTCCGACTCGAAATCTCGTCCGTCAGCCATCCCTTCTGGACCGGCAAGATGCGAGAGCTCGACGCCGACGGAAAGATCGATCGCTTCCGCAAGCGATACGGCACGGGCAGCGACAAGAAGAAGGACTAAGTCTTCTTCTTCGCTTTCCGAAGTACCTGAACGAGGAGCCCCCGGGCTCCTCGTTTTCGTTTTGGGGCCCGATTCGCGAGACTCTCGGCAGGGAGACTCACCATGCGACTCGCCATTCTCTTCGCCTCACTCTTCTTCATCGTTTCATGCACGAGCCTTCTTTTGATGCGCCCCGCAGCGGATGCTTGGGAGCCCGCCGGTGCGCCCGCCCTCGCCCGGCCCAGCGCAGCCGAAATCACCTGCTCTCATTTCGAGCCCGAGCGACAGGCTTTCTTCGGCGACCTCCATGTCCACACCCGGCATTCAATGGACGCGCGGTCCCGCGACATGCTCGGCACCCCCGACGATGCCTACCGCTTCGCCCGGGGCGAAGCCATCGGACTCGGTCCTTTCGACGCTTCGGGGCGCGGCACCCGCCGGGCTCAACTTGAACGCCCCCTCGATTTCGCCGCGGTGACGGATCACGCGGAATGGATCGGCGAAGTCGGCCTCTGCTCAACCCCGGGCTCTCCTTCCTATGACACCGAACGCTGCCAGTCCTTTCGCGGCGAGATCCCGTTCAAGCCCATCCTGCCGGGAATGAAGCTCGGCGGCCGAATGACCGGCGTCATCGGCATCAGCGGCCGCGCAAAAGAGATCTGCGGCGACGACGACGCCTGGTGCCGAGCGTCTCTCTTGTCGGCTTGGCAGAGCACCCAGGCGGCCACCGAACGCTGGAACGACACAACAACCGCCTGCGCCTTCACCGCATTCCACGGCTGGGAACATTCCTACTCCGCGGGACAATCGAAGATCCATCGAAATGTGATTTTCAAGAACGAACAGGTCCCCGAGCTTCCGATTTCTTCCCTTGAAACGCCGGACGCCGTCGACCTATGGGATCAGCTCGATGCGGTCTGCACAAATGCAATCCCCGGCGGCGGCTGCGAAGCGGTGACAATTCCGCATAACGCCAACGTCTCCAACGGTCGCCTCTTTGAAATTTCATGGCGGCGCGAAAACCGTGAGGAGCAGCGTCGCCAGGCCCGACTCCGCAGCCGGTTCGAACCTGTCGTCGAGATCATGCAGATCAAAGGTGAATCCGAATGCCGCAATGGCCTTTACGGCGTACTCGGCGGGGAAGACGAACTCTGCACGTTTGAAAAAATCCGAAGCTTCGCGGGCGAGTTCCCCGAGGACTGCAAGGAAGGAACGGGAATCGGCGCCATCGCCGGACGCGGCTGTCAGTCGCGCACTGATTTCGCACGCTATGCGCTGATCGAGGGTCTCCGCGAGAAAGAAAAGATCGGCGTCAATCCATTTCAGTTTGGCTTCGTGGGGAGTACCGACACGCATAACGCGACGCCGGGCGATGTTGCGGAATATAGTTTCCAAGGCTGTTGCGCCACCAAGGACACGACCCCCGAAGAACGCCTCAGCCAAAAACCCGGCTTCGGCGGGAACGGCAACATCGCCCGAAATCCCGGAGGTCTGATGGGCGTTTGGTCTGAGGAGAACTCACGTTCAAGCCTCTTCGACGCGATCAAACGACGCGAGACATTCGCAACCAGCGGCCCGCGGCTCGCGCCGCGCTTCTTCGCGGGATGGGATCTTCCGGATGACCTTTGCGAGGGACCGAATTTCGTAGCGACGGGTTATGCCGAAGGCGTTCCCATGGGCTCGGTCCTCGAGAGTCCCGCGCAATCAGGGCGCGCTCCCAAGTTCGCGGCCAGCGTCGCCCGCGATGTCGGCGTCCCCGGTCATCCGGGCGGCCTCCTTGACCGGCTCCAGATCATCAAGGTCTGGCATGGCGAAGACGGCGAGTTCCATCAGGAAGTGCACGATATCGCCGGCCGGAAAGCCCCGACTGCCACGGCGAATGGAGCGCCCGCGCCGGCCTCGGCGCCGGCATCGGTCGATCTCGATACCTGCGAGCCCCAAGGGTCAGGGCATGGGGAACTCTGCGCGGTTTGGACCGATCCGCATTTTGATCCGACGCGGGCCGCGGCCTACTACGTCCGCGCGGTGGAGAACCCCAGCTGCCGCTGGAGTTGGCGCGAATGCCTGGCCTTGCCAGCGGATGCTCCGCGGCCGAGTGCCTGCGATGACCCCGGCGTTCCCAAGACGATTCAGGAGAGGGCGTGGACGTCCCCGATTTGGATCGAACCCGCGATCAGCGAAAGCTAACGCCTCGCCTAACAACAGGGGCCGCGGGCGCAGCTCTGCGCCGCCCTACAATGGGACTGAAAAAGGCGCTGGAAAAGGGGCGAAGAAGGGACTCGGCGAGGCCGAGCGAACCGACCTATTTGCCGGAGAGCTTTCGGCGGATCTTGTTCTTGAGGCGAAGCGCGCCGGGGACGAGCTTGGCGTCGTCGGTTCCAAGAAGGAATCCGTCGAGGCCACCCTTCTTATTCACCGTGCGCAGCGTGCGCGCCGCAACGTTCAGCGAGATACGCTGTCCGAGGGCTTCCGACTGAAGTCGGACGGTCTGAATATTCGGCTCAAAGCGTCGATTCGTCGCTCGCTTCGAGTGGGACACGTTGTGTCCGTACTGAACTTTCTTGCCGGTCAGGGCGCATGCGCGTGCCATAGCTGGGCTTGCTCCAAAATAGTCTTCGCGCTCCGGTTCACGACCTGAGAGCGCGGGGAAATTCGCTTTGCGAGAAGGCAGTTTTTAGCGAGAGGCCGCCGCGGGGTCAACCGCAGCGGCCTCCAGAACCGACCAACCCCGCAGGGACCTGCCTGAGCGCTCCCCCTGCGTCCTTCAGCCCGCGGCCGTCGCTCGGGCGGCTTGGTGCGAGGGCACCGTCTCCCGGCGAGAAATCGTTTCCGCAGGAATCGTATTCGCGAACATCTCCTCTTTCAGACTCTCCAGCTCAGATCGTGCCGACTCCCGGCGCGCCTCGTCTCGGAAGCCCTTCAGCTTCACTCGGAAGGCATCGCCGTCTTCGCCCAGCTCCTGGTTGACCTCACTCGACATCACCATCCGGGTGACGTGCTCCCGCACATTCTCGAGCGCGTCCATCTCCGCATCCACCGAAAGTCCCTCAATTGCGGACTGCAGCCGTCGGCGCGCGCGGGCATTCGCCAACGTGGCGAGCATCCGCCCCTTCTCTCGGACCAGCGAACGGATCTCCTCTCGGAAGCGAACCAGGTTGGCCTTCGCCTCCTCTGCTTGCGCCCGAATCTGCTGCAGCTCAAGCTCCGACCGTTCCAGGTCTTCAAAAAGCGCCTGCTTATGAGAGATCAGCGTCAGCGACGTTTCCTCTTCGCCCCGGCGAACTGCACGCCGCACATCGTCATGCAGCCGAGCGATTTCAGCGCGCCGTTCCGCAATCTCGCTCTCGACCTTGTTCCGCATGTACAAGATCCCGGCCACTGCATCTTTCAGCTCGCGGTATTGCCGCACACGCTCTGCGATCGCTTGTTCGTAAACGACTTCCGGCGCCTCTTGCTCCCGCTCGCGCACCCAGGATCCAAAAAGACCCCGAAACAAGCTTCGCATTCGATTGACCATACTGGGCTTTCGATTGGACATAGATCCTCCTTCGCCGGATACCGGCGCTTCGCACGCGACTAACAACTTAGACACGTATCGTTCATGCGCCGAAGCGCAAATTTTCGGCCGCTACTCTCGGGCGCGGCGGCGAAACTCATCGGCCTTCAGACCGAGTTCGCGAATTTTCTGCTGCAGGCTCTGCCGGACCATGCCGATCGCGCTCGCAGTCCGCGACACATTCCCCTCATGCTCCCGAAGCGCCTCGGACAGATACTGCCGCTCGAAGCTTTCGACCGTTTGCTTCTTCGCCTCGGCGAAGGGGAGATCGAAATCGGGGGCCATAACGTCATGCATCTCGCTCGAATCCCCGAGCTGAAGATCCGCTTCTGCGATCTCTTCTTCGGCGGCGAGCACAGCAGCCCGCTCAAGTACGTTCCGCAGCTCCCGCACGTTCCCCGGCCAAACATGTCGAGAGAGCCGCGCAAGCGCGGTCGGCCCAAGCCTCTTTTTCTCTCGACCCAAGCGGTCCGCCACCTGCGAAAGGAAACGGTCCGAGAGCGCGGCCAGATCTTCGATGCGCTGGCGGAGTGCTGGCAGTTCAATCTCGACGACGCGGAGTCGGTAATACAGATCCTCCCGAAACCGGTCCGCCCGCACTTCTTCCTCAAGATCGCGATGCGTCGCGGACACGACGCGGACATCGACCTCGATCGTCTCCGTCGAGCCCACGCGCTCGAGTTCTCGTTCCTCGAGAACTCGCAAAACCTTCGCCTGGGTCTCCGGCGCCATATCGCCGATCTCGTCGAGGAAGATCGTGCCGCCATCCGCCGCTTCGAAGCGACCGATCCGCCGACGATCCGCTCCCGTAAAGGCGCCCTTTTCATGACCGAAGAGTTCGCTCTCCACCAACTCCCGGTTGATCGCCGCGCAGTTCACTGCAACAAAAGGCGCAGCCCGCCGCGAACTCGAGTTATGCAAAGCCTGGGCAACCAGTTCCTTGCCCGTTCCGCTCTCGCCGCGAATCAAAACCGAAAGGTCCGTCTCCGCAACTTTCTGGACCGTCTCAAAGACCCGACGCATCGCCGCCCCCGAACCGATCAACGAATCGAAGCCGTAGTCCCTCTGCAGCTGTTCACGGAGCATCCGGTTTTCGCGCTCCAAGCGATGTCGATCCAAGGAGCGCGCTACGACAACACGGAGCTCATCGTTATCGAAAGGCTTAGGAACGTAGTCATCTGCGCCGCCTTTCATGGCTTCGACTGCAATTTTCTCGCTGCCATGCGCGGTGATCATGATGACGCCGGTTTCGGGACGTTCGCGCTTCGCAGCGAGCAGCACGTCCATTCCTGAACAGCCGCGCCCGAGGGCGAGATCGGTAATCACGAGATCAAAAGCGTCCTCGCGCAGCTTCTCAATCGCGATGTCTCCGCTTTCCGCCAGCTCGACGGAATGCCCCTCTCGCCGCAACAAGCCCTGCAAGGCGAGCCGGATCGCATGTTCGTCTTCGACGACCAGGATGCGCGCTGTCATTTTGCGCCTCGATGCGCGCCTCGACGGGGGAGTGTGAGCAAGAACTCAGTTCCTTCCCCAGACGCCGTCGCAACCTCAATCGCGCCGCCATGCTCGTCGATGATCTTGCGGCATAGCGCGAGGCCAAGCCCCGTCCCCTCCTCGCGCGAGGTATAGAAGGGATCAAAGATCCGCTCCCGCGCTTCTTCATCGATGCCCAGCGCGTTGTCCGCGATTCGGATCCAGACTTCGTTCCCCGCGAGATTCGCACCCAGCGAAACACGAACCTCCGGCTTCTCAAGATGCGTCCGCGCGACCGCGTCTTCCAGGGCATCCAGCGCATTCGAAACGAGGTTGATCACGACACGGCGCAGTTGATCTGAGTCGCCCTCGACCTGACCTGAGACATCGAATTGCCGAGTTACGACGACCCCGCCGCGCTCCGCACGCTCGCGACACGTCTCGAGTGCCGACTCAAGTACGTCCTCGAGAACGATCGGCTCAAAATGCGCGTCCTCTTCCCGCGCAAAACGGAGCAAGTGGGAAATCGAACGCTCCACCCGCTCCAGTTCGTTCACAGCAACCCGCGCGTACTCAACCTGATCCACGCTCCCGGGATCCTCGCCCATCTGCTGAACGAGGCTTTTCGCGGCGGTGATTGGATTTCGAATTTCATGGGCGATCGAAGCCGAGAGCTGTTCGAGAGAGCGATGATGCTCCCCTTCGAGATTCCGCCGCTCATGGCTCACCCGTTTCGAGACCTGCCGCTTGACCTCCTCCTTCAGAAAACGCTCGCGCAGTTTCGGCTCGTACATGATCTTGAATGCGCGACGACCGATCCCGACGCCGAAATAGATCAGCGCCAGGACACCAAAGAAGGGAACGAAAAACAGCAGCGGGAGCGTGATCAGCCCGGCACGCACAGCCGCGCGAGAGAGTGCAATTTTCTGGTCCGCTCGTTTCTTGGCTTTCCGAAAGTCGCGCTCTTCGTCGCTGAGAAGCGACTCATCAAGCGAAGCCAGCTCATCCTTTTCGGTCGCGGCCAGTTCTTCGTCGACGCCGGCGATCGGATCGTGCCAGCCTGAGTATTTCGGATGGCCCTCGAATCGGTGACGCCATTCTCTCGACATATTCGGCTCTCCCTTGCCTGCGCCTGCGTCCTCGCCCACGCCCACGCCCGCACCTGCGGGCCCCAAAGCGAAACCGGTTTGATTGGCTGCGGTCATGCGTTTCCCCCTTCGGGAGCATTCATTTCAGCGGGATCCTTCGCAAAGACCAGCACGAACTCACATCCCTGCTCACCCTCGGAGTGAATTTCAATTCGGCCGCCATGGGCCTCGACGGTCTTCCGCGAGAGCGCCAGGCCAAGCCCGGTCCCAGTAGCCTTCGTCGTAAAGAAGGGGCTCCAAACACGCTCGATCTCATCCGCAGGAATCCCGGGACCATTATCCAAAACGCGAAGCCAAACCTCGTCTCCCGCTAGATTTTCACCGCCCTGAACATCGACCCGCGGCGTCAACCGGGACGCGTCCGCTCCGCTTGATGAAGCGGTCTCCGCCGCTTCTATCGCATTCGCGATCAGATTCTCGATCACCCGCCGAAGCTTCTCGCCGTCCCCACGCATTTCCCCCTGCCCTTCGAAGTCGATGCGAAGATCGACACCCTGGATGGTTGCGCGATCCTGAAGCCCAGAGACAGCGGCCGTCGCCACCGTCCGCAAATGCAAAGCCTCAAACCGAGGCTCCTCGTCTCGCGCATAACGCAGCAGATGCGAGATTGACCGTTCAACCCGGTCGAGCTCCGAGAGAGCGAGGCCTGCGTACTCGAGGTTTTCGTCCGATGCAGGATCTTCGCCCATCTGCTGAACCAGACTCTTGGCCGCGGTGATCGGGTTCCGGATTTCATGAGCGATCGAGGCGGAAAGATCTTCGAGGCTGCGGCGACTTCGGGTTCCCACTTCCCGTCGCTCCGTCCGTACGTCCCGGGCCGCCCGCGTCCCCACTTCTTTTTCGACCCAGCGATCGCGCAGCTTCGGCGCGGACATCGCGAAGAGGTAATGCATGAAGATTCCGATCCCCCAACCCAGCGCGATGAAGGTCACAACGCGCAAGCTGCGGGTCGCCAGGAGGACGATCGCCAGGGTTGCGACGTAGGTTCCGAAATGGGTGATGAAGCCGATGCGTTGATTCGCGCGCCGGCGCGCACGGCGAACGAGCTTCATTCGCTCGCGCTCTTCGGGACTAAGCCCCTCAGCCGCCTCGCGGGCTGCCCGGCGTGCCGAGCGACCCCGCCCCCGGCTCCGACGATGTCGCCCCTTCTTCGAATGCACTCGACGCTTGGCCCGATCAACGGCACGGGAAGCCTCATCGAGTCCCCGTTCCGCGGCGCGGTCGAGATGGCGCCCGCCCTTCTTCTCGAGATCATCGATGCCGTCCTGGAAGACATCGCGAAGATCGTCGAGCATTTTTCGGCCATCGCGCATCAACGGATCTCCCCTGGAAGCAGAGACGTTCCAGGCATCGGGTTTACAATTTCGGCGGTGAAGCAATCGGTCCATGCCCAGGGATAGAGCAAGCAGCGTGCCCAAGTCTGAACGGCCTCTCCCCTCGCTCAGCTCCCCGAGAGCCCCAAGGTGCAGTCTCCAAGCTGCAGCTCGATCACTGCAGTGTCGGATAAATCAGACACTCTTGTCCAGCCGAGCGGCTCCGATGTCAGGATCCCCGCGGGCAGCACCCTTTTGCAGGCGGAGACGGCTTCCCGCGTGGCGCCCCGCGGCTATGCTTGGCGCCCGACAAATCTCAGCGGGTCCAAGCACCCGAGAAGGAGCCCCCTCCATGGTCACCATCGGCATGAACTACTCCGTCATCCCCGGCAAAGAGCAGATCTTCGAAGACGCTTGCGCCAAGGTCCTCGACACGATGGAGGGCATCGACGGACATGACACCTCATCGCTCTTCAAGGAAGTTGCGGATAGCGAACCCGTCTATCTCATCGTCTCTCGCTGGAAGGAAGAGCAATCCTTCAAGGATTTCATCGCCTCCGATGCCTTCAAGAAAGTGACGAGCTGGGGCGCGCTTAACATTCTCCGCGGGCGGCCGTCGCACACGACCTACCAACACGAATAGGCGCCCACTGCCGCGCGCGTAAACCGGGGATCCCGCCCGTCCATCCGGTCGCCGGAATCAGGGTGCTCGAAGAAAGGATTCCATTGCCGAGTCTGACCGCCCAAGGGCTTCCCCTCCATACGCGATCCCTCACGGTGGCTCTGTCTCGCAAATCGGACACGCTATGGCATGCGCGCGGGGACATCATCGACCTGCGCAAGACGGGATTCGTTCCCACGCACTACGCGATCCAGCCCTCGGGCATCATTCACAACATGAGCATCGACATCGATTTCGATCCCGAATCCCTCGAGATGAAATCCATCGACGTCGATCAACCTTTCGTCGCCATCGAAGCCTCCGCTGCGACCGGCGGTGAATGCTGCCGCGACCCCGCTCCGCTCTTGCCCGAGCTCGCAGGCGACCGACTCGACGCAGGATTCGCGAAGCGACTCGCTGCTCATTTCGGCGGGCCGCGGGGCTGCTCTCATCTCCTCACCCTGTTCCAGCTCATGGCGTCAACGATTCCTCACGGCGTCCGGCTCGAAGCCGAGCGCGTCCAGGAAGAAGGCACCCGGAACGATCTCAACGACCGGTTCTTTCGGCGCAGCGTCTTCATCGACGGCTTCGAAAAAAACTCGGCCACGGTCGACGTCGCGATCCAACTCGCAGACACGCTGTCACGCCCCGCCCCACCCGGCGGTCGCATGACGGACCGGCTCCGACTGTCTCACGAGTGGAAGACCCTCGCCGAGATCGACCGCAAACGCTTCCTCATCCAGAGCATCGAAACCCAAGAAAGATCGCGGGAGGCCGAAACCCTCGGCCGATCTCCCTGGGTATCACATCACGATGCCGTTGCTCCGCTCAAGGACACGCCGCTCATCCCGGGCCTCGCGGGTCGCCTCTTCAAACTCTTTGGCAATGCCAGCACGGAGCCGGCTCTCCTCGACCATCTGCTCCAGCTCGCACCGGGCTTCCTGCAGATCGTCGCTGCCATGATGGACGACTATTTCGAAGAGCGGGAAACGACCCCAGACGGAAAGGAAGTCCCGAAACCCGCCGTCTCGGGAATCGGCGGCGCGACGAATAGCTGTTACATGTGGCGCGAAGACGCCGCGGTTCAGCGCCCTCGTCCCTAACGCCGCGCGCCTAGATCTTCCGAAAAACGAGCATCCAGTTATTCGCCGGCATCTCGTTCTTCTCCTCGAGCAAAACCCCCTGCGCAGCGCCTAACGCCTCGACCTTCTCAAGATCCCGCACGCCCCAGCTCGGATCGCGCGCCTTCAGATCTGCATCGAAAGCCGCGTTGCTCGGTGAAGTATGTTCGCCCCCGATTCGAAAAGGGCCGTACAGAAAAAGTAGGCCGCGTTCGCAGAGGCTCTGTGCAACGCCCGCGAATAGCCCCTCGGCGACGTTCCAAGGGGAGATGTGGATCATGTTCGCGTTGAAGCAGGCATCGAAGGGTCCGGACGCTGACTTCGGCCAAGAAGCGTCCGCCGCATCCAGCAAGATCGCAGGCGCGAGGTTCGGAAGTCCCGACTCCGCGCGCCAAGCCTCGATCGAGGCGAGGCGCTCGGGGTCGGTATCCGACGGATGCCACTGCAGATGCGGCAACTTCTCGGCGAAATAGACAGCGTGCTGCCCCGTTCCACTCGCAACCTCCAGAACGCGCGCGGGCGACTCGAGCCAGCGCGCAAGAACGCTCAAGATCGCGTCACGGTTCCGATAGGTCGCAGGGGCATCGCGCTTCGTCATGATTCCCTTCGCAGGCTATTCGACCTCGTCGCTCATGTCTCGCATATAGTCGACGGGATTCAGGGTCGGGCCCCAGTTCGAGATGCCCTCGATCCAATCGCTCTGCAGCGGCAGATGCCGGCTATTCGCCCAAGTCTCGTTCTGGGAGGACTGACCGATTTCACCGTTCGCACAGCTCAGGAAGGGGTACTTGATCTGGACGAGACGGGAACACGCCCCTTCCCCGACCGGCTCGGCCGGGGAGCTCAAATCGATTCCCGGAAGCGCGGAAGCGGACGTGGCCAGCAGAGCGCTCGCGCCCAAGAGGGCAACGCCACCCAAGAGCAGCCGGGTCGGTGCGCTGAGCGATGAGGAGGAGGATTTTCGGGAACGGGAAAGAGCAGCAGCATTATTCAGCATCATCAGAGGATCCTTCAGCAAGGGTTCAGCAAGGCCCATCGAAAACAGGGACCTATCCTCATTCTGACACGAACCGATGCGGATTCACAACACCGAA
>JBGCEJ010000050.1:0-9091 GCA_045106235.1 Myxococcota bacterium
TAGAGCGCGTCTTCGCCCGCCTCGAGCAGCCGCGCGAGATAGTGAAGCGCCGCGTCGGGGTCGCTCGCGCGAAGACTCTTGATCAAGGCAGAGACGACGTTGAAATGCTCTTCGCCGTCCCGGTCATGGCGGAGCGCGATCCGGCCGACGGCATCTTGAACGGTTTCCGCCGACAGGGGCTTTGCGCGGCGCCCTGAGGAGAGGTGGACCGACGCGGAGGCTTCGAGCATCCCGAGGAGCCGCCGAGCGTCTCCTTGGGAGGCCAGGATCAAGGCCTCGCGCGCGTCGTCGCTTACTTCCAGGCCCGACGCGCCGAGTCCCAGTTCCTTATCGGCGATGGCGCGGTCGATCACCCGGCCGAGGGAATCCGCGGAGAGCGCGTCGAGGGCGATGACCCGGCAGCGCGAGAGGAGGGGGGCGATGACGCTGAAGGATGGGTTTTCGGTTGTGGCGCCGATCAGGGTGACGGATCCGGCCTCAACGTGAGGGAGCAGGGCGTCCTGCTGGGCCTTGTTGAGGCGATGGATCTCGTCGATGAAAAGCAGCGTTCGAAGGCGCGTCCGCCGCGCCGCCTCAATCGCTTTCCGGATCTCGGGCACGCCCGCGGAGACCGCAGACAGCGGCGTCAGCCGGGCATCCTGCATCTCGCCGAGAATCCAGGCCAGCGTTGTCTTCCCGCTGCCCGGGGGTCCCCAGAGAATCAGCGAAGGCAGCGCGCCGGCCTCGAGGAGTGTGAAGAGCGGCCGACCGGGGGCGAGCTGCTCTTCGTGGCCGACCATGTCCGCGAGGGTGCGGGGGCGCATGCGCTCCGCGAGGGGGGCATGGGGTTCGAGCTTGCGCTCGGTGCGTTCGGGAAATAGGTCGAGGGTCTCGTCCGGACTCATGAAATCATCCTAGCCCTCTCCGCGCCCTTGAGTACCGGGCCGCGAAGCGGGATCATGCGGAGGTGCGTCGCGGGCCTGTGGCGCTGGATAGGAACCCCCCGAATGATCGAATTGCTGCGCATTGAAAACCTGGCTCTGGTGGAGTCTGTCGAACTCGAATTTGGCCCCGGGCTGAACGTGCTTACGGGCGAGACCGGGGCGGGGAAGTCGATCATCCTCTCGGCGCTGGCTTTGCTGACCGGCGGCCGGGCGGCGAGTGATACGCTGCGCAGCGGAGCGGACGAGGGCGTCGTCGAAGCGCTCTTCCGGATGGACGGGCATGAAGACGTCGCCGACGCGCTCCTCGATCGCGGCTTGGCGGACGCGAATCTCGTTTCGGGAGCGGATGCCGCGGACTCGGCAAAGCCTGCCAAGAAGGGCGGTAAGAAAGCCGCGGCTGCGAAGGCCGCCGCCGAGGCGCCTGAGCTGATCGTGCGGCGGACATTGCATGCGAATGGCCGGAGTCGTGCGCGGGTTGGCGGGCAGCTGGTTCCGGTTTCGACGTTAGTCGAACTCTTCGGCGGGCAGCTGGAGATTTCGAGTCAGCATGGCTCTCAGGCGCTTCGGCATGCCGAGGTCCACGCGATTGCTCTCGATGCCTATGCGAACTCAACGAGCGTGCGCGAGATCGTGACGCGGATGGTGGCGCGGGTGGGGGAACTCGATCGCGAGATTGCTGCGCTGCGGGCGGCGGAAGAAGAGCGCGCCCGTCGGCTCGACTTCCTGCAGTATCAGCGCGATGAGCTGGATGGTGAGGATCTTGACGCGGACGGCGTGGCGCAGCTCGAGGTCGACCATCGCCGCCTAACACATGCGGAGCGGCTCGCGGAAGAGATGGCGACGGTGGCTTCGGCGCTGGGCGGCGAGGGCGGCGGCGAATCTGCGGAGTCCGCGATTGGTGAAGCGCGGCGCGCCCTGGGGCTGGCGATTCGGATGGATCCCGAACTCGAGTCGCTTTCGGCGCGGCTCGAGGCGGTGGAGTCGGAGCTGCGCGATGTCTCAGTCTCGGCAGCGGATTATCTGGGCGGGCTCGAGGTTGACCCCGGCCGCCTGGCGAAGGTGGAGGAGCGGATCGGTCGCCTCGAGAACCTGCGCAAAAAATACGGTCAGAGCGTGGCGGAGATGTTCGCTCATCGCGATGAAGTGGAGCGCGAAATCGAATCCCTGACCGGCGCGGATGACCGAATCCGGACGCTGGGGAAGGACCGCGAGAAAGCCGTGAAGGCGGCGAACGAGGCGGCGCTCAAGCTTTCGAAGGCCCGTGCGAAGGCCGCGAAGAAACTGGCCAAGATCGTGGAGGCAGAGCTGGGCGATTTGGCGATGAAGGGGGCGCGCTTTGCCGTCGATTTGGCGCCGCTTGCCGGAGAGGATTTCGCTGCCGGACTTGAGACCGCAGCCGGAGGGCGGGAGCGCCCGCAGTTTCAGTTTTCGGCCAATGAAGGCGAGGCGCCGCGGCCGATCCAAAAGGTGGCTTCGGGCGGAGAGCTGTCGCGTCTCTTCTTGGCGATCAAGAACTCGCTGCGCCGGGCGGACCGGAATATGGTCATCGTCTTTGACGAAGTGGACGCCGGGATCGGTGGGGCCGTGGCGGAGCGCGTGGGTCGCGTGCTCGCCGAGTTGGCCACCGAGCACCAGGTTCTTTGCATCACCCATCTGCCTCAGATCGCCGCTTTTGCGGATCGGCATTTTGTGGTGCGTAAAGAGAGTACGAAGGGGCGGACGCGGACCCATGTCGCGGAAGTCCGAGAGGACGCACGGATTGACGAGCTGGCCCGGATGGCGGGCGGCGAAAATGTGACAGAAGTCACCCGTGAGCACGCAAGGTCGCTGCTTCAGCCCTGATTGGGTTGGTTTTAACTCGGTATTTCGATCCGTTCTGCCCGCCGAGACTCCAGAACTTCAAGAACTATGCGTTTGTCGCCGATGAGTCCCGAGAACCTTCAGGTTTTTGAGGAAGCCATCCAGTCATGTCCGTCGACGCCGAAGCAGAAGCCACCGTCCTCGCGAGTCCGCACTCACGACCGCCGACTGGTGCGTCTGCCGTTGTGCTCTCGGGCTTTTATGAGGGCCTCGAAGTGCTTCTTGATCGAGAGCGCATCGTGATTGGTCGGGGACGCAAGGCCGACCTGGCTCTGTCGGAAGCGACGATTTCTCGTGCACATGCGGCGATTGGCTTCGCCTTTGGGTCTTTTTTCGTTGAGGACCTGGGAAGTACGAACGGCACCATGGTGAATGGGGCGCGCGTCGAAAAGCAAGAACTGAAGACGCAGGACGAAATTCAGATGGGCAAGCTTCGCATTGGTGTGACGCTGCCCGAATAAGGTCCTGCTGGACCGCTGAACCGCTTCGCATTCGCCCGAATTCGGGACCGAAACGAGGCGGTGGAAATAAACGGAGAAACGATGGAGTCGTATACGCTTATCTGGGTCAAAGACGCGCACGCGCGACCCGTACAGATTTCGATTCCGAAGCGCCGTGTGCGGGATGCTGCGATTGCGGCCTTTGTTGTGATCTTAATTGGCGCGGTCGCGGTCTGGGATTATTGGCGTCTTCGCGCGGACAACACCGAACTCGCCGGCCTTCGTGTCGAGGCAACGGAACAGCGCGAGCAGATCGTGCTCTTCGAGACGCGTCTTTCGGATGTGGACGGGAAGCTTGAGAAGGTCGCCGAGCTTGAGCGCAAGGTTCGAATCATTGCGAACCTGCCGGGGGCAGCGGGGATTGGCGGAGCGGATGTTTCCGAGATCGTGCCGACGAACGCGGACGGAACGGCTCTGCCGATCGGTGTCCCCATGGAAGAAACGCCGCGGACCGGGCAGGGGGGCGGCGAGCCACTCGACGGTTCCGAGGGCATCGTTCCGGGCGTAGCGAAACTCGAAGCCCTCGAAGACTTTGCGATGGGGATTACGTCGGGCGCCGAAACGCGTTCGAGTTCACTCGAAGATTTACTGGGACAGCTCGAAGATAAGGGACAGAAGCTTGCCTCCAGTCCGTCGATCTGGCCCGCAAAGGGATGGCTGACTTCACGCTTCGGTCCCCGGGTCTCGCCTTTTACGGGACGCAGCCAGCAGCATAACGGGATCGACATCGCCGCATCCGGCGGGACGAAGATCGTTTCCCCCGCCCGTGGCCGGGTCAGCTTCGCGGGTAAAAAAGGGCCGCTCGGCAACGCCATCGTTGTGGACCACGGCTTCGGCGTGAAGACCTGGTACGGGCACACGCAAGAGATTTTCGTGAAGACGGGAGAGACCGTCGAACGCGGCCAGAAGATCGCGGCCGTTGGCAGTTCAGGCCGCAGCACCGGGCCCCATCTCCACTATGTCGTGGAAGTGAACGGCAAGCCTCGCAATCCCCTCGATTATATCTTCGATTAGAGGATTCTTGACGCATCGGCCCTTGAACCGGCGCTCGATGTGTCTAGTTCTCAAAGCAGCCCTGATTCGCTCCGAAACACGGCGCATCAGGGTCTTTGTTTTTGGAGCTCTGGGGCAAGCGGGCTTGTCGTCTGCGATTTGCACCCTGTTTGCCGCCGGAGGGTGGCTCTTCTACCCTCTATTTTCTGATTGATTCCACCCCCTTAAGAGCTTCGAGTACCGCTTCACAATTCAGTTCATCGTTCGTTCTCAGTACATCCTCAGTTCATTTTTAGGGCGTCTCAGGTCACTCTGAGCTGCCTCAGGCTTCCCTCAGCCACACTGCGCTTCCCCGGTTTCGGATGAGCGAAGTGTGCGCCGGGTGCGGATCGGGTCCATGCAGCGCATTCTCAGCAAAGTCTTCGGCACAAGTAACGACCGCGCGATCAAGCGGATGCTGCCTCTTTTGGAACAGATCAATGCCCGTGAAGGCGAGCTGGCTCAACTCTCGGACGCCGATCTTGCGGGACGCACACCGCTCTTTCGGGAGCGACTCGGGAACGGTGAGCCCCTAGACGATCTGCTGCCCGAAGCGTTTGCGACGGTGCGCGAGGCCGCCAAGCGAACCCTCGGCCAGCGTCACTACGACATGCAGATGGTCGGCGGCATCGTCCTTCATCAAGGCCGCATCTCGGAAATGAAAACCGGTGAGGGCAAGACGCTTGTTGCGACCCTCCCATCGTATTTGAACGGCCTGACGGGCCGCGGCGTCCACGTCGTGACCGTCAATGACTTCCTGGCCGCCCGCGACGCCGAATGGATGGGCCAGCTTCATCGCTTCCTTGGCCTTGAGGTCGGGGCGATCGTTCATGGCCTCGACGACGCTCAGCGCCAAGCCGCCTACCGCGCCGACATCACGTACTGCACGAATAACGAGCTCGGCTTCGACTATCTCCGGGACAACATGAAGTTCTCTCTGGACTCCTGCGTTCAGCGCGAGCTGCATTTCGCCATCGTCGATGAGGTCGACTCGATCCTGGTGGATGAAGCGCGAACGCCCTTGATTATCTCGGGGCCCTCGGAGCAGAACACTCAGATCTATTCCATCGCCAACCGCCTGATCCCCTCCCTTGAACAGGGCTCCGCCGCCGAGCCCTCGAAGGGCATCGAGGAGACCGGGGATTTCTGGATCGATGAAAAAGCGCAGTCGGCGACCTTTACGGATTCGGGCATTCATAAATGCGAGAAGATGCTCCGCGTCGACAACCTTTTTGACCCCGGCATGCTTCCCGTTCTTCACGCGCTTCAGCAAGCGCTCTCCGCGCATTCGTTGAAGCGCGTCGATGTGGACTATGTCGTGCGGGTGGGCGACGACGGCAAGAAGGAAGTCGTGATCGTCGATGAGCATACCGGGCGCTTGATGCCCGGACGGCGCTGGTCCGATGGTTTGCATCAGGCCGTGGAAGCGATGGAAGGCATTCAGGTTCGGAGCGAGAACCAGACCCTCGCCTCGATCACGTTCCAGAACTATTTCCGCATGTACGACAAGCTGGCCGGCATGACGGGGACGGCGGATACGGAAGCGGAAGAATTCGCGAGCATCTACAACCTCGACGTCTCTTTGATTCCGACCCATCGCCCCTTGCTCCGTGACGACCAGGCGGATGTGGTCTTCAAGTCAAAGAAAGAAAAGTTCGACGCCGTCGTAGAAGAACTGAAGGCGCGCCATGAAATCGGTCAGCCGGTGCTCGTCGGGACGATTTCGATCGAGACTTCGGAGATGCTGGCGAAGAAGCTCAAGAAGCAGGGCGTGAAGCACACCGTTCTAAACGCCAAGCGACACGAGCAAGAATCCGAGATCGTGGCTCAGGCCGGGCGCAAAGGCGCGATTACGATTTCGACGAATATGGCGGGTCGCGGTACGGATATTCTGCTCGGTGGCAATCCCGAGCAGCTGGCTCTCGATCAATGCGGCCACGATAAGGCACATCCCAACTACGAAGCCCAGCTGGCAAAGTTCGAGGCCCAGTGTGCTGCCGAGCGGAAGGAAGTCCTCGAAGCGGGCGGCCTTCATATTCTGGGCACCGAGCGCCACGAGAGTCGCCGAATTGATAATCAGCTCCGGGGCCGTGCGGGTCGCCAGGGCGATCCGGGTTCAAGCCAGTTCTTCCTGTCTCTGGAAGACGATCTTCTGCGCATTTTCGAAGCCGACCGCGTGAAGCAGTGGTGGGACCGCGTGGGCGTTGAAGAGGGCGAGGCGATCGAGAATCGCATGCTCACCCGCGTAATCGAAGGGGCTCAGAAGAAAGTCGAAGGTCGGAACTTCGATATTCGAAAGCATCTGCTCGACTACGACAATGTCATGAACAAACAGCGCCAGGCCTTCTACGCTCGGCGTCTTTCGGCGATGTCTGCGGATGACGAGGCACGCGCAGAGGAAGTCGAGGCCTGCGTCGAAGGATACGTCGTCTCGCTGCTCGAAGACTATTGGCCGCAGCGCGGTGAGCCCGAAGACGATGAATACGTAGAAATGCGTCATGCCATCGAAGCGCATTTTGGCGTTTCCTGGTCGATCGAAGAGCCGCCTTTCCTGACGGATACGCGCGCAAATGGCGGAGAGCGCCACGGTGATCGTGATGCCCTCGGTCACGCAATGCTCGCGGAGCTCGGCCGCCTCCTGGATGCCAAGAAAGAAGAGGGCCGCGCGCTCAAGGACGAAGAGTACGCTTCGCTCGAGAACTACCCGAGCTTCAACGATATCGTTCGCGATCTTCAGCTCCAGATTCTCGACAATCAGTGGAAGGCGCATCTGCATACGATGGATGCCCTTCGTGAGTCGATTAATCTGCGCGGCTACGCCCAGCGCGATCCGAAGATCGAGTACCAGCGAGAAGGTTTTGCGCAGTTCGGCGAGATGGAGCAGCGCATCGATGATCAGCTCGCCGAGTTCGTTTTCCGCTTCAACTATCCCCGGCCGAACTTGAAGCCTCAGGCGACCGCGCGCCGAGTGGATCCCGCGGCCGGGCAATCCGCCCAGCAGACGCCGGCGGGACAAGCCGGAGCGGGTGCAGGCGCTGCGGCAGCGAGGCCCGTCGCGGGGGCCGCTGCTGCGGGTGCTGCGACAGGACCCCAGGCCGGCGGCAAGGTCGGGCGCAACGATCCGTGTCCTTGTGGCAGTGGCCAGAAGTACAAGAAATGCCACGGGGTCTAGGCTGAAATGAAGGTTCGACGCGAGGCGAGACCAGTCCCTGGCTTTCGCGCTGCGGGGCTGCATGCGGGGATTAAGGCCAAGGGGAAAGATCTCGCGCTGGTCGTGAGTGACGCGCCTGCGAACGCGGCTGCGATTTTTACGACGTCGACAGTCGTCGGCGCGCCGGTCACGGTTTCCCGAGAGCGCGTGAAGTCCGGGCGCGCGCGGGGCGTCGTGGTGAATAGCGGCTGCTCAAACGTTGCAATGGGCGCGCGCGGGATTCGCGATGCGAAAGCCATGTCCCGACTTGCAGCGCTCGCGATCGACTGCGACGAGTTAGAGATGTTAGTGGCCTCGACGGGCGTGATTGGGGAGCCGCTTCCGATGGAGGCGCTTCGTAAGGGGATCCCGCGCGTCGCGGGGAAGCTCTCGGCCGAAGGTTTTGACGACGCCGCGGAAGCGATTCGCACGACGGATACCCATGCCAAGGTGGCTTCGATTCGCTTTAAGCTCGACGGCGTGTTCGTGACGCTCCAGGGGATCGCTAAAGGCTCGGGGATGATCGAGCCGAATATGGCGACGATGCTGTCCTTCCTGGCGACGGATGCAAAAATTGCGCCCGGGGTAATGCGCGGCATGCTGAAGCGGGTCGCAGACGAGACGTATAACTGCCTCACGGTCGACGGCGAAGGCTCGACGAGCGACACCGTTGTGTTCCTTGCGAACGGCGTCTCGGGTGGCCCCGCGATTCGGGCGGGCAGCGACTCGGCACGCCAATTCGAAACCGCATTGCATGCGGTCTGCGAAGACCTGGTTCGGCAAATGGCCCGCGACGGCGAAGGCGCGACGAAGCTCGTGACCGTCGAGGTGGAAGGTGCGCGGACTGCGGCGGAAGCGGGGCGAGCCGCGCGGCGGATCGCCAATTCGATGCTCGTGAAGACGGCCATTTTTGGGGGCGACCCCAATTGGGGGCGGATCATGCAGACGATCGGTGCCGGGAAGGTCGCTTGGCATGAAGAGAAGACGCGGGTCCGGGTGGGATCGGCCGTTGTTTTCTCGAAGGGGCGCTCGGCAGGCTCTGCGGCCCGCAAACGTGCCGAGAAGGCGCTCGCCGCCGAGGAGGTCCTTCTGCGGGTCGACCTGGGGCTGGGGAAAGGCTCAGCGAGGGTATTTACCTGCGATTTGACCTACGACTACATCCGAATCAACGCGGAGTACACGACGTAATCTGCGAGATAGTTCACGAGCCGGTTAGCGCGGGCGGCTGTGAATCTGCTAAACACCCGCAAAATCACACGTTCCGAGTCACCCCGGCGGTGCCTGGAGTGCCTTGATCAGTCAACCTTTCGGTTGGGGGTCAAAGCGAATCAGGTCGGGGATTGGACGACTTGGGGCGGAGGCAAAACCGCCAAAGGAGAGATCCATGTCCGCGACGACGGCCCCACCCGAGGCCGCAGCAACCCCTGCTGCCGCCACCCCTGCAACGCCCACAACGCCCACAACGCCTGAAGCGACGCCGGATGCGGCATCGAGCGAAACGCTTGGAAGCATGCTCAAAGAGCAAGAGCTTTCCATTCGTGCTCTGCTTGAAGCCGGTGTTCATTACGGCCATCAGCCCGGGCGCT
>JBGCEJ010000051.1:0-6684 GCA_045106235.1 Myxococcota bacterium
ATAGCTTGATGATCGGCCTCGGTCTCGCGCATCCGGCGGAGGGTTTCGATGTGATTGAAATGACGATGTATCAAACCCTGCTGGCGAGGGCCGCGACGCTCGTGCTCTGCGACAATTTAGCCGTGGCGCGGCCGATCGCAGCCGATGCGGAGGAAGCGGACGAAGTGCATGAGGCGTCTGGTATGCATGGTGCGTCTGGCGTGCCGAGTGATTCCGCGGAGCTTCTGGTCGCCATTCAACGTGATTTGGAACGGCTCGAACACGCCACTGAGTTGGATGGGATGGGAAGCCGTGCGCTGCTCAGCGCGAAGCGGGGTCTCGCGACCCTGGTGAACGAGTGCGACGTCGGGGAAGTGCTTCGAAATGCAGACGCATTGGATCTCGCAGAGCTGCTTTCTATTTTGCCGCGCGGGAAGAGCGCTGAAGGCGAGGGCACGTTGAGCGAAGGAGGGGGAGGAGCTCCCGGGGGATCGCATGAGCAAGTGCTTCGTCATCGCGTTCTGGCGACTGATTACGACGATCAGAGCGAGATCCGTTTGGCGCAGTTTTTCGCAAGACGCTTCCACCGAATTGCGAAGAGAAGGAAGCCGCTGATGGGACCGCTCTATGAGCGCTTGCCCCAGCCGCTTCCCCTCGCTTCAGAAAGGAGGACTCGATGATTGGACGCGATCCGACGTTGAGCGTGACAGCAGAAGATGAACGCTTTCATCCGCCGACGTCTGAGGATCCCACGTGGATCGAAACGATGTGGTTTCCGTTCTGGGTGCCTGACGATTCAATTTCGGGATCTGTCCGGGTCTGGTTTAGCCCGAATGCCGGGGAGGGTGGGCAGCAGGGAGGGGCCGTCGCGGGTTGGCGAGGTGAGTCGAAGGGGCTTTTCGGCGACCGCTGGACCGAGGAGTACGTCGAGCCTCCGGATCTACTCAACTTGCGTGCGGGCGATGGCCTTGAGATCGATTGTCTGGTTCCACTCGAACGTTTTCAGCTTCGCCACTCCACCGAATACTCTTCTCTCGATCTGACCTTTGAGGCGATCATGGCGCCGAACCCGGTTTCGCCGGCGGAGTCGCGCGGCATGTTTGCGGGGCATTTCGAGCAGCCCGGGCGAGTGACGGGGACGATTGCCTATCGCGGGGAGCAGCGTGATGTCGACTGCTATTCCATCCGTGACCGTTCCTGGGGGCCGCGGACCATGCCCGAAGAAATTCGGCTGGGCAACGCGCATGGCACGGCGAAGGAATTCGGCTTTTTCGTCTATGTGAATCCGGACGAGGACGGGACCGAGCGAATAACGAGTGGCTACCTGCTGCGTGATGGCGTCTCGGCAGCGATCGTCGAAGGGGTGCGAGAGACAAAGCTGCGAGACGGAATGCCTGTGGGCGTGACGCTCGCGTTTCGTGATGCCGCCGGGCGGTCCCTCGAGGCGAGAGGGGAATGCGTGAACGTGATGGCGTCGAATGCGGGCAACGGCGTCTATGCCGTTCTCAATCTGGTTCGCTGGGAATCGGAAGGCGGCGTCAGCTGGGGCGAGAACCACGATGTTTGGTCGGAGACGGCTTGGCTTGCGGCGGGTCGGCCTCGGCTCTAATCGTCGGCTTCGATGTTAGGCCGCGTCTTCGCGTGTGAACCACCAGGCCCAGAGGATGAAGACGCCTTGGAAGGGAAGTCGAATCCAATTGACCACGGGATTTCCGCTCCCGGGACCTTCGGGGCCGATGTTCTCGAGCATCATGTTGACGTTGGCGGGGAAAACTGCGATGGCCAGGGCGATCGCAGCCCAGGCCGCGTAGACCCGCGTCTTCGGCTCGAGGAGGTAGACCCCGATCACAATCTCCGCGAGGCCTGAGATCACGTTGAGCCATTCCGGGTTGGGCAGTCCCGCCGGAACGATCGCGACGAAAAAATCCGGTGACAGGAGATGCATGAAGCCGGCGATGCAAAGGTTGGCTGAAAGCAGGTAGAGCAGCGGTGTGCGAAAGCGTGTCATAAAGCCTCAGTTTGGAAGGGCGGGAGCGGGGAGGCTAACACGCTGATGCAAGGCGCGGTTGCTTCGTGGTCGCCTGATCTCGTCCGAGCGGTAGGGCGTTCGCTGTGACTTTTTGGCACGCAGGCGGGGTTCGCTTGCTGCGGACGTTCGTGCGATTCGGGACGCGAAGCGTGCGCCTTTCCGTAGCAACTCGTGCTAAAAAATTCCTAGAGCAGAGGAGACCTCAGAATGACCACGAAAACAGCGAGTAATGGAAAGCGGAATTCCGAGTCGGCACGCGTGGCTTTTACGGGTGCGAATTTGGTTGACGGTCTGCGGCCCGCGAAGTCTGACATGACCATCGTTGTCGCAGGTGAGCGAATCGAGGCCATCTTGGCGGACGCGGAGTTCGAGGCCCGCCCGGGAGATTCGATATACGCGCTCGGCGGAGCGAGCGTGATGCCCGGCATGATTCAGGGGCATTTCCATTCTCATTTCGGTGCTTTCGGCGATGGCGTGCGCGCCCCTGCTCTTGGGCTCGAGGCCGCGCCTGCCTACCTCAGCATGTTGGCTGCGCATAACGCGGAAATTTGTGTTCAGAGCGGATTTACGGGTGCGATCGGTTCGAGTAATGCGCATACGATCGATGTCAGCCTGAAGGAGGCCATTCTGGCGGGCTTCGTGAAAGGGCCGCGGTATCTCGCCGGTTCGCGGGAGTTGGTGACGACGGGGGAAGCGTCTGACTACGCGAATAACAGAAACTTTTTTATGAAGCTGGGCGATACGGGGCTGACGTACGCCATCGATGGTGTTGACGAGTGGCGGCTTGCAGGACGCGTTGAGGCGGGTCGGGGCTGTGATGTGATCAAGATTTCAGCGGGTCCGGGGCATGGTTCCTCGCCTGCGCAGGACGTGATGTATCCGACGGTGGACGAATTGCGTGCCTGCGTCGATGCCGCGCATAAACTGGGTAAGAAGGTGCGGGCCCATGCTCCTTCGCGGGCTTCGATTCTGGAATGTGCGCGAGCGGGCGTGGACTTGATCGATCATGCGGATCGGATCGACGAGGAATGCATCGAGGCCATTCTTTATTCGGACAGCACCGTTGTTCCCAGCATGCTTTGGAGCGTCCGCTTTCTCGAGATTGCCGAGTCATGGGACCATGACGAAGCGCCCCTTCCGATCAGCG
The DNA here is from genome assembly GCA_045106235.1 of Myxococcota bacterium. Lineage (GTDB taxonomy): Bacteria > Myxococcota_A > UBA9160 > UBA9160 > UBA4427 > UBA4427. The sequence goes on from JBGCEJ010000051.1 coordinate 3,156, forward strand.
AGGGCTTCCCGGAGACGCCGTCCGAGGCAAGGGCGAGGATTGCTGCCGTTCGCGAAGATTTTGAATTCACCTGCGAGGCGATGAAGAAGGCGGCGAATGCGGGCGTGCGGATGATTGTGGGGGATGACTACGGAACCCCGATCATGCCCCACGGCGAGTACGTCCCAGAGCTTGCGTTCTACGTGAAAGATCTGGGGATCGCGCCGCTGGATGTGATTCGCTGGGCGACACTGAACGGCGCGGAGGCAATGGGGCTCGGTGACGAAACGGGGTCCGTCGAGGTGGGGAAGCTCGCTGATCTCGTGATTGTCGATGGCGACCCGCTTGTCGATATCGGTCGATTGGCTGACGGGGATAACCTTCAGGCGATTTTGATCGGCGGCGTTTTTCAGAAGAATGTGTTGTCGCAGGCCTCGGTCTCCGCGTAACAGATATAGGAGTACTTCGATTTTGGTTCGCTATAGCCCGCTGATGCCGGAAGTCCTGGAAGATCCGCTGCCCATTTATAAGCAGCTTCGAGATGAGGCTCCGGCCTATTATGTCGAAGAGTTTGATTGCTGGGCGCTCTCGCGGTTTGAAGATATTTGGGAGCAGAGTGGGGACAACGAGTCCTATTCGGCAGCGCAGCGAGGGACGACGCCTTCGCATTTAATCACGAAGCAGCAGGACGTCTTTCCCAGCGTGAATATGATGGACCCGCCGGAACACGTTCGGAATCGCGCCCTGATTTCGGGCGCGTTCAAGCCGCGTCGCGTTGCGGGGCTCGCTCCGGCAGTCGAGGAGATCGTTGCGCGTCACAGCGCGAAGTTCGAGACGGGTGAGGAGTTTGACCTGGTCGATGATTTTATCGGCAAGGTGGCGATGGAGGTCTCCTGCATCCTACTCGGTGTTCCCGTTGAGGATGCCGAGGAAGTGTATGCCTACGTGAACCGGTTTTTCGCGCGGGACGAGGGCAAGGCGGGGATGACCGCCGATGGCCTGCAGGCCGCGGCGGATCTCAATACTTATCTTGAGGGTTTGATCGCGCTGCGCCGGCGGCAGCCGACGGAAGACGACGTGCTTTTGAATGCCTATCTGAACGCGCGCTTCGATGGTAAGCCGCTGCCCGACGATAATATTGCTTCTCAGATGGCGACCCTCGTGATCGGGAGTACGGACAGTTTTCCGAAGATCTTCGCGGGCTTTGCCCTTGAGCTTTTCCGCAACCCGGATCAACGGGCGGAACTCGTTGCGAATCCTGACCTGATTCCGAATGCGTTCCGTGAAGGGCTCCGCTACGGCATGCCGACGCAGTTCCTCGGGCGCACCGTGACCAAACCCGTCGAACTTCACGGCAACACCTTCGAACCCGGGCAAGCGGTGATCTTCCTCTTCCCTTCAGCGAACCGGGATGAGCGCGAGTTTGAGAACCCCGACGTGTTCGATATTCATCGCGAGTCAAAGCGGATCTTGACCTTCGGGCACGGGAACCATTCTTGTCTCGGGACGCATATTGCGGCGCTTGAGGGCGAGATTGCGACACGGCATTTGCTGGCGAAGATGCCCGAGTTCGAAGTCGACACGAGCCGGATCAAGCGTCTCAAGAGTGAGTTTGTCGCGGGCGTGATTGGCCTGCCTGTTCGTCGCGGATAGAAAACGATGGAGCAGGGATTTGATGCATCGGCGCTCGTCGATGCGCTCGGGCTGATCGCGGAGAATGAAGCGCGTTTCACGGAGCGGTTCTATGAGCTCTTCTTCGAGTTGCGCCCGGATACGCGTCCGCTCTTTGGGCGCTACTCCATCTCCGAGCAAGAGGAGATGATGCGGGAGACGTTGCGATCGCTGCATGCCTTATCGGAGGGCGAGGACTGGTTGAACGAAAACCTCGCGGCGCTGGGGGCCAGCCACGAGGAATATGGCGTCACGACGGATATGTATCCGTCCTACGTCGAGGCGATGATTGCTTGCGCTGAGGAGGTGTTGGGGGAAGCGTTCGGGGAGGATGCTATGAGGGCAATTCGCACAGCGCTCGATGATGTGACCTCAACGATGGCCCAGGCCGGTTCAGACTCCGCGGGGACTGCGAAGTCCTAGGAGGAGTTGGAGCAGGCGTGCATAAGTCGTCGACCAGGTCGTATTCCTTCTAGTCGTCCTGCGTGAGCCGCTTTCGGAGCACTTCGTCCTGGACGAAGACGGGCAAGTTGTCGTCGTCGAGATACGAGGGCTTGATGGAGGCGCCTCCATCGACGGCGAGCACTTGGCCTGTGATCCAGGCGGCGGAATCGGAAAGAAGGAAGAGGGCGGCTCCGGCGACGTCATCCGGGGTTCCGCGGCGCTGAAGAGGAAGAACGCGGGCATCGCGTTCCGCGTCATGATGGCTTTCGTTTTTGGGAACGCGGATGGAGCCCGGTGCGACCGCGTTGGCGCGAATCCCGTAGCGGCCCCACTCGAGTGCCATCGTGCGGGTATAGGAAAGCAGTGCCGCCTTCGAGGCCGCGTATCCCGCGCCGTAGGGCATGCCTTCAAGAGCTGCGATGGTGGCGACCTGGACGATGCTCGTGTTTGGAACTTCCTCGCCTGAGTCTTTTTTGGCAAGCACGCTCGCTTTTTGAATGCGGGCGAAGGCGCGAGAGCTGCGGACGGCGACGCGGAGATTGGTGTCGAGCAAGGCATCCAGATTCTCATCGTCATCGTCGGTGAGCGCCCGCCAGCGTGGAGTGGGTAGTCCGCCGATGACGTTGACGAGTCCACCGAGTGACGGGTGATTCGCTCGGATCCGCTCGAAAAGAGCGTCGACCGAATCGGAATCCGTTGCATCGGCGATTTCTGGAAAGAAAAGCGACTTCGCGGGAGGCGCGCTGGCCGCGCTTGGGGCTCGCTGCGCTGTGCGACTGAGCTCTTCGAGGGGGGCAGGGCTTTGGTCGACCGCGATGACGGGCGTGCCCGAAGCGATGAGTTGCAGCGTGATGGCGGTTCCGATTCCGCCGCCACCCGCACCCATGACGATGACAGGGCGAAGCTTCGATTTTGTGTCGGGCATTTGGGGACGCTAGCGCAAGCGCTTCCCGGGCTCTCTTACGTGCGTCTCAGTGCGCACTGTTGCGATGTGGTGCCTGAAAAATGGGACTTGACCCCGGAATGCGCTCTCTGCGACCGTTGGCGGCTGCAATGCATGCACTCTTCTAAAAGGCCAACCCGCGATGTCTCGATTTCTTGTTCTCAGCTCCGATTGTCATGCAGGCGCTCTGCCGGCGACCTACAACGCCTACATGCCGGAGAAATACCGCGCATCGGCGGATGCGTGGTGGATCGAGTACGCGCGGGAAATGATCGTGCGGCGCGGGACCTTCTTCGACCAGGAAGCGTCCGAGGCCTATGACGAGAAGGCGGGGGGAGAATCCGGGAAGTTCAATACGGCGCCTATGCTGCCTGAAGATCTGACGGACGAGGTTGTTCGCGGGATGCTCGAGGACGGCGAAAGCGCGTTCGCGCCTCGGCGCGGAGAGTGGGACGCAAAGGTCCGCCTCGAGGAGCTTGAGGCGGATGGTGT
>JBGCEJ010000052.1:0-19410 GCA_045106235.1 Myxococcota bacterium
CCCCCTCGCGCACGCCGACGCCCCATCGCAAGCGCGAGCCCGCCGCCCAGGAGCGCGCCCAGGCCGAAGCTCGGCTCCGGGACAAGCCGGAATCCAACGGTTGAATAGCCGAACAGGGGATCAAAGGAAGCCCCGGACGAAGCCGCGTTCAGACTCGTCGCCCCTTGCGTGAAATCCCCGCCCCGGACGCGGCGATTCGGCCCATCGATATCTTCCGTCCATTCCGCCACGTTCCCGCCCTGGTCGTAGGTCCAGAACTCGCTGAACGAGCCAATGTAGGCGCCGACCGGCGTCGTTCCCGTTGCGGGCGACGTCAGTCCGCAGTTGGCGGCGCCCGGGCCACCGATGGGGGCAGCACAATTGATCGCTATCCCATTGACGATGGGCGAGTCGTTATAGCTGCCCGAGGTCGGGTCGTAGTAGGCCGCCTTGTACCACTCATCCTCGCTTGGCAGGCGGTAAAGCGCTTCCAAAGAATTGGCGACGAGCGAGTTGCCTGCAATGCCGGCGGGCGTGATCGTATAGGCCCCATCTTCGGTGGTATCGGGACCGGCCGGGCCCGTCGGCTGTCCGTTATGCATCCAGTTTGCGAATCGGAGTGCAGAATAGAAGGAAACGAGGTTCGCGGGATGATCATCGTACCCGGGCTCCACTTCATACCGGTACTCGCCAGCTGTGCCCGTCCGCACGAGTCCGTAGCTCGAGATCGGAGTTGAAACGAAAAGCCCGTTCGGATCGTCCGCCGCCACCGCGTTCAAAAAAGCGGCGTACTGACGCTTCGTGACCTCGAAGGGGGCAACCGTGGTCGTGCTGCTGACGGCACCGAATCCAGTGACATCGGCGGCATTGCCCGCTGCCCCTAGAGGGAGGAGGATCGGAACCACTTCGAAGCTCCAGAAATTGTCGGGGTCGGTCCCAGATGTCAGCACCTCGTACCCATCCGAGAGCCCGTCACCATCGTGGTCGGGGTTCGTCGGGTCTGTATTCCAGAACTGCTCCTGGGAGTTGATCAAGCCATCCCCGTCCCCATCCGCGTTGGCCTCGCCTCCGTTGACGTAGGGATCGAATCCATAGAGGACTTCAAAGCCATCCAGGAGCCCGTCGTTATCCCGATCCGAGTCGAGCGGATTGAGCGATCGGGGCGTCATGATCACGAAATCAGAGCCACCGAGGACGACGACCTCGAGAGCGCCCGTGCCATTGAGGTTGGCGATTTCGGCCGCCAACGCACCCCCGACAGTCCGCACCGCCGTCCGATCCTCGAAATTCCCGAAGCCGTCGTTGGCGTACCAATCCACGAGGTTGTCGGCATAGGAGGTCGACACGATATCGATATCACCGTCGCTGTCGAGGTCGCCCGCGCGGATCGACAGCACGGCTTCTGCGTCCGTCGTCACAACAGCGCCGTCCGTAAAATTGCCGGAGCCATCATTCTTGTACCAAGCGACCTTATCGTCTTGTCCCGAGGCGGATACAACGTCGAGATCGCCGTCTCGATCAATGTCGATGGCGAGGATGTCACGCACCCCATCCGCATTGGTCGTGATGGACCCCCGAGGCGTAAAATTACCGATCCCGTCGTTCTCGAACCATTCGACCGTATCGATGGCGGATGCTGCGGATAGGATGTCAGGGTCTCCGTCACCATCGAGGTCCGCCGCTCGGACCGCACTCCAGGGCGCATTTGTCGAAAGGTTGGCTCGATCCGTAAACGTGCCGTCGTCGTTATTCGAATACCAATCCAACGCGCCCGCACCGCTGAAGAACGCGATCGCCACGTCGAGCTCACCATCTCCGTCAAAGTCGGCGACGGCTGCGTCCGTTGGGCCCGAGTGCTCGGAGTTACTTACGATATTTCCCGCGGCCTCGAAGCGCGTTTCTGTGGAGCCAAACACTTGGGAATTGGTGTAGTACTGGATCGGTTCCGTTCCCTTCAACACCAAATAATAGCCGCGCCCTTCCACGAAATTAGAGACGAACTGATACGAGTTGATCTGTCCAGAGAGGTTGGCCATTCGTTCCGCTGGCTCGAAGTCGAATAACCCAAAACGAGTCTCGTTACGATAAAAGTCGATCGTCGCCTCACTCTGGGAGACGAGAAAGAGAGTCGGGGGCGCGCTGGAACTCAGGAAGATCTCGTTCGCTCCAAGCGGCGGCTCCGGCAGCACGTAGGCGTCACGGTATTCGACTGAGGCAACTTCGACGCCGTCTGACAGTCCATCGCTGTCCGTGTCGGGGTTGTTGAAATCGGTACCGCGGCGAATTTCGGCTTCCGTCGGAAGCCCGTCGAGGTCCGGATCATCCTGTCCATCGAGCACGCCGTTCGAGTCTTCATCCGGATCCACAGGATCGAGGCCATTCGCGAGTTCCCAGTCATCGTTGAGAAAATCGCCGTCGGTATCCTGGGAGAGAATAGAAGTGCCCGCGGCGCGCTCGGCACAATCGTCGATGCCATCTCCGTCCGAGTCTTCGCCCGCCGTCGACGTGAAATGCAGACTCCCCAGGGCCTGATCGTCTCCGCCCGTCGGGCTCGCCAGGAATACGACGCGTTCGATCGGCTCGGCGGAAGTGAAGCCGATGAAGTCCGATTGTCCGGTGGGCAGGTCGTTTGAGGTGATCGTGCGAAGCAAGCCACTTTCGCCGAATAGCATGAAGGTTTCGCCTGCGGTGGCGCTTGATGCCCGAAGCGTGACGCCGATTTCATGCGGGCGCGCCGATGTAAATTCAATTTCAAACGAATCCGTTTCGTGAACGTTGATTTCCCCGATCGAAAGGCTGTCATCGCCGAAGGGGAATGGGTTACCCGTGTTCCCGAAATCGCGGTCCTCGAAGACGAAGCTGGCCCCGGGCTGAAGCGCTCGGAGAACGAAAGAGCCGCACAAGTTCGTAAACGCCTCCGGGAAGGTGAGCGTCCCGTCTCCATCAAGGGTGGTGTTCTCAAAAAAGGGCGGGATCAGGACCTCCTGCGCAAGAATGATATTTCCGGGGGTGAAGGCAAAGGGCGCCCGAGTCGCCAACGTTGCGCCTTCCCACTCAGCGAGATCGTCATAGAATTCGACCGCCGCAAACTCCTCGCAGTCACTCAGCCCATCGCCATCACGGTCCCCGGAGACGCTCGGCGCCACACCGAGGTCACGGATCGCAAGGTCATCGCCACCGGCCCCCTCGTCGAAGGTGATCCGCCGAATCCCCTCATCCGCAACAAAGCCGATGAAGGCGCCTGACTGTACGAGGCCTGGGAAGTCCGGATCGCTCACGTCGAGGGTGAGGATCGTCCCGGAGAAACCTTCCACCGTAATCGACTCCCCCGCCTCGGGGGAGTTGTCCATGAGATAGAAGCTGACTGCATACGCATCGCTATCGGGAAACGAAATTTCAAAATCGTCGTTTTCGTAGACATTGAAATCGCCGACCGAGAGGTAATTACTTCCGAAGAGGCCGGGGGTCGGCGTTCCATCTTCAAACACGAAATCGGCACCGGCTTGAATCGTCAGCAGTTCGAAGGCAGAACAGAATCCCGTATCGACGGGAAGAAAGGCCAATGTCCCGGGCAGGCTCGCTCCCGGAAAAGTGTCCCCGGGCCCGAGTTCGCTGGCGAGGTCAACGTTCGTCGCATTCGTGACGAACGTTTCGGGCACGCCGATGCTCGCGGTGGTCGCGGCTTCCCACGCGGCCTGGTCTGTATAGACCGTGATCGCTGCCTGAGCCGGAAGCGCGAGGAATCCCGAGAGCGCGATGATAAGAATCGAAGGAATAATCGAAGAGAGACGAAGGGGGCTGATCATTGAACTGAACTCGCTCTGTGAGTGGCGGGTCGAGCGCCTGCGCGCGGCGTCGCGGGACGACTGGGCACAAAAGACGGGTTCCCGATGGTTTTTTGGCACCATATGAAATATTTGTACCACGAAGGCTGACGAACTTACCCCCTGCTATTCAGCAGGGGGTATCGAAATCGGCCTTTCTCAGCGCAGAGCCGAGCAAGCAAAAGCTCGCGCATCCCCTCCATTAGACGCAAACGGGAAGCAACTCTTGGCAGTCAGAATGCCGGACCTCACTGAATAACAAATGAAACGAGAGATCCAGGCGCGTGCCTCGCCTAACTCTGCCCCGACTCCCTCAACGCTTCTTGCAAGTTTCGATGAAAATGCACGATCGCCTTCTCGAAATGCCCGAAGGTAAAGACCTCGTTCGCATCGCTCGCCAGATTTCGAGAGACACTCTCCGTCAGCGCAAGGTCCTCAGGCGCCCCGGTCTGACTCACAAAAGACGAATCCCGCCGCGCCGTCTCCATCGCTTCCGGGTCCCCACCCGTAGGCGCGAGCGAATAGGCAACGCTCTTCGTCCTCCCTGGCGCGACCGGCTCGAAGATGACGAGAATCGTATGATGGGAGAGCACAGTGACGAGTGCATTCGGAAAGAGGTGATAGACGTATGTGACACGCCCGTCGATTCGGCGTTCATCGCGGGGCGTATCCGCCAACTTTTCGATTCGCTTGAAGGGATAGGTGACTCGACTATTTCGACCGACGCACTCGACGATGTTCAGGTTGTCGTAGCCGTAGGGATAAAATGTCTGCGGATGCCCGAAACGAATGTGATAGCCCTCGATCGCGCCTTCGATCGAGACCTTCCAGTTGGCATCGGCCACGCTTTCGCGTGTATCGATGAGATCCTGTTCGGGGCCGACCAGCTTCGTGAGGCCCTCGCCGGGATCGCTCTTCTGCGAAGAAGGAACCTGAGTGATGAAGACGATCCCGCCTCGTTCTTCGGCCTGGACGGGAACAAGACCGTGCGAAGTCTTGTCGACGTCAGGAAAACCGGATTCGTGCTGAACGCGCCGAAGTGCTCCGTCGAGTCCGTAGGTCCAGCCGTGATACGGGCAGACGAAGCTTCTCGTGCAGCCCTCCCCGTTTGCGACTTCGGCGCCTCGATGTCGACAGGCGTTTCGAAAAGCACGAACGGTTCCGTCTTCTCCGCGGACGGCGAGAAGCGGAACGCCCGCCGCCGTTCTTGCGACGTACTGCCCCGCCTCGCGGAGCGCAGCGGAGGGGCAAAAGGCAACAGGTAGCCTGCGCAGCAGAGCAATCTCGCGCTGAAAACGCTCCTCGCACCGATAGTTATCCACGGGCTCGCGCCAGACTTCGTCGCCGCGGTCGGTCGTGCCGTCGCGCACGTGTGCCAGAACACGCTCGATGACATCTTGGTCGTCTAGGAACGTCTGCGTATCCGTCATCGCCTTTGACCCCTCACATGCGGCAGGATTCGACTCCATCCTAGGTCCGGCAAAGACGCGCTGCCAGCGATACGGGAGGCGCTAGATCGCCTCGTCGCGCTCTCGCCCGAGCCGTCGTGAACTGCCGGCGAGTCCGGCGAGCCCGAATCCGATCAGAAGAGCCGGCGAAGGCTCCGGGATGATCGCGACAAAGGCGAAGCCACCACTGGTTTGGCCGAGGATATGCGTTCCGTCGTGAGAGATGTCGAGCGCATATCGGAGCTGCTCGCCTTTGAGGTCGACGCCTAGACCTTCGAGAACTTCGCTGAGCCTGCGCGTGCCCCCGATGCTGTTCCAGAGGACGGCTTCTCCAGGGAAGTCCGGTGCGTTCTCTTCGCCCCCCGAATAGACGACATGGCCGACTGCAACGCTGCCGTCTTTATTCGCGGCATTTAGGCCGCCTCCGAAGGTATTGGGAAGCAGCTCGCCGAGGTCGGTAAATCCGTTCTCGTCATCATGGACGAAGACGCCTGTGAGAAACGGTGACGCGCGATAGTAGTAACCGAAGGCGACCCGTCCGTCGCCCGAAAGAGCGGAGGCTCCGCTCGAGGAGCCGGCAAGTGTTTCAGGCAAGATCATTTCTGCTCCGCCCGCTTCAGTCCACCGAATCGCAGTCGTCGCAGTCGTCACCTGTTCGTCGTTTTTCTGCTCGAGAAAGCCCGCGAAGCGTGTCCCGTCGTCGGAGATCGCGATTAGGCGGGTCACGGCCCCGGCCGGATCTGCGATCGAACCCTCGAGGTTTCCCTCTGCGTTCCATCGCCGCGTGGTGACAGTCGTTATCGGGGTGAGCGGGAAATCGGAGGTGCGCGAAGTTCCCACAACAGAGGTCCCGTCCGCGGAAGCGCGCAGGTCCCAAAACGTGAGCCGGAAACCGGAGTCGGGAATCGGCGCCTCCAGGGATTCAAACCCCGAATCCGCGCGCCAGCGATGCGCGGTGAACTCTGTGTTGTCGCGGGTCAGGTAGGGAGTGGTCCCGACCGCGGTGGATCCATCCGCCGAGAGATCTGTGAAGGTAAAACCCAAACCGGTTCCGTCGGGCTCAATGAGCAAGGTTTGGTCTCGATCATCGAGATCCCATAGAAACGACACATTCGAGCCTCTCGGGCTGATGTAATAGGTCTGGTTGGTTCGAAATTTCGAGAGCAGCACCTGGCGTCCGCTTCCCGATAGAGCGATGGGTTCCGCTTCGAAATACTGGATCGAAGGGCTCAGGGCCCCTGCGGAGGAGGCCGTCAGGACCCCCGAAAACAGAGCCGAAGCACTCATCACACGCAATGCCTTGCAACTCATCCACTCAGCAAACCGCATCCGCACCTCATCTCATCTCATCACCCGCTTGGAGAAGTCCCGTGGGTCGATCGTGAAATGCCTATCGACTGCGTGTTCGCTGCGCTCCATACGGTCAACGCTCCAATCCGGATGCAGCGAACCCCTGATGAGCCGATCGTGCCCGCAGCTGTCACGCTCGACACGCTGGAATCCGTGAGCGAGCACGCCGCACTCGAGATCCGACCGGATCTCTCGCTCGACGAAGCGCGCGGCGAGCCAGGCGAAAAGGCGACTCGGTCTAATCGGAGAAGCTGCGATGTTCGAAACAGCTCGAGCTCTCGCCAACGACTACGGCTTCAGCGAAGCCAGCCTTTCGATCGCCTGGTCAATTCGGCTCGAAGGGCAGCATCCCAAGCCAAAGACTAACCCGTCGACGCCGCGCTTCGCGATTCGGTAGCGACTCAACCGGTCGACGATCATTCCGTGGTCTCGAGCGTCGGCAACGACTCCCCGCGCACTTCTGCGCGACTCGAGCTTTGCAGCCAAGTGGAGACCTCCCTCGTGCGGGACGGGCGTGAGCCAGCCCTGACAGTCTCGCTCGAGGGCTGCAAGGAGCCGGAGTCGACGCTCGGCGTAGACCTTTCGCATTCGCCGGATGTGGCGCTCGAGATTCCCCCCAGAAATAAACGCGGCCAGGGTCCTCTCAATGATCGCCGAGCCGTGCCAATCGCTCAGTTGCCGCTTGGCAACGAGGGATGTTCGGAGCCAGGACGGTGCGACGGCGAATCCCATTCGAAGCGATGGGAAAAGGGTCTTCGAGAAGGTTCCCACATAGACCACGAGGCCGTCGGAATCGAGTGTCTGGAGAGCATCGAGCGGCCTCCCCCCATCCCTGAACTCACTGTCGTAGTCGTCTTCAATAATCACGGCACCGTACTGCCGAGCGAAATCGAGAAGCTCCTGCCGTCGCCCGTACGACATGCAAACCCCTGTCGGAAACTGGTGAGAGGGCGTCACGCAGATGATCTGCGCTTCTTCGGGAATCTCGTCGACGCAGATTCCTTCTTGGTCGACGGGAACGGGGCGGATCTTGGCGCCCGCTGAGGCGAAGCTTCCACGAATCGCCGGATAGCCTGGGTCCTCGACTGCAACCGTCGTATTCTCAGGCTGGACTAACACCCGTGCGATCAAGTCAAACGCCTGTTGCGCTCCATTCGTCACGACGATGTCGTCGGCATCACAAGCCACAGCCCGAGAGAACGCAACGTGATCGGCGATTGCACTTCGGAGCGGCAGCGCGCCGTCCGCGTTGGCGTAGAGGTCGGGCTTCGTCGCGAGGGATCGAATGGAACGATTCGAGAGTCGCCGCCAATCGACGAACGGAAAGTCTGTCGTATCTGGAACGCCGAGGCGGAAGTCGAACTCCGCCGGTCTCGACTCGAGCGGCAAGAGCGTCTTTGCGATCCGATTGGCCCTTCTCGCGAGCTCCGGCGCCACCTTCGTCCCCTGCGAGCTGCTCCGGGAATCCGGTCGCGGAAAAGCGTCAGCAACGAACGTTCCCGACCCCGCTGTCGTCCGAACGTAGCCCTCGCGGAGTAACAGCTCGTAAACAGCCATCGCCGTATTGCGCGAGATGCCAAGGCTCTTCGCCAGTTGCCGCGAGGGCGGAAGCTGGGCTCCTGCCTTCAAACGCCCGCTCACGATTGCGTCGCGAAGCTGTCTGTGGAGCTCGCGGAGTCGTGCTCGAGAGCCCTTCTTAGGAACCGCGATGTCGATTTCAAGCGTGACCGACACTGATTTTTCAATCCTCAGAATTGGATCCATAAATATATGAATTTTTGGATCTTTTACGAGTCCGCATATTCGCCATCCTATCCGCTCGGCAAAGCCGAAAGGAACAAGGATGCGCAGCCCAACGATCAGAGTTCTAACGACGGCATTGGTTTTGATTCATCTCGCCGGCAACGTCTGGCATGGCGATGCCCATACCATTCTCAACATCTCACTCCCCGAATGGAAAGAGGCGTACATCGCCGCGGTGATTGTGATGGCACCCCTTTTCGGGATGGGCCTTCTATGGACGCGCTTCGAGACGGTCGCCGCGGGGATCGTTGGCCTCAGCATGGTTGGCTCTCTGCTCTTCAGTGTCTACCACCACTACGTCCTGATCTCGATCGACAATGTCGATCACCTCCCCGCCGGAACGGCGGAAGCGCACGCGTATTTCTCGAATAGCGCGGGATTCATCGCCCTCAGCGCGCTCGCCGCCGCACTGGCAGGCTTCTACTGCGTCGGCCGATTAATCAATCACCAAACAGCGGGTCTCGCACATTCCGATACGGAAGCCCCCGACGCGACCGCGCGACCACTGAAGTGAGCGAGGAGTAACCATGGACCCCTTGAGCATCATCGTGCGAATGGTCGCATCACTCTTGTTAGTGACAAGCGGGACCTTGGTGTATCTCCGTGGCGGCGCCCTCGCCTGGCTGGGGCTAATCCTTGCTTCTCTACTGCTCGCCAAACATTTCGCTTCCCCCTCACGCATCGATGTATTTCTGACACTCGGAATCACAGCCCTGTGGGCGGCAGCTTGGCCAGCGGCATGGGGCTACGTTCGGTCCACCTGGGAATCGGGCGAAGTCGTGGAGATCAGCATTCAGCGACCTGACGAGCTCGCGACGGCACGCGTTTGGGTGCTCGACGTAAACGACCAATGGATGATGTACTACGACGCGCCGCCCCAGATCGGACAGGCCCTGCTAGATGGCGCCCCCATCATCGTCAAACGCGGCGACGAAACTGCGGCGGGATGCGCCGACGCGACTCGGGTCAGCGAGCTGCCGACCGAAGAACGGGACAGCCTCTTGGCCCTCATGGAGGCCAAATACGAGGCGCAGAGCCTCGCTACAACCGTCTTCTACGGCGTCCTTGGGGGCAGGAAAGATCGAATCGGGTTGGCTGTTCTTGTCAAAGAGTGTGTCTAACCACGCTTGCCACCGGAATCGAGCGAAGCTCCGGCCGCCGTTTTCGTCGTTCCAAGGATCCGATCGAGAAAGTTCATCCGAAAGCGACCGCTCGCTCGATCTATCCAGTTGAAGGGGCCGGGCTTTCCGGTCACGATCTCTAAGCCCGGCTCCTACGCGCTCACGAGCAACCTGAATCTCCCCTTAACCCATCGAATCCGACGTCGATTTCGTCGACCGTCCCCACAAAAAAAGCCCTATGCGCACACGATCGAGAACGTGGATTCGCTCGGTCAGATCCCGGAGCTTGTCAAAGTTCAGCCCCAACACGAAGGCGAGATCATAGGAACCCGAGTCGGATTAGATCAGCGCGTCGGCCGACAGACTAGCCACGCCCCAGATAGGGCTGCGCGAGAGGCAACACCACAGACGAAAGCACGTTCGTCCCCGGCGCCATCGTCACCATCGAAAGCGCCGCCCGACCGATATCCTCGAGCGGAACCATCCCCTCCGCTTCCGCCACGGCGTCCGCGAAATCGCCCCAAATATCCGTCGGGACGTTGCCGGGATGGAGGATGCTGACGGCGATCCCCTTGTCGCGCGAGTCGAGTGCCAGCGAGCGCGTCAATCCCTCGAGCGCAAACTTGCTCGTCGTGTACGCGGCATTGTTCGGCCGCGACATCTGCCCCGAGATGCTCCCGATATTGAGGATCCGACCCGCACCGCGCGGAATCATCTGCGAGAGCGCCTTCTGCGCGCAGACGAAGCAGGCGTTGACGTTCAGATCGATCACGCCGCGAAACTTTGCCGCTTCGAGCTCGTGGCTCTCACCACCACTCGCCATACCAGCGTTGTTAACCAGAATATCAACCGGGCCATGCTCACTGGCAACGCGATCGAACAAAGCCGTCACCTCTTCATCGCTTGTGACGTCGGTCTGAATCGCGACCGCCCTCGGAATCGCCTCCGCGGCGGCCTCGAGCCGCTCCTTCCCCCGCGCGGCGAGGATGCAGGTCGCCCCCTCCCCCGCAAAGGCCTCGGCAATGGCGCGACCGATCCCGCTGCCCCCGCCGGTGATGATCGCGATTTTTCCGTCAAGCATGCCCATTTAAATCTTCTCCTTCAGGGAGAGATCCTCGCGCGGCTCGGCGGCGACCGCAATCAGGCAGAGACGACGGCCGCAGCCGTGTCCGCTGGCTGCAATCTCTGCGGGAATCGCTAAACCTTCGACCTTTGAAGCTCAGCGCTCGCCGAACTCGAGTCCCTCAAACTTCCCCGCTGCGCGCCAGTCTCGCAGCATCTGGAAGAAGGCTTCGAATCCGTCTGGGTAGGAGCCTCCGAACCAGCCCTCTCCTTCGCCGGGTTTGCCTTCGTTGTTGTAGTAGCCCGGCGTACAGCTCTCGAAGAAATCGCCAGCGCCCGCCGCTCCGTTGACCAACTCGACCCACGCTCGCTCTGCCTGCGCTTCGGGCTCGACCGTTGCGTGCCCTTGTTCGCGGGCGTGCGAGATAAGATGCGCGATGTGTTTGGCCTGCTCATTCAGGGCGTGGGGAATATTAGGCGTGAGGCCACTCTGGAGCCCCATCATGAAGAAGCAGTTGGGAAAGCCCCGGGTCAGGAATCCCTGATAGGTGGACATGCCCTCCGCCCATTTAGTGCTGAGCTTCAGGGCATCGCGCCCGACGAGATCGTAACCGGCCCTTCGCCAATAACTCGTCCCGACCTCGAAGCCGGTCGCAAAAATCAAACAGTCGAGTTCGATCTCCTCGCCATCTACGACGACGCCCGTTTCCGTGATGCGTTCCACGCCCTGGCCATGGGTGTCGACGAGCGTGACGTTCGGCCGATTGAAAGTCGGTAGGTAATCGTCGTGAAAGCAGGGGCGCTTGCAGAACTGTCGGTAGTAGGGTTTGAGCGCAGCGGCCGTAACCGGGTCGTCGATGATCGAGTCCATGCGGTCGCGGATCTCTTCCATCTTCTTCATGTCCGCGAGTTCAGCCTTGAGCGCGATTTGCTCTGGTGTTAATTCGCTTGCGTCGGCCTTGTTGAGCATCTCCATCAAGAGGCGAAAGATGTCGGTCCAGCCGTCTCCAACGAGATCCTCGGCCTGGAAGCCTCCGCCCACCAGAATATTGAAGTTATCCATTCGCGCCTGCTGCCACCCGGGCTTGAGGCTCTGCTCGAACGCTGGATCAGTGGGGCGGTTGTTTCGGGCGTCGACGGAGGACGGCGTGCGCTGAAAAACAAAGAGCTCCTTTGCATGGGCGCCCAGATGAGGCACGCACTGCACGGCTGTCGCCCCGGTACCGATAATGCCGACGCGTTGATCGGCCAGCTTTTCGAGGCCACCATTTGTGTCGCCCCCGGTGTAGTCGTAGTCCCATCGACTCGTATGAAAGGTATGTCCCTTGAAGTCGCGCACCCCCGGAATGCCCGGGAGCTTCGGTCGGCTGAGCGGGCCGTTCGCCATGCAAACGTAATTCGCCCGGATGCGGTCGTTACGGTTTGTGCCCACGAGCCAAAGGTGTGCGGACTCGTCCCATTCGAGGTTTGTGACTTCGGTCTGAAAACACGCTTCGTCGTAGAGATCGAAATGCCGACCGATCGCCTGGGCGTGGGCCAGGATCTCCGGGCCATGGGAGTACTTTTCTTTCGGCACGTAGCCGAGCTCTTCGAGGAGGGGAAGGTAGATGTAGGACTCGATATCACACTGCGCGCCGGGGTAGCGATTCCAGTACCAGGTGCCGCCGAAATCACCGCCGCCTTCGATGAGGCGAATCTTCTCCACGCCGGCCTCGCGGAGTCGAGCGCCCGCCAGCAACCCGCCAAATCCTCCGCCGATGACGAGCACGTCGACCTGGTCCTCAAGTGCTTCCCTTGAAAACCCCGGTTCAACATAGGGGTCGACGACATAACGCTCGAAGTCGCCTTTCACTTCCTGGTACTGTGCGGCGCCCTCCGTTCGCAACCGTTTATTTCGTTCCTCGCGGT
Source organism: Myxococcota bacterium (assembly GCA_045106235.1). Lineage (GTDB taxonomy): Bacteria > Myxococcota_A > UBA9160 > UBA9160 > UBA4427 > UBA4427. The sequence goes on from JBGCEJ010000052.1 coordinate 12,496, forward strand.
AGCGTTCGCGCAACTGGGCGAAATCGAAGCCCAGTTCTTCGGGACCGGGAATATCAGAGGATGGAGTTTTGGGATCGAGGGACATCGGGAGCTCCACGTAAGATTCCCAAGAGCATCGAAGATACGAGCCGGGTCAGCAAGCGCCGATTCCGAACGGAAGGGGTGGCATCTCCGACCGCCTTTGTTGTCCAAGATCGCGACCTGGATCTCGCCGACGATTTCATAACCGTGGCGTTCGTAGAATAGGGAATCGCCCTAGGCCCTACCCTTCGCCGATCAGGGCGACAGAGCCGTTCGAGGAGACCGGCGTTTTCCTATTTTCCAACTATGCTTTAGGACCTCGATGAAACGACGCCCAGGAGACCCTTCAATGGATCGCATTCTCGTGCTCTCGTCCGACGGCCATGTTGGGCTCCCGCCCGGCGGCTACCGCGAATACCTCGACCCGAAGTACCGTGAGATCTTCGATGAAGCCATGAAGGTTCAGATCGAGCGAACCCGCGAGGCCGAGAAACTCTTCCTCGTAAAAGACATCAACGACGACTGGCGTCGGGGTCGCGATCGCCAGTTGACCGGAGCCTGGGATCACGAAGCCCGCAGCGAGGTGATGGACGCGGACGGCATCGCGGGCGAGGTGCTCTTCCCCGACGGCATCACGGAGATGAACGCACCGCCCTTTGGCGCAGGCATTGGACTCACGCCGAAGGGAGCCGACCACGAGCTTCAATGGGCCGGTGCGCGTTCACATAACCGTTGGTTGGCGGAGTTCTGTCAGATGGATTCGGACCGACGGCATGGCGTCGCGATCGTGCCGGCGACCTGGGATGTCGACGAGGCGGTCGAGGAGGTGCGCTGGGCGCGCGCCAACGGCCTGGGCTCGATCATGCTGCCGGTCACCTGGGGAGATCACAAGCCCTATCACCATCCCTGCTACCGACCCCTCTGGGCGGAATGCGAAGAGCTGGGCATGGTCGTCCACTTCCATTCCGGGCCCGCGGATTCGGAGCAGTATTTCGGGAGCTGGCCTCCCGACCCGAACGAGCCGCCGCTCCGCGGTGCTATGGGAATCTATGTCTCCGAGGTAGCGTGGTTCGTTGCGCGCCCCCTCACCTTCCTGATCTGGGGCGGCATCTTCGAAGACTACCCGAAGCTGCGCGCCGTGATCACCGAAGGCACAGCAGCCTGGGTCCCGTCGTATCTCGCACTCCTCGACCAGCGCGCCGCCGATCATCCCGGCAACGCCAAGCTCGGCGACTACAAGAGTCATTTGAATATGAAGCCCTCGGAATACTTTGCGCGAAACATCCGGATCGGCGCGTCGATTCCGCGCGCCGAGGCCGAGTTGCGCCACCAGATCGGAGTCGGCAATTTGATGTGGGGCAGCGATTTCCCGCATCCGGAGGGCACATGGCCCGAGACAGAGGGCCGTCTCACGACGTCCTTCAAGGGCATTCCCGAAGAAGAGATCCGCTCGATTCTCGGCGGAAATGCGGCCGAGATCTACGGCTTCGACGCTGCCAAGCTCGCGCCACTGGTCGATCGGATCGGCCCCAAGCCGGAAATCTTCCGCGCGGACTAGCTTCGCAACCGATGCGACTCGAAAATCGAGCGCCTCGACCGCTGGCCGGTTGTCGTGGGCTTTGTGCTCGACCCGGATGGCTATCTGATCGAGATCATCCAACGCGGCGGTTCGCGCCCCGAAGAGAGCTGAAGGCCCGTTCGGTTCACGGGAATTCGCCGCGCGGAGTCCTGGGTCATTCCCGAGCGCGTTCGTCGAGGGCGCGCCGAATCTCGCCATGTTGTTTAGCGTCGATCCGGTAGCGCAGATAGAACGCGATGGAGACCAGACCCGGAAGCAGGGTGAGCGGGCCCGCCAGGATTCCGAAGTGATGGACGACCTCGGCCGGGATATCGACCGACTCTGCGCCCCTAGGAAAGGCGATGAGATCCATTCCGACGCCTGCAAGGAGATGCCCCAGGCCCGTCGTGAGCTTTCCGAAGAAAGCTCGAGCGGCAAAGAATACGCCTTCCTGACGCCGTCCGGTCAACAGCTCATGCTCGTCCGTCACATCCGCCAGGGTCGAGCTGATACTGATCACCATCACGGCGCTCATGCAATAAGAAAAGGCCTTGAAGGCGCATAACATCGGGAAGATGAGAGGCGTGCCATTGCCCGGAAGTAGACCGAAGAGGCGCAGCAGAATCGGCGCGCCCACGGCGAAAGACATTCCGAGGATGCCGGCGATCAGAGCATTGCGCTTGTTCCAGCGCGTATGAATGAAGGGCGTGAGAATGCTCGCAGCGATAAGGCCCACCGGCGCTCCGGCGACCATCCAGCGGATCTGCTCGGGCGGCAGCTCCCAGAAGAAGACGTTCAGGTGGGAGCCCAGGGTTTCGTGCAGACCGAGCGTCGCCGAAAGAAAGAAGATCCCGTAGACGAGCATTCGGTAATTGTCGTTCTCGAGACATCCGCGGATCTCCCGAAAGAGAGCACTAAAACTGAACGCGGGGAGATCCGCCGGCGGCTGCGAGAGTTTTGGAATCTGATCACGCGTGAAGAATGCAGAAGCGAATACGACCACGATCGCGAAGACCGAAATAGCCGCCGCAATCGTCAGATAGCCTTGTCTATTGTTCACTCCGCCTTCGATGACGCCGAAATAACTCCATCCCAGAAAGAAGACAGCGAAGGTCCCGACCAGACCAAATACGACGTTGTAGCTCATCAGCACGGTCCGCTCGCGATAGTCCGAGGTCATCTCGGCACCGAGGGCGAGATGTGGCACCTGGTAGAGGGTCTGAGCGGTTCGCAGCAGGATCGTGAAGGTCGTGAACCAAAGAAAAAGGGAAATCTCGCCAAGCCCACCGGGCGGGGCGTAGATCGCGAAGAAAAAGATCGCCATCGGAATGGGAGCGGCGTAGAGGAAGGGATGACGTCGGCCGAGCCTCGATCGCCAGCGATCGGAGATCGAACCGACGAGGGGATCCGAGATTGCGTCGAAGACGAGCGCAATGGTGACAGCGAGGCCGCAGAGCGTTCCGGAGAGTTCGAGGACGTTGTTGTAGAAAAGGAAGTTAAAGGAGTTGAACGCCATCGTGATCGCCGACTCGGCGGTCGCGCCAATGCCATAGGCGAACCGCGTGCGAGTCGGGAGCTCGGAATCAGAAATGGGGGCGCTCATTCAAGAAGCAAGATAGGCCGGCGCGTGTCGTCTGGCAGCGCCCCCACGAGCGTTTCTCCCTACTCCGCCCTACTCCGTCCCGCGGACTTCGGCGAGGGTCGGTCCGACGCGGTCCGCAATCTTGTCCATGGCTTCGACATCGAAGTTGAAGACCTTGGCGGCATTGAGCCCGAGGATATCGCGCACTTCTTGATCGTCCTCGACCTGGGCGAAGGTCGCGTTCAGCGATTCCATCGTATGCGGCCACGTCCCTTCGAGATGCGGGTAGTCCGATCCCCACATCAGCTTGTCGACGCCGATCTCGTGGCGGAGTCCGCAATCCCTCGGCGAAAGCATGGAGGCACCGAAGAACACCTGCCGCTTGAAATACTCGGAAGGTCGCATCGAGAGCCCTGCCCCAAAATATTTGAACAGCGGCGAATCGTAATGTGTGTCGAATTGGTCAAGCTTGTCGAGGATCCATCGCGATCCCTGCTCGGTCATGATGAGCTTGAGATTCGGATAGCGTTCGAAGACACCCGCCCAGATGAAACAGGTGAAAGGTCGATTCGCATACCAGGCCACTTCATTCACGAACATGGCCGTCGCCGCAGGACCGTCGCCGTAATCCGGTGACCATCCCGAATGCGTATGGACGGGCATATCGAGTTCTTCGCAGGTCGCCCAGAGCTTCTCGTATCGTCCATCGTGGTAGTAGGGGTTGTCGCCGGTCCCCGCCGGAATCAGCACGCCTCCCCAGAGCCCCATTTCCTTGGCCGCGACCGTGTCCTTGCAGGCGACGTCGATGTCCTCGACTGTAATCATGGCGACACCCGCATGCCGTCCCGGGTTTGCATTGCACAGATCTGCAAGCCAACGATTGTAGGCCCGTTGTCCCTCGAGGTTCTGCGCGGGGTCGACCTTGGTGCGGTACTGGAGCAAGCCGCCGCCGAAGGGCGCCTGCTGCGGGAAGATGACCTCGCCGGCAATGCCATCGCTCTCGAGTTGCTGGATGCGCATATTGGCGTCCCACTCACCCTCGATTGCGCGAAGAACAGACTCGTCCTTGTTGCGAGCGTCTTCGGCCTCCTGGTCATAGAAAGTTCCCGCGCGCGCTTCCATCTCGGCTTCGTAGGCGGCCTGCCAATCGTCATAGGCCGAGCGCAATCGTTCGGGCAGGTATTCCCGATACGTCGCGGGTTGCGCCCCGGCGTGGCAGTCCGAGCTGATGATGGTGACTTTCTGATTGGGATCGATGGTTTTCGACATGGGAGGCTCCTTGTGAGCGTCATAGCGTAGCGCGCTAGACCGGAACGGTGAAGAATCCGGATTCTAGCATCCAGACCGCACGTCTCGAATCCGGAGTCGCCTGGCCCAAGGCGCCCACGGGCGCCGCCATTCTTTTAGATTCGAGGACACCTCGAGAGGCCGACTGCTGCGCCACGCATTCAGATGTCCGATGCCTGCCCTGCTCTGACATGGAGCGCGGTCACAAAGAGTGACAAGTTTGAGGCGTTTACAGAGCCGGATCGGCTGAAGCCTGCCTTACCTGGTGAGCGAGCACCGGTCGACCGCAGCGAAGAGGATTCTCCGCTGGCGCCGGATAGAGAGTGCATCGGTCAGTTCAAGGTATAGTTGTGCCCCTGGGCCAGCGAGATGACACCTAGCCAGCGACGAAGACGGAGAACTCTCCATGAGCACTCGTTCACAAAGCAACACATTGGTCCTCACCGTAGCCGCGGTATCAGCCATGGCCGTGCCTTTTGCCTGGGCGATGGCCAATCTGTCCTTCATGCACGACAGCCCGGTCGCGGCGCTCGTCGGCGGCGTGATTGGACTGGTGCTGCCCGCTGTGACCGCCTGGTGGTTCGTCTTCCGTCACCAACGCCCCGAAATTGCCAAAGACCCTTTCTTGTACCTTTTTACGGTCTTCGCCTTCGCGGCCATACTCGACCTGTTAATCGGCCTCAACCTGCTCGGCCTCCACGACTGGATGAGCTGGTATTTCAGCTCCGGCGAGCCTTACCTCAACACGCCCCACGGCATGGCGATCAATCTATGGGACGGGTTCGTCCACTACGGTTTGTATTTGTTCATGATTTCGGCGATGGCGAATGGCCGAACCTTTCGGCGTGCCGCGCTCTTCTGGGCGGGCTCGATGTGCGGTTCTGGGCTCGTCTTTCTTGTCGGCAACTTCGTCGGAGAGTTCTCCGAGCACGTCGAAGTCTCCTACCTGCTGAACGTGCCCTTCATGATGGTTCCGCTTTTTTTGGCGTGGCGTTATTTCGAGACGCCCGAGATCGACACAGAGATGTATTCGGTTTCCAACGCGGCCTTGAGATTCGTTTTGACGCTGGGCTTCTTGTCATTCGCGCTATTCAGCTTATTCCGCCTGATCGCCGTCTTGAATCCCTCTGTGGGAATGGCGCAAGGCTGGCTCACCGTTGAGCCCTACCTACTCAGCGTGCAGAAATACCCCCTGATGCAGATGATTGCGTACGCGGCCTGGCTGATGCCGTTCTGTGTTCTGCTGTCGAGGGCGGTATACAAGGGCGTTTCTGGCCGAATGCTGAATTGGCTTTGGATCTTCTTTGGCGCTCTGTGTCAGGGCCAGTGGGCGTATCTCGTCGCGGCGACGAGCGGCGGTTTGATCGGTCAGGAGGTTCCGGCGAGTGGGTCTGTGCCGCTCATGATTCTGGTCAATCTGGCGCCCGTGCTCTTGTTCGGCGCATTGCTGTCGCAGTGCAGGAAGCCGACTTCGCTCGCGGCTGCGTAGGCATAACGCATAGGCCGAGCAGGCAACCTCTTCGCCAGCCCCTGAGCCAACGCTCCTAGCCTGGACACGGGATGCGACGATCAAATCCGACGCGCCTAAAAAGGCAAGTTCGCCCGTCCCGACGTTACTCGCACGCCCCCGCGCGAACGGCACGACCTCGGGCGCGGAGCGTCTTAGCCGCGTCGCTCACTGTGCCGTCTGAGAATGCCGCGGACCACGTATCGGACGGGACCCCAGAGGTCTCGGATGACGACCAGACGAACGTCCCGGGTACCGGGCCGCTGATGGCCGCGAAATCCGAGTCGATGCACGGCGAAGCGGAGCAAGACGTCGCTTGTCCCGGCGCCGCGTCCGGCCCGATCAGAATGGTCTGAAGCTCCGCAATCGTCGGAAGCCTCCAGTCACAGCGATCCGCGAAGCAGCCTGTCGCAGCCTGCGGATCGAATTCACCGTTAAGCCGCGCTAGGAAGTCCGTGAATACGTCGCCATCGGCAAGCACTCCCGTGTTCGTCCACCGATAACGGTTATTGACGTCGTTCGCATCGGGGCAACCGGTGGTGTCGCAACTGACAGGTTGCGCAATGACACCGGTCTTCTTCTCCCACTGCAGCCCCGTCTTCCGGTCCGCCACAGTGCCGTCGCCGCAGTCGTCGAAGCGCGGGGCCGTACTACCGTCCCACGGTGCCACCCGCTCGGCGATCAAAGCCCACGGCACCGAGCTGAGCTTCACGCGCGGCAGGACCTCAAGCCCATCGGTCTCACCGACCGACAAGGCCTCCACCTGAACCCATCGCTCAGGTTGGTCGAAGAGAGAGGGACTGAATGGGTCCGACAGCGTTACTCCCGCGCCGATCTGGACGTTGAATCCGCCGGTCGAATCAAGAATAACATTCGGATGAATCTCTCGATAATAAGAGGTCCCGGTATTGAGGGCCTCGGTATCAAATACATCTAGGTACATAAGGACGGGCCCGACAA
>JBGCEJ010000053.1:0-21285 GCA_045106235.1 Myxococcota bacterium
CGGAGTAGATCATCGCGTAAATCAGGGTCATCGGTGCCACATGTCGGTGGGCGCCGCCGATCATCCGAAGCAGCGTCGTATCGCCTTCGACATTGGCCCAGCCCGGATCAAAATGCATGCGCTCAAATCCGGTATGCAGCATTGGAGTCATGCCGAGTGCGCAGGCTGCGCTCCAGACCCGGTCCCAACTCGGGTGCGAAGGCGGTCGGCCGGCGACGGGATAGGCAGGAATGAGGAAGATGCGACTGCCTTCCGCGCGCATGCGTTCGAGTTCGGCGACGGCGAAATCGATCTCCGTGTAGTCGAGGGCCGTGACTGGAAGCAAGCGGCCTCCCGAGGTTCGGCAGGTTTCGGCGAGCCATGAATTACAGGTGCGGAGCACGTCTTGGCGAAGGTCGAGTGCGTCGATTTGGAGGTTGTATGCGATGCCCGAAAGACAGATGACGTTTTGGATGTCGATCTGCTGTTGATCGATCCATGCCATGCGCGCTTCGGCGTTGGCGACCTGGAATTGGGCCTTGCCTTCGAATTCGGCGCGGCGATCCGCTTCGGCTTCTTTTTCCTGGCCGAAGAGGGTGAGCAGGCCGGGGGGAAGGAGTTCACTCAGCGGAGGCCGCTCCGCTTCGGGAACGCCGCGCAAGAGGTCGCCTACGATCGCATCCACCGCGAGGAGACTGGGGTCGAGCCTTGGGAGCTTGGCGGCGAGTTTGGGGTAGGGCTCGAGCCAGTCGGCGCCGGGCTCAAAATGTGCGTCGATATCAATAATCATGGGGCCTCGCTTCGTTCAAAGACTTTGCGGGCAACGATCAGGCCGTCGATTGCGCGCGGGAATCCCGTGTAGAGCACAGCGGTCACGAGCATCTCTTCCACTTCGCTCTTGGTCACGCCGTGGTTCAGGGCGCCTTGGATATGAATTTCGAGTTCATGCTTCAGGTTCAACGCCGTCAGCACGGAGATCACGATCAAGCTGCGGTCGCGGCGTGAAAGCTGGGGGCGGGTCCAGACCTCGCCGAAGGCGGAGTCGATCACGAGTTCGCCCATGGCGCCCTGAGAGGCCAGGATCTGTTCCTCGGTCATCGCCGTGTCGAGATTCGGCTGGCCCAGTAGGGTCTTCAGGAATTCAAGCCCGTCATGCCGCCGCGCCTCGGCGCTCTTTTCTTCGAGTCGCGAAGGGGGCGTCTCGCGTTTCGCCGTGCCGTCGCGCGCCGCGAAGACGGCATCCGCGACTTCGGCTGCGCCCAGTGCCACGGGCATGCCCGCGTAGGCGCTGATCTGCACGAAGATCTCGTCGATCTCATCTCGACTGAGCCCATGATTGAGGCCGCCGCCGATATGCACCTGGAGCTCGCGTTCGCGTCCGAGTGCGGTCAGCATGGAAATGACGACGAGGCTGCGGTCGCGTCTCGAGAATGCTTCCCGCGACCAGATTTCACCGGCTCCCGTGCGCAGGGCAAGGTCGCCGAGGGCGCCGTGGCTCTCGAAAAAGGCCACCATTGCACGTCCGCCTTCTGGGGAGCCCGCGAGGGTCGACGAGACGTCGAGACCGCGCTCGTATCTTGACTTCGAATCACTCATCGCTTTCTCCGGTTCATTGCCGAAAAAAGCGTAGCAGCCTCGAAACTTCGCGGGGGCAATTCGGCCTGGACGGAGAAGAGGGGGCGTGGCGGAGCGTGGCGAAAGTGTTAGTTCTCGATTTCGAAGGTGACGCCCGCTTTGGGGAGTCGCTCAAGCAGGGCATCGCCCATCGCGCTTGCGGGCGTCCAGAGTCCGCCCTCCACCTCCAGATCGTCTTGGGCGAGGCAGACAGCGCTCTCGGCCAGCATGCGTGACGTCGAACCGTATCCGGGGTCGCGGTCGCCGCGGACGCGCGCCCGCAGAACGATCCCGTCTTGGCTGCGCCCGCGCAAGCGGAGGTCGAAGTAGCCGGCCTCGCGCTCGTCGGCGCTCGGCCCGTCTCCGGGTTGCGGAACGCGGTCCGCCGCGAAGCGCCGAAGCGGACCGAGGGACATCGCCGCGGTCATCACCCCGGAGCCGACACTCATCGCGGCCGCTTTCGCGAGGCCAGCAGGGCCTCGTCCCGTTAACATCGCTTCGTCATAGCGGAACTCTTCGCCGTAGGCGTAGTCGAGCAGGGCGTTGGAGCGCCGAACGACTTTCGTGTTGATGGTTGCCATGACGAAGGGGGCCGTCCACTGCTGTAGATCCGCATCGAAGGCGGGGCTGCTCCGCTCGGCGCGGTCGGGTCCCCACTGTTCGCCTTCGGGGTTGAGCGAGTAGGGTGCGCTCATCGCGCGCTGAACCTCAGGATTTCCTTCCGCTTCCTCAAGCATGCCGAGCATGCTGGCGATTGTCCCACCGCTGGCGGCGCCGCTGAACCCCTTCACGCGGAGGTTGATCTCCGCACACGTCGCGTCGTGTCGCGCGCGCATTTCTTTCTGCAGGAAATAGACGCCCAGGTCGGAGGGGATGCAGTCGAAGCCGCAATTGAAGACGATGCGCGCGCCCGATTCTTCGGCGGCTTCTTGATGGGTCTCGATCATCTCCTTCATCCAGTGCACTTCGCCCGTGAGATCGCAGTAACTGATTCCTTTTTCGACGCAGGTAGCGACCAGTTTCGAGCCGTATTGGGCGTAGGGCCCGACCGTTGAGCAGATGACCTTCGTTTGCCCGCAGAGTTCTTCGAGGAAGGCCTCGTCTTGGCTGTCCCCCACCCAGGTCGGAATTGCAGACGCATCCAGTCCCGTCTCTTTGGAGAGTTCCCCCTTGATCCGGTTGAGCTTCTCGGCGCTTCGGCCTGCGATGCCCCAGCGGAGGCCTGCGTCGAGACCGTATTGGGTGAGGAGGACCTCGGCCGTCAACTTGCCCGTGAAGCCGGTCGCTCCCCAGACAATGACATCGTAGGGCGGGCTATTCGGTCGTTTCGTTTTTGGCATGGAGGACGCTCCTGGAAAGTGGAGCGTGAAGCGTAGCTTCCTGGGACGGGGGGCCCGGCGAAGGACGAGCGACTCGGGGTCGCATCGACGGCGGGGCCGGGCTCAGGCGACTCGGTTGATGCGCTGGCCCAGCGGAGCGGGGTTGGGGTTGGAATAGGCGCTTGGGAGAGTCGGGGCGTTTTTTTGGAGCTCGGGTTCAGCGGGGGATGCAGAGGGCGAGAGCGGCCCGGAATCGGCTCGCGCGGCCTTCCGCTCTTCTTGTTCGATCTCGCGCTTTTCGACCCGGGCGGCCTGTTCTGTCCGCGTGGCCTGGGAGGCGACTTTTCGGTCTTGGGAAGAGGGCTCGGCGGGAGCCAAAGCCGCGCGCCGGACGACCTGCATCTTTTCGATCGTGGCGTCGGGATCCCCCGCAACCGGCGAAGTGCTGATCGTGACTTCGCCGCCGACGGCATATTGCTTTCCGTCAGGTCCCGTCTCCAGGTCGTAGCTTGGTGCTCCCGGCGCATGGCGTCCGGCGGCTGCCTTATGTGCGTTCTCGTGCGCTCGCACTTCCGCGTCTCGGGCACGGAGCTTGCGAACTTCTTCCTCTTCTTCCGGAGTCAGCTCTAATTCACCGTCCTCGGCGGAGCCGGCAGAACCGGCGGAAGCAGCAGTAGAAGCGGTTGCGGAATTGGGATCGGGCTCGGCGGCGGTGCTTCCCGTCGCGCTGATGGCTTCGACTGCTTCATCGGAGAGCGTGAGACGTGTGGCGGCGCCGACGGGTTGAAGCGAGTCCCGCCCGTCGCGGGCGCGGGGATCACTGCCCTGCGTGCGATTCTGCCGGGTCGCTCCCGCACCAGAGGGCGAAGCTTTGCCCACGATCTCCGCGAGGGCGTTTAGTCGATTGATTTCCAAAGCGGCCTCCTCGCTGGAATGGCTGCGCCATGCGCGGCTGGGTACCCGTTCCATTTTCGACGCGTGAAGTGCGGGGCTTGAGCGCAGGCGCCGGCGTAGAAGCGAAATCGGGCGTTTCCGCTCCGGCATTCGGATAGAAGCCTGAGCAGCACGGCGGCAACTTTTTCTCCTGTCGGCTGCGGCCGGTACGTCTTCGGGGTTGCTGAGTGCGGAAACTCGAATGAGTAAAGAGATCGAGGACGATGTGGACTACTGCGAATAAGCCGAGGCGGAGGCCTGGGCCACAGCGGACGCTTGGGCGGCTTTGAGTGATGGGCTGTTCGCGGCGGCTCGCGGATTAGGCGCGGGCGCGTCGTGCGCTGGGTCTGGCTTGGCGGCGGAAGTCGCGCCAAGCGGTGAAGTAGCGCCAGGTATGTCGAAGGCTCGGCTCAATTCGCCAGATGAGGCCGCTTGTTCTTAGGTGGTCCTCCCCGGATACGCGCGATTCAAGCTGGTCGAGGAGGAAGAGGGCTTCGGCGGCTTGCCCGTCCTGGCCGAGGCGGCGTGCCAGGGTATGAATTACGCCGGGATGGGCGGGGGCCAGCTGGCGGGCGTCTCGGAGAAGGAGAATGGACTGACGGCGGCTTCGGCGGCGCGCGAGCCGCTCAGCGGCTGTTAGTAGGATCTCGAGCGCGGCATCGGAATTCTGGCTGGCGCGTTCGGCTTGGGCGAGCGCGCGCTGCGCCTCGAAGTTTCGTGGCAGGGTTGCTCCCGCCGTTCGCAGGATGCGCAGGTGGCGGCCCGCTTCGTTTTGCTGGTCCATGGCTTCCGCGGCGACCCTGAAGGATTCCCACGCCTCAGCGTCGCGTTTGGCGCGGGCGAGCAGGGGGGCTGTGCGGTAGTGCAATTCGGCGTTGCGCGGCTCGGCCGCAAGGACTTGACGGTAGAGCTGTAGGGCATGCCGCCAGCGACGACCTTTTTGGAGGCGGTCGGCTTTCTCGAGCATGATCTTGCGGTCGAAGGGCAGTCTTCGGCTGAAAATGGACATGTTGGCCTCAGGGACGAGGGGATCGGTTCGGCTAGATCGGGTCAGCATTGATCCGTGAATGATCTTTCCTGCATCGACCTCGGGCGAGCCGCCGCTGGTGATTGAAGTCACGGGGGGAGTGCCCCTCGCAGGTATTGGCGCTGGGATTCGGAAAACAGGGGCCTGAGGGGCCCGCCGAGACTTGCGCACGCGCTTTAATCAAATTCGCCTAGAATGAAGCGATGCGACCTCAATCCAGCGATTTGCCGATCTCCCTGCAGACGACGTTTCTCCTTTTTGCGGTCGCGGGGGTCTCGCTGCTCTTCCTTTGGATGATCAAGGCCTTTCTGCTGGCGCTGCTTCTCGGCGCGATTACTGCGGGACTAACGGACCCCCTTTACCGCGGCCTCACTCGGTTCTTTGGCGGGCGACGCATCTTGGCATCGGTGGTGGTGGTCGTGGGCTTGGTCTTGCTCGTGATTGGACCGCTCTCTGCATTATTAGGCGTCGTCGTCACCCAGGCCGTGGAAATCACGCAAGACGTGGGCCCCTGGGTTGAGGCGCAGATCGCGAACCCGGATTCCCTTTCGATCTGGTTCGACCGGATCCCGTTTAAGAATTATCTGCCGATTGACCCCGTTCTGCCCGAGCGAGAGCGGGTGATTGAAATGCTTGGCAATACCGTCAAAGGGGCCGGTTCCGTATTGATCGACGGACTGGCGGCGGCGGGCAGGGGGACGATTTCATTCCTTCTGCAGCTCTTCATCTTTCTCTACTCCGTGTTCTTCTTTTTATTGTCCGGCAGAGAAGCGCTTGACCGAATCCTCTATCTCAGCCCGCTCGACGCGGACGACGAGGAGTTGATTATGGAGCGCTTCTTGTCGGTGACTCGAGCGACGCTTCGCGGCTCGCTCTTGATCGGCGGCTTTCAGGGATTTCTGGCGGGCTTGGGCTTTGCGGCGGCGGGCGTCCCAGGAGCGGCGTTTTGGGGAACGATCGTGGTCGTGCTCTCGGTCATTCCGGGCGTCGGGGCGCCGATTGTCTGGATTCCGGCGGTGGCTTGGCTGCTTGCAACGGGATCGACTTTGGCGGGGGGGCTCCTCGCGCTTTGGTGTGCGCTGATTGTCGGCAGCATAGACAACCTGCTTCGGCCAAGACTTGTGGGCTCGGATGCAAAGATGTCCGATCTAATGATTTTGATCAGTACCCTTGGCGGGATTTCGTTATTTGGCCCGGTTGGATTTATCGTCGGCCCGGTTGTGGCTGCGGTTTTCGTGACGCTTTGGGGCGTATACGGCCGAGCCTTTGCGGATTCTTTGCCACCTTCTCCGGGGACGGCCGCGCTCGAATCGGAAGAGGCGGAGTAGAGCCGCGATCAGCGGGCCCAGGGTGAGGCGCTATCTGAGGCCGACTCAGCGCGTCAGCTGCTCGTCCGTCCAGTCGTGGAGCGCGTTGGCAACGCTCTCGATGGTAGCAGTGTGGTAGGTCACGATGCCCTCGAAGCGGCGGTTTCGTGGACTCACGTTGGCTGCGAATCCGTCGAGGTCGCGTGCGCTGAGCATCCCGCAGTAGGTCTCTGAAACGACAATCAGAAACCATTCTTTCAACATGGGCCCCGTGTTGATTTTGATCGTGGCCGTGCAGGGGAAGGCGAGCTGACAGTCCGCCTGGCCGTAGACGAAGAGCTGCTCGGCACCGACGCTGATTTGCTGATACCGATCTTCAACGAATCGCGCACGCGAAAGCCGTTCAAAGCCAGCATAGACTCGGCAGTCGGCAAATTGGCGCCTCAGAAAATGCCCCTCTGTCGACTTGCACCAGCGCAGCAGTGTCGCCGGGTCGCCGTTTAACCGAGTTGCTCCGGGCCCCTTAGCCTTTGCCGAGCCGGATGAATCCTGCGCTTGGATCGCTTGTCCATGCGTCTTGAGCGCGGCAAGGCTCGCTTCGTATACGCTGAAATTGCCCAAGGCAGATTGCCCTCCTCGTGCGATTTCTATCGAGCGTTCCTTAGGCGAGCTTAAGAGGATGCCGACGGGAGTCGGCCCGAATAAGTAAGGTGTTCGGGCCGTGACTCGGGCCTTTCCCCTAGGTCCGGCTCGATCGCTTCAGGAAAGTCGGTCTAGAGGTTGTCCTGGTAGTCGGCGCTGATCGCGCGATCGATGTTCTCGGCGACTTCCTTTTCGGCTCCGCTCTGCGCCGCGAACATTTCTCCAAAGGAAACACGGTGACGATCGCCCCATTTCTCAGGTTTCCAGAGGTTCGAGCGAATGAAGGCCTTGGCGCAGTGGAAGAAGCATTCGTCGATCTCGATGCGGATGCCGAGAACTGCGGGCCGTCCGCGAGCGGCGAGCTTCTCAAGTAGTTCGGGGTCGCGGGTGAGTTCCGCGCGTCCGTTGATTCTAAAGGTCTCGGGTGTGCCGGGGACCATCATGATGACGCCGACACCCGGCTGGCTCAGGATATTCAAGTGGCCCATCACGAGGCGATTGCCCGGGCGATCCGGAATCACGATCGTCCGGGCATCTTCGACGAGGACGAACCCCGGGGCGTCGCCTTTCGGGGACGCGTCCTGATGTCCCTCGGCATCGGCGGTCGAGAGAACCAGGAAGGGGCTGCGCGCGATGAATGCCCGGGCGAAATCGTCGAGCTCGGTGAGGACTTTCGTGTCGCCGCCGGGGAGGGCCTCCCCGACGACGTTGCGCAGATCCGCGACGGTTTCGATGCGATGCGGATCCGGGGTGCGAGTGGGTCGCATGGAGGCTCCTTGGCCTTTGGCTCAACTGAGTTTGCGGATGGGTTTCGATCTTTTGGAGCTAGAGCTTGCCTTGCGCGATGAGATCAAGGGGGTCCACAAGGTCGACGGTTCCGAGGTAGCCGCCGCCGTCGGCAATCGCATCGTGGGCGGTATAGCCGAGTAACGCCTGGGCGCGCGTCGGCAATTCTCGGATGGTCTCGCGGGGCACGCTGAGATAGTGATTCTCTTCCGTGCGGAGCCAGCCCGCGCAGAACGAGACATGCATCCCTCGGCGACCGCGTGAGGTCGTGACATTCGCTCCGCCGGCGTGAATCGTAGAACCCAGGTAGATCACGGCATCGCCGGGGCCCATTTCTGCGACGGCAATTTCGTTCGGCTGAGCCTCGCGCTCTCTTGGCCAGCGATGGCTGCCCGGCACGATCCGCGTGGCACCATTATCGGCATCGAAATCCGTGAGTGCGATGACGCTTGCGAGCTGCACCTCGCCGTGGGGGCGGGGCAGATGGGGCCAAACGTCTTCGTCCCGATGCAGCAGCTGCTGATCGGAACCAGGGCCTCGGTCCATCACGGTGGCGATATTGAGGATATAGGACGAGCAGGACTCGAGCAGGGTTGAATCGCAGACGGCTTGGTAGGTGGGGTGAGTCAAAATCTCGTGGCTGAACACTTTGGAGAGTCCGGCGACGGCTGTGAGATGGCGCGTCTTATCGCCGAAGAAAAAGGCCACCATCGGGTTTAAGAATTCTCGGTCGGGTGAGACATCCGCCATCAGCGGATCGAGTTCCCCATTGAAACGAGCGAGGAGGTTTTCGTCCAGGAGCCCGCGGACGATGACCGCGCCGTGTTCGTCGAGTGCCTTCGTGATTTCTGGGGGCTGATCGACGGGAGCGTAGGGGAGGGATATCGGCATATGAGATCTCCTTTGGGCGAACTAAGAAGATGCATCAGAATCGGACGGGATACGACTGGCGCGCGTGGGCTCTAATCGGGCGAGTAAGACGCCTAATTGCGCAGCTTGGCGGATTGGCTCATCAGAGCGCCGACCAAACCGAGCGCGAGCACGGGCGTAAGATGAAATTTCATGGCATGGACGGGGTCGTGCATACAGGCCATCTGCATCCAGAGTGCGGGGATCGCGGCGGCCGCGGCGCCCACGAGAAGTCCAGCGAAGAGACTCGCTTCAGGGAGGCGCTCGCGGAGTAAGCGGAGTGCGAGGAAATAGGGGGGCGTTGCGAAGATCAACGATTGAATGAAGCAATGTTCGCGCTTTCCGAGCATCGAATTTTCAAGGGCGGGATGACTCACGCCATAGGCGATGATGCCGAGCCAGGCGCTCATCAAAATTGCCGTGGGCAAAAAGAGCCGCCAGCGGCGCGGCGCACCGGGGACACCGACTTCCATTCCGGCAACCATGGCCGCGATGCTTGCGGCAAGCCCGATTCCCGCTTCGAGGAACGCCTGCGGTGAGCGGAGCAGTTCGGGGAGCGCGCCGGCCCTCAGCGGGCCCGTCATGAGGATCGCGCTCGTGACGAATACCCAAGACAGCCCGAGCCATAGAAGAACAGCCGAACGCCAAGTGCGGGCCACGCGGACGGGACGCAGGTCGCCCACGAGGGCGTCAATGAATCGAGAGGGCGACGATCCACCTGGGCGTAAGCGAGGCGTAGAGGGAGGCGTCAAGGGCGCTGACTCCGAGTGAGAGAGGGGAGAATCTGTAGTCGAATACGGCAGAGTCGCGTGGGCGGTTACACGCGCGCTCGATTCATTGCCAGCGGCGGCACACTGGGCGACGTTCCTGCGGGTGAAGCGCTCTAGACAGAATCAGTTTGAACGATCTCTCGGGTTGACCCTCCTGCTCCTTGGGACCGTGCTGGCCTGCGACGGGGGCCTGTCAGGGGCGAGTCCGACGAGCGCGGACGCGGAAAAAGGCGCAGATGCGGTTCCTGAGGCGGCCGTGGCCGGCGATCCCGACTACGTGGGCAAGGCCGCCTGCGTCGCTTGTCACCCGGAACAGGGGAAGCGGTTCCAGGGCTCTCACCACGATCGCGCAATGGATCACGCCCGGCGCGATCGAATCGCTGCGCCCTTTGCGGGTGAGACGCTGGTCGAGGGAGGGCGCCGTTGGAAATTCATTCAGGAAGCGGAGCAGTTTTGGGTGGAACTCGTTGAGGGGCGATCGCCTGCGCGGCGCTTGCGGGTTGAATACACCTTCGGCGTTTCGCCTCTCCAGCAGTATTTAGTGGAGCGAGAGCGGGGTCGTTTTCAAGCGCTGCCTGCGGCTTGGGATGCCCGACCAAAGAGTGAGGGGGGACAGCGCTGGTTCTCCCTGAATGAGGGCGCCGAAGCTCCGGTCGGGGATGCGCTGCATTGGGATGCGCTCGCTTATAACTGGAATAGTCAATGTGCTTCGTGCCATTCCACCGCGCTGAAGAAGAACTACAGCGAAGCCGAGGACGCGTTCAAAACGGCCTACGCGGAAATCGATGTGGCCTGCGAGGCGTGTCATGGCCCAGGAGCCGCGCATCAGGCGGATCCCGAGATTGCCTTGCCGGTTTCCTACGAGTCATTCGGGGAGTCGCGCTGGACGAGGGAGGAGGGACAGCGGATCGCCTCTCGAAGCGCGCCTCTGCGCGCGGATCAAGAACTCGATGTTTGCGGCGGTTGCCATGCGAGGCGTTCGCCGCTTCGCGAGGATCTGTCGGAGGGGATGCCGCTGCTCGATGCCTACCGGCCATCGCTGATGGAGCCCGGGCTGTATTTCGAGGACGGGCAGATCCAGGAAGAGGTCTACGTTTGGGGATCGTTCTTGCAGAGTCGGATGCATGCTGCGGGTGTGCGCTGCTCCGATTGTCACGACCCCCATTCGCTCTCGCTGCGGCGTGAGGGGAACGCGCTCTGCGGCGGTTGTCATGCACCTGAGGTTTTCGACGTGCGGGCGCATCATGGGCATAGCGAGCCCGGCGAAGGTACGGAATGCATTTCATGCCATATGCCCGAGCGGACCTATATGGGCGTGGATGCGCGAGGGGATCATGCGTTCCCGGTCCCGCGGCCGCGTCTGAATGCGGCGCTGGGTGCTCCGCAAATCTGCGCCACGTGTCATTCGGGCAAGTCGGCCGCCTGGGCTGCGGAGGCGATTGAACGGGGGAAGGTTGGCGGTCGCGCCGCCGGTCGGCTTGCGGGTGTCCACTGGAGTGAAGCCTTGGTTGCGGGGGAGGCGCCGCGGGACGATCCACGACGTTGGCTTGAGATTGCGACGGATGCGCGGACGCCTGAATGGGTGCGTGCGAGCGCTTGGGCACGTTATGCGGAGGAGGCCGAAGGGGCGCCACCGCTGGATTTCCTCGAACCGAGATTTCGCGCAGCCGGTTCTCTTGAGCGACTCGGTTTGATCGAGCTGGCGCGTCGACTCGAGGCTGCCCCTCGGCTCGCGCTTCTGGTCCCCTTGCTGGAGGATGAGGCTCGCGCGGTCCGGGTCGCAGCGGCAGAGGCGCTCACCGATCTGCCCGCCGCTCAGCTACCGCCTGCGGCGCGGTCCGCGCTTGGCCGAGGACAGCGGGAGTACCGAATCGCGCAAGAGGCGAACGCCGAGCGGCCTGAGGCTCAGGTGAACCTTGCGGGGCTGGCGCTTGCCTACGGCGAGACTGATCGTGCGCGGGCAGCCCTCGAGAGAGCGCTTCGTGTGGCGCCGTATTTCGTGCCGGCCCACGTAAATCTGGCCGATCTGGACCGCGCGCTGGGGCGGGACGCGGCTGCGCTTGAGCGGCTGCGCACGTCCGCGACCCTGGCGCCGGAGGACGGTTCTGTTCGCTACGCCCTGGGGCTCGCGCTGCATAGGACGGGCCAGAAACAAGAAGCGCTAGTCGAGCTCGAGCAGGCTTCGCAGGCTGCGCCGCTGGACCCGCGATTCAGGTTGGCGTACGCACTCTCGCTCCACGGGGCAGGGCGGAGCGAAGAGGCGATCGCGGGACTCGCTGAGGCGGTGCGTGCGGGGGCAGCGAATGCGGATGTCTATCAGGCCTGGGCGAGTCTGCTTCGAGACGGGGGCGAGCTCAAGCGGGCTCGGACGGTGGCGAACGCTTGGCTTGCCGCCCTTCCTGGAGACGCGCGGGCGGCTGCCTTCTTGCAGGATTTGGCTGCGCGGGCCCCCGCCGATTAGGCGAGGCTCGTCTGCGAAGCCTCTTCTTCGGGGCTCTCCGTCGGTTCGATTTCGCCGCGTTCTTCGGCGGTCAGAAACTCGTACGAGAGAAGGTCGATGCGCGGGTCTTGTCCTTCGTCAGGAACGATGGACAGGCTTACCCAGGGCTGTTGACCCTCACCGAAGCTCAGGACGGCCAGGATCTCGCATCGGTCTCGGCGGAAACTTTCGGATTGCAGTTGCTCGGTCAGCATGCGGGTAAATCCGCCGAAGCTTTCGACGTAGGCACCTTGCGCGGCGTCCATTTCTCCTGCGATGCCGCTGATGATGTAGCGGATGCCGGATGCGGTGTACTCCTTATGCCGGAGCGCGCCGGGACCCGCGGCCATGGCCTCCGCAATCAGCTCGCGGGCACTCACGGCCAGCGCATCGCGGATTTCCGGATCGAAGGCCTCACTCACAAATTGATCGAATGCCGGGGAAATCTCTTCGACCCGGGCGAGATGAAAGTCCAGGCATTCGCGGTAGGGATCCGCGGGAACTTCGGCCTCCGCGACTTCCTCGACCGCCGCGTTGGACTCAAGAGGCGGGGCGGTCGGTTCCGAAGAATCGACAGAATCGGGGAGCAGCGAGATCTGAGCGCGGCGTTCGTCGGGGACTGCGGGCTCGGCCGAAGCGGGCGCGCTGAGCTCGGCATCTAGATTCTCGACGAAGGCTGGATTGGTGCGCTCGCGTTCGGCGGCGATTGCGATGTCCGCGTTCTTCGAGTCGGGCTTTGGCTCGGCGGCGAGCTTTTGACGTGGCTTTTGATTTGGTTTCGATTCCGGGCGGGGTTCGCTTTCCTCACGCCATCCGATGGGTGGGGTCGTGCTGGAGTCAAGGAAGACCGTAGCGCCACCGGGGACATAGCCCGCGAGAACGAACATCAGATCGATTTCCGCGAAGCGAATATGGTCCCCGCCTTTGAGGGGGACGCGCTGTTCGGGAGCGATGCGCTCGTCTCCGATCCGTGTGCCGTTCGTGCTGCGGCGGTCTTCGATCCAGTATCGACCATCATGAACTTCGATGACCGCGTGTTCGCTTGAGATCGCATCGTCGTCGAGGATGATATCGTTATGTTTGTCACGGCCTATGCGATTGCGGCCCCGTTTGAGGGCGAGGGTCGTACCGGTTTCTCCGAGTTGGCCCCCGAAATCAAGCAGCTGTGCCGCGGGGGCATCCATATCGAGCTCGGCTTGGGCAATGAGCGCATCGACGGTCTGCGGCGGCGTGCGACGACGCCAGAGCAGCGTGGCAGCCACAAGCAAAACGGCAACGGGCATCCAGGCGAGGAGTCCGGCAGGCGAGTCGATGTCGAGTGATGCGGCGGTGGGTGCGGCGGCGACATCGGGACCGCGGGATCCTGAGCCGCCCGAGGATTCGCTGGAGGGAAAGGGCGTGAGGCCCGAGGCCGAAGCGGGGGATCCGGCCGTCGCCGAAGCCAGGGCGTAGAAATCTTCTTCAGCGACTTTGTTCAAGACGTCTGAGACGACGGTCGTGAGCTCGCTCGCTTCGTAGGCGCGGTAGTAGCTCGCGCGGGTTTTCTGGGCGATCGCCTGCATCAGCTGATAGTCGGCGGCGTCGGTGAACGCGACGCTGAAGATGCGGATACCAAGGGATCGGGACTCGTCTGCGAGTTCGTCGCGGAGCCACCAGCTCGCGTCGTAGTCTGTCTGCGCATCGCCGGTGTCGATTTTTCCGTCGCTGAGAAAGATGATCGCGCGGCGTCCGGCTTCGCGTCCGTTTTCGCGGAGTTCGTAGAGGGCGCGTTCGATTCCGGCGGGACTATTCGTTCGCTGACCCGAGAAATCGAGGGCGTTCATGGCGCCACTCAGGATGCCGTCGACTTCGGCCGTCGAGACGGGGCTGAGCTTTTGGATCAAGCGCGCGTTGCCGTCGAAGAGAACGACGCCCATCCGTCCATCGACGTCGGGGGCCTCAGCGAGCGCACGGGCGAAATTCGAAACGGCGACCCGCGTGAGATACTGCGGATCGTTCTGTCGCATGCTGCCCGAATTGTCGAGCACGAAGACGACGTCGACGGCTTGTGTTTCAGTCGCGGCGAGGGCTGCGTGGGGGGACGTAACCGCGTAGAAGAGCAGGGCGGTGGTGATGGCCGCGGTCAAGGTCAAGATCATCCTCATTGCGACGGTGATCATGGCCGTCCGTCGGGCGAATGCTCGGAGCATGCGGACGCTGCGCGCGGCGGCCGGCATGCTTCGACGGATTGATTTGGGTGCTGAGAGCATTCCGACTCCTGGTTCGGTCAGACTTGCGGTCCGCCGAGGTCGACCGCGTGATTTCATCCTCTTCGGGATCTCGACCCATTATAAGGCGATCACCATCACGGCGACCCCACATGAGAATGGGCTCCTTGTAAGTCGCCGTGTAGAGCGGTGAGGGACTCCTCATTTCAGATTTTTTGAAACTTTTTGGGTCCTCGGCGCATTCCCCGCGAGTCCCTCGGGTGTGGTATCTCCCGTAGGTCTGAGAGGTCGATCCCGCTTTAGATCGAGTGGTTGTCGCCTCACTTGCCGATGAGCGGGGGGATTCTGCCGCCTCGGCTCCGGGGGAATCGTCGACGTGGAAGCTTTGTTCACTGCTGAGAATATGATCGCGCTGGCGACGCTGACCAGCCTCGAGATCGTTCTCGGAATCGACAATATCGTGTTCATCGCAATCCTGACCCAGAAGCTGCCGGCGGAGCTTCAGGCGAACGCGCGACGGATCGGTCTGTTGGGCGCGATGTTCATGCGGGTGGGGCTGCTGCTCTTGATCGGCTGGGTAATGGGGCTGACGGAACCGCTCTTCACGGTCATGGAGCGGACGCTTTCTGGTCGCGATCTGATTCTCTTAGGCGGTGGCCTCTTTCTTGTGGCTAAGGCGACCTGGGAAATCCACGACAAACTCGAGGGCGACGAAGCGATCGGAACGCCAGCGGGCGCGGCCTCCTTCGGCGCGGTCATCGCGCAGATCATGCTCCTCGATATCGTCTTCTCGTTGGATTCGGTGATCACCGCGGTCGGAATGGCGAAGAGCATTGCGGTGATGATTACGGCGGTTGTGATTGCGGTGGGCGTGATGCTCGTCTTTGCCGAATCGGTCAGTCGATTTATTGAAGAACATCCAACGATGAAAATGCTGGCCTTGGCGTTTTTGATTCTGATCGGTGTGATGCTTGTCCTCGAAGGGCTCGGGCAGCATGTGGATAAAGGCTACATCTACTTTGCGATGGCCTTCTCGCTCTCGGTGGAAATGGTGAATATGGCGGTACGTCGGCGCAGCGAAAGGAAGCGGTCTTGATGGGGCGCTTGCGGCGGATTTTGAAGTGGCTCGGCATCGCCCTCGTGATATTGCCCCTCGTGGCTTGGTTCGGATCCGCGATCTCCGTCAAGATGACCGTGGCGAAGGGCATGCCCTTTGCTGACGTGCTCGATCTTGTTGGCGCGGGAATGAAATCCGTCGTCGTCTGCAGCGTGACGGGCTGCCCTGCGGAATTGCCGCCGGGAATCGAGATCTCGTCCTTCGACGATGCACTGTCTGAAGCGACCCTGGTGGCCCTTGAGATCGATGAATGGGGCCGCGTCCTCGTCGCGGAGACGCATCGTCAAAACGCGGGCGCGGAGGATAATCGCAGCCACGAGTATTGGCTGATGGACGACCTGGCGTCCCGAACGACAGAGGATCGTCGAGCCTACTACGCGAAGCATATCGCCAATGGAAACGTCGAAGATCCCGAGCTGTTTACGCGCGAGTCGGACCGGTTGGTTGTGCTGGAAGATCGAGACGGAGACGGGCGAGCGGATGCGCGCTCGGAGCTGGCGAGTTGGAACGATGCGCTCTCGGGCGTCGTGGCCGGAGTGGAGGCCCGTGAAGGCACGATCTACGTCACTTCCATTCCCTCGGTCTATCAAGTTCAAGATGTCGACCATGACGGGGTGGCTGAGTCGGAAGAGACTTTGCTCAGTGGTTTTGGCGTGAAGACCTCTCTGATCGGGCATGACCTGCATGGTCTGACCTGGGGCCCCGACGGAAAGCTCTATTTTTCCGTGGGTGATCGCGGCTACCACCTTCAGCACGCGGATGGGACGGTTCTTGAATCGTCCATGGGACCAGGGCGCGGCGCGGTTTTTCGGATGAACGCGGATGGCAGCGGTCTCGAGGTGTTCGCTACGGGTGTGCGCAATCCGCAAGAGCTTGCCTTCGACGATTACGGAAACCTGTTCACCGGGGACAATAATGGAGACGGGGGCGATCGCGCGCGCGTTGTCTATCTCGTCGAAGGGGGCGAGACGGGCTGGGCGATGCCGTTTCAGTCTCTGGCGGGGGACTATATCCGTGGCCCCTGGGTCGCAGAGCGACTCTGGGATTTGCAGCATGAGACCCAGCCCGCCTGGGTGCTGCCGCCCATCGCGCATTTGGGGAATGGGCCCGCGGGTTTCGTGCACTACCCCGGGCTCGGGCTGCCCGAGCGCTACGCGAACCATTTCTTTCTCTGCGACTACGCGTATATGCCGGGAAGAAGTGGGGTTTGGTCATTCGCGGTTGAGCCTTCCGGGGCGGGGTTTGAGATGGTCGATTCTCATCCCTTTATCTGGTCTTTTCTCGTCACCGATTTCGATTTCGGCTGGGACGGGCGGATGTTCGCCACGTTCTTCGATCAGTTCGGAGATACCCGAGGCGTGAAGCAGATCGAACATCCCGAATCCCGGGAAGATCCGCGTTTGACCGCGCTGCCTGGCATTGTTCAAGAAAAAATGAGCGCCAAGACTACGGAGCGCTTGTTGGACTTGCTTGAATTCCCCGACCAGCGAGTCCGACTGCGCGCACAGTTTGAACTCGCTGCGCGATCCGAAGTCGAGGCGCTTTCGGAGCGGGCCTGGGACGACTCGCGCCCGCTGATTCCGCGGATTCATGCGCTTTGGGCTTTGGGCCAGATCGGTTCGGAAGCCTTGGCCTTGGGACCGAGCCAAAGCGGCGGATCCCGCGCCGGCAGGGTGGGACTTCTTGGGAGTGGAGTCGCTTCAAGTGCGGCCGATCGTCTGTCAGACGAATTCAGGGCACAGTGGGCTCGGGTTGTGGGGGAGGCGGGCGCCTCGGACTTTATTCCTGAACTCCGTGCGGGTCTGGAAGATCCGGCGCCCCGCGTCCGGTTTTTCGCAGCGCAGTCCCTCGGCGCTTTGGGCGACGCGGCGAGTGTCCCCGCACTCTTTGACTTGATCGCACGCAATTCGGATGAGGATGTCTTCCTGCGGCACGGCGCCGTCTGGGCGCTGCATAGAATCGGTGATCTTGAGGCGGTATGGGCGCGGGCGGAGGATGCGGACCGCTCGGTCCGGCTGGCAGTGCTTTTGGTGCTGCGGCAGGCAGGGGATGCGCGGATTGCAAAGTTCTTAACCGATCCAGATCCGCTCTTGGTCGTTGAAGCGGCACGGGCGATTTATGACTGGCCGATTGACGGAGCGATGGATTCGCTGGCGGCTCTGGCCGATTCGCTTGATCCGGCTGAGGAGGCCGATACGCAAACGGGGCAGGCGCTTCATCGCCGCGTGATCGGCGCCAACGTACGGCTTCGAAGCGCGATCGGCGCATCGGCTTTGGCGCGCTACGCGGCGGATGAAGAGCAGCTGGAATCGCTGCGCCTGATCGCGCTGGAATCCCTGGGCCAATATTCAGAGCCTTCGCCAAGAGATCTGACCCAGGGCTTTGTTCGCCCGCTCCCGGCGGCGGACCCGGCGATTCTCGCGTCTGTGTTTCAGAGCGAAGGGCGTGCGCTCGTAGAGTCTTCCGTGGGGTCGAGGGCGATGGAAATTGCCAGCGAAATCGGAGAGTTGCCGCTTGAGGTCGAGGAACTGCTTGAGAGGTTGGCAGGCAGCGACGGGGCGCCACGCGACCGCATGGCGGCTCTCTCGGCGTTGGCGGGACGGTTCGCTTCGGGGCGCGGGACGGATGCACTTCGCGACGACGCGATGGAGGCTGCTTCGGCGGCGCTCGAGAGCGAGGACGCTGGGGTGCGCGGTGCGGCGCGTGATTTGCTTTTCCAGCTAGATCCCGAAGCGGGCGTGAGGGCTTTCTTGGCTGCGGCGGAGGGAGGCGAGGCGGTCACGGATCGCCAACAGGCCTGGCGGCGCCTGGGGGCGATGGATGACGTACGGGCGCGCGACATGATTACGCAGGCTTTGGTGTACTGGACGAGCGGAGATCTGAGTGCGGATGTTGCACTGGAGGTCCGCGATGCCGCGGTTGCCCAGGGCGAGGCGGGGCATGTCGCCCTCGCCGAGCGCGCGGTGAGGGCCTTTACGCCTTCTGAGGAAAAGCCGATGGCCTCGCGGCGCTGGGCATTGGAAGGCGGCAATCCCGAGCGGGGAAGGGTGACCTTTCAGACGATCGGAGATTGTCAGCGCTGCCACCGCCTTGAAACGGGCGCTGCGGGCGGGCATGGCGGCGGAGCGGGCCCCTCGCTCACAGGCGTCGCGGCCAAGGGCAAGGCGCATCTGCTGGAATCGTTGATCGCTCCGAATGCGAAGATCGCTGAGGGCTTCGCGAGCGTCGTCGTGACGCGTACCGACGGCTCGACGGTCGCCGGCCTGATCGTTTCCGAGGCGGATGATGTGCTCCGGCTGGATGTTGGCGGGGAGCGTCCGATTGAAATTTCTCGGGAGAGCATTGCTTCACAGACGCAGCCCGTGACAGGGATGCCGCCGATGGGACTCACGCTGCCACCCCATGCGTTGCGTGATGTGATCGCCTACGTGGAAACGCTTTGAGGGTGTCGAACCCGGGAGGGCTTAGGTGAACCAGGCTTGGACGCGGGGGCTGCTCTTTGTGGCGCTCTTTTTGATTTGGCCTCTGCCCCTCTTAGGGCTCGGCGGGTCTGTTATTCCGGCGGCCCGCTTCGCGCAGCTCGGAGCATCGCTCCTGACACTCATCGCGTTGGAAGGTTCAGGCGGGATTATTGGGTTGATCACGGGCCTGATGTGGGCGCATGCGATCGTTTATGGCGGCCTGCTTTGGATCGCGGCGACGCTCCTTTCGCGATTCGTGTTTGGGCGACTGAGTCCGGTGGTACGCACCCGTGTTGTCGTCGTCGTGATCGCATTTCTCGCGGCATGGGCCACTTTGAGCCGTCCCTATGACACGCAATTCCATCACACCGAGGCGCATGCCTCGCTTGCGGAGCTCTATCAATGAAGGGGGCGCGACGCACGACGTTTCGGGCGCAAATCTTGGGGTTCGCGCTCGCTCTATGTATGGGGCCTGGCCTGGCTGTGTGTCTCGGGGCAGGGACTTTTGCGGCGGTGGCCTCCGCGGCTGCTGACGCCGCTGACGCAGGGAACGTCTCTAGCGCTTCGGATGCCGCTCGGGCGGAAGTTGAGCAGGGGCCCGCCGGCTGGCCCCTCGATGCGGTTCGGCCCGCGCTGCCGGAGCTCGGCTTCAGGCGCACGGAGACGCGGGAGCCTTGTCGAACGCATGACCCTCTGCGCCGTCCCCATTTCGGGGACACGCATGTGCATACGGCACTCTCCTTCGATGCCTGGGGACAGGGGACGCGGGGGCGCCCCGATGACGCCTACCGTTTTGCGAAGGGCGAGGCGCTGGGGGTTCAGCCCTTCGACGCGGAGGGCAAGGCGGGCAAAGAGGTGCAGCTTCGGAGACCGCTTGATTTTGCGATTGTGACAGATCATGCGGAGCTGATGGGCGAGACCCAGATCTGCGGCACGCCGGGATCCGTTGGGTACGACAGCTGGATGTGTCGTCTGAATCGGTTCTTCCCGAAGCTTGGCTATATGGCCGTGAATGGTCGCGTGTTTCAGGCGATTGGTTTGCCGCGCTATTCGATGTGCGGGGAAGACGGCGCGTTATGCCGAGAGGCGGCGCTGGGTCCTTGGCAGGAAACCATCGACGCGGCGGAGGCGCATTACGATCGTACGCGGCGCTGCGTGTTTACGAGTTTTATCGGATACGAATGGACGGGTATGCCGGGTGGACAAAAGATTCACCGCAACATCGTCTTTCGAAACGAAAAGCATCAAGCGGTTCCCACGAACTACATCGATACGCCGACGGCGACAGGCTTGTGGCATGCCCTGGAAGACGAATGCCTCGACCGCGGCGATGGCTGTGAGGCGATCGCGATTCCGCATAACCCGAATGTGAGTAACGGGCTGCTCTTCAAGACGATGCGCGAGGACGGCACGCCGATGACCGCGGAAGACGCGGTGCGGCGTGCTCGCCTTGAGCGTCTTGTGGAAGTGACGCAGCATAAGGGCAGCAGCGAATGCGGCATCGCCTCCGAAGATGAGCTTTGTGCCTATGAAAAGCTGCCCTTTGCGAAGCTGGGGGAAGAATCATCATCTACTTTAGGGGGCACACCGATTCCTCCGCTGAGCTACGCGCGGGAAGCCCTTGCCGAGGGACTTGTTCAGCAGCGTGCGCTCGGCGTGAATCCCTTCGCCTTTGGCATGATCGGATCAACGGATTCACACTTAGCGACGCCCGGCTTCGTTTCGGAATCCGATTTCGTCGGACATGCAGCGGGCACGATCTCTCACCGACTCGAAACCCCGCCCATGCCGGATTCGCTTTGGTACAACCCGGGTGGTCTGGCGGTCCTCTGGGCCGAAGAAAATTCGCGGGATAGTTTGTTTGCGGCGATGCAGCGTCGCGAGGCGTACGGGACGAGCGGCCCGCGGATGACTGTCCGGCTTTTCGGCGGATGGGATTTCGCGCCCGACCTTTGCGCTTCGCCGAACCGCGTGGCGGAGGGCTACGCGGGGGGCGTGCCGATGGGCGGGGAGCTCCGCGCTCGACCGGCGACCTTGACCTCTAGCTCGACTTCGACCTCCACTTTGACCTCGACTTCGACCTCCACTTCGAATTTGACCTCGGCACCCAAGTCGGCAGCGCCCACCTTCCTCGTCGCCGCACAGCGCGACGCGGGCGTGCCGGGTGATCCGGGCGGCCAATTGCAGCGCATCCAGATCATCAAGGCATGGGAGGCGGACGGGCAATCCCATTCCGTGGTGTACGACGTGGCGGGCGCGGGCTCGCCCGGCGCGGCCTGGACGACCGAGGATGCGACAGTGGACCCGGCGACTTGTGAGCCGGAAGGGCCTGGTGCTGAAGAACTTTGCACGGTCTGGACGGACCCGGATTTCGATCCGAATCAGCATGCCCTTTACTACACCCGGGTGCTCGAGAACCCGAGCTGCCGCTGGAATGCGTACGTTTGCCGGGACGCGGGCGTGGACTGTGAGCGTCCTGAAACAATCAAGGAAGGGCTCGAGGGATGCTGCGACGAGCGCTTCCCAAAGACCCTCCAGGAGCGCGCCTGGTCCTCTCCGATCTGGTACTCGGCGGAGTGACTCTGGGCCCGCCTCGTCGGTTGTTTTGGCAGGGCAACTGACATAGTTTTCCACCTCCCAAAACGTCCCCGAAGGAGAAAAGTATGGCGCGCGAAGCAGTCATCGTAGGCAGTCTCCGCACCGGCCTGGCAAAGGCCCACCGCGGTTCATTCAAC
>JBGCEJ010000054.1:0-4869 GCA_045106235.1 Myxococcota bacterium
CTTCCCACCCGAACGCCGAGCGACGGCCCTCAGCATCTACAATATCGGCGGCAACGTCGGCATCATGCTGGGCTTCATGCTCGGCGGATGGATCGGCGACACCTTCGGCTGGCGAATGGCTTTCCTGGTCGTCGGCCTCCCTGGGCTCACGGCAGCCATCCTCGTCCGCTTGACGCTTCGCGAACCCGTCCGCGGCGGGATCGAGGGCGTCAAGGACGACGGCGAAGAAGCCAGCCTAATCGAAGTCATCCGCTACATGCTGGGCCAGCGAACCTTCCGTCATCTTTGCCTAGCAAGTGGCCTCTACGCCTTCGCCGCCTACGGCTTCACGATCTGGGGCGCAACGTTCCTGATCCGGGTCCACGACATGTCTTTAACGGAAACCGGCGTCGCAATGGGCTTGATCCAGGGCCTGGGTGGCGGACTCGGAACATACGCCGGCGGCGCGTTGGCAGACCGCTTCGCAAAGAAGGACAAGCGCTTCCTCGTCTGGATTCCCGCACTCGGCGGCACCCTCGCCCTGCCCTTCATTGCGGTCTTCCTTTTCTGGCCTGACCGAAACCCCGCGCTCGCTGCGTATGCGGTTGCGATGGTCTTTTCTGTTTTCTTCGTGGGTCCATGTTATGCGATCGCGCAAGGGCTCGCGCGGCTCCGCATGCGCGCGCAGGCGGCGGCAATCCTGATGTTCGCGATCAACCTGATCGGGCTGGGGATTGCGCCCCTCGCGGTCGGGATGCTGAACGACTCGCTGGCTTCGACCTATGGCGACGAGGCGATTCGGTATTCGCTGATGATTACCGGAGCGGCGGGGGTTTGGGCGGTGGTGCATTCGCTGCTGGCGGGGCGGAGTGTGCGAGAGGATTTGGCGGCGGCGGCCTCGAGAAGCTGAAGCAAGAAGGCGTGCCGCCTTGCCGGCGCCCTGAACAACGTGAGATAGTTAGGTCGACGCAGTCATCTGCCTCATTTTCGGGAGTTCCCTTGATCGTCGATACGCATGTCCACGTGGTTTCTCATGATGAGGAGCAATACCCGCTCCGCCCCCTCGGTGTTGCCGGATCGGGATGGCATGACGTGATCCGGATCTCGGGCGATGAGCTCCTGACAATGATGGGTTCGGCCGGCGTTGACTCTGCCGTGCTTGTTCAAGCCATGAGCGCCTATCAGGACGACAACCGCTACACGGCCGAGACCGCGCGAAAGAACCCGTCGCGATTCACCTCCGTCGGCGTCGTTGATGTTCTCCAGCCCGACCCGATCGGTCGCCTCGAAGATTGGGTGCACAACTTCGGCGTCCGGGGCGTCCGGATGAGCGGACTGCAGAACACCGGCTTCCTCTCTCCGGACGACACTCGCTTTCAAGCCCCCGTCGCTCGGGCCCACGCGCTCGGGATTCCGGTCGTTCTCTTCGCCACTTCCGCACAGCTCCCCGCAGTGAAAAAGGCACTCGAAGCCGCGCCAGCCGTCCCGACAGTTCTGGACCATTGCGGATTCCCAATCCCCGAAGAAGGCCCAGCGACCGGCCGAGACGAGCCCCTACTTGCCCTCGCCTGCTTCGAAAACCTCTACCTCAAGGTCACCACCCGCACCCTCGCCCCCATCGAAGCTGCGGGACAAGATCCACAAGCCTGGCTAGCCCGTCTCGCAGACGCATTCGGTACCCATCGCCTAATGTGGGGTTCAGACTTCCCCGCAAGCCATGACCGAAATTACGCGGAGCATGTCGCCTTCGCCCGACGCTGCATAGAAGGTTTCGACTCCGCCGAGCAAGAGCGATTTCTTTCCGGCACCGCGCTTGAGGTCTGGCCCGAGCTCGGCCCACACTCCGGCTAGCTCTCCTGAGCCTCACCCGCGGAGTGATCCGGCGTAGTTTTCGTTCCTCCTTGCGCCGCAATGGAGTGATCGGGTTCGGGCAGGATTCGGATCTTGCGCTCCTCGAGGATGCGCTGAAAACCCTCGGGATCTTCAGCGACATGGCCCGTATCCCCGTCGAAGATCTCGAAGAGAATCGTGCCTTCTGGGCCCGCCGTCAGCGGACCGATGGGCGTTCCCTTTTCGAGAACGAGGGTTGTCCCTGCGATGCATAGCCGATCATCCACCATCACTTCGCCTTCAAGGACATAGATCACCTGATTCGCGAGATGACTATGCTTTTCGATGACAAGACCGGGGTCGTAACGGGTATAGGAGACAACGCGGTCTTCATTTCTTTCGATGATCCGGAGATGCGCCGCCGCGCGACGGCCGTCCGCGAGGATTTGGGGCCGCGCCTCGAGCGGGTCGCCTTCGTCAGGGTTCGTGATGCGTAGGGGAGGCACTTTGTTTGGTCTCCTTCGACGGAAAATGGACTGACCGACCGTGCTCAAACCGTAGCGCGACCCGTTCGACGACTTGAATCGCCGGGCCTACGTTATCCGGAAAGCGAATCTCTGGCATCGCCGTCGCGCTGGGCCTGTATGCCCCGATGCCCCTAGGCCGAGACATTCATCCCGAGCGAGCACCGTCGGCCGTTCGCCGAATCACAATGAAAGCGGATCTACATGCGAGAAGAGAAGATTGCGGCGGTCGACGCGCATCATCACCTCTGGGACCTAAGCGTCCGGCATTACTCCTGGCTTCATCCGAACCCAGAGGGCGATCCGTTTCCCGGCTTCGAGGATCTCTGCCGCGACTATATTCCCGAGGACTACCGCGCGGATCGCGAGACCGAGAACATCGCTAAGTCCGTGCATCTCCAGGCGGAGCATGACGCGGATGATCCCGTCCGAGAGACCGCCTGGCTCCAAGCGATCGCCGACGCCCCGGACTCTGGCGGCTTCCCCCATGCCATCGTGGCGGGCGCCGACCTCGCTTGCGACACAATCGAGAGCGTCCTTGAGGAACAGGCGAGCTACGCGAACGTGCGCGGCATTCGCCAGATCCTGGTCCGCGAGGCGACCGCCGCTTCCGGCGACGATGCAGAGAAGGCGCTCGCCTCTCGTGCGAGCCAGTTCGAGGACCCCAGCTGGCTCCGGAACTTCGCTCTCCTGCGGCGCTTCGACCTTTCCTTCGATCTCCAGCTTTTCGCTCACCAGACGGCGGAGGCGCGACCGCTCCTCACACAAAACCCCGACACGCAGATCATCCTGAATCATACGCTCATGCCCTTTGACCGCTCCGATGAAGGCCTGGCCCTCTGGCGTCGGGGCCTCGCTGAATTCGCGGCGTATCCCAATCTTGTGCTCAAAATCTCCGGCTTCGGCATGTTGCCGGGGGAATGGAATGAGACGGAGAACCGCGCGCTTGTGACGCAGGCGGTCGAGGCCTTCGGGCCCGATCGATGTCTGTTTGGAAGCAATTTCCCGATCGACCGACTGGCCGCGAACTACGCAGAGGTATGGGACGTGTATCGAGCGGCGATTTCGGGATTTTCGGAGGATGAGCAACGGGCGATGCTGCGGGAGAATGCGGAGCGGGTTTACCGGGTTTAGGGGTTCGGCTGCTTGGGCGCTGTTGCATGCGCCCCTCGCGATGCGAAGCGCCGCGGCGTGTGTCCGGGCCGGCCTCACCCGAGTTAAGCCGTGAGTTTCAGGCCGGTCGCCCGCGAATATCGAGCATGGCAGAGACTCACGAGCGGTCTACGCTTTGGGGCCCATTAGTGATGTCGGCGGGGCGCCGAGGGCGCCGATGGATTCGACCGATCACCCTGCGAGGAACTCAACATGAGCACCACCCAGCCGACCCCCACCGACCCGGACATGCTCCCGCACGACCCCGCAAGCGTCATCGCGGCGCCCTTCCCCGAACGCCTTCGGATGGCCTGTCAGAACTGGGCGAACTCGAGCCCCAACCAACCCAGCCTCATGGCGCTCTACTGGGCCAAGTACTTTTTCTTCCTCATCGGCATTTGGGCCTTCTGGTGCAGCTTCAACGCGGACTACCCGGGCTTCACCCACATCTCCGAATGGGCGTTCACCGGCGAAGCCTTCCAGAAGGCGATCGTCTGGTCGATGTGCTGGGAGCTCTTTGGCTTCGGCTGCGGCTGGGGCCCGATGAATGCGCGCTACGAAACGTGGTTCGGCGGGATCCGCCACTTCGCACGCCCCGGGACGATCAAGCTTCCTCTCTTCCGCGGCGTCCCTCTGATCGGCGGCGATACCCGCAACTTTCTCGACGCCGGCCTCTACCTGCTGAACCAGGCGCTACTCCTGCGCGTACTGATTGCGCCGGAAGTGACCGCCGAGCTGCTGCTCCCTTGTTTTGTCCTCGTCCTCGTGAACGGCATCCTCGACAAGACCCTCTTCCTGGTCGCGCGCTATGAGCATTACTGGGTCGTGATGGGCGCCATGCTCTTCGCTGCCGAAAACGATCTTTGGATCTCCGGCGCGAAGCTCGTCTGGTCCTTCATCTGGATCTGGGCGGGCGTCTCCAAATGGAATCGACATTTCGCGTCCGTGATCATGTTCATGATGAATAACGGCCCGTTCTTCCCCAAGTTCCTCAAACATAGGCTCTTCACCGACTTCCCCAACGACCTGCGCCCTTCCCCCTTCGCGCACCTCATGGCGAACTTCGGCCACGCCTCCGAGATCGGCATCCCGATCATCCTCTTCATCGCGACAACGACCGGGAACCCGATGCTCCTGCTCGCGGGCTGCATCCTGTTCACCGGCTTCCACACCTTCATCGGCATCAACAACCCGAACGGCATGCCCGTCGAATGGAATATCCTGATGATCTACGGCGGCTGGTCGCTCTTCTGGTTCCACCCGGAAGTGTCGATCCTCGACATCACGCAGATGCCGATCCTCTTCGGCGCCATGCTCTTCTCGCTCTTCGTCGTTCCTCTCTACGGCAACTTCGTCCCGGCGCGCGTCTCCTTCCTGCCGTCTA
>JBGCEJ010000055.1:0-18551 GCA_045106235.1 Myxococcota bacterium
AGCTTCTGTTCCGTCGCATCTTCGAACTTGCCGGAATCACGGATCGCCGAGAGGATGTCGCCGTTGCCCGACTTCATCCAGTCCAGCATCTCCGACTCGTAGCGCTGAATATCATTCAGCTCGAGCTGGCGAATCCAGGACTCACGACCCGTCTGAGGCGTAGAGGCGTAGATCGAAACGACCTGCTCTTCCATCGCGAGCGGCGAGTACTGACCCTGCTTAAGGATCTCCGTCTGCCGTTCACCATTGGCGAGCTGTTCCTGCGTCGCCGCATCGAGATCCGAACCAAACTGCGCGAAGGCCGCCATTTCGCGGTACTGCGCGAGGTTCAACTTGAGCTGACCTGCAACTGCCTTCGTTGCCTTGGTCTGCGCCGCACCACCCACGCGCGACACCGAAAGGCCGACGTTAATGGCGGGGCGAACGCCCGAGTTGAACAGGTCCGTTTCCAGGAAGATCTGCCCGTCCGTAATGGAAATAACATTCGTCGGGATGTAGGCGGACACGTCGCCACCCTGCGTTTCAATGATCGGAAGGGCCGTAATCGAACCACCACCGAGTTCATCAGAGAGCTTGCAGGCGCGCTCGAGGAGTCGCGAATGGACGTAGAAAACGTCGCCCGGGTACGCTTCACGTCCCGGCGGCCGGCGAAGCAGCAGCGAGAGCTGGCGGTAGGCCACGGCCTGCTTCGAGAGATCATCATAAACGATGAGGACGTGCTTACCGTTATGTCCGAAATGCTCGGCCATCGTGACACCGGTATACGGCGCGATGTACTGGAGCGGGGCCGGGTCCGAAGCCGTAGCGGCCACGACGATGGTGTAGTCCATCGCGCCGTGCTGCTTCAGCTTGTCCGTCACCTGCGCGACCGTCGACTGCTTCTGGCCGATGGCGACATAAACGCAGACAACGTCCTTGCCCTTCTGGTTGATGATCGTGTCGATCGCGATTGCGGTCTTGCCCGTCTGGCGATCGCCAATGATCAGCTCGCGCTGTCCACGACCAATCGGGACCATCGCGTCGATGGCCTTCACGCCCGTCGCCATCGATTCGTCGACCGACTTACGGGCGACGATGCCCGGGGCCTTGAGCTCAACCTGGCGACTGGTTTCGCCGGTGATCGTTCCCTTGCCGTCGATCGCAACGCCAAGTGCGTCAACAACGCGACCGAGCAGTTCCTCACCGACCGGAACTTCGATGATGCGTCCGGTTCGGCGAACGAGGTCACCTTCCTTAACACCGCGTGAGCCACCCATGATGGCCACACCGACATTGTCTTCTTCGAGGTTCAGAACCATGCCGCGCAGGCCGCCGTCGAATTCGACGAGCTCGCCGGCGAGGGCGTTCTCAAGGCCATACACGCGCGCGATTCCGTCGCCCGCACTCAGTACCGTGCCGGTTTCGGCGACGTCGATCTCGCGATCGTAGTCCTTGATCTCCCGCTTGAGGATATCGGTGATTTCTCCGGGCTTGATGTCCATCTTTCAGGATCCCTTCGTTGCGTTAGTAGCGCCGGTACTGGCCGTACCGGAAAGGTTGGCTCGCAACTGTCCGAGCTGCGTGCGTAGGCTGCCGTCGAAGACCAGATCTCCGACCTTTGCGATGACTCCGCCGATGAGCGAGGGGTCGACCTCGATCTCCAAGCGAACTTCCTGCCCGGTGCGCTCAGAGAGCGCTCGGCGCAGGCGATCTTTGCGTCGATCATCCAGCGGGCTCGCGGAAACGACTTCCGCCGTCACCATGCCCTCGGCCTGGTCGGAGAGTTCTCCGAAGGCTTCGACGATCCCACCGAAATCGATCAGGCGTCGCTGGTCGATCAGATATGACAGGAAGTTTTTCACGAGGGTGCTGATCGAAGCGTGATCCGCAATCGCGTTCAGCGCCGACTTCCGCTCTGTGGCCGGATGCGCGGGGGTCAGCAGCGCTTCACGGATCTCACGAGTCCCGTCGAAAAGGTTGTTAAGCGCTTCGATCTCGCCCCGCACTTCGCGATGGCGATGCTCATCCTGCGCCAAGCTAAAAAGGGCCTTCGCGTATCGAAAGGCTGCGGTACCGCCCTGCATGGATGGGCTCCTAACCGCGCGCGCCGGCTTCCGCCGACGGTTCAACGCGCGTAATAAATTCATCAATCAGGCGTTCGCGATCCGCGTCACCGACATTGTCTTCAAGCTTCTTTGAAGCCATCTCGAGCGCGAGGTCCGCCGCTTCATCGCGAAGTTTTGACTGCGCTCGGTTGAGTTCCTGCTCGATCGCAGCCTGCGCGTCCGTGCGAATGCGCTGAGCCGTGGCTTCTGCGTCCGAGAGGATCCGGGCCGCTTCGTCCTGGGCGCGTTGGGTTGCGCTTGTCTTGATCCCGGCAACTTCGCTCTCGAGGTCAACAAGCTTGCGTTGGAGTTCGGAGTTTCGGGCTTCCGCCTGGCTGAGCAGCGAGGCGGATTCGGCGAGTTCGTTTTGGATGCCGTCGCGCCGGGTCGAGAAGAACTCAGAGATCGCGCCGCGGCCGAAATAGAAGATGACGCCGATGATCAGGATCAGGTTGATTCCCTGCCAGATCGCTTCTCGGGTGAGTTCGGCGTCCGTCTTGCCTGCGCCCGCCGCTTGCGCGAGTCCCGCGAACCCCATCGTGAATGCGGTGATCAATAGAAAGAAGAAGGCCGTTCGCGCGGCGCTTCGAGAAGTTTCGGTCGCTGTCGTCATAGAGCCATTCGTCATTGAATCATCTGCGGTACGCATGACTAAAGTGCCCTTCCCAAGACCTGTTCGGCCGCGGCCTGTGCAAGGCCTTCGGCGCTTGCCCGGAGAGTTCCACGTGCGTCTTCGAGTGATCGGCTGAGTTCGCCTCGCGCGGACTCGAGCTCGCGTTCCGCTTCGCCGCGAGCTTGGGCCGTCAAAGCGGCCTGCTCTTCGCGAGCGCCTAACAGCTGCGCTTGGCGTGCAGACTCTGATTCGGAGCGAGCATCGCGGATGGCCGTTTCGTATCGCTCGAGGACATTGTCTGCTTCAGCCTGGAGCTGCTCGGATCGAACGCGCGCACCCTGGATTCGCTCCGCACGTTCATTCAACGCACCGAAGATCGGCTGGAAGATCAGTGCATTGAGAGGGAAGACGAGAAGTGCGAATGCGATGAGCATTTTCCACATCACACCCAGTCCCGGGCCGGTTCCAAAAAGACCGAAGAGCGCGTAGTCAGGGATCAGCTCAAGTGTATCCGCAGCGAATGCGGCGCTCGGCAGCAGGACGGTCAACAGAACAAGAGCGAACACGGTCTTCGACATGACGCCAAGACTCCACGGAGCAATTGCCTCTTGAGTTCGCTTTGCGCGAGGTGCGGCTTCTGATGTGTGTTGCACGAAGTGGTCGCTCCCGGATGATTCGAGTCTTTCATCCGTCATTTAATTTGATCTCAGCGTCTCATTGGCGGCTTTTTGAAGTGCTCGCTGTTGAGAATCGCTTGTTAGGCTTTGGCTCATTTGCTTGCGGTCGAGGCGCTTTTCTATTCGAACTGCGGGTGGTGCGGTTCCAAGCGGATCTCGTCAGCTGGTTGTTTGGTGCAGAGGGTGCCTTTTCACAAACAACTTTGACCGAGGTTGCCCTCAGCTGATCGTTTTGTCCCGTATATGGACCCGGTTCTTCGCATCAGCGCAGAGGGGTTACCACGATTTGACCCGTCATGGGACAAGACGCAACGATTTGTTGACTGTTTGATCCGAGTACTGAAGCCGCTCTACCGCGGTTCGGCGTAGCGATTTCGAGCGGCGCCAATTCTGGCACCGAGAGCGCCTCAATTCAACCGCTGAGGGGGCGAGAAAGTGATTCAAAACGCGGGTTTTCCGAGACTCAGCGAAATCCCTGAAGTCTGAGATGCAGTGGATCGAATCTCAGTCCCGTGCAGGTTTGCCGACTCGGGCCTGGCCCAGCCAGACCGCCTCGTCGTGCACCTCAAGCACGGGAGCGGCAAGATCTCCTTCGAAATAGGCACCCGCCTTGAGACAAGCGCGATCCTCAGCTCGGACCGGGCCGATCACCCTGCCTTGAGCGATGACTTCTTTGCAGTCGACCTGCCCCTCAACGGTCCCAGCAGGGCCAATCAACAGTGCCCCAGGCCCTCGGAGAGTCCCCCGAACCGTCCCTTCGATTCGGGTGGGGCCGGCGACAGCGACTTGGCCTTCGAAGAGGCCCCCTTCAGGCACCAGCGCATCCGTGGCGGATGGAAACTCGCTCTGAGAGGCAAGATCCGCCTCAGGCTCGCGGATCACTGATCATCTCCGAGCAGCATTCCGCCCAGCCGCTCTAGATCTTCGAAGTTGAAGTAGTTGATCTCGATCTTGCCGCCGCCAGCGGCGTTGGGATGCAGCTTGACCTTGGTTTGAAGGTGTCGCTCTATGCGCTCCATAAAGGCGCGGGTATCCGCATCAAGACTTCCCCCCGCTGTATCGGGTGTTTTGACTGCTTTCTTGGACGTCTGGCCGCCGCGTGTGATTTCTCGCGCCGCACGTTCCGTAGCGCGGACAGAGAGGGACTCATGGAGGATCTGGGTTCGGAGTTTCTCGCGGGCTTCGACATCTGGCAGACTGAGAAGGGCCTTGGCGTGCCCCATGCTCAGGCGACCGCCTTCGACATCGGATTGGATTGTACGGCTCAGGTCGAGGAGCCGAATATGGTTCGCGATAGAGGAGCGGTCCTTTGAAACTTTTCGCCCGATTTCATCCTGGGTATGCCCCGCCTCTGAGAGCGCGTTGTATGCGAGTGCCAGCTCAATTGGATTGAGGTCTTCTCGCTGGACGTTCTCGATGATGGCGAGCTCGAGGCGGTCGTCGGGATCGACCTCAGCAACGACGGCTGGAATCTTCGTTCGGCCGGCGATCTGACTCGCCCGGAAGCGCCGCTCGCCCATGATCAGCTCGTATCGATCGCCCGCGGCGCGAACTACAACCGGCTGGAGCACGCCATGCTGACCGATAGAACGGGCCAGTTGCTCAAGAGCGGCGGGGTCGAATTCGCGCCGTGGCTGTTCAGGGTTTGCATCAATGAGCTTGATTTCGAGCTCCTGGGGCCCTCTATCTGCTGATTCGACAGCCGGGATACTCTTTTCGGTGTTAACACTACTTTGAGTAGGTTTTGGTTGAGCAGAGGCTCCAGGACCCGCAGTAGGCGGTGAAGGCATCCCGGGGTTCGTCTTTTCGTTGCGTTCGTTTCGAGCGGGCGGATTCGAAATCAGCGCGCCCAAACCT
This sequence comes from Myxococcota bacterium, assembly GCA_045106235.1. Classification (GTDB taxonomy): domain Bacteria; phylum Myxococcota_A; class UBA9160; order UBA9160; family UBA4427; genus UBA4427. The sequence continues at coordinate 5,232 of JBGCEJ010000055.1, forward strand.
CGACCTAATGCACTACGACGCTGGCTCATCGAAGTTGCCCTCCTCTGACTCGGGTTGTGCGGGGTCCCGAGGGATCGGGAGCACCGGGGGTTTTCGGGGTTGCTCAGTCAATGCGAGTTGAGCGAGGAGCTCATCCGCAAGCTTCACGTAGGCAACTGCGCCTTTTGAATGAATGTCGTAGAGCAGGATCGGCTGCCCATGACTGGGCGCTTCTGAAAGCCGGATATTGCGGGGAATGCGTGTGCGGTAGACGCGGTCGGCAAAGTGGCTGCGCACCTCCGCTTCCACCTGCTTCGCCAAATTATTTCGCTGATCGACCATTGTCAGGACGATGCCTTGGATCGCCAATCGTGGATTCAGAGAACCGCGGACAAGATCCACCGTCTCCACGAGGTTCGCGAGGCCTTCCAAGGCGTAGTACTCGCACTGGAGTGGGATCAGAACAGCGTCAGCGGCTGTCAGGGCGTTCAGTGTGAGCAAGCCAAGAGAGGGAGGGCAGTCGATCAATACGATCTCGTATGCGTCTCCCATCGCCTCAATCGACTGAGAAAGGCGGTACTCGCGCGTCTCTTTACTGACAAGCTCGATTTCAGCCCCCACCAGATCTCGCCCAGCGGGTACGACGTGCAAGGTCTCTAGCTCAGTCTCGTAGGCACAATGTGTGAGGGGCACTTGGTCGATCAGTGCGTCGTAGACCTGACGTTCGGCCTGCACGATCCCATAGGCACTGCTTGCATTTGCCTGCGGATCCATATCAATCAACAGAGTTGGGCGTTCAGACGCCGCAAGGCAGGCTGCCAGGTTGACGGCGGAGGTCGTCTTGCCGACGCCGCCCTTCTGGTTCACCACAGCGATCACGTAAGGGGTCGATGCCATCTTCAGCTACTCAATCGGATTGGTTGGATTCCGGAGGCAGGCAGGCGAAGGGACGTCATCAACTCGAGCCCCTGCCAGACGTCCGCATAGACCGGGGACGTGACGCGGTTTTTAACACAGCTCGATACGAATGCGAGTGGGGAATATCCGGTGTTTCACGTGGAACATCGACCTGGTCTTGCTGCAAAGTTGGGAAGATGGAAACCAAGGCTTTCAGGCCAAGGCCTACAAGCGGGCATAGACCTGGCCTTCAGTCGAGGGACTGGCGCGCACAACCTCGAACCCGAGCCGTTAACCCGACTCGGGGCGCCGCCTCCAGTCCAAAGTGGCTGGGGATAGGCGGGGTAGAGCTCTAGTGATTTTCGCGAGGGCCGAGCTGAACTCGAGCGACCCAGAGCTTTCTGGCCCGTCCCGAGGTGGGAACCTCGTATTCACGAAGCTCTGGTGTCCCTATTCCCTCCGGTGGGTCAGGACGAACCGCCGCTTCGGAAGCTGGGAGAACCACCAGCCCTCCAGGTCTCGCCCAGGGATGCATTAGCTGAAGAGCCTGGTCTGGCTGAGTCATAGCCTGAGCCACGACGATCTCACTGGGTTGGATTGCGACGGCCTCAGCTCGGCCAAGGATGGGCGTCACATGATCCAGGGAAAGCTGGCGGCGCACTTCACGTTGAAAGTGATTTCTCTTCTTTCGTGAATCAACGAGGGTGACCTGGAGGTGGGGATTCAAGATCGCAATGGGAAGACCTGGGAACCCTGCCCCGGTTCCCAGGTCGGCCAGCGAATCTGCTGCTTTGATCTCAGGTAGGCATTCAACCAGAGCGGCGGCATCTAGAACAAGACCACTCGCCATCTCGAGTGGTGTTCGATGACCTGTGAGGTTGATGCGGCCAGCCCAGCTGGCAAGAATCGCAACGAGGCCAGCGAGTTGCTCAACTTGATACTCAGGAACGCTGAGCTCGAGCTGGGACAACCCGTCTCTCAGCAACGAAAAAACGGCGACCTCGTCTGTATCTCGAGTGTCGCCGTTTCTCATATCGGACTCCGTTCCCCGTGGAACGTTCTTTGTCAGGTCGTACAGGGAATTCGTTTTTTCGGGCTAGAGAAGCCGCATTCAGATGGGAGTGTTCCCCGTGGAACGCTCTGGGGGGTTTGCGTCACGCAAAGACGCGGGTCCTCCGGATTCTCTAGGGAAGGACTATGCGTCCGCCAGGGCATCCTCGTATTCGGGGGCACCTTCAGGCACAACGAGAACTTGGCGATACCGCCCCTCGCCGATGCTCATGGTCGCGACACCCTTGACGTCGCGGATCGCAATATGAATCGCGCGCCGATCCCGAGAGTTCATGGGGTCGAGAGCAATCGATCGCCCAGTCTCGCGGGCTCGCTTGATCGCGCGATCCGCCAGCCGGTTCATGGTGTCGTCTCGCTCGTCACCACCGCCTTCTACGTCCACAACGATGCGGGGAGCATCTTCGCTCTGTCGCATGGAAACTTGGTTCGCCACAAGCTGAAGGGCATCCGTAGCTCGCCCATCCCCACCCTGAAGTGCCTCTGCTGCCGGCCCAGAGAGCTGATAGATCAGGAAATCGCCTTCAGAAGACTCGGAAATATCAAACGATCCCAGCTTCATGCGCTCAACTGCTCCCAGCAGGAACTCACCGATCGGGCCAATATCTCCCTTGGCCTTGCCCTTCGAATTCGCAACGGCCGCCTGGGGCTCAGCCGACATCTTCTCCGGCTCCTGCGCCTGGCTTCGGTTTTCACCCCGACCGCCGCGCTCTCGGCCACCACGACCGCCGCGGCCCTCACTGCGACCTCCGCGTTCACCACGCTCACGACCCCCGCGGGACTCCTTTCGAGGACCGCGGTCGCCGCCTCGTCCACCATCATCGGAATTCCCTCGGGGCGGCCCACTCGTAATGTTCTTCGGCGTGGCCACGACAACGGAACGACCTGTCGCACCGTAGATCTCCCCGTCCTTGGAAATTACGAAGCGAAGATCGGATTCCTCAACTTCAAAGAATTGACAGGCGTTCGCCTTCGCATCCTTGAGGCTATCCGCAATAAATTCATTCGGTTCTTGGCGCGCGTCATACATGATTAGTTCTCTCTATCTCGCCGCAGGTCGGCGTTCAGCCATTCGCAGGCTGCATCTTGTTCCGGATCCAGTACTGATGAGCAATGCCCAAGAGGTTGCTCACCGTCCAGTAGAGCACGAGTCCAGAAGGAAAAGTGTAAGAAATTAGAAGCATCATCCCCGGCATCATGATCAGCATCATCCGAGCCTGAACGGGATCCATTCCCGCCTGCGGCATCATTTTCTGCTGCACGAACATACTCGCACCCATGATGAGAGGAAGAATTCGAACGGGGAAATCAACCCCAGGAATCGTAAACAGCGTCGCCGGCTGTGAAAGGTCTGTGATCCAAAGACCAAAGGGCGCGTGGCGGAGGCCAATCGATGTGCGAAGCGCATAGAACAGTCCGATTAGAACCGGCATCTGAAGAAGAATCGGGAAACAGCCGCTCAGCGGATTAATGCCCTCTTCTTTATACAGCTTCATCAGCTCTTCGGACTGCTTCTGCCGGTCGTCCTTATACTTCGACTGCAACGCATCCATCTTCGGCTTGACTTCACGCATCCGTTCCGCGGAACGCATCTGCTTCACAGTCAACGGTGCGGTCACGAGCCGGACTAACAAAGTAAGAACGATGATTGCAATCCCGTAGTTCGGAATGAACTTGTAAAGCCAATCGAGGGCGATTTCGAAGAAGCGAGTGAGCGGTTCGAGCCAGCTCCAACCTCGGTCCACAGTGTGCTCAAGCCCAAGGCCACCCGCCGAAAGCGCATCGGGCGCCTTCGGTCCAAAGAAACCCCGCAGAGATTCTTTTGCCGAGCCACCCGAACCGATCGAAACACTCGGCAGTGTCGCACGTGTATTCGCGCTCTCCCGGGCCTCTAACTGCTCGAATTGAACACCGAGTCGTTCTCGGCCCTCAGGGTCGATGACGACGCCAACGAAATACTGAATATCGAACCCCGCCCATTTCGCGCGATCCTCGATCCGTTCGATGCCGTCTGAAGAGCCTCCAAATCCGAGAAAGCCCGGCTGGCCTACGCCTGGAACCAAGGTTCGGGAAACACCACCTTCTTCACCATACGCGAGAAGCGCGAGCTGCTGAAAGTCTTGGCGCTCGGTCATCATGGCCGGCCATTGCACTTCAAATGAAACGTCGACGGGATCTACACGCCGACTCTCAAACCCAAGCTCTAGATCAAACCCGTAGCCCGATTCATCGAGCCGAATCGTTCGGGTCAGAACCCCCGCCTCAGATTCTGCCTCTTGCACAACGTGCCGAGCCGTCTTCTCGACAAAACGAAATCGCGCGTTTTCAAAGGATGCGCCTGAGACGCCGGTAATATCCGTCTTCAAGATCGGAAGCGAGGCTTCCACGAGCTCGATGGGAATATCTCCGCTCGGCAAGCGCTCATTGTACTCGCGCAACGCCCAGCCCGAGATCAACGCCCCATCGTTCGAGACCTTCGCAACAACGACGTCGTTCGAAAGCGTCCAAGTCTCTACTCGCGCAGCCGCACGCGCAGGGACGTTCGGAGTTCGACCTTCCCGGCGGGCAACGGAATTTCCGGGGGAGCCCATTGGCTCTGCAGCCCGTGTATTCGCGAGGTTCGAATCCGCCCCCGCCCCCAGGCCCTCAGCGCCAGCCACGCCTGCTTCCGCGCCCGCAGTTTCAGAGACGAGACCCTGTTCAGCCTTCGCTGCCTCGGCTAGCGCGTCCTCGCGGACATCCAGCGTATACGTCTGATACAGCATCACGACGATGATCGAGAGCGCGATGGCGAGAAGGGTGTTTCGATCCAATGGTTAAAAGCCTCTAGGCGAATCGCAGGCCTCCGCGAAGGCTGCGGAGATTCCGGATATCGTCAATCGGAAGAGTCGGGGATTTAAACACGCGCTTCGGCCTGAACAGCGGCTTTCGGCCGGATCGCGCGATCGCGATAAAAACACTACGGGACTGGGTCGTACCCACCCGGATGAAATGGATGACATCGAAAAATCCTTCGCAACCCCAGCCATCCGCCTCGAAAGAGCCCGTATCGCTCGATCGATTCTTCGGTGAACTGAGAACACGAAGGCTCGAAACGACAGCTCGGCCCGAAATAGGGTCGAATCCCGCCTCGATAAAAAACGAAAAGCCAACGAATCAGTGGATTCGAGGCCTGATTAAGCCTGCTCCGTCGAGACTCGACGCGTCGCTCCGCCGGTAACTTCGTCGCCAGATCCGAAATCATGCTCCGGAACCGTTCTTCGACTCAGCAGACCGGAGCGGTGCGCTCGGAATCGCCGGTTCGCTCAGCCAAACGGGCGAACGGTCGATTTTCAGCAATCCGGAAAGGCATCGGTCGAGCTCAGGAAGACTCAGAGAAGCCCCCGAGCGCCTCGCAATCACAACGAAATCTCGGTTCTCTCCGAGGTCATCCCGTCGCATCCGGAACCACTCACGAATCCGGCGTTTGAATAGATTGCGGACGACAGCGCCACCCACCTTTCGGCTGGCGGTAATTCCGATTCGATTCGACGGGGGCACAACTTCCTGATCTGCTTTCACAGATCCACGTAAGTCCCCGTTTTCACGAGGTTTAACCACCTTCGGAGCCGAAATGACCACGAGGTCACCGTTGGCACGCCGACGGCCACCACGCATCACACGTCGGTAGTCCCGCGAATCCAGAAGCCGGTCCGACCGCCGAAAACGGCCGGTCGCCGCGCCCATCTCGACCGCCGTCCCTACTTGGACGCGACGGTCGCGGCGAGGCTCTTTCGACCCTTGGCTCGGCGACGCTTAATGATCGCGCGACCTGCCTTGGTCTTCATTCGTTCTCGAAAGCCGTGCTTTCGAAGACGCTTAATTCTACTCGGCTGAAAAGTCCGCTTCATCGCTGCGGATCCTCACTCTCTATAGGGGTTACCCAATGAAGGTATGCGCGTAAGGTGGTCAGCTCGGAAACGCCGAAATCAGGCGTGCTTTCCACGATTTACGCGCTCTACGCGTTTTCTGGGTACCCTTTGGGTCCGATGCCGAAGATGATGAGTTCGGCTCGACCTGTTCTTGGCAATCCATCTGCCTGGTTTCAATAAAAGACGCTGAATCGATGCTGTATCGATTTTCGATCGATCGGTTTTCTCTCTCTGCGATTTCGCCAGGACGGGCGGCGTGTGGCGACCAGCACAGCACGATTCGATCCCCAGTGATCGGGGGAAGTACTTTGCTCGGACAAGACCACGGAAACGAACGCTGTCCCGGGAAGCGCGGTAGGTTACCCGGCAGGGTCTCGACCTGTCAATGCGTCGATCTCATTGTGGTTTTCCGGTTTTCACAGGAGCAACCGGAAATCTCTAAATTCATCGTGTCGCAGCGATTTCGCAACGGCCCAGACCAGAATGACCACGCCCGTGTTACTCTGCCGACAGAACGAGAGCTTTGAAGCCCGGCTCCTTTTCTTATGTCGAAAACGGGCCCCCCAGACACTCCCCAGATAATCCCATAAAGACTTTAGAGTCGCGGTCTTATCTCTGTTTTGTCCGGTTCTTTATCGCTCTCTACTACTACTCTTTCAATTTAAAATTCAAAACAGAAGAGACAGTGGATGAAACTCTCGATCACAAAAGCCGAGTTCCTTCGCGGTTTGGGCCGAATCCAGTCCATCGTTGAGAAGCGAAACTCGATGCCCATCCTTGCGAATACGCTGATCGAAGCGCCTAAAAAAGGCAAGGAAGCAAAACTTCAACTCGCAGCGACGGATCTTGAAGTCGGTGTGCGCAGTCAGCACACGGCTGAGGTTCACGAAGCAGGTGGTCTCACCGTTTCTGCAAAAAAGCTCTTCGAGATCGTTCGCGAACTCTCGGACGATAAGATCGAGCTTGAAGCAACAGCCAACTCGTACCTTGAGATTAAGTGCAATCGAAGTCGCTTCACCCTCGCAGGCACAGCGGCTGAAGAATACCCCACACTCCCCGAGTTCAGCCCGGAGAAGACGGTTCCCGTATCCTCTGGAATTCTATCAGCGATGATCGAACGGACCATGTACGCGGCCTCCGTCGATGAAACCCGGTACAATCTGAACGGCGTGTACCTTGAAGTTTTGGGCGAGACGGACGAAATCCGACTTGTTGCAACAGATGGACATCGTTTGGCCTGCGTTGATCGCAGCATAGAAGGTGATGCGAGCGCGCTTGCAAGCGGCGTCATCATTCCGCGCAAGGGACTCGGTGAGCTCAAGCGCCTTGTCGACGAGGACGATGCAGAAGAGATCGAACTCGCCTTTGCGAACAATAGTGGTCTCGCTCGCAAGGGAGACGTGACTCTTGTTATGCGGCTCATCGAAGGTGAGTTTCCGAACTACAACCAAGTGATCCCTAAGGATTTGAGTCGGCATCTGGTTCTGCCCACGGACACCTTGGTCCAGGCCGTTCGACGCGTGGCTCTGCTTTCTTCTGAGCGAAGCCGAGCGGTCAAATTGGAAATCACGCCCGGCCAGCTTGTGATCTCTTCAAGCAATCCCGACCTGGGGGACGCTCGAGAAGAACTGGATATTGACTACGCAGGGGATTCGATTTCGGTCGGCTTCAACGCGAAATACCTTCTTGACGCAATTGGAGCGATTCAAGAAAAGGAAATCCGCTTCTCCTTCCAGGACGAGCTCTCTCCCTCCCGGATCACGCCGCCCGACAGCGAAAAGACACTCGCAGTCGTGATGCCGATGCGTATCTGAGCGAATCTGAGCCGCACTTCTGAGCCGGGTTCCGCGACATAGCGTCGAAAACGGGCCGTAGAACGCCTCTAGAACGCCTTTTGAGACACGGCTTCGCTCAACCCTGCTGCTCCTCGGATTTTAATTCCCTCGGGGCTCGTCGATCTTGGCGAGATCTGCTGTTCTCGTGCGCGAGAATGCCGTTCAATCTTTAAAAAATGAGACTCTTGAATTTGCCCGGCCCCCGGGGTTCAGGTACTCTCCTGAGGTCTCTGAGGCGTGTCTACGGACATCGTCTCGAATAAGCCAGAAGGGCTGTGTACCTCGCGGGGATTCCTGAGAGAGGGCCGAGCTCAAGCTCTGGATGAAGACGTTGCGGGCATCCCGACAGATTGGGGCCGCCTCGCCCTGTGCCGATTCGCATCCACTGTGATTTCGGCAAACGTTCTCGGGAATAAGGATTCGTTCGTTGAGCTACGACGCCAGTTCTATCGAGGTCCTCGAAGGCCTCGAACCTGTTCGAAAACGGCCTGCGATGTATATCGGCACCACGGGTCCCGATGGTCTCCATCACCTCGTGTACGAAGTCGTCGATAATTCGATTGATGAAGCACTCGCTGGCCATTGCAGCGAGATCCAGGTGACGATCGAAGAAGACGGAAGCGTGACCGTTACGGATAACGGTCGTGGGATTCCGACGGACATGCATCCGACTGAAGGGCGACCTGCCTGCGAAGTTGTGATGACGACGCTTCACGCGGGCGGCAAGTTCGACGAGAACTCGTACAAAGTTTCCGGTGGTTTGCACGGCGTGGGCATCTCCGTTGTGAACGCCCTCTCGACCCATCTCGAAGTTCAGATCCGCCGAAATGGAAAGCTGCATAAGCAAACGTTCTCTGTCGGAACGCCCACGTCAAAGCTGGAAGTACTCGAAGATGTGGAAGACACGGGCACCCGCGTCAATTTCCTACCGGATCCTGCGATCTTCGCGTCGGTTGAATACTCGTTCGAGGTGCTCTCAAAGCGGCTGCGGGAACTTTCGTTTCTGAATGCGGGTGTGCGGATCGTGATCAACGATGCGCGGACCAATAAGAGCCATGACTTCTGTTACGAAGGCGGCATCAATTCTTTCGTCGAGCATCTCAACGAAAAACGCAGCCCGCTTCATGACGAACCCATCTATCTCAGCGGCACGCGGACCTTCGACGATCATGGTCATGAGGTCACGGTCGACGCTGAAATCGCGCTTCAATACAACGACTCCTACAACGAGTCGGTCTATTCCTTCGCGAATAATATCAATACAGTCGAAGGCGGTACCCATCTTGTCGGTTTTCGAACGGCGCTCACGCGTACTCTGAATCGATACATCGCGAATAACACCAAAAGTTCAGGCGGCTCGAAAGGCTCTGGCGCGAAGGGTGGCAAGGGTGCGAAGAGCGATACCGCATCGATCTCTGGTGAGGATCTGCGCGAAGGTTTGACCGCGGTGATCTCGGTCAAAGTCCCCCAGCCTGAGTTTGAGGGACAGACGAAGACCAAGCTGGGAACAAGCGAAGTCCGCGGCATTGTCGAAGGCATCGTCTATCAACAGCTGACTTCCTTCCTCGAAGAAAACCCGCGTGTCGCCAAGCCCATCGTCGCGAAGATCGTCGATACGGCACGGGCTCGAGAAGCGGCTCGCAAGGCCAGAGACCTCGCTCGGCGCAAGGGCGCGCTTTCCGATTTCAGCCTGCCGGGGAAGCTCGCAGACTGTCAGGAGCGCGACCCGGCGAAATGCGAAATCTTTATCGTTGAGGGCGATTCGGCGGGTGGTACTGCGAAGCAGGGCCGTTCGCGCGAGACCCAGGCGATCTTGCCCATCCGCGGCAAGATCCTGAACGTCGAAAGAGCGCGCGTTGACCGAATGCTCGCGAGCGCCGAGATCCAAGCGATTATCGCCGCGCTGGGAACGGGGATCGGCGAAGACTTTACTGCCGAAAAATCCCGCTATCACAAGGTCATCATCATGACCGACGCGGACGTCGACGGCAGCCATATCCGCACGCTCCTCCTCACTTTCTTTTACCGGCAGATGCGCGATCTCATCGAGCGTGGCTTTCTTTACGTTGCGCAGCCGCCGCTCTTCAAGGCAAAGCGCGGCAAGGCGAGCCGCTACCTGAAAGACGAACCGGAACTCGAAGACTATCTATTCGATCTGGCGCTGGACGGCGCGAGCGTGGACTGTGGTGATGGAGAGACGCGCGACGGCGATCCTCTGCGGACGCTGCTTAAGAACGCGAGCGCGCGGCAAAAGTCGCTCGACCATTTCAATATTCGACTCTTCGACGAACGAATCGTGGACGCGGCAAGCCATGTGGCGCGGCCGACCATGGAAGATCTCCGCGACGAACGTGTTCTGATGGAAGAAGTCGTTCCGTTGATTGAGGCTGAAATCAACCGCGCGCATCCCGAAGGCAGTGAAACCGTTGTGGGCGAACTCAGTTGGTCGACCGAGGCTGAACTCTCCGGAAATGGTTTTAAGCTCGTCGGCCGAAGTCGCCGCGCGGGACAAACGCTGCGCAGTGCTCTCGATAGTTCACTGGTCGGTTCCGGCGAATTCACGAAGATGATTCGCCTTGCGGAAGAGCTCGCTGAGATGGGACCGGCTCCGTATACGCTGCACCGCGGTGACCGCGAGCCCGAGAATTTTCTGCTGATTACTTCGCTGCTCGAAAAGGTCCTCGAGATTGCGAATAAGGGCCTCTCCATCCAGCGCTATAAGGGCCTTGGTGAGATGAATCCCGATCAACTCGCGGAAACGACGATGAGTTCCGCGAACCGGAACCTCGTACAGATTCGTGTCGAAGATGCGATTGAAGCCGATGATGTGTTCACGACCTTGATGGGTGACATCGTGGAACCGCGACGGCGATTTATTGAAGACAACGCACTCAGCGTGGCGAATCTCGACGTTTAGCCCCGCGCAGCAACTCCCCTAAGGACGAACGAACGTGTCCGACGAACCGAATGACCCGAACGATGACGGCCTTCCGCCGTTTACACCGGATGACAGCTTTCCGACGGTGAATATTGAGGACGAAGTTCGCTCTTCGTTCCTCGCCTATTCCATGTCGGTGATTATTAGTCGCGCGCTGCCTGATGTGCGTGATGGTTTGAAGCCGGTGCATAGGCGGATCCTTTACGCGATGCATCAGGAAGGTCTGCTTCCGAATCGTCCTTACTCGAAGTCAGCGGGTGTGGTCGGCGAAGTGCTGAAGCATTACCACCCTCACGGCGATTCCGCGGTGTATGACTCCATGGTCCGAATGGCCCAGGACTTCTCACTCCGGTACCCCCTCGTCGACGGACAGGGCAACTTCGGCAGCATCGACGGCGATTCCGCTGCAGCCTATCGATACACGGAAGCGCGGCTCGCGAAGCTCGCAGAGGAAATGCTCCGGGACATCGACCGTGAAACCGTCGATTTTCAGCCGAACTTCGATGGCCAAATGGAAGAACCGATCGTTCTTCCGTCTCGCTTCCCGAATCTTCTCGCGAATGGTTCTGCCGGCATTGCCGTCGGCATGGCGACGAATATCCCGCCGCATAACCTGAGCGAACTCACGGCTGCGATCATTCTCGAGGCCGAGAACCCGGACTGTACCCTCGACCAAATCCTCGAGAAGATGCCGGGGCCGGATTTTCCGACCGGCGCGATGCTCTGTGGAACCGATGGGATTCGCAGTTACTACGCCACGGGACGTGGGCATCTAACGCTTCGTGCGGTTGCTGATTTCGAACCGCATAAGAATCGGATGCGGATCGTCATCACCGAGATTCCGTATCAGGTGAACAAGTCTCTGTTAATGGAGCGAATTGCGGACCTGGTTCGTGACGGCCGGCTGGACGGGATTTCTGACCTTCGCGACGAATCCAATCGGCAAGGTATGCGGATTGTCATTGAGCTGAAGAAGGACGCGGCGGAAGACGTCGTGCTGAATTCGCTCTACAAGATGACGCCGTTGCAAACGACCTTCGCCGTTAATCTGCTCGCTCTCGTAAATAATCGGCCGCAGACGCTTTCGATCAAAGAAACGCTCCGACACTTTATTGAGTTCCGGAAAGAAGTCGTTATCCGGCGCGCGATTTATGATCTCGCCCAGGCCGAAGCCCGAGCCCATATTCTCGAAGGCTTCGCCATTGCCCTTGATCATCTCGACGAGATCATTGCGCTGATTCGTGCCGCGCCTGATGCGGCGACGGCGCGTGGCCAGTTGATGGAGCGCTTCGACCTGTCCGAGCGACAGGCTCAGGCAATTTTGGATATGCGCCTCCGCGCGCTGACGGCGATGGAACGCCAGCGCGTTCTGGACGAACTCGAAGAGCTCCGAGCGAAAATTGCGGATCTGAAGGCGCTGCTTGCGAGCGACGAGCGGATTCTTGAAGTCGTTGTTGGGGAGCTGCGCGAAGTCGAGGACAAGTTCGGCGACGAACGGCGCACGCAGCTCGCACCTGCGATCGATGGCATCACCAACGAAGACCTGATCGTCGAAGAAGATATGGTCGTGACGCTCTCGCATCTCGGCTACATCAAGCGCAATCCGGTCACGCTCTACCGCGCACAGCGTCGCGGCGGCAAGGGCGCGAAGGGGATGGAGACCCGCGACGAGGATTTCGTGCGGCATCTCGGCGTTGCTTCCACGCACGCCTACCTGCTCTTCTTTACGAATATGGGTCGCTTGCATTGGCTCAAGGTGCATGAGCTCCCGCAGCTCGGTCGTGCCGCAAAGGGCAAGGCGATCGTGAATGTCTTGCAGATGCAGCAGGGCGAAGTCGTGCAGACGATGCTTCCGGTTCGCAGCTTTGATGACGCAAAGGGCGAGTTCATCATCTTGTCCACGCGAAAGGGTGTGATCAAGAAGACGTCCCTCGACGCTTTCTCGAATCCGCGCAAGGCGGGGATCATCGCGATCAACCTTGCTGAGGGAGATGAACTCATCGCCGCCGGGCGAAGCGGCGGCTCGGATCACGTGTTGCTCGCAACGCGCGCCGGGAAGTCGATCCGTTTCGATGAAGAAGATGCCCGGCCGATGGGCAGAACGGCGACGGGGGTGCGCGGGATCGCGCTTTCCGGCGACGACGAAGTGATCGGGATGGAAATTCTGACGGGCGACGCTCAGATTCTAACGACCACGCAACACGGTTACGGAAAGCGCACGCCCCTCGACGATTACCGACCGCAGAAGCGCGGTGGTCAGGGAATTATCAATATCCGAGCTAACGACCGGAATGGTCCCGTCATCGGGATTGCTCAGGTCGTCGACGACGATGACGTTATGCTGATTACGGATGGCGGTAAGGTTTTGCGCTGCCCGGTCGGCGGTATTTCTTCTATGGGACGCGCGACCCAAGGTGTACGAGTCATGAACCTCTCCGAAGGAGAGAGCCTGGTTTCGATCGCGCGAGTGACGGAAGAGGATATCGCCGAAGACGCAGATCAAGACAGTTCGGCTGATGCCGCCGTGGATTCGGAATCAGCGGCATCCACACCGAACACACCGAATACGCCGGTAGCGCCCGTCGAAGGTGTTGGCGGTACAAGCGTCGACGATGTTTTGGAACGCGCTGAAGCCGACGGCGAGGAGCAGGCCGCGGAAGACGAGGACGAATAACACGATGGATCTTTCGAA
>JBGCEJ010000056.1:0-4984 GCA_045106235.1 Myxococcota bacterium
TCGGACTGCGTGACGTCGACTAACTCCGTTTGCCGGACGCTGATGTGGATGCTGCCTTCTTCGGGGCCGATGGCCTGGACGGAGTTGGTGAGCACGTTGACGATGGCCTGCTCGATTTGGCCTTCGTCAATGAAGACAGCGGCTCCGGGCTCCCCTTCGTAGTGGAAGTGGATATGACTCGGGGCCGCCCCACGGACGAGTCCGAGTGCGCTCTGAAGATACTTGTCGAGCTCGACTCGGGCTCGGACAGGATGGCGCTTTCGAGCGAAGGTGAGGACCTCGCGAACCAGGTTGCGCGCGCGGAGAGAGGCGTCCCGGATGCCCGTGAGATCTTCAACGATGATTTCAGGGAGGTCATCGGTGAGGAGCGCGCATTCCGCGAAGGCCATGATCGCCGCGAGCATGTTGTTGAAGTCATGTGCGACGCCTCCTGCGAGTTGCCCGAGTGCCTGCAGCTTTTCTTGATGCACGGAGACGAGCTCACGTTCGAGGAAGTCGGCACGCTCGACCGCGCGGTTCCGCTCGCTGATATCTTCCATCAGCAGGAGTCTTCTCGCTCCGCTGCCTCGCGTACCGTCGACAGGGGTCATCCATGCACGGACTTCCCGCGCGCGTGGATGCAGTCGGATTTCGGGTTGAACCGATTTGCCTCCACTCGCCAGCATCGAACGAAACGCGCGAAGGTCCGGGTCGACGACGAAGTCAGTAAATTCACTGTGCAGAAGCTCGTCGCTCCGGCGCTCGACGAATCGCTCGAAGACTTCGTTGCATTCAATGATCCGGTCATCGGTATCAAGCAGCGCGATCGCGAGGGGGGCGTAGTCGACGATGGCTCGGAGGCGCTGCTCTCGGTCGCGGAGGGCCTCTTCAGCCAAGATGCGATCGGAGATATCGACAATGGTCAGAAAGACCTCGGCGCCCGCACTCATGGAGGGTGGAGCGGGACTGCTCGTGACGCGAGCAAAGAAGACATTGTTCTTTTGACTCTTGAAGGCGAGTTCGCAGCTGACAGATTGCTTAGCGCCCAAGACGTTCGCGATATGATCGAAGAATGTGCGGGTCTGTCCTTCTGCCAGGTACGAACTCAAGGGGCGCCCGGCCAGGCGGATGCGGTCAGCAGAAAGAAGCTCCGCAGCGGTAAAGTTGGCGCGCTTGATGAGGCCCTGTTCATCGATCGTGAGGTAGCCGACCGGCGCTAGGTCGTAGAGAGCGAAGAACTCTTGGCGCGAAACCTCGAGAGACTGCTCGACTTCGCGGAGTTCTTCGTTCTGAATTTCCAGCTCGGCCTGTTGAACGCGGAGTTCGTGCTCAAGGCCGTTGAGTTCCTGGGTTCGGGGGCTGTCGCGGAGCCTCTCTTCGGCAGACCGCCTCAGCTTAGCGTTGTCGACGGGGGCGCTCTCGTCGACCGGGGCTCCGGTCCCGTGACCATAGGCGTCGGCGGCTTCGAGAGCCCGCTCGATCTCTGTGGGTCGACTAATCCCGGACTCGTGATTTTCCTGAGCATGACTCGCGTGACCGGATGCGCTTAACGCGTCAGCGCTAGAAGCGGATGGACGTGACTCGTCCGGCAGAATTCTCCGATCACCCAACGCTAGGGCCTCCCATGATTAGCTGAAAAACAATGCCTTCAGGGGTGAAGCTCTGCAATAAGGGTTTTCACTCATGGTCGCCTCGATTCTGCCCTATGCGGGAGGCGGGTCCGGCTAGGACTTGGAAAATAAGGGAAGGGTCGCGTCATTCCCCCTGCTTGTTCCCTTTGACGAAGCTGGCAAATAGCGCATAGTGTAAAAAGACAGGATACATATTCTGTCTGCCTGAGCTTTTCGCAATCATGCATGGCGCTCAGCGCGACTTTCGTAACTTCGCGTTTCTTTTCGAGCAGGCTCGAGAGTGAGAACGTTACGCCAGTCGCTCTGGGGTGCCGCTAGGTGAGCCAACATGCAGACGCCCCCCGCTCCGACTCGTGCTCCTGTTACTGTGGGTATCGGCGCTTCGGCCGGTGGACTCGAAGCGCTCAGTGAGTTTTTCGAGAACGTTCCCGAAGATACCGGGATGGCCTTCGTTGTGGTCCAGCATCTCGCTGCTGACCAGAAGAGTCATATGGCGGATCTCCTGGGCAGGCGGACGTCCCTCCCTGTTAGTTTTGCGACGGACGGGATGGAGCTGTCTCCGAATCAGGTGATTGTGATGCCGAGCTCGAAGCATCTCGATATCCAGGAGGGCAGGATTCGGTTGCTTCGCCGCGAGCAGTCTGGAGACTATCGGGACAATCTGCCGATCGACACGTTCTTCCACTCGCTCGCGCAAGACCGGCCCCATCGCTGCGTCGCTGTGGTGCTCTCGGGGACGGGCTCAGACGGAACGCGAGGAATCCGGTCCGTCAAAGAGGCGGGGGGACTCGTCATCGTCCAGGACTGGGAATCAGCCAAATTCGACGGCATGCCGCGAAGCGCGACTTCGACGGGTCTAGCGGACGTGATCCTGCAGCCCGCCGAAATCCCTCAGTACCTGGTCTCCTATGCCCAGCGCGCGCCTACGGACGTCGATGAGCGGTTGATCGGTGATAGCGAAGAGCTGACGGCGATGCTGGAGTTTCTTGCCGGCGAAACGGGTATGGACTTCGGCCTCTACAAGCGCTCGACGGTTGTGCGCCGAATTCAACGCCGTATGGCGGTGACCCAGATCAGTAACCTTGAGCAGTATGACGCTTTGCTGCGAAGATCTTCGCGCGAAGCCGAATTCCTGCGAGCGGATCTTCTCATTCACGTAACGAGCTTCTTCCGAGATCAGCCGGCTTGGGGCGGAGTGCAGAAACGTCTTCCGGAGCTGATGGAGGCGTGCGACAAGCGAGAAGGTCTGCGGTTCTGGGTGACGGCGTGCTCGACCGGGGAAGAGGCGTACACGCTGGCGATGTGTGTCGAGCAGTGCTTCCAGGATCTGGGTAAGCGTGTGCCCTACAAGATCTTTGCGAGTGACGTCGATGAGAACGCGGTCGACCAAGCGAGCGCGGGTTCCTATCCCGCGAGTATTTCAGGTGATCTCTCGCCTGATCTGCTGGCCCGTTGGTTTGTGAAAACGGGGAACCGCTTCGTGATCGCGCGGGAACTGCGCGACCGGATCATCTTTGCACAACACAACCTGATTTCGGACCCGCCCTTCGCCAAGATGGATATGGTGACGTGTCGGAATATGCTGATCTATCTCGACCCCGAAGTTCAGCAGCGCGTCTTGCGTGTGATTCAATTCGCGCTTCGGCAAGGCGGCCTATTGATGCTGGGCACGAGCGAGAGCCTGGCTCAGCATATCGATTCCTTCGACACGCTGGATTCGAAATGGAAGCTGTTTAAGAGTCGGCAGCGGAGTCTGCGATTGCTGGGTGATTCGCTGATGTCGGATCCGCTTTCGTCGCGCCGGGAGACCGCAGGGCCTCCGCGAACGAATCATGGAGGACGTCGGGATCCCAAGAGCCAGTTCATCAATGCGCTTCAGGCAGAGCTCATCCAGAAAAGTATGCCTCCGACGGCGATCGTGGATCGGAACCGTGCACTGGTTCAGTCCTTTGGTGATATCAACGAATTTCTGCAGCTCCCTCTTGGCACGCCGAGTCTCGACATTATTAAGATGGCGGAAGGCGAGCTGGCGATGCTGCTGGCGACGGCGATTCGCCGAGTGGCGGGCGAATCTGACGAGTTGATCTTCGACAATGTGGCCTACGATCGCGGGACGGAGGAGCGTGCGCGCGTCACGGTGAGAAGGATTGAGTCCGTGGCGGGGAGTGGCCCGCTTGTCGCGATCCATTTCCAGAAGAAGGGTTCGAACGCTTCGCAGCTTGACCCGGAGCTCGATCTGGATGAAACGAGCCGAACTCGTTTTAGTGAACTCGAGCGAGAGCTGCAGTACACGCGCGAAAGCCTGCAGGCGACGGTCGAAGAGCTGGAGACGACGAACGAAGAGCTTCAGGCCTCGAACGAAGAATTGATTTCGTCCAACGAGGAGCTGCAGAGTACAAACGAAGAACTGCAGTCCGTGAACGAAGAGCTTCATACCATGAACGGCGAGTTCCAGGCCAAGATTGAGGAACTCACACTCGCGAACGATGACTTCGTGAATCTCATGCAAACGACGGCAGTGGGCGCGATCTTCCTGGATGAGGAACTGCGTATTCGCCGGTTTACGGACGCCCTTCGTGACATCATCGGGCTGGTTACTGGGGATGTCGGGCGCCGGATTGATGACTTTAACTGGCGGGTTCGCGGTCGCGATATTTCTCGCGTTGCAAAGGAAGTGCTCGACTCTGGTGGTGAGGCAGCCTTTGCCGTGCACGACGGGAACAACGCCTGGTATTGGATGCGAATTCGGCCCTACGACGCTGTTAAGTCGCATGCGCAGGGCGTCGTGATTACCTGCGTCGATATCACCGACGAGCATCGACTCGAGCGACACTATTCCGATCTCGCCACGCTCTCGATCGGCGTCGCGATTCCGATCGTGATCGTGAATGTGGACGGCCGAGTTCAATACGCGAACCGTGCCTTTGGCGATGCGACCGGCTTCGAGAGCGAGGTCATCATCGACCATAGCGTCGCCGAGATTGTGGACGCCGAAGTGGCTCAGCGGATCAAGACATGCATCACGGAGCGAGAATCATGGGACGGGATTGCGACCTGTGCGCGGAGCGACGAGTCGGCCTTCTGGGCGACCACACGAATTTCGCCTGTCGAAGAGGGAGATGCAGAAGTTCAGCTGGCTGTGCTGACCTTCGAGAAAATCCACTCCGCTCCGGCTGGAGAGGAGCCGGCTCCGGCGGAAAGCTAGGTGCGCGATGTGCGAGCGGAGGCGGTGCACACAAGCGTCCCGAACCTTGCCGTAACTAGGTCAGAGCTATTCCAAAAAGTTATGAACGATCCAGTACAGGCTGAGTTGCTTCGCTAAGTCTTGAAGGCCGCGCCAGTTGTCGGGTTTGATGAGATAGCTATTCGCGCCC
>JBGCEJ010000057.1:0-7456 GCA_045106235.1 Myxococcota bacterium
CCAAGCCAGAGTGCGTCTTGGCTGTGTTCTCGAACCACGTCTCCGTGTTGCGGATGGATGAGAACCGAGCGCTGACCGCGGTTGAGGTAGATCCAGGGAACGACGACTGCAAGCTGAGCGGGTTCGAAGGCGATCTGAAACATCGGCTGTGTGTGGGGGCCGATGGGCCGACTGTGGAGTCGCCCGACGCGAGTCTCGGGAAGCTGACTTTGGGCGAGGTCTCGCAGTTCTTCGAGATCGGCGGTCCTGTCGTAGATGTGCGCGTGGTAGCCAGTGACCTGGCGTGCGCGCTTGAGCTTAGAATCAGTCATGGTTCCTCCGGTCGGCGACTTTCCAAGGCGTTGCAGCCGAGTCGCTAGGAAGCCGACGAGGCGCCGGCGAGGAGCGCCGTTGCCACAATCCCGATGCAGGTTCTGATGTGATTCCAAAACTGCCAGCGCCGTTGGTAGTCAAGCCATATGCTGTCAGAGGTGCTCGGGTCGTGTGCGGCAAGCTGGTTGTTCAACGGAACGTTGAAAGCAAGGGTGATCCCGAACGGGCCAACCAAGTAGGCCAGTGCCCCCAGAAGGGCTATTGGGTCGACACTTGAGTCGGAGCGGAGAGATCCGTCGAGGACGATGCCTGCACACAAAGCTGGGGTGCCGAGAAAAAGCAGCAAGAAGATCGGGTTGATGATCTTCACGTTGATACGCTGCATCGCACGCATAGCACTCTTGCTCGGAAGCTCGGCGAGAGCTCGCATGACGAAGTTCGAGAATGCGAAAAGGAGACCGGTCACGAGACCGGCACCTGTTGCGGCTGTCGCGATCAGGAGGCTCATTGCTTTCCGATGCCCCCCGGCCGATGAAACTCGAGCACGTTGCCGTCGGGGTCGCGAACAAAGAAGAAGGCCGCGCCCGTTGGAAGCTCGACCCGCTCGGTGATCTCGATCCTGGCCTCGCGAACGGCCCGTTCTGCCGCTCGGAGGTCCGTCACCTCGAGCGCCATATGCGTATAGCCCGTGTGCTTCTCCGCCACGTCCATCAGGAGATTGGTCGCCGACGCGCCTTCGTTCGCGTTCAGGATGAGGTTTAGGTTGATCCCGCTCGGGTGCTCCATCACGGCCACGGGCTCGGGCCCGATCGGCCCCTCGATGAACTCGAAACCGAGCTGCTCATAGAAGCGGCGGGCTTTTTCGAGCTTTCGGACGCGTAAGCCGATGTGGTTGATGCGAGTGATTTCGTTCATCGCTGGTCTCCTGAACACAAATTGGGTCTGTGGGGAGAACCTATATTTGGGACTATGATAAGACAATATGTCGAAATGGGACATAATGTTCCAATTTTGAGACCTGGGGTTCGATTGCTCGATCTGAACGACTACCGCCTCTTCGTGCTCGCCGTTGATCACGGAGGATTCGCCGCCGCGGGGCGGGCCACGTCGATCCCGAAGTCCACCCTGAGTCGGCGAGTTTCCGCGCTCGAATCTCACCTCGGCGTTCGCTTGGTCGAACGCACGTCTCGACGGTTCGTCATAACGGAGGTCGGTCGCCTCTTCTACCGGCACGCCAAAGCAATGGTGCTCGAGGCGGCGGCGGCAGAGCAGGCGGTCGAAAGTCGGATCGCAGAGCCGGCCGGCACGGTTCGCATCACCTGTTCTGTGGGGATGGCGGGTGCGCTGGGACCGATTCTTGTGCGCTTCCTTGAGGCCCATCCCAAGGTGGAGCTAGTGCAGCATGCGACAAACAAGTCGGTCGATCTGGTCGAGGAGGGCTTCGACATTGCGATTCGAGGCCATCACGGAGCGCTCCCTGACTCGACACTGATCCAGCGCCGAATCGCTGCGACGCCGTGGCACGCCTTCGCAGCCCCCGCCTATTGCCGCGAGGTCGGCCCGCTCTCATATCCCTCCGACCTGACCGATATCCCGGCGCTCGTGGTGGGCGTCAACGAAAACGACTCGACCTGGAACTTCTACCGGCGAGATGAACACACGTCGGTCGCGATTCGGCCCCGCGTTCGCAGCAGCGACATGGAGGCGCTGAAGATGGCTGCGATCGCCGGTCTCGGTATCGCCTCGCTTCCGGCCTACGTCGCGGCCGCAGCCGTCGAGCGGGGCGCTCTCGAGCGAGTCCTCCCGGAGTGGGTGACGCAGCAGGCCCACATCTCGGTGCTGATGCCGCCGCTGCGGAGCCAGCTGCCATCCGTTCGCGCGCTGGTGGACTTCCTTGTCGAGGAGTACCCGCGCGTGCTTGGTCCGAACGAGTCCGTCTGAGCAACTGACGACGATTCTCGAGTAACCAGACCGCTACAGTTCGGGTCTACTCAATCGCGACCGAACTGCGTGTGAGTGCGACGCCACCAAAGATGAACAACAGGCCTATCCCGCGAGTTGCGAAAGATGACGCTTGTTTGGTGCCCCACCACCCACAGTGGTCGATGATCGCCGAGGCCAACATCTGCCCGAGCAGAACCAGAACCAACGCGTTTCCAACTCCGAGCCTCGGCGCGACGAACGTCACGGAAAAGACGTAGAACGCGACTATGAGCCCTCCCAGGAAATAGTGCGGCCAGCGGAACGGCCTGGAGGTTGAAGTCGACCGGCTTGGGCTGGAGCGCAAAGGCTCGAACTGAGACTGCGAGTGCAAGCGCAAAGAGCAGAGTCGCGGCCTGCACAGTTATGATGCCTTCGCTTCATCCAAGGTCGCGCGCCGGTTGGCACTTTTCACAATGCGCCTTATCGGACGATGGCGATCTGTGCCGCAATCGTGGCCAACTGTAACCACTCGAACTGAGCGGGACGATCGTCGAAGAGTCGTAAGCGCCCGAAGAATCGAGTGAAATCGGCTCAGCGGCCGGTAGCGTTTCGCTAGAGCATCAGGCTACCCAAACCAGAGGCCTAACAAGGACCGACCTCACTACCCGAAATCAAATGGTACGCCGGGAGGGATTCGAACCCCCGACCCTCAGGTTCGAAGCATCACCCGACAGTGAGGAAGATCAATGACTTACGCGTGCGGCCCGGCACAGAGCGGCACACGGCGGCATGGAGGGGTAGGAATGACGGCCCTGGCGGCCGTGTGCGGCCTCCGATCTCGGTCTGATCTCTCGGAAATGAGTGTGATGACGACATGATCGTAGGGCGCGATTGGCAATCAACACGGACCGTTTCCCTTCAAAAAATACCGAGCGCTACCTGCCTCAGGTTCATCGTGGGCGCAATAATAAGGGGCCGCCCTCTACTCATCCAATCGCGAAGCGGGGAGTTGGCGAATGTCATGGAGTCCGCCCTGAGCGAGCCGGGCATCGACGGCCGATACCGCGCTGGGGACAAAGATGGGGCGGCCTGTTGTCTCCCACCACACCGTTCCTCCGGGTGTCGTGACGATGGAGGAAAACCAGGCGAGATAGGCGGAATACGTTTGCTCTTCGAGTTGCCCGGATTCGTAGAGGGCGAAGGCGCCCTGGAAGAACAGGGCTTCATCGATGATGATCGTGTTGAAGTAGTTTTTTTCTTCGAAGGGGAGGTCGGGATACGACGTGAGTCCATTCGTCCACGCGAGGGCAGCGGCGGGGTCCATTCGGAGACGGTTGCAATCGCGGTAGCCCTCGGCAACCGCTTGCCGGCTTGCGGTCTTGAGCACAGACGTGTTCTGTCGAATCTGCAACGCGAGGTAGACCAAGGTCACCACGACCGCGATGCCTCCGATGAAGTCTCCTAGATTTCCGAGTACGTTCAAGTCCAAACTCTATGTCCTTCGCCTAACGGCTCCGCGTTCAGAGCCTAGGATCCGTATCGGGAACGCTCGGCTGTCTGTTGTGAACGCGTCGATCGTTGTGTTGCGACTGGCGCGGCCATGGGACTGACTGCTGCCGTGCGCTTCACACGTAAAGAGGTTCGTGGCATGCGCATGTCTCTCGAAAAACCTAGCGAATAGCTCAGCTGATTCGCAGGTAGGCCCGCTCCGTCTCTTAGTTCCACGATTTCGACCGAGGTTGATTAGGCACCGGTCTGGCGCTTCCTTTCCGGCACGATGCGGAATTGGTGGCAGTAGTCCGCGATCCGCGAACGAGCGAGAAACGCATCATGCTCAAGGCCAAAGTCGGGAAGCACCTGCGGAGGCTTCGCTCGCTTGCCTGCTCGCTGCGCTGTCTCGAAAGCGTTGATCTTGTTCGTCAGATCTGAAGGCGCATCTACGCCCAGGGATTCGTAAATCGTCTGCACTGTGGCGATCGGATCGCGAACGAGATTCGGATAGGCCACGTTGGAAATCGCGTGATCCCCCTCGCAAAAGGTGGCCATCGCGGCCATATGTGCTTCTGCTCTGTCGATCGAACAATCCGGGAGATAGGGGCTGCGCTGCAGGGTGCTTGGATCCGACATGAAGGGCGTGAGAATTCCGGAGATCAGGGTGCAGACGGAAACGATCGTTCGATAGGGATCGCGATGTGTCAGGATGAACCGCGCCTCGGGAAACACCTTTGCGAATGGCGAAAGCATCCCGGCGAACTGAGGGCACTTCAGGACGAGATGACCACCCGCTGGAACAGGGTTCTTCCAAAGCAGAAGTTTCATGAGTCGCCGGTATTCGCGAAAACCGGCGACTGGATTCCGCTGCTCCATCCACTTGCCCCAGGTTGGCATGATGGAAAACGCGGAACCGCCAAGCGGGCTGGATCCATCCAGCATGCCCCATTGGCATTCCTCGGGATCGTCCGCGTCGACCCAATGCATTTGTTCAAGCAGTGTGCCGCGCTGCTTGTCGATCGAGGCCTGTGTGCGGGCGATGCGTGGATCGTCCCGATAGGTTCCGGCCTCGGGCGGCGGCACGGGCCGCATCAGTTCCCAGCGCAGGAGCGGCCGAGATTTCGGATGAAGACTGAGCAGGTTGTGAAGAAAGGTCGTCCCGGTCCGTTCGAGTCCGGAGATATAGAGGAGGGTAGGCAGCTCCACTTCTTCGATCTGAGGATTCTGTTCGAGGCATCGAGTGACCTGAAGCCGTCGCGCGAGGTCGCCGACCATGAGGCTCGCGAGGGCCGACTGCCCGAAATCGTTCAGCCTCGGATGGTTGAGATCCTCGACCCAGGCTTCGAGCGCCTCCCCCGAAAAGGTCTCGCCGAAATCGCGAAGGCCGGCCTTCTCGATGGCCGCATCTTTGAGCCCTTGCGCGGTCAACACGTGCAGTCCCTCCCCGCACGACTCTCATCAAAGAAAGAGTTGTCGATCTGTGTGCTGCCTTTCGCCGCGCACAGCGCCTCGAAGGTTCGGCTTTCGCGGGAAATCGGTTCGGGGATCGGTGCGGAAAGAGCGGTCAAAGCCTCGACGACGGGCGGCGTATCGATTTCCGCCTCAAGCGAAAAAACCAAGGGTTGGAGATCCCGATTCCGAATCTCCTCGAGCTTCTCTGCTGGGATGTCGCCGGCGAATCCGATCATTTGGGAGGGGACGACCGCGGGAACAGTGACTCGGCAGCTTCCGCAACGACAATCTAAGTGCGCAGTCTCGTTCACCATCTTATTCTCGTTTCATCATTCTATCGAATCCATGCCGCCCAACGGACCGGTTAGGCGGCGTGCCATCCTTGATCTTGAACCTGCTCAGTTGGGCCGAGTCAAGATTCGCGTGAACATCCAGAGCCCGAAGAGCAAGTGGATCGAAGAGGCTCCGAGCAAGGGCCATGCTTGGCCGGACCAGGCGCACCAGCCATATAGAATAAGGCCGGAGATTGCGTAGGCACTTGAGAGGTTCAACGCCCAAAGTTCGCTGGTTGAATCTGGGGCGTTGGCACTGCGATAAGCCGCGGGAAGGCTAGTCGCGAACCACGTCGCGTGTACTGCGAGCGACAAAAAGGCTGCAATCCGGATCGCGTGCGCCGCCAGCTGGTCGACGGCAAGAAGCGTCTGGATCGCAAGACTTCCCACGAGCACGATGCCTGATGAGAAGAAGACGGCCCTGATACGAATGATCTCAGTCGCACGAAACGCTCTCTCGCGACCGCCGAATGCGGCCGCGACACCGCCGAATCCGGCGAGAGCAAGTGCAAGCTCTGCGAGCAACGCGAACGTTTCGCTGTAGGTAGTGGCTTCCATGTCCGCCCAACGGATATGGCACTCAGCTGCGTGGCACAGGCCGCCGACGGTTGCTGATGCACCCAAGGTTGATGCCGCAAGGCTACCAGACTTCGACCGGAGCGCACTTTGTCACGTCCGCTGCAGCGCATTGTTAGGCAGCACGCACCCAGGCACGCAGGAGGAACCAGAAGATGTAGCCAGACGAGGCCAACACCCACGTCACGGCGAGAAGATACCAGTGCGGACCTTGGCTGACGCCGAGCGGAAGCACGTTGAGGATCGGAGCGAACGTCGCAGGCGTACCCAGGGCGAACAGCACTAGGGAGGTGCGGCGGCCGACCATGCGCCGGGCCTCGGGCTCCCTTCGGGCAATTACGGACCGAACGACTACGGAAACCGCATAAACGAAAATGGCTGCACTGCACACCGACCAGGCGGCTTGTTCCGTTGACGTGAACGACCCGACAAGCATCGGTAAAAGAGCAAACAGGGCCGCCAGCAGGCCGCGCTCGATCAGGCTTGCGACGAGTGTCCGCTCGTAGGCAGTGTGCTCCCGATCGTCGCGTGAGCGAAGAGCGATGGCGAGTGCGGAAAAACCGGAAATGGCAACTCCCGCCTCGACGCATGCATAGAGATACTCTTGCTCGGTCACTCGTGCTGCCTAACGGATCGGTTGTTGAGCGGCGCGGCTCGCCATCGAGCTCGCTGCTGCGACAACGGTTGATACCAGAAGGCTACCATGCCCGCCAATGCCCACATGCGGCCGCGTCCGAATCCAGCAACTTGTGAGGCAGCGGGAGGAGGTGCGTCGCGAGTGATGAGGTCAGACTCGACGAAGGCCGCGAACTCCGTGCTGTAGAGCGAGCGATGTGCTTGCCAATACTTGGCGACCGTCGGACTCGAGAAATTCTGAACCATGTTATTCCGGTAGCCGACCCAGATAGATGCATCAAAGGTGCCATCGGCGAATTGGTGATATTGGTTTTCGTACAGCCTGAGAGTCGCACGCAGGTAGAAGTGGGCCGCCATCTCGGCTTCGGAAACGGTGGAATCGAGCTCCATGAAGTGCAGAGCCGCGGCGCGCAGTTCGGTATCTTGGGCAAGGCGGTAGCCAACCTCGGCCTGCGTCGTCGAGATCGCTTGGCGAGTGGAGGCACGGATGACCGCAGAATTCTGGCGAATCTGAACTGCGAGGTATCCGAGCGTGAGAACCACACCGAGGGCTCCAACCACTTCGCAAATCGCGCCGATCGCTTCCCAGTTCGCGCTTGTCCTGTCCGCCTAACGGATCGGCGATAAGCCGCGTGAGACAGCGCCGCCGCGGTCGTCGAGCCTGAAAAAGGTTGTCGCCAGACTCTACCGCGTTCGCTTCAACCAGCTATCCCACGTCGGTCTTCATCGCCCTA
>JBGCEJ010000058.1:0-4303 GCA_045106235.1 Myxococcota bacterium
CCTCGCGGCGGGGTGATCGAGATAGATCGGGGAGGACCATGCGCGGGGTTCATGTTCCGCGAGGCAATCTGGATTCGAACCGTCCGCCGAGGGACATAAGTCGACCTTGAGGCACTTGCCTTCGCTGTCCCGCTCACATCGGACATTATCTGCGTTGATCGCCGGCGCGGGCGTTTCATAGGCCCGGACGTAATAGAGCGTGTCCCGACCCATTTCTTGATACTCAGGATCGGCAAAGGTCACGGAACATCCGGCCGGATCGGGTTCGCATGCAAAGGTCTTCCAGGGATCATCGACGAGTTCGCCCACAGGTTCGTTCGGCCGATTCTGAGGACGAATGCGGATCACTTCAATCCGCGTGATCAAGCGGCGGCGCTCGCTCGGGTGATAGCATTCGCCCTTGCAGAGATGCGCCAGGCGATCGGGCGTGAGCGCCTGCGTCGTGAAGTCCGGACATCCGGGGAGCTGCTCAAAGGAACCGACCGCCCGCGCCTGGAAGATGGGTTCGCCATCCATCTCGACATCACCGCCCATGGGCAGCGTCCGCCCGAGAGAGGCGCCCGGTTGATTCAGCAGATCGAACCAGAGCAGCATGCGCGGGCCACTCGTTCCGTAGACTTCGCGACGCTGCATAGAGGACCAAATGGAATCGCGATCTCGGCCATCCGCATGGGCGGCGATCAGCCCCCCCGTGACAAAGAAGGATCCCTGGCGCTCCGTTTCGAAAACGTTGAAGCCGAGCTGCTCGAGGTTGAACGGAACAGACTCCGCAGGAAGGGCATCGGCTTCGCTCCAGGGCGAGATGGGAAGCGCGGCAACATCCAGGGAAGCCCCGGCGAGGCTCTCCGTGAAGCCGGAACGGAACTGCTCCTTGTAGCCCGTACCGGGTCGCGCGAAATGGTTATCACTCGAGGCCATAAAGCCCATGCGGAAGCGGCGCGGCTCGCCCGCTTCGTCGAAATTGCCAAGCGCCGCGACGTACTGGGCCGAACTCGCGGGGCGATAATTGAAGGAGGGCTCGTCACAATCGAGACATTGTCCGGCGTCGAGCCAGTCGGCGCCGCCCGACCCGGGAACGGTTCGATGAACGGCGACCCGGGCTTCGACTGCATTCTGGCGCGCGACCACGGCGCGGGCTTCACATTCACTCGCGTCTTCACCGGCGGCGAGACAACCCTTCCGAATCAGTTCGCCGGCATGCCAACACGTCGGGAGATAGTCGTCGCTCGGTTCGGGGCAAGACAGAGATCCATCCTCGCCGATCTCGACCGCGCGCCAATCACGATAGACCTCCGCTTCGCCATGCCCCGAATAGACCTCAAAGAGAATCTGCTTCTCATCGTCATGCATGGGGCCAACAAGCTGCTTGTCCCAGCTCGAGCCCGGCGGCGAATAGAGCCCCCAGGTCGTCCCGTGCGGAATCACGATGGCTTCGGTTCCGCCCTCGTCGAGTTTGCGAAAAAGATCCGCCGGGGTCGGCGCGACTTCCATGCAGTCCGCGGGGAGCTCCGTGGTCGGAACATCGTCCGGGCAAGCCTCCCGCGCATTCGAAGCCGCGAACATGGCCGCAAGATCGTGCATCCGACCCCCGCCCATCAGCGCTCCTATGCCGAGCCCGAGCGTCGGCGGCCCCGTTCCAAGCTGGCGGACGGAGGCAATCGCGCGGGGTGGCACCTCGCCCTCCTCCGTACTCGCAAGGATCACGTTTTTATGGCCGTAATGCGTTTCCGGCGTGAGCCCGACCTGCGTCCACTCCCAACCGAGAAAGGCGACCGTATCGGGATTGGATCCCTCTCCCCCGACGAGATTGCATTGCCGGATCCCGTCGACGGTCTGCTTCCACTCATCCGCGGAGATATTCGAAGCGTGATCATTGATCGACCAGAAATCAAGCGCGGAACAAAAGCGCGCAAAATCACAAGCATCGCTCGGCGGATGCGCTCCCTCCCCACCTAACATCGGAAGAGAAAATAGAAACGCATCCCGCGAGTACGTCGTATGCACGTGGAGATCGCCGAAGAGAATCTGCTTGGGACGCGCCACGCCCACCTCGAACCCGGCGGCAACCTGATTCTCTCTCGTCTTCGCCAGGACCGCGTCCGGCCGGCGCGATGAAGTGATCTGACCCGGTTCTTCGGGGCTGCCGAAGGTGCCCCGCCCCGCGATCCATACGAGCGCAACGAGCAAAACCAATAGAACGACGACGGCGATCGCGAATCTACGCACTCTTCATCCTCCTCGCCGATTTCCCGGCTGGCCCCGACGGCTGGTTTCCGCGGCTGTTCTCGGCGGCTTTTCCGAGCGGCTGCTCTCGCCGGCCGCTCTGGCGCAAGGGCCCCTCAAACAAAAGAAACATCCACTCCGCCCAAACCCTCAAAATCAGCCCGCACGGCGTCGCCAGCCCGAACCGTCACAGCGCGCGTACACGAACCCGGCAGCACGACATGCCCCGCCTCGAGCGCGACGCCAAATCGCCCAATCGTATTGGCGAGCCAGGCGACCGAAGTGACCGGGTTGCCCAGTACGGCGGACGAAGTCCCCGTCTCCACGATCTCGCCGTTCAACCGCAGAGCCGCACCAATCCCGCGCACGTCGAGGTCCGTGAGTCGACGCGGATTGCCGCCCAAAACCACCTTCGCCGAGGAGGCGTTATCCGCGATCGTGTCCACGATCCCGATCTGCCAATCCGCGATCCGGCTATCGATGATCTCGATCGAGGGCAGGATGAATTCCGTCGCGCGAATCACGTCCGCCGCGTGACAGCCCTTCATGGGCAGCGTCGCGCCGAGTACGAAAGCCACCTCGATTTCGACCCGGGGCTGAAGCATCTCCTCCGCCGCGACGGCGTCTCCCTCGAAGACAAACATATCATCCAAGAGGTGTCCGTAATCCGGCTCGCGTACGCCCATCATTTCCTGCATAGCGCGCGAAGAGAGCCCGACCTTGTGTCCGCGAATCGACGCGCCGTCCCTAATCCGCGCCTCGATATTCAAGCGCTGGATTTCGTACGCGTCTTCGACATCGATCTCGGACCAGCGCTTGGCCAGCGGCTCGATCGGCTGACGCGTGCTTTCCGCTTCCCGGAGCGCCTGCGCGACTTCTTCACGAAGATGGCTATCCACTCGTTCTCTCCCCTGCGGCCGATGTGTTCGCGACCGATGCGCTTGGCCCGGCGAGCGGATGACCTGACAACTCGACTGCCCACTCGCCTACCACCATGGCGGCAGCTCCGGCTCTTCGATGTTTTTGCCCGGAATCTCCGGCCGCATCCGCGCGCGGACTTCTCCGTTCTCGCCGTTGAACCAAAGGTCGATGATATCGTCGGCAATCACAGACGGCTCCATCATCGGCGTATCCTTGAAGGCCGCGGGCACGATGCCCGTCCGAACGCCGCCCGGACAGATCGCAAGAATTCGCTGATCCAACTTCTTGCGACCGAAATGCGGCGCAAGGCCTCGGACGAGCGCGACGACGGCATGTTTGCTCATGGAGTACGCCACATCGCCGGGGTAGCCGACGAGTCCGGCCGCAGAAGCAGTCACGACGATGGCACCCGAAGGCGCGAGTTCCGACGCGAAGCGTCGCACGCCGTGGAGAACCCCATCCACGTTCACACGCATGACCTGCTGATAGCGGTCCAGATCCATCGCCAGGAGATCGGACGCCTTCCGCGGCGCATCCGGAGGCGCCGTCATGATTCCGGCGTTCAGCGCGATGAAATCCCAGCCCATGCCGTAATGCGGCAAGGCCGCCCAGCCTTCGGGCTCCGACACATCCATCTCGTGCGCCTCGCAGTTCTCCTCCTGAGCAAGGTCCGCGATCGAATCGCCCCGCAGATCAACCAGCGTGACCAGCGCGCCCGCCGAGATCACACGCTCCGCCAGGGTCCGTCCGATCCCGGAGCCGGCGCCGGTAATCAGCACGCGGCGCTCTTTCAGTCCAGGCTCCGTCATCCGTGCTTCTCTCGCGGCGCTCTCAACGGTCTCCGCTCGCGCAGATCTGCCATCTCGGCCAGCCGACTCACGGCGCGGTCAGGAAATCGATGGAGAGGCGTTCGAATTCGCGCGCGTGTTCGACCTGCGCCCAATGTCCGCAGCGCGGAAGGACGTGCAGGCTCGCGTTCTCCATCTGACGGAACGCGAAGAGGCCGCCTTCCAGGGGAAGCACACGATCCTCGCGTCCCCAGGTGATCAGGGTTCTATGCTTGATCTTATGCACGTCACGCCAGAGTTCGGCCTTGAGTCGACCTTCCTCATTGGCGCCCATGGCCGTACGGCCGAAATTCGCCATCCCCTTCAGCACA
>JBGCEJ010000059.1:0-4372 GCA_045106235.1 Myxococcota bacterium
AGCCGGTAGCCCGCAACGTATTCCTGAACTTCCTTGACCATGTCATGGATCGATGTCGTAACGGCATCCGGGTCCGCATCCTTCGGCAGGCTGCAAAAAACCGTTGTGCGCATGATCATCGGCGGTTCGGCTGGGTTCAGAACGATGATCGCTTTACCGCGCTCGGCACCCCCAATCACTTCGAGCGCGTGAGACGTCGTGCGCGTGAACTCGTCAATATTCGCCCGCGTCCCCGGCCCCGCCGAAGCCGATGCGATACTCGCGACGATCTCCGCATATTCGACCCGCGCCACGCGGGAGACGGCATAGACCATGGGCGTGGTCGCCTGCCCGCCACAGGTCACGAGATTCACGTTCTTCTCGCCACTCAGGGTCGAGAGATTCACGGGCGGGACCACGTAGGGACCGACCGCCGCGGGCGTGAGATCGATCGCCGTGATACCCAGCTCGCGGTAGCGCGGCGCGTTCGACGCGTGAACAGAGGCGGAGGTCGCCTCAAGCAGAAGGTCCGGAAGCTCGGCACCCCCGAGCAAAGAATCGATACCCTGATCGATCGTCTCGAGCCCGAGTCCTCGCGCCAAGCCGAGGCCTTCACTCTTGGGATCGATGCCGACCATCCAGCGCGGCTCAACCAGCTCCGAGCGCTTCAGCTTGAACATCAGGTCGGTCCCGATATTGCCGGAGCCCACGATCGCTGCGGTTTTTTTCCGTGTCGCGCTCAAATCATGCTTCCCGCCGGCACCCCTGCGCCCAGCGCATGCGAGCCGTACATGATCAAACCACGCTCGGTATCGTTCACGGCGTGAACCCGCGCAGCGTGGACATCGCGCCATGCGCGCTGAATCGGGCGATCAAGGAAAAGCGCTTTCCCTCCCGCGCTTTCAAAGACGCGGTCCGTCGCTTGAAGCGCCGCTTTTGAGCCGCGCACCTGATCGCGTCGAATGCGCACACGATGGGCCTCGCTGATCTGTTCGCCGGACTCGGCGATTTGAAGCAGCTCATCCATGTTTGTGCGAAGTCGCAGGCGCGCGTCTTCGAGCTCGCCTTCGGCCTCCGCCAGCCGGACCTGATTGAACGGATCCGACGAAGCTTGCTCACCGTACGAGGCCCGAACGCGTTCGAGGGTGTACTCGCGGTATTCCTCGACCGCGCCCACCGCGATCCCGATGGTCGCCGCCGTAATGCTATTCGCGAAAACCGAAGCAAAGGGCAGCTTGTAGAGCGGGGTCGAGTGAACACCCGCGCCCCCGAGCAGGCTGGCCGTCGGCTGCATGCGTCGGTCGGGCACGAAGGCGTCTTCGATCACAATATCATTGCTGCCCGTCCCGGCGAGGCCCGCCACATGCCAGACATCGTCGATGCGGTAATCGGAAGCGGGGACGAGAAAGGTGCAGTGATCCGGGATGCCGTCGCGGACGACAATTCCGCCCAGCAAGACCCAGCGGCAATGAGCGGAACCCGAGGAGAAGCTCCAGCGGCCGCTGATCCGGTAGCCCCCGTCGACGGCTTCGATCCGGCCGACCGGCGCGTAGCTCGAGGAGGCCAGGGTCGACGTATCCTCGCCCCAGACCTCGTCTTGCGTTTCTTCGGGAAAAAGAGCGAGCTGCCATGCGTGAACGCCGACCACTCCGAAGACCCAGCCCGTAGAGCCACAGGCCGCGCCTAATTCGATCGCGGCGTCGTAGAAAGCCGACGGCGCGAGTTCAAAGCCATCGTATTTCTTTGGCTGAAGCGCACGAAAGAGCCCGGCTTCGTGCAGATCCTTGATGGTCGCTTCCGAGACGTTCCGGTCGAGCTCGGTCTGACGGGCACGTTCCCTAAGCGTCGGGCCAAGCTGCTTCGCGTTGTCGATGAGAGTCTTTGCATCCATTGAAACCATTCTCCGGCAGCCATCTAGTCAGCTGCTGTTAGTCGCGAAATCCGACACTGAAATCATGTCCCCAGTCGCTCACGGAAGTGATCTCTGAGGTGGAAACCGTGTCCAGGTCAACCTGCAAGCCGCCGTACCCGAACTCGACATCAAAACCGGAAGGCGTCTTCATGTAAAATGAAATCATCTGGTCGTTGGTATGCCGCCCCAGGGTCGCACTCAGCTTCGCGTTGGAGCGAAGACATCGGTCGAGCGCGAATCCAACTTCGTCAATGCTGTCGACTTCCACCATCAGATGGACGAGCCCCGCCGGATGAGGTGCCGACATCAAGGCGAGGGAGTGATGCCGGGGGTTGCAATGGTAGAACTGAAGCCGCATTCCCCCCGAACCGTCCTCGGCTGCGCCGATGCGCATGCGGTCCGTCAACCGGAAACCCAGAATTTCAGTGTAGAAGGATGTGGTTTCGTCGTAAGCGGTCGCCGGCATAACAACATGGCCGAGTCCCTGCTCGCCGGTCACAAAACTCGAGACGCCGGCCGGGGAGACAAAACGGGAATTGTCGAGGAAGGGAGAGTGATAGAGCTCCAGTCGATTTCCACTTGGATCATTGAGCCGAAGCATGCCGCCGACCTGGCGCCGAAAGGCATCCGCGTCACTGGCGCGCTCGTAGTCGATTCCGGCCTTGTCGAGCGAGGTCGCGATCGCTTCGAAGGAAGACGGGTCTTGCACCTCCCAGCCAACGGCCTGCAGCCTTTCGCTTTCGTCGCGAGCCACGATGATTCGGTAGGGGCGCTGGTCCAGCCTGAAACGAAGTTCCTCTTCGAACCCTACGGGCTGGGCTCCGAGCACGTTCGCGCCGAAGTCTTTCCACGCTTCAATTTGAGTCGTTCCGACGACGATGTAGCCAAGCGCGACGATATTTCTTCCTGAACGAGCCACGAAAGCCTCCGCATATTTCGTAGAATTATAACCATTATTCTGCGAAATATGTCAATAAATTTTTATAAATTGTCTAAATGCGCACAAAACGCCGATCTTTTGGGAAACGAGCACGAGTCTTCAAAAAGCCTTTCCCAGCTTGTCTGGTCTGAGGCAAGCTACGCCGCGACCATGGACAAGACTGACCGACGGATCGCGGAGCTCCTGACCGAAGACGGGAGAGCCTCCAACAAAGCCATCGCCGATGCGCTGGACCTCTCCCCTCGCCTCGTCGGCGCCCGCATCGATTCGATGATTGAGAATCGAGAGTTCCGGATCGCAGCGGTGGCCGACGTGTTCGCCGCGGGCAATGACCTGGTGCTCGCTGTCGGCATCGCCGTTCGCGGGCGCGAGACCCTCGCCGTTGCAAATGACCTCGCCGAACTCGACGAGGTCTGCGCGGTCAATGTCGTGAGCGGCGAGTTCGACCTCGAAGCGCTGGTCCTCTCGGCGGATCACGAAACGCTTCGAGAGCTCGTCTCCGACCGATTCTCGGCCATTCCCGGGATCGACCATATTTCGCCCGCGCTCGGTCTCGAGCTGTTCAAGTTCGAAAGCACGTGGTCCAAGTTCTAGTGGGCCAGCGAGTACTCGACGAAACCGACCACCGCCTGATCGCGGAACTCCGGCGAGACGCGCGGCAAAGCCATCAGGCGATCGCAAGCGCGGTGGGCGTGTCCGAAGGGACGGTGCGCGCGCGACTGAAACGCCTCGAAGCTGACGGCGTCCTTCGCGTGACGACGATCTTCAACATCGATGAACTCGACCATTTCGCCTTCGCGTTCCTCTGGATTACCTGCGATCGCGAGCGGCTTCGAGATATCGGAAAGGCGCTCGCCGAAGAAGATCTAGTCGGCTTCGCCGCGTCGATCCTTGGGCGGGCGGACCTTCTCGCGATTATCTACCAGGAGGGCTCAGCCGAAATCGTTGATTTCGTCGACAAGCGCGTCAAGCAGCTCCCGGGCGTGATCGATGTCCGCGTGGAACCCATCCTCAGCCTCGTGAAGAACGACGCGCGCTGGGGACTGATCAAACCCCGCAAGAAATAGCGGCCTTCGCACTCCGGCGGCGGGCCGCCCCGCGCTCTCGCGCCGCACAAAAAAGGAGGGCCGAAGCTGCGCAACGGCAGCTCCGGCCCTATCTCAAATCAAAGTCGGGTGAGCGACTCCGCTCTAGTCGAAAACAATCACCTGCCGAGCAGCCTCACCCTTCCGCATCAGATCAAACGCATCATTGATCTCATCCAGCTTGATCCGCGACGAAATCATCTCGTCCAACCGAAGCCGGCCGTCCAGGTAGTAATCAATGTACTTCGGCATATCGAATCGGAAGCGGTTCGAGCCCATGTACGACCCGACGACCTTCTTCTCCTGAAGCGTCAGATCCGCTGCCGGGAGCGGCACCATCTCCGTAACCGGCACAACGCCAACCAGCACAGTCGTGCCGCCGCGACCCGTCATCTGCACGGCCTGCTGAACCGTCGGCACGAGGCCGATGCATTCGAAGACGAAATCCGCGCCGCC
>JBGCEJ010000060.1:0-16414 GCA_045106235.1 Myxococcota bacterium
CCGCGGGAGCATGATTCATGACCGAAGTAGAGGGAACAGCCGAAGTAGACAAGAAACGCATCATCGCCTACTGGGTGCTCACCGGAATGGTTGTCGCCGCGGAGAGCGGCGCGGGTTTTTCGATGCTGACCGGGGCCGAGGGGCCCGTAGAGGGATTGGGTCGATTGGGCTACCCGCTCTACTTCCTCACCATCCTCGGCTCGTTCAAGATCGCAGGCGTCATCACGCTTGTGGCGCCAAAGCTGCCGAGGCTGAAGGAGTGGGCGTATGCCGGGTTCGCCTTCGACTTCATCGGCGCGGCCGCTTCGCACATATTGAATGGCGATGGAATCAACAAGATCGCTCCGCCCCTTGTCATTCTGTCGGTGCTGATCGGATCCTACCTGTTACGACCTAGCGAGCGACGATTAGTCTAGTTTATCGACCTCTTCCGGACTTCTGTTGCTGATTCGCCAGACGATTTACTGCATGCTTAGTGGACCCAGAAGTTGGGGCCTCGAATTCAAGAGCAGCCGGCAATCGCGACGGAGAACTCTGGATGAGCACGAGTACGCAGAACAACACGTTGGTCATCACCGTAGCCGCGGTGTCGGCCATGGCCGTACCGTTTGCCTGGGCGATGGCCAATCTGTCCTTCATGCACGACAGCCCAGTTGCGGCGCTCGTCGGCGGCGTGATTGGACTGGTGCTGCCCGCCGTGATCGCCTGGTGGTTCGTTTTCCGTCACCAACGACCCGAAATTGCCAAAGACCCTTTCTTGTACCTTTTTACGGTTTTCGCCTTCGCCGCCATTCTAGACCTGTTGATCGGCCTTGATCTGCTCGGCCTCCACGACTGGATGACCTGGTATTTCAGCTCCGGCGAGCCTTACCTCAATACGCCCCACGGCATGGCGATCAATCTATGGGACGGGATCGTTCACTACGGTTTGTATTTGTTCATGATCTCGGCGATGGCCTCTGGCCAATCCTTTCGACGTGCCGGGCTTTTCTGGGCGGGTTCGATGTGCGGTTCTGGCCTGGTCTTTCTTGTCGGCAATTTCGTCGGCGAGTACTCAGAGCACGTCGAAGTCTCCTACCTGCTGAACGTGCCCTTCATGATGGTGCCGCTTTTTTTGGCGTGGCGTTATTTCGAGCCCCCCGAAATCGACACAGAGATGTATTCGGTTTCCAACGCGGCCTTGAGGTTCGTTTTGACGCTGGGCTTCTTGTCATTCGCGTTATTCAGCCTGTTCCGCCTGATCGCCGTTTTGAATCCTTCCGTAGGAATGGCGCAAGGCTGGCTCACGGTTGAGCCCTACCTGCTCAGCGAGCAGAAGTATCCCCTGATGCAGATGATTGCCTACGCGGCCTGGCTGATGCCGTTCTGCGTTCTGCTTTCGAGGGCTCTGCACAAGGGCATTTCTGGCCGAATGCTGAATTGGCTTTGGATCTTCTTTGGTGCTTTATGCCAGGGGCAGTGGGCGTATCTCGTCGCGGCGACGAGCGGCGGGTTGATCGGTCAGGAGGTTCCCGCGAGTGGCTCCGTACCGGTCATGATCCTCGCCAATCTGACACCCGTGATCTTGTTCCTTGTCGTGCTGTCGCAGTGTAGGAATAGCCGCCGCGGGGGAGACCGCCCCTTACCGGGCCTTCGAGTGTCGTAACATCGGGGGCTCGTCGAGCTGGTGCGCCACGAAATCAATCGGCTCTTCAATCGTTTCCGGGGTCTCGGGTTCCGTCTTTGACTCCGGTTCGTTCATGGCCTTCTGATCCTCGGGTTCCGGAGTGCGGGTGGGAGACGCCGTGCGGCGCTCCATGAATCGCTCCACGACCGCGGCGCGGAGCTCCTCGAAGGACGCGCTGATATCGGACACGAAGAGATCAAGATCCGGGACGAGTTCGTCGTCCGCGTTGAAGCCCCAGCAGAGCTTGCCTTCGTAGCTGAACAGCGCCACGCCCAGCCCGCCGCCCGGGACAAGCGGCACGATCGGATACATCGCGAGGAGCTTCGTCCCAGCCAGATAAAGCGGGAACTGCGGCCCGGGCACATTCGTCACGATCATATTCACCGGGCCGGAGGAGCTGATGGCGGGCAGCGCGCGCTCGAGGACGGGTCCCGGAACCCACTCCGCCAGCTGCATGATCGAGTCGACGGCGAGCGCGGCCCCCTCGGATTTAAATGCCTCGGTCTGGCGGCCAATGATGGAGACGCGCTCGAGAGGGTCCTCTGACTCAAGCGGAAGCGGCACGATCCAACTCGACACGTGGTTGCCCTGGATTTTCTCGTGTTCGGGCCGACGCATACTGACTGGAGCCGAGACGCGAAAGTCGAGCTTCCTCACATCAAGTCGCCTTCTGAATAGATAGCGACGGACCGCCCCTGTCACGGTCGCGAGCACGATATCGTTGATCGTGCAGCCGAGTTCTCGTCGCAGTTCACGCACGTCGTCGAGGGGCATCGTCAGCCACTCGAAGCGCCGCCGCGGACCGAGGTCCCCGTTCATCGGCGTCGCCGAAGCGGGCGCGAGCGCGTTCTCCGTCAGCTTCCCGAAGGCCCGCAGGCGGTCTGCGACGCTTGGCTCGTTGGCCTCGCCACGGGCCTCGCGCTCGGCATTCGAACTCGTCCAGTTTCGAACGAGTTTCTGCGAAAGTTCCAGGGGACGCGAGAACGTGCGTCCGATGGTGTCCGCCACAAGGTCGGATCTTCTAGGACTCGGCCTTGGCAAATAGGGAACCGGCGGGCGTTCCTCATAGCGCGGGGACGGGGACATCAGAATCTGCGAAAGGTCGGCTCCGGCCGCACCATCGATCATGCAATGATGGATCTTGTTCAGGATCGCGAATTGTTCGCCTCGCTCGACGCCCTCGATCAGCCAGCACTCCCAAAGCGCATGGCGACGATCAAGCCTTCTCGCGTTGATGCGGCCGACGATTTCCTTGAGTTGTGCCTGGGTGCCGGGCGCGGGCAGTGCGATGTGTCGGATATGGTGCCCGAGGTCGAAGCTGCGATCGTCAACCCAGACGGGCCAACGCTCGACGGGCGTCCACTCGATCTTCTGTCGATAGCGAGGAATCCAATGCAGGATCGATTCGACCTGCGCTCGGTAGCGGTCGATGTCGATGCCGCCCTCTTCACCCTGAAGCGTGTCCGACTCGAAGAGCGCGACCGCCCCGACGTGCATCGGCTGATTCGCTGTCTCTGCCCAAAGGAAGCCGGCGTCCTGAGCCGACAATCGTTCGAATGTGTAGTCCTCCATTCGCTGCACTCCTTGCGTCAGGATCCCGCGTAAGTGGAGCGCGGCCTCACAAAACTAGACTAAGCAAGAACGGTGCCGGTCGTGGGCGGCGCACTTGCTCGCTCGGGCGAGCCGAATTCGGCGCGCCTGCCTAAGAGATGAGCAAGGTGTGCGTGAATTCGCAGTGCTCCCGCGCAGATCGGGATCGTCTGGGGCCTCCGTATTTGGCGCCGGCGGCATCGACCCTGCTCTGGCTCGCTCAGAGGCTTTCCGGGAGACAGCCAGTTTTGGCACGAAACTTGGAATGAATTAGATCGAGAATTCCGAACGCCAACGACGAGTTGAACCGATCGGTGTTAGCGACGCGTCCAGAGGAGAGATCTAATGAAGCAGGAAAAGGAGTCCACATTGGCTCTCCGAGGTCTCGCCGCGGGCCGGCGGCTACACGAGAGTCGTCTGTTCAGATCGATGCCCCCCGGCTTCGACCTCCGCGACGAAGTGCAGTTCGAGGCCACCCTCGCGACCGCGAACGAGCTCCTCGATCGCGTCGAGAGCCCAGAAGCCCTCTCGGAGATCGAATGTCTTCTCTCTTCCAACCCCGGCGCCTGGCCTCTGGGCGCGCATATCGCGGTAAAACTCGCACGCTCAAAGGCAGCTCTCGCCAACCGCGCGGGACCGCTCCATCTAAGCGTCGTGGTTCCCGTCTACGCGGAGCACGAGCGGATTCAACGACCGCAGGATCATCCTCTCGGCGAGGGTTTCGTCGATCGCAAGCTCCGTGAACTCGACTGGCTTCTGGGTGACCGCCCCGACCAGAGTTTCGAGCTTTTGATTGTCGACGACGGATGTCCGCACGGAAGCGGTCAGCTCGCCGAAGAGATCTTGCGCCAACGTCATGCGAACGCACCGGCTCGCGTGCTCCACCTCCTCGATGCGATCAAACAGGAGCTTCCTGTGACCGCGCCGATGCGGTCGGCCGACGAGAGTCGAAAAGGCGGATCGATCCAGCTCGGCCTGTGGGAAGCGACGCGCGAGCAGCGCCCCGGCCATGTCCTCCTCTACACGGATGCAGACCTTTCGACGCATCTCGGGCAATCGGGATTGCTCGTCGGCGCGCTCGACGACGACGCGATCGGAATCGCTGCGGGTTCGCGGCGAGCACGCGAATCCGTCGTCGTGAAGTCAGCCAGCCGCAGCGCGCGGGGTCGGCTCTTCATCTATCTATGGAAGAAGCTCCTCCCCGAATTGAGCTATCTCGAGGATACGCAGTGCGGGTTCAAGGCGATGTCCGCCGAAACCGCACGCCAACTCGTCGACGCTCCCAGTGAGCGCGGCTTTGCTTTCGACGTCGAGCTCCTGCTTCGCTGCGAGCTGTCCTCGCGCCGCTCGATCGCCAAAGTCCCAATCGCATGGATCGATAGCCAAGCGGCCTCCACAACGGTCGGCCTCGCCCCCTACCTCCCGATGCTTCGCAGCATCGTTCGCCTCTACCGCCAACATCTCGGCGAGCGCTCCCTTTCGGAGAGCTTCGCTCGGGCGATCGAGGCACTCGACGAGGCCTCGTGGGAACGGGCCATCGAGGTCTTCGGACCGAAGCTCGAAGGAATCGATCCGGCCTTCGACCAGGAGGGGCTTCACGTTTCGCCCCTTGAGCTGATCGCGACCGCGAGTTGATCCGACCCGCGAGGTCCCTCGTGCTAGATTCGCCGGGAAATGCCTGATCCTTTTCGAGTCATCGCGCATCGTGGCGCCTCCGCCCATGCTCCGGAGAACACCCTCCCCGCCTTCGACCTCGCCATCGAGCAGGGAGCGACGGAGGTCGAACTCGATATTCGCTTCTCCGCGGACGAGGCGATCGTGGTCTTCCACGATGACACCCTTGATCGAAAGACGAACAGGACCGGGCGGGTTCGCCATCATGCGTCGGCTCATCTTCTTGAGACGGAGATCGGCGGATGGTTCGACCGCATGCATCCGGAGGTCGAAGATTCGTTCGAGGGCACTTCTCTCGCCTCCCTCGACCAGGTCTTCCGCCGGTTCGGCTCCCAGGTCCACTATCACATCGAGATCAAGGGCTGGGACGACCTGCTCCCGCTTCGACTCCTTCAGGCGATCGACGATTTCTCGCTGGGCGAGCGAGTGACGGTGACTTCGTTTTCGATGCGACCGCTCGTTCAGATGCGACAGCTCCAGGACCGAATCCCGATCTGCTTTCTTCTGCGAGATGCGTCCGACGCCGTCCGGACTGCGGAGTTTCGGCCCGAGCTTGAGGGGCGCGATGTCTCCGAGGTGCAGGACTACTGGATCGACACCGCCGCGCGCGCGGGCTTTCAGCAGGTCGGTATCCGCGCCGCCGACGTGCTTCCCCGAACCCTCGCCCGTGCTACGGATCGTGGCCTCGACGTCCGCGGCTGGGGCGTCGGAAGCGATGCCGACTTAGAGAAACTCGTGCGACTCGGCGCCGTCGGGGCGACCGTGGATTGGCCCGGTCACGCAATCCAGATCGTC
Source organism: Myxococcota bacterium (assembly GCA_045106235.1). Lineage (GTDB taxonomy): Bacteria > Myxococcota_A > UBA9160 > UBA9160 > UBA4427 > UBA4427. Next base: position 5,726 of record JBGCEJ010000060.1, read on the forward strand.
GAGAAGGAGGCTCAAAGTAGGCAAAGCTGATTCCGCGATCGACCAAGGAGCCGTCTACGTTGAAGGAGCGGCACGAAAGCGGATGCGTTATTCACCCAGACATGCCTGACTGGGAAGGAATCCGCGCATTCACCGCCGTCGTGCGAGGAAAGACCGCGAGGGCGGCGGCGAAGTCCCTCAACGTGCATCACTCCACGATCAGCCGACGTGTCGAACAGCTCGAAGCGTCGCTCAAGACGCGGCTATTCGACCGGCATCCCGACGGCTATGTGCTGACGTCCAGCGGCGAGCGCCTCTTCGAGGTCGCGACCCGGTTCGCTGACGACCTCAATGACGTGAGTCGCGAAATTTCAGGTGGCCTCGACGAGCTCTCGGGCTCGCTCCGTGTAACGATGCCGGGACCTCTGTGTGCCCACGCGATCGTGCCCCAGCTGCCTCTGTTCGCGGCCGAATATCCGGACATCGAGATCAAAGTGATTCCCACCTACGGCCTGCTCGATATCGCGAGGAGGGAGGCCGATGTCGCCATTCGGATGGATAGCGACCCGCCCAACGGACTGATCGGGCGTCGCGTCTGCAAATACCGCCAGGCGGCCTATGCATCGCCCGAATACCTCGCGAATCACGACCTAGCGACCCGTCCCGAAGCGGCGCGCTGGCTGGGCTGGGAGGATCCGAGCGAGCGCTTTCCGGAATGGGCCGAGGGAACGGGATGCGAGGGCGTTCCGGCCTGGGGGTATTTCCCAAACCCGCAGGTGCAAATCGCCGCGGCGAAGAGCGGCCTGGGAATCGCGCTTCTCCCATGCCTCCTGGGCGACAGGGAGCCAGGGCTTGCGCGCGCATCGGATGCGCCGCCGATTGACGCCCGGGATCTCTGGATCCTGACCCATCGCGACCTCGAAGACACACCACGGGTCAAGGCCTTCATGGACTTCGCGGAAAAAGCCCTGCGATCGCTCGAACCGGAGATGCTCGGCGTCGCGGACGCGAACTCGTCGATCTAGACGAACTGGCGGCGCAGGAGTGCGACACCCGTTCGCATCCTTGCATACAGACGTGGATTCGTGCCGAACATAGAGTTTCGTGAGTCCACCTGCCGAGCGCGTTGCCGCCAGGGAATTCTGAGTTTGACGAAGACACCGCGGGAGATTGATTCATGACCGAACGAGAAGCAAAAGCCGAAGTAGACACGAAACGCCTCATCGCATACTGGGTGCTCACCGGAATGGTTATCGTCGCCGAGAGCGGCGCGGGTTTCTCCATGCTGACCGGAGCCCAGGGGCCCGTGGAAGGCGTGGTCGGCCGACTCGGCTACCCGCTCTATTTCCTCACCATCCTTGGATCCTTCAAGATCGCTGGCGTCATCACTCTCGCGGCGCCGAAGCTGCCCAGGCTGAAAGAGTGGGCCTATGCCGGGTTCGCATTCGACTTTATTGGCGCAGCCGCTTCGCACATTCTGTATGGCGATGGACTTAACAAGATCGCGCCGCCCCTCGTGATCCTGTCGGTTCTGGTCGGATCGTACCTGCTTCGGCCCGCTGACCGGCGACTCGTCTAAGGCTCGAAGGGCGCAGAGTGCAGGGCCGAGAGTTCCCGGCCCTTCAGATGCTCGACGGCGAGTTGACGACCAAGAAATCTTGCACCAAGACGGGGTTCTCGGGTAGATGCTCCGCGACGCGGAGGAACCAATCCCGAAGCTTCGGAACGTGGGCGAAAGCGGGCGTGTCTTCGAGCCCAACGATGAAGGGGAATCCAATATTCGGGAAGATCGCGAGATCAACCATGCTCGGATTCGGAAGCCCGCCGAGATACGGACCGTCTCCCAAATGCTGAAGGAGTTCCTGGCCGAGTCGCGCGCGCATGGCTTCGAGACTCTCGGTGAGATCCATATTCTCCCGCATAGCACGAATGAACGGAGCCTGGCTCACGAACTCGGGCCAGCCGCTTTGGACGCTCGCGGAAAGCGGCGTATCCGCGCTCACGATGGCCGCCATTCGCCACAAATACGTTCGAAGCGGCGCCGTGATGGCGCCTTCCGTAGCCGCGCGAAAGCCGGAATGAAGGAAGTCGGAGGCCCATGCATCGAGTTCCCTCACGACCTCTTGCTGCTCCGCTGGGCAAAGCGGCCGCTCTGGGAAGAGCTCGTCGAGCCAATGCGCGTGATCCGAGGATTCGGTCCGCCACTCGCCATCGATTTCGAGCACCGGAACTTGCGTCCCACCGGTATGGCCGATCGCCTTCTCGGGCTCGATTGGGTTCACGGGCACATGCTCAAAATCGAGTCCCTTGTAATAGAGGAACGCTCCGGTCTTCCTCACGAAGGGACTCGTCGCGTATCCGTAGAGTTTGATTTTCTGCATCGTCTCGTCGCCTCTACTTCTCTTTCATTTCTTGCTTCTCTTGCTTCTCTTGCTTCTCTGCGCGAGCTTCGATTCGGCTGAGTACGCGCACGAGCGCATCCGCGATCGCTTCGGGTGCCTCTTCCTGAATGAAATGGCCGGATTCAACCCGGGTCACGGCCGCGTTCGGAATGAGCTCGATCATCTCGTCGAGTCGCGCGCCGAGGATCTGGTCCTGCATTCCCCACACGATCTCGGCCGCGAAATCCCGACTGTCAATGTACGCCTCGATCCTCCGGACTTCTGCGGCGGTGGGATGATCCGGGCCGTCCGCGGACATCCGCAGGATCGCTAAAACCCCCTTCGAGTTCCCGCTGTCGACGACCGGCCGTTCGTAGAGCTCGACGACCTCAGGCGGCATGGAGTCGGGGTCGAATTGTTGTTTGGGCAATTGGGAGAATACCGACACGAGGCGCTCAAAGACGATCTCTCCGAGAACCGGTGTGCTGGCCATTCGAAGCGGCAATGGGAATTTCCGCGGCTCCGTCGGCGCAGTGAGGACGGTGTTAAGAATCACCGCCCCTTCGAGCACATCGGGCACTCGGACGAGCGCTCCCATGCCGACAGGCCCGCCCCAGTCATGACCGACGAAGATGGCCCCTTCGAGCTCAAGCTGTGTCAAGAGATTGGCCATCCAGCGTGCGTGGTTCTCGAGGGTGTGTTCACTCGCAGGAACCTTGCTGGAAAAACCGAGGCCGACCATCGTCGGCATAATTACCCTGAACCGATCCTGCGGCAGGGCCTCCGCCACCTTCCGGTAGAGCCAACCTGAGGTCGGCGCTCCGTGCTGCGCGTAGATCGGGTAACCGGAGCCGCTCTCAAGTACATGAACCTTGATCCCGGGCTCGACTTCGACCAGATAACTCTTGTAGTCCCGCCGCAGCGCCGCCTTTGCGTAGTCAGGCAAAGGGAAGGCTTCAAACTGAGCCCCTTCGAGGCGCACTATGCCGGCTCCCGAAGGAGTCTTCATTTGGCCCTCGCCCGTCAGGGCACATCCACCAGATGCCAAGCCAAGAAACAGGCCGATCGCCAGAATCACCGGTCGCAGATCACGCAATCTTCGCTCCTTGCTTTTCGTCTTCCCTAGAGGCTTGTGCTCATCGCTTCTCGTGCCATACGGCACGGAGTTGGTTTCCAACGTATGCGCTCGATCACAACGCATCAATTCGCAAAACCGCGAACGCGCGGTGCGCTCCTGAGCCAAGCGCGCACGGCCGATCCGCGTTGCGTCGTTATCTCCGTTCGTTCAGGAGCAGTTCACCAGGACATTCGTCCGGCGGGCGCCATCGATTCCGCGAAGGGGCGGACGTGGATCGCCAACGCACCCCCCATTCGCACTTTTGCGCCATGACATCATGCAGATGCCCAAATACGATCGGAGACGAAACCGAATTAAAGACGAGCGTAGGGAGAATAAGATGCACGCACCGAAATTTTCGAAACGGCACTTCGCCGGCATCCTCTCAGCGCTCGTATGGGTCGCTCTGCTTGGCTGCGGGGCCAAACCGAGCGCCGCCCAAATTCTAGGGGAATGCACGCCAACGAATGAGCGGACATTCCCCAATGCGAACGCGTCCCCCTCGCCCCATGACATGTTCTTCGCTGTGCGCCTAAACGAGAGTGCAGGCGACGTTTTCGCCCTGCTGTCGGACCACGAGAACATGAAAGAATGGATCTCCGTCATCGACGAATCCTGGGTCGAGGAAGTCACGTCGGAGGTTCCACTCTTCGGCGGTCCCCCTGACCTAACGCGCAGCTGGCGCATCGGCGAGCATGTCTTTTCGGAGGACGTTCGCTACTGGCCGCCGAACACGCATTCGCTCCTCTACTCGTTGAACCTCGAGCGGAGCAAGGCAGATCTTCCGCTCATGAAACAACTCAGCGCCTTGGTCGTGGATTCATGCTTGGAAGGCGGATCCATGCTGCAGTGGTGGCAGTTCTTTGATGAGGATTCACGCACGTTCGGACAATCGCCCACTTCAAGCGTGCCCCACTTAAGCGTTGCCCAGATCTTGGATGGTCTCATTCGTCGTTTTGGCGGGCAACGTCTCTATTCCACTCCCTCCGGAATTGAGCCCTAGAGCCTGACCCTTTCGGACTTCTACTCGCAGGCTTCGCTTGTTCCTTCCCTGCATTGCGCCCTATTCCCCAAACGCGTCCTCCATTCTGGGCAGCCGATGATCCTTTCGACTCAAGAAGAGCTCGGTCCGAACTTCTCCTTGAGGGCTCTCGACCCGCCGCGAGAGCATCTCGCTTCCCGCGAACATCGGACCCGTGAGCGCCATCATCGCGACTTCGTGCGAGACTTCGTCGATTTCGTGCTCCAGCTCGATGCGACATAGGGTCGACTGACATTGGACGTCGACGAGTCGCGTCGTCGAATCCGGTCCATTTTCGAGTTGCTCTGTGATTTCAGACTCCTGGCCGATTGCCCAGGGGCCGTCGAGCGGCTCCGCCTTAAGCGCATCCTCGAGCGAGCCAAAGGTGTGCTCCACGAACTTCTGCTCCGCCGCGATCGCATCTTCTACTGAGTCGAATATCGGCGACGGATCTTCGAGCCCATCCGGTCTGGTTTCGACGCCCCACACAGGCTCGGAAACGCGCTCCTGCGTCGCAGCTGGGCCGGCGGCGGGGCGAGCGGAGGATGGCCGACTCAGCTCTTCGATCGCAGCCTCTAGACGATCGACTTTGGCTTGGAGTTTCGCATCGACTGCGTTAGTCGATGTGTCCGGAGCCTTCCCGTTAAGCTCGACCGCGGGGCGCAGAGTGAGTCCGATCCCAAGCCCGAGGGCGATCATGAACATACCTATTGTGAATTCTCGATACGCCATGGCCGTTAGTCCTCATCCACGCGGTAAGACTTGAACGTAGACCCTGGTGGCATGGTGCAAGTGAGGTAAAGCTCTCCACCACCGATTGCCGGGAGATCGGTTGAGCTCATCGTTTGGTAACGGGTCGACCGGCTCCCATTCATGTAGCGACTGTACGCGTATCCGCCGTACGGCGAGATCGCGAAAAAGTTACAGCTGAAGCCGCTCCTCTCCGGCGACAGGTACGTGACGCTCATGTAATTGAGCTTGGTCCCCCCCACGTTGTCTTTCACGATGGGACAATACAAATAGAGGTAGCCCGACGAAAAGTTCTGGATGTTCGGGCCGTGATAGGACAGAGGCTGCGTTTGCCACGGATACTGCTTAACACACCCGAGCGGGGAGTAGACCTTGCCGTCGCCCGCGGAGGACACGCCCGCAGAGAGGAGCCCCAGCACTGTAAGCGCTGCGGCGAGTAGGCCGCGAAGGCGAGTGAGACGAAGTGTCGATGTCATGATTTTCTCCTTTGCCCTTCTCGTCAGCGCGAGACAGGCTTCTGTTTTCGAGGGGGACCGGAGCCCCACGAGGCTTCTTGCCTCTTGTAGGAACGATCGGGGCAGCGCTCGAAATCGGATGGAATAAATCGGAGAAATCGCGAGAGCGACGTAGGGCTGATGCGACGGATTGCGAGCTGTTGCCCACAACGCCCCCCAGGGCATCTCGTCAGTAATTCGGAAAGCTGTTGTCCTGGTGGACTCGCGACGATCTCCCTCGCGAAGCCCCCACCCCGCAGAGCGGCAGGATGCCATCCCCCATAGCGAATACTTCGCCGACCTCGAGGAGCACGCCACTCGCATCATGCCCCAGAACCAAAGGCCACTTAGGCCGCCAATTAGGCCGCCACTCTATCTGCCACTGGCTAAATCAGAACTGGCGGAGCGCTATTGGCTCTTGCCGATTTCCGCTGCGCAGCTCGATTACGAAAAGCCAAGAGCAGGCCAGCGGATCCGAAACAAAGCTGAATGGGGACACGCGGCTCTGGGACGGCGATCGCGATGCCGCCCCCTGATCCGGACTGGCCGTTAAGGAAGGCAACATCGATCGAATTGGCGCCGGCGAGGTCGAAGATCGACATCTCGCTGAGGTTGCTGACACCGGGCGCTACGAGTTCGCCGCTGATGGTGTCGTAGGTCGGGAACACCGATTCGGCGCCAAGGGTACTTTCAATCTGATCAAGCAATTTGAGTGCGACCCCTTCGCTCTCCAGAATAAACGTCTCCTGATTGACATCGACGTCGAATACGAGGAGGACTGATCCCAGTGGGAGCGGCGCGGAAAAGCCGATCGTCGAACCTATGTCGGCGGGTAAGGAAGAGGAGGCGTAACTGATAAAAGGGACCATGTTTGAGTATTCGGCGATGAAGAGCGGGTCGCTGAATACGGTCACGCCCGAGGTCACTGTCCCTGCATTGATCGAGTATGTCGGTGATGCAGTGATGCCTCCGCCGCTCCCCGCGTCGACCGAAGACCACTCTATGAACTCGACTTGTGCGAAAACGCCCGATGCTCCGAATAAGGAAACGAACGCGATCAATCCGACGGCGGCCAAGAGGCGGCTACAGCGGCCCCGAGCGGGTTCGCTGATGGATCGCATCGAAAATCCTGTCGTGCCTCGCATCGCGTGCGCTGCTCTGCGGAGTGCTGTGTGTGGCGTCCTCAGATTCATCATTCTTGGCATTTCATTCTCCCGGCTGCAAGCGGATTCAGATTGACTGCGTGCTATTTCAATCTGGATAGAATATCAGCCTAACGTGAATCCCTTATGTGAAGAACTTCATGTTGGGGCGTTTTCTGCTCTTTCGAAAAGAATGAGTCCCGAGGGCGAGTTCTTCTTTTGCGCGCAGTTCCCCTCGAAAGGTTGGACTCGGGACCAGAATTCCGGCAATGAGTCGGCCGACATCAACTGTTTCTCGCCGAACGGTATATTGAACCTTAGAGTGTCACATGTTCGTCCTCGACTCGCAGACGCTGCCTTCCGAGCTAAAAAAGTGGCCACACTTTTTTCCGCGGTCGCGGTTACGCTCGAAATCGCGCCTAAGGCGGAGACGCAACTACGACGCGCCTCTTAGTTCAGGAGTCACGCCGACGACGTGCCATCGCAGCGAGAACGAGAGAGCCGATCACGACTCCAATCGTTCCCGGCTCAGGCACAACACGAATATCGCCGGCGTCGGCGGCCGACTGAATGCGACGCCAAGGACCGCCCTGCGGGTTAGGCGGCGGGGTAATTCCCGGTTCAGTCACATTGAAGGGCGCATAGATGTTTCGTGCTCGCCAGCGGTAGACCGTGTCGTTGCTGAGCCCCGAGATTGTTTCGTCAAAGAGAACGTGTGGCCCCCCAACCTGGACCTCGATCCAAGTCGCCGACTGGTGGAGGGTGCAGGCCGGATCGGTGAACGGAGTTCCACTGGGACAGGCTTCGATTTCGAGCTTAACAAGCTCGCGCCCCGCCGAGCTCGGTCGTGCGAAGAGCTGAACCCGAAAGCCGTCCCCTGATTCAGATCGCCCAAGCGCCTGCACAGGCAAACCGCTGCCGTCACCACGCAACTGCCTGAGCATCGGAAGCGGACCGGCGGCCCCTGGACTGCCGTGAAAGATGAAAGCGGATCCCTCACCAGACTCGCCTGAGCTATATAATTCGGATCCGACAATCACGTCGGAGTACCCGTCTCCGTTCACATCTCCGGCGGAAGCGACAGAAACACCGAAGCCAGGGAACGTTTGATCGGGTTCAATTTGAGCATGCGCTGTACTCGGCGTGCCATCGGCCATTCCCCCAAGAGTCCCAAGGAAGACGAACACAGCTCCATCATTCAACGAGCCATTTTCATAAAATGGGGCTCCGACAATCACGTCCGAGTACCCGTCGCCGTTCACGTCTCCCGCCGAAGCGACAGAGAAACCCAAAAGGGAGCTCGTTTGATTCGCCTCAAATTGAGCATGCGCCGTACTTGGAGTGCCGTCGGCCATGCCCCCGACACTGCCAAGGAAGAGAAACGCAGATCCCTGACCTGACTGCCCAGAATCATAATTGGGCGATCCGACAATCACATCGGAGTACCCGTCACCGTTCACATCCCCCGCGGAAGCGACGGAGAAACCGAGACGTGAGACCGTTTGGTTCGACTCGAATTGAGCATTCGCCGTACCCGGAGTGCCGTCAGCCAGCCCCCCGACACTTCCGAGGAAGACGAACGCAACTCCCTCGTCAGACTCGCCGTCGTCATAAAGTGGGGCTCCGACAATCACGTCCGAGTACCCGTCGCCGTTCACGTCCCCCGCGGAAGCGACTGAAAAACCAATACTCGCGTTCGATTGATTCGACTCGAATTGAGCATGCGCTGTATTCGGATTACCGTCGGTCATGCCCCCGGCACTTCCAAGAAAAACGAACGCAGCTCCTTCATTCAACTCGCCGTCCTCAAATGCCGAGGATCCAACAATCACGTCCGAGTATCCGTCACCGTTCACGTCCCCGGCGGAAGCGACGGAAACACCCAAAAATGCGTCCACCTGATTCGACTCGAATTGAGCATGCGCCGTACTTGGATTTCCGTCGGCTATGCCCCCGGCACTCCCAAGAAAGAGGAAAGCAGCTCCCTCGTTCGACTCGCCGTTGTCATAGTAATCGGATCCGACAACCACATCGGAGTATCCGTCACCGTTCACGTCCCCCGCGGAAGCGACGGAATATCCGAAGCGCGCTGAATCTTGATCTCCTTCGAGCAGAGCATGGACTGAACTCGGCCCCCCACTCCCGACTCCCGCGGCACTCCCAAGGAAAATAAGCGCAGCGCCTTCGCCGTTTTCGCCTGCGTCATAATCCCTTGCCCCAACGATGATATCCGAGTAACCGTCACCATTAATATCGCCGGCAGTCGACACGCTATTGCCAAGCGTCCCTAACGCCTGATTCGACTCAATCTGCGTATCCGCCGTCAGGGGCGACCCGTCGGACATCCCCTCCGCACCGCCCAAAAAGAGAAACGCCTGCCCCTCGTCCGACTGCGGTCCATCAAAGAAGGGAGCCCCGCCGAGAATGTCGTCGTACCCGTCCCCGTTCACGTCCCCCGCGGACGCGACGCTGAAACCAAGCCGGGCGCCGCCCTGGCCTAACACGATTCGGCTGGAAACAAATGGGAGGCCGAATTCGGGCAAGGGCGGAATCCCCGCCGGACTCCCGCGAAGGACCCAGGCGCGGCCGGCATTATTGGCCCCATCAAAATAGTCCCTCTGACCAATCAACACGTCGGCGTAGCCGTCGCCATTCACATCGCCAGCTGATGCCACGCTATTCCCAAATTTCCCTTCAAAGTTGAAGGTCTCAAGAAGCGCATCTGCATTCGTCGGAGTCTTGCTCCCAATTCCGGAAGCACTTCCGTGCACGATCAGCACCTTCCCTGCCCCATCGTCACTGTATTCGAATCCGACGATCACGTCGGCGTAGCCATCGCCGTTGACGTCCCCCGCAGAGGCAACTGCGATCGCCCGCGGTTCGCCGAGAGAATAGGAGTCATTCGACTCGACTCTTCCGTCGGATGTCCCTGGATTCCCATCCGGCACGCCCGCAGGCCCGCCATGAAAGACCCAGGCTACGCCGGAGAAAAGGGCCTGATGCGTGTAGCCGGGCGCGCCTACAATCACGTCGTCATAGCCATCCCCGTTGACATCTCCTGCAGAGGCGACCACCCCCATTTGGGCCGAAAAGCCAATGCCCACAAGCGCCTGATTCGATTCCAGGAACGTATCCGCGGTGGCCGGGCCACCGCTGCTGATACCCGAGGCGCTGCCGTGAAAAATGAAGGCCGCCCCTTCGCCGTTCTCTCCATTATCGTATCCCTTCGCGCCCACGATGACGTCCGAGTACCCGTCCCCATTCACATCCCCGGCCGATGCGGCTCCGACCGCCCCCGTGCCGTTCGTAAAGGCACCAAAGAAAGCGCTCGCCTGGTTCCCCTCCAGAAAGGCATTCGCCGTACCTGGATTGCCGTCGGCGATTCCCGTCGGTGCTCCGTGAAAGACGAGTGCGATTCCTTCGTTCGCTTCGCCATTCGTGTATCGGCCGCTGCCGACAATGATATCGCTGTAGCCATCTCCGTTGACGTCGCCGGCGGAGGCCACGCTTTCTCCAAGGTTCGCCCCAATCTGATTCGATTCGATCATGGCATGGGCATTGAGCGGATTTCCATCCGCGATCCCGGACGGGCTGCCCAGGAAAATGAAAGCGGCGCCTTCGTCGGTTTCACCGGAGTCGAACCGGTGAGCACCGATGATGACACCCGCAAAGCCGTCCCCATTCACATCCCCCGCGGAAGCAACGCTCGAGCCGAACCGGGAAGCGCTTTGGTTTGATTCGAATTCCGTATCGACCAGGCCCGTCAGCAGAGGGTCTACGACCAAGGGGTAGACGGCGTTTTCGT
>JBGCEJ010000061.1:0-17094 GCA_045106235.1 Myxococcota bacterium
CGGCTCTCTCCCGGATCCGCACACCCCAGGACCTCCGCCGTCTGCTGCAAGCTGCAAGCGAGAACCTCGAGCCCTTCGCGCCCGGGATGCTCCCGAACCAAAGGCCAATCCTGGGCTTGAACGAGTTCGCCCTCAGTCGCCGCCGGATCGAGATACGGCCGCGCATCCGGTGGCATCAAGGCGAGATCGTGAACACAGCGAATCTCCCGCCCGGCAAGCTCCGAACGAAGCGCGGCCGGCATCTGGCCTAACGGCGCCGCATTATTGTAGAAGTAGGTCGAAGTCCCGCCCGCCGGAACCTCCTCGGCAAAGAGCGAGATCACATCCGCCGGATACGGCGTGTACGTGAAATCCATGTGGGGCGTGAGCTCGCCCCAGATATAGCCGTCGTTCATCTCATCGACGCCGTGCCCCTCGGCATTCGTCACATAGGAATGTTTGTCGCCGGGAAGACGCTCCTCGATGATCGGACCAAAGCGCGCAAGAAGGGCAACATGCGCATCGATCGACAAGCCGCCCTGCCCCGCAAACACCAAACAGAAATGGCTCGACCAAGCCTCCTTAATCCGCGCCCAATCCGCGTCGGAGACGCCCGACTCAAGCGCCACATCGCTCACTTGCGCAACCCAGCCGCGGCTCATCGAATCGATTCTCAATCCTGCGGCCCCAGCAGCTCCGCCGGAAGAGACTCTGCCTCATTATCCGCGTTGCAGTAGAGAATCGCGTTCGACGTCGACTCCTTCCCTCGAGCAGGCAAGCAGAGCCAAGCATCCTGCGGCGCTTCCCAGCTTCCCTTCTCGGGCTTCATGCGCGTCTTCGAGCGATGAACGAGGTAGTCGGCCTCTGAGCCCCCTGGATGGATGCGATAGGTAAAGCCACTCTCGACAACCAGCTTGAGTCTTCGCCGCGTAAAGGAGTTCCGATCCTCGATCTGTTCCGCGTCCATCATCAGGAAATCAACCGTCGGGTCCTCACTCGAGACCCGGACGGTGAAAGTGTATTCGCCCGGCTTAACCAGCGCGTAGTACCGCTTCGGGTTCCAGCGCCCCAGTCGCGAATGGCCATTGATCATCTCGATCATGATCCGCGCATACGAGACGGTACCCAGCCCGCCCTTATGCAGCCGAGCTCCGTCAATAAGCGCGGCGGTCGTCTTCGTGAGCTTCCCCTGCCCGTCCGTCGAGGGCGATAGGCAGCCGGCCATCGCGACGAGCGCGACCGAGGAAAGAACGAGGAGCGTCCTGGCTGAAACGAGAGGCGAGGCGTTTCGCAACATCTGATCAGCCTAGCACGACCGCCTGCAAGCGGGCGGCCCCGAGCGGGCGCCGTCAGGCCGCCTAAGACTCGAAACGTCGATTCCCCGGTCCAAAGAACGCGCGCATCGAAGTCACTTTCCCCGCTTCGTTAAAGACCATCACGTCGATCGAGTTCAGGATCATCTTGCCCTGCGGCGTGTCGGCCTCAAGCCGGAACGCGAACGCTGCCTCGTTCCCCGCGATCCCAATCTCGGAGACGAGCGTTAGGCGAACGCCCATTTCGACTCCCACCTTGTAGAACTCCCGAAGGGCGGCGCGACCAACCTTCCGCTCGCTCCCGACCGGATCTTCGATCCAACAATCCTCGGCGTAGATCCCCATGATGGCTTCGAGATCGCGGTTCTCGAAGGCGGAAATGTAGGTATGAACGGCTTCTTTGATCTGTTCATCGAGAGACATGCCCAGCCCTTCTTTCAGACCGTTGCTCTGCCGGAGACTCTCCGGAACCGAGTTACTCCAAGGAGCCCACCCCCGCCAATCAAAAGCCCTAGGCCAAGCGATGGTTCTGGTACAGGAACCATACCCAGGTCCCAAGGAGCGACGTCGTTGGGCAAGCCCCATGTTCCGGAATAGACCGTCGAGCCCGAAGGGAATAACGTGTCTTGGTCATAGAATGAGCCACCCAGATCAGCGAAAGCCAGATCAGCTCCCGTCAGATTTGCTCCGGCAAAAATCGCTTCAGAAAGTCCTGCATTAAACAATGATGCGTTCGATAAGTCAGCTTTCGCAAAATCAGACCGAATGAGCAGAGCCCCACCCAGAGCCGCCCCACTAAAGTCAGCTCCAACAAAGAAGGAATCTCGCAAATCAGAACCCGGCTGCGAGACGAGAGACCAGTCCTCGCAAAAATGGTTCTCGCCGAAGCCGAGTGTTCCCGTAGACGGAACAAAAGGCCCGACCGCCGCGCAGTCAGTGACTCGTGCAGACTGAAGATCGTTCACAAAGAACAAGTCCCAGTCCGTTCCAATCGCCAGATTGGCATCTTCATCCGAATGCCAGACCACAACTGAAGCACCTCCAGGCTGTGTAGCCACACCTGGAAAGAAGTCTCCGCCTGAGTCGATTTCTGCGTCGGGATTGAGCGGTATAGCCGACAGCCATGTCATTCCGTCATCTACGGAACTCGTCGAAAACAGATCGAAGTCTGTACCGACCTGGCCCGTTAAATCTTCGTCGGCATCAAAAACTACTGACCATGCGCCAGTTATGTCTGTAGTGGGCCGGGCGTTTGCCTCATCACCGGCATCGGATGCAGAGAAAGCCTGCAAGGCCTGCGGGTCAGACCATGTCGTACCTTCATCAACTGAACGAGAGAACAAAATGTCACGGTCTTGGCCAATCATTCCGCCTAGATTCTCATCCGAGTCCCAAGTTAGAATCCACGTACCAAATCCATCCGTGGCCAACCGCGGTCGCAAGTCAGAGCCGGTATCCGAGAGCGCATTTGAATTAACAATTGCCGGAGTCGTCCATGTCACACCAGCATCAGATGAACGTGCAGTCAACAGATCTCCGTCGCCTCCGATGAGGCTCTGGTCTGTTTCCCAAACCGCGACCCAGTTGCCCATCCCGTCAGTCGCGAGGGTCGGAAATGAGTCGTTGGCAAGATCACTGACCGAATTCGAATCAATCGCGACGGCCGCAGACCACGTCTGCCCCCCGTTGACTGACCGCGATATTTTGATGTCCAAATCAGGTCCAGCCGCACCGTCGTCAGACTGCCAGAGAGCGAGAAAGACACCGTTCCCATACGCAAGCGCTACGCGATCGTCAGATCCCGAATCAATTGCAGCACCAGAGTTCAGCGCAGACGGATCACTCCACGTAGCGCCCCGGTCAATCGAGCGTGCGAAAAGGATATCCCGGTCGGTACCAATTGTTCCGCCAAGGCTCGACGCTGAAGGCCAAGCAGCGATCCACACTCCCTGACGATCCGTCTTGATCGCGGCCGGCCAAAAATCCGAAGCGCTATCCGAAGCTGCATTCGTGTTGAGCGCTTCCGGGGCGGACCAACTCGCACCTCCATTGCTTGACCGGGCCATCAGGATGTCCGAGTCGGCCTCAATCGTACCCTCGAGATCGTCGGTAGATCGCCAAACCGTCACCCAGTTCCCAAAACCATCCGTCTCAACAGAGGAGAAGATATCGGCCCCGGAATCGATTTCCGAGTTTCGGTTAAGAACGAAGCCAGGGGCGTTCGGAGTGAGGGGGTCGGTGAATGAGAGATTCACTTCATCGCCGTCACTCACGCGATCGCCATCGGTATCGGTCAACAGAGGATTCGTGAAGTAGGTATTGACTTCTTCTCCGTCGATCAAGCCGTCCATATCCGTATCCGCCTCAAGCGGATCCGTCGAATGCACATCCACCTCTGCGACATTCGTGAGCCCGTCGCCGTCCGTATCCGCATCCGCGTCAGAGACGTTTGGATTCGTCGCGTAGAGATTGACTTCATCACCATCCGTCAATTCGTCGCCATCCGTGTCCGCGAGCAGGGGATTCGTCAGGTAGATGCTGACCTCCTCGCCATCTTCTAATCCATCCCCATCAGTATCCGAGAGAGCGAAATCGGTTTGATACACGTCGACCTCTTCGACGTTCGTCAATCCATCCCCGTCCGTATCCGCATCCGCATCCGAAACGTTGGGATCAGTGCCGTATAGATTGGACTCATCTGCGTTCGAGAGTCCGTCTTCGTCCGTATCCACCAGGAAAAGGCCAGAGATCGTATGGATGTCGAAGTCCGTCCCCGCTCCCGCGATATCATCATCCGAATGCCAGACAACCACTGTCGAGCCCTCGGGTTGAGTTGCAATCTGCGGAAAGAAGTCACCTCCCAGGTCACTCGCCCCGTCGAGCTTAAGGGAACGAGCGGCAGACCAGCTAGCGCCGTCATCTTCAGAGCGCGAAACCAGCAAGTCGAAGTCCGTCCCAAGCACTCCCCGGACATTTTCGTCTGACTCCCAAACAACCGTCCAAGCGAGAAGCTGGTCGGTCGATATGCTGGGATTGATCTCATCACCAGCATCAGAAAATGACGAACTATCGACAGCAGCTGGAAACGTCCAAGAAGCTCCGTTGTTGATCGATCGCGAGAAAACCACATCTCGATCCGTGCCGAGTGACCCACCAAAATCATCATCGGTATCCCAAACCACAACCCATATCCCGAGCGTATCAGTCGCCAGCTTCGGCCGACGGTCAGCCCCGAAGTCCCCAATCGCGTTCGCGTTCAGGATCATCGTGGGCGACCACGTCGCACCATTATCGCTCGAGCGAGACACGAAGAGGTCCCCATCGCCGCCGATCAGGCTCTCGTCGGATTCCCAGATTGCAACCCAGTTGCCCGAATCGTCAGTCGCCAGAGTGGGCAGCGTATCGTTCGCAATATCACCCGCCGCGTTCGTATTAAGTAGAGCCGAAGGTGTCCAAGACAAGCCTCCGTCCGTCGAACGGGAAATACGAATATCGAGGTCTCCCCCATTAGAAGCATCATTTGATTGCCAAAGAGCAACAAAGGCTCCATTGCCGTATCCGATGCTGACCCGATCGTCGTCGCCAGAATCCGAACCTGCTCCCGAATCGATCGCCGAGGGAGCGCTCCACGTAGCCCCATTATCAAGCGATCGCGCAAAGAGGATATCTGAGTCCGCGCCAATCGTGCCGGATAGGTCTGCAAAGGAAGACCAAGCGGCAATCCAAACGCCTGAGCCATCCGTTCGGACCGCAGGCGGCCAATTATCGCGAACGCCGTCCGTAGCAGCATTGCTATTCAACGCCGCGGGGGCAGTCCAAGTCGCACCACCGTCACTCGACCGGGAGGTCAAAATATCGAAATCTGACCCGACCGTTCCGCCAAGCGTGTCAGAGGACTGCCAAACAGTCACCCAATGACGAATACCATCGGTTTCAATCGCTGAGAAGATGTCAGCGCCGGAATCGCCCAAGTCGTTCAAGACCAAACCCGGAAAATTCTCTGACAGCGGGTCCGTCGCAGCAAGATTGACCTCGTCTCCATCCGAGACGCCATCTCCGTCGGTGTCCGCTACGGCAAGATCCGTCCCGTAGGTATCCACTTCCTCTACGTTGCTCAGGCCATCGCCGTCGGTATCCACTTCGGCGTCCGAGACAGAAGGATCGGTAAAATAGATATCGGCTTCAGCGACATTCGTAAGGCCGTCGCCGTCCGTATCCGCGCCAGCATCCTCGACAAGCGGATTCGTCACGTACAGGTTGACCTCGTCGCCATCTGAAAGAAGATCGCCATCCGAGTCTGCCACTAGCGGATTCGTTGAGTGAACATTGACTTCGTCGCCATCATTGAGCCCATCATCGTCTGAATCGGGGTCTTGAGGGTCTGTCCCATAGATGTTGAGTTCAGCGGAGTCGGGAAGGCCATCTTCGTCAGAATCGAGTCCGGCGCCAACGGTGACAACCACAGAAAATCCATTCGCTTGAACTTCTAAGCCGCCCGCAAGAATCACCCTGTCAGCTTCATAGCCGGTTCCGATAAGGAGCTGCGTCGTGCCTGTGGCGACCGCCGTAAAGGTCACGCGGAACTGAGCGTCGCCGCCACCCACGTTGCCGTCCAGTCCCGGATCGAGGGGCTGAGCAACGACGGGCGTAAGAGCAACACCGTTGAAGATCTGCACTCGGTTGCCGTTGGCACCGATGGCGGATTCTTCGAGCGGGTTCGGAGCAATGTTCGACAGGCCCGAGAACGCGCCAACGCCGGGGATGGCCACACCATGAAAAATCGACGGAACCGCATCACCCTGGACGAAGTCGACTACCGCCTCGTTATAGCCATAAATCGACGCGCTAAGACCGGCCACCGAATCAGCGTCTGCATCGACGCGAATATCAAAGGTAACGGTCTCCCCGACTTCAAGAGAGCTGGGCGTACCTCCTGATGTGCCAATCAAGCTGAACGTCACAGCATTCGAAACGGCGGGCAGGAGCAAGAAGACGAAGAGCAGAGCAAGCGTTTTTTGGTACAAGCGAGATCCCTAACATTTCAAAAGACCTTAAGCGGCATTGAAAATCGTAGGCAACTAGCAGATCAGTGTCAGCTCCCCATGACAAAAAGCGAGGATCCATCTGGCCTGAAGTCCAACCTTGCAACTCTCCCCAGCCAGAGAAAAACGAATTTCAAATCTGAATTCAAAATTGACCTTGAGGGTCAGAAGCAAAATCGAAGAGACTAACGCGATGGGTGCGACGTTTAGCCACAGCTCTCCCCAGTTAGTCGATTGGCCATCGGCGGGCCCTGCCTACCAGCGCCGCCAGAAGGCCAGATGCCTACCCTAGGGGCCTACGACTCGGCGTCTACTCCAGACTGGACAAGGAGCAATTCCATCGAACCGCCCCCTCCCTCAAACCAACCCCTTCTCCGCCCGAGCGTCCAACAACCCCGCAGGCCGCGCGCCCGTGAGCTTCCCGTTCTCTTGCGTGATCTCGCCCGCAGCAATCGTGTACCGATAGCCCCCCACCGGTCGTCGCAAGCGCCGCGCGCCGCCGGGTAGATCGTCGAGCATCACTTCCTTTTCCCACGCGAGCTCATCCAGGCGAAACACAACCAGATCCGCTTCGAGGCCCTCGCGAATTCGTCCGCGTCGATCGAAGCCGAAACAGTCCGCCTGCCGACCAGTCAGCTCATAGATCCCTTCTTCGAGGGTGAAGTCGCCGCGATCACGCACATGGCGCGTCAGGAACAGCGTCGAATCCCCGGCCGCGCACATCATCTGTAAATGCGCGCCCGCGTCGCTGGCCCCGACGATTGTCGCCGGATGACGCAGCATGCGCGCCACATCGTCGACATCATCATTCGCGACTCCGACCGCGACGACGCCCGGCTTCAAATCATTCTCGAGAACCCATTCCGCGAGGGCGTCCGAAGGATGCAACCCGCGTTCTTCCGCGAGTTCTCCGAGGTTGCGTCCGACCCAGGGCTCAAGCTCCGGCTTCTCGACGGAAATGAACAGCGCCTTCTCGGGATGCGTGATTGGGAAGATCGACATCCCAATCGCGTCCCACTCTTCCCGCGCGACGCGGCGCCATTCCGGATCGGCGAGCATCTCGCGCTTCTTCGCGGGATCGTCCTCGGACATCATCGTGTTCCAACCGAGGGGATGCATGATGAAGATGAGCGACTGTTCCCAGGTCACCATCATGTCGAGGGTCCGGGGCGAGAACTGTGCATAGATCTCAAGACCGGCGGCGCGCTGCTTCTCTGCATGATCAGCGAGGACGGCACAGGCTTCGGGCGCCATCTTGGAAACGACCAGACCGTTCCATGTGCCCGCAACTCCGCGCGGGCCAAGAATATCCGCCATGCGGTCGAGGTCCTGGCGCGGATCCTCGACGGACTGATTCGGGATGTACTCGACGAAGCCAGCGCCACTTCGGGCGATCACGTCCGTCAGCTCTTCAAGTTCGCTTTGGTCTGCGTGCCGGCTCGGAACCGGACGCGCCGCGCGGTCTGTATCAAAGAACGAGGTCGAGAAGCCGAAACAGCCCGCGGCCATCGCTGACTCCAGCTCAGCCACAATTCGCGCGCGCTCTTCATCCGTCGACGCGCGCTCCCACGCCTCCGCACCTAACACGTAAATCCGAAGCGTTGAATGCCCGATCAGGGCCGCTGTGTGAACCGCAAGCCCGCCGCGGTTCTGCGAATCGCGATACGAGGCGTAGTCCTCCCAATCCCAGGGCAACTCGTCGCGCATCGTCGCCTCAGGGATATCTTCGATATCGCAGAAAACGCCGATCGCCTCTTCTCTATGCTCCTTGCAAGCGGGCATGAGCGAAAGCGAGCAATTGCCCGTCAGCACCGTCGTCACCCCATGCTGGGGCATAGGATCGCAGAGCGGATCCCAAAACAAAGTCGGATCGAGATGGGTGTGGTTGTCGATGAAGCCGGGAGCGACGACCGCGCCCTGCGCATCAATCACTCGCTCCCCGTCATGCGGCGCGAGACCCTGGCCGACCTCTACGATCGCTCGGCCGTCCACCCGGACATCGGCCTCGAATGCGGGCGCGCCGCTTCCGTCCACAACCGTGCCGCCTTGAATCAGAATCTCCGCCATGCTGCCTCCTTCGCGCTCCGCCTCCGCACAAGGCTGCGCTGTGCCGCCGCGGAAGCTATTCCCGACGCTCGCAATTTTGTCGCAGGAACACCGACACTTCGGCCTTGTCGACCTCACCCGACGCGACGCCATCGACTAACCGATAGAGATCCTCAGGGTCGGCGTCCAACTTTTCGCCGTTCAGCCCCAAGAATACCAGCGCGCACATCAGCGCTGCACGCTTGTTCCCGTCAACGAAGGGATGATTCCGGGCGATATGAAAAAGATAGGCTGAGGCCATCTCGAACACGCTCGGATGCAGATACTCCCCATTAAAGGTCGCCTCGGGCATCGCCAGCGCAGACCGCAAAAGCTCCAAGTCCCGCAGCCCACCCGCTCCCCCGTAGGTTCGGATGAGGTTGGCATGGACCCCGAGCACCTCGTCGAGATTCAGGAACTCGGGCTCGGTCACGAACTCACTCAGCGAGGCGGCGGAAGACCCCGCCGTACTGCTCGTGGGCTTCGGCTACGAGATCCGCGGAGCGCTTACTCCGCTTTCGGTCACGCACCGGCGTCACGACGAGCACATCCCCATCCGTCGAAAGTTCGAGTTCCGTCTCCGCGTCGATTTCGAGCGCCTCGAGGAGTGGTCGATCAATCACCAGAGCCAGACTATTTCCCGATCGAGTAAGACGTTTCGGCATGTCCGTACGATAGCGCCGATCCGTCCGTACGGGAAGAGAGCCCCGGGAACGACAGCGCTAACGCACTACAAGCCTTCCCACCGGAAAGTCCTCGGCCCCCGGCACTCAGCCTCAGCTTGAAGGCTGCCCGTAAATCGCCGTCACATCCTTGCCCGCGTTCCATTCGCCGATCCACTCTTCATAGTAGTCCGGAAGCGGCTGATGCTTCGGGTTATGCCAAGGCAACTGCGAGCTGAAGATGCCCGCCGCGGAGCGGAACTTGGCCATGCGTGAAACGCTGGCGAAGGGGTCGCCCTCGAAGGCCTCGGCGGGAAGGCCGGGCACGTTGGCTTTGAACTCTTCTGTGAGCATCTCGGCGATGCCCCGGGTATGCGCTTGAAAGCTGCGCGAATTTTTGAAGCGGTACCAGGAGTTGCCGACGACATGATTGAAGACCATGAGCGCCGAGCTTCTATGCTCGATCTCCTCGCAAAAATGCCAGAGGAAGAGCGACGCCACGCGGGTGTCGCCGCCGCGGAACAGAGACGCTCGGTTGTCGAGGACCATCTTGAAGAAGGGCGTGAAGATCGCCTCGAGTCCGCCGGTATAAGCGAGATGATAGTCGAGGGAGTTTTCGGCGTAGAGTCGGTCATAGCTCTCGACGGTTTGGTCGAGGGCTTTCTGGAGGCCGGGATGTTGCGCGATGAGCGCTTTCGCATGCTTTGTGTGGGCGGCGGCGTGGACGCCTTCTTGTTCGCGAAAGAGTTTTGCTTCGGTGGCGACGTGGTCGTCGCTGATCCGCGATTCGGCTTCGCGGAAGGTCTTGCAAATGAAGCGCTCGAAGCCGACCGCGAGAAAGCCGACCTGGTTCATCAGGACCGAGAAGCGAGGCTGCTCGGGATTCCAGAGGAAGGGCGCGCCTTCAAATTCAAAGGGGATTTTTCGGACTTCGAGATTGGACATTTGATAGCGACCTATCTTCTATGCAGAAGAGTGACAGAAACGAGCGCCGGCCGCGGCCGGCTCGTGACGAAGCCTAGTCGAATAGAAGCATAATGACGATTCGCTGACTTTCGCTTCTTCCCCCAACCCCCAGCCTCAGCGGCGGGCCGGACTACACCGAACTACACCGGACTACAGCAAGCCTACGGCAGCATCCGGAAAGCCGAGCTTTCATCGGCATAGCCCTCTGTGCGCCCTTTGTAGCCGTACGTGCGCAGAAGCCACCGACTCCCTCCAGCCTCCTCCCCGTCTTCGTCCTCATAGAGTTTCTCACGTCCATGGAGCGCGAATCGATTGTTCGCAAACAGCACATCGCCAGCACCCACCACAACACGCTCGAAAATCTCCGCTTCCTCCTGAGGCCGACTGAGATCCTCTTCAATCGCCTGCGTCGCTTTTCTGAGTGCCGCTGCAGCATCTGCGTTTCCTGCATCGATACTGCTGTTCCGATAGCGAAACGCTTGGCCGCCATCGGCATCAACACCTTCAATCGCCTGCCCATCAAGCGCGTAATCAGTCGGGAGCAAGCTCTCGTCAAAGCTCGGCTGGGGGTGAATCCGAAAAACGGGATCGCGCAGATACTGGCGAGCTTCCGGACCGATTTTCGCGAGTAGCCTGGGAACTGATGCGAGAGAAGTCTTGACTCCCCGTGGATTCCGAATGCCCGTCAGAACCACGAAATCAGGAGAAGCCGAAATCAGATCACCCCGACTATGCAACTCACGCTGAAAGGGAAAAGCCGCGGCGTCCGTATGTCCACGCAGGCGGCTCCGCGATTTCGGCTCAGTTCTGTTCGGAACGATATTCTGAAAAAGAGCGCCTGCATTCTCAGAACGATAGGAAACGGGGCGAAGCCGGATTGCCCACATCACCCCGATGGTGAGCTGCGCCGCGGGCCACCACCCACTCTACGCGACGGGAGGGAAACCCGTCGGCGTTTCGAGGGACATCGAACTCATATCAGGAAACGAGTTTCGAATCGCAACCCAATTGAGTGAACCCATATGAAGCTGAGTGATCACCGCCGCATGTTTGTCAAAGTGCGGCACAAGCAATGGACCTAATGAGCTCCCGATCTCTTCACTCCGGCTTAGCGGATCGAGACTCCCGTTCTCAGAGTTTCGCCGCCAACGAGAGAAAGCACCCTCGATTTCGGGATCTTCAATATTCATACCTGCAGAGATCATCTCAGAGCGCTCCGGTCCGAAAGGCGGCGAGAACGCTTTGACCGTATCACTCTCTTGACCAGATTTCCTACGGACCTGTGCTGTAACTAACCGTTCTCCCCGCCCCAGTCATCAAACAGTTGGCAAGTGATCAGCGACTCAGTCTTTCCGGAATCTTCTGATAGAAACTTCAGTTGTGCACGAACCTCGTTTCCCACGGTCACATCCAGACGCTTCGGCTCACGCTTCGTCCCACGTTTCGCAGCTCGACGCATCAGCTTCCGCTTCGCCTCGCTGCTCCGGAGCCTGTCGACAAACTCATCCCTCGCTTGCGACGTTTGCACCAGGTCGCGCACGCCAAGCGCCAACACCTCGGCAGCGACACGACTAATCGATTCGCCTCTCTCAGCCGCAAGCGACTCCACCTTCTCCAGCGCGGGCTTGTTCGGCACGACCTTGAGTCGCGACTTCTGACCACTCGCATTTTCAATCGCAACGAGGGCCTCTAGTCGCGCCTCTGTTTTCCGTTCAGCGGCCCCCACCTCGACACTTTCAATCCATCTTTCCACCATTTTCGGAGAGGCAGCGCTCGCCAGCTCGGCAAGACGCGACTGGAACTGCTCGTAGGCTTCATTCGGATAGTCCCCGAAGCCCTTGATCCCGGTTGGACCCACATCACGGTTGAAACAGATATGCGTCCGGGACTCTTCGTGGAAGTCGTTCTCGATCGTCGCGAATACTCTCGACATCAAATGGGCTCGCCGATTCTGCACCCGCTGCTCTGCGTCCTCAGCCTCGATCTCCATTGTCATGTCAGCCTCCCTATGGGAAAAGACTTCGTCTCGGAAATGCGAAGAATAGCAGACCTATCGACTCTTTTGTCGCATACTTTAGCGACAATACCTATTTTTGAATCAAGATTGTGAGACATATTCGGCAACACAAGCAAACCACATGCAACTCCCGAAACGACGTGCCGCTGACGGAAACCCCCACGGGTCCAGCGGCAGAAAGGATCGGGCGCAGCATGCCCATGGAGACCTCGCCTGCCCGCGAGATCAAAATGCCTCGCGGGCCCCTTCCAGCCAAAAGGCAGACCAGGGAGGCCCGCTAGAGATCCGGCACCTGATGCGGGATCAAATCATCCGCCGCCATCCCGTCCACCTTCAGCAGTTCGCCCGTCACAAAACTCGCCGCGGGGGAGCTGAGATAAAGCACGGCGTCCGCAATATCGTCCGGCAGGCCGTTTCGGGCCATCGGCGTATTGCTATGCATCGTGTCGCGAATATTCGGATCCATGGAAGAGAGCCAGCCGCGCAGCGCATCGGTCTCGATCGCCCCCGGCAGCACAGCGTTCACTCGAATCTTCGGCGCCAACTCCGCCGCCATGAGTCGCGTGAGCGCATTCAGCGAAGCCTTCGTCAGGCCATGCGCAAGGTTCCCGCGGACGGCATTTTTCGCCGCGACCGAAGAGATGTTGACGACGTTGCCTTCGCCCGCGGCCAGCATATGCGGCGCCGCGAGGCGAACTAACTCGAACGGGGCTGAGACATTAAAACGAAAGGAATGTTCGAGTTCTTCGGCACTCGTCTTCAGAATCGGCCTCGAACGAGAGCCGCCCGCGTTATTGATGACGCTATCGATGCGACCGAATTCGTCCATCGTCTGCTCGACGAGTCGGGCGAGTCCCTCAAAATCGTTCACATCCCCCGCGATCGTAAGCGCGCGGCGACCGCGGTCGCGCACCTCAGCCGCAACCGAATCGAGGTCCGCCTCGGTCCGAGCCGTGAGGACACAGTCGGCGCCGGCGTCGGCAAAGGCGCGAGCGATGGACGCGCCGATTCCTTTTCCGGCGCCGGTGATGATCGCTACGCGATCGTCCAAGCGAAATCGGTCTAGTGCGCTGCTACTCATTCCGAACTCCTCCGAGGATGGCCCGGGGTTGGAATCGGGCATCGACGGAAAAGCTTCGCACGAATTCGGCAGTCTCGCCGGGCGGAAGTCCCGCGCGCGGCCCGCGCTTGACCGCCTGCGCCCCGACTACCCTTGCCGCGCAGTCGACGCGCCGACCACGCGTCCTCTTCGGACTCTGCTCTGGAGCGTCAGGCCAAAGAGTCCCGTCGCCAGCAGAGCCCCAAACCCCGGTTCGGGGACCGGAACACCCGACAGGCCCTCAAATCGGACGCCGACACAGACCTCGGCTCCATCCGCGCAGGGAACACATTCGCCCCCTGCCCGGCGGACGTCGCTACAGGCCGCCTGGCCGCTCGGCTCGTAGCCGAACAATCCCGCCTGCCGCACGTCAAAGAGCGCCGTCATCGAAAGTGCCTCGATCGATTTCCCGCCTTCACCGAAAGCCCCTTCGAGCACCATCTCCTCGAGCGCGATCTCGGTACTCATCTCACCGAGGGTCATCGAGACCGGCCAGGTCTTAAAATCCGGGTTGCGGTAGCTGTCCGATCGCAGCGTGAGCGGCTTGCCAATCTTGGGCTCAGCCCCGGAATCCGGGTCCACCTCTCCGAACTGAAAGAGCGGCGCTCCCGAAGCCTGATCAAATTCGTCGACGGCGAGCATCAGGTGCAACTTGTCGAGACCGACGGGAAGGGCCAGCTGCTGGCCACCAACGACCCACGCCTTTTCCATGTCGATCGAGAACGCAACACCCTCAACCTCCTCTTCCAAAACCGGTGCAAAAGAGATCTCCGACGGCGGATCCGGGTTCTGATTCAAGACGATCCCGATCAGCGTCGATTCTGAGCTCATGCCTTCCCCCGATTGCCAGGTGATCAGACCATTCAAGGTGTTCGAGTTCAGATCGTCTCGGTTGCAGATCAGGGCGATGCCGATGTCTTGCCCTTGGATGCCGTCCCACCAGGCCCAATAGGCGTGATGCCCACCGATATCACCGCCGTGATGATAGTCAGGCGACTCTATGCCTCCCCCGCCTGTGAACATCCCCATCGCGTAATTGAACGAGAGGCCGATCAGGTCCGTATTCTCTGCGCGCATCGCATTCAGCGTGGCTGCGTTTTCGAAGAGATGATTCTCGTTCATTGCGATCATGAAGCGAGACAGATCGCCAATCGTCATTGCCCAACCGCCAGACGGGCCTTCCCAGCCCTCCATTCCCGCCGTGTTCTCCCAGGCCTCGTAGACGGGGAAATACGGCTCGTCTCCGTATCCGACAGCTCGATTCGGAATATCCGTAGCTCGCCAGGAATGCGTCAGCGCGAGGCTCTTGAGATTGCCCCCTTCCAGGGGATTATCCGACCATTGCCCGATCTCGTTCCATACATATTGCTCATAGCCGTCGCTCGAAGACACGTCGGGCGCAAGCGCATCGATCACTGCACCTGCGACACTTATGCCCACGTTTGAATAGACCCCCGATTCGACCGACCCACCCGATGAGAAAAAGGCGACGGGCTCGGTCGCTTCATAGACCTCAAACGCTGCCAGCGGAGAGGCCAACTCCGCCGCGACGCCCGCGCAGAAACCCGCGGGCTGGGCCTCCGGATCCAACTGACAATCCCGCGCATCCGAACCCGTCGGAAAATTCGGCGCAAAGGCCAAACCCTGATCGTCGCCTCCAATTCCCGAAGTGTGATTAATCAAGCTCTCAAGAGTCCGATCGCCCAACTCGAGGTTCGACGTCGCGAGATACTCGTCGACACGATCGTCCAGATCGAGATCCCCGTCTTCTATCATCTTCAACATCGCCGCGGCCGTGAGCGTCTTCGAGATTGAACCCACGGCTCCCATCGTCGAAACGCCCCAGGGCTTCGCCTCCGCGGCTCCGTAGGGGAGCTGTGCGAAGCCATACCCCTGGAGGTAAATGATTTCGTCATCACGGACAACACCGACGGCGCAGCCCGGCTCCGACTCCGGATTCGGGACCAGGGCATCGATGATCAAGGTGTCGAGATCGGTCCAGGACATCTTTTCGAAATGATTGTCCTTGAGCGCCGTCTGCGTGACGTTGGCGTCGGGAACCTGGTTCGGACCGTCAAACTCTGGCGCCGAAGTGCAGCCCCCGGCGATCGATGCGCTGAGAAGGAGGGAAACGAGGGAGGAACGCGGGGTGCGCGGCCTCTTTGACTCGCTGTAGAATGACGATGAAGCGATCTGGAAGTCTTGGGAATGCATGCACCTGTCCTTGAGTAGACCCGATTGTCGGAACGGGTTTCGAAGTCGGAAGGAACATATTCAGGGCCCGGATCAGCTTCTGTGAAGCGGTTCTCAGAACGACCGGAAGAAGGCGAAAACGCCTGCGAGATCGGCTTCTCGGGAGTCAGAGCGAGTTCGCGGCGCCCCTTCTGGACTCCACCCCCTCGCGCGTCGGACAATCCCCCTCCTCCCAGGACGACATCGCGGATAACGTCTGCACATCAAGATCAAGCAGGGTAAGGAAATCCAGTGAAGGCAGCGGCCAACCCATCGTTCACGCAAATGCGAGTCACGTCATGACCTATCAGGATCGCTACGGCCGATGGGCCCTGGTCATCGGCGCGAGCGCAACCGTCGGTGAGCAGTTCGCGCGGCAGCTCGGCGCCAAGGGCATGAACGTCGCGATGGTCGCGCGCCGCAAGGAACAACTCGACCGGGTCGGCGCCGAAATTGCCCAGGCCCACGGCGTCGAGACCCGCACCATCGCCCTCGACCTCCTCGAAGACGCGGCGATCGAGAAGCTCCGCGACGCGACCGCCGACCTCGAGATCGGCTTCCTCGTGATCAACGCGAACCGACATCAGGTCGGCCATTTCGATCTCATGTCCCTCGAAGACAAACAAACCATGGCGCGCATGAATTTCGAAATGCCGATCGTCCTCTCGCATCATTACGGCGGCGACATGGTCGCGCGAAAACGCGGCGCGATCGTCATGCTGAACGAAGTCCACTGCTTCTCGCCCCTCGACTTCGACGCGGTCTTCCAAGGAACCAAGGCCGGCCTCCGACTCTTTACAGAAAGCCTCTGGGCCGAGTACCGAAAGTCGAACGTCCGCGTCGCCTCGGTCCACCTCAGCGGGATCGAAGAGTCCGACAGCTTCAACGCGAAGATCACGCCGACACGACGCCGACTCATCAAACTCCTCGGTGCCTCCATGGAACCCCGCGCGATCGTCGAAGGCGCACTCGAACAACTCGAGCGCGGCAAGCTCATGCTCGTCCCCGACACCTGGACCTTCCTTAACATCTACACACTGAAGTTCACCGACCTCATGCGGCTCATCGGCGGAAAATTCTCGATCATCACGCAGTCCGCGTTTTTCAGCTGGTTCATGGACGGCGAGGGATCGAAGGCGGGCCAGGGGAAGAAGTAAGTGAGCGACGAAAGCCCACCCGCGGAGGCGACGGCGCCCGGCGCGCGCCTGATGCTCGCGATCCTCGTCCTGCTCTACGTGATCAACTACGTCGACCGCCAGATCCTCTCCGTCCTCCTCGAACCCATCAAGCAGGACCTCCAGGTCTCCGACACAGCGATGGGCCTGCTGACCGGCCTCGCCTTTGCGCTCTTCTATACAACCGCGGGGATCCCCATCGCGCGCTGGGCCGATCGCGGCAGCCGCCGAAACGTGATCATCGTCGGAGTCGTCGTCTGGAGCGCGATGACCGCCCTCTCCGGTCTCGCCCGCAACTTCGCGCAGCTCGCCCTCGCCCGCATCGGCGTGGGCGTCGGCGAAGCCACCCTCAGCCCGACCGCCCATTCCCTCATCTCCGATGCCTTCCCACCCGAACGCCGAGCGACGGCCCTCAGCATCTACAATATCGGCGGCAACGTCGGCATCATGCTGGGCTTCATGCTCGGCGGATGGATCGGCGACACCTTCGGCTGGCGAATGGCTTTCCTGGTCGTCGGCCTCCC
>JBGCEJ010000062.1:0-16002 GCA_045106235.1 Myxococcota bacterium
GAGATCGGCGGCGAGAAGTTCATCTTGCAGCATCGCGAGGGGGAGACCGACGACCAACTCTACGTCTGGGTCCCGGGACGCCGCGCCCTCGCCAGCGCAGATTACTATCAAGGCTTTCTGCCGAACGCCGGCAACGGAAAACGCGTTCAAAGAAACGTCGAGGAATGGGCTCTGGCGCTTCGCGAGATGGCGGCGCTTGAACCCACTGTTCTTCTCCCTGCCCACGGCGTCGGCCTAACAGAGACGGCGGAGATCGTCGACGCTCTCAGCGTCCACGCTGAAGCTCTTCAGTATATCGTCGACCAAACCCTCGACGGCCTCAACCGCGGCATGCGCAAGGATCAGATCGTCTCGGGGCTCGTTTGGCCCGAGAAGTACGCGAACCATCCCCTCCTGAACATTCAGTACGTGACCCCTCAGGACATCGCTAAGATGGTCATTAAGCGACATACCGGTTGGTGGGACGATATTCCTTCGCATTGGACACCTGCGCCCCTCAGCGTCGAGGCCAAGGCAATTATCGACCTTGCGGGCGGCGCCGACACCGTCGTCGAGCGCGCTCTGGCTCTGACCGACAGCGATGTCCAGCTTGCCAGCCACCTCGTGGACTGGGCATGGATCGCCGAACCCGAAAACCCCGCGGTTCAACAGGCCGTGATCGACGTTTATCTCGAGCGCATCAAAGACCCTAAGAGCAACATCCAGGAAGTCCTCGCCTATGTCGACGCAATGGTTGAAGCGCGTGAAGCACAACTCGGCGAAACGCCCGGACTCCAACCCGAACCTCCGCGACAAGCGCAGGACCTGCGACAAATCCCCTAGTCGGCGCGTCGCCTACGGAAAGGAGTGGCTCGGATGACTGAAAACACTTCGAACGCGGAGCGCGAGGACCCTGTCCTTCCCCTTAAGCTGCATGGCGCTGAGTTTTCCTATTTCACAGGAAAG
The DNA here is from genome assembly GCA_045106235.1 of Myxococcota bacterium. GTDB lineage: Bacteria > Myxococcota_A > UBA9160 > UBA9160 > UBA4427 > UBA4427. Next base: position 946 of record JBGCEJ010000062.1, read on the forward strand.
CTCGAGGGTGCGCTCCGCTATATGGAACTCCCCTATCGTCGCCTTCGCGGCAGCCCGACGGGGGAAGCCGCCGAAAAATCAGGCGTGTATCAAATCCCAACGCTGGAGCTCGCGGACGGACGTCTGCTGACGGACACCACGCCCATCATTGCATGGCTGGACGAGCGCTATCCCGAGCGCGCGATCACCCCTCGAAATCCCGTCCTGCGGTTTTTCAGCCGCCTGCTTGAGGACTACTCCGACGAGTGGATGTGGCGCCCCGCCATGCATTACCGCTGGAACTACGACGAGAGTGCGAAACATTTAACCCGCGTACTCCTCCAGGAACATGCGGCCGACCTACCACTCCCGCCCTTCTTGATGCGAAGGCTCTTCATCAACCGGCAGCGCACACTTTTCATCAAACAAGATGGCGTAACACCAGAAACATGGGATCACGTTGAGCAGACCTATCATCGGATTCTCTCGCATCTCAATGCCATTTTTGATTCGCGCCCCTATCTCCTCGGCGATCGTCCGAGCCTGGCAGATATCGGTTTTTTCGGGCCGATGTTTCGACACTTTGCTCAGGATCCAACGAGTGCTCGCATCATGCGGGAGACAGCGCCCGCCGTTCATGAATGGACCGCTCGCCTTTGGAATGCGCGACAGAGCCGAACGAGCGGCCCCCTCCTGGCAGAGATCCCGGACGACTGGACACCGATCCTGCGAGATATCGGATCGGCTTACCTTCCTTATCTGGCCGCCAACGCCGAAGCCTGGCAAGCGGGCGAGGCTATGTATGACGTCGAGATCGAGGGCGCGCCCTACCGTTCGATCCGGACCTCTCCCTACCGCGTATGGTGCCTCGAAGAACTCCGACGCAACTACACCGAACTATCACCGCCCGACCAGCAAGAAGTCCGCACCCTTCTCGAGGCGCACGATTGCTGGGAACCGCTTTGGCGGGGCGCGAGAATCGAATCCGGCGTCGACCCGGATAACCAGCTGCCCTTCGCCGGGGGATGTTCCATGACGGGCCTCCCTGCAAAGGAAGCCGTGAAGCCCAGGCTGCTTCCGGTGGATCCGGTTCGATCAAAGAGAAACTGAGCCTCGAAGCGCCCTTCCCTGTTCGCTTCTGATACCCGCGCCAGAGCCGTATTCCCCAGGAGCCCCACCCAGGTTCTGCGTTTCAGAGCTCTTCTCCCGGAGCGGGCCCTGCGAAGTCCACGTAAATCGGCGACGACCAAGCCCGCTCCTCGACGGGCGCGAGACAATCATCATCGGCTGAAGTCCGGAAGCCGCCGTGGCAGAGCTTCATCTCGGAGCATCGCCCCAAAGCGTCTCGCTCGCAGCGCATTTGCTCCCCGTTGACGCCCGGGGTCGGTCGCTGAATCGCGCGCACATAATAAACGGCGTCGCGCCCCTCTCCCGCGAAGTCCGGGTCGCGAAACTCCACCTCGCAACCCACCGGATCCGCATCACACGAGAAGACCCGCCACGGGTCTTCGATCAGGCCAGCCAAGTCTTCGCCGGGAGCCACTTGGGGACGGATTCGAACCACTTCGATGCGGTCGATCAAATGCCGCGTATCGCCCGGATGATCGCATTCTCCCGCGCAAAGCCTTGCCAATCGCTCCGGGGAGAGCCCCTCGGTAACGACCTCAGGACATCCCGGACGCTGCTCGAAAGCGCCCACCGCGCGCACCCGAAAGAGCGGGCTCTCCGACGTCTCGAAAGCGCTGCCCATCGAGTCGCGCAACATAGGGCGCGGCTCTGCTCGCGTTCCCGGTTGCGCCTCTGCTCGCGTTCCTGGCCGCGTTTCCAGTCCCGTTTCTGTGCGCGTCGCAGAACGATGCCCCGCTTCGGACTCGCCCGGCCGCTCGCTCTCAAACCACAACAAGATCCGCGGCCCACTCGTGCCGTACACTTCATTTCGCCGAAGCGCGTCCCAGATCGAAGCGCGATCGCGTCCCGCCGCATGCGTCGCCACCAGCCCCCCGGTGTAGAGGAAGGAATATCGACGCTCCATCTCAAGGATGTTCTTTGTCGATTCGAGCCTCACCTCGTCCGGCCGAAGCCCGTAGCGCCCTTCTGGAATCGGCTGCACGGGATAATCCTTCGTAAGCCGTGCCTCCTCTGACGGCCCATGCACATCGACCATGCGGGTTCGCGCGAACTCCTTGTAGCCCGTTCCCGGTCGCGCGCTGTGGTTATCACTCGAGGCGATGAAACCGAAACGGAAACGCCGCTCTTCTTCGCCGTCGAAAGAGGTCGTAGCTAAGGCGGCCTGCGCACTGGCCCCCGGCGTATGCTTGAAGCCCGGCAAGAAGCAGTCCCGACACTGGCTGCAATCCTGCCAATCCTCGGCACGCGCTCCGGGGACCGTCAGATGCCCACTCGCTCCCGCCGCCACGTAATTCGACCGCGCCGTCCGCGCATGCTCCTCACAACTGGAATCGCCCGCCGCCTCGCAGCGTGCTTCGACGATCTCTCCGGCGCGCCAACAACAGGCCAAGTAGTCGCCGCCGGGTTCCGGCGCCGGGCAGATCGCGTCTTCCCCAGCCTCGTATCCAACACGCGACCAATCTCGAAACTCTTCGGAATTGCCATGACCCGAATAGACTTCGATCAGGGTTTGGCGATTCGGATCATGCTGCGGGCCGATCAACTGCTTATCCCAAGTGGAACCCGGCGGCGTATAGAGCCCCCATGCATTGCCGTGGGGGATCACCATGCTCTCGTGGCCCCATTCGTCCAGCTTGCGGAAAAGCGCCTCGGGCGTCTTCGCGTATTCCTTGCAGTCGAGAGGAAGATCGGGTGAAGGCACATCCACCGCACAGCGATCCACGGAGAAGCTGGCCCTTTGAAAAGCCGTCATCGCGAGATGATCCTTCGCGTTCCAAGGGTCCAGCAGAGGCGCAAGGAGCGCTGCGCGCCCCACAGCCGAGTAGTCGAGAGGGACATTGAAGGTCTGCGCCCCGGTCACCGCCGCAATCGGCCGCGCCGGAATACGATCCTCCTCGGTATCGCGCAGGATGATGTTCTTATGCCCGTAGTGGTTGTCCGGGTTCGAGCCGATTTGCGTCCATTCCCAACCGAGGAAGGCAACGACATCAGGATTCGAAGGATCTCCCGCGCGCGCGTTGCATTCCCGAATGCTCTCCTTCGTCTCACGCCAGCGCTCAGGCGTGCTGGCCTCGGCGTGATCGTTGATGCTCCAGAAATCAAGCCCCGCGCAGAAGCGAGCGAAATCACATGCGTCCGCGGGCGGATGTGCGCCCTCTCCCGAATTCAGCGGCAGCGACGCCTCGAAGGCGTCCGCAGAAAACGTCGTATGCACATGAAGATCACCGAAGAGAATCTGGCGATCCCCACCCGCCCCGATCGCGTCGGCGGCATCACGCACGGCCTGCTCTTTCGCCTGGGTCTGCGGGAGCGGCAACCGGCCCCCCTCGATCTCTCCGCCGTCGGTTTCCGCGCAGCCGTTCAAAATCACGCACGCAGCAACGAGTCCCCCGAAGCGAAGTCCCCCTCGCCGGGAAGCCCGCAGGACGGGCCCAACAAAGAGGCGGGCGCTCGTGATGCAGGAGAGCAGAGACCTTAGGCGACTGTGGGCTTCAAACACGATACCGAGAAGGCTAGGCCAATCGGTCTCGCTTCGGGAGATCTCCCGAAGAGCGCAAAGCGCGTTCGGCGATCGTCGTTTTCAGTCTTCTAGGGTAAGAGCCCGCTCAGGAATCCGCGGAAATCGTTTTGCGTGAAGGGCTTTCGCAGATACGGAACGTCTTTTGGCTTGAAGCCGAGCAGCCCCGAGATCATGCCGAAAGAGGTTTCGGGATGACTGCGCTTGATTCGCGTGCGCAGAATCTCTCCGTCACCCGGCTTGGGCAGACAATAATCCGAAATGAGCACGTCATAATGCTCCCCCTGCTTGAGGCGCTGCTCCGCCTCTTCGGGACCGTCACAAAAATCGATCACAAGCCCGGGGTCGAGCCGGCGCGAAAATGTCTCAATCAGTTCCCACAGATCGGGACTGTCTTCCACAACCAACACTCGGCGTCGCCAGGACGGCCGGGACGCCGACGCACCACCACGGGGATTTCCTGAAGGCATTCACTTCTCTCCAAATTGCTCGAATTCGGTCCATTCACACGCTTGAGACAGGGTATGAATCGGCGTCTCCCGCGCTTGGCCTCGTCCAATTCTCTTGATGTAGGCCGGCAGAAGATGCGCAGCGAGCCCCGCAAGCCCGCGAGCCGGGGCGCCTCCCTAGCGAAATAAAGGTTATGACATAGACTCTGCCATATCCCAGGGAGTCAACATGAAGAAAACACTGGTCACGCTCACCGCGCTTTTCCTTGTCTGTGGCTTCGTCGCTTGGCAAAAGCGTGATTCGCTCATGCTCAGCCTGATCAAATACCGGTCCGCCACCGAATTTGAAGTCGGGCCCAGTCGCGAGCTCGCCTGGCAGAAGGGCCCCGCATCCCCGGCCGGAGCGCAGGCCGAGCGGCCGCCGAATATCATCCTCATCGTCGCGGATGACCTCGGCTACAACGACATCTCCACGTTCGGGGGTGGCCCCGCCGGAGGGCGTGTCAAAACGCCTAACATAGATAGACTCGCTTCAGAAGGCGCGCATTTCAGTCAATCCTACTCCGGCGCCAGCACGTGTGCGCCGTCGCGGGCCATGATGATGACGGGCCGCTATCCCACCCGAACCGGCTTCGAATTCACCCCCACGCCCGGCGGGATGGGCAAGATGGTCAGCCGCATCAGCGCACGCATGCCCAATGGATTGCCCCCGGCCTTCTACGACGAGGCCCTCGAAGCAAGCCAGCCACCCTACGAAGAAAAGGGCCTCCCCGCCGAAGAAGTCACCCTCGCGGAAGTACTCAAAGAAGACGGCTACTACACCGCTCATATCGGCAAATGGCATCTCGGGCGAACAAACGGCATGGCGCCCCACGAGCAAGGCTTCGACGACAGCCTTCTCATGGCGAGCGGCCTGTATCTCCCCGAAGACGACCCCAACGTCGTGAACGCGAAGCTGGACTTCGATCCGATCGACCCATTTCTCTGGGCGCGGATGGGCTACGCGAACTCCTTCAATACCGGCGACGCCGACCGCTTCGAGCCCAAGGGCTACCTGACGGACTACTGGACCGATGAATCGATCAACGTGATCAAGGCGAACCGGAATCGCCCCTTCTTTCTTTACTTGGCGCATTGGGGCCCGCATACGCCGCTCCAAGCCACCCGCGAAGACTACGAAGCCGTCGGCGAGATCAAGCCTCATCGCGAGCGCGTCTATGCCGCGATGATTCGGGCTGTGGATCGCAGCGTGGGTCGCATCATGGACACGCTGGAAGCCGAGGGCCTCGCAGATAACACCGTCATCGTCTTCACGAGCGACAACGGTGGCGCAGGCTATATCGGCCTCCCCGAAGTCAACAGTCCGTTCCGGGGCTGGAAGATCACCATGTTTGAAGGCGGACTCCGCGTTCCCCTCTTTGTGAAGTGGCCCGGGCGAATCGAGCCGGGCCTCCAAATCGAAAACCCCGTCGCGCATATCGACATCATGCCCACCCTCGCCGCGGCGGCGGGCGCAGCCGAACCCAAGAATGTCATCCTCGACGGCGTCAATCTCTTGCCCCTCGCGACAGGCGACGATGCGGACGACTGGAACCGCGAGACGCTCTTCTGGCAGAACGGGCATTACCAGGTCGTTCGGCACGGCGACTGGAAACTCCAAATCAACGATCGCCCCACCGATGGGCCGCAGGCCTGGCTCTACGATCTCGCCGCCGACCCCACGGAGCAGAATAATCTCGCTCAGCAACGAACCGACAAACTCGCCGAGTTGAATGCCCTCCTCGAGGAACATCAAGCCGCGTCCCGCGGTCCTCTCTACTCCTCCACGACCCAAATGTCGGTCATGATCGACAAAACGCTCGCGGAGGTTTTCGAGGAAGGCGACGAATACGTATATACGCCCAACTAACGCCGGGCGAGCCGCAAGCCCGCGCGGCCTTCGATGCATCCCACTCATCCGAAACAGGCGATGCGGCCTCTGCCTCCTCGGCCTACCCTTTCCGCTGATGGAAAGGGAGACCTGATCGATGAAAGCCGCCGTTTGCAGAGCCGTTCGACAGATCGAAATCGAAGAGCTCGATGAACCCCAGCCGCAATCGGACGAAATCAAGCTCCGCATGGTGGCGACCGGCGTCTGCCGCACGGACCTGTCCATCTTCCAAGGCCATCTCCCCGTCCCCTGGCCTATCGTCCTGGGCCATGAAGGGGTCGGCATCGTCGAATCCGTCGGCCCGGGCGTCACCCGATTCAGCCCAGGCGATTCGGTCGTCTGCTCGATCATCGCAGGCTGCGGCGAATGCTTCCAATGCCTTAGGGAAGCCTCTTCCCTATGCGAGAACGTCACGTTCTATACGGGCAAGATGCTCGATGGAACGACCCGACTCTCGCGCGAAAACGGCGACGAAGCGATCCACAGCCTTTCGTATCAGGCTTCTTTCGCCGAAAAGGCGATCGTGCCGGAGCGGGCCGCCGTACGCGTTCGGAACGATGCGCCCCTCGACAAATTGGCGGGCCTGGCCTGCGGCGTGTCCACGGGACTGGGAGCATCGATGGTCCGCAACCCCGTCGAACCGGGAGCGAGTGTCGTCGTCATCGGCACGGGCGGTGTCGGACTCTCGGCGCTCATGGGCGCGCGGCTGCGCGGGGCGGGCAAGCTCATCGCCGTCGATGTGGTCGCGTCGAAACTCACGAAGGCACGGGCGCTTGGCCTCGCCACGGAAACGATTGATGCAACGCGAGAAGATGTCGTCGAACGCGTCCGAGCGCTCACGAACGGCCGCGGCGCGGACTATGCATTCGATGTCGTGGGCGCGCCCGGCACCCTCGAACAGGCGCTCGATGCCGTCCGGCCCGGTGGGCATGTCACCATCATCGGCCTGACCTCAGGCGCCGTGCCCGCCAACTTCGCCACGAGTGCTCTCCTGCGACAGAAGACGCTGACCGGCACCATGGGCGGCTCCATCGAACCCCGTCGACATATCCCCGAATTCGTCGACCTCTTCTTAGCCGGCCGCCTCGACCTCAGCAGCCTGATGGACCGGACCTACGCCCTTCATGAGGTCGGGCAAGCCCTTGAAGACCTTGAACAGGGGCGCATCACGCGCGGTGTGATCCGGTTTGATCAGCCGTGAGCGCGGCGGCGCCTGCCTCGGAACGCAGACTCGGGTCGAACCCGCTCGGAATCGATCGGTCGCCTCTTCTCCCTGAGTTTGCGACTCTTCTCAGAGAGTCCGCTTTTCACTGAATGCACACACGCACACGGGAGTATGAGTCCAATGGATGCTGAAGCCGTCGTCCGGTCCTTATGTGAGGCCTTTTCGCGAACCGATATCGATGAGCTGCTCGCGTACTTCACGCCGACTGCAGTCTACGAAAAAGTTCCCGTCGGCCGTTTCGACGGTCAGGACGAAATTCGCGGGACCCTCGATGTCTTCTTCGGCCCCGAAGTGAAAGTTGAATTCGAGATCCTTCATCTCGTTTCAGACGGCACGATCGTCTGCGTCGAACGCGTGGTGCATTTCGAAACCGCGAACGGCAAGATCGACCTGCCCGCAATGGCCATCTTCGAAGTCAACGCAGCGGGCAAGATTACCGCCTGGCGCGACTATTTCGACCGCCGCCAAGCGGGCCTCGAATAACATCAAGGAGAACGCCGCCATGCCTTCCGAAATCGAAGACATCTACGAGATCCAGAAGCTTAAGGCGCGCTATGCCGACGCGGTCGATGGCGGTTGGACCGGCGTCACGCCCCATGATGCCGATGCGGTCCTTGCGCTCTTCGTGCCCGACGGGGCCTGGGATAGCGGGGCCTTCGGCGGCGGGAAGGGCCACGCGGGGATTCGTGAGTACATGCAAACCGGCGCCGCGATCATGCCTTTCGCGTTTCACCATATCGCGAACCCGCTGATCGAAGTGAACGGCGACCGCGCGACCGCGAAATGGCATGCGATGCTCGCCGTCTCCGCCGAAGACCAGGCCAAACTTCACGTCGGCGTCTACGACGATCGACTTGTACGCACCGACGCGGGCTGGCGCTTCGAGCTGCTCCGATTCACGCTCGCCGCGACGACGGACTTGCCTTCCCCGTGGAGTGTTTTTTAGGGAAAGTCCGCCGATCCCACACTCCGCCCCCTCTCCGCGACGCTAAAAGGTCAGACTCATTCCGAGCGTCGGGCCGGAAAACTGAAATTCGACGTCGGAATCGCCCGACTTATCGGTTTGCGTCCATCGCCGATAGCCTGAGTAGATGCCCACATTGGGGGTCACATTCAACTGGGCGCCGATTTCCGCGTCGAAAGAAAGAAAGTCGCCAACCATCGCCTTCCACTGCCCGTAGAGATCGAAGAGCGGGATCGGTCGGACCCCGAGACGCGCGCCCAAAGCAAAAGCGGCCTGATTCTGGTCATAGTCGAGGTCCCCACCCGACGTGCCCAAATTGAACTCGAGCCGTTGAAGCGCCACACCGAACATCGCTTCGAGGCTCACAACATCGTGGAAACGCCCGCCCACACGAACATTGAGATTTCCACGGATCCAGTCCGCCTGAGCATCCACCCGCGCGGGCCCCGTCAGCTGACCACCCCGCGTGATCTCCTCGGAGGCCCCCAGGCTGAACTGATCTCGGCCCGTCCCCCCGGAGAGATCTCCACCCAGCGCCAGCAGGAATGCGCCGCGACGCGGGTCTTTTCCGTCCGCCCGCTCACCGACGATCGGCGCGGTCCCTTGAATCAGGTCGAGGAGCGACCCACGTCGGCGGGTCTCATTCCCGGGGAAGATTTCGTACGCCAAACGCCCACCCGCCATCAAGCGATGATTGTCGTCCGCCTCGATATCCCGGTCGCTGAGAAACTGACTGAATCCGAGTTTCGGAAACGCGACGAGGACCACCACAACAACAAGAGCACTTCTCAGGAACTGCATTCGATCTCCTCCTTGGGTCCGGCGATCGTCCGCGAACCCGTCTGAACCAAACGAAAGCAACGATCCACGGCGAATGCGAGCACAGCGGTCCTGATCTGCCCCTTCTTAAGAAAACCTTAAGAAATCATCACACGCGCATCGATGGGAACAACCTACAGCCGCTGTCGCCGTGAAACCCGCCTAATAGCCGCTTCCCCCGAGGCCGACCCCCTAACCCGCCTTGTTCTGAAACTCAAGATTGAGCCACCGCACCTTCGGCACGATCCACGCAACCCAGGCCCCAAGGGCCAGCGCGACGGGCAGCTTCGGCAAGGTCGCGAACGCCACTCCCCAGAGCGCAACAAAGCCGATCAGCCGCGCCATGGCCATCTTGATTCGCTGCAGGGCCGTCGGACCGTTCTTCTTCTGGGAAAAAGCACGCGGTCGGAAAAACCAGCCGTTCGCGATCAGAAGTGAAGCAAAGAGTGGCCAAGGGATTTGCGGGCTGTCCATCTCGGGATGCTCGTCGTAGGCCATATCCCGCGCGTCCGGGTCGCCCTCCCCTGCCGCGAGCGCAGCCTGGACCTGAGACCAGACATGCGCCGCAGTCGGACGGACCATCGCGCCGCCGACGTTCTTGCGAGAAGGCACGCTGCGCCAACGGTAGAGAACGCGGCCCTCGCGGGAGAGAACTAACACCCCCGGCTGAAAATAGCCTTTCGGATGCTCGAGTTCGAAGCCCTCCGAGGCTTGTCTCAGGAAGTCCAAGCGCTCCTGCACAAAAATCTCGAGCCAACCGCGATCCCGCGCTGTCTCGGGAATTTCTTGATGTGGATCACCGACACAGTCAAAGCCGAGCTCCCATTCCGCCTGCGCCCGATCCGCCAAGCGCTGCGGCTCGCTCGTCACGCCGTAGACTTCGCCGCCGGCCGCCCGAATTTCCTCGATCACGCCACTGCGCATGTAGCCCCGTAACTCGGAGCGGCAGGGCGGTCACCAAAAACCGCGATAGAACAGAACCACGGTGAAGGCGCTTCGATCGAGGGTGCAGTCAAGCCAACTGCGGCGCGGGCCCGGCGGCGGGTCAAGCTCCGCCTGAAGGGTCTCGCCCTCTTCCTCCGCATCTTCAAGAAAGCCGATCGCGCCTTCCGCGACCCGAAATGAGCGCTGCTCGCATCGATCGCCGCCGCACAGGATCAGCTTGAGATCCCGCGGTCCTGGCGCGGGCGCAACTTCATCCGCATCGAGAATTCCCGTGACCTCGAAAGGAATCACCTGATCGCGATTGAACCACGCGAGCGCTGTATCGACGTCGGACTGTAAGGCGGGCGGAATGGATTCACTGACGGTCGGCATCGGGCTTTCTCCTCGAATCTGCTGAAGATTCGCAGACCGCGGATCCGGAATCCATGCGTCCGTTCGACGAGCCTCGGTGAATCCAGCATTTGAGTCTCGCCCCTCGCAGGTCGGCTTGCCCTTCGACGCAGCTCGGGACGCCCCCTGCTACGATATGGCACAGATCATGCCAATACTAGAGGACACGACGATGAAGACCTTCGGCGAAACGGGCGGCGCGGGCGGCGCGGGCGGCGAGCCGACACGCTGAAGTACACGCTTCGCTTCATTCTTGCGCTTGCGCTCCTCATCGCCGCCGCGTTCTGGCAGCTCTTCTTCTCCGCTCGCCCACCGCTCACAATTAATCCTTCCACACTCGCAGGCGATGGCAGCACACTCGACTACTGCACTCTCCCCGTCCTCGACGGCAAGGGCGCGCGCGCTGCAGAGATCCCGAAAGGAAACACCCCCGGCTGCGGCTATTCCCATTTTCCACTCCCCATCCTCGCCGATTGCAAAGAACCGCTCCCATCGGGTGCAGCCGATATCCGCGGCCTCTGGATCGGAGTCGAAGGCGGGCATCAGGGCCATGTCGAGCGCGTCGAACAATGCGGCCCGCGAACCGTCGTCACCGCCGCGGGGATCATTCACGACTACGGCCCGAATAGCACCCTCGGCGAGAACACCAACGACACCGAAGGCTCTGTGCTCTTCACGATCGGCGAACGCGAATACTGCCCAAGGACTTCCGCCAGCATGATTTGGAATCAGGGTGTGCTCGACTTCCATGCCTTCGGCTGGGGGCCCGTCGTCGTCAAGCGGTACCTCGAAGGTGAGCAGCTCATCTGGGAATACGCAGACGGGAGCAAGACGCGAATGGACCGGATCTGTACCCTTCCTGAAGATCAGAAAACGCCGCGGCCGAGAGGTAGACGGTTTTCATTTTTCTAGCTCGGCCCTCAGCGCCCGCCGAAGGCTCCCTGTTTGCAGTCCCAAGGCCCACCCAGCCTTCCCGAAAGCCGATTCACCAAGGAACCCAAAGCCATGAACGTCGAAAACCGCCTGCTCCCGACCCAGGAACAGATCGAAGAACTCAGCGAAGAAGGACACGGTCGCCCGATCTACATGGTCAACCTTCTCAAGTTCAAAGAGAAAGCAGAGTACGAGGACGGCCGCGAAACCGACCTCACAGGTCAACAGGCCTACGGGATCTACGCGGGAGAGGTCACCGGTCATCTCGCTAAGGTCGACGGCAAGCCGGTCATGGGAGGCGAGGTCACGGGCCTTCGCCTCGGCATCGTGGAAGATCTCTGGGACGTGGTCGCGATCGCGATGTATCCGAATCGGAAAGCGATGCTCCAAATGATTACGGATCCTGAGTACCAAAAGAGCGCGGTGCATCGCGCCGCCGGACTCGAAGGTCAGCTCAATATCGAGATGGTGCTGCCGGAATAGCCCTCGGCTTGCGGATCGTATGCAGCCGAGGGATCTTTCGACTTTCGCCGCCCCGCTCCAGTACGCGGAGCGACTGCAGGAGAGAGTGAACGATGCATCTGCGCCCACGCGCCCGCCCCCGCCAATATGCTCGGCCCCACCGATCCCGCAGCCTGATTCTGCGACTGGCCGTATTCAGCTTCGTCGCGCTGGGCCTGGCCTGCCAAACTCCCTCGTCCAGTGGCGACACTGCCTCCGCCCGCGCCCTCGCCCGCGCCCGCGAGGCCGCGCTCGAAGCGACCGTCTATGTCGCCCGCGAGATCGTCACCCTCGACCCGAGCCAACCCAACGTCGAGGCCGTTGCTATCGCGGGGGACCGAATCATCGCGACGGGCGACCTCGCGAGCGTGACGCAAGCACTCGCGGAGCGGCCACACACCGTGGACCGCCGCTTCGAAGACAAGGTGCTGATTCCCGGGCTGATCAACCAGCACGAGCATGCGCTGCTCGCGGCCATGACGATGCTCGTCGAAATCCTTTCCATCGAAGACTGGGAGCTACCGGAGCGCAGCATTCCCCGGGCGAGCAACGCCGCCGAATACCGCGCGCGACTGAAAGAGCGCGTCGACCAACATCCTGACCCGAGCAGAGTCTTCTACACTTGGGGCTACCACCAGCTCTTTCACGGCGAGCTCTCCCGTGCAGATCTCGATGCGTTGAGCACAACCCTTCCGATCGTCGTGCTTCAGCGCTCGATGCATGAGACCATCTTTAATACGGCCGCTCTTGAGCGATTCGGAATCGACTCGGACCGGATTGCTCGCCTCCCCGAAGCCGCCCGCGCGCAGACCGATCTCGCGAATGGACATTTCTGGGAAGCGGGCAGTATGGCCATCTCCCTCGATTTCCTGGGCGACCTCCTCGCCCCGAAGCATTACCTGCCTGCCCTCGAACGCGTGGCCGCGTATTGGCATGCCGCGGGGAGTACCCTCGTCGCGGAACCGGGTGGCGTCATCGCCCCTGCCTTCCTTGCTATGCAAAACAAAGTGCTCGGCGCCCCGAACAGCCCGTTCCGCATGCACTATATCGTCGACGGCAGAACAGTCGCCGAGACTTATCCCGCCTCCGAGATCATTGCCGAAACCGAAAAAATCCAAAGCCGCGAGACGGGCTCAAGCCGAATGCTCCCGAAACAAGCGAAGCTCTTCGCCGACGGCGCCATGTTCAGCCAGCTCATGAAGATGAGCGAGGGATACCTCGACGGTCATCACGGCGAATGGATCATGGAGCCCGAGCTCTTCCAGACCGCCTTCGAAACCTACTGGGATGCGGGCTACCAGATCCATGTCCATCAGAACGGCGATGCCGCACTCGACGCCGTCCTCGACACCCTCGAAACCAATATGGCCCGCAACCCGCGCGAGGATCATCGAACCGTCATCGTTCATTTCGGCTTCTCTCGCCCCGACCAGGTCGACCGCATAGCAAAGCTCGGCGCCCTCGTGAGCGCGAACCCCTTCTACACCGTCGCGTTAGGCGACCGCTACCAAGAAGTCGGCATCGGCCCCGAGCGCGCGACCGAAATGGTCCGCGTAGGCGACGTCGCACGCGCGGGCATTCGCTTTTCGCTGCATGCGGATATGCCGATGGCCCCGGGCCAACCGCTTCTCCTCATGTGGGCCGCCGTGAACCGCATCACCGTTGACGGCAACCTCGTCGGCCCGAACCAACGGATCAGCCCTCTTGAGGCGCTCCGCGCGGTCACGATCGACGCCGCCTACTCGCTCCGCCTCGAAGACGAAGTCGGCAGCCTCGTGCCCGGAAAGCGCGCGAACCTCACCGTCCTCACCGAAAACCCGCTCACGGTCCCGCCCGCCACAATCAAGGACATCCCCATTTGGGGCACGGTCCACGAGGGACGCGTACTGCCGGTTCGATAGGGCCTGCGGCCCGGGCGGCAGCCCGGGCAGCGGCGCGCGGGCGAACTAGTCAGCCCGCCCCGTCTCGAACGAATCGAGCCCGTCCTTGGCGACCTTCTCCTCGTAGGCGGAAAAGCTCAAGGGCCATTGCGTCACGATCTTGCCCGAGGGCGCACGGTAATAATCGTTCGCCCCGCTCTGCCAGACCGCAACCTCGTTGAGCCTTTCCTGAAGTTCGACGTTGAACGCCTTCATCACGTCCGGGCGCACATCGATCCAATCGACCTTCGCACCCTCGGCCTCTTCAATCAGGCGCAGCGCGTAGTCGATCTGGAACTCAAGCATAAGAATGATCGAGTTGCCGCCGTTCGTGTTCGGACCGTAGAGCATGAAGAGATTCGGGAAGCCGCTCGTCGTAACTCCGAAATACGCCTCGGCCCCGTCGGCCCAGGCCTTCTCAATCGATTGGCCACCGCGTCCCTTCACGTCGATCACGCTCACGTATTTCTGTGTCTCGAATCCGGTCGCAAGAATGATCGTATCCACCTCGCGCGTCACCCCGTCCGCCGTCATGATCCCGGAAGAGGAGACTTCCGAAATCGAATCCGTCACGAGTTCCACGTTAGGTCGGTTAAAGGTCTGCAGGTATTTGCTCGACGACAAAGGCCGTTTCGCACCCATCGGGTGATCCGGCGTGAGCTTCTTCCGCACCTCTGGATCTTCGACGACCGCGAACGCCTCGCGCGCGCCGTCTTCCATCATCTGCAAGCCACCCGGCTTTGTATAGTCGAGAACCGTCTCGATCACGGTATAGAGATTCTGTCGCGCCTCTTCGAGGATCTCGGGCTGGGCCTTGAAGCTCGCCTTCTGTTCATCCGTGTAGGGCTCGTTCATTTTCGGCGGGACCCAGTTCGCCGTCCGCTGAAAAATGTGAAGCTGCTCGGGCTCGGGCGCAATCTCGGGAATGAACTGAACCGCGCTCGCAGCGGTGCCGATCACGGCCACACGCTTGCCCTTCAGATCATGCTCATGATCCCACTCTGCCGAGTGGAAGACTTTGCCCGGAAACGAATCGAGCCCCGGGATATTCGGTACCGCGGGCGGACCAAACATCCCGACCGCGCTGATCACGAACTGCGACTCCACTTCCTGGCCATCCGAAAGCACAAGCTGCCACCTCGCCTTCGACTCATCCCAGGTGGCCGACGCCACACCCAGGCCAAGTCGAAGATGGGGCTCGAGGCCATGTTCAAGAGCTACGCGTTCCAGGTACTCGCGGATTTCCGGCTGCGGCGGATACGGGCCCGACCAATCCGGATTCGGCGCGAAGCTGTAGCAGTAGAGCGGCGAGGCGACATCGCATTGCAGCCCGGGGTACGTGTTGCGCTGCCACGTT
>JBGCEJ010000063.1:0-22491 GCA_045106235.1 Myxococcota bacterium
GAGGGAGCACGATGACCATTCAAGATTGGGGCGCGGTGGGCGAAGTCGTGGGCTCCCTCGCCGTGCTGATCACATTGATATACCTGTCAATCCAGGTGCGGCAGAATACGCGTCACGTGCGCGCGCAGATGGGCCATGACGGCTGGCTCGCGAATTCAAGCGACGAATACGCGAAGTTGAGCAGCGAAGCGAGTGGTGCGTTAGCCAGAGTCGATCTTAGTACGCCATGCCCTACACCGGCAGATCTAAAAGTCTTTGATGCGCTTCTGCGCGGGTGTGTTTTGCATATGGGTCGGGTCGAGCACATGAATGGACAAGATCTGCAGATCTATTCCGTCGAGGAGACCGCACTAGCCTACGTTGATCAGTTTAATAGTCGCGCCGGTCGGGCCTGGTGGAGGAACAATCAGCAGCTCATCGAGACGTTATGCCCGAACGTCGGAGCCCGCGTCGGCGAGATGCTTGAAGAGCCAGACTGTCCGAGTCGCTCGGAAGCGTTCGTCAACTTCTGCGAAGAGATGGGCGTCGGAGATCGGGATGCCGGGGACGGGCCGGATCGACTCGGAGGAGACGAATGAATTGGGATGCGATTGGAGCAGTCGGCGAAGTCATTGGAGCCGTCGCGGTCGTCGTGACGATCGCCTACCTCGGGAGACAGATTCGAGAGAAGTCGAATCAAGTCAAGGTGAGTTCGCGGATTTCGCTGAATCACCGGGCGGACAGGCATGGCTGAACGAGATGGGTGGGCACGACTTCGTGTCTGATGAAACGAGGCGGATCTTGAAAACAACCGAGCTGCGTCAGCGAGCCATCGAGCGATTCTCGGGCGGCCCGTCTGACGCCTAACGCCAGAGACGAGGGTCCTGCAGATTCGTGAGCAGAGAACGATCTCGAAAGCTCTCTACCAATCGTGTCGAATCGCGTCGTCTGAGTTCCCGCCTCGGCTCTCCACGAAGGCAACAAACTCGTCGGAGAAGGTGATCCGACCCGCAGTTCTCCACCAGTCTTGAACACCTGGCGTCACAAGATAGAAATCGAGCGCTTTGTAGGTCCGATTCACCGTAGGCGGATCGAGCATGCCCTGCCGATCGTAAGAATGAACGAGCTCGATATGCCCAAAGTACAGATGCAGCGTCACTGCAAACGTGAGCTGCTCCGCTTCGTCAAGCGCCGGAAGGTCGCGGAGTCCACGAGACATGATGTCGCTGTTCCGTAGGAAGGACTCTCCGACTTGGTTGTAGGAGGATTGGAGGTTGAGCGTCGTACTGAGCTTGTCGGTCGCATTGCTCTGTCGGATCTGCCGTCCGAGATAGACGAGCGAAACGATCACGCCGAGGGCCGCCGTGATTTCAGCAACGGCCGCGATCGCATCCCAGTTCATGATTCGACCCCAGCTCTCCAGACGACGAGCTCGACGAGAGAGCCCAGTTTTAAGATTGTCACGTCAGTGATCCCTTCGCCGATTGGCGCGATTCGGTGACACCGGCCTGCTTAGGTGGTGCGGTTAGGGCGGCGTTAGGGAACTGGCTCTCGACTTGCTGCACAAACTCGTGCGGAAAGACCGAGCTTCGGTCCGCCCACCATTGCTGACCACCGGCCCGCTCTAGAATGGTTCCGAGCGGAAGGGCGATGGAGGAAGAAGATGTGTCAAAGGAGTACGCGCCGTGCCGGCTTCGGTTGAGAAGCGCGGTGTAGACGAAAAAGTACTCTTCGACGACGGCCCGGAATCTTACGCGGGCCGCCGCATCAAGGTCATCGTAGGACTCAAGCCCGAGCTCAAGCTGTTCGGCGATTCCCGGTTGCGCGACGAGGTGTCGGTAGCGAGAGAAGGCTTCCACGGTCTGATCGAGCGAGTGTCGCTGGGAGGCCTTCTCATTTTCCTTGAGCTGCGATGTGTTGATCCGAATCTGGATCGCGAGATAGATCAACGTCACGACCGTCGCGATCGCGCCGATCAGCTCACCGATACTTCCAAGATCCTGCCAGCTCACGTGTCCCCCCTAAGGAAATCACTCTGATACTACCGCGCATGCTCGAAGGATTAAGTCGAAAAGTGACAGCTCAACGCCAAAGCTCGGACCGATGAATACTCTTCCGCTGCAATTTTTGATGCTGATCTTCGCCGGCTGGGTCAATCGGCAACAGCAAGATGTGATTGAATATCTCCAAGAGGAGGAAGCGTAGCTTCCGAGTGACCGAGCTCTGTGGGAGGTGTTGGGCGGATAGGCAAAACAAGCTGCATTTTCCGCACCGCCTATTCTCGGTGTTCTGAAAACTAAGCCTCGACGGGGCGGTCAGGCCCCTTCCTGGGCAAGACCTGCCCTGGCGCCACGGATCGATCATTCTCCACCGCGGACTCGAAGGAAATTCCGGGGTTCTGTGAACGCCTTCACAGTTGTAGGGGGCGAACCTGCGCATGTTGACAGAAACCTCCTAGGAGTACTGACGATGCCCCTTGCTTCGATCTCGACGCCAACCTGGCCTTTTGAATTCTCAAGCGAACCCGAATGTCTCGGCCGGAAAACGGGCCCCGCTCGTCTTCACACAACAATACGCGGAGTATGAACTGTGGATGCCCCAGATCATCCTTGCGCCAGGGGAGTCGATGACGCTGAGCTTTGGAATCACCACGACCTCGACCGGAAACGGGGCCGGCACTGCCACCGCGGACTATTTTGGAACACCGTCAGAACTGCTCGTCGAGGTGCCCGAAGGCTTTGATCCGTTGGATCTCGTCGGCGACAGTGGTGTTCCACTGGATTTCGTCACGGTTCCGGAACCCACGGGTGTCGCAGCGCTCTGCGTCGGTATCTTGGGGCTTTTGATTGCCCATTCGGCTTCTCAGGCGAGTTCGAAGCCGTCGTAGCCCTTGGCCGCGCAGTCGGCCAGCCGGGCGACATACTCGTCGCTCATCGGCAGGTTCAGGAGCTGGCGCCGCTTGCCCGGGATGTTGGCCCCCATGTACCAGGAGTCCGTACGTCCGAAGAGCGACTCCTCCGCGATCATCGCCAGCATCTCGCTCCAGGCCTCGCCGCTTGCCTGGGTCGGCTCGAAGACGCCGAGGCCCTCGGATCGCAGATAGCCGAGGAGGTTCGCGACCCAATCGCCCTGCACCTCGGCGCAGACCGGACCGTTGCAGAAGGCGGTCGTGCTCTGGGGGCCGTAGAGCATCAGCATGTTCGGGAAGCCCGGCACCGCCATGCCGAGGTGGGTGTCGACGCCGTCCGACCATTGCTCCGCGAGGGAACGACCGTCACGTCCGCGAAAATCGATCGCCGTCAGCCCCCCGGTATTGGCGTCGAAGCCGGTCGCGAGGACGAGGACCTCGAGCGCATATTCACCGGCCGTGGTGCGGAGGCCCGTCGGCGTGATGGTCTCGATCGGCGCCGCCCGCACATCGACGAGCTCCACGTTCGATCGGTTGAAGCACTCGTAGTAGGTCTGCTCGAGCGACGGACGCTTGGTGCCGAAGGGATAGGGCGGATCCATTGGCGCGAGCAGGTCGGCGACCGCAGGATCGTCGATCCGAGCGCGGGTCTTGTCGCGCCAGAACTCGTAGGCGGTGCGGTTCGAGGCCTCGTCGAGAAGGATGTCCGAGAACGTGCCCACCCAGAAATGGAAGCCGCCCTTAGACCAGGCCTCCTCGTAGACTGCGAGCCGGCGCGCGTCGGAGACTTCGAGTGCCCCCTCCTCAAGCCGGCGGATATCCGAGAAGCTCCCGGGCGGCGAGTTGCGCAGGCGGAAGATCTCTGGATAGCCGGGCTTCGCCTCGGTCTGCTCCTCGGCTGTGAGCTCACGCTGCCGCATCGGGATCGCCGTCACGGGCGTGCGCTGGAAGACGGTGAGTTGGGCGGCTTCGGGTGCCGCCTCCTGCACGACCTGGACGCCGGTCGCGCCGGTCCCGACGATGCCGACCCGGCGCCCCGCGAAATCGACGCCTTCCTCGGGCCATGAGGCCGTGTGATGACAGAGGCCCTTGAACGCATCGAGTCCCGGCAGGTCCGGCACGTAGGGCCGGGAGCCGAAGCCTGTGCAGAGGATGAGGTACTGCGCCTCGTACTCGCCGTCGCGACCCTCGACCGAGACCGACCAGCGACGACGTCCGGCGTCGAAGTGCGCTGCCTCGACGCGGGCACCGAGCTCGACGTCCCGGCGGAGGTCGAGCACGGCGTCAACATGTTTGAAGTAGGCGACCAGCTCGTCCCGGCCGGGGAACCGCTCGGTCCAGGTCCAGTCGCGCCACACCTCGGGCAGCGAGTACTCGTAGTTCGGGACATGCGAGTCGACCCGAGCGCCCGGATAGCGGTTGTTCTGCCAGACGCCCCCGAGCCCCTGGCTCGCTTCGAGCAGCCGGACTCGGAAGCCGTCCTGCCGCAGACGATGGAGCTGGTAGAGTCCACTGAAGCCGGCCCCCACGATCAGGATGTCGAACGAGCGATTCTCTTTGGTCATGACCCTATACTGACGGATCCGGCTACCCTGGACCAGGCCGTGCACGTCAGGGCGACCGAATCGTCCGATGCAAGACGGGCCCCTCGGCCGCGCAGGCGGGCCGCACTCGACTTCGCGCTAGTTCGTACAGAGTAGACGAACTCGTGGCGGATAGAAGCATCAAGCGGCGCCGAAAACGCAGCTTGCATCGGCTATGCGCTCAATCGCGGCCCATCCGTCGACGGCGAGCGTACGTGGCTTGTGACGGCAGTGGGACTGATCGTGCCCAGGTGCGTAGGGCGAGCGGCAGCTAGACGCGTGCGCAAACGCATCGAATATTAACGAAATGCGGTCGGCTGTTCGGACCGGATCCGCTTGAGCATTCGGCTACCTGAATCAGGGGCCTAACACGAAGCGACCTAAGTACCCGAATTCAAGTGGTGCGCCGGGAGGGATTGCTCGCGCCGCTTCGCGGCCCGGCATGGAAGCCAGAGAACCCCCCTTTGGCGGAATCGTCGTCGGGCGGCCCAGATCACCGGCCCGCACCGCGATTCAAGGGGCGAGGACCGCGGAGGGTTTGAGGTTGGGCTCTAGTCTCGCGATAGATGCTCTGCGAAATAGAGTCGGGATAGATCGTTCAGCACGTCCGCCCGCTCCCATTGTAGGAAATGTCCACATTCGGGAATCAAAAGCGGGCCCACATGATTGGGGAATGCGATTTCGCATCTTTTCCCAAAATCCTGTGGAACGATCTGGTCTTCGGGGCCGTAGAGAATCATGGTCGGCGTGTCGGTCTTCTGCATCATCAGGGGCATTTCGCTCATTGGTCGGCCGAATTCAAGCTGATAGGGTGCCCAGCTTGCCGCAAGTCGGTTGATATCGCTGAAGGGTTCGATCATGAAGTCGAAATCCGCTTCATCGAAGGAGTACTGCGAGGCGAGCAGGCGGTGTTCGTAAAAGTCGCGCACGTACTGCCGGCAGCGTTCGGGGGTGTCGAGTTCTGCTCGTAGCTTCACGTGGTCGCGACCTTGGCGGATTCGGTAATCGCCAGTCGGGCCATGCTCGAGCGGATTCATGGCGAGTCCGTGTGCGGCATACCATTCGGCTTCGTCTGGCACGACGGGCGCCACCGTGTTGAAGAAGATCATCCGATCCACTTGATCGGGGTAGCGGTTCGCCATGTCCACGCTGACGGCGCCACCCACATCGCCGGCGATCAACCCGAATTTTTCGTGTCCAAGTACATCGTGGACCAGAGCAAAGAGATCTCTCGAGTAGATCACAATGTCATATTCGTCTTCTTCGGAAAGGTCTGAATCGCCATAACCACGCAGGTCGGGAACGATCACCTCGAAGCCCGCTGCAGCGAGGGGCCGAATATTGCGCCACCAGATCCGCTTCGTTTCCGGGTAACCATGCACAAGAAGCAACGGGTATCCGCCGACCCCTTCGCGGATGAAGGCCAGCTGAATGCCTTCCGCGACTTCTGCCTTGTGGATCTCGAAAGCATTGGCTGCGGGGGTCTCGGGCTGCGGAGGGCGAGGGGCGGGCATAGGTATTCCTTTCGAGAAATAAGATCCAAAGGAGGTTTGATATGAGCCGAAGTCGAGTTCGGCCTCTCGGCTCGTCCGGATGCTTTCCTATGGAAGTCTTTGAGGCAAGGGTGAGTACCTACTCCGAAACGTCCTCATCCGCGCGATCAAGGGAGGCTTCGGCGCCTTGCTTCGTCCTGTCGACCAACTCAGATTCATTGCTCGCCTCCTCGAGGGCGAGAAGATGGCCCCCCTGTGCCGAGAGTTTGGGGGAAGTCCAGGTTCGCCAGAGACGGGTCCGGCAATCAGCCCCAGGGGCCTAGTTGTCACAAGCGTAGATGTCGGTGGTGGCGAAAACGCAGCTTGTTTTGCCTGTCGACGGTCCTTCGCCAGCTTCCCAGCCCTATAAGTCCAAGGCCAACCAGAACGCCGGTCGCGGGCTCCGGAACAACGGCCACATACGCCTCAATGAATCCGTCCGGATTTCTCCCACGGCCCACGATCGTCAGCCCGTCGGCGGAAACTCCTGCTGCATCCACCAAATGCCATCCCATGAGATCGATACCGAGGCTGGCGAGTAAAACCTGCAGGCTCCGCATGCCACTAGTCGAATCCCAGAGGAAGGCTTCGCCCCGAGCTGCCGTCGTGGCTTGCCCTACGACGATGGATCCATCGGCGGAGATGCCGAAGGCTCGGCTGCCAAAGCCTCCGCCGGGCAAATCACCGAGGCCTTGCATCCCGTTGGCCTCATCCCAGAGAAAAGCTTCCGGTCCTGCCGCAGACCGACTCTGGCCCACGACGATCCTTCCGTCATCGGAGATTCCGAAGGCCTGGCTGAAAAAACTTCCGCCAGAGAGATCTCCGAGCCCGTGAATACCTCGGGTCGCGTCCCAGATAAAAGCTTCGGCGCCCAATGTAGATCTCCCTCGACCCACAGCCACAGACCCATCGGCGGAGACGTCAAAGGCCACGCCAGAATAGGGCCCTCCAGGCAGATCCCCTAGTCCTTGCACGCCGTTGGCGGCATCCCAGAGGGCGGCTTCAAAGCCCGACGCGGAGCCCCCTTGTCCCACGATGGTTGATCCGTCGGCCGACACGCCGAAGGCACTACTGGCGGTGGTTCCTTCTGGGAAATCCCCGAGGCCTTGCATTCCGTTAGTCGCATCCCATAGGAAGCCTTCGTTGCCCGCAGCGGATCCCCCTTGCCCCACAACAAAGGAACCGTCGGCGGAGACACCGCGAGCCTGGCTGAAATAGCTCCCACCGGGCAGGTCTCCTAGTGCTTGCATTCCATTTTCGGCATCCCAGAGGAACGCTTCTGTACCTGATGCGGATTCTCCGCCTCCTACGACGATCGATCCGTCCGCGGAGACGGCGTATGCCACGCTCGAGAAGCCTCCACCGGGTAGGTCACCAAGTGGAGTAAACGATGCTGCGTGAAGTAGGCCTGGGAGAACTAACAGAACAAATGCTGCCGGAGCAACGAGGCTGGGGCTTGGCACGGAATTGCCTCCTGTTCGTAAAAGCGCGTACAGCGCGCGTGCGCAATGTCAATGCAGAAGCAGCTCACAATGAATGAATCTCCTCATGCCTGCCGCTTGAGCACGAAGGTCTCTCACTGAAAGCAGCTCAATACCACCTCACGCTATGGTTTCGTCCGAAAAGATGGATTCTACGCGCCTGGGCCAACCCGTCATATTCCAGCGCACTCACAATTGAGCTCCGCTCGCATTCCATCCCCACTTCTCTCCGCGCTTCAGCTTGGTCGGTCGGTAACGAGTGTCCTGAGTCGTTCGGTCGAGACGATGTTCCTTGTTATCGCTGGGGAATTCGATTTGGCGATAGGTCGGCGCGGCAAGAGCCTCATGCTACCTGAAGGAGGGGCCTAACGAAAACGAACCTGAGTGCCTGAATTCAAATGGCACGCCGGAAGGGGGAGACGGCGACGATTAGGAGACGTCGAGTTCTCGTCGAGTGAGCGAGGCGCCTCTCAAATGGTACGCCGGGAGGGATTCGAATCCCCTTGCGCGCGCGAGCGCGCGCACTCGTCGTTCGCTGATCGCTTACGACTCCCCCTCAGGTTCGAAGCCTGATACGGGGTTGAGGAAAAACAAGGGGTTAGGGGATTCCGAAACGGAATAGGGCGGAATGAGCG
Source organism: Myxococcota bacterium (assembly GCA_045106235.1). Lineage (GTDB taxonomy): Bacteria > Myxococcota_A > UBA9160 > UBA9160 > UBA4427 > UBA4427. The sequence goes on from JBGCEJ010000063.1 coordinate 8,119, forward strand.
GGAATGCGGGGGATGAAATGGTCACAATGAAGGTGCTGATGCGGGCCTTGGTAGAAAGCGTTGACTCGCCCTGACGCGGTTCGCGCATGCCCGCTTTTCGGGATGCTTCGGGTGTACGCGGTGGGGGTGGATAGGAAAAACAAGCTGCGTTTTCCGCACCGCCGATACTAGGCGTTCTGACTATTAGGGCCGAAGGGGCCCGTTCCGGGCCTCTTCATGACCGATCGCGGCGTGATGCATAGCATCGACGGCCTGAACCAAAGCGAGAGCGACGCGCTCCTCGACTTCCTCGACGCCCACGTCGCGGAACCGCGCTTCCATATTCGATGGAAATGGCGGCTCGGGGAGCTCGCGATTTGGGACGAGCGCACCACGCTCCACCGCGGCGTCTCGGATCACTTCCCCCAGCGCCGCGTGATTCGAAGATGCACCGTCGACGGCGAAGTGCCTTTCTTTGACCCGACGCGAAAGGCTGATCCCAGCTATCAATCCCACACGTAGGTCGCCTGGCCCGCAACGTGAATCGCCGAGGTTCGATGGATCGGATGCGGCCTGTCTGTGGGCCGGACAGGTCAATACGGTCGCCGAGCTGTGGGCGGGGTACGCGGATGCCGCGCGCAGTCGGGCTTGGGAGCGCGCAAAAAATGGCTTGTGTGCACTCCTGCACGAAGGGCATCACGGCCCTCGCTATTCACCACTTGATCGACGAAGGCCGCCTCGAGCTGGGCAGAACGCTCCCGTGGCTCATGCACAAGAACGCATGCCTTAGGTATCCCCATGGAAGCAAAAGACCGGCACCCCCTGCGCATCTGTCAAGTACGGTCTTGAGACCTCTACTCGTCCGAACAGGGTTCGCTAGTCTCATCACAGATCGCCATTCGGTATTCGATCATCTTGCCGCCAACTGGCGAGCCTAGGACTGAGCCCCCGCCATGATTCGACCCGCCCCCACCCTGCAAGCCACCCTCGCCGCCTCACCTTTCCTCGCTTTCCTGATCGTCGCGGCTTTCGGCCTCACGACTTCCGCGAGTGCTTCTGAGGTGGTCATCGCCCATGACGGCAATTCCAGCCCCAACACGGAGGGCTGGCAAGTCATTGGAACGGCGACGGGAAATGTCACATTCGGCCCGCTCGTCGACTCCGGTAGTCCGAGCTGGTTTGTGCGCGACTTCGACTCGAGCGGCGGTTCCAACTACCGGTACCAGCACACGTTCCCAGCGGATGAACTCTGTGGCCTTCAGATGGGGTGGACGTTGCGCGCCGAGCTGAGGCTGCCTTCGGCACAAACCACCGGCGCAATCCTGCTGGAAGTCAACGACGGCGAAAGACGATTCGTCACGCTTTTCAATCGCACAGGCGCAACGACCGAAGCCAGTATGGGCGGTGTCGTCGCGGCCGCGCCGCTCACCGATTACAACACCTATGAAATGGTATTCGACCCCATCCTCGAATCGGTTTCGCTCTTCGTAAATGGAGCACTCGCAATCGATGGATACGCGGGCCTGCCCGCTGGAAGCATCGAGCCACGCGTGAACTGGGGCAGCGGATCGAGTGCGGGGCAAGGCGAAGCCAATTTTCGGCTCGTCGAGTTTGAGATGACTCCGGATCCGAACACCACCTTCCTAACGGGCCCAGCTGACTCAGGCTACATTTCCAACGGGATCACTCTGGTCCCCGAAACTGTTAGCACTACCAACATCAACGGCTTTGCGGTCGAGCACGGATTCCTGGAGTTCCCGATTTCAGCCAATCTCAACCGGATTATTTTCCAAGCTGATTTCCAAAACACAACTTCTCTCTCTGTAACGACAGTGCCACGATCGTATGAACTGAAAACGTATGCCGGCAACGGGTCGATTACGCTATCAGACTTCCAGGCAGGCGGACCGACGGTCAGTGGACGAGAAGCCAATGTCCCAGGCTTTGGCAGCCCATCCACTTTCCCGTATTCGATTGATCTCACGGACGAAGTCGATTCACTCCTTTCATCCAACGCGAGCCATCTCGGCGTGGAGCTGAGTCCCGTCACTGGACAAGTACTCACCTCAATGGCTCAACTCGTCGCCTGTCCGGAACCCACGCTCACTACGGGACTGGGACTCGGGGTCTTGATTTTGACTTCGGCCGGCCGCCGTCGATTCCAGTAAACACGTCAGGTTCCCAAGGAGCTTCGAGGCAGGGACTGAGTCTGCGCAATGGGCGGGGGGCGAAGGCTCTCACGATGGCGGATAGGAAAAACAAGCTGCGTTTTCCGCACCGCCGATACTAGGCGTTCTGACAATTAGGGCCGAAGGGGCCCGTTCCGGGCTCGGCGCCGCAGCGCTCGTGTGCGGCGGAGCCCTCTTGCCCACGACGAGTCGAGCAGGGCATCACGAAGAAGGAGAGTCCGTCAGCGCGACGAAGCTCGTCTCCGATTTCCCGGAGAACGTGGCTCTGCTGGGAGCTGTGAAATACGTTCCTATCTCCGTGATCGAGGGGAAGAACTGTTCCAACTGCCAGCTCCTCCTGCAAAACGATGGGGTATCGGGTCGATGCGGACTCTTCCAAAAGGGCAACGTGCCGGTGACGGCCTACTGCACCTCTTGGATCCAGAAGGCGGGCGTGTGATGAAAATTTCCTTCCTGCTGATGATTTCGGCGCTTGCCTTCATGGCCGGGCTGGAGGCGAAGGCGACAGGGGACGGGCATGGCGAAGACGCCGTCGTTCAGATGTTTTCTGCCGCTGATGTGGATGAGGATGGGGTGCTGACGGGAGACGAGTACGACGAAGCGGGTCTCGACGGCATGGGGATCACGTTCGAAGACTGCGATTTGGACGGAGACGGGCTGCTCACCGCCGCCATTTCGATCGCGAAGCTCCCCGGGTCGAACGCGCTGGCCGTGGCGGAGGCTGTACGCGGCTCGCTTGGAGATCTTGCGGAGACGTTTCCGCCGGGCGTCGGTTTTGAGCCGGGCTTAACGTGCAATCAGCAGTCGAAAGCGATTGCCCACCCGCTCGGCGTTATCTGCAAGGTCCGCGATCCAGAGCAGGAGTTGATGCCAGTACACGGAGGCAACCCCGAGTTCGGATTCGATGCTGAAAACGCTGCGACAGCCCGCGTCGAGGAGTTCGTCGGTTTCGGACTCTATGCGTCCGAGCTCAGCGATCAGGCCTTCGACACGCTCGATCTCGCGTTCACCGAAGCCCGTCTCGATGAGCTCGTCGAGCTCATTGATGATGAGACTTGCCGATTCACAGGCCGCCACACTTCGCTCCGCGAGCGACCGAAAAGGGGCCACCAGCTCGTCCGGTAGGTGCATCCTGCGCTGATCCACGAGGTCCGCGATATCCTGAGCGACGTCCGCAATCGAGTCTTGGAAATCGAGTACCTCAAGCAGATCCCTTCGCTCCATGGCCATCATGATGCGTGGCGGCATATGGCTCCGGATTGCATGCTTGATCTCGTCGGCTTCATGTTCGAGTTGGTCGATCTCCAGACGTCGCTTCGTAATCTCGGCGTCATCTCCGATGGCCATCGCCTCGACTAACGGCAGTATTTTTTGGGCGCAGAGAACCACTGCGGACATATGCTTTTGCATCGGCCCGACCGGGGAACTGCCTACAAGCTTATCGATCCAAACCATGTGTTCTCCTTTTTGAATCGGCTATCCGAGAAAGCCCTTGAAGAAGTAGTAAAAGAAGATGGATAGAGCGGCAGCCACCGGCAAAGTGGCTACCCATGAAGTGATGATGTGACCGACGACGCGGAGATCGACCGCGCCAATGCCGCGCGCGAGGCCCACGCCGAGGACGGCGCCGACCAAGGTATGGGTCGTCGACACCGGTATTCCAAGACGTGAAGCCAAGACGATCGTCGTGGCGGCGGCGAGTTCAGCGGCGAATCCTCGACTCGGCGTAAGCTCCGTGATTTTTTTACCCACGGTTTCCATGACGCGGTAACCCCAGGTCGCGAGGCCAACCCCAATCCCGATGCCACCGACCGCCAGCATCCAAGGTTGAACTGCGGATTTGCCGGCCAGCTCGGTTCCTTCGTTGACGGCTCCGACAATGGCCGCAAGCGGGCCAACCGCGTTGGCGACATCGTTTGATCCGTGGGCGAAGGCCACCGCACAGGCCGTGAGAATCTGCAGGATGACGAAGACTCTTTCGGTTTGGCTGAACCTTTGATCGGGGTCTTTTTTGCCGGCCTGCGCTCGTTTGAGCAGGACCGCTCCGATCAGTGCGCCGACGAGTCCTAAGCACAAGGAGGCAAAGAGCGACTCCGAAAGAGTGAGATCGAGCTTGAGATTTTTCAGTCCCTTGAAGAGGGTGACGAGACCAATAATGAAGAACACGTAGAAGAAGAAGAAGGGACCAATCTTGCGGACTCGAGCGAGTGGGTCTTCTCGACTGAGAATCAGCGATCTCGTGACCTGGAAGATCAGGAAGGCGAGGGTGCCCGAGAGAAGTGGCGACGTTATCCAGCTCACGACGATCTCCGCAACTTTGCCCCATTTGACCGCTTCCGGGCCGATGCTGACTGCGCCGAACCCGACAATGGCGCCGATGATCGAATGCGTGGTCGAGATCGGAAGTCCGAATTTCGTGGCGACGAGCAAAAGCGTGGCCGCGGACATCAGCGAGGCAAGCATGCCCCAGATGAGCTGATCATTGGTCATCAGGCTCATATCGAGCATGCCTTTGCGCACGGTGTCCGTGACGTGGCCACCGGCCAGAAACGCGCCTGAGAACTCGAAGATCGCTGCGACAAAGATCGCCGCCCAAATTGTCAGGGCACCGGAGCCGACGCTCGTGCCCATGGCATTCGCGACATCGTTCGCGCCGATCGACCACGCCATGTACAAGGCGATGCCTCCAGCTAACCAAATTTCAATCGGAATGGTGGTAAGAGAAGTCATGAGGAGAAAGTCCCGTCCGTTCGTGGATTAGAAATCGAATTGGAAGCGCATTAGGCCGATGTTTGTGATGCCCGCTCCCTTTACGTCGGAGAGCACATAGTTGAGCATCCAGCGGAAATTCGAATAGAGGTACCAGTTGACTCCCGCCGTGACATCGCGGAGCTGCCCGCCTTCGACATCCCCGTCGTCGAGATCGAGATAGGACACGCGGGCCGCGAGTTCCCACGCCCCCCAATGCCCCTTTTCAGGGTTGAAGTCATGGGTCGGCTCGAGCCGGCCAAAGGTCGCGGAGTCCTTCTTGAAGACGCGATGCTCACCGGTCAAGGAGAGGGTGGCCATGCCGTATGCGCCCCAAAGAAATGCTTCGCTTCCCGCCCGCTGGTTGACGATCGATCCGATCATCTCACTCTGGAATGAGAACGGCCCGGAAACGACGGCAAGCTCGACTCCGAAGAGATCTTGTCCTCGGGTATCGAGGTTGCCGGTGTTGATCAAGCGGCGGGCGAGGGCGGCTTCTGGGCGCGCGCGATACTGGACCGTTTCATCACCCGATCGAAACTGATGGATATAGGAAGCGCCCACATGAATGAGATGCTTGCCCTTCTCTCGGTAGAGGGGCAGCGCCGTCACGCGCGCACCGACGTCGTACGCCGAATCCCCGCTGAAATCACGGCCGGTATCGTCTGTGCGTCGCAATGCGGCGACGGACCACGTCACGCGTCCGTCCAGGGGCGCATTCATGAATTTGAAACCCGTGCCTCGGTCCGGGACCAAGGCGTTGGGGAGAGCGCGTTCCATGAAGGTCAAGTACTTGGACCCGGTCATTCCCTCAAGCGAAAAGGGCTCTCTAACTTGGCCGATCTTGAGCTCACCCAGAGGACCAAGCTTTCGCAGCGAGACCCACATGCCCTTGAAGTCAGCGCCGCCGTTCGAAAAATCAACCTGCGCCTTGAATCCGACTCGCTTATACAGCTGGCCCGTGAACGCAATCCGCGCGCGGCGGAACTCTGTTCCAGTGAAGAGATCTTCATCGTCGATGCCTTCCGCCTGAGCCGTGTCGCTGTCGTAGTCGATCAAGGCCCAGTCGTTTTGCATATGCCCTGCGATCTTGAGCTTATGTTGACCGTCTCGGCGTTCGAAGCGGAGACCGTTCTTCCATTTGAACTTCCAGTCCTTCTTCTTTTCGCGTTTCTTCGCCTTCCGTTCTTCCTCGTGCCGCGCGAGAAGCTTCTGGTAGCTCACTTCGCTGAGTTTCCCTTCGCGCCGAAGGGTTTGGAGGAGCTCTTCGGTCACGGTCAGTGACTCGGGCTTGGACTCCTGGCCTTCGTCTTTTGCTTCTGCGCTGAGCCCGACCAGTACGACCATGAGGGCGATGCAGCCCGATATCAGATAGGAGTGATATTTGAACATCATGCGTCCTCATTTCGGAAGTTAAGGGCGAGGACCTGGCCGTTGATCAGCCGGCAATCGCGGGGGATGGTGATATGGACCGGCATGCCGTGCATTGCGAGGCCCATAAGCTGAGTGAGTTGCTTCGGCGCTTCTTCGACGCGCGCCCCGCGATTGCGGACGCGTCCCGGCTCCTGACAATCATCCGTCGACACGCCAATCAGATAGGCGGCGACCCCTGCCTCGATTCGGGAGGGATCGATGGTCGGCGCAACGTACGCGACGATCTCCTCCGCGAAGGCGGGCATAACGGAGGCGACGGAGGCGCCGGCGGCGATCGAAGCGCCCACGCGTGCGACTTCTGCAACGATCCCCGCCGCAGTGGCTTTGATGACGAGTGCGCCGCGCTTTTCGAGGAGGCGCTGCTTGCGATGCTCCAGGACCGCGATCTGCTTCTCGAAGTGGGCTTCGGCCAACTGATCAATCACAGACCCGTTCGAAGAGGCACCCCGCGAAGTCGCGCCGAGGTGGCGGCGATCCTCGGTATGCTGGGCCTTTCGAAGCTCTGATTCGTTGAGGACGAGATCGAGTTCGAGCGCGATCCGTTCAAGGTCCTGATCGATGAAATGAGAGGAGAGCTCCGCGAGGGGGGCGCCGACTTCGACCCGATCCCCAGGTTGGACGAAAACCTGGGTCGTGAAAGAAGAGACGAGGGATGGATGCTTCACCAGCCCGGCGACCGCAACTGCGTCGGCGCGGGTTGCACCGGCGGAGAGTCCGATGACATACAAGAAGAGCAGAGCACTGCTTGCGAAGACGAAGATGCCAAGGGGTCTCATTCCCAATACGTCGAAGAGCGCGTCGCTCGATCGAATGAGTTGCTTTTTGAGGGGTTGTTCATTTGAAGTCATGTGAACCTCGCCTTTCATCATCTGGATTTCAGTACTTGGAATCAGTACTCGGAAGTCGAGTCTTGGAGCATCAGTCGAGTCTCTTGCGCGCGGGCATCGTTGCGAAGGCCCTCTAGCAGAGACGTTCGGTCTTCGGGTTCAAAAAATTTGATCTGATACATGTGTTCAGCGAGGCGCCCTGAGTCGACGTCGACCGTGCTGAGTAGGACGCTGCGCCGGCAATAGGCGTCGAGGAGTCGCTGAATCGTAGAGTCGGCTTCGGGGGAAGGCTCCACGTTGAAGCGCAGAACGCCGTCGAACCGCGTCCGGGATCCGAATGGCCCGGCGGAGAGGTAGAGCGCAACACCGCATAACGTCGCCGTGCCGAGGAGGCCCACGGTCCAAGCGCCGACGCCCGTTGTGACGCCGAGCGCGGCGGATCCCATCACGAAGACGAGATCTCTAGACGTTTTCAAATCTGTCCGGAACCGAATCATCGACAAGACGCCGAAGAGTCCAATCCCCGCCACAATCGAGTGGCTCATGGACAGCACGAGAATCGAGGCCGAGATGCAGACGAGGACCAGCGTATGACTGAAGCCCCTCGAGTAGCTCAGGCCGACATAAGTTCGCTCGTACACCCAAGCCAGGGCCTGGCTTAAGAGAAACGCGCCGAGCAGTGAAGAAAAGGGTGCGATCCAAGTGCCCGTTGCAGCGGAATCCGCGATCCAAAGTCCAAGTGTTTCAATATTCATCCGAGTGCTCCTAGGGAGCGAGCGCTGCTGACGTCGCTGCCTTGTAACCAGTGGCTGATGCAAGTTCCGATCGAGTATTTCGAGAAGCTCGTTTGCTCGAGCTGATTCCGGCGAATCACGTCCGTCATCCAGCAGGGGATCTTCGCGGTCTCACACTTGAGCTCGAGCACGATCGGATGGGTGGGCAGATTGAGGCGCCAGAAATCATCGAAGTGAGACCACCCGTGTTCGGCAGGAAAGAGGTCCCAGGTGGAGGCGGGCTGGATTCGAATATTGCGATCGAAGGTGACGCGCGCGTAAGGATCGACTTGGGATTCGTAGGCCTCGCGCTCATAGCGAACGCTGAGCTTCGGGAGGGCGCCGGAAGTCGCAACGATATAGGCGAATTCCTGGAGGGCCTTGTCGCCTTTGCCGTCCATTTGATCTGAATCGATCACGCCGCGCACGGCATTCGGGACATCTTCGCGTCGAACGACTGCGCGTCGCTTTTCAATCACGTTCGAGCGTCGGCGCTTCACCTCGAGCGTTGCCAGCGAGTCCGGCGAATACGTGCGAACGCGGAGTTTTACGCGGTCCGGGTCGCCGCGTTCCTTCGCGTGGTGGAAGGCGAGGCCGGGCGTATCCAGATAGAGCGAATTGATCGTGTAGCCGTTGCTGCCCGCTCGGCGGCCCGCGCGACTATGCCGATCCGCCGCGCAGACAGCGCCAATTTCGTCGCGGATCCGATCGGCCACGACTTCGTCGATCAAGAACTTGAGTTCGAGCCGCTCGAAGGTCAGCTGGGTCGCGGCTGGCTTGGCGTCTTGATCGGGCATGACGGAGGGGCTGGTGAGTTGTCTCGGTTTCATATTTGGGAATATAATCCCAAAAAATAGAAGATTGCAAGAAGAAATGATGAACGAAGTTTTAGGTTTCGGTCGTGTAGGACGGCCGTCACAGATTTTGGGGGTGGAAATGTCCTCAGGATTCAGTTCGCCCCTAGGAGAGCGTTACGCGCCAGCCGAGGGGGGAGGGCTCTTCGGATTTCGCGCAGGGGAGGCCACACCAAGGCGGAGCCAAGCCGCTCTGCCGGGCGGCGAAGCGTTCTGAAGAGCGCTGTGGGGGAAGGGAGCCGGGGAGACCCAGCGGCGACGAGAGGGCTACTCGAGCTCGACTTCGTCCGCGACGCCGAGGACGCGAAGGTTCGCAGCGTCCTCATCGGTGGCCTTGACCAGATCGCCCAGCATCACGTCTCCGGGGGTTCGGAAGAATTCTTCTTCCGTCCGGGCCTGATCGAGATCGTCGAAGTACAGGGTGCCCGAGACAATCGGAATGCTTTGGCCCATGATGGAGAGGCTCGGGGCGTTGATGTCGAGAGCCGTGACGGGACCCTCTAAAAAGAGGTCATCCTCGTCCTCTATCCGCTCGATGCGCAGCGCGAGAATCGTGGTCGGTCCTGTCTGGACGCCTCGAATTTCGAGGAAATCGTCGACCTGGATATCGTCGAACCCGAAATTGTCCAGGTCGTCGCGGTCATCCTCGATGCGGACGTCGCCATCGACGATGACGGTGACGCCGAGAACCGTGAGTTCCCGAGCAGCGCTGTTGATGCTGGAGACCGCTGCTTCGATCCTGACATTGTCGGATACACCTTCGGATTCGACGCGATCCGCGATCAGTACACCGTTCACGAGGCTTCCCTCGACTTCGACTTCGAACCCGTTCATGACGATGAAGCCTGGGGGATCGAAGGTGGCCGCGGACGCGTCGATGGGTGTTCCGCTGACTTGGAAGCTGCTATTCGAGACGAAATTCGAGACGATGCCTTCGATCTCGGCTTCCTCCGCGTCCCCGCTCCCCAGCCCGAGGGTTTCGGGCCGAATCTCGGTCGCGTCGAGATCGGTCCCGGTGATGCGAAGGATTCCGTGGGCGACGATCCGGTCGCCGTTCGCGAGATCCTCGCGGGTGATTTCTGTGAAGGTCGTTCCTGCGTCGTAATGGACGAGGAGCGTGCCGATGTTGAAGTCGCCGCTTCCGTCCGGGTTGGTGTCGATGTTCGAGACGATTCCCTGGAGTCCTGCGTCCGAGAGGGCAGGAAAGGCTCCGAGCAGGAGGATACGCGTTGCTCGAATGGCACCGAGATCATCGACGAAGCCGCTGATCTGGACGACATCGTCTTCGGCGAGTCCGAGGAAGCTGGCGCCGCCGTCGAAGGCCGTGGTTTCGGAGTTCATGATCACGGTTTGGTCGAGGGTGGTGAAGCTCTTCTCGATGCCGGTCGGGCCGACGTCGACGGGGGCACTCTCGATTGGGCCCTCTAGGGTGTAATCGAAGGAGACCGAAGTCGCCGTTCCGGTGGTTCCGGTGGTCGTAAAGTCTCCGTTGACGCGAACGACCATGCCGAGTCGGAGATCCGCCTCGTTCGCTGGGACGCCGTCGAGGGTGATCGTGGCGGAATCGATATCCCACTCGATGCCGTTGACGAAGATACTGCCGAAGGAGTTGACGGCACCCTGGCTGATTCCGGTTCCGCTCATTCCGCCGTTGTCCGCGACGGAGCCCTCGCCTCCGGGAGCGCAGCCACAGACTGCGACGCAGAAGAGAAGTGCAGCAATCAGTGCGGCGCTCAAATTTCGCCGGAAACTAGCTGTCATCGGACTTTTCCTCGTAGTAGTAGATTCCGATCATCGCCCGGGTGCGGTCGCTGTGATCGGATTCGCCTTGCACGTCGCGGTCGTGGCGAGACATGTCGGTATTCAACTCTTCAAGCAGGTGCTGGCCCTTCTTGGCGAGGAGTGATTTGAGCTTGGGGAGGTACTCGGCGGGGAGATTGTCGTAGGCCACTTTCCGCTGGAAAAGGGGAGCCTCGCTCTCCGGGTCGAGATTATGCTCAACCGCCGAAATGAGGTCTGCGACGTCCGTACCCAAGATATCGATCTTTGTGAGTTCATCGGCTTCGGGGATATAGGCGCGCTGGACCAGTCGAAGCCGGCCGTCTTTTAAATGATCCACGGCGCCCACGCGGAGGAGTTCGTCCAGCACGGCGCGGGGTGTCATGTCGCCACTATGTTCCGAGACCAGGGTCGAGAAGCTCGGCGCGCCGGGATCGTCGGAAGGGGCTTCGAAGTCGAGGGAGGCCGGGCCGCCGCGCCCGTCGCGGTATTTTGCATCGCCGACCCAGGCGGAAACCACTCTGGCTGCTCGGTTGACCTTTCGGCGGGGCTCATCGCCTTCGGCCACGCCTTCAGGTCGAACGAGACGACTCGCTTCTTTGCGCGTCAGCCCCGTGAGAACCGCGACGCGCGAGATCGTCAGTTTGCGTCCCGGAACGACGAAGTCATGCTGGGCGGTTTCGGCGTAGGCCCGCTTGGCCAGCTCTGCGAATTCCCCAAAGGCGATCCCTCGCTTCAGCATAAGCCGAGCGAGGGGCCGGAGCAGCGTGATCACAGCACGCTCGAGCGCAGAGTCAGGTCGATTACTCATCTTGGGAATATTATCCCATGATTCGGTGGAATGGGCTAGGGGGTTGAGCGCGAAGATTGTCCGCAATCCTCACTGCGCGTCAGATCGGCGCATCGGCGTCTGCCGTGCTTCCGGGGAGTTGCGCATCCATCGCTACTTTTTAACGGATCGATCTCGATATCGCGCGATGCGGGCTCGCCGATCATCCCCTTCATCGCTGATCATCAAGTCGAGGGCCCCGCTTTTTCGCAGGCTGAAGGCGATGCCCTCGGCGTGTGGATGCCGGCCCTCCTTGAGATCCTTGGCGTCGACGATTGTCCCACTCGGTGTGATCTCGATCAGAGCGTGTTCTCGAGCCGAGATGACGAAGTAGGTTTTGCTCGTGGGGTGGCGGGCGATGCCAGAGGGATGGAAGTGCTTCTGGGGGAGGTGCCGCCGGATTTCGTCCTCGGAGACCCAGATGAAATTCGGCTCCAACAAAGCATGTTTGTCGAGGGACCAGCGAAAGATCGCGATTCCGTCTTTCAAGCGAGAGCCGCGAGTCGTCTTGCAGGCGAGGAGGAGCGTGCGGTCGTCGGGTTCGTACTCAAGCCCTTCGACTTCGCAGACATCCCCCACGCCGGAGTCGTAGGTCACGTACTTGACTTCTTCGTCATCGGCGCCTTCGACGGTTTCGTAGAGTGTGCCTTTGCTTGTGACGAGAAAGAAGGATTCCTCGACGACGGTGATGCCTTCGAAGTCGGCTTTGATCCCTTCTTTTCCGAGATGAAAGCTCTTTAGAATGTCCCCGTCGTCCGTGTCGATCTCGTAAAGGATGCCCCGTTCGTCGTTATGCGCGAAGAGGCGTCGATCCTGTGTCGTGGCGAGACCGGAGATTTCATTTAGTCGATTGGGAAGCTTCCACTCATCTTTGGGGGACTTTCCGATCTTGTAGAAATCGAGAGACGACTCTCGAAGCGCCGGAAGCGCCGCGAATGAACCCGCTGCCTTTTGTCCGCTTTTGGACTCATCGGCACACGCAGCAAATACGAAGAGCGCCCAGAGTAGGAGCGCGAGTGCGAGGCAGCGTTCTTTGCGAGCGGCGCCGAGCACGCTGCCGCGGGCGGAAATAGATGATTTCACGCTGTGTCTCCTCCCTTGCGGGGCAGGGCGATTCTTCATGTTCGGTCGGAGAGGTAGATGAGAGTGAGGACGATCGCAAGAACGAGGCTCTTCGACTCTCGACCCGCCCGGGTCGCCAGGCCCGCCGGGAGACTGCAGAACCGCGGGAACAGCGCGTGTCCCCTTTTCAGGCAACAGCGGATCTAAGAGGGGCCTTGCAGGCTCAGCGTTCCCCTGAAACACGGCCTTGCGCTGGCGTCGGGCTGCCCGTGAATGGTGTGGTCTCGTCCGCCACGAAGCCGTCCCGATTTGGCATTTCAACCTGGGGAAGCGTCTTCGCATTCATCTCGGCTTGAGCGTCGATGATCTGATTTTCTGCCAGTAGATAGGCAGCGATTGCGTAGACCTCACGATTGCTGAGTGAACCGGGGCGATCATAGGGCATGGCGCGGCGCACATAGTCGAAGAGAATGGCCGATCGCGGCCAATAGCTCCCCACGGTCTTGATCGGGCGCGGCTCGGCCAAGCTCCCCATGCCGCCGACGAGTCGATCGGCGGGCTTGCCCGCGCCGCCTAGGCCGTGGCATCGAAGGCAGTGGGCGACGTAGACCGCTTCGCCCTCGGCGGCGGTTCCGCTTCCAGCGGGGAGGTTGCTTCCGTCTGGAGCGATTCGAATTCGGACTTGCAAGAGCGCGTCCGGAGCGGGCGCGCGGCCGAGTTTGGGGGTTTCGGGACCGGCCGAAATCCTGGCTGCGGTCGGGTTCGAAAGGCCGGAGGCGCTTTCGCTCGAACTCTCCGAGAAGCCAGCACAGCTGAGCGTGAGCGCGGTCGCAATCACCACCATTATCACGAAAGCGCAGGGCCGTATTCGTGTTATGTGCGTTCGGTAAGGCCCGCGCCACCGAAACCGCCCGCTCGCGTGAGGTCGATCGTTTTCAAGATTAGGCATAGGTATTCAGGGCCTCGCCGCTGGGCGCAATCTGCCAGGTTTGAATCGCGTTGTAATGATAGGTGTTGGAAGGGGCATACTTCGCTCGCCATAGCGATCGAGTCGGCTGGACCTGTCCGAATTCGTCGATTGCGCGACTTTGGGGAATAGGCAGTTCAAGCGGGGTTTCCCGCACCACCGATACTAGGCGTTCTGACAATTAGGGCCGAAGGGGCCCGTTCCGGGGCGATTTCAAGCTTGCCGCGCGCTCGGGCGGCCTAGGGTGCGTGTTCGCCCGCGGGGTCGTTGAAGCGAGGGCGAGTGAGTCCACACGGCCGATCCGATTCGATCAGCATTCCTCCAAGCCGGCTCGACTTGATGTGCCGATCGATCCGCGCACTCGGATCGGCCGATGACGATCAGCTGTCCTCGGGATTCGACTGGTCGAAGTCGAAGCCAGGGTCGTCATCCCAGGTCAGATTGAGCGCCGACTCCTCGGTCGGCACACCGTCAGGCTCTCCCTTTGCTTCGTCGAGCGGCGGAGCCCGCGAAGGCATGTGGAGGCATTCCAGGATCCGGCGTGCTACGTCGGGCTCCGTAATCGCCGACAGGACCCGCATCCGACCACCGCATGCGGGGCAGCGCAGCGCGTCGACCTCAAAGACGCGCTGTAGAAGTTCGGCCCAGGCCGCGCGACGGGACGGGGGAACCGTGGACTTGACGATCGCCGGTAGTCGAGCGCCTGCGTCCGTCGAGACGGGGCCGGGTTCGGTCGATCCAGGCTGAGGAAGGGCGCTTGGTCGGGAAGATGCCTCTTTATGCCTTATGCCCGCGGCGGAGTGGGATCACGAGGCGCGACGCGGCGGACGAGTGTGCCCATCCTGTGACCAGATGTGACTGAACAGGCGGGCTAGGCGACGGCGTTGCACGAGTGCAAGCCACCGGACTCAATCAGAATTTCGTCGGCGGGC